>NZ_JAHBDQ010000072.1 GCF_019956555.1 Pseudomonas sp. A-RE-19 | reverse complement strand
GTTTAACATTCAACGCATTTGTTGACTGTCAGTCCGCTTTCGCGAGCAAGCCCGCTCCCACATTTATTATGTGTTGTGCTTAAGCCAGGTTTTCGTCGGTGGTCGGCACGATCAGGATGCCGGCGCGCAGGCCGTTCTTGACCTTGGGGTTCGGGAAGATGATCCGGGCGCCCTTCTCTTCAATGACCCAGCGGGTATTGGCGATATCCTCGGCCAGCACATACCCCACTTTCAACTCCGAAAAGTTTTCAATGTCTGCCGGCAGGTTCAAGCGGAAGCTATCGCTGTGCTTGATGACTTCCCGCGCGACGCTGAACAGCTGCAAGCCTTCCAGCCCTTCATCGGTCATTGCCGGCTCGGTGCCTTCGATGATCTGCTTCAGGCGGGCTTCAAGCAGGCTGACGTTGACCCCATCGTTCTGTCCAAACGGTCTTGCCTTGCCCAGTTCGAGGGTGAAGGACTCGGCACCGAGCTTGTCATAGGTATACGAGCTGAACACGATGGACGGCTTGTTTTGCAGCAGCACCGCTTCCATGCCAGCGGCGCGCAGGCGAGCCAGTTCCTGACGGGAATGCTGTCGATCTTCTTTCCAGGGGTACAACGCGAATTGCTCAATCTTCGAGCCGCGAATCGCCGTGTGCAGGTCGTAGTGCAAACGGCTGCGGTCCGGGAGGCTGAAGAAACTCGCCGCCAGCCGCTCCAGCTCACACGCGCGCAAGGCTTCTGAGCCGCTGCTTTGTTCGTGACGGCCGTTGAACAGCCGGTTGACGTCCTGTTCGATGAAACGCTCGCCTTTGCGAATCGCTTCCGGGTTGCCGAACAGGAACAGAATACGTGCGCGCGGCTTCAAGTCACCGCGGGCGATGTCATGCAACAGGCGATCGAGCAACTCGATCGGCGCTGTTTCGTTGCCATGGATGCCTGCCGACAGCAGCAGGTCCAGGCCGTTGTCGCGAGCCTCGGGTGGCCGGACTTCCAGCGCACCTTCGCTCAACCAGCGCATGCGCACGCCTTCGACAGTCAGTTGAGTCTTCTCCGCCGGTTCGCGGCCGGCGAGGGTCAGTTCAAGCAGTTTGCCGAGGGCGAGCATAGAGCGGTTTCCTTAGTGGTCGTGATTGCAATCCGGGCCGTGTACGTGGTCCTCATCATCACCGATTTCAGCCGGTTCCATCTCCAGTTGCAGACTTACCAGATTAGTCGCCAATGGGCGCAGCAGCAGGTTGGCGTATTCAGCGTCACCCTCTTCGACGTCCACGCCGATCAGCAGTTGGCCACGGCCGTCCTGCTGGATCCACAGCTCTTTGCCTTGCCACATGACCGCGACGCGGGTGCAGGAAGTTTCCAGTTGCGTGCCGTCGGTGTCTTCAAGGATCAGCTGCAGGGTATCGCTCATGTTTTACGCTCTCGTCTGGAGATAGCGCGGCGCATTCAATTCAAGAATGCGCCGACGTTCAATTGATCTGGAATGGATAAACCGCGCCCAGTTTAAGGATTTGCGTCAGTTCATCCAGTGCCGTCCGGCACTCAAGCAGCAATTGCGGGTCCGCCAGATCGTTTTCGGTCATGCGGTCGCGATAGTGCTTGTCGACCCATTCGGTCAATGTGCCGTACAACGGTGCCGTCATGATAACCCCTTGGTTGACGGCCGCCAGCTCGGTTTCGTTGAGTGCGACGCGCAACCGCAGGCAAGCCGGGCCACCACCATTCTGCATGCTCTGCTTGAGATCGAAAACTTTCACTTCGCGGATCAGGCCGCCAGAGCTGGTCAGGCCTTGCAGGTACTGCCAGACGCGCTCATTGCCACGGCATTCTTCCGGCACGATCAACAGCATGGAACCGTCAGGACGCGACAGCAGCTGGCTATTGAACAGGTAGGAACGAACGGCGTCTTCCACGGTGACCGCGGAACGCGGTACGCAGATCGACTGAAATTTCCCACCGACTTTGGCGAGTTTGCCTTGCAGCTCAGCGAGCATTCGGTCGGTGTCGAGGAAGGCATCCTCGTGATAGAACAACACCTCGCCGTTACCCACCGCGATCACATCGTTGTGGAACACACCCTGATCGATCACCGAAGGGTTCTGCTGGGCATAAACCACTCCGTCATCGCTCAGACCGTGCAAACGCGCGACCGCTTGGGAGGCTTCGAGGGTCTGGCGCGCCGGGTACTTCTGCGGTGCCGGGTAACGGGTGTCGAACGCGCTACGGCCGAACACGAAAAACTCGACGCCGGCTTCACCGTAGTCACGGCAGAAACGGGTGTGGTTGGCCGCGCCCTCATCACCAAACTGCGCCACGGCCGGCAATGCGGCGTGGTGCGCGAAGTGCTGCTGATCGGCGAACATCGCTCCCAGTACGCGACTGGTGGTCGGGTGCTCGATGCTGCGGTGGTATTTGCAGTTCAGGTTGGCGGCGGTGAAGTGCACGCGGCCATCCGCGGTGTCGGCGCTCGGGCTGACAGTGGCGGCGTTGGCGACCCACATGCTCGACGCTGAACAGTTGGCAACCAACAGTGGCATGGCCTGCTTGGCGGCTTGCTCGATCACCTGGGCGTCGGTGCCGCTGAAACCCAGGCGGCGCAGTGCGGCGACGTCCGGACGTTCTTGTGGCGCTAACACGCCTTGCTGAAAGCCCATTTCCATCAGTGCTTTCATCTTCGCCAGGCCTTGCAGCGCAGCTTCCTTCGGGTTCGAAGATTGCTGGCTGTTGCTCTGGGACGCGACGTTGCCGTAGGACAGGCCGCCGTAGTTATGGGTCGGCCCCACTAGACCGTCAAAATTGACTTCATAGGATTTCATCAGCGAGGCTCCACGAGAATCTGTTGTTATAGGCATCAAGTAACCATTAGTAAGACCGGGTTGCGGCCTTCGCGGGCAAGCCTCGCTCCTACAGGTTTTGCACAACCTTGTAGGAGCGAGGCTTGCCCGCGAAAGCGGTCTTACGACATGCGCACGCCCGGGGTCAGTGCCGTCGGCAAGGTCAGGCTCGGGGTTTCCAGCGAGGCCACCGGGTACGCGCAGTAGTCTGCGGCGTAGTAGGCGCTGGCGCGATGGTTACCCGAGGCACCGACACCGCCGAACGGCGCGCTGCTCGCAGCACCAGTCAGCTGCTTGTTCCAGTTGACGATACCGGCGCGGCTTTCCAGCCAGAACTGCTGATAACGCGCTTCGGAATCCGACAGCAAACCGGCCGCCAGGCCATAGTCGGTGTCGTTGGCTTCAGCGATCGCCGCTTCAAAATCAGCGTAGCGGATCACTTGCAGCAGCGGACCGAACAGCTCTTCGTCCGGGCGATCGGCTACCGCCGTCACGTCCAGAATACCCGGGGTCAGCAAGGCTGCCTGGGCTTGAGGCTGAGTCATTTCCAACAGCGCCACGGCGCCGTTGGCCAGCAAATGGGCTTGCGCATCCATCAGCGCTTTCGCAGCGCCGAGGGAAATCACCGAGCCCATGAACGGCGCCGGTTGCTGATCGAACGCACCGACCTCAATCGTCGAGCTGACCGCAACCAGACGCGCCAGCAGCGTGTCGCCCCAGGCGCCTTGTGGCACCAGCAAGCGGCGGGCACAGGTGCAACGCTGACCGGCAGAAATGAACGCCGACTGAATGATGGTGTAAACGGCGGCATCGAGGTCCGCGACCTGATCCACCACCAGCGGGTTGTTGCCGCCCATTTCCAACGCGAGGATTTTGTCTGGACGACCGGAAAACTGCTTGTGCAGATGATTGCCGGTGCGGCTGGAACCGGTGAAGAACAGACCGTCGATACCCGGATTCGCCGCCAGGGCAATACCGGTTTCGCGAGCACCTTGCAGCAGGTTCAGCACGCCGGCCGGCAGACCGGCTTCGATCCAGCACTTGACTGTCAGCTCGGCAACTTTCGGGGTCAGTTCGCTGGGTTTGAACAGCACACTGTTACCGGCCAGCAGCGCCGGCACGATGTGACCGTTCGGCAGGTGGCCGGGGAAGTTGTAAGGACCAAACACCGCCACCACACCGTGTGGTTTATGGCGCAATACCGCGGTGGCGTCGCCCAGCGGGCCGCTCTTCTCGCCGGTACGTTCGCGGTAGCTCTGCACCGAGATCGCAATCTTGTTGACCATGCTGGTGACTTCAGTCGCCGCTTCCCACAGGGGTTTACCGGTTTCTTCGCCGATGGTGCGAGCCAGTTCGTCAGCATGATTCTTCAGCGCAGCGGCAAAGGCCTCCAGCACGCTGATGCGTTCTTCCAGGGTGCGACGGGCCCAGCCCGGGAATGCCTGACGCGCGGCTTGCACAGCCGACTCGACCTGACCGACCGTGGCGCCTTCGCCGGTCCACAGCACTTGCTGGGTCACCGGGTTTACCGATTGAAAGGTTTCACCCTGACCGGCCAGCCATTCACCGGCGATGTATAGCGAATTCATTATTTCGACTCCCGAGCAGCGGACAACGGAACGGCGCGCACTTGATCGCCAGCGTTGAGTTGAAGACGCTTGGCGGTCAGCGGATCGACCACCAAAGTACCGGCGGCGAAGCGTGCTGGCGCGGCAGTGATCCGGCAGTCTTCGCGCTTGCGGTTATGAATCAGGAATGGCGTGGCGTCGTCACCCGGGGTGCCGATGGCCAGCACCAGCGCCTGGCTGTCGCGCACCGCGCGGATCTTGGCGGTTTCGCACTCGATCGCCGGGCCGGCGTCGAAGATGTCGACGTAGCCTTGATAGCTGAAGCCTTCGCTCTTGAGCATCGCCAGCGCCGGCTCGGTGTCCGGGTGAACCTGGCCAATCACGTTGCGCGCGTCTGGCGACAGGAAGCAGGTGTACAGCGGGAATTTCGGCATCAGTTCGGCGATGAACGCCTTGTTGCCCACGCCGGTGAGGTAATCGGCCTGGCTGAATTCCATCTTGAAGAAATGCCGACCCAGGCTTTCCCAGAATGGCGAACGCCCGGCTTCATCAGACACACCGCGCATTTCAGCAATGATCTTGTTACCGAACAGCTGCGGGAACTCGGCGATGAACAGCATCCGCGCCTTGGACAGCATGCGGCCGTTGAGGCCACTGCGGAAATCGGCGTGCAGGAACAGCGAGCACAGTTCAGAGTTGCCGGTCAGGTCGTTGGCCAGGAACAGCGTCGGAATTTCGCGGTAAATGTTCAACTCTTGCGAGGCGCTGACCGTCAGACCGACCCGGAAGTTGTACCAAGGCTCACGCAGGCCGACGGCGCCGGCAATGGCGGAAATACCTACCACGCGGCCATTGTCGTCTTCGAGCACGAACAGGTAGTCCGCATCACCGCGCCCGGCTTCGCCGCGGAAAGTCTTCTCGGCCCAGCCGACCCGATGGGCCAGACGTTCTTCGTTGGCCGGCAAGGTGGTCAGGCCGGTACCGGTGCTGCGGGCCAGGTCGATCAGAGCGGGTAAATCGCTGCTGCGTACGGGACGAACGATCATGCTATCTCCTCAAACGGGCCGCTAACGCCACCCGTGAAACTCGCTGCTTTACTCAGCATTCACTCTTTATAGGCATAGCAGCAGGCGTTAAACCGCCACCAGGCGCACGCTGGCACCTTCGCCGACGCCCAGGGCTTCGGCCGCTTCAAGATCCAGGGTCACGGGTTTGCCCGGCGCGTAATCGAGCTCAAGCAAAACAGCGCGGTAATCCTGCAACTGGGCATTGGCCACCAGATATTGACGACCGGCGCCTTTGACCGGCTCACCGATTTTCACCGGGACCACACGGCTCTGGGCAATCGAACGGATCCCCGAGACGCGGGCATGCAGGGTCGGGCCACCGTCGAAAATGTCGATGTAGTGATCGGTCTCGAAGCCTTCGCGCATCAGGATGTCGAAAGTGATCTGCGCCCGTGGGTGCACCTGGCCCATCGCCTCTTGAGCGGAGTCCGGCAGCAACGGCACATAGATCGGGTAATGCGGCATCAGCTCGGCCAGGAACGTACGGCTTTTCAGGCCGCACAGACGCTCGGCTTCGGCGTAGTTGAGGTCGAAGAAGTTACGACCGATGGCATCCCAGAACGGCGAGTCGCCATTTTCGTCGCTGTAGCCGACGATCTCGGTCACCACCGAATCGGCAAAGCGCTCCGGATGACTGGCCACGAACAACAGGCGACCACGGGAGTTGAGCTCTGCCCAAGGCGAACCCACCAGCTCGCGTTGCACGTAGAAACTGGTCAGCAAGCTGTTGCCGGTCAGGTCGTGGCACTGAGAGAGCACGTGGATCTTGTTGTGAATCTTCAGCTCGCGGGAGGCGTGCACGAACGTTTCGTTACGAAAGCTGTAGAACGGCTCGGAATAACCGGCCGAGGCAACGATGGCCGAACAACCGACCAGTTTGCCGGTGGTGGTGTCTTCGAGGACGAAGAAATAGCTCTCTTCACCGTTGAAGCTGACTTCGGCAGCGAACGAGGCTTCGCTTGCCGCGATCTTGTCGCTCAGGCGTTCAACGTCATCCGGCAAGGAAGTGACACCAATCGGGCTGTCCGCAGCCAGACGCTGTACCTCGCCCAGATCAGCCATTTGCGCGGGGCGCATCACCAGCATGGTGTCACTCCTTTCTCGAAAAAATTCACAGAGGAAAAATAATCCAGGCCGAGCATTGAGACACTGTGGGAGCGAGCCTGCTCGCGATTGCGCCCTGTCAGGCAACAAGGATGTTGGCTATCAGGCCCTCATCGCGAGCAGGCTCGCTCCCACAGTTGATCAAGCCTGGAACAAAAATTGATTCGACGCCTGAACAGTTCAGGCGTCGAAGGGACTATCAGGCTTGCGTCAGCTTGGCCACGGCGCGTTCGAAACGGTCCAGGCCGGCATCGATATCGGCGTCTTCAACCACCAGGCTTGGCGCGAAACGAATCACATCCGGGCCGGCTTGCAGGATCATCAGGCCTTCACGCTCGGCGGCGTTGAAGATGTCTTTGGCCTTGCCCTTCCAGGCATCGCTCAGCACGCAACCGAGCAACAGGCCCAAACCACGAACCTGAGTGAAGATGCCGTACTTCTCGCCGATCAGCTCAAGACGGGTCTTGAACTTGTCGTGCTTGGCATTGACGCCGTTCAGCACTTCGGGGGTATTGACCACGTCGATCACCGCTTCAGCGACAGCGCACGCCAGCGGGTTACCGCCATACGTGGTGCCGTGGGTGCCGACGACCAGGTGTTTGGCCAGGTCTTCGGTGGTCAGCATGGCCGCGATCGGGAAACCGCCGCCCAGGCTCTTGGCACTGGTCAGGATGTCCGGGGTCACGCCGTAATGCTGATAGGCGAACAGCTTGCCGCTGCGGCCCATGCCGGTCTGGACTTCGTCGAAGATCAGCAGCGCGTTGTGTGCGTCGCACAGTTCACGAGCGCCTTGCAGGTAAGACAGCTCGGCCGGCAATACGCCGCCTTCGCCCTGGATCGGCTCCAGAACAATCGCACAGGTCTTGTCGGAAACAGCGGCTTTGAGCGCGGCCAGATCGTTGTAAGGCACGTGGGTGATGCCGGTGATCTTCGGACCGAAACCGTCGGAGTACTTCGACTGGCCACCGACGTTCACGGTGAACAGGGTACGGCCGTGGAAGCTGTTGAGCGCGGCAACGATTTCGTATTTCTCGGTACCGAAACGGTCATGGGCCACGCGACGGGCCAGCTTGAAGGCGGCCTCGTTGGCTTCGGCGCCGGAGTTGCAAAAGAACACACGCTCGGCAAAGGTCGCGTCGATCAGCTTATGGGCCAGGCGCAGGGCCGGCTCATTGGTGAACACGTTGGACACGTGCCACAGCTTGTTCGCCTGCTCGGTCAAGGCACCGACCAGCGCCGGGTGTGCGTGGCCCAATACGTTAACGGCAATCCCGCCGGCGAAGTCGATCAGCTCGCGGCCGGACTGGTCCCAGACGCGGGAACCGGCACCACGCACAGGAATGAAAGCGGCTGGCGCGTAGTTGGGAACCATTACCTGGTCGAAATCGGCGCGGTCTACCGCAGCGTGCTCAACGGACATCGGAGTCTCCTGAAGAGGAACACTCGCCTGAAACTGGCGAGCTTGGTGAGGATTGTAAGGACAGTTTTCAGCCCGGCCTTGCCGCCAAGCGACAACTTCTTATAGCGCAAACACAGGTTTTGCCCGGGTTTACGGCAATGCGACATATAGGGTCGCAAAGGCGCAGTTTAAACTGCCTGCGGGGTTTGCGGCAGGTTGCGAGGATCTTACTCATCCGGATTTTACGGTGGCGGTATATATGTACCGCACGTCGCTGGCGCTCATGGTGTTTTCTGAGGCCTTCTCAACGCAACGGCAACCGTCATGAGCCTTACTAACGAAAACCCGGACGCTGTCCATCTCGATCCGATGCCCCCCTTCAACAGGGACACCCATTACCAGCATCTGATGAGTGTCATCCCCCATTGGCTGACGCAGGCAACCCCGCAAAAGCGCGAAGCCTTGCGCAGGGCCAAACCCCGTTTGCCGGCTGGACTCAACAACGCATCCCGCAGCCAGCACGCCCAATTGCGCACACTCAATGCCTTGCACTGGCAAGCACAGAACAGCGTCGATCAGTCCCTGGCCAAGCTGAAAAATGCCAGCGCCTTTGCCGAACCCTTGCTGGTTGCAGCGCTGAAGGAGCGCTTCGGTCTGGAGCTGAACGTCCACCAAACCTTTTTGCGTCTTTATATTCCCGCTCATATCCCGTGGCTGCGGCTGAAGTCAGGCGCGGCACGCATCTGGACGGTGTCGCTGCTGGACGCGGCCCTGCACAACTTCGAAATCGCCGAAACCCGCGACGATGCGTTCGAGACCGCCTCGACCTACATCAGCCCGCCCTCGCCCACCGGACAATTCAATGAACTGCGGCACGTCCTGAGCACGATGCCGATCACAGCGTTTACCCGCCTGTGCCGGGAACTGGATATTGGCGAGCGTTATAAGAAATACCTCGAAGACAATCTGGGTATCAGCAACCCAGTCGTCGCCAGCCTCCTGCAACCCCGAATACGCGACAGCCAGAAGGCGGCACTCGCCGCCGCCCTGCACATGGCAAAGCTGCAAAGCTGCGTCGGTGCCGATACTCAGCGGCTGATCCAGAGCATCAGCGATGGCTTGCACGGCCAATCGTGGTTCTGTCACGAACTGACCCTCATGAACGCCCGCCTGACCGGTATTGTGCTGTTCGGCCCGAAGCTTGAGCTCGTGCGCGAAGCGACCCGGGTAGTGGCTTATATTCCTGACGACCCCAAGCACCCGATCAAGGAGTATCCCTCCACCGCCGCATTTGCCCAGGAACTGATTCAGCGCCTGCGCACACAGGACTACCAGACCTTCTTCAGTCGCTTTATCGATCATCAGGACCGGGGGCATTTCTTCGGGCAATTGAAGGATCGACTTGCCCCCATCACCTGGCAACCGGTTCAACCCGGCGATGCGCGCCCCACCTGGAGAGAAAACCCCGGCCACCGAGCCAACCTCCAGATAGCGGCGACGCCGATCAATGGCGACCTGTGGGTCCATCTCTACCGACGCAAACTCGACAAAATACTCAACGACGCACGAGTCATTGCAGTGTCCACCGCAACGGTCGACCAAAAGGCTCGATGGGCGTTATGGGACTCCTTCAGTGAAATCGCCTCTGCACTGATCAACATCGTCGCGTTCGTCGCGCTGCCATTCGTGCCGTTTCTCGGCGAACTGATGTTGGCCTACATGGCGTACCAGTTGCTCGATGAAACCTTTGAAAGCATCGTCGACTGGGCAGAAGGCCTGACGACCGAAGCCTTCGAGCATTTCATGGGCGTGGTTGAGTCGGCGGTGCAACTGGGCACCTTTGCTGCCGGTGGCGTCGTGGCAGCGGGCGAGTTTCGCGCACTGTTGCCGCTCGAAATCGTTCAGTTCATCGACCGGTTTCATGCGGTCAAAACACCCACGGGAGAACGCCGCTACTGGAAGCCGGATCTGAGCGCCTATGAACAGCCAGGCACACTGCCCCATGACGCCAGACCCGATACGCTCGGGTTGTACCGCCACAACGGCAAAACCCTGTTGTCACTGGACGACAAACCCTACGCCGTCAGCCAGGATTCCGTGACCGGTGAGCACCGCATCGATCACCCGAACCGTCCTGAAGCCTATAAGCCCGTACTCAAACACAATGGTGCCGGTGCCTGGCAGACCGAACTCGACCAGCCGCTGAGCTGGGATCAATCCACCGTGCTACGCCGCATCGGCCCTGACATGGAACGCTTCGCTCCATCGGTGCGAGAGCGAATGCTCCAGATCAGCGGCTGCCACGAGAATGCCTTGCGCAAGATGCATGTGGAAACCAGCCAGGTGCCTGCGCTGCTCGCCGACACGCTGAAGCGCTTCAAGATCGATCAAGACATCCAGACCTTCATCGAGCGAATCGGCAGCGAACAGCCGAACGACTACCTGAACGCCGACCCCATTACACAACTGGAGTTGCTCTGCGATAACGGCTATTGGCCCGCCGACAAAGGACTGCGGCTGGTCGACAACCAAGCACAAACCCTTTGGGAAGGTGGGGCCGTCGATCAACCCGTGGTGCAAATCACTCAAGCGCATCTCGGCAATGGCGACCTGATTAAAACGCTATTGCTGAACCTGGGGGAAACCGAAACCAGAACACTGATGGGTGAATCCTTCGGCGCCCCCTCTCCCAGCCTGGACAGCCGTGCCCGCACATTGCGCAGGGCACTGAAAGCACTCGCGGAGAGCAAGCGAGAAACCCTGTTTGACCATCGATATCGCCAACTCGATCGCACCACCTCCCGGCTGACGCAAAAGCTCATCGACGCCGAACACGGTTTGCCGAGCGGCGTGGCAGACGCCTTGCTGCAAACCGCCAGCGATCAAGAGCTGCAACAACTTGAGCGCGGCACCCTGTCCAAGCGCCTCGAACAGCTCACCCGGGAAGCCCGCTTGCAAGTCAGGATCACCCGGGCATACGAAGGGCTGGAGATCCGCTCAAGCGCCAACAACCTCGACACCGATCGACTGGCCCTGCACACCTTGGAACGACTGCCTGGCTGGTCGGGGCAACTACGCCTGGAAATCCGCGAATACGCCCATGGGGGACACCTGCTCGACAGGGTCGGCAATGCCGATGCGCCCATCCGTAAAGTGCTCGTTCTGAACGAAGATGGCAGCTATCAAGCTTATGACGATGCCGGCCTTGAGCTCGGCGATGCGAGCACGTTCTATCTGGATCTGTTGCAGGCGCTACCGGACAGCGAGCGCTCGGCGCTGGGCCTCCACATTGGCGAAGGTGAAAAACTCAACCAGCTGATTCGCACACATGCCCTGAGCCGCGATGAACTGCAATCGGTGCTGGCGCAACACCTCATTCTGAAGCCCACCTACGATCCGACCGTCATGCGCTTGCTCGGTGGCATAGATGGCTACCATCGCGCAGAGTCCGGTACGCCAACCTTACAGGCCCGCGCCCACGCGCTATTTCCCCAGTTATCGGTCGAGGAACTGCAAGCCTTTGTGGAGCGCTTGCAACGGCACCCGACTGGCCCGCGGGCAGAGCTGAGCCGGTTCATGGCCGAACACGCCAGATACCGTAAAGAGCTGTATCTGTGGCGTCACGAAATTCCGCTGTTCGTGCCCGATACCCAAACCAGAGTCACCCCTGATCAATTTCGCATTCAGCAGCAGAATCGCCGACGCCTGGTAGACGAATTGTTCGATTGCTGGCGCCAACAGGCCTCTACGCCCACAGAAGAGAATCCTGTTGTCGAATTGCGTTTTTCCCAACCGATACTGGGCGAGCTTCCGGTGCTCGGCGAGGGTTTCAGTCATGTGACAGCCCTGTCGCTGGACGGCCATACCGCCACACGCGGGATGCATGATTTTTTGCGAGGATTCTCGAACTTGCGTCGCTTGGCCTTGCGCGGCTTCAGGCTGAATCAGCTTCCGCACGCCATTGTGCAATCGCCAAACCTTACCGAACTGATTCTCAGCGACTGCGCCATCACCCTCACACCAGAGAGCCACGCCTCCCTGTCAGCGCTGAACAAACTGACGACTCTGGACCTGTACAAAAACCCGCTGGGGTTCAACCCCACTGTCGAGAATATGCCGCTGCTGAACTACATCGACGTGTCGGACACCGGTATTTCCGGCATCCCTCCCGGTTTGTTGACGCGCCCACATCTTCGAACGGCTCTGCTCAATGACAATCACATCCAGGAACTGCCCGCCGCACTCTTCGATCTCCCCACCACCGTCAGAGATGGCTTCGATCTGGGCGACAACCCACTTTCGGCCGCCACTCGCGAACGCATAAAAAGCCATTTCAGTAACACACGTCAGGACTTCGGGGTGTTTGCCGAACAGGCAGATATCAACCGGGTGCAAGCGCTATACCCGCGCCTGGATCAGGAAGAAGCCAGTGAGTTCGTCTATCTACTGCCCGGCACGCTAGCCGATGGCAGTGTGGAGATCACGCGCCTGGAAACCGAACTCATCGCACTCGGCCACGATCTGTCAGCCTGGACAGCGAATGTCCCGGCGGTGCACCCGGTGAGCGGCGCCCCATTGACCGCACAAGAGTTGCTCGAGGAACACACGATCCGGGACGAATTCAAACGGACGGTGGAACGTTGCTGGCGCCGGCAAACCGAGCTGGACGACTTTAATCAGCAGCTTCAGCCCACCTATGAGCTGACCCTGACCAACATCATTACCGGCGACCTGCCGGCAATGCGGGCAGACTTCAGTCACGTCTCGCTGCTGTATTTACACAGCGATGATGGACTGACCACAGGTGTCGGGCGTTTTCTGGAGCGTTTTCCTCGCCTCAAGGAGCTGACCATCCGCAACTATCGAGAACAGACCCTTCCCGAGCCGATCTTCAGAATGGGCAATCTGACTTCATTGTCGATGACCGATTGCCAACTCACCCTGACAGCGCAAAGTGCACTGGAACTGGCACAGATGGAGCGGCTTGAGTATCTGGACCTGAGCGACAACCCACTGGGTGTCGCACCAGACGTAAGCCAGATGCCCCATCTCACGACCCTGTTGCTGAACAACACCGGCATTACCGAATTGCCATCGGGGTTGTTGCAACTCAGATCCCTGGACACCGTGGATCTGAGCGCAAACGCGATCACCCACATTCCCGCCGATATTCTGGAATTGCCGCTGGAGATCGCCGAGGGCGTCAATCTGAGGGGCAATCCGCTGTCAGCGGAAAGTGTACAAACGCTGATCCATTATTTCAGGCAGACAGGCGTTGATTTCGACGCCGATGCGGTCATTGATCAAGCGGAAATGGAAGTGTCGTCGTCCGGAGGCTCTGACGCCGATGAGTAGTCGACGCCAGAATTAACGATAGGGTCAACCGCGCTCCGGCGGCACCGACGATAACTCGAACGGGCTGCTGCTGCGCCGCTGATTGCGATCTTCCCGCGGCGTGGCGCCGAAGAAGTTGCGGTAGGCGCTGGAGAAATGCGGCCCCGAAGAGAAGCCACAGGACAGGCCGATCTGGATGATCGACTTGCTGGTTTGCATCAACATCTGCCGGGCCTTGTTCAGGCGCAATTCCAGGTAGTACTGGCTCGGCACACGGTTGAGGTATTGCTTGAAGATCCGCTCCAGCTGCCGCCGCGATACGCACACATGCTGGGCGATTTCGTCGGTGGTCAGGGGTTCTTCGATGTTGGCTTCCATCAGCAACACCGCTTGGGTGAGCTTCGGATGACTGGAACCCAAGCGGTTCTGCAACGGAATGCGTTGGCGCTCGCCGCCTTCACGGATGCGTTCGACGACGAGTTCTTCCGACACCGCGCCGGCCAGTTCGGCGCCGTGATCACGGGCCAGCACCGCCAACAGCAAGTCGAGTACCGACATGCCGCCGCACGCGGTGAGGCGATCACGATCCCAGTCGAACAAATGACTGGTGGCAATCACTTTCGGGAAGCGCTCGGCGAAATCGTCCTGCCAGCGCCAATGCACGGCAGCGCGATAACCGTCGAGCAAACCCAATTGTGCCAAGGGGTAAACACCGGCCGACAAACCGCCGATCACACAACCGGCACGCACCAGTTGTTTCAGCCCACTGCTGAGCGCTGGCGCCAGTGCGGTCGGCGGTTCGTCAGCGAGCAGGAACAGCTTCTGGAAGTTTTCGAGCTTGCCGGCCCACGGCTCACCCGGCAATTGCCAGGCGCCTTCGGTCGGCGGTTCGGCCTGCAAAAACGACAATTCGTAAACAACGTCCGGGTGCACACGCTGGGCAACACGCAAGGCCTCCTCAGCCAGCGCAAGCGTCAGAGCTTTAGTGCTGGGCCAAATCAGGAAACCAATTCGATGGGCAGTCATGGCGGGCAATCCGAAACGAAAAACAGAATGAAGGCATGGGCCAAGGCTAGCCCGTAAATGAACACAAATTTCAAAACCGACAAAAAATCAAATGTGGGAGCTGGCTTGCTCGCCCCCTGTAGGAGCTGTCGAGTGAAACGAGGCTGCGATCTTTTGATTTGAAAAATCAAGATCAAAAGATCGCAGCCTTCGGCAGCGCCTACAGGAGGGCCGACAAGCCAGCCTCCACAAGGGATCGAGGCCAGCCTCTAGATTGCGAAGCATGCACTATCCATGTGCACAACGGCAGTCCTGATTATTTCAAGCTGCCGGACAAAAATTGTTGCAAACGTTCAGACTGCGGATTGACCAGCACTTCGCGCGGATTGCCGCTTTCTTCGACGACGCCTTTGTGCAGGAACACCAGCTGGTTCGACACTTCACGGGCAAAGCCCATTTCGTGCGTTACCACCACCATGGTCCGGCCTTCCTGCGCCAGGGCCTGCATGACTTTCAGCACGTCGCCGACCAACTCAGGGTCGAGGGCCGAAGTCGGTTCGTCGAACAGCATCACCTCAGGCTCCATCGCCAGCGCACGGGCAATCGCCACACGCTGCTGCTCGCCGCCGGACATGTGGCCCGGGTAAGCATCTTTACGATGCGCCACGCCGACCTTGTTCAGGTAGTGCTCGGCCTTTTCGCGGGCTTCGGCCTTGGACATACCGAGCACGTGGACCGGCGCTTCCATGATGTTTTCCATCGCGGTCATGTGCGACCACAGATTGAAATGCTGGAACACCATCGACAGGCGCGAACGCATGCGTTGCAGCTGTTTCGGGTCGGCGGCCTTGAGCGCACCTTCCTTGTTGGCGACCAGTTTCAGCTCTTCGTTGTTGAGCAGAATCTTGCCCGCGTGCGGCTGCTCCAGCAGGTTGATGCAGCGCAGGAAAGTACTTTTGCCGGAGCCACTGGAGCCGATGATGCTGATCACATCGCCAGCTGCCGCTTTCAGGGACACGCCCTTGAGCACTTCGTGACTGCCATAGCGTTTATGCAGGTCTTGGACTTCAAGTTTGTACATGCGGTCGGTTCTCACAAAAACAGTCAGTCAGTCGTTGAGCAAGCGCCCGTGACGCAGCGCTTCGCGCCCCGCCACCTTGGCCAGCCAGAAACCGGGTTGGGCATAACGTAGCCGTTCAATGGCAAACAGCACCCCGGACGTACCAGCACACACCGTGCTGACCCGATCCGATAACGGATCGATCACTTCAAAAATCTCATCGCCCGCGTCGACCCACTCACCGGGCTTACGCAGAAAACTCACCACGCCAGGATGCGGCGCGAACAGCAATTCGGTGCCTTCGAACGGCATGCCTTCGCAAGCGTCTTGTGCGGGTTCTGGCCATTCGCCGCTGATCAAGCCTTGTTCCGCGAGGAACGCCAGAATGCCTTCGGCGTGAGCCACCGCTTCTGGGCGACCGGTATCGGATTGGCCACCCAACTCGATGGTTGTCGCCAGACAGGCCAGTGGAATTTGTGCATCAGGAAACAGACGCGACAGACGCAGCCATGGCAGCGAGCACGCTTCATCAAAGGAGCTGCCGCCGGAATCTTCCGCCAGCAGACCGACCTTGACGTTCAAGTGCGCGGCCAGTGAACGCCAATGCGGCCAATGTTGCGGCAAAGCGTACATGTGCAGCGCCGCTTCGCAATCGCAGTGCAGGTCCAGCACCACATCGGCGGTGCAGGCATGGCTGAGCAAAATGCGCTGCATGCCTTGCAACTGACTCTCGGCAGGCGGCAAGGCAGCCAGCACGTCGCTCATGGTTTCACGGATCAAACGGATATTGGCGTGAGGATCGTCACCCAGATGCCCTTGGAGCTCAGCGGCCACGGGCTCGCTCAGCTCGACGAAATCCCGGTTGAAGTTCTTGCCGCTGCCGGCCTCGAAACGCCCTTGATGACTACCCTGAAGCAGTTGACCCAGGCCCAGTGGATTGGCCACCGGCACCAGTTCGATCACACCGTTGAGCAAGCCTTGGGCTTCGAGTTCGGTCAGGCGCTTTTTCAGCTCCCAGGCCGTGCGCATCCCCGGCAGTTCATCGGCGTGCAGGCTGGCCTGAATGTAGGCCTTGCGCTCGCCAGCTCCGAAGCGGAACACCGAAATCCGGCGTTCGCTGCCCAGGTGGTTCCACGGCAATACATGATCAATGCGTTCCATATCAGTGCTTCCGCGGGGCCAGATAGCCCAGCCAGCGGTGCTCGGCCATTTTGAACAGGCGCACCAGAATGAACGTCATGCACAGGTAGAACACGCCGGCGGTGATGTAGGCCTCGAACGGCAAGTAGAACTGAGCGTTGACCGTGCGCGCAGCACCGGTGATGTCGATCAGGGTCACGATGGACGCCAGACTGGTGGTCTGCAGCATCATGATCACTTCGTTGCTGTACTGCGGCAACGCCCGGCGCAGGGCCGATGGCAGCAGGATCCGCTTATACATTTTGACCCGCGACATGCCCATGGCCTTGGCCGCTTCGATCTCGCCATTCGGCGTGGCGCGCAGGCTGCCGGCGATGATTTCGGCGGTGTAGGCGCTGGTGTTGATGGCGAAAGCCAGGCACGCACAGAACGTGGCGCTGGACAGCCATGGCCAGAGGAAGCTTTCCCGCACCGCTTCGAACTGCGCCAGACCGTAGTAGATCAAAAACAGCTGCACCAGCATCGGCGTGCCGCGGATCACGTAGGTGAACAGCCAGGCACTCATGTTGACGATCGGCTGCTTGGAGACGCGCATCAGCCCCAGCGGCAGCGCCGCCAACAGACCGAAAAACAGCGACAGCGCGAGCAATTTAAGGGTGGTCACCAGGCCGCCGAAGTACAGCGGCAAGGCCTCCCAAATGACGTTGTAGTCGAAGATCATAGATCAGCCGCCCTTACGCCTACCGAGTAGCGCTTCTCAAGGTGACGCAATGCCAGCAACGAGACGCTGGTGATCACCAGGTACATCGCCGCCACTGCGAGGAAGAAGGTGAAAGGCTCGCGGGTAGCGTCTGCCGCCTGCTTGGCCTTGAACATCATGTCTTGCAGACCGACCACCGAAATCAGTGCGGTTGCCTTGGTCAATACCAGCCAGTTGTTGGTAAACCCCGGAATCGCCAGACGAATCATCTGCGGCACCAACACCCGGAAGAACACCTGAAAACTGCTCATGCCGTACGCCATGCCGGCTTCTGCCTGACCTTTGGGAATCGCCATGAACGCGCCGCGAAAGGTTTCCGACAGGTACGCACCGAAGATGAAGCCCAGGGTGCCGATACCGGCAGCCAACGGGTTCAGGTCGATATAGTCGTCATAACCGAGCATCGGCGCGACGCGGTTGAGCAGGTCCTGGCCGCCGTAGAAAATCAGCAGGATCAGCACCAGATCGGGAATACCGCGGATCACCGTGGAATACAGATCGCCCAGCCACGCCAGCCAGCGCACCGGCGACAGACGCAGCGCAACGCCGATCAGTCCCAGAACGATGGCCAGGGCCATGGACGACAAGGCGAGCTGAAGCGTCAGCCATGCGCCATCGAGGATGACAGCCCCGTAGCCTTTCAACATGATTCAGGTCCTCGAAAGTTGGGATGAAAAAATGGCGCAAACCTCAGAGATCCTGTTGCTTGCGCCATTTCGCACGTGTTGCGGGGACGATTACTTGCCGTAGATATCGAAGGCGAAGTATTTGTCCTGGATTTGCTTGTACTTGCCGTTCGCGCGAATGGCCGCGATGGCGGTGTTGATCTTGTCTTTCAGTGCGTCGCCCTTGCGAACCGCGATACCCACGCCGTCGCCGAAGTATTTGACGTCGGTGAAGGCCGGGCCCACGAAGGCGAAACCTTTGCCGGCGTCGGTTTTCAGGAAGCCGTCATCCAGCAAGGTCGCGTCTGCCACGGTGCCGTCGAGGCGACCGGCGGCCACGTCGAGGTAGATTTCGTTCTGCGAACCGTAAGGCTTGATCTCGGCACCCAGCGGGGCCAGGACTTCGCGGGCGAAACGCTCGTGGATCGAACCCCGTTGCACGCCGATGTTCTTGCCCTTGAGCTCAGTCAGATTGTCGCTGACCTGAGTGCCGGCCTTCATGACCAGGCGAGCCGGCGTGTTGTAGTACTTGTTGGTGAAGTCCACAGACTTCTTGCGGTCTTCAGTGATCGACATGGACGACAGAATCGCGTCGATCTTGCGCACTTTGAGTGCCGGGATCAGGCCGTCGAATTCTTGCTCGACCCACACGCACTTGATTTTCATCTCTTCGCACAGGGCGTTGCCGATGTCGTAGTCGAAACCCACGATGCTGCCATCCGGCGCTTTGGAGGCGAACGGTGGGTAAGCTGCTTCGATACCGATTTTTACGGGCTTGTCATCGGCGAAGGTCGGCAGGGACAGCACGGACAGTGCCAGGGCGCCAAGCAGCACAAGTTTCTTCATCTTGGGACTCCATCGGTAAAGGGCAAAAACGGCAGAGTGAGCGACAGCCCAATATGCGAATGGGTTAAACAGAAAAAGCGATGCTGCGTCCTAGGATGACTGCGATGGATTTCAACGCAGGCAACGACGAGCGAGTGATCGGCATTCTAACGACAGGCCCGAAGCCGATATTTCTTCAATGCGACAACAAATTACAGATGCACCGAGAAAGCCGCTTGGGCACGTTGACAGCCTTGCAATTTCATGCAAGAGCAAAAGACAGTGAACCGATCTATATTGCAAATTGCGGGCCTATTATTGGCAAACCCTTCTAATCCGGCAAGCGCAGCGTTGTGTCTTATTTTTCATGGCGGGTTGGGAGGCCCTGAAACGGGGCTTTGCGTTTCCCAATGCCTCGTTGTCGGGCGTTTGGTTACACATTTAGTTACTTGAAGGGGGATGGGTAACAGTGGGAAAGCGCCGACGGGGGAAGCCGATAATTATTGGTAGTTGTTTATGTGTTGCCTATCAGATCGCCTTCGCGAGCAGGCTCGCTCCCACAGGGAACGCATTCCAAATGTGGGAGCGAGCCTGCTCGCGATGAGGACAGAACGACCAACACAAAAATCCAAAGCATAAAAAAACCCACCAGGCTCAACACCTGGTGGGGCTTCGATGACTCAGGAATCGGCGCTTATGCGACGTTCATGGTCTTGTGCGTATCAATCAAATGTTGCACCACGCCCGGATCGGCCAGGGTGGAAATATCACCCAACCCGTCGTATTCCGCCGTCGCAATCTTGCGCAGAATCCGGCGCATGATCTTGCCCGAACGGGTTTTCGGCAGCCCCGGTGCCCACTGAATCACATCAGGCGAAGCAATCGGACCGATCTCTTTGCGTACCCAGTTTTTCAGCTCCAGGCGCAGTTGCTCGCTCGGCTCTTCGCCCGCATTCAACGTGACGTAGACATAAATGCCCTGCCCTTTGATGTCGTGCGGCACACCCACCACCGCCGCTTCGGCGACTTTCGGGTGAGCGACCATCGCGCTTTCGATCTCGGCGGTGCCCATGCGGTGCCCGGAAACGTTAAGCACGTCATCCACGCGACCGGTGATCCAGTAATAACCGTCCGCGTCACGACGCGCACCGTCACCGGTGAAGTACATGCCACGGAACGTCTTGAAATAGGTGTCGACGAAGCGGTCATGGTCGCGATACAGCGTGCGCGCCTGGCCTGGCCACGAATCGAGAATCACCAGGTTGCCCTCGGCAACGCCTTCGATGATGTTGCCCAGGTTGTCCACCAGCGCTGGCACCACACCGAAGAACGGCCGTGCCGCAGAGCCAGGTTTCAGCGCGTGAGCACCCGGCAATGGGCTCATCAGGGTCGCGCCGGTTTCGGTCTGCCACCAGGTGTCGACGATCGGGCAACGGGATTGGCCGACATTCTTGTAGTACCAATCCCACGCCTCCGGGTTAATCGGCTCACCGACCGAACCCAACAGACGTAGGCTGCTGCCATCGGCGCCTTCAACAGCGGCGGTGCCCGAGGCCATCATCGCGCGGATCGCGGTAGGCGCGGTGTAGAGGATGTTGACCTTGTGCTTGTCGACGATCTTCGCCACCCGGGTGATGTCCGGATAGTTCGGCACGCCTTCGAACAGCAGCGTGGTCGCGCCATTGGCCAACGGGCCGTAAACGATATAAGTGTGGCCGGTGACCCAACCGACGTCGGCGGTGCACCAGTAGATTTCGCCCGGACGGTAGTCGAACACACGCTCGTGGGTCATCGCCGCATACAGCAGGTAACCGCCGGTGGTGTGCTGCACGCCCTTCGGCTTGCCAGTGGAACCGGAGGTATAAAGGATGAACAGCGCTTCTTCAGCGCCCATCTCTTTCGGCGCGCACACACTGCCCGCCACTTTCATCAGGTCTTCGTACCAGATGTCGCGATGCTGGTTCCACTTGATGTCGCCACCGGTGCGCTTGCACACGATGACTTTCTGAATGCTGCTGGTTTCCGGGTTGGTCAGCGCATCGTCGACGTTGGTCTTCAGCGGGATTTTCTTGCCGGCACGAATGCCTTCATCGGCGGTGATCACCACTTTGGATTTGCAGTCGATGATGCGACCAGCCAGGGCTTCCGGCGAGAAACCGCCGAACACCACCGAGTGAATCGCGCCGATCCGGGTGCAGGCCAGCATGGCGACCACGGCTTCGGGGATCATCGGCATATAGATCGTCACCACGTCACCGCGATGCACGTCCTGGCCGCGCAAGGCGTTGGCGAACTTGCAGACTTGTTCGTGCAGCTCGCGGTAAGTGATGTTGCGACTTTCGGCAGGGTCATCCCCTTCCCAAATGATCGCGATTTGATCACCGCGCTCGGCCAGATGACGGTCGAGGCAGTTGTAGGAAACGTTCAGCGTGCCGTCGGCGAACCATTTGATGTCGACATGGTGATCATCGAAGGACGTCTGCTTCACCGTGGTGAAAGGCTTGATCCAGTCGAGGCGCTTGGCTTGTTCGCGCCAGAAGCCGTCCGGGTTGACGACCGACTGCTGGTACATGGCCTTATAGGTGGCCTCGTCAGTCAGCGTGTTGGCTGCTACCTCGGGACGAACGGGATACAAAGAAGCCGCACTCATCTTTCTTACCTCGGTGGAATAGTTGTTTTTGTATGACCCCAGTTGTAGCCGGGCCGCGCCTATAGAACCATTCGACGATGGTAGTAACAAGCCCCTACATAATGTGGCTATACCGCGACGAGGGGCTCAAGCCCGGCTCTTCACGGCCCCCGTAAGAGCTGCGATCTTTTGATCTGCGCTCTTTTAAAGTCAAAAGATCGCAGCCTTCGGCAGCTCCTACAAAAAGCCGGGTACACCTGTGATCGCGCGGATGTACGCACCCCGTAGGAGCTGGCGAAGCCTGCGATCTTTTGATCTTCGGCTCTTTTAAAGTCAAAAGATCGCAGCCTTCGGCAGCTCCTACAAAAAGCCGGGTACACCTGTGATCGCGCGGTGGGAATCGGCGGGGTCGCGATGATTGTTACCAAATTTGCCAAAGGTGTTTATCAAAAGCACGGCTATATGCACGCCACCCCCAGGCCTAAAATCAGCCTCGCCAACACGGCATTGTGATTAACCCAGTTGCAGCCCCCACGAAGGCAGTTAATCCAAGACTCTTTATTAAAGCTCCACACGCAATCCCAAAAAGATTGCGTGACCCCACTCGACCTTAGAAAGGTAAAACTGAAATGAAAGCTTTATTGGTTCTGGCCCTCAGCAGTCTGTGCGCAACCGCCATGGCAGACGAGGTTCCGACTGATGTCGCACAGCAAAAACCCGCCATTGAGGATTACACCTACTCCACCCACCTGGACATCGCCAAAGTTATATCGATGAGCGAAATCCCGAATGTCTGCGAAGTAGTTCCGGTGAAAATGGAATACGACGACTCCAAAGGTCAGCGGCATATTCTGCGCTACAGCGTCATGGGTAACGGCTGCTCTAACGGCTGATCCACCCCTTTTATCTCCAAGGCTCGACCCATCCGCCCGCTTTAAAGGCAGATGAAGCGCCGGGCCTTATATCGATAAATACGATTACTTTTAGCATTTATTTGCGCTTTTTAATCAAAATTGTTGGCGTAGCATGAATTCCACACCCAAGGCACAAAACGCCAACGAACCTGGAGCCACTACCATGAAAACCAAACTGATCCTCGCCCTGACCCTCTCCGTCCTGGCTGCCAACACCTTCGCCGCCGACGGCTACGACCGCACTGGCTCGTCTGCTTTCACCACAGAAGCAGCTGTCGCTTCTGACGGTTACGACCACACCGGTTCGGCCTCTTTCGCGGCTGACGGCTTCGATCACACTGGCGCTGCCAAAGTCGCTGCTGATGGTTCTGACCGCGTAGGTGCATCTCGTTACAGCTGAAAACTGAACGCGACCTCACAGCCCGACTTCGGTCGGGCTTAGTCATTTACAGCTAGAAAAAACTGACGAAATACATTTTTGGTGCCTCTCCTGCCTTCAGGCCCAGCACACGCTAGCCTCACGTCGTCTCCTCCTGCCTCTTTCCACAGGTGCGGCAATCGGATCAAAAAAAACGATCTGAAACCTCATCAAAAGTCTCTATACTCACCGCCGTTGATTCGGCCGTAAAATATTCTCATACGGGTCTCAACCCTCGGTAAGCCAAGCCCCATGCGGCTGGTGGGCAATACGTCCTACCACAATGCGTCTAGGCGGCTTGCTCCGACAGAATCCATGTATTGCGTGCGTATAGTTTTACTACTGCAAGCTACATTTCCTTTAGATCCAACGCGGCCAGAAACGGCTGTGTGAAAAACCAACCTATCAGTTTTCACACGGGCAATCTGGCCCTCACGCAGGAGACGACACGTCATGCTGAGCTGGGACGAATTCGACAAAGAAGATGACGGCGAAGTCGCTGTAAAAGGCGCCAATGCCGGCCACGCTTCTGAAGCCAACATGGACCGCCTCGACAGCGCCGGTGGTGCCGCCGCTCAAGAGGCCCGCGCCGTGACCGCGACGGACTCCGCCGCGATCGCTCGCGCCAAGGCTGCCCTGGATTCCCTCGACGTCGCCGAAGGCCTCGCCGAACTGGAAGGCGCCTCCGCCCGTGTAGCTGTCGATGAAAAGCGCATGATCAACTGCCGCGCCGACCTCAACCAGCTCGTCCCGTTCAAGTACGACTGGGCCTGGCAGAAGTACCTGGACGGCTGCGCAAACCACTGGATGCCGCAAGAAGTCAACATGACCGCCGACATCGCCCTCTGGAAAAACCCGGAAGGCCTGACCGACGACGAGCGCCGCATCGTAATGCGCAACCTCGGCTTCTTCTCCACCGCCGACTCCCTGGTTGCCAACAACCTGGTCCTGGCCGTGTACCGCCTGATCACCAACCCGGAATGCCGCCAGTACATCCTGCGCCAGGCCTTCGAAGAGGCGATCCACACCCACGCCTACCAGTACTGCATCGAATCGTTGGCCATGGATGAAGGCGAGATCTTCAACATGTACCACGAGATCCCATCGGTCGCGAAAAAAGCCACCTGGGGCCTGAAATACACCCGTTCGATCTCCGATCCGAAGTTCGAAACCGGCACCGTCGAAACCGACAAAGAGCTGCTGCGCAACCTGATCGCCTACTACTGCGTTCTGGAAGGCATCTTCTTCTACTGCGGCTTCACCCAAATCCTCTCCATGGGCCGCCGCAACAAAATGACCGGCGTCGCCGAGCAGTTCCAGTACATCCTGCGCGACGAATCCATGCACCTGAACTTCGGCATCGACGTGATCAACCAGATCAAAATCGAAAACCCGCACTTGTGGGATGCTGAAATGAAGGAAGAAGCTTCGCAGATGATTCTGCAAGGTACTCAGCTGGAGATCGAATACGCTCGTGACACCATGCCTCGTGGGGTGTTGGGCATGAATGCGGCGATGATGGAGGATTACCTGAAGTTCATCGCTAACCGTCGGTTGTCGCAGATTGGTTTGAAGGAAGAGTATCCAGGGACGACTAACCCGTTCCCTTGGATGAGCGAGATTATGGACTTGAAGAAAGAGAAGAATTTCTTTGAGACGCGGGTTATTGAGTATCAGACGGGTGGGGCGTTGAGCTGGGATTGACGATGGCGTAGCGCCATGACATAAAAGCTTACCTACATGGACTGTGGTGAGCTCAATAAAAGCCCCGCACATGCGGGGTTTTTTATCATCTGGAGCAAAAAAATGCCTAGAGCAAAGAAAATAAAAAAAGACACTAAAACACTCACCTTCTACAACAATAAAGGTGGCGTTTCAAAAACCACTACATTATTTAACGTTGGTGCATATCTCTCAAAGAGTGGTAAAAAAGTATTATTTATCGATGCCGACTCTCAATGCAATCTTACAGAATTATTTTTTGCTAACGACACCGACTACTTTGATGATCCATCTAAAAAACTGCCAGGCCACTCAATACTTGACGTATTTAGACCACGACTGGATGGCGCAGCAGCAAGAATAGATGTAAAAACAATAGAGCTTGCAGAATCAAATATCTATTCAAAATTATTCTTAATTAGAGGTGACATAGAGTTCAGCGCCCAAGCTGAACCATACTTCGGGGCATCCATAAACCAAGCGATCACGACTAACATAAACGAAAAAAACACCTACATTAGTTTCCGAAGATTGATCAAAGATCTTGGCGAGGAGCTAGACCTCGACTACATTCTGATTGATCTTGGCCCAAGCACCGGCGCGATTACTCGACTTGCCTTCCTGGCATCTGACAAATTTATTATACCTGTAACACCAGACAGGTTTTGCTATCTGGGAATCAATACACTACCCAAACTGATAGAAGACTGGATAAAGCACGACAAAATAATACTAAGCACACTAGAACCATACGGAATTGAAAGCAATTACGGCTCACCAGAATTTTGTGGATTAATCAATCAAAACTTTCAGGTTCATAAATCCCTAATTAAAGAATCATATCAAAAATGGTCAAAAAAAATAAAGACCGAAATAAAATCCAAGCTTATGGGGTCAAAAATAATACGAATAAAAGCTAATATTTCCGACCCTATAATTTGCTCAATTGAAAACCTTGGACAACTTGTCCCAGTTTCTCAAATGCTAGGAAAAGCCATCTTTGACCTTACCCAGTCTGACTCAGCACTAGCGTCAAAAAGTGGCATTCAGTTTTATGGAAGTGTCTGGGCGCCTTGGGAAAAGAAAATAAAAGCTTATCGGAGCGAAATCCAAAAAATCACCGAGGCTATTGAGTGATGGCCTACTCATACTTTGCATTCTTGGACGTCATGGGTTATCGCTACTATTTAAGCAAGGACGAACAAAACGGCACCGAAGTATTTAAAGAAAAACTAATAACATCCTATAGAGCCTTTGAGCAAATCGACCTTGCAACACTAAGACACAAAAGTATATCTGATTCACTCTTTATGAGTTCTTCCTCCAACATAGTAGGATTTTTAAAAGCAACGAAAGATGTTTACCTTAGATTTTTGGAAAATGGCTTATTGATAAGAGGAGGCATAGCTTATAATAAGCACTTTGAAAACCAACATATAACGTACAGCCATGCACTAACAGACGCATACAATCTAGAATCGTCTAAATCGTTATTCCCAAGAGTACTTATTCATAAATCGGTCATAGAAAAACTTGAAAACGAGAGTCAAGGCCAGGCACAAAGCCAAGAACTTGACCAACTCATAGAGCAAAATTTGATTTTGCGGTGCGGAGAGCACTACCAACTTCACATTGTCGACACCGACAACTGGAGACAAGTTTATGAAAATGCGAAGTCCGTTTATCTTGAAAATGAAATCGACATAAAAAAAGATCCAAAAATATTTGAGTACCATACTTGGTTACAAAATTACATATTCCATTTCAAACCTACACGCAGCAAGAAACAAAAATACATTGAATCTTTTCAATTTTTAAGTTAGCGCGCTCACAACCAACAGTTACAAGTGGATATGATCAAAAGCATTGACCGTCAATATCGATACATCTACCCTGCAAACGGTGCCTAAGAAACACCTCACACAGCGGACTGACCGCACCCGACAGAAGCGGCTTTTTTGTGCCTACGGTTCCCCCGTGGGCATCAAAAAAACTCTGTTATGCCGGGAGTGGACGAATACAAGACCCGAAAGGGGAATATGTCCGGCCCTCTGTGTGGGGTTTCTTAACTCCCGGCACCCAGCCCTAAGAAAGCTGACATCACACAGAGGTAAAGGATATGCCTAAAAATGTCTCCTTCTCTCCGAAGGAAATCTGCTTTAGCCGCTTCGTTGTCTATGCGCTTCCACCCCTGGAGGCTCGCCATGTCTGATCCCTTCATCCCCACAGTATTCACCCGTCATAATCTGCACCTTCACGCCCTCCTCCTGGAAAACCAGCCATGGTTCTGCGCCCGCGATTTGGGTCGCTTAATGGGCTTCCATCTGAATGATCGTGTCGTCAGCAAGCTGGATGAAGATCAGCGGCATACGCTGTTGATTGAATACCACGGCCAACCGGAGACACGGCTGATGCTCAGCGAGTCCGGTGTTTATGCATTGCTGGTCTATCACTACGCGCCAGGGAATCGGTTATTGCGTGAGTGGTTGACTCATCAAGTGGTGCCAGCTCTGCGTGATGCGGGGCAGTCGAAGAACACGGATCGGCCGATGTTGAGTTTGTTGGATTGGCCGGAGATGTCATTGAGTCTGTTGCATTGGCAGGATGAAGGCTGGATTCGGCTGCGGGACATGCCTTATCTGTTGCTCAATCGCACACGGCGGCGGGTGCCGGTGGTTAAGCCTTGGTGGCGGAAGGTTGTGGAGGTGTTCCAGTCTTCGAAGCATTCGGTGGGTTAGAGCGACGGTGCATTTGTAGGATCGCTTGAGCGATACGTCGGTCTTTTCTGTAGGAATTTTCGTAGACAGGTGTAATGGCCACTCAGTATCGTCCGAGGGTTTTCAACCCTCGGCGATTGTATGGACACTCCAAAAGAAAGAACGGGCTGGGATGATCAGGAGCTTGAGGCTTCGGTTGATGCCTATCTAAAGATGTTGAGTCTCGAGCAGAGCAATCAAACGTTCAAGAAGGCTGACGAGAATCGTCTTTTACGCGAAGGACCGTTGAGCAAGCGTAGCGCCTCGTCGGTTGAGTACCGCATGCAGAACATCTCCGCCGTGATGGAACAAATGGGTCTGAGCCACATTGTTGGCTATGTATCTGCAAAAAACGTCGGCACCGGGATTGGTAACCGAATTCGAAAGATCCTTGCCGAAAAAGATATCGAAGCATTTCGCAAAAAACCAACACGAGCCAGCCAGCACTTTACGTATCGGCTGTTAGAGGCTCAGACACCTCAATTTGATGATGCACCTGAAGGCATTCTGAATCCCAACCAGACCAGCTCCGCAACCATTAGGTATTCGCGGGCACGAAGGATCACTGATTGGGTATTGAAGCAGTCTCAAGGCTTCTGCGAGGGATGTAATCAAGCAGCTCCTTTTCTGTGTGCTGATGGATCGCCATACCTTGAAGTCCATCATGTTAAGCCTTTGGTTCGTAAAGGTTCGGATCGTCCAAGGAACGCAGTCGCTCTATGCCCGAACTGTCATCGACGTTGTCACCATTCGAGCGACCGGGATGAATTTACTGCCTCGCTTTATACAAGGGTGAAGAGACTGAAACCCGAGTAATTGAGCTGCATGTGATTTGTGGCGCTAGGCTTGATGGCTGTGGTGATTTTGGGAATCGCGAGCAGGCTCGCTCCCACAGGTTTGGTGTGTTGCCACAGAATTTGCGGTGTGTTGAAAACAGTCAGTGCAACCCGCCTCGCCTCCCGCTATTAATACCCTTCCCCACTCAAGGACCCGAGCCCGCCATGAAATTCGACCTCGCCTACTGCCTCAGCCTCGACGACAAGCTGTCGATCTATGACGTGCGCGATTTGAATTTCGACGAAACCATGGAGTTCGATTCCGCCAAGGAGCACTTCCAGTGCCCCAACGATGCCTGCCGTTCGGCGTTTGATGCGACCAACGTGTTGGGGACGTTCAACGCCAAGAATGTGAATTACGTGCGCACGCCGCACTTCAAGAACATTCCCAGCACGCGGCATGTCGAGGGTTGTCCTTATGTCAGTCTGAAGACGCCGGCGTCGGGGCTGGAGGCGGATGGTGCGGAAACGGATGACAGTCGGGAGGAACATTTCCCGTCGGAGTTGTTACTGACTCGGCGTGAGTATGTGCGCAAGCCGTCCAGCCCGGCGGTGGCGGCGGATGTTATGCGCGATGAGCCGCGATTGCCTTCAGCGGCCAGTAACGTCGAGCATCCGAGCCGGGAGTCGGCGCCGGACAAGACCAGTGTCTTCGCCCATCCGGTGGAGTGTTTTGTGTCGAACTTCGAGGACAAGGAGCTGCTCAAGCGCATGCCGCTGAAGATTGGCGAGCACACGGCGCCTTATGGGTCGTTCTTCAAGAAGATCGAATATCTGCAGGACAACAAGGGGCTGATTTACTGGGGCAAGATCAAGGAGATCAAGGATTACACGCAGAGCTTTCGCATCGATTTCGAACAGAAGGTCTGGTTCAAGCAACCGGACGAGGCGAAGAAGAAGCCTTACTCGGTGAACGTTTACTTGAGCAAGAAGCTGATCGACAACTACCGCAAGCGCAAAGCGTTTCTGGAAGAGATCAAGCACGCCGTCGACAGTGAGGCGCAGTTGTATTGCTTCTTTTATGGCGTGACGCCGGAGTTGAAGCAGGTGCCGAGCAAGAAAAACCCCGAACAGACGTTCGGGGTGTTTAGCGCGAATATTGAGAACCTGGATCACTTCATTATTCGGGAAGCGCCAGGGTTGGCGGACAAGTAAATTCGCCTCAGGGCAGTTGCAGCGCTACGCCGCCGGGGTGTTGTTTGATGAGGTTGTAGGGCAGAACGCTCCATTCAACATACCCACACGAAGCGGCTACATGAGGAAATGATGGCTCTAGCTTGATGCCGTTTTCGGCGAAATGCCAAGACAGGAAACGCCACGGATCGACATCACTGTAGGCACAGTCTTCATCACTGGTCATTTGATCCGGATAGAGCTTACTGAGCTGGGCCACCAACCATGGCGCGAACTCATTGGAGCGGTACGCAGAAAACGCGGTGAACGTGTCAGGTGACTGATCGCTTTCACCGTAGAGCTCTTCGTAATGCAGTGGTTTCCCCTCTCCCACCCAAAGAATATCTTCAAGTACTAAAGGCTTGCCGGTCTTGGCATCCAGGTTGAGCGGCACATCGTTCTGATCCGGGTAAGGGCCGCCACAGCTGTACTCAGTACCGATGTTCACGCTGATGACCGAAGGCGTCATCAACAACGGTTTGATCGTTTGGTGATAGAAATTCACGCCACCGCCGGCGAGACATCCGTAATAACCCACTACTTCCAGCCACAAGCGCCCCATCAACTGTTGATTGATCCGCTGACGCTCCTCGGCGGTGTAGCCCGAAACGACTTCAAACAGCGTCGTCTTTGTTTGCGGTTCGCTCCACCATTGCAGTGAGTAGCCATTGAACGTTTCTGTCTTTCCTTGTTTGAGCTTCATGCCTTGAAGGCGCAGATATTCGTACGGCTCGGTTTCATGGAGTTTGGCTAGGTAAGGCAGAGTACCGGCGGGCATTACCGGCAATTTGGCTTCCACCAACTCTATCTTCAGAGTTTTTCCTTCATCGTTGCTCCAATCCCCCCAAAATCTATTGGGCTCGATATTCAGATGAATTTGAGGCCGAGGTGCTTTCTCTCCGTAACGCTGTTCACCCTCATCGAGTACCAGCATCTCTCCATCCTTGATGCCACTGAGCACCAGGTCCTTGCGGTATTTCTGATAGAAATAGCGACCACTTATGTTTTCAGCGTTAGAAGTATTCAGTTCCAGCACGATCGGCATCTTGCCCAGGGTGCCGGTAAACACTCTTCTCCCATCCTCGGCATGAGCAATGGAACACAGCATGAGTAACAGCACGGCGACTGGTGCCAGACGTAACAATCCTTTGAGCATTGATCGATCCCTGAATGAGTCGGAAGCTGCGCCGGGCAGATTGAATGCGGCGCAGGTTGAACGAGGACGGATTATGGCGAGGTTGCAGGGGGGAATCGAGCCTCATCGCACGTATCACTTCATCGCCATACTCAGCATCACCACCACCAGCAAACCTATATAAACCCGCGCATGCACCCGATCCGGTATCCGCCCGATCCATGGCGTAGCCAGCCGAATCCCCACCAACGACCCAGCCGTCAGCACCGCAAACGCCAGCACATCCACATAACCGACAAACCACGCCCCCAGATCAAATTCGGCAACCCCCGCCATGGCCATGTAAGTCAGCGTCCCGGCCACCGCAACCGGCAGACTCAACGGATTGGCCATGGACGTCGCCTGAGACATGCTCAACCCACAACGCCGCAGCAACGGCACGGTCATGACGCTGCCGCCCACGCCGAGAAACGTGGCGATGGTGCCGATGCCTACACCGCCGCCAGTCACTTCTACCCTGCCCAATCGCCGTGGGATTACGGCGTCGGACTGTGTGAGAAAACCGCGTCGGAACAGGCAGTCCAGAATGGTCACGCCGAGGTAGGCGATGAAGGCAAAACGGATCAGCTCGCCGCTCGCCCACATCGCTGCAACGGCTCCGACGATCGCGCCCAGGCCGATGAACCCGCCCAACGGCCACACGTAATGGCGAATGAGGTTACCGGCGCGGTGATGTTTTCCGGTGGCGATCAGGGCATTGACGATCATCACGCAGGTCGAGGTGGCCACGGCGATGTGCATCGCCGATTGGCCGATGGGGTCGTCAGCGCCGTGGCTGGCCGTGAGCATGCGGTACAGCAAGGGCACGACGACGAAGCCGCCGCCGAAGCCGAACAGCACGGCGGTGATGCCGGTCATGCAGCCGAAGAGTGCCAGCAAGAGGTAGAAGAACATCGCACATCGTCCGTTGGTTGAGAGTGGCCGACGATAGAGCGCTGGGGCTTGGTCTATCGCCGGTAAGTTAAGTATCCATGTGGGAGCGGGCTTGCTCGCGAAGACGGCGGCACAGTCAACATTGATGTCGCCTGACACACCGCTTTCGCGAGCAAGCCCGCTCCCACATGGATTGCTCTTAACTTACTGATATTTGGGCTTGGCCCGCTTCAGCAAGTCAGCCAATAATGTTTGCGTTTACGCCAACCGCTGGAGGCCGCTCGATGCGCAATGTTTCGATTGATCTGCTGGACGCCACACCACGGCCGGTGGTGGCCATTGGCACGGATTACCCCGACGGGCAGCTGTTGCCGCGTCATACCCACCGGCGGGCGCAGTTGTTGTACGGCGCCACGGGGGTGATGCAGGTGAGCACGCACGACGGCAATTGGGTGGTGCCGCCGCAACGGGCGGTGTGGATTCCGCCGGGGGTGGCGCATGAGGTGTTGATGCTGGGGGTGAGCACGCGCAGTTTGTATATCGAACCGGGGGCGGTTGATCTGGGCGAGTGCTGCCAGGTGATCAGTGTTTCGCCGTTGATGCGGCATTTGCTGATGGAGGCGGTGGAGGTTGCGCTGGAGTACGACGAGGCCGGGCGCGACGGTGCGTTGATTGATTTGCTGCTGCATGAACTGGCTCGTAGCGCTCACTTGCCGCTGCACATTCCGCTGCCTGTCGATTCGCGGCTGCTTGGCTTGTGTCAGACGTTTCTCCAGCAACCGAACGCTCATCAATCGCCGCAACAATGGGCCGATCAGTTGCATGTCAGCCTGCGTACGTTCAATCGCCTGTTCCGCCAACAGACCGGCCTGAGTTTCAGCCAATGGCGGCAGCAGGCCTGTGTGGTGCTGGCATTGGCGCGGCTGGCGGTGGGCACGCCGGTGACGCGGATTGCCCTGGATTTTGGCTACGACAGCCCGGCGGCGTTCTCGACCATGTTTCGTCGTGTGCTGGGGCAGGCACCGTCTGTCTGGTTGGAGGGGGCGAAATAGAACAAATCAAAAAATGAGTTTGATCCGGGCCAAAAACAACTGTACAAAAACACAGTACATTTTAAATCAGCACTCTCGAGCCCGGAGAACACCATGGCCTCTCTTGCGATGAAAATTACCCTGGAACGTATCGCCCTCTTCCAGTTCACCCCCGCCCACTGCGCCCAGGCCCGAGCGATGCTGGGCTGGAGTGTCGAAGAGTTGTCTGAAGCGTCCGGGGTTTCCGTTGATGCCATCCAGCGTTTCGAAGCGGAGCGTGATGTGCTGGATGTCACCCGGCTGGCGTTGGCGTATCGGTTTGAGTCGGAAGGTCTGGTGTTTTTTCCGGGATTTGCGCCGGGCAGAGGGATGAATGTGAAGGGGTCGACGCCGGATCCGGTGGGTCGTGCGGATTATGCGATGGTTGAGTGAGGTTTCAGCGAATGAATGAAAACGACGAAAGTCATTGCGGTGTCGATGACACAACGAACTCGGCCGACGCTGGTGAACTGCGGGCCAAAGCCGAATACGTCATGAAGATAGGCCTGCTTCTGGAAGCCGGTCAGTTGACCAGGGCTCAGGCCGCGCAAAGGCTCGGGCTGTCTCTGGAAGAACTGGATGAAATACTCCATGGAAAGTTTCGCGATTTAACCATCGCAAAGATTTCGGAATACCCGGATCTGCAGGTGGGCGAACGCAATTAGCTCAATGGCGCAGCCCGGGCCGCTATCCTGGCAAGCGGCCCGGCAGCACACCGTCAAGCGTTCTGAGGCAGCACCTGATCGCTTGCATCGTCCAGCCCCAGCCACCATGCGCGACCCTGCTGCGGATACCTCACATTAAATGCCTCGCCCATGGGCGGAGTGGTGATGGATACGCTGCGCTCCCACGCCAATGCAAGGATACGGTCGAAAGGTTCGTACCAGGTGTGCATCGACAGGTCGAAGGTGCCGTTGTGGATCGGCAGCAACCAGCGACCTTTAAGATCGAGGTGCGCTTGCAGGGTTTGTTCGGGCTGCATATGAACGTGAGGCCACTCGACGTTGTAGGCACCGGTTTCCATGAGCGTCAGGTCAAACGGGCCGTACTGCTCGCCGATGTGTTTGAAGCCGTCGAAGTAGCCGCTGTCGCCACTGAAGAAGATCCGCGTGTCGCCGTCGATCATCACCCACGACGCCCAAAGGGTGCTGTTGCCATCGAACAGGCCACGACCGGAAAAGTGCTGCGAAGGGGTGGCGACGAATTGAAGGCCATCGACCTCGGTGCCCTGCCACCAATCCAGTTGGCGCACTTTACTGGCGTCGATGCCCCACTTGATCAGGGTGTCGCCCACGCCCAGCGGCGTGAGGAAGTATTGGGTCTTGTCCGCCAGTTTGAGGACGGCCTGATAATCGAGGTGGTCGTAGTGATCGTGGGACAGGATCACTGCTTCAATCGGCGGCAGGTCTTCGAGGCTGATCGGCGGTTGGTGGAAACGCTTGGGGCCGGCCCACTGCACCGGTGAGGCGCGCTCGGCGAAGACCGGGTCGGTGATCCAGAATTTGTCTCGCAGTTTCAGCAGAACCGTGGAATGGCCGAGGCGATAGACGCTGTGGTTGGGCGCGGCGATCAACTCTGCCTGGGTCAGGGTTTGCACCGGAACGGGAGTGGATGGACGGGTGTCCCGTGGCTTGTGGAAGATCATGTTCCAAATGATGCGCATGGTTTTGCGAAAGCCTTCGCGCTGCACCGGCACATGGTTTCGGTACTGCCCTTGAGCCTGTCGAGACGCTTCAGGCGTTGAGGCGTTATCCGCTGGGGAAGTTGAAGTGGCCATGACTGAATGACTCCAGAAAACCGCACATTGGCGATTTCTTGCTTGGGACGATAAATGGCCAAGGCATGCACGCATCAGCCGCAGATTCTATATTTTACTGGGCAGGATTAACAAAACATTACACTGCACAGTGTAGTTTCAAGGTTGCATCAAAGCCGATCACAAGTAAACTGCCGAGTGTAATTCTCCGATTTTTCCTTTCGAAGCGTATTTATGACAGCTCCACAGCGCCTCACCGACCGTAAACGCGAAGCCATCATTCAGGCAGCGATTGCCGAATTCCGTGCCAACGGTTTCGACATCACCAGCATGGACAAGATCGCCGCCACCGCCGGTGTATCGAAGCGCACGGTGTACAACCACTTCCCGAGCAAGGAAGAGTTGTTCGCCGAAATTCTCAATCAATTGTGGGCGCGGGTGACGGCTGAACAGGAAACGGCCTACCGCCCTGACCTGCCCCTGCGCGATCAGTTGCGCCAGATGTTGCAGGCGAAACTGCAGATGCTGGCCGATGACAATTTTCTCGACCTGGCGCGAGTGGCGATCGCCGCCACCATCCACTCTCCCGAGCGCGCGCAGAACATGGTCGCCCGTATGGGTGAGCGCGAAGAAGGCCTGACCGTGTGGATTCGCGCTGCCCAGGCCGATGGCCTATTGAGACCGGTCGCACCCGAGTTCGCCGCGCAACAGGTCCAGGGACTGCTCAAGTCCTTTGCGTTCTGGCCGCAGGTATCCATGGGCCAGCCAGGCTTGTCACCTGAGATGCAGCACACCGTTGTGGAGTCGGCGCTGGACATGTTCCTGGCCTGTTATGAGCTCTGAGTCGAGCTGCAAGAAATGACAATGTCCGCCGCTTTATCGCTGACCGGTCGTTCTGAGTAGAAACACCTAAATGTGTTTCAGAATGAAACTGGTGCTGGCGCTATAGTGTGCTCAGTCCCAGCGCCATGCAGAGAGCACCATGAGCACCCCGACCCGCGAAACCAATATAGAACCTACCGGCCCCGTCGATCACCTGCGCTTCCATCGCCCCCACGCTCATCTGGCACCCACTTTCGGTACCGACCGTTTTGCCCTGCGCGCCGAGGCGTTTGCGCGGTTCTTCGGCACACCGATGTTTCTTGGCGCCCAGACCCTGATTGTGGTGATCTGGATGTGCCTGAACGTGTTCGGCGTGACAAATTTTGATGTGTACCCGTTCATCCTGCTCAACCTGGCGTTCAGCCTGCAAGCGGCCTATGCCGCGCCGCTGATTCTGCTGGCCCAGACGCGTCAAGCGGCGCGGGACAAGGCCCAGTCAGACGCCGATGCGCGACATCGTGAAGCCTTGGCCGTGGCCAACAGCGATCGTCAGGCTCAGGCTGCGCGACACACCGCGCAACTGTTGGAACTGCTGGAGCAAAACACTCGGCTCACCGAAATCACCAAGACCCTGACCGAGCGCATCGAAAGCCTGACCTCGGAAATGCATCAACACTTCGTAGGCAAAGAGCCGCCGAAGGCGTGATCCGACTCAAGGCCACTTCAGCGCCCGCCCCAACTCATCGAACAACGTCACCACCGAGCGCAACGCACGGCAGTCCGGGCGGGTCAGCAACCACAGTGCGGTGTCGTAACCGTGCAAAGGCTCGGTCAATGGTTGCAGGCCTTCACCGATGAGGAAGTCCGGCAACGCCGCGACACCCAGCCCGGCGCGCACTAACTCAGTCACCGACAACATGCTGTTGCAGCGATAACCGGGTGTCACACCGGGCAACTGCTGACGCCGCCATGCGACGGTGGGGTGATCAGGCAGAAAGTCGTCCGGGGCAATCCAGGTCAAAGCGGCCAGGTCGTGGGAATCGACTGATTGCAGATACGCCGTGCTGGCACAGACCCGGTAGGAAATATCCGCCAGACGCCGACCCACCAAATGTTCGGGGGGCGTGCGGGTCAGCCGCAAGGCGATGTCGGCATCGCGGCGGCTGAGGTTGGCGAAGTCGTTGGAGGTGCACAGTTCAATGGTCAGCGCCGGATAGGACGGCATGAACCGCGCCAGCGCCGGCAACAACACACTTTGCAGGACTGAATCGGTGCACGTCAGGCGCACCGTGCCGCTGATGATTTCACCGCCCTGCTCCACGCCAATGCGCGCCGCCTCCAGCGCTTGTTCGGCGCGTTCAGCCTGCTCGGCCAGCGTCTGCGCCAGAGTGGTCGGCAGGTAACCGGCGCGGCTCTTTTCGAACAGTTGCTGGCCCAGCGCGGCTTCCAGTCGGCGGACGGCTCTGAACACCGTCGAGACGTCGACTTTCAACAACGCCGATGCCCGCGCCAGAGATCCGCCACGCACCAGGGCGAGGATCAGGGACAGGTCCGGGTAGTCCAATCGATAGTGCGTCGCTGCATTGATCACTTGGGATAACGCCAATATTGATTGCGTGAACGCCAATCTATAGTGGGGGCCAGGAATCAACAAGCGTCGAGATCACTCATGGAAACCAGCGCCATCCGCATTGCCCTGATCGGCGATCACGACCCTCAGGTCACCGCCCACCAAGCCATTCCCGTCGCCCTCGGCATGGCCGCCGAACACTCAGGCAAGGACATACAGTTTCAATGGCTGGCCACCGACAGCATCAACGCCGAGACGCCACTGGATGACTTCGATGGCTTCTGGTGCGTACCCGGCAGCCCTTATCGCGACATGGACGGCGCGCTACGGGCGATTCGTTTTGCGCGTGAGCAGCAGCGACCGTTCCTCGGCACTTGTGGCGGCTTTCAGCACGCGGTACTCGAATTTGCCCGCAATGTTCTGGGTTGGGAAGATGCCGAACACGGCGAGACCTCGCCCGAGGCGACGCGGGCGTTACTCACGCCGCTGACCTGTTCGCTGGTGGAGGCGGTCGACAGCATTCACTTGGTTGAAGGCTCGTTGATCGCCAAGGCGTACGAAAGCGCGGAGATTCGTGAGGGATATCACTGCCGTTATGGCGTGAATCCCGAGTTTGAACGGGAGCTCCTGAAGCAACAGTTGCACGCCGTTGGCCACGATTCAGCGGGGGATATGCGGGCGGTGGAGCTAAAGGGTCATCCGTTCTTCGTCGCGACGCTGTTCCAACCGGAACGCGCCGCGCTCATGGGCATTTTGCCGCCGTTGGTCCGGGCGTTGATCGAGGCCTGTGCGAGGCAAAAACCATGATCGCCCAGACACCTGCAACCCCCTACTACGCAGTGATTTTCACCTCGCTGCGCACCGACGGCGATCATGGTTACGAACAGGCCGCCGAACGCATGGTGGAACTGGCCCGTGAGCAACCCGGCTTCCTTGGCGTGGAGTCGGCTCGGGGTGCGGATGGGCTTGGGATTACGGTGTCCTACTGGGCCAGCGAAGCGGCGATCCTGGCCTGGAAACACCATCCTGAGCACAGCGCGATTCGTGAGCGCGGGCGTTCGACCTGGTATGCGGCGTGTCATACGCGGGTGTGCAGGGTTGAGCGGGCGTATCTGTTTGAGCAGTAACAGTTGCGGTGTGCTTTAGGCCCCATCGCGAGCAGGCTCGCTCCCACATTAATTATGTGTCGATCACAAAACCAATGTGGGAGCGAGCCTGCTCGCGATGGGGCCAGCCAAATCACCGCAATATTCAACCCCGCACCAAACTCCTCACCGCCGTAATCTGCGGCACTTCCCGCCGATTCATGTACACCCGCAACGGTTCAGTGATGTTGATCCGGTCGTCGATGTTCTGGTCCAGCAGCAACTGAATCAGTTCGCGCTTGAGCGTCATGGCCTGCTCGGGGCCGGGAACCCAGACGAATTCACTGGTGGGGATGATGCCGTCATCAGCCACGTCCATGCCGAACGAGTCTTCGCTGAAACGAACGATGTATTGGCCAGTCTTGCGATTGAGGCCGACGAAGCCTTTGAGTTGGTCGGCGGCCTGGCAAATGAGCTGGGAAGTGATGCGCATGATAAACCTCACAGAAGGTCGTAAAGGACCGGTGATCGATGGTTTACACGCAGGGCAAGCGAACGGATTTCCCTCTGCCGGGGAAATAGCCGGGGCCAAGAGTACTGCAAAGAACCGCACAAAAGCGCAGAAAAGATCTGCTTTAAACACGTTTATGTCGGTCTTGCGATAGCGCAAGCGGCGTTCAGTTGTTAAAAGAGACGTCTTAGAAAATCTAACGCAAAAGGACTTCGACCATGCCTGCCACCTTCACCAAGAGCGCCCTGCTGCTGAGCCTGATGCTCGGACTCGGCCAGGCACAGGCCGCCAACGAGCCAAGCCCCACCGCTCTGGCGACCCGCCTGGGCATTCCGCACCCGGCGGTGATTGCCCACCGTGGCGCATCCTTCGATGCACCGGAATCCACCGCCGCGTCCTACAAACTGGCTCGCGATCTGGGTGCCGACTACCTGGAAATGGACCTGCAACGCAGCAAGGATGGCGTGCTGTTCGCCCTGCACGACAACAACCTGCAACGCACCACCGACGTCGCCACCAAGTTCCCGGAGCGCAAGGACAGCCCCGCCAACGAATTCACTATCGCCGAACTCAAAACCCTGGATGCCGGCAGCTGGTTCAACAGCGCTTACCCGGATCGCGCGCGTCCGTCCTACGCGGGTCTGAAGATCCTGACCCTGGATGAAATCATCGACATCGCCCAAGGCAATCCGCTGCACAAGCCTGGCCTGTATATCGAGACCAAAGAGCCAAAGCAGTTTCCCGGCATCGAACGCGATCTCAAGGATAAGCTCCAGGATCGCGGCTGGCTGAGCCCGACCGGCTCAAAACTGGCGAAGAGCGAACTGGCGGTCGGCCAGGGCAAAGGCAAAGTGGTGCTGCAAACCTTCGAAAAGAGCAGCCTCGAACTGCTCGAGAAAGAAATGCCGCAAGTGCCGAAAATCCTGCTGTTGTGGGTGGGCGAAGGCAGCATCGAGCCGAAATCCAAAGTGACCTTCGCCGAGTCCGGTGACAAGGACAAAGCGACCTACTACGCCAGGCAGGAGCCAAAAGACAAAGCCGAATTCCAGCAATGGGTCGAGTACGCCAAGGCCCAGGGCGCTATCGGCACCGGGCCTTCGGCTGCGTTGACCAAGGGTGGCGATCAGAGCTATTCGGACCTGGTGAAACCCTGGATGAACCAGTTCACCCACGATCAGGGCCTGCTGGTACACGTCTACACCATCGACGATGCCGTGGACTATCAGAAAGTGGCGGATGCCGGCGTCGATGGCATCTTCACCAACCGCGCCAGCGAACTGCTGAAGTTCTATAAGCGTCCGGCAGCGGCGAGCGTTGCGCAGTTGTTGCAGAACAACGGGTATTGATTCGAGACCGTGGCGCCTGCTTCGCGGGCAAGCCTCGCTCCCACAAGTTAGTGTTACACCACAATATGGTGATCGCCACGTAACCTGTAGGAGCGAGGCTTGCCCGCGAAGCTTTTAAGCCGACGCCACGAGCAATTAAGGGTGAATTAAGTTGCGCTGTTTAACCTGATCGCACTTAAACAGTTCATCCAAGGAAAGAACTTAATGAAAACCTTAACTGCCCTGTTCACCGCTGCTGCCCTGACCCTCACCGCTGGCCTGGCCCAGGCTGACGTTCGTGTCGACCAGATCCCTGAGTTGGTCAAGAGTGGCAAAATCAAACCCCTGGAAGAACTGAACCAGGCCGCCCTGAAGTTGCACCCGGGTGCCACGATTACCGACACCGACCTGGATAACCACTTCAACGGTTATGAATATGAAGTTGAACTGCGCAGGGCTGACGGCACCGAGTGGGACGTGGACTTTGATGCCACCACCGGCAAGGTACTGAGCAACAAACAAGACTCGTGATTGAACTGCAAAAAAGCCGCACGACTTTCGGGTCGTGCGGCTTTTTTGCGTTCGGCGTCAGCCCATCCGCGGAAGTGACGAACGAAGTCGCGCCATTTCGCGCAAGCCCGCTAGAATCCCTCCAGACCATTCGGCATGTTGAAGTAGAGAACGACGGATATGGGGCAAACAGCGGCAGCAGACATCGCCACGATCAGCCGGATCAGCGCGGTGCCGGCAATTCTTCAGGTGATCAGTGAGCTGACTGGCTTGCGGTTCGCGGCGGTGGCCCGTGTTACCGAAAACACCTGGACCGCCTGTGCGGTGCTCGATCGACTGGGTTTCGGTTTGCAGGTAGGTGGTGAACTGGAGCTGGTTTCCACCCTGTGCCACGAAATCCGCCAGGGCCACTCGGTGGTCATCGACAAGGCCAGTGAAGACCCGCTCTACCGCGATCCCCCCACGCCCCGCACCTATCCATTCGAAAGCTGCATTGCCGTGCCGATATTGCGCACCGACGGACGCTTTTTCGGCACCCTTTGCGCCCTTGATCCCGATCCTGCGCCGCTCAAGTCCAGCACGATTCAGAGCACCATGGAATCGTTCGCCCGGATGCTCGCGCTGCAGATCGAGGCCGAAGAAAACCTGCAGCGCACTGAAGCGGCGCTGATCAAGGAACGCCAAACCGCCGAACTGCGCGAACAATTCATCGCCGTGCTCGGCCATGACCTGCGCAACCCCTTGTTCGCCATCAGCGCCGGCGCCGAAATGCTCCTGCGCAAACTGTCCGACCCGGCGAATGAGCAACGGGCCCAACACATCCTCACCAGCGCCCAACGGGCGACCAAACTGGTGGACGACGTGCTGGACTTTGCGCGGGGTTCACTGGGCCGAGGCATTCCGGTGAACATCGAACCGTGCCCGGACCTGGGCGATGCATTACGGCATGTGATTTCCGAGATCCAGAGCATTCACCCTAAACGCATCATTCAGTCGTCGATTGGCGACCTGAGCGACATCCATTGCGACCGCGAACGGGTCACGCAATTGCTCTCCAATCTGCTGGCGAATGCCGTTGTCCACGGAACTCCCGATGGCCCGATCGAGGTCAGTGCGCAGGTCAAGGAAGGACACTTTGTGCTGAGCGTAAAAAACCACGGGCGGATTGCCGAGGATGCGCTGCCGCACCTGTTCCAGCCCTACTCGCGACCAGCCGGCACAACACCGCAGGCCGGCCTCGGGTTGGGGTTGTACATTGCCAGTCAGATTGCGCAGTCCCATGCCGGGAAACTGGAAGTGCTATCGACCGAGCAACAAGGCACGACGTTTACCTTCAGCTTGCCGCCACGGACTTAAGCGGTGGTGCTGACCACCGAGCCCGACGTGCTGCCCCCCTCATCCTGCAACGCCTGCAACAACGACGCCGTTACCGTCTGCACTGAAGCCGAAGTGGCCGCAACCTGCGACTGAGCCGCCGCGACGTTCGCAGCTTTGGCTTCAGCGCTTTCCTGCTTGGCCTGGGCCGCTTGCAGTTGCTGCTGTTGTTCCTGCAATTGCTTTTGCAGCTCGGCGAGTTGCTTGCGCAACTCTTTCACCGTATCGGATTCGCTACTGCTGGAACTGCTGTCGCTCGACGCAGGTGCACCGCCAGCGGCAACCTTGGTGGTGTCGCTGGACGCCTCAGTCGTCGCTGCGACTGAGGTGTCTTCGGTGCTGTCGCTGATCGCGGTTTTGCTTGAAGGGGTCGACAGGGTCTGGTTGATCGAAACGGAGCTGATGCTGACCATGGGATTTATCCAATGTGGCGTTTGGGTAAATCCGTCATCGACGGGCACGGCACGAACTTGAGAGTGACTGTGTACCGACTCGGTAACCAAACCGGTACATAGCCCATTTCACTAGGCGCTCAACCGCGCCGTCACTTCATTCAACTGCCCCGACAAGCCATGCAGATTGTGGCTGGCCGCTTCGGTGCGCTGCACGTTGTCCAGGTTGGTGCTGGCGATGCTGGTGATTTCGGTGAGGTTGCGCGAAATGTCTTCGGCCACCGAGGTCTGTTCTTCGGCGGCGGTGGCGATCTGGCGGTTCATGTCGCGAATGGCTTCCACGGCATGGGTGATGCGCTCGAGCATGGCGCCGGCCTGGGTCACTTGCTCGACGCTTTCCTCACTGCGCGACTGGCCGCTTTCGATGGCCTGAGCCGCGTCCACCGCACCGGTTTGCACGGTTTGAATGATCTGGTTGATCTCGATGATCGACGCTGCCGTGCGCTGGGCCAGGCTGCGCACTTCATCGGCGACCACCGCAAAACCGCGCCCGGCTTCACCGGCACGGGCCGCTTCGATCGCCGCATTGAGCGCCAGCAGGTTGGTTTGTTCGGCGATGCCGCGAATCACTTCCAGCACCTTGCCGATGCGCCCACTGTCGGCTTCCAGACGACGGATGACGGTGGCGGTATTGGCGATTTCACCGCGCATTTGGGTGATGGTGTGAATGGTGCCCTGCATGACTTTTTCGCCCTGCTGAGCGGACTGATCGGCATCATCGGCCGCGCGTGCCGCGTCGGCCGCGTGGCGCGCGACTTCTTGCGCGGTGGCGGACATTTCGTTCATCGCCGTGGCCACCTGATCGGTGCGGTTGAACTGCTCGTTGGTGCCGCTGGCCATGAGGCTGGCAATCGATTTCAGCTCGCCACTGGCGCTGTCCAGATCGGTCGTACTGCGCTGCAAACGACTGAAGGTTTCAGCAAGGAAATCGCGCAAGGTGTTGGCGGCTTTGGCCAGGTTGCCCAACTCATCCTGACGGGTGCTGGCTACGCGTTCGGCGAAGCGCCCCTGGCTGAGTTGTGCCACGTAGTCGATCAGTTTGCGGATCGGTTCCACCAGGTTGCGGTTGACCAGCCACAGGCTCAACAGGCCAATCAACAGCCCCGACACCAACATCACGATGATCCCCAGCAACACCGTCTGATCGGCGCTGGCACTGATCAACGTCGATTGCTCGGCGCCCTGCTTGCGCAACTCACTGACCAACTCGCTCATCTGCTCGCTGGCGGCACGGTCCACGCCCTTGACCGCGTTGTCGCCGGCCGTTGGGTCGGCACCGGCCGCCACGTAGGCATCACGCCCCTTCTGATACGCCGCACCTAATACACGATGCTCTTCACGCAGGCGTTCGATGCGAGTCTTGAGTTGCGGCTCGATGCCCTTCTGCCCGGCCAGCTCAGCGAGGATGCCCTGTACGTCGCGCTGGCGGTCCTCGAATTGCTTCCAGTATTTGTCCAGGTCCGCTGGTTGCTTGCCGCGCAGCAGGACGTTTTTCCACTCCTGAACCTGCACCTTGAATTGCAGGTTGGCTTCATCGATCAATTGCGAGGTGTGCAGCGGGCCTTCGATCAGGTTCGCGTAGTTCTGAACGCCGTTGGACAGAAAGTGAAAGCAGGCCAAAGCGATCAGCAACATCGCCAACAGGCTGCCGCTCAACAGGGCGAGGATTTGCGCTCTCAGGGACTTTTGCAAAAACATCGAGTGATATCTCATGACAGGGATGAAGCACGACTTACAGGCGTGCAAGGTGTCTGGACATCCCTGTCAGCGACGCTGGCTCACCACCAGAATCGGAAGATCGACATCAGCGTCATCGGCATGCCAGAGCCTTTCTTGAGCCCCTTCCGACCATCGGTAAGACGAAGGGTTTGCAGCCCGATTCAACCGTCACAAAACCTTCAAAATACGTTGCGATGATGGGGCTCAAGTGAACCTGTGAAACCCGCGACAGGCGTCCCCCTCACAGCGAGACCTCATGAATCACAGCATCGACCAGCGCCATCGCGACTCAGACCTGTTCGGCCTGCTTTACGGTTTCAGTTTTCGCCCCGGCGAGCGCGGCCGGGAGATCGATTCGGCCAGGGCGCTGCATTGCCTGCAACAACCAGACGACAGTGACGAATTCCTCTGGCTGCACCTGAACCTGGCCCATGCCGCGTGCGAGCGCTGGATGAAAAGCCATCTGGCATTGCCCGACGAGTTTTTCGAAGCGCTGCATGAAGGCTCTCGTTCGACACGCATCGAGCATGTGGACTCGGCGTTGCTGGCGGTGGTCAACGACGTGGTGTTCAACCTCAGCAGCATGGTCTCATCGGATGTCTCGACGCTGTGGGTCTGTGCCCGCAGTCGGCTGATCATCAGCGCGCGCCTGCAACCGCTGCACTCGGTGGACAAGCTGCGCTCTTCGGTGAAGGCCGGTGAATGCTTTCGCTCTCCGTTGGAACTGCTGGTGCATTTGCTGCGCGATCAGGGCGAAGTGCTGACGCAGATCGTGCGCAAGACCAGCCTCAGCGTCGATCAGATCGAAGATGAGTTGCTGTCTTCGCGACTGTCGACTAACCGCGCTGAGCTGGGTGCCAACCGCCGGGTGCTGGTGCGCCTGCAACGGTTGCTGGCGCTGGAGCCGGGCTCGTTGCTGCGCCTGCTCAATCGCCCGCCGCAATGGTTGCAGAAGGAGGACGTCAAGGAACTGCGCAAGTCCACCGAGGAGTTTGCGCTGATCATCAACGACCTCACGGCCCTCGGTGAACGGATCAAGCTGTTGCAGGAAGAAATCGCCGCCAACCTCAACGAACAGAGCAACCGCACGCTGTTCACCCTGACCGTGGTCACGGTGCTGGCGCTGCCGATCAACATCATCGCCGGTTTCTTCGGCATGAACGTCGGTGGCGTGCCGCTTTCCGGTGATCCGGAGGGGTTCTGGATTCTGGTGGCATTGGTGGCGACATTTACCCTGATTGCCGGGCGCTGGGCGTTTCGCAAGCGCCAGGATTATTAAGATCAAAAGATCGCAGCCTTCGGCAGCTCCTACCTTTGAAATACGATCCCTGTAGGCGCTGCCGAAGGCTGCGATCTTTTGCCTCTGCGCTTTAAGACTGCAAAAAAACCAAACACTGATCCAGCGCAGCCTCTCTGTAATATTTAGCAACGATCATGGGAGACACTCCTTCTCTGCTCAGGATTGTCCGGCATGGCTACGCCTTCCTTCACCGCCGCTGCCCAGGTTCCCGCCAGCAGTGCCAAGCCGCAACTCGATAAAAAACCCGGCCTGCTCACCATTGTGTTGTTCTTTGCGGTGCTGGGCAGCGGGCTGTTGTTCACCGCTTACAGCCTGATGCACGACATGAGCGAACTCGGCACGGTGGTCACCACCTGGACGCCGTTCCTGCTGTTGGGCGTCGCGCTGCTGATTGCCTTGGGCTTTGAGTTCGTCAACGGTTTTCACGACACCGCCAACGCCGTGGCGACGGTGATTTACACCAACTCCTTGCCGCCGAATTTCGCGGTGGCCTGGTCCGGGTTCTTCAACTTTCTGGGGGTGTTGCTGTCGAGCGGCGCGGTGGCGTTCGGCATCATCGCCCTGCTGCCGGTGGAGCTGATTCTGCAAGTCGGTTCCTCCGCCGGTTTCGCGATGATCTTCGCCCTGTTGATCGCCGCGATCCTGTGGAACCTCGGCACGTGGTGGCTGGGTTTGCCGGCGTCCTCGTCGCACACCCTGATCGGCTCGATCATCGGTGTCGGCGTGGCCAACGCCCTGATGCACGGCCGTGACGGTACCAGCGGCGTGGACTGGGCTCAGGCGACCAAGGTCGGTTACGCGTTGCTGCTGTCGCCGCTGATCGGTTTCGCGTTCGCCGCGCTGTTGCTGCTGGCGTTACGCGCCTTCGTCAAAAATCGCGCGCTGTACAAGGCACCGAAGGGCAACACCCCGCCACCGTGGTGGATTCGCGGCATGTTGATTCTGACCTGCACCGGCGTGTCGTTCGCCCACGGCTCCAACGATGGCCAGAAAGGCATGGGCCTGATCATGCTGATCCTGGTGGGCACCTTGCCGATGGCGTATGCGCTGAACCGCACCATGCCGGCGGACCAGACCCTGCAGTTCGCCGCAGTGGCTGAAGTTACCCAGCAGGCCCTGATGAAAAACACGCCGCTGCCGGCACCCGCCGATCCACGCCCGGTACTGACCGATTACATGCGCAACAAGGAAACCAACCCGCAACTGATTCCTGCTCTCGCCGCACTGGCGGGCCATATCGGTAACGAAGTGAAGGGTTATGGCTCGCTGTCGAAAGTACCGGCCGAAGCGATGGGCAACGTGCGCAATGACATGTACCTGGCCAGCGAAACCATTCGCCTGATGGACAAGAACAAGGCTGGCAACTTCGACGCCGACACCACCGGCAAGCTGCAATTGTTCAAGCAACAGATCGACAACGCCACACGGTTCATTCCGCTGTGGGTGAAAATCGCGGTGGCCATCGCCCTGGGGCTGGGCACCATGGTCGGCTGGAAACGCATTGTGGTGACGGTCGGCGAGAAAATCGGCAAGACGCACCTGACCTACGCTCAGGGCGCCTCGGCGGAAACCGTGGCCATGCTGACCATCGGCGCGGCCGACATGTTCGGCCTGCCGGTATCGACCACTCACGTGTTGTCTTCAGGCGTGGCCGGGACCATGGTCGCCAACGGTGGCGGTTTGCAGATGAAGACCATCCGCAACCTGCTGATGGCCTGGGTGCTGACCCTGCCGGCGGCGATTGTGTTGTCGGGTAGTTTGTATTGGTTGTTCACCAAGCTGTTCTGACCACACAGCACCTGTAGGAGCGAGGCTTGCCCGCGAAGGCGATTTCACATTCAACGATGATTTTTACTGGTAGACCGCCTTCGCGGGCAAGCCTCGCTCCTACAGGTCTTATGGGGTGTTGTTCAGATCCGACTTATGAACGCTCTGCCCCGTAAGATCAAAAGATCGCAGCCTGCGGCAGCTCCTACGCCGATCGGCGTACATCCGTGATTATGGTTGTACCCGATCGGCGTAGGAGCTGCCGAAGGCTGCGATCTTTGCTTTTAAACCTCACAAGCCCTGCGCACCAACAGCCGTTCACGCACCACGTCATAACCCCAGTGGTACACGTAGGTGTACGGCAGGAAAAACAGCAGCACGCCGATGTCCAGCAGGAACGCCTGCCACAGGCTGACCTTCAACCACCAGGCAATCAACGGCACGCCAAACGCGACCAGGCCGCCTTCGAACAACAGCGCATGCACCACGCGGACCCACGCGTTACGCACGATGGAATAGCGTTTGAGCAAGCGGTCGAACAGGCCGTTGAAGACCACGTTCCAGGCCAGGGCAAGGGCTGCAATGGCCATGGTCACCGCGCCCATTTCCAGCATGGGTTTGTCCATGATCCAGGCCAGCAGCGGGGTACAGATCAATATCGCCAGCAGTTCGAAACCGATGGCCTGGAAAATGCGTTCAGTGATGGATTTGTTGGCGTTCATGGCCAGGCTCCCTGAGTGACTGTGGTTGCCATGATCGGTGATCGAAACGATACTTCATAACCAATAACCATCGATCAAGGCGATAGTTCATGGCGTCCCACGAAGTGCTGCTGGCGTTTGTCCAGGCGGCGACCCAAGGCTCGTTTTCCGCTGCGGCGCGCAAGCTCGGCCGCAGTCAGTCGACCATCAGCGCCGCCGTGGCCAGCCTGGAAATCGACCTTAACCTTGCCCTGTTCGACCGCAGCAGTCGCAAGCCGAGCCTGACCCCGGCCGGGCACGTCATGCTGCAACGGGCCGAGGAGATTCTGGCCGCCACCAGCCGTCTGGAAATGACCGCCAGCCAACTGTCCCAAGGCGTCGAGCCAAAGCTGACCGTGGCGATTTCCGACACCTATCAGTCCGACCGTTTCGAAGCAGCGCTCACTGCGTTCGAGCAGCGTTATCCAGACCTGGAACTTGAATGCCTGATCGCCGAATGCGATGACCTGGTGGCGCTGGTGCAACGGGGCCGGGCGCATGTCGCCTTCGCCGAGATGCAAGACAGCTACCCACCAGACCTGGTCAGTTCGACGGTGGACGAGCGCACGGAAATCGCCCTGTTCGTGTCCCGCGCTCACCCGTTGGCGAAGCTGAGCGGAATCGATCAGGACGTGCTGCAACAGCACCGTGAGCTGCGTCTGGCGACGATCGTCAATCCGTATGAAAGTCGGGCGAAGGGGCGCGTCTGGTCGGCGCCGAGTTACTTGATGCTGCTGGAAATGGCCCAGGGCGGGTTCGGCTGGGCGCCGTTGCCCCGGTGGCTGGTGGGACGGTTCGGGGCCGGCTCGTTGGTGGAGCTGAATGTGCGCGGCTGGCCGAAACCGGTGTGCGTCGATGCGCTGTGGTCGCGTTTGCATCCACCGGGGCCGGCGGGGAGTTGGTTGCTTGGCAAGATGCTGGAATAGCGGTGCTGCCATCGCGAGCAGGCTCGCTCCCACATGAGCCCTCTGTCGGACACAAATTTTGCGTACATCATCGATCCACTGTGGGAGCGAGCCTGCTCGCGATAGGGCCCGCAAGATCACATCACTCCAACGCCCTGAGCCGCCCCTCGATAAACCGCCGCTCCGGCACTTGCTGCGTCAACTCCAGCGCCCGTTCATACGCCGCCCGCGCCTCATCCACCCTCCCCAACTGCCGGTAAAACTCTGCCCGCGCCGAGTGCGCCAAGTGGTAATCCAGCAATTCGCCCCGCGCCAGAATCCCTTCGATCAACGTCAGTCCGGCCTGCGGCCCATCGCGCCTGGCCAGCGCCGCCGCGCGATTGAGTTCGATCACCGGCGATGGCACGGCCCGCAGCAGCACGTCATACAGGCCAACAATCTGCGGCCAGTCCGTCTCCGCCGCCGTGGCCGCTTCGGCGTGCACCGCCGCAATCGCCGCTTGCAGGCAATAAGGCCCGAAGCGCCGCGTCGTCAGCGCCCGCTCCACCAGTGCACAGCCTTCGGCAATCAGCTCGGCGTCCCACAACGAGCGATCCTGCTCGTCCAGCACAACCAACTCGCCGTCGGGCGAGGTCCTGGCCGGGCGCCGGGATTCATGCAACAGCATCAGTGCCAACAGCCCCATCACCTCCGGTTCGGGTAGCAATTCCATCAACAATCGACCGAGACGAATCGCTTCTCGCGTCAGGTCTTCGCGGGTCAGTTCACTGCCGATCGACGCCGAGTAGCCTTCGTTGAACACCAGATAAATCACCCGCAGCACGCTGTCGAGACGCTCGGGCAGTTCCGTCAGGGTGGGCACTTGATAAGGGATTTTCGCGTCACGGATCTTGGCCTTCGCCCGCACGATGCGCTGGGCGATGGTGGCCGGCGCCGAGAGAAAGGCCCGGGCGATTTCTTCCGTGGTCAGGTCGCAGACTTCGCGAAGGGTCAACGGCACTTGAGCGTCCGCCGCCAGTGCCGGGTGGCAACAGGTGAAAATCAGCCGCAGGCGATCGTCTTCCACATCTTCATCACTCCAGTCAGCCTGCTCCAGCTCTTGCAGCTGAGCGATCAACATCGGTTTGGATGCGTTAAAACGCGCACGCCGACGCAACACATCGATGGCCTTGAAGCGCCCGGTGGACACCAGCCAGGTGCGCGGATTGTCCGGCACACCGTCACGCTGCCAGCGTTCGACCGCGACGAAGAACGCCTCGTGCAGCGCTTCTTCGGCGAGGTCGAAATCGCCGAGCAGACGGATCAGGGTCGCCAGGATCCGCCGCGAATCTTCGCGGTAGACCTGCTCGACTCGCGCCCGTACCGACTCGCCAGGCATCAGTCCGGCATGCCTTCAGTCACCAGCGTCTCCAGCCGATCGAGGCTTTGCCCCCAACCGTCGTGAAACCCCATGGCCTCGTGTGCCTGGCGATCCTCCTCGTTCCAGTGCATGGCGCGAGCGGTGTAGAGGGTTTTGCCGTCCCGGTCCTCGAGCGTCACTTCGGCGGTCATGAATGGCTTGCCTGAGGGAATCCAACCGGGAAGAAAAGCGTCGGTGAACACCAGACGCTCCGGGGCGACGATCTCCAGAAACACGCCCATGGTCGGGTACTCGGCACCATTCGGCGCCCGCATCAGGGTGCGAAACTGGCCGCCCACCCACAGGTCCATTTCGCACTCGGGCGTGGTCATGCCGTGAGGTCCCCACCATTGGGCGAGCAGCGCGGGTTCGGTCCAGGCGCGGAAGATTTTGCTGCGCGGCGCATCGATCAGGCGACTGATGGATAACTCGAATTCGGCCGGTTTTCGCTGGGCGGATTGCGGACTCATGAAAGAACTCCTGTTGTGATTGTTATTCAGGGATTCAACTGGCGAACGGGACGCACCTCGACGCAGCCGACCCGAGCCGCCGGAATGTTGCCGGCAATCTGGAGGGCGTCATTGAGGTCCTTGGCATCGATCAGGTAGAAGCCGGCCAATTGCTCCTTGGTTTCGGCGAACGGGCCGTCGGTGATCGACATTTTGCCGTTGCGCATGCGCACGGTGGTCGCGGTCTGCACCGACTCCAATGCCTCGGCGGCGATCATCCGGCCGCTGCTCTGGATCGACTCGCTGTAGGCCATGCACTCGGCGTCATTGGGGCTTTCGGGCTGCGAGTGCAATTCCAGCTCGTCGCTGTAGACCAGGCATAAATACTTCATAGGACTCTCCATTTCAGGGGTTCTCCATCTCTTGGAGCGTTGCCCTGATCGAACTGATCAACTATGGCTGCTGATTGGAGCTTTGGCGTTGCTTTCCGATAAACAGCCCGACGAATCAGGCTAGACGATCAGGGCTCCAGGTTGAACAGCGCCGCGCCGCTCGTCATGTCAAACGGTGCCGACCAGTGTTCGTGGACGATCTGCCAGAGCCCCGCTTCCTGCCGGTAGCAGGCGGTGACGCGCATCCAGCAGGCCTGGGTTTCACCCTTCTCATTGGTGCCGCCGCAATGCGCCAGCCAGTGAGCGAAAGCGATCTCCTGCGACGACACGATGTCGATTTCGTGGAACTCGAAAATGTGCGGCCCCGGGCACATCTCCATGCATTCCTGCCAATGCGCGCGGTAGGCCGCCTTGCCCTTGAATTGCAGGGCTTTGACCGCGTCGAAGGAGACGATGTCATCGGCATACAGGGCCATGACCTTTTCCACGTCCTTGGCGATGACCGCCTGGCGATAGTTCTCGATCAGGTTATGGATTGGTGTCTGAGTATTCATGAGGGTTCTCCGTGGTTTTTTTGTGGAAGACACCCTTAGTCGTCTGGCGAAAAGCCAAATCGACAGCCGAAATAAAAATAATCCATGGGAGCAAACTCGCTAGAATCCGAGGCTCATTCCCGTCGGAAAAAGGACACTCCAGTGACAGCCCGACTCGTGCCTTACGAAAGCCTGAACGCCCTGCAGCGCCAACAGGTCGAGGCCATCGAAATCCACGCTGAACAAATCAGATTCTCCGGCGATATTCATGGTGCGTTGCACACCTTGCTGTCCAAACCCGGCCCTGGCGTCAAAGGCTTTGCGCTGCTGGTGGAGGATGCGCCGGTGGCCTTCCTGCTGCTCAAGCGCCCGCCGGTGCTGCCGGCCTGGGCCGACGAACACAGCGCCACCCTGCACGCATTGCAAGTCGATCACCGCGCCCAGGGCAAAGGTTATGGCAAAGCCTGCCTGCAAGCCCTGCCCGACGTTGCGCGCCAGGCCTGGCCGGAAATCAAAGGGCTGGAGTTGTCGGTGGATGCGGACAATGAGTCGGCTATCGCGCTGTATGCCAAGTATGGCTTTGTCGACAGTGGTGAAGCGTACAAGGGCCGGATCGGTTATGAACGGCGGATGGGGCTGGTTTTCTGATTCGTAGAGGGATGAACGATGTTGAATTCAATCGAAGCGCTGGAAACGATCTACGGCCTGCCCCATGACCGTGCGGTGCGCAAGCAGATCCCATTCCTGAACGAGGACTATCAAGCGATGGTCCGCGCCTCGCCACTGGTGATCATCAGCTCGGTCGGCCCCGATGGCATGGACGGTTCGCCCCGTGGCGATTCGCCGGGTTTCGTGCGGATCGTCAATGAACGCACGCTGGCGATCCCGGATCGACCGGGCAACAACCGTATCGATACGCTGCGCAATGTTGTGCTCGACTCGCGGGTATCGCTGCTGTTCATCATTCCAGGGATCGGCGAGACGTTGCGGGTCAACGGCACGGCGCAGATCAGCGCCGAACCCGAGTTGCTGGAAAGTTTTGCAGTCAACGGCAAACCGGCACGCACGGTGATGCTGGTGACGGTGGAGGCAGCGTATTTCCACTGTTCGAAAGCGATTGTGCGTTCGGATTTGTGGAATCCCGAGAAGTACCTTGAACGCTCTGCCCTGCCGACGGCGGGCGCATTTCACAAGCGATTGAACGACGGGCAGTTCGATGCCGACACGTATGACCGGGAAGCGCCGGCGAGAGTGCGTGACAGTCTCTATTAGAAGATTTTGTGGCGATCTGCGGATCGCCTTCGCGGGCAAGCCTCGCTCCTACAGGAAACTCGATGCAATCTGTAGGAGCGAGGCTTGCCCGCGAAGGCGGTTTACGTCAAACAGATCATCAGAGGTCCAGCACCATCTCATGCCAAGCCATGCCGCCATGATCGGACGCCGAAGGTTTGATGTAGGCAAAACCAAACCCGGCATAGAGCGGGATGTGTCGCTCTTTGCACATCAGGTGGATGCTGGCCTTGTTCAGCGCACGCATTTGCTGGATGAACTCACCCATCAAGCGTTTCGCCAGGCCCTGCCCTTGGTAGTCCGGGTGCACCACCACCGACATGATCACCACGTGCGGGCCGGCCGGGTCGTGGCCGATCAGCTCCTTGAACGCCTCGTCCGACATTTCCACTTCAAACGCCGCACCGGAATTGATGAAGCCGGCTACCACGCCATCCACTTCCGCCACGATGAAGCCCTCGGGCCAGGTGGCGATGCGGGTGGCGATTTTCTCGCGGGTGGCGGCTTCATCGCCTTCGTAGGCAACGGTTTCGATGGCGTAGCAGCGGTCCAGGTCAGCAGAGGTGACGTGGCGGATGACGGTGTTCATGGCAACTCGGAATCGGCGTGGGGAAGGCGCAGATCATAAATTAATAAGGGGTTGATATCGATCAGAGCGGCGGACCACCGATCCGCCGCTCGACCCGATCATTACGCTTTGAGCGGCAGCCAGATTTCCAGCACGCCGGTGTTGAGCTTCGGGTTGAAATCGTCGCTGTAACGTTCGAACTCCGGAGCGTCGGCAGCTTCATAACCGGATTTCGGCAACCAGGTTTTCCAGATGTATTGAAAGGTCTGGGGCAAGGTATCCAAAGAGCCCTTATGTTGGAAAACTGCATACTTCTGAGGCTGAACTTCGATCCAGCGGTACTTCTCGGGCAGGTCGTCGAGCTTGCTGATCTCGACGCCGGCGATGTATTCGAAACCACCCTTGCCGTCGGGATTGCAGCAGATGCCGTAGGTCACTTCGCTTTTCTGACCGGGAATTTTGCCAATTTCGGGAATGAATTTCTCCCATAGGTCCGGGATTGCTTTGGCCGTATCCGCAGTAAACCGTCCACCCAGCCCCGCAATGAGCATGAAGTGCCCGTTTTCAATGCGTGGCTCGGCCGTTTCGACGCCTGTTTGCTCATCCATGACTCAACTCCTGGTACGAAAAAGTGGGTTCGGCTGGGAGTATAGAAGCCAAACCCGATTCGCCCAATTACAGTGCACGCAACTGCTCGATGGCGCCTGGACCGATGAACTCGTTATACCCCGACAGGATCACGTAGACCGCGAAATAGCAGAAGATCGCTGCCGATGCCATGTAGGAATAACGCAGCAATTTGTCACCGAGCAATTTGCCGCCGTGGCTCGCAGCGAAGCACAGACCGACACACCAGAGCACCCCGGCGCACAAAAAACCACCGAGAAACAGCGCCGAGCTGAGCGTGCCGCCGCCACCGGAACGGGCGATCAGCGTACCGCCCACCGCGGCGAACCAGAGAATGGCGCTGGGCGATGACATGGCGAGGAATATCCCGCGAAAAAACTCGCGACGATGCGAGTTGTGCCCCACCTCCGAGGTTTGCGCCAACAGCGCTTCATGGTGAATCGCCGAATAAATCATCTTGGCCGCGAAATACAGCAGCAGCGCCGACCCACCGATCCACAACACCCAGCGCACGGTTTCGTACTGCAGTAATACGGTCATGCCGGCCAATGCCAGCACCGCGTAGATCAGGTCGCCGACACAGGTCCCCAACCCCAGGGCAAAGCCTTGAAAATAGCCGCGCTGCATCGCCAGCGTGATCATCGCGATATTGGCCACGCCGATGTCCAGGCACAGCGAAAGGCTCAGCAAGAAGCCACTGGTAAATTCCATCGACCATATCCTTGGGAAAAATTTATTGATGCGCAGGCTAGACAGTTTGCCACGACTGCCCTTACATTCCGCCACAGGCCACCGCAGTGGCCAGCGTCGCTCGGACGGTTCCGGGCGCTTACGTTATCCGAGGCAACAATGGCCGAACAAGGTTCGCCGCGCCGCTTTGCGCGCATAGATCGACTCCCCCCTTACGTTTTCAACATCACCGCCGAGCTGAAGATGGCCGCCCGTCGTCGTGGCGAAGACATCATCGACTTGAGCATGGGCAACCCCGACGGCGCCACGCCGCCGCACATCGTCGATAAACTCGTCACGGTTGCCCAGCGCGAAGACACCCACGGTTATTCCACCTCCAAAGGGATTCCGCGCCTGCGCCGGGCGATTTCCAATTGGTACAAGGATCGCTACGAAGTCGACATCGACCCGGAAACCGAGGCCATTGTCACCATCGGTTCCAAGGAAGGTCTGGCGCATTTGATGCTGGCCACCCTCGACCAGGGCGACACCGTGCTGGTGCCGAACCCGAGCTACCCGATTCACATCTACGGTGCCGTGATTGCCGGCGCCCAGGTGCGCTCGGTGCCGCTGATTCCTGGCGTGGATTTCTTCGCCGAACTGGAACGGGCGATTCGCGGCTCGATCCCGAAACCGAAGATGATGATCCTCGGTTTCCCGTCCAACCCTACCGCCCAGTGCGTGGAGCTGGACTTCTTCGAGCGGGTGATCGCCCTCGCCAAACAGTACGATGTTTTGGTGGTGCACGACCTGGCCTACGCCGACATCGTCTACGACGGCTGGAAAGCCCCGTCGATCATGCAGGTGCCTGGCGCCAAGGACATTGCGGTGGAGTTTTTCACCCTGTCCAAGAGCTACAACATGGCGGGCTGGCGCATCGGCTTCATGGTCGGCAACCCGGAGCTGGTCAACGCCCTGGCGCGGATCAAGAGCTACCACGACTACGGCACGTTCACCCCGCTGCAAGTCGCGGCCATCGCGGCGCTGGAAGGCGATCAGCAGTGCGTCAAAGACATTGCCGAGCAGTATCGGCAGCGTCGCAACGTGCTGGTCAAAGGCCTGCACGAGCTGGGCTGGATGGTCGAAAACCCGAAAGCATCGATGTACGTCTGGGCCAAGATTCCCGAGGCTTATGCGCACCTGGGCTCGCTGGAATTCGCCAAGAAACTGCTGGCCGAGGCCAAGGTTTGCGTCTCGCCGGGCGTGGGGTTTGGCGAGTATGGGGATGATCATGTGCGCTTCGCCCTGATCGAAAACCAGGACCGGATTCGTCAGGCTGTGCGCGGGATTCGCGGGATGTTCCGGGCGGATGGGTTAATCAGCAAATCCAACGCCTGACACCTGATACTTGTAGGAGCTGTCGAGTGAAACGAGGCTGCGATCTTTTGATCTTTTTTTCGGATCAAGATCAAAAGATCGCAGCCTCGTTTCACTCGACAGCTCCTACGGGGATTTAGAGCCACCCACAAAAAAACCGCATCGCTGCGGTTTTTTTGTGTTTGCCGATCGTGTCAGACGAACAACGACAGCAGCAGGATAAAGACCAGCGCAACGATGGACAGGATGGTTTCCATCGCGGTCCAGGTCTTGAAGGTTTCAGCCACGGTCATGTTGAAGTATTGCTTCACCAGCCAGAAACCTGCGTCATTGACGTGAGACAGAATCAACGAGCCGGCACCAGTGGCCAGCACCAGCAGCTCACGGTTCACACCCGGAATCATCCCCACCACCGGCACCACGATGCCCGCGCCAGTAATGGTCGCCACGGTCGCTGAACCGGTCGCGATGCGAATCACCGCCGCCACCAGCCAGGCCAGCAGGATCGGCGAGATCTGTGCAGCCACCGCCATGTGACCGATCACATCACCTACACCGCTGGTTACCAGCATCTGCTTGAAGCCACCACCGGCACCGATAATCAGGATGATCGCAGCAGTCGGCGCAAGGCTCGCGTCCAGCCATTTGAGCATCTGTTGCGAACCGATGCCCTGCTTGTAGCCGAAGGTGTACAGCGACAACAGCAATGCCAGCAGCAGCGCCGAGATCGGGTGACCGATCAAGTCCATGAAGGTGCGGAAGAAGTTGCCGTCCGGCAGCACCACATCGGCAAAGGTCTTGAGCAGCATCAGGAACACGGGCGACAGCACGGTGATCAGGGTGATGCCGAAGCTAGGCAGATCGCCTGCATCCTCATCGCGTACCAGTTGATCCACCAGTTCCTGATTCGGATGACCAGGAATGTGCTTGGCAATGAACGTACCGAAGATCGGACCGGCGATGATAGCCGTCGGCAGCGCAACGATCAGGCCGTACAGAATGGTTTTACCGATGTCGGCACCGAACACGCCGATGGCCAGCAGCGGACCCGGGTGTGGCGGAACCAGACCGTGCACCGCAGACAGACCGGCCAGCAACGGGATACCGATCTTGATGATCGACACGCCGGTACGCCGGGCAACGATGAACACCAGCGGGATCAGCAATACAAAGCCGATTTCGAAGAACAGCGGAATGCCGACCAGGAAGGCCGCGAACATCATCGCCCACTGCACCTTGTCCTTGCCGAACGCGCGAATCAGGGTCTGGGCGATCTGATCCGCCCCGCCCGACTCGGCCATCATTTTGCCGAGCATCGTGCCCAGCGCCAGGATGATCCCGACGAAACCGAGCACCCCACCGAAGCCGTCCTGGAACGCCTTGATGATCGTGCCGATCGGCATGCCGGAGGTCAGGCCGAGAAAGGCTGCGGCGATGATCAGGGCAATGAAGGGGTGCAACTTGAATTTGGTGATCAGGACGATGAGTCCGATCACCGTGATCACTGCATCCAGCAGCAGGAATGACTCGTGGGACATGCCAAACATGGGGGGTGTCTCCGTTGTTTGTTGTTGTTATGAAAGCAATTATTCAAATGCCGTCAGGACAGCGCTATCTCTTGGAGCAAAACTCAACTGGCGAGTTTCAAGCCATGATCGAGCCACCAGGCATGAGCCTGTTTCGCCAATTCATCGACGCTGTGGCTCGACGCATCCAGAGCCAGGGTCAAGGGCTCGCCAACAGGAGACTCAAGCGTTGCAAACTGGCTGTCGATCAAGGTCGACGGCATGAAATGGCCCGGCCGATGAGACACACGATCGGCGGCGACCTCAGGGGTCAGCTCAAGGAAAACGAAGCCCAGGCCCGGCAAGGCACTGCGCAAGCGTTCGCGGTAATTGTGTTTGAGGGCCGAACAGGTCAGCACCGGGCGCTCGCCCTTGGCGTCGACGCGGCGCAGTTCATCGCACAGGCTGTCGAGCCAGCCGGCACGGTCTTCATCGTTCAGGGGAATACCCGCGCTCATCTTTTCGATATTGGCGGCAGGGTGGAAAGTGTCGCCTTCAATGGCGGTCGCGCCGCTGAGCTGACACAGGGCCTGGCTGACGCATGTCTTGCCGCAACCGGCAACGCCCATGATGACCAGGGCGGTGATGGGATGATTCATGTAACACCTCAGCGCGCAGACAGCGCTACCTTTGCTACGTAAGACTCTAGTGCAAAAGCAGAAGTTGCCGACGCCTTCTTGTCATTTTTGTGGGTTGCAGCATGTTCGTTCTCGATGCCAAAAAGCGAGGATCAGGCAAACCTCGTTCACGCATTTGCAGCTGCATCGAGACAGCGCTACCTTAGTGCCTTGAATTTTGTTTGGCAAGCCGTCCGATGAATACCCCTAAAAACGATAAAAATACGCGCACCACTGGCCGCCCTACCCTCAACGAAGTCGCACGCCTGGCCGGCGTCAGCCCGATCACCGCGTCCCGCGCCCTGCGCGGCGTCAGCACGGTGGCCACCGAACTGGTGGAAAAAGTCCAGAAGGCCGCCCTCGAACTGAACTACGTGGTCAACCCTGCCGCCCGCGCTCTGGCCTCGGCCCAGAGCCATTCCGTCGTGGTTTTGGTGCCTTCGCTGTCCAACCTGCTGTTCATCGACACACTGGAAGCCATTCATCAGGTTTTGCGACCAAAGGGCTTCGAAGTGCTGATCGGCAACTTCCATTACTCGCGTGATGAAGAAGAAAACCTGCTGCGCAATTACATGGCTTATCAGCCTCGTGGCTTGTTGCTGACCGGTTTCGACCGCACCGAAAGTTCGCGCCGGATGATCGAGACCAGCAACATTCCCTGCGTCTACATGATGGAACTGGACAGCGCGGCCGGGCTCAATTGCGTCGGTTTTTCTCAAGTTGCTGCCGGCGAAACGGCGGCCGAGCATTTGCTGTCACGCGGTCGCAAACGCCTGGCCTATATCGGCGCGCAACTGGACCAACGCACGTTGCTGCGGGGTGAAGGTTTCCGCCGCGCGCTGCAAAAGGCCGGCGTGTATGACCCGGACCTGGAAGTGCTGACACCGCGAGCCTCGTCGGTGGGTCTGGGTGGCGAATTGTTCCTGCAACTGCTCACGGCCCATCCGGATGTCGATGCGATCTTCTTCGGTAACGATGACCTGGCTCAGGGCGCGTTGCTCGAAGCATTGCGCAATGGAATCAAGATCCCCGAGCGCGTGGCGATCCTTGGCTTCAACGACTTGCCGGCGTCTGAGCACATGGTGCCGCGCCTGAGCAGTATCAGCACCCCGCGAGAGGCCATTGGCCGTCGTTCGGCGGAGTTGATGCTGACCTTGCTGGCCGGCAATTCAGTGGCCAAACCAGTGCAAGACATGGGATTTGAGTTAAAGGTGCGCGAGAGTACCTGAGGCGTGATCATCCCCATGCTCGCGTGCTAGATTCCCGACACCTGGAACAGCAAACGGAGAAGCTCAATGGGACATGCGCTGAAGATTTTGGGTAGAGCCTCGTCAATCAACGTCAGAAAAGTTCTGTGGGCATGCGACGAACTGGGTGTTCCCTACGAACGCGAAGACTGGGGCAGCGGTTTCGCATCGACCCAGAGCCCGGAATTTCTCCAGCTCAACCCCAACGCACAAGTGCCGGTGCTCATCGACGAAGCCGGCGTGCTGTGGGAATCCAACACCATCTGCCGTTACCTGGCCGGTAAACACCAAAACACTGACCTGTTGCCCATCGAACCGGCGGCGCGCGCTCGCGTGGAGCAGTGGATGGACTGGCAAGCCACTGAACTCAACCCGTCGTGGGGCTACGCCTTTTTTGCGCTGGTGCGGCAACTGCCGGACTTCCAGGACGCACAGCGGATTGCTGATGGCGTTCGCGGCTGGAACGCGAAAATGGGCATCCTCGAACAGCAACTCGCGGTGACCGGCGCGTATGTCGCCGGCCCCCAGTTCACATTGGCCGACATCCTCATCGGGCTGTCGGTCAACCGCTGGCGCATGACACCGATGGAGCGCCCGGACTATCCCGCCGTGGACGCGTACTGCCAACGACTGGCGCAACGGCCGGGGTTCATGGAACACGCTTGCAACGGCGTGCCTTGATTTAGTAAGCGCAATCCATAGATGTAGGAGCGAGGCTTGCCCGCAAAAGCGGTGTGTCAGTCGACATCATCATTACCTGATACACCGCTTTCGCGGGCAAGCCTCGCTCCTACATGGATTTGCGCTGCGGATGATCTGCGAGCATACCCAACAACGCCCGCACCGCCGCCGAAGGTTCTTTATCGGGCGCAACCACCAAGGCAAATTCGCGATCGATACGTGGCGTCACAGGCACTACGCGCAAGCCTTGGCGACTGGTCGGCAGAGTCATTTCCGGCACCAGGGTCACACCGATGTTTTCCCTCACCAGAGTGAACGCACTGCTCCACTCTCGCACCTCGGCCCGCACATTCAACAGTTGCAGCCCCGCGTCGGCGGCCAGGCTGCGAGCGTTGGTCGAACAACCGCCCGTGGCCAGCACAAAGGGTTGCTCCGCCAGTTCCGCCAACGAGACGCCCTGTTCATTCGAGCGGCGTGCCAAGGGGTGGCCACCGGGCAGAACCGCCACCCAGGCATCACGCCCCAGGCCACCGGCATTGCGCGCGGGCGCCGGGTTCAACACCACGCCGACATCCACCAGCCCGGCACCGAGCAACGTTTCCACTTCATTATCGCTGACCTCCAGCGCCACCACTTGAATGCCGGGATACAGCCGATTGAACTGGCGCAGCAGCGGCGGCAGAAAGGTCGCCAGCACCAACGGGAAACTGGCCAGCCGAATCGTCCCGCGCTGGATATCTTTAGTGGCATCGACGGTACTGCGAATGTTCTCCAGGGCGCCGAGCATGGTTCGCGCCTGTTGGATCACAGACAGGCCGATGGCGGTCGGCAGGGTCTGACGGTTTTCCCGGCTGAACAATTGAACGCCCAGGGTTTCTTCGATCAGTACCAGCGCCTGACTGGCACCGGACTGAGTCATTCCGACCCGCTCGGCGGCCCGGGTAATGTTGCCGGTATCGGCCACCGCCACCACCATTCGCCAGTGCATCAGGTTCATCATGGCAGTAGTTTTCCTAATGGCAGTTTTCTGAAAGATTAATTTTACCGAGCGTGCCGCGCACTATGACACTGGCGCAAATCCGCAACCAGAGTCCTGCCCATGAAGTTGTATTACGCCCCGCAAGCCTGCTCGTTGGCGCCGCACATTGTGCTGCGCGAACTGGATTTGTCGTTCGAGTTGGTCCGCGTCGACAACAGCACCAAGCTAACCGTCACCGGTGAGAACTTCCTGACCATCAACCCAAAAGGCTACGTCGCGGCATTGCAGCTGGATAACGGTGAGGTGCTGACCGAAGGCCCGGCAATCCTGCAATACCTGGCAGATCTGCGACCCGAGGCGAACCTGGCACCGGCAAACGGGACGTTCGAGCGGGTGCGTTTGCAGGAATGGCTGAATTTCGTTTCGGCCGAGATTCATGGCGGGCTGGGTTGGCTGTTCAATTCACAGTTTCCGGATGAGGTGAAAGTGCTCATCAAAGAGAAGCTGTTCAAGCGTTTTGTCGTCTTGAGTCGGACGCTGGAGGGGCAGGATTATTTGCTGGCTGGTGGATTCAGCATTGCCGATGCGTATCTGTTTACGGTGTTGCGCTGGACGCAGCTGTTTGGCATCGATCTGGATCAGTGGCCGGCGTTGGCGCGGTTTCAGGTACGGATTGATCAGCGGCCAAGCGTGAAAGCAGCGTTGGCTGCGGAATTGGTGTAAGGCGTCAGATCATTCGCGAGCAAGCCCGCTTGTGTCTTAGGCAGGAATTAGACTAAGGGTGCGAGCGGTCAGGCGTTGGCGCAGGGTTTCGATTTCTTCACGGTGGGCAGCATCAAAATAATGGGGCATGGCTTTGCTCAGATCGGGAACCAGTCCCCCTCTGTGCAATGGCGCAGGGATTTCTTGCAGATTATTTGGTTATTTCAACATCCCTCGTAGGAGCTGCCGAAGGCTGCGATCTTCAGATTTTGATTTTCAGCGGTCCGAAAAGATCAAAGTCAAAAGATCGCAGCCTTCGGCAGCTCCTACGGGGCCGGTGGAGTGTCTACATCTCAATGACCGAACACACCCACCTTCTTGGCCTTCTTGTCCGCACGTTTTTCATCGGCGGTTTTCGCCGGCTTTTTCTTTGCCGCTTTCTTTGAATCCATGCCTTTGGCCATGATACATACTCCACTCATACGGGACGTGAGATCAGGTATACACCTATCTCTGCGCCAGCGTTCTTTTATAATCCCCCGCTTTGCGTATCGACAGTCCGAGCCCATGCCGAACACCCAGTACACCTTGCTCGACGAGCCGTTATGGCCGTTGATGAACAAGTTTTACCGCGCCCACCAATCGTCGATGAAAGCGGTTCGCGACGCTCGGCTGTGGGTCGCAAGACGCGATGAGATCATTGCGGCGTTATGTTTGCGGCCAGTGGCCGGTGGGCATTGGCTGACCGGGTTGTTCGTCGCCCCGAGCTGTCGCGAGCAAGGCGTCGCCGCGGCGTTGATCGCCCATGCGGTCAAGCACGTCGAAGAGCCGGTCTGGCTGTTCTGCCATCCGGATTTACGTGGTTTTTATGAGCGCCGGGGTTTTACGTTCGACCCGCCCCTGCCCTACGCCATGGCCGAACGCTTGAGCCGATACGCGCGCAGCAAACCGATGATTGCGATGGGTTTGGAACCGAAACACTAAAGACCTGTGAAGATTAAATGTGGGAGCGAGCCTGCTCGCGATAGCGGTGTGACAGTCACCATCAATATTGACTGTCAGGGCCTCATCGCGAGCAGGCTCGCTCCCACATTGGTTTTGTGTTGGATGCGAAGGACGGGGTCAGTCGTCCGCCGCTGGATCCAGATCCGGGAACATCACCTCGGTAAACCCGAATTTGCTGAAATCACTGATGCGCGACGGGTATAACCGGCCGATCAGGTGATCGCATTCATGCTGCACCACCCGCGCATGGAATCCCGAGGCAATGCGCACGATCGGCTGGCCCTTGGGATCGAAGCCTTCATAACGAATCTGCTGATAACGATCCACTGCACCACGCAGGCCCGGCACCGACAGGCAACCTTCGAAACCCTCTTCGAGGGTCGGGCTCAACGGTGTGATCAGCGGATTGATCAGAATCGTCTGCGGCACTGCTTCGGCGTCCGGGTAGCGCTCACTGGATTCGAAACCAAAGATCACCAATTGCAGGTCGACACCGATCTGCGGCGCGGCCAGGCCGACTCCGCCGACGCTTTCCATGGTCTGGAACATGTCATCGATCAGTTGCCACAACTCGGGGCTGTCGAACATTTCTGCCGGCACCGGCGGGGCAATGCGCAGCAGGCGCTCATCGCCCATTTTCAGAATTTCACGGATCATTTTATGGCTTCGTCAGTGGTCGGCTTGATTGAATGGTCTCGTCCCAGCCCCGAAACGTGGTGTTTGGGTTCTTCGGGCACCATTTCGCCAGGTTTGTTGCCTTCGGATGACATGTGCTCGATCACCGCGTTCATTTCCGCGCCGAGCAACAGCACCGCAGCGGAAATATAGAAGTACAGCAGCAACACGATGATCGCGCCGATACTGCCATACATGGCATTGTAGTTGGCGAAGGTTTTGACGTAGAGACCGAAGCCCAGCGATGCGACGATCCACACCACAACGGCCAGTACCGAACCCGGGGTGATGAAGCGAAACTCTTGCCTGACGTCGGGCATGACGTAGTAAATCAGCGCCACCGCCATCATCAGCAAAATCACGATCACCGGCCAGCGCACAATGGTCCAGACGGTCACGATGACATCTTCGAGGCCGACTTGCGCGGCGATCCAGCCCATCACCTGAGGCCCGAGTACCATCAGCGCGGCGGCGATCAACAACATGCCGGCGATGCCGATGGTGTAGAAAATCGACAGCGGAAAGCGTTTCCAGACCGGACGGCCTTCGACCACGTCATACGCGGCGTTCATCGCGCTCATCATCAACCGCACACCGGCGGACGCGGTCCACAGGGCAATCACGATACCCACCGACAGCAAACCACCCTTGGATTGCTGGAGCTGGTCGATCACCGGGTTCACCTGCTCCAGCGCCTGGGGCGGCAGAACCAGTTCCGATTGCAGACGCAGCCAGGAGAAGAAATCCGGCAAGTGCAGAAAACCGATCAGGGCGATCAGGAACAGGATGAACGGGAACAGCGAGAACAGCATTTGATAGGCCAGCGCCGAGGCATAGGTCGACATCTCGTCGGCGACGAACTCGGTAACCGTGCGCACCATCACGCGATGCAGGGGCAAGCCTTTCATGGTCGGGAAAAACATTAGCGTCTCCTTTCGCCGCAAAAAGGTTGAAGTCATGGCGACTCAGGGGCCGTTTTCTACAACAAAGTAGCCTACTTGGCGACTTTGAAACAATTTCATTGCTCAAGTTCAAACTGACACAAAAACGGCCATCCGCGGATGGCCGTTTCTGTACTCGTCAAACGCCGGGTTACGCCTTATCGATGCCTTTTTTGAGCGCATCCTTGGCTTTGCCGATCGCTTGCTGGGCTTCACCCTTCTTCTCTTGCACCACGCCTTCGGCGCGCAGTCTGTCGTTACCGGTGGCCTTGCCGACGCCTTGTTTGACGTTGCCGGCCGCTTCGTTTGCCATGCCTTTAACTTTATCGCCAGTGCTGCTCATGGTATTTCTCCTGTGAACATTTCAACGGGGAAAGTCGTTACACAAGGATTGACCGGGGGCTTTGGTACGGAGTTTCATTTATTTCCCGACAGAACATTTCATGGTTCTGCGCAGGTTAGGCTTTATGTTTGCGGGCTTTGCCCCGAGAATGCGCATCGTATTCAGGCCCAGGCGCTGAAGATCCAATCCCGTAGGAATGTTATGAAACTCGATAAAAAGCAGGCCATTGCCCGCAGAAACCAGGAACTCGGCGGTGCTGTGCTTGGCGTCAACAACTGCCATTTCACCGAATTGAACCGCAACCGCAACATTTTCTGGTTCGATATCCCGGTCGCGCGCCTGGCCGTTGGTCAATACGAATGGATTCACTTGCTGATGCACACCCCGGATACCGACGAACTGCTGCACCTGAAAGTGCCGACGGTGTTCCTGCGCGAGAAACTCGAAGGCCTGGTGGTGCGCAACCAAGGCAAGCGCAAGGCTGCATTGAGCCTGGAACTGAGCGCCGACAAGGACTCGTACCTGCAGGACATGCGCCCGGCCGGCACCAACGTCAATTTCGCGCAGTTCCGTATGTAGGAGCTGCCGCAGGCTGCGATCTTTTGATCTTGCTTTCTGGCTCTACAAAAAGCCCCGCATCTGCGGGGCTTTTGTTTGACTAGGCGCTGACTTTCTTCACGCCCAGCTTCTTCAGCTCTTCGTCGCGCAGTTCACGGCGCAGGATCTTGCCGACGTTGGTGGTCGGCAGCGCGTCGCGGAACTCCACGGCTTTCGGCACCTTGTAGCCGGTGACGTTGGCGCGCATGTGCTCCATCACCTGCTCCTTGGTCAGGGTCACGCCCGGTTTGGCGACGATGAAGATCTTGATCGCCTCCCCCGACTTCTCGTCAGGTACGCCGATGGCCGCGCATTGCAGCACACCCGGCAGGGTTGCCAGTACGTCTTCCAGCTCATTGGGGTACACGTTGAAACCGGAGACCAGAATCATGTCTTTCTTGCGATCGACAATGCGCATGTAGCCGTCGGGCTGGATCAGCGCGATGTCGCCGGTCTTCAACCAGCCTTCGCTGTCGAGCATTTCATCGGTGGCTTCCTGACGCTGCCAGTAGCCCTTCATGACTTGCGGGCCTTTCACACACAGTTCACCGATGGCGCCCAACGGTTGCTCAACGCCGGCATCGTCGATGACTTTGCACAGGGTCGATGGCACCGGAATACCGATGGTGCCGATCTGGATGTTCTGGCTCGGGTTCACCGTGGCCACCGGGCTGGTTTCGGTCATGCCGTAACCTTCGCAGATCGGGCAACCGGTGACCGCTTTCCAGCGTTCAGCCGCGGCCAGTTGCAAGGCCATGCCGCCGGACAGGGTGATTTTCAGATTCGAGAAATCCAGTTTGCGGAACGCTTCGTTGTTGCACAACGCGACGAACAGCGTGTTCAGGCCCACGAAACCGCTGAACTTCCACTTCGACAGTTCCTTGACCATCGCCGTCAGGTCGCGCGGGTTGCTGATCAGGATGTTGTGGTTGCCGATCAGCATCATCGACATGCAATGAAAGGTGAAGGCATAGATGTGGTACAGCGGCAACGGTGTGATCAGGATCTCGCAACCTTCGTTGAGGTTGGAGCCCATCAGCGCCTTGCACTGCAACATGTTCGCCACCAGGTTGCGGTGGGTCAGCATCGCGCCCTTGGCCACGCCGGTGGTGCCGCCGGTGTATTGCAGCACGGCAACGTCGCTACTGGCCGGGTTGGCTTCAACCACTGGCTGGCCATGGCCCTTGCTCAGCACGTCATTGAATTTGATGGCCTTGGGCAAGTGATACGCCGGGACCATCTTCTTCACATACTTGATGACGCTGTTGATCAGCAGACGCTTGAGCGGCGGCAGCATGTCGGCCACTTCGGTGACGATCACATGCTTGACGCCGGTTTTCGGCACGACGGTCTGGGCCAGATGCGCCATGTTGGCCAGGCAGACCAGGGCTTTGGCACCGGAGTCGTTGAACTGGTGTTCCATCTCCCGCGCGGTGTACAGCGGGTTGGTGTTGACCACGATCAGCCCGGCGCGGATGGCACCAAAGACGGCGACCGGGTATTGCAACACGTTGGGCAGTTGCACGGCGATTCGATCGCCTGGTTGCAAATCGGTATGCTGTTGCAGGTAAGCGGCAAAGGCACCGGACAATTCGTACAGTTCACCGTAGGTGATTGTCTTGCCCAGGTTGCTGAATGCCGGTTTGTCAGCGAAGCGTTGGCAGGATTGCTTCAACACTGCCTGAATATTCGGATACTCGTCTGGATTGATCTCGGCAGCAATTCCAGCTGGGTACTTATCCTTCCAAAAGTCTTCGATCATGGAAGCCCACTCCTCAGCAACGCGAATTCAAATACCGCATTTGATGCGATTATTATTGGTGTTTGATTATTGGTGAATCTGGCTTTTACATAAGGCCGAGAAGTCACAAAGCGCGCCGAGAGTAGCAGCTTTGCCTAGGGTCGACTAGAGCCAAAAACGGCCCATATAGTCACACTTCTGACTCTTGAATGTTTAATAGTCACTTTTAGAGCAAAGATTCTATAGCGCCTTGAAAGCCGCTGAAATCGGGGCTTAAGCCCCTTAAAAGCTTCGCGGGCAAGCCTCGCTCCTACAGGTTCGCGTCGTTCATTGTGAACGCCACTGGACCTGTGGGAGCGTGGCTTGCCCGCGATCCGCGCGAAGCGCGGCCATTCAACGATCAGGCGATCTCACGCAACTCACGCCGCAGAATCTTGCCCACCGGCGTCATCGGCAACGACTCACGCAGAACGATGTGCTTGGGTACTTTGTACGCCGTGAAGTTTTCCTTGCAGTAAGCCTTCAGCTCTTCAAGGCTGACCCCCGATTCACGGGCCACCACAAACAACTTCACCGCCTCCCCCGACCGCTCGTCCGGCACGCCGATCACCGCGCAGTTGGCGACTTTCGGGTGGGCCATCACCACGTCTTCGATCTCGTTCGGGTACACGTTGAAGCCCGAGACGATGATCATGTCTTTCTTGCGATCGACGATGCGCACGAAACCGTCCGGGTCGATCACCGCGATGTCGCCCGACTTGAACCAACCGTCGGCGTCCAGCACTTCGGCGGTGGCTTCGGGTTTCTGCCAATAGCCCTTCATGATCTGCGGGCCCTTGATGCACAGTTCGCCGCGCTCGCCCAGCGGCTGTTCGACGCCGTCATCGTTAATCACTTTGAGGGTCGTGCCCGGCACCGGCAGGCCGACGGTGCCGATGCGTGACTTGTCGCCGTAAGGGTTGGTGCAGGCCACTGGCGAGGTTTCGGTCAGGCCGTAACCTTCGGTGATGCGGCAACCGGTGAGCTGTTCCCAGCGTTCAGCGGTGGCCTTGACCAGCGCAGTGCCACCGGAGTTGGTGAGTTTGAGACTGGAGCAATCCAGGGTCTTGAAGTCGGGATGATCCATCAGTGCAACAAACAGCGTGTTGAGCCCAAGCAGCGCCGAGAACCGCCAGTTTTTCAGTTCCTTGATGAAGGCGCCAATGTCCCGTGGATTGGTGATCAGCACGTTGTGATTACCGGTCACCATCATGCACATGCAGTTCGCCGTGAATGCATAGATGTGGTACAGCGGCAGCGGCGCAATCATCACTTCCTGCCCTTCGCGCAGTAACGGCTGCCCGTCGGCGTCGAATTGCCCCAGACACGCCCGCGCCTGCTGCATGTTTGCCACCAGGTTGCCGTGGGTCAGCATGGCGCCCTTGGCCAGCCCGGTGGTGCCGCCGGTGTATTGCAGCACCGCGATGTCGTCGAGACCGATATTCAGCGGCTTAATCCCCAGGCCCCGACCCAGGCGCAGCGCGCTTTTGAAGGAAATGGCCTGAGGCAACGAATACGCCGGGACCATTTTCTTGACCTTGTCGACCACGGTATTGATCAGCCAGCCCTTGGCGGTGGGCATCAGGTCGCCCATCTTCGCTTCGATCAAGTACTGGATGTCGGTGTCGGGCAACACCTCCTGGACCTTCTGTCCGAACACGTTCAGGTAGACCAGCGCCCGGGCACCGGAGTCCTTGAACTGATGACGCATCTCCCGCGCGGTGTACAGCGGGTTGGTGTTGACCACGATCAGCCCGGCGCGCAAGGCACCGAATACGGCAATCGGGTAATGCAGGACGTTGGGCATCTGCACCGCGATGCGATCCCCCGGCACCAAGTCGGTGTGGGCCTGCAGGTACCCGGCGAACGCGGCGCTGTAGCGTTCCAGTTCGGCATAGGTCAGGGTCACGCCCATGTTGCTGAACGCCGGGCGGTCGGCAAATTTCTTGCAGGAACGCTCGAACACCTCGATCACCGACTTATAGGCCCCACGGTCAATATCCAGGGGCACGCCGGCCGGGCGTTTGTCATTCCAGAAATCAGGTTGCATTGTTCTTGTCCTCTTACCTGAATCTATCCGGGGCCGCTTTTCTGTCACTTCTGAAAATGCGGGACTTCACGGACACTAGCAGCTATGACGAATCAGGCAAATATGCGCACGGTCGTCATTGATCGCGTGAATCTTGCTGCCCCGCCATGGCCTGATCAGACGGCAAGCGACGGGATGCGCTATACAATGCAGCGAGGCTGTTTCCCTCCTGGCAGCCCGCTGCCGCCCAACGCAAAGGAATCGCCATGATCCACGACACTTTCTGGCTGACCGCGAGTGACCGCAGCCGCTTCTTCGTCAATCAGTGGTTGCCGGCCGCACCGCTCAAGGCGGTGATCCTGCTGGCCCATGGCATGGCGGAACACAGCGGTCGCTACGACCGTCTGGCGCAAGCGTTCTGTGATCAGGATTACGGCGTCTATGCGCCGGACCTGCGTGGACATGGCAAAACTGCCGAAAACAGCACACTGGGCCACTTCGCCGACGATGATGGCTGGTGCAAAGTCGTCGGCGACCTGGCCAGCCTCAACCAACACATCGGCCAACAGCACCCCGGCGTGCCGATCGTGCTGCTGGGCCACAGCATGGGCAGCTACATCGCCCAGGCTTACTTGCTGCACCACAGCGCCAGCCTGCACGGGGCGATTCTCAGCGGTTCGAACTTCCAGCCGCTGCTGCTCTATCGCGTCGCACGGCTGATTGCTCGTCTGGAACGCCTGCGCCAAGGGCCCAAGGGTCGCAGTGCGCTGATCGAGTGGCTGTCGTTTGGTTCGTTCAACAAGAAATTCAAACCGGCGCGCACGTCGTTCGACTGGCTGAGCCGCGACCCGGCCGAAGTCGACAAGTACGCCAGCGACCCGCTCTGCGGCTTTCGTTGCACCAATCAATTGTGGATCGATTTGCTTGGCGGCTTGCAGCAAATCAGCAAAGCGTCCAATCTCGCCCAGATCGATCCGGGCCTGCCGCTGCTGGTGATCGGCGGCGAATGTGATCCGGTGAGCGAAGGCAAACGTCTTAAAGATCTGGCCCACGCCCTGCGCGACGCTGGCTGCCAGAGCCTGCAGCTGACTATTTACCCCCAGGCCCGGCATGAACTGTTCAATGAGAGCAACCGCGATGAAGTGATCGCCGACGTGCTGAACTGGATCGACCGGGCATTGAGTGCTCGCCGCCCCCCCAAAACCGAATAGTTTTTTTGTGGATTTTTTCAATTCGTTACAGGAATCGAGACAGATGACCCAGGTTACCAACACCCCTTACGAAGCCCTCGAAATCGGCCAGACCGCCAGCTACAGCAAGACTGTCGAAGAACGTGACATTCAGTTGTTCGCCGCGATGTCCGGCGACCACAACCCGGTGCATCTGGACGCCGAGTTCGCCGCAAGCACCATGTTCAAGGAGCGTATCGCCCACGGCATGTTCAGCGGCGCGTTGATCAGTGCAGCCGTGGCTTGCGAGTTGCCTGGGCCGGGGACTATCTATATCGGTCAGCAGATGAGTTTTCAAAAGCCGGTGAAGATTGGTGACACGCTGACCGTACGCCTGGAGATTCTCGAGAAGTTGCCGAAATTTCGTGTGCGTATCGCCACGCGAGTGTTCAACCAGCGCGATGAGTTGGTCGTGGATGGCGAAGCGGAGATTCTGGCACCGCGCAAGCAACAGACCGTGACGCTGCCAACCCTGCCGTCGATCAGCATCGGCTGATTTGCGATCCTTTGATCTTTCTTCGGCGACGTCAAAGCCATCAAAAGATCAATACAATCCCGAACATAAAAAAACGCCAGACTGGCTGGCGTTTTTGACAGATAACGAACGCTTACGAACGTGCGCGAGCCTGGTTACGCAAGGCTTTCACCTGATCGTGGTTGCGCTGCACGCCATGATACTGGCGTTCAACGATGTCACGAATGCTCATCAGGTTGTTCTTGTTGATTTTTTCCAGTGCTTCCTTGTAAGCCTTCAGCGCATGGTCTTCACCGCGTTCGGCTTCGTTCAGCACGGCCTCTTCATCCTTACCGGTGAACATCGCCTTCACGTCGACCCAGCGACGATGCAGATCGCCGCCGACACTGGTGGAGGTTTCCGGCTCACCGCCCAGGGAACGTACAGTGGCTTGCAACTCGGCAGCGGCAGCGGCGCAGTCGGCGGAGCGCTGAACGAACAGGGTTTTGAGTTCTGGATGTTTGATGTCTTCAGCGCAAGTCTTGAACCCTGCCTGACCGTCTTTACTGGTTTCAATCAGGTCGTTGAGTACAGAGATCGCTTCTTTGTTGATGTCGGTCATTTTTCAATTCCTTGCGGTTGATGAAAGATGCAATAAGTAGTTGCACCCTGCATGCCAGCCTTGAATTGATAATTTTTTACTTATATTTCAATTACTTAACATTAACTACGAATTCTGTATCCGCTTTTTTTGCATGAACTGTCATTTGGCCTGCATGCAGAATGCCTGTATTTTCCAGACTGTTTTGAATCACGACGACTGATGATGAATCCCGAAAAGCTCGAACTGCTGATTACCCGTCAAATGCCCTTCGGCAAATACAAGGGCCGCATCATCGCCGACCTGCCCGGTCAGTACCTGAACTGGTTCGCTCGCGAAGGTTTCCCTCACGGTGAACTGGGCGGTTTATTGGCCTTGATGCAGGAAATCGACCACAACGGCTTGTCGGAACTGCTTGAACCGCTGCGCGCTAAACACGGCAAACCCGCCCCTCGCCATTGACCCGCCCTTCCCTGACCGAGTAGCCCATGCCCGAAAATGCCCGCCGTGCCCGTGATGAAGTCTTTTGGCGGACCTATGCCGACCGCTACGCCGTCGAATCCGGTCCGATCAACCTGGAAAACGGGTACTTCGGGCGCATGTCGCGCACGGTGGTCGAGGAGTATCAGCGCAACATCGAGCTGATCAACCGCGGCAATTCCCTGCATGTGCGCCAGCGCTTCGAACAGGGCGAAAGTGTCGGGATTCGCGCTCAGGTGGCTGAGTTGATCGGTGCCCCCGCCGAAGCCGTTGCCCTCACTCGTAACGCCTCGGATGGCCTGCAATCGCTGATCCGCAACTACAACCGCCTGGAACCGGGCGATCAGGTCCTGCTGTGCGATCTGGAATACGACACGGTCAAGGGCGCGATGCGCTGGCTGGCCCGCTATCGAGGCGTGGAAGTGATCGAGATCGAACACCGGCACCCCGCCAGTTTCGACAGTTTACTGACCACTTACCGTGAAGCTTTCGTGCGTTATCCACGGCTGAAGCTCATGGCCCTGACCCATGTCACCCATCGCACCGGGCTGGTAATGCCCGTGCAGGCAATTGCCGCTGCCGCCAGGGAACACGGCATCGACGTGATTCTCGACGGCGCCCATGCCCTCGGCCAGATCGAGTTCAATCTCGATGAGCTGGGCATCGCCTTCGCCGGCTATAACCTGCACAAATGGATCGGTGCGCCGCTGACCCTGGGCTTCATTTACATCGCGCCCGAGCGCCTGGCCGACATCGACCCCGATATGGGCGAGATGCATTTCCCGATCACCGACATTCGCGCCCGCACGCCCTACAGCACGCCCAATATTCCAGCCCTGCTGACCCTGCCGCTGGTGTTCGAAGAACATCACGCCATGGGTGGGTCCGTCGCCAAGAGCGCGCGGCTCAACTACCTGCGCAACCGCTGGGTGAATGCCGTTCGGGCGTTACCGGGGATCGAAGTCATGACCCCGGATGATCCACGTCTGTATTGCGGCATCACCTCGATGCGCTTTACCGGTCATGCCGATCAACAGGCGATGGTCGAGCGCCTGCTCAACGACTACAACCTGTTTACCGTGGTACGCAGCGGCGCAGCCTGCGGCCCCTGCATCCGCATTACGCCGGGACTTACTACCACCGCAGCCGACGTGGATCTGCTGGCCAGGGCGCTGAGCGAATTGCGCTGACGTCACACGGTGTACTTGTCGAAGTCCTCGGGCTTGATCTGCGATGACAACGCAAACGTGTCGACACCGATGGTCATGCGGCCGAAAAAGCCGTCTTCATTCGAATCTCGACCGATGGCATGGACTTTCAAGATCGAGGCTTCACCCCCCATGCTCCGATAGTACTCATCCTGCTCGTTGTTCAACGCGCAGGTGCCACGCCCACGGTACTCGCGGGCATTGAGTACCGACCGCGAGGCCACCTCGGGAAAGTACAGTTGGCCGACCCAGGCGACATGCCGCTCTTCCAGATAGTTGTTGCCGGCCGTGATTCGTACCGCCACGTGAATATGCAAGGCGCGGCCGGCATAAAAACCCGGGTAGATGGTGGTAAATCGCACCACGCCCAGGTGATCGGTAAATTGCCCGCCGCGCAGGTAAGTATCGTCATCGGTGCGCGGGATCGAACCGATGGCATCGACGTCGACTTCCTTATCCGGGTCGACCTTGCTCCAGCCCGAATACGTCCCGCGCGCGTTGCAATGCCAGATATCGACCACAGCCCCGTTAACCGGTTGACCGGTCATCGCATCGACGACCGTCAGCCGCAGCACCAGGGGAATGCCATCCATGCCTTCGCTGATGTTTCGTCTGATCAGTTTCGGGTTTCGAAAATACGGACCGGCGACCTGTTCGGGTGACAGTTGGTAAACCGGTGATGGCGATGCGATTGCGGTGTTGTCGTCCATGATGTTCTCTCTTCCGTAAGATGAACGCAGGTTAACGCTGGACGAGCGGCGAGATGCGGTAACTATGTATCGCATGATGTCCTGTGGGAGCGGGCTTGCTCGCGAAGGCGGTCGGACAGTCAACATCTGCATTGAATGTGACGGCCCCTTCGCGAGCAAGCCCGCTCCCACAGTTTTTTTTGGCAAAAAAAAACGGCGCGCCGACCAAGCGCACCGTAAAGCCGTAGAACACACAACGAAGTGTTTGGTAAATCCGGTTAATCAGTCCAGCAGGGCCAATGCCTCGGCGGTGCACTCCTGGATGCGGGCCCAGTCGCCGTTCTTGATCCACTCGGGGTCAAGCATCCAGCTACCGCCCACGCACATCACGTTTTTCAACGCCATGTAGCTCTTGATGTTGGCTGGGCTGACGCCGCCGGTCGGGCAGAATTTAACTTCGCCGAACGGGCCGCCCAAGGCTTTGATGGCCGCGACGCCGCCGCTGACTTCCGCCGGGAACAGCTTGAAGCGGCGATAACCCAAGCTATAGCCTTCCATGATGCCGGAGGCGTTGCTGATGCCCGGCAACAGCGGGATCGGGCTGTCGACACTGGCTTCGAGCAGGTCACGGGTGATGCCCGGCGTGACGATGAATTGCGAACCGGCCGCTTCGGCAGCGGCCAGCATGCTGCGATCAAGCACGGTGCCGGCACCGGTCACCAGCTCTGGACGCTTCTCGCGCAGGATCTGGATCGCCTTGAGACCGAACTGCGAACGCAGGGTCACTTCCAGCGCCGTCAGGCCACCGGCCGCCAGGGCGTCGGCCAACGGCAGGACGTCCTGTTCACGCGCGATGGTGATCACCGGCAGGATCCGCGCCTTGGCGCAAAGGCTGTCGATCAGGGCAACTTTGTCCGCCATGGAAACGGTCGGGGATGTGTTTGTCATAGCGGCTGATCCTTGGTTCATGGGCACCAGTAAATCTCTAACGTAGGTTGCAGAAACGCCCGAATCGGCATGACGGCGACATCATCACCGGCCAGTGCGGCATTCAGGGTGGTCAGCTTGGACTGACCGGAAATCGATAGAACGGTGTGCTTCGCCGAGGCCAGCAGCGCGCGACTCATGGTCAGGCGCTGACGGGGCACGGTTGGCGCCAGCATCGGCCAGCAGCGACGGCTGCCGTCAACTTTCAAGGCATCGGCCAGGTTCGGGCTGTTGGGGAACAGCGAAGCGGTGTGACCGTCGTCGCCCATACCCAGTACCAGCACGTCAATCGACGGCAACTCGGCGAGCAAGCGATCAGCCTGCTCGGCGGCCTGTTCCAGATTGGCGGTGGCACTGTAGAGGCTCAGGAACTGGGCCTTGGCCGCCGGGCCTTGCAACAGGTAACGCTTGAGCAGACCGGCATTGCTGTCGGCATGTTCCACCGGTACCCAGCGCTCGTCAGCCAGGCTGACCACTACTTTCGACCAGTCCAGCGCCTGCTTGGCCAGGTGCTGGAAAAACGCCACCGGGCTGCGCCCACCGGACACCACCAGCGTCGCGGCGCCTTGTGCGGCAATCGCGTCGCTCAGTTGTTTGGCCACCGCCAATGCCAGGCCTTCGGCCAGCAGCACCGGGCTTTTGAACTCATGGGCGCTGACGCCCTGAGGCAGTTTCAATTCAGATATCGCCATACCACGACCTCCCGTCCCGCGTGATCAGTGCAATGGAGCTCATCGGCCCCCAGGACCCGGCCGCGTACGGCTTGGGCGCATCACCGGACTTTTTCCACCCGGCGATTAACTGGTCACACCACTTCCACGCGGCTTCGATTTCATCTTTACGGACAAACAGATTCTGATTGCCGCGCATTACTTCCAGCAACAACCGCTCGTAGGCGTCAGGAATCCGCGCGCTGCGATAGGTGTCGGAAAAATTCAGCTGCAACGGACCGCTGCGCAGCTGCATGCCCTTGTCCAGGCCTTGTTCTTTGGTCATCACGCGCAAGGAAATGCCTTCGTCCGGTTGCAGGCGAATGATCAGCTTGTTGCTGATCTGCAAGCGCTGCTCGGGGGCGAAGATGTAGTGCGACGGTTCCTTGAAGTGGATGACGATCTGCGACAGCTTCTGCGGCATGCGCTTGCCGGTCCGCAGGTAGAACGGCACGCCGGCCCAGCGCCAGTTGCGGATGTCGGCACGCAGGGCGACGAAGGTTTCGGTGTCGCTCTGGGTGTTGGAATTAGGTTCCTCCAGATAGCCCGGCACCGATTTGCCTTCGCTGTGGCCGGCGATGTACTGGCCGCGCACCACTTGCGTGGTCAGGCCTTCCGGGCTGATCGGCGCCAGCGCCTTGAGGACTTTGACTTTCTCATCGCGAATGCTGTCCGCGGACAGGTCGGCCGGCGGGTCCATGGCGATCAGGCAGAGCAATTGCAGCAGGTGATTCTGGATCATGTCCCGCAGCTGGCCAGCCTTGTCGAAATAACCCCAACGACCTTCGATCCCGACCTGCTCGGCCACGGTGATTTCCACGTGGGAGATGTAATTCTGGTTCCACTGGGTTTCGAACAGGCTGTTGGCGAAACGCAGGGCGATCAGGTTTTGTACGGTCTCTTTACCCAGGTAGTGGTCGATGCGGTAGGTGCGGTTCTCGGGGAAGAACTGCGCCACGGCGTCGTTGACCTTGCGCGAGGATTCCAGGTCCGAACCGATGGGTTTTTCCAGCACTACGCGGGTGTTTTCGGTCAGGCCGACCTTCGACAGGTTCTCGCAAATGGCGCCGTAAACCGCCGCCGGCGTGGCGAAGTAGGCAATCACCCGTTGGGCGCTGCCAGCCTGCTCGGCCAGGGCGACGTAATCGTCAGCCTTGAGGAAGTCGACGTGCAAGTAGCTCAAACGGGCCAGGAAGCGCTCAAGCACCGCTTCATCCAGCTCTTTGGCACCGACGTAGCGGCGCAGCTCGGCGGTGATGAATGCCAGATGCTGCTGCTCGCTGCCAGGTTCACGGGCCAGCGCGATAATGCGCGTATCCTCATGAAGCAGGCCGGCGCCATCGAGTTGATAAAGGGCAGGAAATAGTTTGCGCAGGGCCAGATCGCCGAGAGCGCCGAACAAGGCAAAGGTGCACGGTTCAACCGTAATCGAAGGCATGATGTTTGTTCTTTTATCAAGTTAAGCTACAAATACCTTTTTTCAAGGCATCACTCAAGGGAAAATGTAGTAATAACCACAACATTTTCGCAAAATACAGATTCCGAGTGGTGGACGGTCGGAGCCATCAGTAGGATAGGCCACCGTTACGGGCCCGATCAAAGTCCCAATTTGCATAGCCGGGGCCCTTTTTGCATTGCTCTCATGTTTGCGGAGCTAAGGAACATATATGGACCGCGTGCGAAATTTACTGGAACAGATCCAGAGTCGCCTTGAAGACCTGAACAAGGCAGAACGCAAAGTCGCCGAAGTGATCCTGCTCAACCCAGAGCAGGCCACCCGGTTCAGCATTGCCGCCCTCGCCCAGGCCTCTAAAGTCAGCGAGCCGACGGTCAACCGTTTCTGCCGTTCGTTTGGCGTTAGCGGCTACCCGGAACTCAAGCTTCAATTGGCCCAAAGCCTGGCCAGCGGCGCGGCGTATGTCAGCCGTGCGGTCGAGGCCGACGATAATCCGGAGGCCTATACCAAAAAGATTTTCGGCAGCGCCATCGCTTCTTTGGACAGTGCATTACAGGCGCTTGACCCGAACCTGATCAGCCGCGCCGTCGACCTGTTGATCCAGGCCCGGCAAATCCACTTCTTCGGCCTCGGCGCCTCGGCCCCGGTGGCGCTGGATGCGCAGCACAAGTTCTTCCGCTTTAACCTGGCGGTGACCGCCCATGCCGACGTGCTGATGCAGCGCATGATTGCGTCGGTGGCGCACACCGGCGAGTTGTTCGTGATCATTTCCTACACCGGCCGCACCCGCGAACTGGTGGAAGTGGCGCGTATTGCCCGGGAAAACGGCGCTTCGGTGCTGGGCCTGACGGCCGAGGGTTCGCCGCTGGCCAAGGCCAGCACTCTGAGCCTGAACATTCCACTGCCGGAAGACACCGACATCTATATGCCGATGACATCACGGATCATTCAGCTGACCGTGCTCGATGTGCTCGCCACCGGCATGACCCTGCGCCGAGGCGTGGATTTCCAGCCGCATTTGCGCAAGATCAAGGAAAGCCTCAATGCCAGTCGGTATCCGATTGGGGATGAGTTTAATTAAGCCTTAAAAGATCGCAGCCTCGCTTCGCTCGACAGCTCCTACAGATTTACGCCGATCCCTTGTAGGAGCTGTCGAGCGAAGCGAGGCTGCGATCTTTTGATCTTTCCTAAACCCCAACCCGCGCCTGCAAACTCAAATGCGCCCGCTCCCCGGGTGCCAGGCACAGGCTGTCGGTGCCGCCACTGGCCGCTTCCACACAGACGAACTCTAAAACCTCGCTCCAGCTCACGCCCAGCAACGGCCGCGAGCCTGGATGCCAGACCACCGTGTCCGCATGGTCACCAGTGTCGATACACAATTGCCGCTGCCAGGCGTGGTCCTTGAGCTGCAATTCGCCGTCATGCTGGAACACGCGCTGACAACCACCGTCGACCCGCAACTCACCTTCCTGCTGGCACACCTGGCGATTCAACTGGTCGTAGCCCTGCGCGCCGTCGAGCCCAGACAGCGCTACCTCACCCACATCACCAATACGCCAATAGGCGTGCAACGCCTGACTCAACTGGCACGGCATGTCGTCCTGATGCTCGGTGCTCAGGTGCAAATCCATGCGTTCGCCCAAGTGCGCGCGCAAGTCCACTTGCCAGTCGCACAGCTGTAACTGCCAGTGCAGGTGCACGCCATCGTCGTCACTGCTGCTGTCGAGCAGTTTCCAGTCGAGCAAACGCGCCCAGCCGTGGGAGGGCCAGGCGTTTTCGCTGGGATGACGGCCATACCACGGCCAGCACACCGGCACGCCACCGCGAATCGCACCGACATGCGGCCACTTTGCCGCGCACCACAGCCAGGGTTTCTGACCCTTCGGCTGGAAGTGCAGCAACTGCGCGCCCTGACGACTGAACACCGCCTGACACAGCGGATGGTCAATCACCAGCACGTCGCGCATCTGGTAGCGCTCCCACGCAAACACCGGACGTTCGCGCAAGGATTTGAAGAAGCGTTGTAGCGGATGCTCAAGCATGTACCACGGTCCCGAAAATCATCTGTTGCCAGGGGTGTGCTGCCCCCCCAAAAAAAAGCGGACAGCCTTGGCCGTCCGCAAAAATGCGCACATAGAGAGGAGCTTATCGCAACAGCGTTAGAACACCGACTGAATTTTCAGACCGGCCACCAGAGCATTGTCGACTTCATCCACACCGCCCGGGTGAGTGACGTATTGCAGGTTAGGACGCACGGTCAACCAGTTGGTAACGTGGAAGCCGTAGTTGATCTCGTAGTTGTACTCGGTAGTACGCAGCGGCGAGAACAGCGGATCTTCGTAGTCGCTGACGCCATTGGAGGCGTTGACCAATTCGGCGTTTTTCTTCACGTCATCGTTGACATGGATACGGGCGAAACCGATACCGACGTCATCTTTAGGACGTGCATCGAACGGCCCCTTGTACACAAACATCAGCGACTGGTAGTTGTCGACGAAGTTGGTGTCCTTGTCGTGGAAGGTGGCGTTGGCCGCGATGTTCAGACCGCGTGAAGCATCGCCGTTGTGGGTGGTGAGTTGTTGCTGCGCCACAAACCAGTAGCCATGCTTGCTGTCATGGCTGCGATAGGCATTGCCTGTGGTCGCTGCATCGTTGCCGTTGTCGTCTTTACGGACGTCATCGGCGTCGGCAGTGCTCTTGTAGTAACCGACACGGTATTCGCCCGGCAGGTTGTTGACCTTCGGTGACCAGACCAATTCAACCGGCAAGACGGTGCCCTTGGTACCACTGCCGCTGAGCTTGAAGCCGTTACCGTGCTCCAGTTGCGATGGGTTCTGGTTGTACGCGCCGATTTGCGCATAGAACTCAGGCGTGATGTTGTACTTCACGCGAACCGCCGCCTGCATGACCGGCCAGTTGTACCAGATACCGGTCGCCCAGTTACCCGCCTGGGAACCGCAGAACGCCAGGTTCTGGAACTCGCAAGGGAAGGTGTTGAAGTCTTCGCCTTCGCCGAAGTAACCGGCCTTGACGTCCAGTTTACCGTCGAGGAACTGGTGCTTGATCCACAGTTGGGTCAGACGGACCATATGGCCACGGCCGTAGACTTCCTGGGAGGAGCTCAACGTGCCGGCACGCGGGTCGCCGACACGGTCATTGGAGATGTTCTGACCGTTACGGTTGGTGAGCTGGATTTTCGCCTGGGTGTTATCCCAGCCCCACAGCTTTTGCAGGTCCAGCGCCACGCCCAGGCCAAACTGGTCGGCGTAACGCGCCGTCTTGTCATCGTTGTAGCCGCCATGCAGGTTGCCGCCCACTTCACCGACGTAGTCGGCCTTGATGTCGATACCTTGCTCGATCAGCTTGGTCCGCTCGCCGCCCCAATCACCGGTCATCCACTGCGAGTCGGCGCTGAACGCGTCAGCCGCGTGCACGCTACCCGCCAGCATCATTGCCGCAACGGCTGACAATTGGCAGATAAGCTGAGCGTTGTTGTTCTTCTTCATTCCCTACATCCTCGTCTTTATTGTTATTAACTGTTTTTATCTAACGCGGTTTACATCGATTGCGACGCACGACAGTCCGGACGCCACGGATTCCCCCTGTGGGAGCGAGCCTGCTCGCGATAGCGGTGTATCGGTCGACATCGATGTTGAATGTCAGTCCGTCATCGCGAGCAGGCTCGCTCCCACATTTTTTGATCTTCAGCGGCCTTTGAACTGCGCCACGTTGGCGCTGTGGGCCTCGGTCTTTGGCTGGCCCGCTACCCCCAGACGCTCACCGGTCTTGGCATCGAACAGCAGCACTTTCGATGGATCGAATTGCAGGGTCAGGGTTTCGCCCACGGCCGGCGCAACGTCCGGTGCCAAGCGGCAGCAGACTTTGGTGTCGTTGAGGTTGACGAATACCAGAGTGTCGGGACCGGTCGGTTCGGTGACCTGCACTTCGGCGCGAATGGTCGGCAAACCGTTCGGCTCGCCGTTCGCCAGCACGATCTGCTCCGGGCGCATGCCGAGGATCACTTCGCGGTCTTCGAGCCCGGCGTCCTGCATGCCCAGCGGCAATTCGCAGCGCGCCTGACCACTGTCGAGCAGTGCCACCAGACGACCGTCCTTGCGTTGCAGACGCAGGGGGATGAAGTTCATCGGCGGCGAACCGATGAAGCTCGCCACGAACAGGTTGGCCGGGTTGTTGTAGATGTCTTTCGGCGTGCCGAACTGCTGAATGATCCCGTCCTTCATCACCGCCACTTTGTCGCCCAGGGTCATGGCTTCGATCTGGTCGTGAGTCACGTAGACCGTGGTGGTTTTCAGGCGCTGGTGCATCAGTTTCATTTCGGTGCGCATCTCGACCCGCAGCTTGGCGTCGAGGTTGGACAGCGGTTCATCGAACAGGTAGATCTTCGGCCGCCGCGCCAGCGCCCGGCCCATCGCCACGCGCTGTTGCTGACCACCGGAGAGTTGGCCGGGTTTGCGGCTGAGCAGGTGTTCGATTTGCAGCAGCTTGGCCACGCGAGCGACTTCTTCGTCGATTTCGGCGGTGGGCATTTTGCGAATTTTCAGGCCGAACGCGATGTTGTCGCGCACGCTCATGGTCGGGTACAGCGCGTAGGACTGGAACACCATGGCGATGTCACGATCTTTCGGGCTCATGCCGCTGATGTCGGCGTCGTCCACCAGGATCGCCCCGCCGCTGATGTTTTCCAGACCCGCGATGCAGTTCATCAACGTGGATTTGCCGCAGCCCGACGGGCCGACCAGGATCAGGAACTCACCGTCATCGATCTTCAGTTCGATGTTTTTCAGGGTGTCCGGCAAACCGGCGCCGTAGGTTTTATTGACGTTGCGTAATTCGAGAGTTGCCATGTTCTACCCCTTGACCGCGCCGGACGTCAGCCCACGCAGGAAATACTTGCCAGCGAATATGTAGACCAGCAGTGTCGGCAGCCCGGCGATCATCGCGGCGGCCATATCAACGTTGTATTCCTTGGCCCCGGTGCTGGTGTTGACCAGGTTGTTCAGGGCCACGGTAATCGGCTGGGCATCGCCACTGGCGAAGACCACGCCGAACAGGAAGTCATTCCAGATTTGCGTGAACTGCCAGATCAGGCAGACCATCACGATCGGGATCGACATCGGCAGCAGGATCTTCCAGAAAATCGTGAAGAAGCCCGCGCCATCCAGCCGCGCCGCCTTGACCAGCGCATCCGGAATGCTCACGTAGTAGTTGCGGAAGAACAGTGTGGTGAACGCCAGGCCGTAGACGATGTGCACCAGCACCAGACCGGTGGTGGTGTTGGCCAGGCCGAGTTTGCCGACAGTGAACGAGGCTGGCAGCAGCACGGTCTGGAACGGCAGGAAGCAGCCGAACAACAACAGACCGAAGAACAACTGCGAGCCGCGGAAGCGCCACATCGACAACACGTAGCCATTCATCGCACCAATAAACGTAGAAATCAAAACCGCTGGCACGGTGATTTTCACCGAGTTCCAGAAGTAACCGCCTACGACATCCCAGGCCTTGATCCAGCCGATGCCATCAATCACTTGCGGCCAGCTCAGCAGGTTGCCGGTGCGGATGTCTTCCGGGGATTTGAAACTGGTCAGCAGCATCACCACCAGCGGGATCAAATAGACCGCTGCAGCCAGCAACAAGGTTGCGTAAATCGCGATGCGGCTGAAGCTGATGCCCGATTTGCCAAGTTGATTACTCATGGCGTTTGCCTCGCAATTCGGAGTACAGGTACGGCACCAGAATCGCCAGGATCGCGCCGAGCATCATCATGGCGCTCGCCGAACCAATGCCCATCTGGCCACGGCTGAAAGTGAAGGAATACATGAACATCGCCGGCAGGTCGGATGAATAGCCCGGACCACCCGCGGTCATCGCCGCCACCAGGTCGAAGCTCTTGATCGCGATGTGCGCGAGGATCATGAAGGCGCTGAAGAACACCGGGCGCAGGCTCGGCAACACGATCTTCAGGTAGATGGTCGGCAGGCTCGCGCCGTCGACTTGCGCCGCACGGATGATCGATTGATCGACACCACGCAGGCCGGCCAGAAACATCGCCATCACAAATCCGGAGGCTTGCCACACGGCGGCGATCACCAGGCAATACACCACGCGATCCTGATCCACCAGCCAGTCGAGACGGAAACCTTCCCAGCCCCAGTCTCGCAGCATCTTGTCCAGACCCAGCCCTGGGTTGAGCAGCCATTTCCACGCGGTACCGGTGACGATCATCGAGAGCGCCATCGGGTACAGGTAAACGGTGCGAATGAAGCCTTCCTTGCGAATGCGCTGATCCAGCAGCACCGCGAGGAACACGCCCAGCACCAGGCTGATGCCGATGAACATGCCGCCGAACACCGCGAGGTTTTTGCTCGCGACCCACCAGCGATCGTTGTCCAGCAAGCGAATGTATTGCTGCAGGCCGACCCACTTGTAGCTCGGCATGAAGCTGGAATTGGTGAAGGACAGTACGAATGTCCAGATGATGTAACCGTAAAAACCAACCAGGACGATCAGCATGCTTGGCGCCAAAACCAGCTTGGGGAGCCAGCGCTGCAGTGCGTCGAACGGTGAGGCTTTGCTGAAAACCGCCACAGAGCTCATCGGGATAATCCAGGTAAAAAAGTGAGAATCACAGAGCGATCCTTTGTAGGAGCGAGGCTTGCCCGCGAAGGCGGTGTAACGAGTGACAAATGTGTTGAATGTCAGACTGCTTTCGCGGGCAAGCCTCGCTCCTACAAGGGGAACGCTCTCGGATACGTGTCAGGAGTTACTGGGCGGCTTTGACAGCCGATGCCAGTTGCGCGCTGGCCTTGGCCGGGTCAGCATCCTTGTCGTTCATGAAGTTGGTGACCACATCGAAAATTGCGCCCTGCACGGCCAGGGAAGTGGCCATGTTGTGCGCCATGCTCGGTTGCAGGCCGCCAGTCTTCTCGTCCGCCAGGAAATCCTTGGCCGCCGATTGGGCACAGGAATCGAAGCCCAGTGCGCTCATGTCGTTAAGCATGTCGGTACGCACCGGGATCGAGCCTTTGTTGATGCTGAAGACTTTCTGGAAGTCTTTGCCCAAAGCAACCTTGGCCAGATCTTGTTGGGCGGCGATGTCGCCTTTGCGATCAGCCTTGAGCTTGAACACGGCCAGCGAGTCGATGTTGTAGGTAAAGGCCTTTTCGGTGCCCGGGAACGGCACGCACTGATAGTCCTTGCCGGCGACTTTCTTGGCGGCAGTCCATTCGCTCTTGGCCCAGTCGCCCATCATCTGCATGCCGGCCTTGCCATTGATGACGTCGGCGGCGGCGATGTTCCAGTCACGACCGGCGCGGTTCGGGTCCATGTAGCCAGTGACTTTTTTCAGCTCGGTGAAGGCCTTGGCCATCTGCGGCCCCGAGAGGGTTTTCTGGTCCAGGTCGACCAGCGCTTTCTTGTAACCGTCGGCGCCCATGACCGAGAGCACCACGTCTTCAAACACGGTGCTGTCCTGCCAAGGCTGGCCGCCGTGAGCGAGCGCGATGAAGCCGGCGGCTTTGAGCTTGTCGCCAGCGGCATAGAATTCTTCGAGGGTGGTCGGCGCTTTTTCGATCCCGGCTTTCTTGAAGACTTCCGGGTTGATCCACAGCCAGTTGACGCGGTGAATGTTCACCGGCACGGCGACGTAATCGCCTTCGTATTTCACGGTGTCGGAGACTTTCTTGATCAGCAGGTTATCCCAGCCTTCGGACTTGGAAACGTCTTTAAGGGTGTCGGTGCTGAGCAAGCCAGTGCTGCCCCACTCCTGGATGTCGGGACCCTTGATCTGGGCAACGCCTGGCGGGTTACCGGCTACGGCGCGGCTTTTGAGTACGGTCATGGCCGTGGCACCGCCACCGCCGGCGACTGCGCCGTCTTTCCAGGTGAAGCCGTCTTTTTCGACTTGGGCCTTGAGTACATCGACTGCTGCTTTTTCACCACCAGACGTCCACCAGTGAACGACCTCAACCGAACCTTTGGCATCGGCGGCAAGTGCACTGAGCGGGAATGCAGCAACGGGAAGCAGTGAAGCGAGAGAAATGACAGTAGCGAGGCGAGAAATCGCATTCATCTAGTAGTACCTTTCTTGTTGTTATGCATGCAAGTCTGGTGCTTGCGCTGCATAGGATTCTAAACAGGGGACGCCCCTTCGCAGGTAACGAAGGGACGCGCGAATGTCACCACATGGTTACACAGCAGCGCTCTGGGACAACTGCGCCAGCGCACTGGCCATGCTCGGCGCCAGCGGCAGGCGCGGGATCAATACGGCTTGCCAGGCGTGATAAAGGTCGGGTTTGCCGGCCCAGATGTCGGCGCTCGGACGGTTCAGCGGATCGAGCTCGTGATGCCAGCTGCCATCGCAGCGGTCAATGAAATGACTGTCACAAAATTCCCAGAACAGTCGGTACCAGCGCTCGTATTGCTCATCACCGGTGCGCTTGAGCAGCGCACTGGCGGCGGCGCTGGCTTCGGCATGGGTCCAGTGCAAGCGATGGCGAACCACCGCGCGATTATCCCAGTCGAGGGTGTAGACAATGCCCGGTGCACCGTCGACGTCCCAGCCGTGACGGCAATTGTGGTCGAACAGTTTTTGCGCATCCGTCGCGAGCCAGCCCGGCGTGAGCATGCCGGCCTGCACCCGCGCTGCTTCGAGATGCAGCAACAGCCGCGCCCATTCGAAACCATGGCCCGGCGTAGTGCCATAAGGGCGGAACCCGTCAGCCGGGTTGTCGTGGTTGTAGTCGCGTAGCGGCTGCCAGTCGCGGTCGAAATGCTCGACCACCAGGTAATCGTTGGCCGCGGCGTGATCGTGAATGACGCGCTCGACGATGCGCTGGGCGCGAATCAGCCAGCGGTTGTCTTCGGTGACATCGGCCAGGGCGAGGAAGGCTTCGGTGGCGTGCATGTTGCTGTTGGCGCCGCGATAGGCTTCCTCGCAACTGAAGTCGCGGTTGAAGGATTCGCGCATGGCGCCCTCCTCCTCGCACCAGAAATGCGTGTCGATAATATGGATCGCATCGTCGAGCAAGGCTTGTGCACCGGGGCACTGAGCGACCACCGCAGAACTCGCGGCCAACGCCACGAAGGCATGCAGATAAGCGGCTTTGCCGGTATTGCCGTCGCAGTGTTCGGGCGTGGCGAACCAGCCACCGTGTTCGGCGTCACGTAGCGGCCCACTGAGGGCCTGGATGCCGTGATCCACCAGCTCGGCGAAACCCGGCAGGCCCTGGATGTGGGCCATGGCGAAGCTGTGGGTCATGCGCGCGGTGTTCATGGTTTCGGCTTGCGCGTTGGCCGGCAGGCGACCCTTTTCATCAAGGTTGCCGAAGCCTTCGGCAACCTTTGAAGCCTTGGCAAACGCCAGCAGGCGCAGGCCTTCGGCGGCGAGCCATTGCTGATGGGCAGGCGCGTTCAGCCAACTGCTGAAGGCGGGTTGGAAGGTGTCCATGGGAATACCTTTTTTGTTGTTATGACTGGGAGCAGTCTAAACAACGGGCGATGGCGGGCAGGTAACGAAGGGGGCGAGTTATGTCACCGAGTTGTGACATTTTCCTTGAGGGATGTGTTGGGTCTTCTGACGCCATCGCGAGCAGGCTCGCTCCCACAGCGGATTTGTGTACGACTCAGAATCCCTGTGGGAGCGAGCCTGCTCGCGATGAACGATAACGCGGTGCCGCTAATCAACACTACGCGGCAACTGCAGTGTCACCCGCAACCCGCCTTCACGCAGGTTTTGCAGGCTGACTTCGCCGCCATGGCTGTGGGCAATATTGCGCGCGATCCCCAGCCCCAAGCCATAACCCTGTTGCTGCCCGGCCAAGCGAAAGTGCGGCTCGAACACCTGCTCCAGCCGCTGCTCCGGCACGCCCGGCCCTTCATCGTCGACATGCAGGACAAACGCGCTCTCGTCGTCATCGATGTGCAGGTGCGCGTTCTGCCCATACTTCAAGGCATTGTCGATCAGGTTGCCGATGCACCGCTTGAGCGCCAACGGCTTGCCGGGATACGGCGCCAACGCCCGCCCCTGCTGGGTCACGCGGCCATTACCGTTGGGCGCCAGATACGGTTCCACCAGGCAGTCGAGCACATGATTGAGGTCCACCGGCTCGATGTTTTCGTGGATGTCGGTGTCTTTCACGCATTGCAGCGCGCCCTTGACCAGCAGCTCCAACTCATCCAGATCGCGACCGAACTTGGCTTGCAGCTTTTCGTCTTCAAGCAATTCGACCCGCAGGCGCAGCCGGGTGATCGGCGTGCGCAAGTCATGGGAAATCGCGCTGAACAACTGACTGCGTTCGGTCAGGTAACGGCTGATGCGCTCGCGCATGGCGTTGAAGGCGCGGCCCACCTCCACCACTTCACTGCCACCGCCCTCGGCCACCGGTTCGACTTCGGCACCCAGAGACATGTCCCGCGCCGCCCGCGCCAATCGCTTGAGCGGTCGGCTCTGCCAGTGCACCAGCAGGCCGATGAACAGCAGCAGGAAACCGCTGGTGAGCACGATGAACCAGACCTGCTGCGCCGGCAGGCCTTGTTCTTCAAGACTGGTGTAGGGCTCGGGCAACAGGGAGGCGATGTACAGCCATTCGCCCGGCGCCATTTGAATTTGCGTGACCAGCACTGGCGGGTTCACCGGTTCCAGGGTCAACGCGTAATGCGCCCAGGAACGCGGCAACTCATCGAGCTTCAAGCCGCCGTTGAAAATCCGCAGGTCTTCGGGGCTGACGAACGTCACCGAGATGTCAGCGTCCTGGCCCAGCGACTGGCGCAGTACTTCGTCCACCGCTTTGAGCACCGCTTCTTTGCGCGGGGTGATCGGCAGCACTTCCATGCCCAAGGGTCTGTCGTTGAGGGTCACCACAAACCGGGTGCCGCCCATGCTGCGCAATTGATCGAGCACAAGCGGTCGAAACGCCACCGGCAACGAGCGGAAATAGCTGACGCTGGCCGTCATCGAATGGGCCAGGCTGCGGGCACTGGTGACCAGGCCTTCGAGCTGTGTGGCACGCAGTTGCGAGACCCAGATCACGCTCGACAGCGTCTGGGCGAACAGCACCGCCAACAGGGTCAGCAGCAACATGCGCCCGAGCAGCGAGCGCGGCACCGGCACGCGCCCAGCGAACTTGCGCAGAAAATCAGAGACCATTGCCGGCAACCACATTGGCTGCCAGTTGGTAGCCACTGCCACGCACGGTACGGATCAGCCGCGGCGGTTTTTCAGTGTCGCGCAGGCGCTGACGCAAACGGCTGACCGCCATGTCGACGATGCGATCGAGCGGCATCAGGTCACGGCCACGGGTGGCGTTGCCGATGGTGTCGCGGTCGAGGATTTCCTGAGGGTGATCGAGGAACAGTTTCAGCAGCGCGAAATCGGCACCGGAGAGAATCACTTCCTCGCCATCGGTGTGGAACAGCCGATGACTGACCATGTCCAGCCGCCAATCATCGAAGGCCAGCACTTCGCTGCCGGAACGCTCATGACCGAACTGCGCACGACGCAACAAGGCCTTGATGCGCGCCTGCAATTCACGGGGACTGAAGGGTTTGCCGAGGTAGTCGTCGGCGCCCAGTTCCAGGCCGATGACGCGGTCGGCCTCGTCGGAACTGGCGGTGAGCATGATGATCGGCACTTGAGCCTGGCGCGGGTGCTGGCGGATCCAGCGGCAGAGGCTGAAACCGTCTTCGTCCGGCAGCATCACGTCGAGGATCACCAGATCGCTCGGCGCCTCGTTCATGGCCTGACGAAACCCTGCACCATCGGGCGTGGTGCGGACCTGGAAACCGGCGCGGGTCAGGTAGGTGTCCAGCAACTCGCGTATCTCTTGATCGTCATCGACCAACAAAATCGACTTGTTGACTGAGCTCACGGGAAGGCGTCCTTGTTGTTTGTGTTAGGGAGGATTATGCCTGATGAACCTTGGAAATTTGTTGCCTGTTCGGGCGCCATCGCGGGCAAGCCCGCTCCCACAAGGATTCAGGTGATCCTGAGGGAGCGGGCTTGCCCGCGATGAAGTCGACTCGGTCTAAGCCTGATCCAGCGCCACCCCCGCGCCCACCAACCCGGAATATGGGGCTGTCACCAGCCACACCGGAATGCCTTTGAAGTAGTCACTCATGCAGCCCTTGTCGGCGAAGCAGCGGGCGAAACCGCTTTCGATGAAGAAATCGGCAAACCGTGGAATCACCCCGCCAACGATGTACACGCCGCCGCGCGCACCCGTGGTCAGCACATTGTTGCCGGCCACGCGCCCGAGCCAGCAACAGAACTGCTCGAGCACTTCCACGGCAATCGGATCGCCCGCGAGCCCGGCCGCCGTGATCGCCTCAGGCGTATCGAGCACAGGCGTGTGCCCGTCCACCGCGCAGATCGCCCGGTAGACTCGCGGCAAACCACTGCCGCTCAACGCCGTTTCAGCACTGACATGGCCGATCTCATTGAAGATGTGCTGCCACAGTTGGGTTTCTCGCGGGCTGCTCAGCGGCAGATCGACGTGACCGCCCTCCCCCGGCAGCGGGGCAAAACGGCCCTCGCCCAGATCGAGCAAGGTGCCCACGCCCAGGCCAGTGCCCGGGCCGATCACCACCGCCGGCCGCAACGGCTCGGGTGTGCCTTCGCAGACCACCCGAAACTCGCCCGGCTGCAAGCGGGTCATGCCCAGGGCCATCGCCGAGAAATCGTTGATCAACAGCAGTTGATCCACCTGCAAGGCCTGGCAGAAGCCCTTGCGACTGAGTCGCCAGTGATTGTTGGTGAACTTGAATTCATCGCCGCTCACAGGGCCCGCCACCGACAGGCACACCGAACCGATCGAACCCGGCGCCAGACCGAGCCCGCTCAGGTAGAGCGCAATCGCCTCCTCCGGGCTGGCGTGGTCTGCCGTCGCCAGCACCTGGACCGATTCCAGCTGCTGGTTTTTCCACAACGCGAAACGTGCGTTGGTACCACCGATGTCACCGACCAGAGCCAGTTTCAATTAAGCGTCTCCAGGGCAGAAGTAAAGGCGCTGGCGCCTTGCTCTGCGGAGCTGAAGGCCATGCGCATGAAACCAAACAGTTCGCGACCGCTGCCAATGTTGTTGCCCAACAGGCCCTTGGCAGGTTCGCGCGCTGCGAATTCTTCGGCGTCCACCTTAAGCTCCAGGGTGCCTTTGACGCCATCGACGCGGATGATATCGCCCTCTTGCACTCGCGCCAAAGCGCCGCCCACATAAGCTTCGGGGCTGACGTGGATCGCCGCCGGGATTTTCCCCGAGGCGCCGGACATGCGTCCGTCAGTCACCAACGCGACTTTGAAACCGCGATCCTGCAGCACGCCGAGGAACGGCGTCATCTTGTGTAGCTCCGGCATGCCATTGGAGCGCGGGCCCTGGAAGCGCATCACCGCAACAAAATCCTTCTCCAGCAGACCGGCCTTGAACGCATCAGCCAGGTCCTGTTGATCCTGGAACACCATCGCCGGTGCTTCGACGACCTGGTTTTCCAGCGCGACCGCCGAAACCTTCATCACGCCACGGCCGAGGTTGCCTTCCATCACGCGCAAGCCGCCCTCTGCCGAGAACGCGCGAGCGACCGGACGCAGGATGTTTTCGTCGAGGCTTTCGATCGGGCCTTCGCGCCAGACCAGCTCGCCGTTATCGAGGAACGGCTCTTGGGTGTAGCGGCTCAGGCCGTGGCCGAGCACGGTGTTGACGTTTTCGTGTAGCAGGCCGGCTTCCAGCAGTTCGCGGATCAGGAACGACATGCCGCCCGCCGCCTGGAAGTGGTTGATGTCGGCTTTGCCGTTCGGGTACACGTGGCTCAGGGTTGGCACCACCTCGGAGAGGTCGGCCATGTCCTGCCACGTCAATTGAATACCCGCCGCCATGGCAATCGCCGGCATGTGCAAGGTGTGGTTGGTCGAACCGCCGGTGGCGTGCAGCGCCACGATGGAGTTGACCAGCGAACGCTCATCGACGATTTCGCCGATCGGCATGAAGTCGCCATTCTGCTTGGTCAGGCGGGTGACCTGGTGCGCCGCTTCACGGGTCAGGGCATCGCGCAACGGGGTGTTCGGGTTGACGAAAGAAGCGCCCGGCAAGTGCAGGCCCATGACTTCCATCAGCAACTGGTTGGTGTTGGCGGTGCCGTAGAAGGTGCAGGTGCCAGGGCTGTGGTAGGACTTCATCTCCGATTCCAGCAGCTCTTCGCGCGTCGCCTTGCCTTCGGCGTAGCGCTGACGCACATCGGCTTTCTGCTTGTTGGAGATGCCCGAAACCATCGGCCCGCCCGGCACGAAGATCGTCGGCAGATGACCGAAACGCAACGCGCCCATCATCAGGCCCGGCACGATCTTGTCGCAGATGCCGAGCATCAGCGCGCCGTCGAACATGTTGTGGGAAAGCGCTACCGCAGTGGACAACGCGATCACTTCGCGGCTTGGCAGGCTCAGTTCCATGCCCGGTTCGCCTTGGGTCACGCCATCGCACATCGCGGGGGTGCCACCGGCGAACTGGCCGACGGAGCCGATTTCGCGCAACGCTTTTTTGATCTGTTCAGGAAAGACTTCGTACGGCTGATGCGCCGAGAGCATGTCGTTATATGACGAAACAATTGCGATGTTGGCGGAGTTCATCATCCGCAGGCTGTGTTTGTCGTCGCTGCCACACCCGGCCACGCCATGGGCGAAGTTGGCGCATTGCAGCTTGCCGCGCATCGGGCCGTCGCTGGCGGCGCCGCGGATCAATGCAAGGTAAGCCTCACGCGTGGTGCGGCTGCGGGCGATAAGCCGTTCGGTGACCTCAAGGACGCGGGGATGCATGTGTAGAACTCCAGGCTAACGGATGTGGCGACCTGATTGTCTATGCTGATCGAGCACCGCTGTAATCGGGATGACAGACGGTTTTCTTGATCATTCGGACCAGTTGATTCAGGTCACTCGTTGTAGATAAAACAAAATATTGCCACTAAAAAGGCTTGTTTTCTATTTTTTTGCGAATAATCTTGTAATTCCAACAACAAATCGACGGCGGCGCTGTAAATGACTCTTCGAATCGCAATCAATGGTTTTGGCCGTATCGGCCGTAATGTCCTACGCGCACTGTATACCCAAGGTTATCGTCAGGATCTGCAGATCGTAGCGATCAACGACCTGGGCGACAGCTCTATGAATGCTCATCTGCTCAAGTACGACACCGTTCACGGCACATTCGATGCCGATGTCCAGCACGATCAGGAAAGCCTGACCGTCAACGGCGACCGTATTTCGGTCAGCGCCATTCGCAACCCGGCCGAACTGCCCTGGGCCGCGGAGAAGGTCGACGTCGTGTTCGAATGCACCGGTCTGTTCACCGACCGTGCCAAAGCCGCCGCACATATTACGGCCGGCGCGCGCAAAGTGATTATCTCGGCCCCGGCCAAAGGCGCCGACGCCACCGTGGTTTATGGGGTTAACCACGACATTCTGCGCCAATCGCACCAGATCATTTCCAACGCCTCGTGCACCACCAACTGCCTGGCCCCGGTGGCCCAGGTGCTGCATCGCGAGCTGGGCATCGAAAGCGGTCTGATGACCACCATCCATGCCTACACCAACGACCAGAACCTGACCGACGTCTACCACACCGACCCGTACCGCGCCCGTTCCGCCACCCAGAACATGATCCCGAGCAAGACCGGCGCCGCTGAAGCGGTGGGCCTGGTGCTGCCGGAACTGGCCGGCAAACTGACCGGCATGGCGGTGCGTGTTCCGGTGATCAACGTGTCGCTGGTGGACCTGACCGTGCAGCTCAAGCGTGAAGCATCGGCCGATGAAGTCAACGCGCTGCTCAAAGAGGCCAGCCAGCACTCGAAGATTCTCGGCTACAACACCCTGCCGCTGGTTTCCAGCGACTTCAACCATAACCCGCTGTCGTCGATCTTCGACGCCAACCACACCAAGTCCAGCGGCAAGCTGCTCAAAGTGCTGGCCTGGTACGACAACGAGTGGGGCTTCTCCAACCGCATGCTCGATAACTGCCTGGCGCTCTGCAACGCCGAGTAAACAGCTGTATCGACGCGGCTCCCTGTAGGAGCTGCCGAAGGCTGCGATCTTTTGATCTTGATTTTTGCCGGTCTCACAACCGCCAGGATCAAAAGATCGCAGCCTTCGGCAGCTCCTACGGGTATGTGAAACGCCGAAAAATGCGTCGTCCCAGGCGCATTCTCGTCTGGAGAAACAAGCGATGATCGGTATCAGCTTTACGCAAAAGACCCTGGCAGCGCGCAAGCGTATCGCCCTGGTTGCCCATGACCACTGCAAAGTATTTTTGCTGGACTGGGCCGAACGACAGAAAGACAAACTCGCGCAACATGAATTGGTCGCCACGGGCACGACAGGGTTGTTGTTGCAACAACGCCTCGGCCTGCCGGTGGAAAGCATGATCAGCGGTCCGCTGGGCGGCGATCAGCAACTCGGTGCGCAAATCGCCGAGCAACGGGTCGACATGCTGGTGTTCTTCTGGGACCCGTTCGAACCGCAGCCCCATGACCCGGACATCAAAGCGCTGCTGCGGGTCGCGGCGGTGTGGAACATCCCGGTGGCCTGCAACGAATGCAGCGCCGATTACCTGCTCAGCAGCCCGTTGATGGATCAGGCTCACGAACATCGCATCCCGGATTACGCGACCTATCTGCTGGGGCGTGGATGAAGCGCCCGGAATCACGCTCGATACCCTCCTGACACAACTCCCTTGTGGGAGCGAGCCTGCTCGCGATGACGGACTGACATTCACTATGGATATCGACTGAAAGACCGCTATCGCGAGCAGGCTCGCTCCCACAGGTTTCATCCGGCCTGTCATCTATTTTGAACTATGCTCGGGCTCTCGTTCCGGAGGGCCTTCGATGACTGATTTACTCACGTCCATTCAAGCTGCACTCAGCTTGCCTCACACACCGATTCCTTTTACGTCGAGTGGCGCCCTGCCCTCAGCGTTTGCCGTGACTGATCTGGCCTGCGCCAGCATTGCCGCCGCCGGTCAGGCGGTCAGCGAACTGCTGAATCGGCAGAGCGGTCGTTTGCCCAGCCTTGAAGTCGACCGCCGCCTCGCGTCGTTCTGGTTTGCCACCTCGATCCGCCCTATTGGCTGGAGCGTCCCGCCGTTGTGGGATCCGGTCGCTGGCGACTATGCGACCAAGGATGGCTGGATTCGCCTGCACACCAACGCCCCCCACCACCGCGCCGCTGCTGAATCAGTGCTTGGCGTCTGTGCCGACCGCGCAGCGATGGCGAGCAAGGTGGCTCAATGGGCGAAAAGCGATCTGGAACAGGCGGTGGTCGCGGCCGGGGGTTGTGCCGCCGAGATGCGAAGCTGGAAGCAATGGCAGGCCCACCCCCAAGGTCGAGCCGTGAACGCCGAGGCGCTGATTCAGTTCAGCGCTGGCGGCAGCCAAGCCGTCAAACCATGGCAGGGTTCGGTGGCGCAACCGCTGGCCGGGATAAGAGTGCTGGACCTGACGCGGGTACTCGCCGGCCCGATCGCCAGCCGCTTCCTCGCAGGGCTCGGTGCCGACGTGCTGCGCATCGATCCACCGACCTGGAACGAACCGGGCGTGGTGCCGGAAGTCACGCTGGGCAAACGCTGTGCGCGCCTGGATCTGCACGGCAAGACTGATCGCGCGGTGTTCGAAAACCTGCTCAAGGACGCCGACATCCTGCTCCATGGTTACCGCGCCGATGCCTTGGAAAGGTTGGGTTACGGCGTCGCCGTGCGTGAAAAACTGGCCCCCGGTCTGATCGACGTTTGCCTCAACGCCTACGGTTGGAGCGGCCCCTGGCAGAACCGCCGCGGCTTCGACAGCCTGGTGCAGATGAGCAGCGGAATTGCCGAGGCAGGCATGCAGTGGAAGAAGGTGGATAAGCCGACACCCTTGCCGGTCCAGGCCCTTGACCACGCTACCGGGTATTTGATGGCGGCCAGTGCGATCAAGCTATTGGCTGAGCGATTGAGTAACGGGGGCGGTGGAACAGCGCGCTTGTCGCTGGCAAGGACGGCGAAGTTACTGATCGAACAGGGCCCCGAAACCAATGAACCATTGCGGGCAGAGGATGACAACGATCAAGGGATGTTGGTTGAACAAACATCGTGGGGACCGGCCCATCGGTTGCAGGTGCCGCTGAAGATCACCGGGACACCGCTGCAGTGGGCGCTGCCGGCCGGAGAATTGGGCTCCCATCGTGCGCAATGGTGGTGACCATCAGATAGCTTTCGCGAGCAGGCTCGCTCCCACATTTGATCGCGTTCGTCCAAGAGACCCCGGTCACCTGTGGGAGCGAGCCTGCTCGCGATGAGGCCCGAACAGTCGCCGCCAATCATCGAGCCCACCACCGCGAAATCGTCACGTAGTTGCTTTGTTAACTAAATAGATGAAGTGAAACAACGTTTCCGATCAACATCTTTTAATAGCCGAACATTCTATAGCGTTGGCCTATGAAGTTTTTTGTGCACCGGGCTTGATCAATCAAATCCGTAGTTGAAATCAGCTATCAAAAATTTGCGAAACCGCAGAAACGAACTAATTTCAAAGCCCTCCATACCGATTACATCCGCCTCATCTGGCTACCCCCTCTGAACCGGGCTTTTCCAGCAATAACGTTATGTCCGAAAAAGATTCATAAGTCTTTCATTAACAATGGCATGTGCCCACAAACTGATCTATGTCAGCTGATTGAATAGCTAACACAATTATTCTGTTGCCTCTCTTCTCCTGCAATGGAGTCATGCAATGTCTGAATCCCCCGTAAAGCTGAAACTCGGCGCGCTTGTTGCGTTAGTGGTCGGTTCAATGATTGGTGGCGGAATATTCTCTTTGCCGCAGAACATGGCCGCCAGTGCAGACGTCGGTGCCGTGCTGATCGGTTGGGCCATTACCGCGGTGGGCATGTTGACCCTCGCCTTCGTATTCCAGACTCTGGCCAATCGCAAGCCTGATCTGGATGGCGGTGTCTACGCCTACGCCAAAGCCGGTTTCGGCGACTACATGGGTTTCTCGTCCGCCTGGGGTTACTGGATCAGTGCCTGGCTGGGCAACGTGGGTTACTTCGTTCTGCTGTTCAGCACCCTCGGTTACTTCTTTCCGATCTTTGGCGAAGGCAACACGGCTGCCGCGGTGATCGGCGCCTCGGTGCTGCTCTGGGGTGTGCACTTTCTCGTTTTGCGGGGGATCAAGGAAGCGGCGTTCATTAACCTGGTGACCACTGTCGCCAAGGTCGTGCCGCTGCTGCTGTTTGTATTGATTGCCTTCTTCGCGTTCAAACTGGACATCTTCACCGCCGACATTTGGGGCCTGAAAAACCCGGATCTGGGCAGTGTGATGAACCAGGTGCGTAACATGATGCTGGTCACCGTCTGGGTGTTCATCGGCATCGAAGGCGCGAGTATTTTCTCGGCCCGCGCGGAAAAACGCAGCGACGTCGGTAAAGCCACCGTCATCGGTTTCATCACCGTGCTGCTGTTCCTGGTGCTGGTGAACGTGCTGTCCCTGGGGATCATGACCCAACCGCAATTGGCGAAACTGCAGAACCCGTCCATGGCCGCAGTGCTGGAACACGTGGTCGGTCACTGGGGCGCGGTGCTGATCAGCGTCGGTCTGATCATCTCGCTGCTGGGTGCGCTGCTGTCGTGGGTGCTGCTGTGTGCGGAGATCATGTTCGCCGCCGCCAAGGACCACACCATGCCGGCCTTTTTGCGCCGGGAAAACGCCAATCTTGTACCGGCCAACGCGCTGTGGCTGACCAACGCGATGGTGCAGCTGTTTCTGATCATCACGCTGTTTTCGGCCAGCACTTACCTGTCGCTGATCTACCTCGCCACCTCAATGATTCTGGTGCCGTACCTGTGGTCGGCAGCCTATGCCGTACTGCTGGCGGTACGCGGCGAGAGCTACGAAAACGCCCTGGCCGAACGCAGGAAAGATTTGATCATCGGTGGCATCGCGTTGATCTACGCGATCTGGTTGCTGTACGCCGGTGGCGTCAAATACCTGCTGCTTTCCGCCCTGCTGTATGCCCCCGGCGCAATCCTGTTCGCCAAGGCCAAGCTTGAAGTCGACAAACCGGTTTTCACGAACGTCGAGAAGCTGATTTTCGCAGCCGTTGTCGTGGGCGCCCTGGTGGCGGCCTACGGGTTGTATGACGGTTTCCTGACCCTGTAAGCACCTGATTGTTTTCATCTTGAGGATCACGGTAATGACCACGGAAAAAGTGAAGTTCGGCGTCCATTCCGAAGCCGGCAAACTGCGCAAAGTGATGGTTTGCTCCCCCGGCCTGGCTCATCAGCGGCTGACCCCGAACAACTGCGACGAACTGCTGTTCGACGATGTGCTGTGGGTCGCCCAGGCCAAGCGCGACCATTTCGATTTCGTCACCAAAATGCGTGAGCGCAATGTCGACGTGCTGGAGATGCACAATCTGTTGACCGATATCGTCGCGATTCCAGAAGCGCTGGACTGGATTCTTGAACGCAAGATCACCGCCAACGCGGTGGGTCTCGGGCTGGTCCATGAAGTGAGCGCCTGGCTGCGTAGCCTGGAGCCACGCAAGATTGCCGAGTTCCTGATTGGCGGTGTTTCCGCCGATGACCTGCCGGACAGCTTCGGCGGCAAGACCATTCAGATGTTCCGCGACTTCCTCGGCCATTCCAGCTTCATTCTGCCGCCGCTGCCCAACACCCAGTTCACCCGCGACACCACCTGCTGGATCTACGGCGGCGTGACGCTCAACCCGATGTACTGGCCGGCGCGTCGTCAGGAAACCCTGTTGGCCAGCGCCATCTACAAATTCCACCCGCAGTTCACCAACGCCGACTTTGAGGTCTGGTACGGCGACCCGGATCAGGATCACGGCAGCGCCACTCTTGAGGGCGGCGACGTGATGCCGATCGGTAACGGTGTGGTGTTGATCGGCATGGGCGAACGCACGTCCCGCCAGGCCATCGGTCAATTAGCGGTCAACCTGTTCAAGAACAAAGCGGTGGAACGTGTGATCGTCGCCGGCATGCCGAAATCCCGCGCGGCGATGCACCTGGACACCGTGTTCAGTTTCTGCGACCGCGACCTGGTCACGATCTTCCCCGAAGTGGTGAAACAGATCGTCGCCTTCAGCCTGCGCCCTGACGACAGCAAACCAGGCGGCATCGACGTCCGTCGCGAAGAAACCAACTTCCTCGACACCGTGGCCAAAGCCCTCAACCTGAAAGCGTTGCGTGTGGTGGAAACCGGCGGCAACAGCTTCGCCGCCGAGCGCGAGCAATGGGACGACGGCAACAACGTGGTGGCCGTGGAGCCGGGCGTGGTGATCGGTTACGACCGCAACACCTACACCAACACCTTGCTGCGCAAGGCCGGCGTGGAGGTCATCACCATCAGTGCCGGCGAACTCGGTCGCGGGCGTGGCGGCGGCCACTGCATGACCTGCCCGATCATTCGCGACCCCATCGACTATTAATTTCAAACCCTGGCCGCCGCTTATCCAGCGCGGCCCGGGGGATAACCGATACCCAAGGAGATCCAACCATGGCTTTTAATATGCGTAACCGCAGCCTGCTGAGCTTGATGCACCACACCACTCGCGAGCTGCACTACCTGCTGGACCTGTCCCGCGACCTCAAGCGCGCCAAATACACCGGCACCGAGCAACAGCACCTCAAAGGCAACAACATCGCGCTGATCTTCGAAAAAACCTCGACCCGCACCCGTTGCGCCTTCGAAGTCGCGGCCCATGACCAGGGTGCCCACGTTACCTACATCGACCCGGTGTCATCGCAGATCGGCCACAAGGAAAGCATGAAAGACACCGCTCGCGTGCTGGGGCGGATGTTCGACGCCATCGAGTACCGCGGCTTCGAACAGGAAATCGTCGAAGAGCTGGCCAAGTTCGCCGGCGTGCCGGTGTTCAACGGTCTGACCGCCGAATTCCACCCGACGCAAATGATCGCCGACGTGCTGACCATGCGTGAACACAGCGACAAACCGATCCATGAAATCAGCTACGCCTACCTCGGCGATGCCCGCTACAACATGGGCAATTCGCTGCTGATGATTGGCGCCAAACTCGGCATGGACGTGCGCATTGGCGCACCGAAAGCGCTGTGGCCACATGCCGACTTCATTGCCCAGTGCAAAGCCTTCGCCGAAGAGAGTGGCGCACGCATCACCATCACCGAAGACCCTGTCGAGGCGGTCAAGGGCGTGGACTTCATCCATACCGACATCTGGGTGTCGATGGGCGAGCCGGTGGAAGCGTGGGACGAGCGCATCGAGCAACTGCTGCCGTACCAGGTCAACGCCGACATGATGAAGGCCTCGGGCAACCCGCGCGTGAAATTCATGCACTGTTTGCCGGCGTTCCATAACAGTGAAACCAAGGTCGGAAAGGACATCGCCGCGCGGTATCCGCATCTGGCCAACGGGGTTGAAGTGACTGAAGAAGTCTTCGAATCGCCGGCCAACATCGCCTTCGAGCAAGCGGAAAACCGCATGCACACCATCAAGGCGATTCTGGTGTCGGCGCTGGCGGATCTCTGAGGCTGAACATTTGTTCATGACCTGACCCCATAGGAGCTGCCGAAGGCTGCGATCTTTTGATCTTGATGTTGATCTTCAATGATCAGGCAAGATCAAGATCAAAGGACCAAGATCAAAAGATCGCAGCCTTCGGCAGCTCCTACGGGGATCAACGAACTTTGAAAGGACTGCATTATGCGTATCGTCGTCGCTTTGGGCGGTAACGCCCTGCTCCGCCGGGGTGAACCCATGACCGCGGACAACCAGCGCACCAACATCCGGACCGCCACCGAACAGATCGCCAAGGTCCATCCCGGCAACCAACTGGTGATCGCTCACGGCAATGGTCCGCAGGTCGGCCTGCTGTCGCTGCAAGCGGCGGCCTACACCTCAGTCAGCCCTTATCCGCTGGACGTGCTGGGCGCTGAAACCGAAGGCATGATCGGCTACATCATTGAACAGGAACTGGGCAACCTGCTGGACTTCGAAGTCCCGTTCGCCACCCTGCTGACCCAAGTCGAAGTCGACCCCAACGACCCGGCGTTCCAGAAGCCCAGCAAACCCATCGGCCCGGTCTATACCAAGGCTGAAGCGGAGAAACTCGCCGCCGAAAAAGGCTGGGCCATCGCCCCGGACGGCGACAAGTTTCGTCGTGTGGTCGCCAGCCCGAAACCCAAACGCATCTTCGAAATCCGCCCGATCAAGTGGTTGCTGGAAAAAGGCAGCATCGTGATTTGCGCCGGCGGTGGCGGCATCCCGACGATGTACGACGCCAGCGGCAAATTGCAAGGCGTGGAAGCCGTGATCGACAAAGACCTGTGCTCGGCGCTGCTGGCCGAACAGCTTGAAAGCGATTTATTAGTGATCGCCACCGACGTCAGCGCGGCGTTCATCGATTTCGGCAAACCCACCCAGAAAGCCATCGCCCAGGCGCACCCGGATGAAATGGAAAAACTCGGCTTCGCCGCTGGCTCCATGGGACCCAAGGTCCAGGCGGCCTGCGAGTTCGCCCGCCATACTGGAAAAACCGCGGTGATCGGTTCACTCTCGGACATCGAAGCGATCGTCCAGGGCAAGGCCGGCACCCGCATCAGTACGGCGACGCCTGGTATTACTTATTTATAAGGAGAGACGTCAATGGCCACGTTCGAACCCGGTCACCTGCATATCGAGCGCCACGCGCTGAACAAGGACGATGTCAGCTATAACGTGTGCATCGACTATGAAGTCAGCAAGGATCCCAAAGGGGAAAAAGGGATGCAGTTCACGATGCATGGCAGCATTCAGGGCAAGGAGCTGAAAGAAACATTCTTCCTGCCCAAGGATCAGGCCTACAACTTCGCCAGCAACGTGACGAAAATTGCCGAGAAGTACGGGATTCCCAAGGCGTACAGCAGCATCGGCTCGATCCACAAGGACTACGATTTGATGTTCGAAGATGTGCGGGTGCAACTGGACATGAAGTCTGGCGACCCGGTCAAACCCGAACACCTGGCATAACCCGTTCCCTTGGTAAACGCTGAACCTGTGGGAGCGGGCTTGCCCGCGATTGCGGTTTAACATTCAACGTCTATGTTGTCTGACACACCGCTATCGCGGGCAAGCCCGCTCCCACTTTTGGTTCCGTGGTGACGTGAAGTCCTGCGCAGGATTTCACCATTACCCCGCCCCAAGGCATACTTGCCACCCTCCGCACTCCAGAACCAAGCTGCCCCATGCGCATCCACGTCAGTTTCATCGACCGCGTCGGTATTACCCAGGAAGTCCTGGCCCTGCTCGGTGGGCGCAATCTCAATCTGGATGCGGTGGAAATGGTGCCGCCGAACGTCTACATCGACGCCCCGACCTTGAGCCCGCAAGTGCTTGAAGAGCTGCGTGACGCGCTGTTCAGCGTACACGGAGTGCAAGCGGTGACGGTGGTCGACATTCTTCCCGGCCAGCGCCGTCACTTGCAGCTCGATGCATTACTCGCCGCCATGACCGACCCGGTGCTGGCTCTGGACAGTGCCGGCAAAGTACTGCTGGCCAACCCGGCACTGATAGCCCTGTACGGTCGCGAACCGGCGGGTGAAAGCATCAGCGAGCTGTTTGCCGACCCGGCGCTGCTCGATGCCTTGCTGGAAAACGGCTTCCGCCTGCCGCTGCGCGAAATCACCGTCAACGGTCAGACTTTGCTGCTGGACGCCACGCCGATCACCGATGCCGGCGCCCTGCTGACCCTGTATCAACCGAACCGCATCGGTGAACGTCTCTCGGCGCTGCACCACGACCACGCTGAAGGTTTCGATGCCTTGCTCGGCGAATCCCCGGCCATTCGTACGCTCAAGGCACGCGCCCAGCGAGTCGCGGCCCTCGATGCACCGTTGCTGATCCAGGGTGAAACCGGCACTGGCAAAGAACTGGTGGCTCGCGCCTGCCACGCGATCAGCGCCCGTCACAGTTCGCCGTTCCTGGCCTTGAACTGCGCGGCACTGCCGGAAAACCTCGCTGAGAGCGAACTGTTCGGCTACGCCCCCGGCGCCTTCACCGGCGCACAACGGGGCGGTAAACCGGGGCTGATGGAACTGGCCAACCAGGGCACGGTATTTCTCGACGAGATCGGTGAAATGTCGCCGTACTTGCAGGCGAAATTGCTGCGTTTTCTCAACGACGGCAGCTTTCGTCGGGTCGGTGGCGATCGCGAAGTGAAGGTCAACGTGCGGATCCTCAGCGCGACCCACCGCGATCTGGAAAAAATGGTCAGCGAAGGCACCTTCCGCGAAGACCTGTTCTATCGCCTCAACGTGCTGAATGTCGAAGTCCCGCCGTTGCGCGAGCGCGGCCAGGACATTCTGCTGCTGGCCCGTTATTTCATGCAGCAGGCCTGCGCGCAGATCCAGCGCCCGGTCTGTCGCCTGGCGCCGGGCACTTACCCGGCGCTGCTGGGCAACCGCTGGCCGGGCAACGTGCGGCAATTGCAAAACGTGATCTTCCGCGCCGCGGCGATTTGCGAAAGCAGCCTGGTGGACATCGGCGACCTCGATATTGCGGGCACATCGGTAGCACGCCAAAGCGACAGCGAGGTCGACAGCCTCGAGCAGGCCATGGAAGAGTTCGAGAAAACCCTGCTGGAAAAGCTCTACGTCAGCTACCCCTCGACCCGCCAACTGGCCAGCCGCCTGCAAACCTCCCACACCGCGATCGCCCATCGATTGCGTAAGTACGGGATTCCCAACAAGCCGTAAGGCTGAGAATACGATCTCGTTACCGACACAAAACCACTGTGGGAGCGAGCCTGCTCGCGAAGGGGGACTGACATTCACTATGGATGTCGACTGACATACCCTCTTCGCGAGCAGGCTCGCTCCCACAGGTTTGTGCGCGGCCTGAAAATCTCCTCAAAAACGACCTCCATCTGTACTGAAAGCGCTACAGTGGAACGATATCGCTACACCCTCTTCTGATCGCCTCTGTGCAAGGCTTTGATCCACCTCAGCTTTTTTCTTCAGTCCCTGCTGTAGCGATTTCGCTACAGCCAATCCATTCCAGTTATCCACATAAACCAGTAACTAGTTGATTTATAAGGGATAAACAACATTGGCCGCGTTTTTGCTTAGTAACCACCCATAAAGCAGGGCTTTTGCCCGAGCATTCAATGCGTCCACCAGACGAGTCTGGCCCCCTTAGGAGTTTCCATGAGCGAGTTGCGTTTTACTGAAGATCACGAATGGCTGCGCACCGAAGCTGACGGTACCGTCACAGTCGGCATCACCGCTTTCGCGCAGAATGCATTGGGCGACGTGGTTTTCGTACAACTGCCTGAGCTGCAGTCCTACGACAAAGGCGCAGAAGCCGCCACCGTGGAATCGGTAAAAGCTGCCAGCGGCGTTTACATGCCTTTGGACGGTGAAGTGGTCGAGACCAACCCGGCCCTCGATAGCAGCCCTGAACTGGTCAACGAAGATCCGCTGGGCGAAGGCTGGTTCTTCCGCTTCCAACCAACCGACGCCTCGGCTGTCGACCAACTGCTGGATCAAGACGCTTACGACCGTCTGCTCAAAGCCCAAGCCTGAGGAGCGCCGACATGACTCAAGTCAATTTGACGACCGCCAACGAATTCATCGCACGCCACATCGGCCCGCGTACCGGCGATGAGCAAGCCATGCTCAACAGCCTGGGCTTTGACTCCCTGGAAGCCCTGAGCGCCAGCGTCATCCCCGACAGCATCAAGGGCACCAGCGTCCTCGGCCTGGAAGACGGCCTGAGCGAAGCCGACGCCCTGGCGTCGATCAAGGCCATTGCCGGCAAGAACCAACTGTTCAAGACCTACATCGGCCAGGGCTACTACAACTGCCATACCCCGTCGCCGATCCTGCGAAACCTGCTGGAAAACCCGGCCTGGTACACCGCTTACACCCCGTACCAGCCAGAAATTTCCCAGGGCCGTCTCGAAGCGCTGCTGAACTTCCAGACCCTGATCAGCGACCTGACCGGCCTGCCGATCGCCAACGCCTCGCTGCTCGACGAAGCCACCGCCGCCGCCGAAGCCATGACCTTCTGCAAACGCCTGAGCAAGAACAAAGGCAGCCACGCCTTTTTCGCCTCGGTTCATTGCCACCCGCAAACCCTTGACGTGCTGCGCACCCGTGCCGAGCCGTTGGGCATCGACGTGGTGGTCGGCGACGAGCGCGAACTGAGCGACGTGACGCCATTCTTCGGCGCCCTGCTGCAATACCCGGCCAGCAACGGTGACGTGTTCGACTACCGTGAACTGACCGAACGGTTCCACGCCGCCAACGCGCTGGTCGCGGTGGCCGCGGACCTGCTGGCCCTGACCATCCTGACGCCACCGGGCGAATTCGGTGCCGACGTGGCCATCGGCAGCGCGCAACGCTTCGGCGTGCCGCTGGGCTTCGGTGGCCCACACGCGGCCTACTTCTCCACCAAGGATGCGTTCAAGCGCGACATGCCGGGCCGTCTGGTCGGCGTGTCCGTGGACCGTTTCGGCAAGCCGGCCTTGCGCCTGGCCATGCAGACCCGCGAGCAACATATCCGTCGCGAGAAAGCCACCAGCAACATCTGCACCGCCCAGGTGCTGCTGGCCAACATCGCCAGCATGTACGCCGTGTACCACGGCCCGAAAGGCCTGAGGCAGATCGCCCAGCGCATTCATCACCTGACCGCGATCCTGGCCCAAGGCTTGAGCGCACTCGGTCTGACTGTCGAGCAAGCCAGCTTCTTCGATACGCTGACAATTAAAACCGGCGGCAACACCGCTAAGCTGCACGATCAGGCGCGCGCCCAGCGCATCAACCTGCGTGTCGTCGATGGCGAGCGTCTGGGCCTGTCCCTCGACGAAACCACCAGCCAGGCCGACGTTGAAACCCTGTGGCGCGTGCTGGCTGAAGGCAAGGCACTGCCGGACTTCGCCGCCCTCGCCGCCTCGGTCGACAGCACTCTCCCGGCCGCGCTGGTGCGTCAATCGCCGATCCTCAGCCACCCGGTGTTCAACCGTTATCATTCGGAAACCGAGCTGATGCGCTACCTGCGCAAGCTCGCCGACAAGGACCTGGCCCTGGATCGCACCATGATCCCGCTGGGTTCGTGCACCATGAAACTCAACGCCGCCAGCGAAATGATCCCGGTGACCTGGGCTGAATTCGGTGCCCTGCACCCGTTCGCCCCGGCCGAGCAAAGCGCCGGCTATCAGCAGCTGACCGATGAACTGGAAGCGATGCTCTGCGCCGCCACCGGTTACGACGCGATCTCCCTGCAACCGAACGCCGGTTCCCAGGGTGAATACGCTGGCCTGCTGGCGATTCGCGCGTACCACCAGAGCCGTGGCGAAGACCGTCGCGACATCTGCCTGATCCCCTCGTCCGCCCACGGCACCAACCCGGCCACCGCCAACATGGCCGGCATGCGTGTGGTCGTGACCGCGTGCGATGCCCGCGGCAACGTCGACATCGAAGACCTGCGCGCCAAGGCCATCGAGCACCGCGAACACCTCGCCGCGCTGATGATCACCTACCCGTCGACCCACGGCGTGTTCGAAGAAGGCATCCGCGAAATCTGCGGCATCATTCACGACAACGGCGGCCAGGTGTACATCGACGGCGCCAACATGAACGCGATGGTCGGCCTCTGCGCGCCGGGCAAGTTCGGCGGCGACGTTTCGCACCTGAACCTGCACAAAACCTTCTGCATTCCCCACGGCGGTGGCGGCCCGGGCGTCGGCCCGATTGGCGTCAAGTCGCACCTGACGCCGTTCCTGCCGGGCCACGCCCAGATGGAACGCAAGCAAGGCGCGGTCTGTGCCGCACCGTTCGGCAGCGCGAGCATTCTGCCGATCACCTGGATGTACATTCGGATGATGGGTGGCGCGGGCCTCAAGCGTGCTTCGCAACTGGCGATCCTCAATGCCAACTACATTTCCCGTCGCCTCGAAGAGCACTACCCCGTGCTGTACACCGGCAGCAACGGCCTGGTGGCGCACGAATGCATCCTCGACCTGCGTCCGTTGAAAGACAGCAGCGGCATCAGCGTCGATGACGTCGCCAAGCGCCTGATCGACTTCGGCTTCCACGCCCCGACCATGTCGTTCCCGGTGGCCGGCACGTTGATGATCGAACCGACCGAAAGCGAATCCAAGGAAGAACTGGACCGCTTCTGCGACGCCATGATCCGCATCCGCGAAGAAATCCGCGCGGTGGAAAACGGCACGCTGGACAAGGACGACAACCCGCTGAAAAACGCGCCGCACACCGCCGCGGAAATCGTTGGCGAGTGGACGCATCCGTATAGCCGTGAGCAAGCGGTTTACCCGGTAGCGTCGCTGATCGAAGGCAAGTACTGGCCACCGGTCGGTCGCGTCGACAACGTCTTCGGCGATCGCAACCTGGTCTGCGCCTGCCCGTCGATCGAAAGCTACGCTTGATCTATAGGGGCGAGTTCGCTCGCCCCATTTTCAAGAACACCACATTCCCCTGTAGGAGCTGCCGCAGGCTGCGATCTTTTGATCTTTCTCGAGTGCGCTTGAGTATCAAGAGCAAGATCAAAAGATCGCAGCCTGCGGCAGCTCCTACAGGGTGCATGCCTCGTGATATTTACGCCTATAACAAGAAACCGGAGAACAACCATGTCGTTAAGCGTGTTCGACCTGTTCAAGATTGGCATCGGCCCCTCCAGTTCCCACACCGTCGGCCCGATGCGTGCTGCTGCGCGTTTCGCCGAAGGTCTGCGCCGTGAAGGGCTGCTGGCAGCAACCACCTGCGTCAAAGTCGAGCTCTACGGCTCACTCGGCGCCACCGGCAAAGGCCACGGCAGCGACAAGGCTGTGTTGCTGGGCCTGGAAGGCGAACACCCGGACACCGTGGACACCGAAACCATCGCCGCTCGCCTGCAAGAGATTCGCGGCAATGGTCGCCTGAACCTGCTCGGCGAACACAGCATTGCGTTCAACGAGAAAGAACACCTGGCGATGATCCGCAAACCATTGGCCTATCACCCCAATGGCATGATCTTTCGCGCGTTCGACGCGGCGGGCCTGCAAGTGCGCAGCCGCGAGTATTACTCGGTCGGTGGCGGGTTCGTGGTCGATGAAGATGCTGCCGGCGCCGACCGCATCGTAGAAGACGCCACGCCGCTGACCTTCCCGTTCAAAAGCGCCAAGGACCTGCTCGGTCATTGCACCACCTATGGCTTGTCCATCAGCCAAGTGATGCTGACCAATGAAAGTGCCTGGCGTGCGGAAGCGGAGACTCGTGCCGGTTTGTTGAAGATCTGGCAAGTGATGCAAGACTGCGTCGCCGCCGGTTGCCGCAACGAAGGCATCCTGCCCGGTGGGCTGAAGGTCAAACGTCGGGCTGCGGCGCTGCATCGACAACTGTGCAACAACCCGGAATCGTCGCTACGCGATCCGCTGTCGGTGCTGGACTGGGTCAACCTGTACGCCTTGGCGGTCAACGAAGAAAACGCAAACGGCGGACGCGTGGTCACGGCGCCCACCAATGGTGCAGCCGGAATCATCCCGGCGGTGCTGCATTACTACATGCGCTTCATTCCCGGCGCCAACGAAGACGGCGTCGTACGGTTTCTACTGACGGCCGCTGCAATCGGCATTCTGTACAAGGAAAACGCCTCGATCTCCGGCGCCGAAGTCGGCTGTCAGGGCGAGGTCGGCGTCGCTTGTTCCATGGCGGCCGGCGCCTTGTGCGAAGTGCTGGGCGGCACGGTGCAACAGGTGGAAAACGCAGCCGAAATCGGCATGGAACACAACCTCGGCCTGACCTGCGACCCGATTGGCGGGCTGGTGCAAGTGCCTTGCATTGAGCGCAATGCCATGGGTTCGGTCAAGGCCATCAATGCGGTGCGCATGGCCCTGCGCGGCGACGGTCAACACTTCGTCTCCCTCGACAAGGTCATCCGCACCATGCGCCAGACCGGCGCCGACATGAAAAGCAAATACAAGGAAACCGCCCGTGGCGGTTTGGCGGTCAACATTATCGAGTGCTGATGCGCGCATCTGCACCATTTTCAGGAGCTGGATATGTCCACCGAACAACTGTTGAAAACCCCGTTGCACGCACTGCACCTGGAACTCGGCGCCCGCATGGTGCCCTTTGCCGGCTACGACATGCCGGTGCAATACCCGCTGGGCGTAATGAAAGAACACCAGCACACCCGTGATCAGGCCGGGCTGTTCGATGTCTCGCACATGGGCCAGATCCGCCTGACCGGTGCCAACGCGGCCAAAGCCCTGGAAACCCTGGTGCCGGTGGACATCATCGACCTGCCAGTGGGTATGCAGCGCTACGCGATGTTCACCAACGAGACTGGCGGCATCCTCGACGACCTGATGGTCGCCAATCTGGGTAATGATGAGCTGTTCCTGGTGGTCAACGCCGCCTGCAAGGATCAGGACCTGGCGCACTTGCGCAAGCACATCGGCGACCAGTGCACCATCGAGCCGCTGTTCGAAGAACGCGCGCTGCTGGCGTTGCAAGGTCCGGCCGCCGTCACCGTGCTCGCACGCCTGGCGCCTGAAGTTGCGAAGATGACCTTCATGCAATTCACCCGCGTGAAGCTGTTGGGTGTGGACTGCTTTGTCAGCCGTTCGGGCTACACCGGTGAAGACGGTTTCGAAATCTCCGTACCGGCCGCCAATGCCGAAACCCTGGCTCGCGCCCTGCTGGCCGAACCGGAAGTTGAGGCTATCGGCCTCGGCGCTCGCGACTCCCTGCGCCTGGAAGCCGGCCTGTGCCTCTATGGCCACGACATGAACACCGACACCACGCCGATCGAAGCGAGCCTGTTGTGGGCCATCTCCAAGCCTCGTCGTGCCGATGGCGCGCGAGCCGGCGGCTTCCCAGGCGCGGAAACCGTGTTCGCCCAGCAGCAAGCGGGTGTCAGCCGCAAGCGCGTTGGGCTGCTGCCGCAGGAACGTACGCCAGTGCGTGAAGGTGCGGAAATCGTCAACGAAGCCGGCGAAATCATCGGCAGCGTGTGCAGCGGCGGCTTCGGTCCGACCCTTGGCGGTCCTTTGGCCATGGGTTACCTCGACAGCGCTTACATCGGACTGGATACGCCGGTTTGGGCAATTGTTCGTGGGAAAAAGGTGCCTTTGCTTGTAAGCAAAATGCCATTTGTTGCACAACGCTACTATCGCGGTTGATTGACTGTTTCTATAAGTAACGCGGCTGCGTTAACAGTGCACTAATCTGTAACGCAGCCGCCATAAAACAGTGCGTACGTTTCGTTTATGAACGTTACTTATAACGATCGAAAACAATTGAACCATGTTATCGAATAAGCCTGCACTAGTGGCCCCCAGACTGCCACCAACCTGAGGAAATCCGGGCCTTCGCAGGGCTTGTTTTTTCTCACGTAGTTGGCGTAGAGTTTGTTCACTGTGTTTGCATGGGTCGCTTGGAATCGTGACCTGGGCAGTAGCCTACAAGTTAGCTACATCCCGTTCGACGTCTTCTTACTCTCCTGCAACCAGCCCCAGTACTCTTTCACGAGAAGGAGACTGTCATTCATTTTTGCGTCAAAGGAAATAAGAAATGTCCCAACGTCAGAGCGGTACCGTCAAGTGGTTTAACGACGAGAAAGGTTTTGGTTTTATCACTCCAGAAAGCGGTCCGGATCTGTTCGTACATTTCCGCGCTATTCAGGGCAACGGCTTCAAGAGCCTGAAAGAAGGCCAGAAAGTGACTTTCGTTGCTGTGCAAGGCCAGAAAGGCATGCAGGCTGACGAAGTACAAGCAGAAGCCTGATCTTCTGTAACGAAAAAGCCCCTGATACTGATATCAGGGGCTTTTTTGTGCGCGTAAATCCGTAAAATGGCTTCTTTTTCCGTTCAGAGGCTGCCATGTCGAAACACCTGCTCAACCCACAGGGCGACTTTCCCGCCGTCGGCCTGGGGCGTCGCATGGCAGCGATGTTCTATGACTTTCTGCTGTGCACCGCTCTGCTGATCGTCACCAGCGGCATTTACAAGATGATCCAGATGGCGATCATCGGCGAAGAAAAAATGCGCACCCTGACCGAAGCCGGCGCGCTGGATGGTGATCCATTGCTGTCGACGGTGCTGCTGTTTGTGCTGTTCGGCTTCTTCGCCAAGTTCTGGACCTGGTCGGGGCAGACTCTGGGGATGCAGGTCTGGGGCATCCGCGTGCAAAACGCCGACGGATCATCCATCAGCCTGTGGCAGGCGCTGCTGCGCTTTGTGGTGTCGATCGCGTCTTGGCTATGTATCGGGCTGGGGTTCTTCTGGTCGCTGTTCGACAAGCAGAAGCGCAGCTGGCATGACATGTATTCCAACACCCAGCTCGTACGCATTCCAAAGAAACAAAAGTAGCGCCCATAAAAAAGATCGCAGCCTTCGGCAGCGCCCACAGGCGCGTAGGAGCTGCCGAAGGCTGCGATCTTTTGATCTTGCCCTTCGATTCTTCCCTTAAGCGTTCCCCGCCAACTTCATCCGCGCCGCCTGAGTGAAATCAAGCATCCGCTTCAACGGCCGAATCGCCTGCGGAATCAACGCCGGGTCGACGAAGATCTCGTTGGTGCCTTCACGCAAGCTCTTCAGCGTGCGCTCAAGGGTATTCATCGCCATCCATGGGCAATGTGCGCAACTGCGGCACGCTGCGCCGTTACCGGCCGTTGGCGCCTCAATGAAGACCTTGTCCGGGCACAGCTGCTGCATCTTGTAGAAGATGCCGCGGTCGGTCGCGACGATCAGGGTCTTGTTCGGCAGACTTTGCGCCGCCGCGATCAGCTGACTGGTGGAACCCACCGCATCGGCCAATTCGATCACTGCGGTCGGCGACTCCGGGTGCACCAGAATGGCCGCATCCGGGTACAGCGCTTTCATGTCTTCGAGCTGCTTGGCCTTGAACTCTTCGTGAACGATGCAGGCACCGTCCCATAGCAGCATGTCGGCGCCGGTCTGGCGCTGGATGTAAGTGCCCAGGTGCTTGTCCGGGCCCCAGATAATGGTTTCGCCGTTATCCATCAGGCTTTCGACGATTTCCAGCGCACAACTGGAAGTCACCACCCAATCCGCCCGGGCTTTGACCGCCGCCGAAGTATTGGCATACACCACCACCGTGCGTTCCGGGTGCTGATCGCAGAACGCCGAGAACTCGTCCACCGGGCAACCCAGGTCCAGCGAGCAAGTCGCTTCCAGGGTTGGCATCAGCACACGTTTTTCAGGGTTGAGGATTTTCGCGGTTTCACCCATGAACTTCACACCGGCGACCACCACGGTCTTGGCCGGGTGAGCATTGCCGAAGCGGGCCATCTCCAGAGAGTCGGAGACGCAGCCGCCCGTTTCTTCGGCCAGAGCCTGAATGACGGGATCGCAATAGAAGTGGGCAACCAGCACCGCGTCCTGAGCCTTGAGCTCGGCAGCGATGGCAGCGCGGTAATAAGCCTCTTCATCGGCGGTCAGCGGCTTGGGCTGCTTGGCGTCGAGGTGAGCTTGAACCAGAAGGCGTTCGGAAATCTGCGTCATGTTCGCAAGACCTGCAGGCGCTTTCGCGCGAAAGTCGAGTATACACCCGGCTCCGGACCCTTCAGGGTACCGCCGGGAGAGTGAGTATTCATCAGGCATGGACAGCGTTGAAGCTGCGCAAGGCTACAGAATATCCCGTGGATGCAAAAGATGATTCTGACCTGCGTCACGCAGTGCGATCCCGGACGGAGACAACGTCAAATCGCGGGCAAAAAAAAATCCGGAAATCCTCACTTGCGTGGGCCTTCCAGACTTTTAAAACTGCTACAAAAATGGTGGGTCGTGTGGGATTCGAACCTACGACCAATTGGTTAAAAGCCAACTGCTCTACCAACTGAGCTAACGACCCGCTGTGTGGTGGCGCGTATAATACTGATTTTTAACGGTTATTCAACACCTAATTTGAAATAAATCAAAAATAAGGTGTTGGGTCGGTCACGCCGGCCGCCGCGAAGCCTTCTGCACGCAGACGGCAGCTGTCGCATTTACCGCAGGCACGGCCGTTATCGTCCGCTTGATAGCAGGAAACGGTCAGCCCGTAATCGACGCCAAGCTTCACGCCAGCCTGAACGATCTGCGCCTTGCTCAGGTTCTGCAGTGGCGCCTGAATACGAAAGCCCTGCCCTTCTACTCCGGCCTTGGTCGCCAGATTGGCCATGCGTTCGAAGGCTTCGATGAACTCGGGACGGCAATCCGGGTAACCGGAATAATCCACCGCGTTGACACCGATAAAGATGTCACGCGCGCCCAGCACTTCGGCCCACCCCAGTGCCAGGGACAGAAACACGGTGTTGCGCGCCGGTACGTAAGTCACCGGGATGCCTTCACTCGGTGTTTCCGGCACGTCGATGGAACTGTCGGTCAGGGCCGAGCCGCCGATGCCATTCAGGTTCAGGCCGATCACTTTGTGCTCGATCACGCCCAGGTCACGGGCAACACGCTCGGCGGCATGCAGTTCGGCACGGTGGCGCTGACCGTAATCGAAGCTCATGGTGTAGCAGCTGTAGCCTTCGGCCCGAGCCATGGCCACGACCGTCGCCGAGTCGAGGCCGCCGGACAGCAGGATCACCGCACGTTTTTCAGCTGTGTTCAGTTGTTCAGTCATTTCAGCGCCCCGGCTCGTCATTCCAAAGATATTTATGCAGCTGCAATTGCAGGCGCACAGGCAGATTGTCCGCCACCACCCAGTCCGCCAGATCACGCGCATTCAGGTCATGGTGACTCGGCGAGAACAGGACTTCGCCGGCACGCTGATCCAGACCGTACTGAATCAGCTTGGACACGGCCCAGTCGTAGTCTTCCCGCGAGCAGATGACAAACTTCACCTGATCGTTAGGCGTGAGCAGTTCGATGTTCTCGTAGCGGTTGCGATGTGCTTCTTTCGAACCCGGGGTTTTCAGATCGACGACGCGACTGACCCGTGGATCGACCGCCGAGATATCCAGCGCGCCACTGGTTTCCAGCGACACTTCGTAGCCGGCGTCACATAACTGCTTGAGCAAGGGAATGGCATTCGGTTGCGCCAGGGGCTCGCCGCCCGTGACACAAACATAACGCGGGCGAAAACCGGCCACTTGCTCGAGGATGTCGTCGAGCGTGCGAAGGGTGCCGCCAGTGAACGCGTAGGCGCTGTCGCAGTATTGGCAACGCAATGGGCAACCGGTCAGGCGCACAAAAACAGTGGGCAGCCCGGCAGTCCGCGTTTCACCCTGCAACGAGTAGAAAACTTCGGTGATTCTCAATGTGTCTTGCATAGTCGCCACGGGCATAACAGCTAAACAGGCTGTCCGCCTCCGTCAGGCACTTCAAGGAACCCCGCCAACGCGCAGATCCCAAAAAGCGTGTTTCATAAAAAGGGCGTGAATTCTAACGAAAAAACCCGCGATAGGCGCGGGTTTCTTCAAAACGGAGCTATTTCTACAGGCTTACATGCGCTGCAGGTCACGTTGCGCCAGCTGAGCGGCGGAAGTGCCCGGATATTGGGACACAACCTGCTGCAGAATACCTTTGACCCTGTCGGTATGACCGAGGCGGCGTTCTACGTCAGCGAGCTTGTACAGCGAATCAGGCACTTTCGGGTGCTTGGGGTACAGCTGCGAAACCTTGGCGAATGCCTGACCCGCACCTTGCAGATCGCCTTTGGCCAGGTTCACTTCACCCAACCAATACTGGGCGTTGCCCGCGTATTGACTGTTCGGGTATTTGCGCAGGAATGCGGCAAAAGCCTGGCTGGCCTTGTCGAAATCCTTGGCCTTGATCAGGTCGAAGGCTGCATCGTAATACAGTTTTTCCTTCGCCGGATCAGCCGGTTCGCTCCCCGCGGCAGGGGCTTGAGCGGCTGCGGCTGCGGCTGCGGCTGCGGCTCCCGCACCTGCGCCGGCTGCTGCACCGGGGGCATTCAAATTGCCACCGGTGGAAGAATTATCAGGAGTCGCGGCTGGTGCAACGCCGGTTCCTATACGCCGATCAAGATCCTGATATCGCTCCAGGTTCTCTTGCTTCATGCGCGCTACATCATTTTGCAGAACTTCGATCACACCTTGTTGGCGTGAGATCTGCTCCTGCATGGATTGCAGTTGGTTGAACAGCTCGCCCTGTGCCGAGACAGGGGCCGAAACCCCTCCCCCGGCATAGGCGCCGTTCGTACCGTAACCCGCAGGCGGATAACTACTCCCGCTATTGTTATAGCCGGAGTTGTCCTCGACCACAGGAACCGCAGCCCACACCGCAAGCGGTGCGAGGCTGAGAGCCAAAACAGTTACAGCACGACGGCACGTTCGCATGACGAATTACTTACGCAGTTCGACGCGACGGTTTTGAGCCCAGGACTGCTCGTCGTTGCCGGTAGCAACTGGACGCTCTTCGCCGTAGGAAACCAGTTCCAGCTGAGCTGGGGAAACACCTTGCAGTACCAGGTAGCGCTGAACGGCTTTCGCACGACGCTCGCCCAGTGCCATGTTGTACTCACGAGTACCACGTTCGTCGGTGTTGCCTTCCAGAACAACGCGAGCGCCGTTCGATTTCAGGTCTTTGGCGTGAACGTCCAGAGCGCGCATGGCTTCTGGCTTCAGGTCCGAGCTGTCGTATTCGAAGTAGAAGGTGGTGATTGCGCGCAGAGCAGCTTCTTCGCTCAGGGAACCGTCAACAGCACCAGTGTTAGCGCCGTAACCAGCGTTTGGATCGACAGCGCCTTCACCGGCATTGTCGCCGCCTTTGGACGAGCAACCTACAGCTACAGCCATGGCCAGAGCCAGCGCAGCAAATTTACCAAACTTCAGCATTTCCATCGTGAAACTCCTAATGAACCCCAGTGTGTTAAGTAAAACGTGTAGCGCCGCGTCAGTTCAGGTAAGGGGACCAGGAAGGTTCTCTGACTTCGCCTTGTGCGGTAGGAAGCGGGAGCCTTACGCGTCCATTAATGGACACGAGCATCAAGACTCCCCGGCCCTGCTGGCGGGTGGCGTAGATTACCATGGTGCCGTTGGGCGCAACAGTAGGTGACTCGTCCAGAGTGCTATCAGTGAGGATCTTTACACTACCTCGCTGCAAATCCTGGGCCGCCACCTTGAAATTAGTGAAGCCATCCTGGCGGTGAATCATCACCAGGGTCTTTTCATCGGCCGACAGTTTAGGGTTGGCGTTGTAGTTACCGATGAAGGTCACACGCTCCGCACCACCACCGCCTACGCTGGTTTTGTAGATCTGAGGCTTGCCGCCACGGTCGGAGGTGAAGTAGATGGTCGAACCATCCTTACCCCAGAACGGTTCGGTGTTGATGCCTGGGCCGTTGGTGACACGGGTGATCTGACGCGACCCCAGATTCATCACGTAGATATCCGGGTTACCGTCCTTGGACAGCACGAACGCCAGACGACTGCCATCCGGCGACCATGCTGGCGCGCCGTTCAGGCCTTCGAAGTTGGTGATCTGCTCACGGCGACCGGTGTCGATGTTCTGCATGAAAATACGCGGACGCTTCTGCTCGAACGACACATAGGCAATGCGCTTGCCATCGGGTGCAAAACGCGGCGACAGGATTGGCTCGCGCGATTGCAGCAGAGTCACGGCGCGGGCACCGTCATAGTCCGAACGTTGCAGCGTATAGCGAGTGTTGTTCTCGGAGAAACGCTCAGCCGTTACGTACAGCAGGCGAGTCGAGAACGCACCTTTGATACCGGTAAGTTTTTCGAACGACTGGTCCGAGATGTAGTGCGCCATGTCGCGCAGTTGATCGACGCTGCCCGACACGCTGCCGGTCAGCACTTGCTGCTCGGTCGCAACGTTGAACAGTGCGTATTGCACCTGCAGGCGACCGCCCGCTGGAACGATACTGCCGACCATAATGTACTGGGCGCCAACAGCCTTCCAGTCACGGAAAATGATTTCGCTCGCCTGGCTTGGCTGGCTGATCATGTTCTGCTTTGGAATCGGGGCGTAGTAACCCGAGTTACGCAGGTCGTTACCGATGATTTCGGCCATGTCATCCGGCAGCACGGTGCCACCCTGGAAACCGAATGGCACTACGGCAATAGGAGTTGCCTGGGAGCTACCACTGCTGACCAGGATATTTTTTTCATCTGCCGTGGCCAGTCCTGCAAAGCAGAACATGACTACAAGCAGTCCTCGAAGAAGGTTTCTCACAAGGCTAGATCCTCAGGTGTGAATGTCATCTTGAATGAACGATAGGGTGCGAAATCAGCTGGCTTCAAACCCTGCATTTCGGTCAAACGACCAATATTTTTTACCGCTGCTACCGCTGAACTGTCGAACGGCACATCACCACTGGAACGGGCAACCGATACGCCGGAGATCGTTCCGTCAGGCAGCATGTTGATTTGCAGGATCACTTTCATGCCCTTGCGGGCCGACGGTGGCTGCGCCCAACCTTCAGAAGCACGCGAGCGAATCAGATCATCGAAGTTGCCGGCGACTTCGTCACCCTGCTCATCGGCCAAGGCCTGCTGACGCTGCGGCTTGTCGGAAAGCAAATCTGCCAAGGCCTGGGCCTTTTTGTCTTCGACGGATTTACGTGCCGCTTCCTGCGATTTTTTCTTCGCGGCATCGGCAGCAGCTTTCTTCTTCGCATCTTCGGCGACTTTCTTCTTCGCCTCTTCAGCTTCAGATTTCTTCTTGGCGTCTTCCGCGGCTTTCTTCTTCGCGTCTTCGACGATTTTTTTCTTCGCTTCTTCAGCGGCCGCTTTCTTGGCCTCTTCTTCAGCAGCTTTTTTGGCTTCTTCTTCAGCTTTCTTCTTGGCTATATCAGCCAATTGTTTCTCTTCGGCCTTTTTGGCTTCGGCGGTCTTCTTGGCTTCATCGGCTTTCTTGGCTTCATCAGCCTTTTTTGCCTCTTCCGCTTTCTTCGTCTCGTCGGCCTTCTTGGATTCTTCGGCTTTTTGAGCCGCATCTTCCTTCTTTTGTTCCGCGGCCTTGATCGCTTCCTGCTCGATCTTTTTCTGTTCCATCTGTTCGACTTCGGTCTGGCGCGCAGCGGATTTCTGCGCCTCACCCGCAATCTTCTGATTGGTCTGGGTGGTCGCCCGACTTTTCGATTTCAACTGGTACAGGGTCGCCTGGACGATCGGCTTGGCCGGCGGCAGTTCCGGTGTGAAGGCGAAACTGACAAACAGCATGCCGAACACCAGCACGTGCAAGACAATCGCCCAGACACTAGGCCAGAAGTAGCTTTCCGAGGCGGACGGCTCTCGCATTGGCTGCATCAGGGTGCCTCGGTAATCAAGCCAACATTACCGACCCCGGCTTTCTGCAACCCGCCCATGGCGCCCATGACGGAGCCGTAATCGACAGTCTTGTCGCCACGGATGAACACCTGGGTACGCTTGCCGCCTTCAGTACCGGCGCGAATGATCTTGGTCACCGCGTCAGTCATCTGCGGCAAGGTCATGGCCTTGTCCTGCTGCTTTTCGGTGTCGACTTCGCTGCCAAGGTTCCAGTAATAGGTCTTGTCAGCCTTGATCGAAATGGTCAGGACCTGGGTGTTGTTGTCCTGCGGCAAGGCTTCGCTGGAAACCTTGGGCAGATCAACTTTCACGCCCTGATTGAGCATTGGCGCGGTCACCATGAAGATGACCAGCAGTACCAGCATCACGTCGATGTAAGGCACCACGTTCATCTCGGCAACCGGCTTGCGCTTTTTGCGAGCTCGAGCGATTAAAGCCATTGGAAATTACCTGCTTATTCTTCGCTGGTGTGCACTTTGCGGTGCAGGATCGCCTGGAATTCGTCGGCGAAGGTGTAGTAACGGCCCAGCAGGGTTTCGCTGCGAGCAGCAAAACGGTTGTAAGCGATAACGGCCGGGATGGCGGCGAACAGACCGATTGCGGTAGCAATCAGTGCTTCGGCGATGCCGGGAGCCACAGTGGCCAGGGTCGCTTGCTGGGCAGTTGCCAGACCACGGAAGGAGTTCATGATGCCCCAGACCGTACCGAACAGACCGATGTACGGGCTGACGGAACCGACGGTGGCGAGGAACGGCAGGCTCTGCTCGAGCTTTTCTTCTTCACGGGAAATGGCGACGCGCATGGCACGGGCCACGCCTTCCATGACCGCTTCCGGGTCAACGCCTGGCTGCTGACGCAGACGGGAGAATTCCTTGAAACCGGCACGGAAGATCTGCTCGACACCCGAATCCGGATCAGGGTTGCTGCCGGCCTGACGGTAGAGTTTGGACAGGTCGATACCGGACCAGAAGCGCTCTTCAAAGCTCTCCAGGGCACGTCGACCGGCGCGCAGCAAGTTGCTGCGCTGAAAGATCATGATCCATGAGGTCACCGATGCGGCTACCAGGATCAGCATTACCAGTTGCACCACGATACTGGCATTGCTGACCAGGCTCCACATGGAGGAATGGTCGACGACGTTAGCTTCCACGCTTTATCTCCTGCTTTGAGTGTGTACCCGCGCCGCTCACGTCGGCAAAGGCCGCACGTAGAGTTTCGGGAATGGCCCGGGGTTTCAAACTGTTAGTGCGCACACAGGCCACCAGAAACTGCCCTTCGCAGAGCAGCACATTATCCGTAGCCCGCCTGACCTGCTGTTTGAAGCGCAGGCTGACCCGGTTCAATTCAATTACTTCAGCGCTTACCAGCAGTTCGTCGTCCAGTCGCGCCGGCGCGTGGTAACGCGCTTCGCTGGAATGCACGACGAACAACAGGTCCTCCCCTGCCAGCGCCGACTGGGCAAAGCCCAGCTCCCGGAGCCGCTCGGTTCGAGCCCGTTCCATAAACTTGAGGTAATTGACGTAATACACGATGCCGCCCGCATCGGTGTCCTCGTAATAAACGCGACAACGATGTGCGAACGGCTCAAGCCCGTTTTGCGCGCGCATACTCTAGTGCTTACTCCTCAGGTTGCCAATCCGGCCAGGCAACTGTTTTTCATTGATTCGCGGCTTTCTGGCGAAAGTACGGTCCTGGGACAGCACAAACCCCAAATAAATCAGCACGCAAAAGTTGATTAATCGTCCACGGCATCGAGGAACTCGTCTACCACGGGCATATCACCCAATCGTGACGGGATGTTTAAACCGAAATGCAGATACGCATGCCGAGTGACCACCCGCCCCCGCGGAGTGCGCATGATGTAGCCCTGCTGGATCAGGTACGGCTCCAGCACGTCTTCAATGGTGTGACGCTCTTCGCTGATGGCGGCCGCCAAACTGTCCACCCCCACCGGCCCACCATCGAACTTCTCGATCATGGTCAACAGCAAGCGTCGGTCCTGATGGTCGAAACCACGCTCGTCGACATCCAGCAGGTTCAAGGCCAGGTCGGCGATCGGTTTGGTGATGTGGCCCTTGGCACGAACCTCGGCAAAATCCCGGACCCGGCGCAGCAAGCGGTTGGCGATTCGCGGCGTGCCACGGGCACGGCGGGCGATTTCAAAGGCGCCTTCCGGGTCCAGCGGCAAACCGAGAATGTTCGCCGAACGGCTGACGATCGTCGCCAGATCGGCGGTGCTGTAGAACTCCAGGCGCTGGACAATCCCGAAACGGTCGCGTAACGGGTTGGTCAGCATGCCGGCCCGGGTGGTTGCGCCGACCAGGGTAAATGGCGGCAGGTCGAGTTTGATCGAGCGCGCGGCCGGCCCTTCGCCGATCATGATGTCGAGCTGGAAATCTTCCATGGCCGGGTACAGCACTTCTTCGACGATCGGCGACAACCGATGGATTTCGTCGATGAACAGCACATCGTGAGGCTCAAGATTGGTCAACAGCGCGGCCAGATCACCCGGACGCTCAAGGACCGGCCCCGAGGTGCTTTTGATCGACACGCCCATTTCCTGGGCAATGATGTTGGCGAGGGTGGTTTTACCCAGGCCCGGCGGGCCGAAAATCAGGGTGTGATCCAGAGATTCATTGCGTCCGCGCGCGGCCTGGATGAACAACTCCATTTGCTCGCGAACGGTCGGCTGGCCAATGTATTCGGCCAGGCTGACGGGACGAATCGCCCGGTCCTGGACTTCCTCGCGATCACGGGGACCACCCGTGGCAGCGATCAGACGATCAGCTTCAATCACTTAGATCATTCCCTTCAGGGCACGACGAATCATGTCTTCACTGCTCAAACCTTTCTCCTTGATCGCGGAAATCGCCTTGCTGGCTTCCTGCGGCTTGTAGCCCAGGGAAATCAGCGCGCTGACCGCGTCATTTTCGGCGGTGGCCACCGGAGCTGGCGCATCTGGCCCACCCGGCTGGTTTGGCACCAACGCGAACATCGCCGGCACAGTTTCCCAGGCCTTGAAGCGATCCTTGAGTTCCACCAGCAAACGCTCGGCCGTCTTCTTGCCCACGCCCGGCACCTTGGTCAGCGCCGAAGTGTCCTGAGACTGCACGCAACGAACCAGCTCGTCGACCTCCAGACTCGACATCAAGGCCAGCGCCAGTTTCGGCCCTACCCCATTGAGACGGATCAGCTCGCGAAAAAAGTCTCGCTCACGCTTGCCGAAGAAGCCATAGAGTAACTGGGCGTCTTCGCGTACGACCAAATGGGTGTGCAAGGTCAGCGGTTCACCGACCGACGGCAAGCGATAAAGCGTGGTCATGGGCACTTCCAGCTCATACCCCAGACCGTTTACATCCAGAATCAGGTGCGGCGGCTGTTTCTCAGCCAGTGTGCCGCGCAAGCGTCCAATCACGTTTCAGATCCTTGAGCCTTGGCCAGATCAGTGCTGGCGACTGACAGAACAAGGGTGTTGCGCCGACAACACAGGCGCAAAACCCTCATTCCATAAAAAATGATTGCTGATGCTATCAGAGACGCAGGCGCCCGCCACGACTGCGTGCCGTGCCCAGACCATGAGGCAACAGGCTGGAACGGGTGTGAGCGTGGCAAATCGCGATGGCGAGGGCGTCCGAGGCATCGATTTGCGGCTTGCTGGTCAATTTCAGCATGTGCATGACCATCATTTGCACCTGTTCTTTATTCGCCGCGCCGGTCCCGGTCACCGCCTGCTTGACCTGGGTTGCGGTGTATTCGGCGATTTCCAGGCTTTCTTCCGCCCCGGCAACGATGGCTGCGCCGCGGGCCTGACCAAGTTTGAGGGCGGAGTCGGCATTGCGGGCCATGAAGACTTTTTCGATGCCCATGGTCACCGGGCCGTAGGTCTGGATCACTTCACGCACGCCCCGATAGACGATTTGCAGGCGCTCATGCAGCTCGCCGGAGCCCGTGCGAATGCAGCCCGACGCCACGTACACGCAGCCACGCCCGGTATCACGTACCACGCCATAACCGGTGATACGCGAACCGGGGTCGATACCAAGAATTAAAGTCATAACGCCTGCAGAAAGAGATCGCGGTGGCTTGAGGATAACTGTGTAGGAGCTGCCGAAGGCTGCGATCTTTTAAATAAAAAGCCAAAATCAAAAGATCGCAGGCTTCGCCAGCTCCTACAGGGGCCAGGTAAAGGCTGCGATCTTTATCAATGCATCAACCGAGCTGTGCGGCCACCGCCTCTGGAATGTCGGCGTTGGAATACACGTTCTGCACATCGTCCAGGTCTTCGAGCATGTCGATCAACTTCAGAACCTTCTCGGCGCCTTCCAGGTCCAGTTCGGCACTGGTGGTCGGCAGCATGACGATTTCCGCGTCATCGCCCTTGAAGCCTGCTGCCTCCAAAGCGTTGCGTACGGAATAGAAGCCGGCGAACGAAGTGAACACGTCGATGGAGCCGTCTTCGTGGGTCACCACGTCATCGGCGTCGGCTTCCATGGCCGCCTCCATCAATGCATCTTCATCAATGCCTGGCGCAAAGGAAATCTGCCCCTTGCGTTCGAACAGGTAGGCCACCGAACCGTCGGTACCAAGGTTGCCGCCGCACTTGCTGAACGCATGGCGAACCGCCGCTGCGGTGCGGTTGCGGTTGTCGGTCATGCATTCGACCATCACCGCCACACCGCCCGGGCCGTAACCTTCGTAGGTCAGCTCGACCATGTCGTCGGTGTCCGCGGCACCGGCACCACGGGCAACTGCGCGGTCGATGATGTCGCGGCTCATGTTCGCACCCAGCGCTTTATCCAGCGCCAGACGCAAACGCGGGTTGGAGCCTGGATCACCGCCACCCTGACGGGCAGCAACCGTGAGTTCACGAATCCACTTGGTGAAAATCTTGCCCTTCTTGGCATCCTGACGTTCTTTGCGGTGCTTGATGTTCGCCCACTTGGAATGACCCGCCATAACTCGCTCCGAATTATCTTTGACACATTGCCCGCTACGCCATGATGCGCCAGCCGGCAAATAAAAAACTCGACCCTGTCTATAAAGAAAGGGCGCATCCGAAGATGCGCCCGCAAGGTCAGCCTTACTCAGCTTTAGGCGTTTCGCGCAGACGAATGTGCAGTTCGCGCAATGCCTTGGCATCCACCAGCCCCGGTGCCTGAGTCATGACGCAGGCAGCGCTCTGGGTTTTCGGGAAAGCGATCACTTCACGGATCGACTGGGCGCCGGTCATCAGCATCACCAGACGGTCCAGACCGAAGGCCAGGCCACCGTGCGGCGGCGCGCCGTATTTCAGGGCGTCGAGCAGGAAGCCGAATTTCTCTTCCTGTTCCGCTTCGCTGATACCCAGCAGACGGAACACCGACTGTTGCATTTCCTTGCGGTGGATACGGATCGAACCGCCACCCAGCTCGGTACCGTTCAATACCATGTCGTAGGCACGGGACAGCGCGGTCGCCGGGTTGGCTTCCAGTTCTTGCGGGGTGCACTTCGGCGCGGTGAACGGGTGGTGCAACGCGGTGAAGCTGCCGTCGTCGTTCTCTTCGAACATCGGGAAGTCGACGACCCACATCGGGGCCCACTCGCAAGTCAGCAGGTTCAGATCGTGACCGACCTTGATCCGCAGCGCGCCCAGGGCTTCGCTGACGATCTTGGCTTTGTCGGCACCGAAGAACACGATGTCACCATCAACAGCGCCGACGCGATCGAGGATCACGTTGAGGTTGGCTTCAGGGATGTTCTTGACGATTGGCGACTGCAGGCCTTCGACGCCTTTGGCGCGCTCGTTGACCTTGATGTACGCCAGGCCCTTGGCACCGTAGATGCCGACGAACTTGGTGTAGTCGTCGATCTGCTTGCGCGGCATGCTTGCCGCACCTGGAACGCGCAGAGCTGCAACGCGGCATTTCGGGTCGTTGGCCGGGCCGCTGAACACCTTGAAATCGACTTCTTTCAGCTGATCGGCAACGTCAACCAGTTCCAGCGGGTTACGCAGGTCCGGCTTGTCGGAACCGTAACGACGCATGGCCTCTTCGAAGGTCATGTGCGGGAAGTCGCCGAACTCCAGGTCCAGCACTTCCTTGAACAGGTTGCGGATCATTTGTTCGGTGATGCCCATGATCTCTTTTTCATCGAGGAAGCTGGTCTCGATGTCGATCTGGGTGAATTCCGGCTGACGGTCAGCGCGAAGATCTTCGTCGCGGAAGCACTTGGCGATCTGGTAGTAACGGTCGAAGCCGGCAACCATCAGCAGCTGCTTGAACAGCTGTGGCGATTGCGGCAAGGCGAAGAAGCTACCGGCGTGAGTACGGCTCGGCACCAGGTAGTCGCGAGCGCCTTCTGGCGTGGCGCGGGTCAGAATCGGCGTCTCGACATCGAGGAAGCCGTTCTCGTCCAGGAAGCGACGGATGCTGGTGGTCATGCGCGAACGCAGACGCAGCTTCTCGAGCATTTCAGGGCGACGCAGGTCGAGGAAGCGATAACGCAGGCGGGTTTCTTCGCCGACGTCGGAGAACTCGTTGAGCGGGAACGGCGGGGTTTCCGCTTCGTTCAGCACTTCAAGCTCGTAGCCCAGCACTTCGATCATGCCCGACGCCATGTTGGCGTTGGTGGCACCGGCCGGACGCAGGCGAACCTTGCCGGTGATCTTGACCACGTATTCGCTGCGCACGCGATCGGCGGCGGCGAAGGATTCAGCGCGGTCCGGGTCGAACACCACCTGGGCCAGACCATCACGATCACGGATATCGAGGAAAATCACCCCGCCATGGTCGCGGCGACGGTGGACCCATCCGCAAAGGGTAACTTCCTGACCTTCCAGGCTTTCGTTCAGTTGGCCGCAATAATGGCTGCGCATCATGGTAGTGGTTTCACTTCTCGTAATTCGAAATTCGGTTGGAGGCCTTGCCGCACCACCGCACTTAAAAGGCGTCAGATGATGCAAGAGCTCGCGCGTGTCGTTCAATACGGGCGCCAGGCCCTAGTCAGCTTTGTCGCCACCGGCCAGATTTTTCTTGGAACCGGTCTTGAAGTCGGTTTCGTACCAACCGGTGCCGCTGAGGCGAAAACCCGGCATGGACAGCATCTTTTTAAGCTCTGGCGCCTGGCAGGCAGGGCAGTCGACCAGCGGTGCTGCGCTGATCTTTTGAATGGCTTCCAACTGATGACCACAGGAAGCACATTGATAGTCGTACATCGGCATGGGGGTTGTCTCGGCGATCAGATTGCTACCGCGCATGCTGGGCTTTGCGGCAAAGAGCGGGATTATATCCATTAAATGCAGCCTGTGCAGCCGTAAGACTGCACAGACCGACACGCTACCCGATCCATCGCCATCGCTAAGTCATGACGAGGCAGTTCCCCTCCTTCAGGCTGTGCACGACGCAGACAACCCGCACCAGCCCGGTGAAGTTCTTCACCCCGCCATGACGCAAATGCACTTCGCGATCCACATGGGACAACAGCGCACTGACCGAGCAGCAATTGACCTTGGCCATGTCACCCAAAATATCCCAGTAGATTTGCTCGAGCCGCAAACAGGTCGAAAAACCATTCAAGCGTACTGATCGGGATAAGGGTTGGGCCAGGCCCATATCGAATTCGCTGACAAATGAATCAATCCTTACCTCCTTGAGTGGGTCGACCCTCCCCTCGCCTCTCCTGTCTTCATGAACCATACCGTTGACACTCCTTTGCCATCCTTGCTGCTTATAAGAGTCATATTCCGTTTCCTTATAAAACCGCAGGCGCATCGGCATATCCAGATGACTTTATGACCATCAACGTAGGATAAGCCAACAACGGAGGAGCGATCATGGAGCACGTCCTAGACCGGACGTTTTCCTACGCACACTGATGCAGCGTCCCTCAATGAGAAGTCAAAAGATCCGAGAAACACAGCTCGCGAACAACACTCAGCAAAGCGTCATCCGTCTACCTGTCGGAGGAAGCACCGCCGGACTGCCTGATTTGAGTAGGCGCAGGCTTTGCTGTTAAATAGGCAGTGTGTCGCTGCCGCCTATTTTCCGGGGGCCGCGCATAGGCTGATAGCAGGTACGTGTCCAACGCCTCTTATTGTTCTGAAGCGAACCGTGCTCCATCAGCTCTTCCTTGTGATCCGTCTTAACGTGAGTTAATCAAAATGTTGAAAATCGTCCACCTGCTAATGGGCGCAGCAGCTTTGCTGCTGTCCTTCATCCCTAGCCTGCGATCCGAAGCGGCACCTTACCTGCAACAACCCGATGCGCTGTACCTGGCCTTTTTCGGCCTGCTCAACCTCACCCTCGCTCCTGTTATCCCTTACTGGAACAAAGGCCCGCGTCATCAACTGCAGAACCTGGTCAGCGCGTTGCTGGTTCTGGCTGTCGTCCTGCAAACCCTGACGCTGATCGCGCCGATGCCTGTCATCGCCGGTCAACCTGCCGTTCTGTTCAGTCTGGTCGCTGCCCTGATCGCCGTTCTTTTGCACCTGGCCATCAGCTTCTACAAATCTTCACCGGCCGCCGCCTCGCCAAGCTATGACATGAGCAACCGCGATACCGGCACCGTCAAGTGGTTCAACACTTCCAAAGGCTTCGGCTTTATTTCCCGTGATTCCGGTGATGATATTTTCGTGCACTTCCGGGCGATTCGCGGCGAAGGCCACCGTGTTCTGGTCGAAGGCCAGCGTGTGGAATTCTCTGTCATGAATCGTGACAAGGGCCTGCAAGCCGAGGATGTGATCGCCGCGCTGCCGCGTCGCTGATTCCAAGGCCATAAAAAAACCGCGAACAGCCCAGGCTGCTCGCGGTTTTTTTATGGCCTGCTCTTCACTAATGTGGCTCAGTAATGCGGCGGTGGCGCTTCCTCTTCGAAAGATTCGAACTGGCCGACCATTTCCTCCTGACGCTTGAGCAGCGCCGCCATTTGCAGTTGCAGGCGCTCCACTGCGCGCTGCTGCGTCGCCAGCACATCACTCAATGCCTGGATGGTGTCATCCTGAAACGCCAACTGACTTTCCAGATCGGTAACCCGCTCTTCCAGGCTCATGACTCAACCCTCCAGAAACGTGAAATCATCGGTCAATACCAGACGCAACCGTTCGCGAATCGTCGCGATCTGCTCCGGGCTGTATGGCTTGGCCGGACATTTGCCCCAGACCGGGGCTGGCCAGGCAGCGTCCTCACGCTTGCGCACAATCACATGCATGTGCAACTGACTGACGACATTGCCCAGGGCCGCAACGTTCAATTTGTCTGCGTCGAACGAGTCCTTGAGCATTTCCGCCAGCGCGGTCGTTTCCTGCCACAGCTGCTGTTGATCTGGGACATCCAACTGAAATATCTCACTGATATCCTCGCGGCGTGGCACAAGGATGAACCACGGGTAGTTCGAATCATTGGATAACAGCAACCGACAGAGCGGGAAATCGCCGATCGGTAACGTGTCTTGTTGAAGTCGTGAATCTAAAACGAACACTGCGCGCACTCCCGCCTGGTCATCATTTTCAGCTTAGCGCTCATCCGCAAAGATGGAGCGCCAAGCGACAGGACGGCAGCATACCTGCGAACGCCACGCGCTTCACGGCGAACCGCAGGCTCCGCCCTCTTGGCCGCGCCCCTGCATGGGACATTTTGATCCAGGACGCACCAATTGGTATCGACGACCCACAAAAAATGCTGAAACCACCCACAAACAACGCGCTGCTCGAAGCCGCTACAGAACGACATTGTGTGAATTCGGTACAGCAAATAAAATTTTTTGCACCAAAACCGCACAACGCGTCTACGCTGAGTGCGTCAGCATCCGCTAACTACTCACTTGCAGGGTGAACCGGTAACGTTTTGGGTTGTCGTCCCGCTGGTTCGATGTGATAACCACGATGCCAGACGTGGCGTCAAGTCTTAACAAAACGAGGTTGAACCCCCCGGTTTCATGAGGTTTTTACAGCGACAGGCAGGCCCACAGAAAAAAACAGCAACAGAATTCTGGTTTGTGCACGCTTGTTGCATTCACACTCACATCGTCTATAAGGCGTCCGCTGGAAGTGGAAGCCTTAAGGCCAATAAAAACAGTGGCAGGGTTGCCCAATGGAGATTCAAACGTTTCACCAGGGACTCTTTTTTCCGATGCTCAAGCCCTGGAAAACAGCGCCGAAGTTGTCAATCCGGTTGCATTGGGACTGTGAATTTGCGACATCTACCCAGCCATTTGCGACAGGGTCGTAAAGAAGCTGAAAGGTTAGATGCGCAAGTATCGCCAATAGGGTCGGCGTGATATAAGTTTGCGCCGACACAAAAAGAAAGAGCCGCCCAGATAATAAAACAGGTGGGACGGCAGTACTCTTCTAAAACCAAAGGAGCAAATCACGATGCGCGTGATGAAGTGGAGCATGATCGCACTGGCAGTTGCAGCAGCAGCCAGTACTCAGTTGGCAGTAGCCGCACCTTTCGTAAGTGACCAGGCAGAAGCCAAAGGTTTTGTTGAAGACAGCAAGCTCGACTTGCTGGTTCGCAACTACTACTACAACCGTAACAAGAAAAACGGTGCAACCGACGACAAAGACTGGACCCAGGGCATCCAGGGCATGTTCAGCTCTGGCTACACCCAAGGTCTGATCGGTGTTGGCGTTGAAGCTTGGGGCCAACTGGCCATTAAGCTGGACGGTTCCGACAAATATGCCGGCACCGGTAACATGTCCGTGGATAATGATGGCGAAGTCAACAATAGCCAGGGCAAAGCCGGCGCTGCCGCCAAGTTCCGCATCTCCAAGACCGAGCTGAAAATCGGCGACATGCAGCCAAGCACCTCTCCGGTGTTCGCTGTTGGCGGTTCCCGTATCCTTCACCAAACTGCCAGCGGTATCCAACTGCAGAGCAGCGAAGTCAAAGACCTTGACCTCGAAGGCGGTCACTTCTACTCGGCAACCAGCCAGGACAGCAACGCCCGTGACGGCGACCTGTGGGCTACTTACGCTGGCGTGAAAGCCAACTCCATCGACTACTTCGGCGGCAAGTATGGCATTACCCCAGACCTGAGCGTTTCGCTCTACGGTGCCAAGCTCGAAGACGTCTGGAACCAGTACTACGCCAACGCGAACTACACCCTCGCACTGGGCGGCGATCAGTCGATCAACTTCGACGGTAACATCTACAACACCAAGGACACCGGTAACGCTAAAGCAGGCGAAATCAGCAACACCGCCTACTCCCTGGCCGCTGCTTTCTCGTTCCTGAAAGCGCACACCTTCACCCTGGGCTTCCAGAAAGTGAACGGCGATACCCCGTTCGACTACATCGGTGTGGGTAAAAACAACCGCGGTGGCGACTCGATCTTCCTCGCCAACTCCATCCAGTACTCCGACTTCAACGCCCCTGGCGAGAAATCGGTACAAGCCCGTTATGACCTGAAAATGGCCGAATACGGCGTACCTGGTCTGAGCTTCATGACCCGTTACGTGAAAGGTTGGGACATCGATGGCACCAACACTCCAGCAGGCAGCCCTTACGCTGGTCTGTACGGTGCAGACGGCAAACACCACGAAACCAACGTGGAAGTTAAATACGTAGTTCAATCCGGCCCGGCTAAAGATCTGTCGTTCCGCATCCGTCAGGCATGGCACACCGCCAATGCTGACGAAGGCGAAGGCGATATCTCTGAGTTCCGCCTGATCACCGACTACCCGCTCAACATTCTGTAATTGCAGAAAGTTAGTTCGCGGTAATAAAAAAAGGCCCATCTTCGGATGGGCCTTTTTCGTTGGCTACGAACAATGCGTTAAAGCGATCAAATCCGTGAGAAACATGCCTGACCAAAGAGTCAGACATGATCAAAAAACAATCACTGCACCGCAGATTCCTGAACCACTCGGATAACCCGCTGCGGAAACGGAATATCGATGCCGGCAGTCTTCAAACGATCACGGGACTGTTCGTTAAACATGAACATCACATCCCAGTAATCCGCCGTCTTTACCCAGACCCGAAGCGAAAGAGTGATCGAACTGTCACCCAGCATAGAAACCACTGCCTGAGGTGCCGGATCTGCCAATACGCGCGAATCTTTGGCCAGTTCCAACAACACTTCACGAGCCTTCTGCAAGTCCGCTTCGTAATCCACACCCACATCGAACACTACTTTGCGGGTGGGTTGACGGTTGGTATTGGTGATGATGCCGTTCGACAAGTTACCGTTGGGCACGATGATGGTTTTGTTATCGCCGGTACGCAGCACGGTGTGGAAGATCTGAATGCTGTCGACAGTGCCGGCGACACCTTGGGCTTCGATCCAGTCACCAATACGGAACGGGCGGAACAACAGAATCAGCACGCCGCCGGCGAAGTTCGCCAGGCTGCCCTGCAAAGCCAAACCGATCGCCAGGCCGGCGGCACCGATGGCCGCGACGAAGGAGGTGGTTTCCACACCGATCATCGACGCTACGCTGACGATCAGCAAAACCTTGAGAATGATGTTGGCCAGACTGCTGATGAAACCTTGCAGCGCAAGGTCGGCATTACGCAATGCCAGCAGGCCGCCAAGTTTTTGCGCGACCTTGCTGATCAGCCACCAACCGATGGCCAGGGTAATCACCGCCAGTAGCACGCGGCTGCCGTATTCCATGATCATCGGAACCCAGGCTTGGGATGCCTTGACCAGGTTGTCCACTTCAGCATTCAAATCCATCTTCTTTCTCCTGATTTCCGGCTACCCGGCACGCGAAAAATGAGCGGCAGAAAGACCGAACCCATAAGGTTCAATCATTTCTGCCGTTGCTTGGGGCTCGGACGTCGAAAACGCCGAGAGGTTCCCGCTAGAAAAGTCAGTCGCGGAAGTTGTTGAACTGCAGCGGCATGTCGAACGTCTTGGCGCGCAGGGCAGCAATCGCTTCTTGCAAGTCATCACGTTTTTTGCCGGTGATACGCACCTGCTCGCCCTGGATGGCGGCCTGGACCTTGAGCTTGGCGTCTTTGACGTGAGCGACGATTTTCTTCGCCAGCTCTTTGTCGATGCCTTCCTTGAGGACCGCTTCCTGCTTCATCAACTTGCCCGACGCGTAGGCATCCTTGACTTCAAGGCACTGCACGTCGATCTTGCGCTTGACCAGGGCCAGCTTGAGGATCTCGATCATCGCTTCGAGCTGGAAATCGGCTTCGGCGGTCAGGTTGACGGTCAAGTCCTTTTCCTTGAACTCGAAGGTGCCTTTGCCTTTCAGGTCATAACGACGATCGAGTTCCTTGACGGCGTTCTCGACCGCGTTGGTGACTTCGTGTTTGTCCAGTTCGGATACCACGTCGAACGACGGCATGTAATCTCTCCAATAAAAAGGCACGCTCGATAACGATGGAGCGCGCTTGGCTTGCGGTTAAAATCGGGCTCATTATAACGGGTCTTTTCCAACCGACACTGCGAGCCTCACATGCCTGCGTCAAACCGAGCAAAAAGCTGATGTCCACCCCTTGGCATGTCTTGGGCGCCGGGAGCCTCGGCACTCTTTGGGCCACACGTCTGGCGCGGGCCGATGTGCCGGTCAGGCTGATCCTGCGCGATGCTGTGCGCTTGCAGGCCTATCAGGCGGCGGGCGGGTTGACGCTGGTCGAACACGGCGAAGCGCAGCGATATCCGGTGCCCGGCGAAACCGCCGACTGCGATGAGCCGATCCGCCGCCTGCTGGTGGCCTGCAAAGCCTACGACGCCGAAACGGCCGTGGCCCGGATCGCCCATCGTCTGACACCTGACGCCGAACTGATTCTTTTGCAGAATGGCCTTGGCAGCCAGGACGCGGTTGCTGCGCTGGTGCCTCAGGCGCGCTGCATCTTCGCTTCCAGCACCGAAGGCGCGTTTCGCGATGGCGACTGGCGTGTGGTGTTCGCCGGCCATGGCTACACCTGGCTGGGGGATGCTGGCCACCCGGTGGCGCCGATCTGGCTGGAGGACTTGAGCGCCGCCGCAATTCCCCATGAGTGGAGCACCGATATCCTCACGAGGTTGTGGCGAAAGCTGGCGCTCAATTGTGCGATCAACCCGCTGACCGTGCTGCACCAATGCCGCAACGGCGGTTTGCAGCAGCATCATTGCGAAGTCGCCACCCTGTGCGCCGAGCTCACCGACCTGCTGGAGCGTTGCGGCCAGCCCGCAGCGGCGGAAAACCTCCGGGAGGAAGTCGAGCGGGTGATCCAGGCCACCGCGGCCAACTTCTCCTCGATGTACCAGGACGTCGCGAATCAACGCCGCACCGAAATCAGTTACCTGTTGGGCCATGCCTGTAAAGTCGCGTCGCGGCATCAGTTGCACCTGCCCCATCTCATTCAATTGCAGCAGCGCTTGATCGCCCATCTGCGCAGCCTTGGATTGCCCAGCGACTGAGCAGCGGCTACGCTGGCCACTTGTTCCTTTTCAGCGATGAACCTGATGCCATTGCGCCAGCGCCTTGAAAACCTTCCAGTCGGCCAGAAATTGCTGGCCGCCCTGCTGGTGCTGTTGACCACCGTTTTGCTGGTCGCCAACCTGACCTTTATCAGCGCCGCCTATTACATCTCCCAGGAAAGCATGGCGCCCCAAGCGCTGCAGACCATCGGCCGACTGGTGTCCAACCCGAGCCTGGTCTCCGAAGCCCTGAAGTCGCCGCAAACCGCCGAACGCCTGCTCAACGAACTCAACAGCTATACGCCGCTGCGTGCGGCGGCCCTCTATGACGGCAAGGGTGTGCGTCTGGCGCAGTTGCAGCATGGCGACAAACTGAACCTGCCGGAGCAATTCCGGCACCTTGACGCCTGGCAAGCCACGGAATTTCGCAGCAATCAAGTGATCACCCTGCCCCGCCCCGGCACCGCGCCAGGGCATTTGCTGCTGGTGGCCAGCAGCGAATTGCCGATGGCGTTCTACACCGGGACCCTGACCGCCAGCCTGGGGATTCTGATCTTCAGCGTGCTCTTGTGGCTGGTGATTGCCCGGCAGATCAAACGGCTGATTACCCGGCCCATCCATCAGCTCGAAGAGCTGTCCCGGCAAGTCACCCGGGAAGAGAACTACGCCCTGCGCGCCTCTCGCGGCAACCATGACGAAATCGGCAGCCTCGCCGAAGCCTTCAACACCATGCTCTCGCGCATCGAGGCCCGGGAACAGCAACTCAAGCGCGCCCGCGACGATTCCCAGGCCGCTTACGATCAGGCCCAGGGGCTGGCCGAAGAAACCCGTCACACCAACCGCAAGCTGGAACTGGAAGTTCAGGTGCGCAGCAAGATCGAGAAAAAACTCACCGGTTTCCAGAACTACCTCAACAGCATCATCGACTCCATGCCGTCGGCACTGATCGCCCTCGACGAGCAACTCTACGTGACTCAGTGGAATCAGGAGGCCAGCGCCCTGTCCGGCACGCGCCTCGACGAAGCCTTGAACCAGCCGATCTTCCTTGCCTTCGAACCGCTCAAACCGTTCCTGCCGCAGCTCAGACAAACCGTCGAGCAGCACACGGTGGCCAAGATCGAACGCGTTACCTGGCTCAAGGACGATGAACCCAAACATTACGCCCTGACGTTCTACCCGTTAATGGGCGGTGCCGGGCGCGGCGTGGTGATCCGGATCGACGACATCACCCAGCGTCTGTCCCTGGAAGAAATGATGGTGCAGTCGGAAAAAATGCTCTCGGTCGGCGGCCTCGCTGCCGGTATGGCTCACGAGATCAACAATCCGCTGGGCGCGATCCTGCACAACGTGCAGAACATTCGTCGACGCCTGTCACCCGAGCTGCCGAAAAACCTCGAACAGGCCGAACAACTTGGCATCAAGCTGGAAACGGTCAACCAGTACCTGCAAGCTCGTGAAGTGCCGAAGCTGCTCGATGGCATTCAACAAGCCGGCGCCCGGGCAGCAAAAATCGTGACGCACATGCTCAGTTTCAGCCGCCGCAGTACCCGGCAAATGGCCCCGTGCGACTTGCCGGCGCTGATCGATCAAGCGGTGGAAATCGCCGGCAACGACTTCGACCTGGCCATCGGCTTCGACTTCAAGGGCCAGGCGATCATTCGGCAGTTCGATCCGGCGCTGGGCCCGGTACCCGGCACCGCCAACGAACTGGAACAGGTGCTGCTCAACCTGCTGAAAAACGCCGCCCAAGCCATTCATCAACGAACCGACGACCGCGAACCGGGGCGGATCATTCTGCGCACAAAACTGAACCCGCCCTGGGCGGAAATTCAGGTTGAAGACAACGGCATCGGCATGAGCGAGAGCGTGCGCAAACGCACGTTCGAACCGTTCTTCACCACCAAGGAAATCGGCCAGGGCACCGGCCTTGGGCTTTCAGTCTCGTATTTCATCATCACCAACAATCACAAGGGCCAGATGGAAGTGCAATCGACGCCGGGCCAAGGCACCTGTTTCACCTTGCGCCTGCCGTTGGCGGGCACTCCGGTGGTCTCTCAAGAACTCAATCAGCTGTCGAGGTAACCATGGGCTTTCGCTTGTCGAAGATTTACACCCGCACTGGCGACAAAGGCGAAACCGGGCTCGGTGATGGCCGCCGGGTGCCCAAGGACCATCCGCGCATCGAGGCCATTGGCGAAGTCGATACGCTGAACAGCCAGGTGGGGGTGCTGCTGGCCGGTTTGGCGACGGAAAGTAATGCCTATCCGGGGTTGAACGAAGTGATCGAGGTGTTGGCGCCTTGCCAACATCGGTTGTTCGACCTGGGTGGCGAGCTGGCGATGCCGGTGTATCAGGCCCTCAACACGGCAGAAATCGAACGGCTGGAAGCGGCGATTGATGTGTGGAATGAAGAATTGGGACCGCTGGAGAACTTCATTCTGCCCGGCGGTTCGGCATTGATTGCCCAGGCTCACGTATGCCGCTGCCTGGCGCGCAGTGCCGAGCGGCGCTGTCAGCAGTTGAATGCGATCGAGCCGCTGGCCGGGGTTGGCCTGGCGTATATCAATCGGTTGTCGGATTTGTTGTTTGTGGCGGCACGGTTGATTGCCAAGCGTCAGGGGGTTGCAGAGATTTTGTGGCAGCCGGCGGCGAAACCTGAGGTTTAGTCGGCGCGTCCGAAGATGCCATCGCGAGCAGGCTCGCTCCCACAGTGGATCGAGGTGTACACAAATCCAATGTGGGAGCGAGCCTGCTCGCGATGAGGCCAGTGGCTACACAGCAGAATCAAACCTCGGGCCAGAACGCCCGAATCCCCGCCACGCCCTGCGCGCCCGCTTCCCAGGCTTTCTGCCGCTCCGCCGGGCCAACCCCACCCAGCAAGAACACCGGTTTGCTGAAGCCCTCGATCAAGCTCGACGCCTGCTCCCAGCCCAATGGCTGAGCATCCGGGTGCGTCTGGGTCGGTTGCACCGGCGACAGCGTCACAAAGTCCACGCCCATCTGCTCGGCCAGTGCCAGCTCTTCAGCGTTGTGGCAGGACGCCGCCAACCAGCGCGACGCCGGCAGCGGGCGACCCGCGGCCGCATACTTGCGCAACTGCGCCGACGTGATGTGCCAACCGGCGGACGGGAAATCCCCTAGCCATTCAAACGGCCCCTTGATCATCAACTGCGCCTTGCCGGCACACAGCCCTGCCGCGTCCACCGCCAGATCGCGGTATTGCGGGTCGTAGCCGTTGGGCGCGCGCAACTGAATCAACTTGATGCCGCCAGCGATGGCCTTCTGAATACCGCGCAGCAAGGCCGGGGTTTCCAGGCCGTCCGGGGTGATCAGGTAGTCGCCGGGCAAGCGCGCAGCGGCGACGATCGGCTGGTTGGCGGCCGGGAACTCATAGTCCACCAGCTCCCGCGCGGTCACCCAGGCCAAAGGCTGACCTTCGGCGCCGTGGGGTTCGCCGGTAAACGCCGAGACCTCCCAGACATCCAGCAACACCTGTTTGTCCGGGTAATCGTGGCGGACCTTGATCAGTGGGCGCGCCGCGCTGACCACAATACCCAACTCTTCGTGAAGCTCGCGGGCCAGGGCGGTTTCGACGGATTCGTCATCCTCGACCTTGCCGCCGGGGAACTCCCACAAGCCGCCCTGATGCTGGGTATCGGCACGGCGCGCGATGAGGATTTTGCCGTTGTTATCGCGGATAACCGCAGCTGCTACATGGACTCGTTTCACCGCTCTATTTCCTCCAGACCCGCCTTCTGCCAGCCCTTGAAGGCTGGCCATTGGTAGATGGTTTCGACATAGGCCGCGTCGACCTCGGGTAACTTCACCTGATAGGTGCGCAGGCGTACGGCGATCGGTGCAAAAAACGCATCGGCCAGGGTCGCGCCCCCAAACAGGAACGGGCCGGTTTCAGTCGCGACAGCACGACACTCAGCCCACAACGCCAGCATGCGCTCGATTTCAGCCTGAACCTCAGGCGAGGTCGGCGACAACGGCGCATTGTGGCTCAGGTCGAACGGCATGTTGCCGCGCATGGCGAAAAAACCGCTGTGCATCTGCGCGCACGCCGAACGCGCCTGGGCACGGGCGGCGGTGTCTTTGGGCCAGAGGCCGGCACCGGGGAATTGTTCGGCCAGGTACTCGGCAATTGCCAGGGAATCGGCGATGGTGCCGTGCTCGGTTTTCAGCAACGGGACTTTCCCGGTCGGCGAATGCTTGAGCAGACGCTCGCGGGTGTCCGGCTGGTTCAGCTTGATCAATTCTTCGGTGTAGGAAGCGCCAGTCAGGTCGAGGGCCAGTGCGGCGCGCAGGGACCAGGAGGAATGCAGTTTGTCGCCGATGATCAGGTGCAGGCTCATGTTCGGGACCTTTATGAAGGAAATACAGACCAGTCTATGTGGTGACTGACAGACCGTCATCGCGAGCAGGCTCGCTCCCACATTTGATCCTGCAGTTCACACCTATTGTGTTCACTGAAGATCTCCTGTGGGAGCGAGCCTGCTCGCGATGGGCGCGACACGATCCCAATGGGTTTACGTACGATACTCAGCGTTGATCTTCACGTATTCGTGGGACAGGTCGGTCGTCCAGATGGTTTCGCTGCAATCGCCGCGACCCAGCTCGATGCGGATGGTGATCTCTTCCTGCTGCATCACCGCAGCGCCCTGGGCTTCGGTGTAGGTGGCGGAGCGAGCGCCACGGCTGGCGATGCACACGTCGCCGAGGAACACGTCGATCTTGCTCACGTCCAGGTTCGGTACGCCGGCACGGCCCACGGCGGCCAGAATGCGGCCCCAGTTCGGGTCGGAGGCGAACAGCGCGGTCTTGATCAGCGGCGAGTGAGCCACGGTGTAACCGACGTCCAGGCACTCCTGGTGATTGCCGCCGCCGTTGACTTCAACGGTAACGAACTTGGTCGCGCCTTCGCCGTCACGCACGATCGCCTGGGCCACGTCCATGCAGACTTCGAACACCGCTTGTTTCAGTTTGGCAAACAGCGGACCGCTCGCTTCGGTGATTTCCGGCAACGCCGCCTGACCGGTGGCGATCAGCATGCAGCAGTCGTTGGTCGAGGTATCGCCGTCGATGGTGATGCGGTTGAACGACTTGTTGGCGCCGTCCAGCAGCAGGTTTTGCAGCACGTCGCGGGAGACTTTGGCGTCGGTGGCGATGTAGCCGAGCATGGTCGCCATGTTCGGGCGGATCATGCCTGCGCCTTTGCTGATACCGGTGACGGTGATGGTCACGCCATCATGCTGGAACTGGCGGCTGGCCCCCTTGGGCAGGGTGTCGGTGGTCATGATGCCGGTGGCAGCGGCTTCCCAGTTGTTGACCGACAGATCATCGAGGGCCGCTTGCAGCGCGCCTTCGATTTTCTCGACCGGCAATGGCTCGCCGATCACACCGGTGGAGTACGGCAGCACCAGGCTGGCATCGACGCCAGTCAGCTCAGCCAGTTTGGCGCAGGTGCGCTCGGCGGCAGCCAGGCCTGGTTCGCCGGTGCCGGCGTTGGCATTGCCGGTGTTGGTCAGCAGGTAACGCACCGGGCCTTGCACGCGTTGCTTGGCCAGAATCACAGGGGCGGCGCAAAAGGCGTTCAGGGTGAACACGCCCGCCACCGTGGAGCCTTCGGCACAGCGCATGACCACGACATCCTTGCGCCCCGGGCGCTTGATACCGGCCGAGGCGATACCGAGTTCAAAACCGGCAACCGGGTGCAACGTTGGCAAAGGACCAAGACCAACAGCCATGAATGCGCTCCTTAAAAAGTAGTGTCTGCACCGTCATTGCGATAGACGGTGGTTTAAATGGCAAAACGCCGCGACGGCATAAGCCGGTCGCGGCGCGGGTATTTCAGCGTATGAAACGGGGTTTACTGGATCTGCCCGTGGCAATGCTTGTACTTCTTGCCCGAACCGCAGTAGCACAGCTCGTTACGACCCAGCTTCTGCTCGTTGCGTACCGGCGCGGTGGCGAGGGCTACATCGACCTCTTCACCCAACACTTCCGGCTGCTCGAGACCAGGCGCTTCGTCGTGCTGGAACTGCATGCGCGCAGCCAGTGCTTCGGCTTCCTGGCGCAGGCGTGCTTCTTCTTCGATCGGATCTTCGCGGCGAACCTGAACGTGCGACAGCACACGAATCGAATCGCGCTTGATCGAATCCAGCAACTCGGAGAACAAGGTGAAGGACTCGCGCTTGTATTCCTGCTTCGGGTTCTTCTGGGCGTAGCCACGCAGGTGGATGCCGTGACGCAGGTGATCCATGGTCGACAGGTGGTCCTTCCACAGGTCGTCCAGTACACGCAGAACGATTTGCTTCTCGAAGGAGCGCAGTGCTTCGGCACCGGCCTGGTCTTCTTTCTCGTTGTACGCCGCGATCAGTTCGCTGAGCAGTTTCTCGCGCAGGGTTTCTTCATACAGGTGATCGTCTTCGTCGAGCCATTGCTGGATCGGCAGCGCCACACCGAAGTCGCTCTGCAATGCCGCTTCCAGACCGGCCACGTCCCACTGCTCAGGCAGCGATTGCGGTGGAATGTGCGCGCTGACAGTGGCGTTGAGCACGTCCTGACGGAAATCGGCGATGGTTTCGCCAATGTTGTCGGCGGCCAACAAACTGTTACGCATGTGATAGATCACTTTACGTTGTTCGTTGTTGACGTCGTCGAACTCGAGCAGTTGTTTACGGATGTCGAAGTTGCGACCTTCAACCTTGCGCTGAGCCTTCTCGATGGCGTTGGTCACCATGCGGTGCTCGATCGCTTCACCGGACTGCATGCCCAGTGCCTTCATGAAGTTCTTCACCCGGTCAGAGGCAAAGATACGCATCAGGCTGTCTTCCAGCGACAGGTAGAAACGGCTGGAACCGGCGTCGCCCTGACGACCGGCGCGACCACGCAGCTGGTTGTCGATACGGCGCGACTCGTGACGCTCGGAAGCGATCACCTGCAAACCGCCCGACTCCAGCACTTGCTGGTGACGTTTCTGCCAGTCGGCCTTGATCTGGGCAATCTGCTCAGGGGTCGGGTCTTCCAGCGAAGCCACTTCCACTTCCCAGTTGCCGCCCAACAGAATGTCGGTACCACGACCGGCCATGTTGGTGGCGATGGTCAGCGCGCCCGGACGACCGGCCTGAGCGATGATTTCGGCTTCTTTTTCGTGGAACTTGGCGTTCAGAACCTTGTGTTCGATGCCTTCCTTCACGAGCAGGCTGGACATGTGCTCGGACGTTTCGATGGTAGCAGTACCCACCAGCACCGGACGGCCCTGGGTCATGCATTCCTTGATGTCATTGATGATCGCCGCGTATTTCTCTTCGGCGGTCAGGAACACCAGGTCGTTGTAGTCTTTACGCGCCAATGGCTTGTTCGGCGGAATCACCATGACCTGCAGGCCATAGATCTGATGGAACTCGAACGCTTCGGTGTCCGCGGTACCGGTCATGCCGGACAGCTTGTTGTACAGACGGAAGTAGTTCTGGAAGGTGGTCGATGCCAGGGTCTGGCTCTCGGCCTGGATGTTCAGGTTTTCCTTGGCTTCGATGGCCTGGTGCAGGCCTTCGGACAAACGGCGACCCGGCATGGTACGGCCGGTGTGTTCGTCGACCAGTACCACCTGACCGTCCTGCACGATGTATTCAACGTTGCGGTTGAACAGTTTGTGCGCGCGCAGGCCGGCATAAACGTGGGTCAGCAGACCGAGGTTGTGCGCCGAATACAGGCTCTCGCCTTCAGCCAGCAGGCCAACGCGGGTCAGCATGTCTTCGATGAACTGGTGACCGGCTTCGTTGAGTTCGACCTGACGGGTCTTCTCGTCCACGGTGTAGTGGCCAGCCTTGGTGACTTCGCCTTCGACTTCTTCGATGTGCAATTGCAGCTGCGGGATCAGTTTGTTGATCTCGATGTACAGCTTGGAGCTGTCCTCGGCCTGACCGGAGATGATCAGCGGGGTACGGGCTTCGTCGATGAGGATGGAGTCGACTTCGTCGATCACGGCAAAATTGAGTTCGCGCTGGAATTTTTCTTCCATGCTGAACGCCATGTTGTCGCGCAGGTAGTCGAAACCAAATTCGTTGTTGGTGCCGTAAGTGATGTCGGCGGCGTAAGCGGCGCGCTTCTCTTCCGGCGGCTGGAATGGCGTGACCACGCCCACCGTCATGCCGAGGAATTCGTAGAGCGGACGCATCCAGTTGGCGTCACGGCGGGCCAGGTAGTCGTTCACCGTCACAACGTGCACGCCCTTGCCGGACAGCGCGTTGAGGTAAACGCCCAGTGTTGCCACCAGGGTCTTGCCTTCACCGGTACGCATTTCCGCGATCATGCCTTCATGCAAGGTCATGCCGCCGATCAGCTGGACATCAAAGTGGCGCATACCCATGATGCGCTTACCGGCTTCGCGGGCGACCGCAAAGGCTTCTGGCAGCAGTTTGTCGAGGGTTTCCCCTTTGGCGAGGCGGGCCTTGAACTCGTCTGTCTTGGCACGCAATTGATCGTCCGAAAGGGCCACCATTTGCTCTTCGAAGGCATTGACGAGCTGCACCGTCTTGAGCATGCGTTTGACTTCACGCTCGTTCTTGCTTCCAAAAAGTTTCTTTAACAAAGGCGCAAACATATCGGCAGGATCTTCCACACTAAAGGGATGGAGGGCGGCCCCGTGAGTCGCCCGTGCAGCCCTATGGCCGCATGCGAACGAGCATTCTACCCGGAAACGATGGTGAGGAAAGTGGCGTTATTCCACGATGCATGCACTGCGCTGTGACGGGGCTCACCTAAAATAAGGGCGTTTTACTGAACTTCAACCCGTTCCGGGCACAAGTTATCCGTTGATTTAATGAGTAAAACGTTCACAAAGCAATGGGTCGGGGGCAACGGGGGCTTTCTGTTACCATAGCCGCTCTGTTACTTCAGGTGTCTGATCATGGCATTTCGCCCTCTCACGGCCAGAGCACCCGCCGTTCTGCTTCGCGAAGCCAAACCGCTGAAAGCCATCTTCGGCCACGCTCAACGCCTGGGTCATTTACAACGTCTGGTGGAAAGTCAGTTGCAGCCGGCTGCCCGCGAGCACTGCCATGTAGCGTCGTGGCGCGAAGGCAGTTTATTGCTGATAGTCACCGACGGTCACTGGGCCACCCGCCTGCGTTATCAGCAAAAGCGTCTGCAACGGCAGTTACAGCTGTTCGACGAGTTCGCCAGCCTGACGCGCATTCTGTTCAAGGTTCAGCCGCCTACCGTTCAGCAAGGGGCGGCGGGGCATACGATGGATTTGTCGACGGATGCGGCGGCGACCATTCAGGCGACGGCTGATGGCATTACCGACCCGAACCTAAGGGCGGCGCTGGAGCGGTTGGCGGCGCACGCCAAACCCAAAACCTGAAATTGACACATACCCTGTAGGAGCGAGGCTTGCCCGCGAAGAGGCCCTTGAGGCCGCCAAAAGCTTCGCGGGCAAGCCTCGCTCCTACAGGGGTTGTGTTCCATCAAAGATTTTCAGCGGCGTTTGCTGCCCCCCAGCAAAGACCCCATCAACCCACGTACCAATTGTCGGCCCAATTGATTCGCCGCCTGTCGCATCGCTGATTTCAACGCCTGGCCTGCCGCCGTGCCGAGGAATTCCCCGGCCTGTTCGGTGAAACTCGGCTCTTCAGGTGCAGGTTTGCCCGGCGCTGCTTCAGGCTCCGGCGCCAGTCCTTTGCGCCCCATCAGCACTTCATAAGCCGATTCACGGTCGATCGGTTTGTCGTAACGGCCCTTGAACGGCGAACCGGCGATCAGCACCGTGCGCTCAGTCTCGGTCAGCGGCCCGATCCGCGATTGCGGCGGCGCGACCAATACCCGCTGGACCATCCCCGGTGTGCCCTTGTCCTGCAAGGTGCCAACCAGCGCTTCGCCAATCCCCAACTCAGTCAACACCGACAAGGCATCGAACGCCGGGTTCGGCCGGAAACCGTCGGCCACCGCCCGCAGGGATTTCTGCTCTTTGGCGGTGAACGCACGCAAACCATGCTGAATACGCAGGCCCAACTGAGCCAGCACATCATCCGGCAAGTCGCCCGGCGATTGGGTGACGAAATACACCCCCACGCCTTTCGAGCGAATCAGTCGCACCACTTGTTCCAGACGCTCCTGCAACGCCTTGGGCGTGCCGGCGAACAACAAATGCGCTTCGTCGAAAAACAGCGCCAGCAGCGGTTTCTCGGCATCGCCGCGCTCCGGCAATTGCTCGAACAGTTCGGCCAGCAACCACAACAGGAACGTCGCATAGACCTTTGGCGCTTCATGCACCAGACGACTGGCGTCGAGCAAGTGAATGCGTCCGCGACCATCCACGGCCGGTTGCAACATGTCTTCCAGTTGCAGCGCCGGTTCGCCGAACAACGCTTCGGCGCCCTGCTGTTCCAGCGTCGCCAGACGGCGCAACAGAGCCTGACTGGAGCCGGTGGTCATCAACGCGGCGTCATCACCCAGCAATTCGGGGTTGTCGCGCAGGTGATTGAGCAGCGCCTTCAAGTCCTTCAAGTCCAGCAGCAACAACCCTTCGCGGTCAGCCACTTTGAATGCGGCATACAACGCCGATTGCTGACTGTCGGTCAGTTCCAACAGGCTGCCGAGCAGCAACGGCCCCATTTCACTCAAGGTGGTGCGCAATGGATGACCGGACTGACCGTGAATGTCCCACAGGGTCACCGGATATGCCTGAGGCTTATGGTTCAGCCAGGGCATGCCGGCGATCCGCTCGGCGACTTTGCCTTGGGGATTGCCGGCGGCGCCCAGGCCGCACAGGTCGCCCTTGATGTCCGCCGCGAACACCGCCACGCCAGCATCGCTGAAGGCTTCGGCCAGGCGCTGCAAGGTGACGGTTTTACCGGTCCCGGTAGCGCCCGCTACCAGGCCGTGACGGTTGGCCAGGCGCATGGCCTGGGTGACTGATTGGCCCGCAAGGTCGGCGCCGATAACGAGTTGCAATGAGTCAGGCATTTTGTCACCCATGGTTAATCTTTGATCCTTCATGGCCGATAACAAACCAGAGACCAGACTGAAAATAGCGTCGGTAATTCCCTAAGGAGAGACGGAAATATCAGCTTACTTTCAACACTGCCCATTTTGCGCGCCTTTTTAACAGCACGCCCAGGACATTAAGACCTTAGCGGAACCCCAAGCCATGAACAAAAATCTGCGCTTCAGCCATAAAATCCTGCTTGCCGCCGCCCTTATCGTTATTGCTGCCTTTGCCTCGTTCACGCTGTACAACGACTATCTGCAGCGCAACGCGATACGCAGTGATCTAAAAAACTATCTACAAGAAATGGGCAGTGTGACGGCCAACAATATCCAGACCTGGCTGACCGGACGCAGCCTGCTGGTCGAAAACCTGTCACAGAACGTCGCACTGAACACCGATCCCGGCAATGTCTCCAAGGTCCTTGAGCAGAAGGCGCTGACGGCGACCTTCATGGGCACCTATCTGGGCAACAAGGATGGCACTTTCATCATCCGCCCTGACAGCAAAATGCCTGATGGCTATGACCCTCGCGTTCGCCCTTGGTACAAGAGCGCCCAAAGCACCAGCGGTTCGGCGCTGACCGAACCGTATATCGATCTGGCGACTGGCCAACTGGTCATTTCCATCGTTGACAGTGTGCTCAAGGACGGTCAAAACATCGGCGTGGTCGGGGGTGACCTGAGCTTGCAGGTGATCGCTGACAGCCTCAACGCGCTGGACTTCGACGGCATGGGTTATGCGTTCCTGGTCAGCGCCGACGGCAAGATCCTGGTACACCCGGACAAAGCCCTGGTGATGAAGCCCCTGAGTGAGGCGTACCCGAAAAACACCCCGCGCATCAGCAGCGAACTCAGTGAAATCGACGTCGATGGCAAGACCCGCATCGTCACATTCACCCCAATCAAAGGCCTGTCCTCGGTCAATTGGTACATCGGTCTGTCGGTGGACAAGGGCAAAGCTTTCGCCAAGCTCAGCGAATTCCGCGCCTCGGCGGTCATCGCAACAGTCATTGCCGTGGCCATCATCATCGCCCTGCTGGGTATGCTGATCCGCATCCTGATCCAGCCGCTGCACGTCATGACCCGCGCCATGGAAGACATCGCCGACGGTGAAGGCGACCTGACCAAGCGCCTGACCATCCAGAACCATGACGAATTCGGCATCCTTGGCACGGCGTTCAACCGTTTCGTGGAACGGATTCATACATCGATCCGCGAAGTGTCCTCGGCCACCGGGCAAGTCAACGAAGTGGCCTTGCGTGTGGTGGCGGCCTCGAATTCGTCGATGTTCAACTCCGACCAGCAAGCCTCGCGCACCAGCAGCGTCGCCGCGGCCATCAACCAGCTCGGTGCCGCCGCCCAGGAAATCGCCCGTAACGCAGCGCAAGCATCGAGCCAGGCCAGCGACGCGCGCAGCCTGGCCGAAGACGGCCAGCATGTGGTGGATCGCAGCATTGCCGCAATGAATCAGCTGTCGAGCATGCTCAGCGCCTCAAGCACCAACATTGAATCGCTGAACAGCAAAACCGTGAACATCGGGCAGATTCTCGAAGTCATCACCAGCATTTCCCAACAAACCAACCTGCTGGCGCTCAACGCCGCCATCGAAGCGGCCCGCGCGGGTGAAGCCGGTCGTGGTTTTGCCGTGGTGGCTGACGAGGTGCGCAACCTGGCGCACCGCACACAGGAATCGGCGCAACAGGTGCAAACCATGATCGAGGAGCTGCAAGTCGGCGCCCGCGAATCGGTCAGCACCATGAGCGACAGCCAGCGCCACAGTCAGGACAGCGTGGAAATCGCCAACCTGGCGGGCGAACGCTTGAACAGCGTGACGCTGCGCATCGGCGAAATCGACGGCATGAACCAGTCGGTGGCCACGGCGACCGAGGAACAGACGGCTGTGGTTGAGTCGATCAACGTGGATATCACCGAGATCAACACGCTGAACCAGGAAGGCGTGGAAAACCTGCAATCGACCTTGCGGGCGTGCTCGGACCTTGAGCAACAGGCTTCGCGACTGAAGCAACTGGTAGGCAGTTTCCGCATCTAGCGTCTGATAGGCCCCCATCGCGAGCAGGCTCGCTCCCACACTGGATCTTCTGTGAGCACATTATTTGTGAACAACAAAGATCAAATGTGGGAGCGAGCCTGCTCGCGATAGCGATTTGTAAAACCCCACAAACCTCTGCTGCCCCCCGCCACAAAACCTCAACCGAACATCTATCCTTCATAAAGGTCAACCTAGGGAGAACAACGGACTGGAGGAATGTACACCGTGCATATCGCTGACATAACCATGTTCTACGCCCCTGCCAGCGGTGGCGTGCGCACTTATCTGGATGCCAAACACCGTCGCCTGGGCATCAAACCGGGCATTCGGCACAGCCTGTTGATTCCCGGGGCTTATTTCAGCGAACAAGACGGTGTTTACACGGTTCCGGCCCCTGCCCTTCCCTTTGGCAAGGGGTATCGTTTTCCTCTCCGTCTCGCGCCCTGGCGCAATGTTCTGCAGGATTTGCAGCCCGACCTGATCGAAGTCGGTGATCCTTACCTGACCGCTTGGGCTGCCTTGGATGCCAAGCGGCAACTTGATGTACCGGTCATCGGCTTTTATCACTCGGACCTGCCGCTGCTGGTCAGCAACCGTATGGGCAACTGGGTTACACCCAATATCGAAGCCTATGTCAGCAAGCTTTATGGCAACTTCGACCGGGTGCTGGCGCCCAGCCAGGTCATGGCCGACAAACTGATTGCGCTGGGTGTGAAGAATGTTTTCGTGCAGCCCTTGGGCGTCGACCTGCAAACGTTCACCCCCGATGCACGGGATCCAGGCCTGCGGGCCGAATTGGGTATCGATGAAAACACTCACCTGCTGATTTTCGCCGGCCGTGGCTCCAAGGAAAAAAATCTGCCGGTACTGCTCAATTGCATGAAACGCCTGGGTCGTCGCTATCACCTGCTGCTGGTGGGCTCGTCAATGCCGGCGCTGGTGCCGCGCAATGTCACCGTCATTGATGAGTTTTGCCCGGCGGCGCAAGTCGCGCGATTGATGGCCAGCGCCGATGCGCTCGTGCATGCCGGCGATCAGGAAACCTTCGGGCTGGTGATTCTCGAAGCCATGGCCAGCGGTATTCCGGTGGTGGCCGTGGCGGCCGGGGCCTTTCTGGAAATTGTTACCGACCAATGTGGCTTGCTCTGCGCACCGAACAATCCAGTGGCGATGGCCAATGCCGTACGCGAACTCTTCAACCAGGGCAGCGCCGCGCTGGGCAAACAAGCCCGCAGCCATGTCGAACGGCATTACGCCTGGGACACCGTGGTCGACAGCCTGTTGGGCCACTATCACGCCGTACTGGGCAGCCACTGGCCGCTGACCGCCAATGGTTGAGCCCATGAACACGCCCAGCCTGTTACTGGTGTTGCACGACGTTGCGCCGCAAACCTGGCCTGATTACCAGGCCTTCGTCGAAGCCGTCGACGCGCTGGGTGAGGTGCCGATCACCTGGCTGGTGGTGCCGGACTTGCACAAACACAACGATCTGGACGCGTATCCGGCGTTTCGACGCTTGCTGACCAGACGCGTCGCTCGTGGCGATGAACTGGCACTGCACGGTTACTTTCATTGCGATGAAGGACCGATCCCCAGCACGCCCCGAGACTGGTTCATGCGCCGGATCTATACCCATGAAGCCGAGTTCTACGACCTGTCGCTGGAAGCCGCCCTCACCCGCCTGCGCGCCGGAATCGAAGTGTTTCACCGTTATAACTGGCCACTGGCAGGGTTCGTCGCCCCGGGCTGGCTGATGAGCGAAGGCACCCGCCAGGCGTTGCGCCAGTTACCGCTGAGCTATACCAGCGACTCGCAGCATCTGTATCGTTTGCCGGATTTCACCGCGATCGATGCTCCCGGCCTGGTCTGGAGCGCGCGCAGTGCCTGGCGCCGCGGCTTGTCGAAAATCGTCAGCGATCAGCGCGAACAACGCTGGCGGCAAGCGCCGGTCATTCGTCTCGGCCTGCACCCGGTGGACATGCGCCATGAGTTCTCGCGTCAGTATTGGCTGCAAACCCTCAAACGTTTGCTCGACGAGGGCCGTATACCCATGACCAAAGCCAACTGGCTGAAACTGCAACGCGACCTCGTCGGTCGCGCCGCATGAGCCGGGGAATTCTGCCAGGCGTCGCGCTGCTCGCTGCGGTGCTGATCCCGTTGCTGCTGGGTGGTGACGAGACCTGGTCAAGATTGCTGGGCTTTCCGTTGAAATGGCTGCTGATCATGTTCGGCATGATCCTGCTGTGCTGGATCATCAACAGCCTGCGTTTGCGCCTGCTCATGGGCGATCAGCGCGACAAGGTGAGCCGCCTGAAAAGCCTCGGGGTGGTGATGTCCGCCGAGTTTGCCTACTGCGCCACCCCTGGCGGCAGTGGTGGCCCGCTGACCATCATGGCGCTGTTGGCGCGCCATGGCGTGCGGCCGGCCAGGGGTAGCGCCGTGTTCGCCATGGACCAGTTGAGCGATCTGCTGTTTTTTCTCTGCGCGCTGAGCGGGATTCTGATTTATGCAGTGTTCCAGCACCTCAGTCAGCGCCTGGAATGGCTGCTCACCGTCAGCGCCATCTCGTTGTTTGGCGGGCTGTTCAGTTGCGTGCTGATGGCTCGCTATCACCGCTCGCTGATTCGTCTGAGTGGCCGGTTACTCGCCCGACTCAACGTCAAAGGCACCACCCGCGTGCGCTGGGCGCGAAAACTCCTGCACTTTCTGGCGGCATTCACTGACACATTGAAGCTGCCCCTTCAGACGCTGTTCACGGTATTTGCCCTGACCTGCCTGCATTGGGTCTTGCGTTATAGCGTGTTGTATCTGGCGTTGCGCGGGCTGGGCGTGGATTTGCAGTGGGCCTGGTGCTTTCTGATCCAGATGCTGTCACTGAGTGCGGGGCAGTTCAGCCTGTTGCCGGGCGGTGCCGGAGCGGCGGAATTGACGTCGGCGGCGCTGCTGGCGCCCATGGTGGGGAAATCCACCGCGGCGGCGGCGATTCTGATCTGGCGGGCAGTGACTTATTACTTCTATCTGGTGGTCGGTGGCCCGGTATTTTTGCTGATGTTGGGGCGACCATTGCTCAAGAAATTGATGAAGTTCAATCAAGCTTGAAAGATCGCAGCCTTCGGCAGCGCCTAACAGGGTGTACGCCAAGCCCTTGTAGGAGCTGCCGAAGGCTGCGATCTTTTCAGGCGCCCCCGGATTCATCGCCGGAATCGTCCTTCATCTGCTCCCACAACTCGGCGGCACCGGGAAACTCCGTGCCATCTTCGGGGCTCAGGTCATCCGGGTCATAGCGACTCAAACACCCCTCCCCCAGCGTGGCGGGTGCCTTGGAAGTCGCTTTGTCCATTGGGTCGGCCATGGTCATGTCCTCAGTGCAGAAACGGCGAAGGGCCTGAAGCGATTGAACGCCCAGGCCCTTCGAATTTCAACCGTGTGGCTATCAGAACACGACGGTTTTGTTGCCGTGCACCAATACCCGGTCTTCCAGGTGATAACGCAGACCACGGGCCAGCACCATTTTCTCGACGTCACGGCCGAAGCGCACCATGTCTTCGATGCTGTCGCTGTGGCTGACGCGCACCACGTCCTGCTCGATGATCGGGCCGGCATCCAGCTCTTGGGTCACGTAGTGGCAAGTGGCACCGATCAACTTCACACCACGCAAGGACGCCTGATGATACGGCTTGGCACCGACGAACGACGGCAAGAAGCTGTGGTGAATGTTGATGACTTTGTGGGCGTATTCGCTACACAGCTCGGGCGGCAGAATCTGCATGTAACGGGCAAGCACCACCACTTCGGCATCGTGCTGTTTGACCAGGCGCGAGACTTCGGCGAAGGCCGGTTCCTTGTTTTGTGGATTGACCGGTACATGGTAGTAAGGAATACCGTGCCACTCGACCATGCTGCGCAAATCGTCATGGTTGGAAATCACACAGGCGATTTCGCAGTCCAGTTCGTCGCTGTGCCAGCGGTGCAGCAAGTCGGCCAGGCAGTGGGATTCACGGCTGGCCATCAATACCACGCGTTTCTTCTGCTCGGTATCGGTGATGCGCCAGTCCATCGAAAACTCTTCGGCAATCGGTGCAAACGCTTCGCGAAAGGCTTCGATACCGAAAGGCAGCGAATCGGCACGAATTTCGTGACGCATGAAGAACCAGCCACTGAGATTGTCCGAGTGATGGCTCGCTTCAGTGATCCAACCGTTATGTGACGCCAGAAAGTTACTGACTTTAGCAACGATGCCGACGCGGTCCGGGCAAGCAATCACCAGCCGAAAAGTGCGCATGAGGGGGAAACTCCAGAACTTCGCAAAGGCCGCCATTCTAGCGATTGCGCAGCAAAACTGCAGTATTGATGACGTATGGCGTTGCACGCAGGTCGGGCACAGGTCCTGTAAGCCTCCACGTTGCTCGTGCAATGGAGGTTTGTAGCCAGTCTTCAAGAGCTCAACTGTGAACATTTGTGACGCTATTTAACTATGCCGCCAATTTGCGTCGTATTCATCGCAACTAATTTAAATAAAACTCCGGTTAAATGTTTACTTGATGAAACACCCTGACTATTATTGTCGCACTGTCACCTGACATCCAGCGCCCAACATAAGGTAGTCCTCATGTCCTTGATCAACGAATACCGCGCCACCGAAGAAGCTATCAAAGAGCTGCAAGCCCGTTTGAAGAACCTGTCCCAAGACGACAAACTGCAAACCGAGCTGGAATTCGAAGGCAAACTGCGCACCCTGATGGGCGAATACTCCAAATCCCTGCGCGACATCATCGCTCTATTGGATCCAGAATCCAAAACCAAAGCTCCACGTGGCGGCGCAGTAAAAACTACCGGCACCAAGCGTGCTCGCAAAGTTAAACAATACAAAAACCCGCACAACGGCGAAGTCATCGAAACCAAAGGCGGCAACCACAAGACTCTGAAAGAGTGGAAAGCCAAGTGGGGCGGTGACGTGGTTGAAGGCTGGGCTACCCTGCTGGGCTAAGCCCCAAGCGGGTCGCAGCCTGATCGCGACTCAAAGGAACGCCAGCGAATGCTGGCGTTTTTTTATGCCTGGAATTCAAGCGGCAATTATTTTCGTTCTCAAAGACTCAAACGTTTGCGTAATGTCTGGACATGAATCTGCCATTCATCCAGCACCTCTCGCTGAAACGATGTAGCACTAATCGTCAATTGAGCGGCCGCCTCCAGAAAACTATTCAGCGTATTTGGCGCGCCCCACTCCGGTGCAGACAAACGTTTCTGACAGAATATTCGCCAGCGCTCTTGCTCTTCGAAACTCAACGTATCGGGGAAGTTGCGTGCGCGATAACGAAACAATAATTCAGGCAAACGTTCATCATCGAAAGGCCATTGCTCTTGTGCTAAATGCGCAGGATCAGCAGCTCTGACTTGCTCGCATAGACGCCGATCCCGATCACCAATAAAACCATCGTATAACTGTTGCTCGGGATCCTGGCTCGGGGAGAAATCATCGTTGGCGTAAATGCCCGACACTTTGTCTCTCCAAACTTGTTGTGCGTCACTTAGCCGCAGCGCTCGTTCCTGATAGAGCGACATATCCAGCCCCAGGCGTTGCTGATCTTCAGGACGAAGTACCGATAACGGCGCCACTACCGGGCACTTATTAATGTGTATCAGCTTGAGCGGCACCGGCAGTTCGCCTTCGGCCAAGTCATCGCGGCGGGTATAAAGCCGCCGACGCAAGGTCTCGGTATCCAGATCGAGCAGTCCCTGAGGGTCCAGGTGCAGATCACAGACAATCAGCGCGTTGCGATTACGTGGATGCCAGGCCAACGGCAGCACCACACCGACATAGTTGCGGGCCGCCGAAAAGCGCCCGGAAATATGCACCATCGGCTGCAACAGTCGAATCTGATCCATCACCTTTTGTTTGCCGCGCAACTGAAACAGCCAGTCATACAACTTCGGCTGCTTTTCTCGGATCAGACGCGCCAGGGCGATGGTGGCGCGAACATCCGACAGCGCCTCGTGTGCATGGCCGTGATCGATGCCATTGGCGGCAGTCAGACGTTCGAGTTTGAGCGTGACTCGCCCTTCATCGTCTTTGGGCCAGACGAGGCCATCGGGACGCAAGGCATAGGCCGCGCGCACCACATCGATCAGGTCCCAGCGGCTGTTGCCGCCCTGCCACTCCCGAGCGTAAGGGTCGAAAAAGTTTCGATACAGACTGTAACGGGTCATCTCGTCGTCGAAACGCAGGGTGTTGTACCCCGCCCCACACGTGCCGGGCGCCGCGAGTTGGGCGTGAACCCGGGTCATGAAATCGGCTTCGCTCAAACCGCGCTCGGCCAGACAGCCGGGGGTAATACCGGTGATCGCACACGCTGCCGGATGCGGCAGGACGTCGTCGCTGGTCTGGCAGTAAAGATTGACCGGCTCGTCTATTTCATTGAGATCGAAGTCGGTGCGAATCCCCGCCACTTGCAGCGGGCGGTCGCAACGGGGGTTGATGCCAGTGGTTTCATAGTCGTACCAGAAGATCGAGGTCACGGGCTGTTCCTGAACTGAAGATCGGCGAAGTCTAGGCGCACATACGTCGCCTCGACCAGTAATCTTGTCATTCCTGATCACGCACCGTGCAATACATAGTTATGTCGTTTTCCCCCGAGAGGCTGCTAGCATCGGACGGACATCGAATCCCGACCAGGCCACATCAAGGTAGCCCATGCTCGAGACCACAGCACTGCCAGGGAAAGCGACGCTGGCCCCGCCACTGGACACGCGGTATCGCGTCGAAACGCCAGAAGGCATCGACCTGCCGCTGCGTCCGGCCGGGTTGATGGTTCGTGCGCTCGCGTTCGCCATCGACCTGGGCTTGCGCGGTTTGATTTTGGGCCTGCTGTTTATCGTGTTGGCGTTTCTGGGGAAAATCGGCGCAGGGCTTGGCTCGATTCTGCTGTTCGTGGTGAGCTGGTGGTACATGGTGCTGTTCGAGGTGCTCAATCAGGGCCGCACGCCGGGCAAGCAATGGATGGGATTACGCGTGGTGCAGGACGATGGCACACCGATCGGCTGGCCCCCATCGCTGCTGCGCAACCTGCTGCGATTTGTCGACATGCTGCCGTTCGGTTACTTCCTCGGGGCGATCAGTTGCCTGCAACATCCCACCTTCAAGCGCCTCGGCGACCTGGCCGCCGGCACGCTGGTGATCTACCGCGAACAACCGCTCACCCGCCCCCAACTGCCTGATGTACCGCCACGGCGGGCAGCTTTCGCGCTGACGCTGACCGAGCAGCGCGCCATCCTCGGGTTTGCCGAACGCCAAGGGGAACTGTCCGGGGAGCGAACCCTGGAACTCGCTTCGATACTCGCGCAACCGTTGCAGGTATCGAAGCCGCAGGCCGTGGCCGAACTCAACGGCATCGCCCGTGGCTTGTTGGGCCCGACATGAAGCAAAGCCTTTTCGAAAGTCGCCACAAGGCCGAATGGGCGCAATTTGCGCTCATGCTTGAACGGCTGGAACGAGGCAAGGACACCTCACGAATCGCCAGTTTTCCCGGCGATTATCGACGGATCTGCCAACACCTGGCCTTGGCTCAGGATCGCGGTTACAGCAGTTTCCTGATCGACGCATTGCAGCAACAAGCGTTGCGCGGGCATCAGCAGCTTTATCGGCATCGCAGTCGGCTGGGTGCCAACGTGGTGAGTTTCATCCTCGCTGATTTCCCGCGACTGGTGCGCGAGCAATGGCGTTTCGTGCTCGCCGCCAGCCTGATGTTTTTTGGCAGCCTGGTGGGCTTTGCATTGCTGGTGTATCTGTTCCCGGAACTGATCTATAACCTGATCCCGGTCGATCAGGTCAGCCAGATGCAAAGCATGTACGACCCCGACGCCGGTCATCTGGGGCGCTTGGCAGATCGGGCAGCCAGCGAAGACTGGGTGATGTTCGGTTACTACATCATGCACAACATCGGCATCGCCTTTCAGACCTTCGCCAGCGGTTTGCTGTTTGGCCTGGGTAGCGCGTTTTTCCTGTTCTTCAACGGTTTGATGATCGGCGCGGTGGCCGGGCACCTGACGTACATCGGTTACGGGCAAACCTTCTGGTCGTTCGTGATCGGCCATGGTGCCTTCGAACTGAGCGCCATTGCCCTGGCCGGTGCCGCTGGCCTGCAATTGGGCTGGGCCTTGATCGCGCCGGGACGTTTGCCCCGCGCCGAGGCCTTGCGACTGGCGGCGAGCAAGAGCGTGCTGCTGATTTGCGGGGTCATGCTGTTTCTACTGATTGCGGCGTTCATCGAAGCCTACTGGTCGTCGCGGACCGGGCTCGCGCCGCTGACCAAATACCTGGTCGGCGCGGTGCTTTGGTTGTTGATGGCGACTTATCTGCTGTTTGCCGGACGGACCCGCCATGCGCCTGAGTGACGCCACTGCGGTGATTCGCCCGCGCACGAGCTGGGAAGCCATGGACCTGGGGGTGCTGCTGAGCCAGCGCCATCGACGCCTGCTGATGACCAGTTGGGCGATCGTGACCTTGCCGATCTTCGCCCTGCTCACCCTGATGCTGTGGGATTCACCCTCCCTCGCCGTGTTCCTGTTCTGGTGGCTCAAACCGGCGTTCGATCGGCTGCCGCTGTACATCCTGTCCAAAGCCATGTTCGGCGAAACGCCCACGCTGCAACAGGCCCTGCGCCAATGGCCGCGCCTGCTCAAGCCACAATTGCTGGCCAGCCTGACCTGGCGGCGCCTGAGCCTGAGCCGCAGTTTTCTGATGCCAGTGGTGCAACTCGAAGGCCTGGAGGGTCAGGCGCGACAACAACGTTTGCGCGTGTTGCTGCAGCGCAACTCGGGTGCCGCCCAGTGGCTGACGATCATCGGCGTGCATCTGGAAACCGCGCTGTGGATCGGCTTGATGGTGCTGTTCTATATGCTCTTGCCACTACAGGTCGAACTCGACTGGGGCTGGCAGACCTTGATTGCCGCCGCCACACAAGACTGGCGCTGGCTGGAACACCTGACCAACGCCTTTTACGCCCTGGTGCTCATTGTCTGGGAACCGATCTATGTAGCCTGTGGTTTCAGCCTTTATCTGAACCGACGCACGTGGCTGGAAGCCTGGGATATCGAACTGGTGTTCCGCCGATTGCGCCAACGCCTGACCAGCGCGGTCGTCACGCTGCTACTCGCCGCAATCCTGTTGGTACCGACGGCGCAAAACGTCTGGGCCGCCGAACCGGTCATTTCACCGGAATCTCCACGTCTGCTGGACCAGCCACTGACCAGCCAGGCATCCCGCGACAGCATCAAGGCCATCCTCGAACAACCACCGTTCAAGAACAAGGAAACGGTCACGCGCTATCGTTTTGGCGAAGACAAACCCGCCGCCAACGAAGCAGACCAGGGTCAAACGCCCGCCTGGCTGAAGGCGTTGTTCAGCTTGCTGGACAGCCAACGCTTCGGCGTTTTGGCCAGCCTGATCGAAGTGTTGCTGTGGGGCGCGGTGATCGGCGCCATAGGCCTGTTGATCTGGCGTTACCGCGACTGGCTGCAGGCCTTCGTCAGCCGCCGGCCAGTGTTAAACCGCAACGTCGCGCGGCCATTACCGCAGCAGGCATTCGGCCTGGACCTCGACCGCGAAACCCTGCCCGCCGACATCGCAACCAGCGCCGAGAGCCTCTGGCAGACCCACCCGCGTGAAGCCCTCGGGTTGCTCTATCGCGCCCTGCTCAGCCACTTGTTGCACGATTTCAACATGACGCTCAAACCCGCCGACACCGAAGGCGAAGTGCTTCAGCGCGTTGAACAACTGCAACAACCTGCCCTGCTGGCCTTCAGTAAAAACCTCACCGGGCACTGGCAGAACATCGCCTATGGGCATCGATTGCCCCCCGCGCATTTGCAGCAGGAACTCTGTGACGGCTGGCGCGCACTGTTCGGCCCCGGAGCGTCCCGTTGAGCCGGCGGATGTGGCTGGCGGCCGGCGCGTTCATCGCCGTGCTGTTGGGCGCGCTGAGTATTTACCTGTACTTCAAGGCCACGCCCTATCAGACAGAAATCGATCACGGCCCTTCCCCCGAAGCCCAGGCCAACCCCTATCTCGCTGCTGAACATTTTTTGCGCAAACAGGGCCTGACCGTCAGCCACGCCAACAACCTCGACATCCTGCCGACCCTCGAGCCTCATCAGCACAGTTTGTTGTTGCTCGGCGATCGGTCGAACATGTCGCCGCGACAGGTGGATCAGGTGTTTAACTGGACCCGGGCCGGTGGACGTCTTTTATTCGTCGCCGAAGCCCTGTGGGATGAAAGGACCGGTCAGAGCGATGACCTGCTGCTCGATCGGGTGCAGTTGCATCAATCGCTGAGCAAAGACCTCAAGGAGCCGCCCCCCGATCTCAACGACGACCCCTACCCCAAACTGACCAAGCTCTACCTGGAAAACGAAGAGGCGCCGGCCTACGTCAGTTTCGATACTGCGTTCCACCTCGACGACCCGAAAAACCTAGCACAGGCCTGGGCCAACAGCGGCAAGGCCACGCACATGATGCAGCTGAGCCACGGGCTCGGTTCAATCACCGTGGTCACCGACGCCGACCTCTGGAAAACCCCGGCCATCGACCAGTACGACAACGCCTGGCTGCTGTGGTACCTGACGTCCGAAACGGAGGTGACCCTGCTGTTCAACACCGATCACGACAGCTTGCTGACCTTGCTGTGGCGCTACTTTGCGCAAGCCCTGGTGGCCTTGATCGCCTTGATCGCCTTGGGGTTCTGGCACGTCGGCGTGCGCCACGGCCCGTTGCTGGAACCGGCTCCGAGAGCGCGCCGCCAGCTTCAGGAACACCTGCGCGCCAGCGCCGATTTCATGTTGCGCCGCGACGGTCAGCACAGCCTGTTGCAAGCCTTGCAGCAAGATATCCTGCGCCGCGTCCGTCACCGTCATCCCGGTTTTGAACAACTCGGCGTTGCCGAACAATGGCTGGTGCTCGCACGCCTGACCGGCCAACCCACACGCGCCATCAGCCAGGCCATGAGCCCGCGACCGAAACAGCGGCTGTCCAGCGCTGAATTCAGCCGTCAGGTCGCCCACCTGCAAACCTTGAGGAACGCCTTATGAGTGAACAGATCGAGCCCGGCCTACCGACCCACGCCGCCCAGCAGCGCCAGCGCGCCAGCCAGTTGGCGCAAGCGGTCAGGACGGAATTGCAAAAAGCGGTGATCGGCCAGAACACCGTGATCGACGATGTGCTCACCGCCCTGATCGCCGGCGGCCATGTGCTGCTCGAAGGTGTGCCGGGGTTGGGCAAAACGTTGCTGGTGCGCGCCCTCGCCCGTTGCTTTGGCGGCGAGTTCGCGCGCATCCAGTTCACCCCGGACCTGATGCCCAGCGACGTCACCGGGCACGCGGTGTACGACTTGCAAACCGAGCAATTCAAACTGCGCAAAGGCCCGCTGTTTACCAACCTGCTGCTGGCCGACGAGATCAACCGCGCCCCGGCGAAAACCCAGGCGGCGCTGCTCGAAGCCATGCAGGAACGTCAGGTCACCCTCGAAGGCCGTGCCCTGCCCATCGCGCAACCGTTCATGGTGCTGGCCACGCAAAACCCCATCGAACAGGAAGGCACTTACCCGTTGCCGGAAGCCGAACTCGACCGCTTCATGCTCAAGGTGCGCATGGACTACCCCGAGGCCGAGCAGGAATTGAACATGGTGCGCCAGGTCAGCCGCTCGACCCGTGCCGACATGCTCGACGTGCAACCGTTGCGCACCGTGTTGCAAGCCAAGGACGTGCTGGCCTTGCAGCGCATTGCCAGTGATCTGCCACTGGACGATCAGGTGCTCGATTACGCCATACGTCTGGCCCGTACCACCCGAACCTGGCCGGGGTTGACCCTGGGCGCCGGGCCACGCGCGTCCATCGCCCTGGTGCGTTGCGCCCGCGCCCGGGCCTTGTTGCGCGGTGGCGAGTTTGTGATTCCCGATGACATCAAAGGCTGCGCCCTGGCCGTTCTGCGTCACCGTGTGCGCATCGCCCCGGAGCTGGACATCGAAGGGCTGGAAGTCGATCAGGTGCTCAAGCAACTGCTCGATCAAGTGCCGGCGCCGCGGCTGTGAACACCGTGATCAAGATCCGCGTCGCCCCAAGAAAAGATCGCAGCCTTCGGCAGCTCCTACGCCGAATGCGGTCCCCTGTAGGAGTTGCGGCAGGCTGCGATCTTTTCAGCAGGCCACACGGTGTTACGCCATGAAACCGTCCCGGCTTCTGTTGATCTGGCTCGCGATCCTGCAGGCCATCGGCATCGTGCTCGGCGCATTGCAGGCTCTGAACATCGCGGTTCCGTCGAGCCTGTTGTCGATCAACTGGGGATTGCTGTTAGCACTGTTGGCGCTGGCGATGATCGACGCCATCCGCCTCAAACGCCTGCCCTCGCCTCGCATGCAACGGCAAATGCCCGGCAGCCTGGCGCTCGGTCGATGGGGCGAAGTGCGCTTGGAGGTCGAACACGAGTTTGCTCAACCACTGAACGTACAGTTTTTCGACCATGTGCCGCCCGGCCTGGATTTCGAACACCTTCCGTTGTCCGTCGAACTCAAACCCGGCCAGCAAAGCCAGATCGGCTATCGCCTGCGCCCGCTCAAGCGCGGCCACTTCACCTTCGAACACTGCGAAATCAGTCTGCCAAGCCCAATGGGCCTGTGGTCCGACAAACGCCTGCTGAACGTGCTCGACAACACCCGCGTCTACCCCGACTTCGCCCGGCTCTACGGCGGCCAATTGCTGGCAATCGACAACTGGATCAGCCAGCTCGGCGTGCGCCAGCGACAACGTCGCGGGTCGGGTATGGAGTTTCATCAACTGCGCGAATTCAGAGAAGGCGACAGCCTGCGCCAGATCGACTGGAAAGCCACCGCCCGCCACCGCACGCCCATCGCCCGTGAATATCAGGACGAGCGCGACCAGCAGATCATCTTCATGCTCGATTGCGGCCGACACATGCGCAGCCAGGACGATGAGTTGTCGCATTTCGATCACGCGCTCAATGCCTGTCTGTTGCTCAGCTACGTCGCGCTACGCCAGGGCGATGCGGTGGGCCTGAGCACCTTCGCCAGCCATCAACCGCGCTACCTCGCCCCGATCAAAGGCACTGGCCAGCTCAACGTGTTGCTCAACACCGTGTACGACCTCGACAGCACCCAACGCCCCGCCGACTACCTGGCCGCCGCCAACCAATTGCTGGCCCGGCAAAAACGCCGGGCATTGGTGGTGCTGGTGACCAATCTGCGGGATGAAGATGATGAAGAACTGCTGACCGCCGTCAAACGGCTGAGCAAGCAGCATCGGGTGTTGGTGGCCAGCCTGAGGGAAGAGGTGCTCGACAGGTTACGTCAGATGCCGCTGCAAACGCTCCCTGACGCACTGACCTATTGCGGGGCAGTGGATTATCTTAATACACGAACCGAACTTCATGAGCGATTGAGCACTCATGGAGTTGCAGTAATGCAAGCTCGGCCCGGGGGATTGGGGCCTGAGCTGGTGACCCTGTATCTGGCATGGAAAAAGGCGGGGAATTTATAAGTAATCAGCGCCTCTTCGTTGAAAAATGACGCTGATTACTTAGCGGCACCAGAGGGCGATTATCAGACAATGGATTGGTCATATTGGTTGATAATTTTCAGACTGTACCTACTCTCATACTCACCTTTAGAGTTAGTGAGTCCTTGGCTGCCGTTGCCTATTGTTACTTTCACGTTAGAAGCGAGTGAATTCAAGTGTACGGATATGGCGCGAATATGACTTCGGTAATACTCTGTCCACTCTGGCCACCCCTCGTAATGTGGCCCCGTAATCCAATGGTCAGCCCGCACCAAGTTATGCCCCAATGACATGGCTAATGGCGGAGATACTCTCCCCGTTTCCACTAACATCAGTTGTAAGGAAAAATCTCCGTTGCTGGTAGTGTTGGTGCAATCCAAAACCCACGTCACTCCCTCCAGCGTCAGCAACTGCTCCTCATCCAATGAAGGTGTGACCACCACACCGAGACTTTCAGCCGTCTCGCCCTTCCAGACCAGTTTTACAGGCTTGTTCAGCATGGAGCTGGAAGGCTTAGGCTTCACGGTGACAGTATGCGTTGCACCATGGCAAGGATAGGCGGTGACGTCTTTTTCGAAAGTGACTGGAAGTTCATCAAGTTTGACCTCCACATCTTGAACAAGATTAATGATCTCTCCCGGCACAAGCGGTGAAGACGGCAAGCTCGAATCAACAGGAAACTTGAATTGCAATTCAAAAGGACCGCTGGACGCCTGCTGACTGGAAACAGTCCAGCTCATGGAGGTAGTACCCTCAGCCATCGGATGATATGTCCCCAGCTGCGGATCAAAGACCACACCGTCTGTGTCCTTCGCATACAGGGCAAGAAGAGCTTCGGGATCACCAATCAGCGTGCTGTATTCATAGTCCAGTTTGAATACGCGGGTTTCGCCATCGAACAAACGCAGCGTTACCTCATTCCATTTGACTCTTTCACCATCAATGTAAGGTCTGAAATGCAGATTCCAGGTGCTGGAAGTTGGCGCTGAATCAGTCAATATCGTTTCAAACTCTAGAGCTTGTACCTCCCATCCTGCATACCCTCCCGTCACCACAGCTTCTAGAAGCGCCCTTCTTACACCGGACAATCTGAACTCCACCCGGGCGATACCTTCAGCATCTGTTCGGGTCGGAGCAATATTCCTATCGGGGTACTCCCACTTCACCTCAATATCCGGCAAAGGTTTTCCGGTCAAGGCCGACACCACGGTAACGGAGGCGGATACCCTCTCAAGTTCTTCACCTGATTGCTTCGGACTGGTGAGCGCCTCGATTTCACGCGGCTCATTCAAGAAATACGACAACGCAACCGACTCCCCATCCCCTACCGTCGCATTCAGTTGGCCATCTCCCGGCGTGGTTGGAACAAAGCGCAGTTTCGCCACGCCGTAATAGTTGGTCACCGAGGTTACAACCCCCAAATCAGGGCTGCTCCAGGTCACGGTCACGTTTGCCATTGCCTTGCCGCTAATGGTCGAAATCACGGTGACCTGCCCGTTAATTTCCTTTCCCCAATCCAATGTCTGAGACACAAGATTGTCCCAGTTTATTTTCATCACTTGCGAGCCTTCCCCCAATGACATCGCGTTCGCCGGAGACAAGCTTGCCAACCGCTCTGAAGAAAGACGCAAAGCAAAACTGCCGTCCTTGAGATCGTCAGCCTTGAACGTATAGCGCAACCCCTCGTCGTCAAACGAGCGCGCCACTCCCAGGGCTTCAGGCAAAAACTTGATACCCAATGCAGTCGGTCCGGTTCCGGTCATGCCAAGTGTCAAGTCACGATCGAACAAAGGACTGTTCTCGGCGGCCAACAGCTCGAACGTATGCTCGCCCTTGCGGCGCGGGAAGTAGGTCTTTTCACCCCAGGGTTGAGCCGGTGCGCCGTCAAACTTGACCATCAGCCCCGCCCACGGGTCACTCGCCAGTGCCGTGACTGTCATGGAGCGGGTATCTGAGTAGCCGTCATAGAGGCTGGTCACCGATGCCTGCACTTCATGCGGCTGGTCATCGGTCGGCGCAAACGCAAAACCTGACCAGCCTTCGGCATTGGTGGGCACCACGCTTGAATCGGCTGCGCTCCAGTTCACCGCAACCCCATCAACGGCCAGTTCGGTGAAGTGGGAGAAGACTTGAACCCACAGCCAAGCGGGATCCTGCCCTACGACCGGGTCCACCGGCGATTCACGCTTGGCCTCGATCCTGACCTTGTTATGCGCCAGGATCATCGGCTTGGCCGTGGCGGTGAACCCCATCTGCGGCAACGCCAAGGCCAGGGCAAACTGGCCCGGTTGCTGACTGGCGGTAAAGTCCAGCGTCCAGATCGCGCCGCCGTCGTTGATCGGTAGCGCCTGATCCAGCGCGGGTTGGACCGTTGCCCCCAATTGCTCGGCGGGTGTTCCCGACCACGTCAGCGATAAATCCAGCCCTGCCAACGGGCTCAACGCATTGGGCAAAACGCTGAAGCGGTGACGTGCGCCCAGGCATGGATAGAGCGCCTGAGTGTCCAGCGCGGCCGCTATCTGATCGAGCCTCACGCTCACCTCTTCACTCAGATCCGCGGCCATCAAGCGCCCGGACAGCTCCCGGACAGGCTCACCCTGAATGCGAAGTTCCAGTTCAAACAGACTGCTTGTGCTGTTATCGGCCTGTGAAGCGAGGGTCCATTCCACACCTGCGGTCACGATAGGCTTGAGAATGGTCAGGTCGCTGGGCACCAGACCGATATCCGGCGCGGTTCCTCGCCAATGCAAACTGATGTTTTTGCCAACCCAGTCGCTGCCAGGGACCGGTTCGACTTTCAAGGTATGAGTCTGGCCACGTTCGCAGAGCACGCCGAGCGTATTACGCTCGACTTCCGCCCCATCCAGGAGAATCTTGACCTGGCTTTTCCAGGGGCTGGTCGCAATCGCCTTCACATTGAAAGGACGGTCTACTGCAACGGCCTCGGCATGGGCCTTGATGCTTGCGGTCACCACCTTGTCGCCATCGCTGGTCGGTGTGTACAGAAAACTGGCCCAGCCGCTGGTGCCGGTGGTGGCGCAATAAACCGGCCCTTCCGGGGTTTGCCATTCGACCAGCGCATTGACGACCGGATCACCGTCGCCGCTTGCAACAAGATGCAGCACTTGTATCCGCAGCAGCGCGCTCTCGTTTTCGTCCACCACCGGAAACTTGTTGGCCTCGCGCACTTCGCCGATCTTGACCAGGTTACGCGCCAGCGACATGGTCTTTTTCGGTGAAGACAGCAGCAGTTTCGAGCAGACAAGCTCCAGATAAAACCGGCCGTCAAGTTCATCTGCGCTTGTCAGCATCCAGGCAGGATGGTCATTAATGACCGGTACTGAAGTTTCCAGCGGTGGGCTGACCACAACACCCAGTTGCTCATGGGAGTCACCGCTCCAATGCAACGACAGCTCCGTCCCGATCAATGGACTGTTTGCCGGCAGCTTCAAGTTCACAGGATAGTCCGACCCCCGATTGGGGTACCCGGTTTTTTCCTCCCAGCGCGCCTCGGCACTCCCAACGACCGCTAATACGTCCTTCCACGGATCCGCCTCCAACACCCAGACCTGCAGCGTTTGAGTCACGACGCCAGCGGCGTAGTACGGGCTCTCGACCGACGCCTCGATATCGAATTCGCCTGCCTCCATCGGCTGATAATCAAAGTACGCCCAGCCGTTCTCGTCGCTCACCCCAACCCCTGAAACCCCTTGAGCGCTGGTCCAGTTCACTGTCCGCCCGCTCAAGGGCTGGTCGGTGTAATAGGAAGCGACCTGAACCCCCAGACGCACACTCTGGCCATATTCAAGCACCGGGTAGTAAGCCGCTTCGAGCACCTCACGGAATATCAGCCGATGATGCCCGAGTGACACCTGCACCGGATAAGGAGCGGCGGTGTACTGGTTAATCAGGTTCATCGAAAACAGATAGGGATCCTGATCACCGATCAACGGACAGTCGAGTGTCCAGGGCGACTCCACCGGTTGATCCTCGCCCCAGACCGGCATCGCCACAACCGCATCCAGCGGATTGTCATCACAGGTCAACGCTGCCTGGGTGCCCAGCCAGATGCTGTCCGGCTCGGGAACAAATTCAAGTTGATGTGCCTTGGACGCCGATGCCCCCAGACACACATGCAAAGGCTCTGTCGTCGACAGTGATTGCTCGTCAAGCTTCAGCGTTTGCATCACGGCAGGGTCCAGATGCAAGTGAAGCTTGATGCGGGTGATACAGACCTGCGAGGTGTAGTCGCCGGCTTCGTTTGACGGGCTGAACACACTGATGATGATGGTGTCCTGACCGTTGAATGGCAGAGCCAGGTCGGTTTCATAAGAGATCGGCTTGAAGTCCAGCGGCTGACCGTTCTTCAGTCGCGCCTGATCTTCCTCTGCATCGCGGGGTTCGCCCGGCGGCAACAAGATTTCCAACTCTTCCGTCTGCCCGTCGATACTGACGACTAACTTGCCCGATTCGGTATGCCGTGTCTCGCACAGGAAGCTGAGGACGTAGCGAGCTTGAGCGCCCGGATCCTTGGGAACCTCCAGCGACTGGCTGACGGAAGACTCATTGCCGGCCTTCAGAAAGCGAGTCGGCACGCCCTCGTATATTTCACTCGCCGTGCCCAGCCAATCCGGATTGGTCGGGCCTTTTTTCCAGTTACTGAACCCCTGCTCGAAATCGCCATTTTGCACGAGGCTTTCATTGGCCTGGATGACAGGACTATTCATGACGGTTCGCTCCAGCGATGGTTAGTTTTTGCGCCCCTACTTCCGCTCGGGTCACCAGATCTGCGACAGCTCGCGTAAACGTCGGCTCGCCGGCCTTGGCCGTATACCGAATACGCACGATGATGTCCGTCAATGAGCGCAGAATGCCGATCTGCGGCTCTTTTTTCGGCCATGGAAAATTCACCACCCAGCGAGATACCACCCCGGTGTTTTCGAAAGGATTGAGCAAACCTTCATCGGGCTTCATCGCATTCATGCCTGTGTCGGCAATCCCCATCGACAAGGCTATTTGCTGCCCGCTGCGCAGGTTGATTTGCACATCGGCAGGGGCCACGGCACCGTCCGGTTTGTGCAAGTACCTCACCGACGGGGTCGAGGCCTTGGTCGCGATCATGCTGCTGACCTGAAGCAAGGTGGCCCGTACATTTTCATAGGGCCCGGTCAGCACGGGCAGATCAACCTCGACCGAACTGATTTGCCGGCAGTAATGCCCCGGATGATCGCGATCGAACAGCAACTGCGTAAGCTTGAATTCCAGCGCCCCTCTGCCGCGCAACTCTGCCAACGCGCCCTCCCAACTGTTGATGCCAGTCTGCGGATCGGTCTGGTCTTCAAACAACTGGCGCAGAGAAACGGTTTTGACCAACTCCAGCCGTCGCTCGAAGCGTTGCAGGTATTCACGTTCCATGCGCAACAAATGCGCACGTAGATGTTCGCCTGCCGTCAAGCCGTGACGGTTATCCAGCCAGACCTGGGGCAAGGGAATCTGCGAGTCGTAATCGCCGGTTTCGGCACTCATCGAGGCCTGGGCGTGGAGGCACAAACTGACGACCGCGTCGTAAGCCTGGTAGTGCAACGCCTTGAGCTGGCCCAACATCCAGCTGAACAGTTCAGTGTTGGTGGCCCGTTTCTTGAGGAAGTTGTAAACCGTCAAGGCCTGACTGTTGGCCCTGATGGTTTGCTCCAGGCTGGTTTGGGCGGCTTGCACGGCATGGCTCTGTGCGGTGATTTGCTCATCGATTGCACGGACTTCCGCCAACGCCTGATCACGTTGCAGTTCCCATTCTTCGCGACGACGGCGGTAGCCTTCGGTGGTGGCTTGTTTATCCGCTTCTATTGCCAGCACCGATGAGGCGATCTCCAATCCGAAGCAAACCGCGTCGGTGATTTTTTCCAGGCGATGCCCACCCGCGGCCAAACCAAAAATATTAGGTATCGCGGCAAGCGCCGCGCCGATGGGTTTGATGACTGACGACGTCAACGCCAGAGTTTTTGAAGTCTGCAGACTCTCCATGACCTCGTATTCAACCGACGACACGTTTTCGTCATAACGCCGCGCATAAGCCTCGGCCCGCTCCTGCGCCACGGCCCGACTTTGCTCCAGGGCGGTTTGGCTCGCTTGCAACTGAGCGATGGTCTGTTCCTGCACGGTCTGGGCGTAGGTGCCCAGTTCCACCAGATGGTTCTGCTGCATTTCCTCCTGTTCGGCCCGGTCTCGTTGCTCAAGCAAACGCAGCACCTGATTGCCGTAATCCTGCAAGGCCTGCACTGCCCGCAATGCCGCCTCGAACGTTACGCGGCAGCGGAAAGCACCAACCACCAGTTGCCCACCCATGGGTCTGGGGCCGCCAACACCACCTGATGCCAGATCGCGCAACAACTGGTTGGGATCCGTGGGCGGGCTGAAGAGTGGAATCTGCAGCGGTTTGCCGTCCAGAGTGAGATTGTTGCGCAAGTTATGCAGGCGCTGCCCGGGCAACTCATACAACGCCAGCAACTGTTCATTGATCGGTTCTTCAAAGGGCTTGTTCGCCAACAGCCCAAGCAGCGGCGGTGCTTCGGCGGCGGCCGGAAAGTCAGCCAGGCTGAACGCAAGATCACGCTCAAACTGCTCGAGCGCCGGCCGTGAGGTGATCTGGTTCAAGAGACCGCCTACTGTGTCTGCCTCCCAACGGTTCACCGTTCGCACAGTCGGTGCCTTGCCCATGAAAAATTCGGCCTGGACGTAACACAGTTTGGCCGCCACCAGGCTGTCGCGGGTGAGTTGGCGGTAATACCAGTCCCCCCAGGCCACCAGGTTTGTGACGTACTCCGTGAATACCAGAATCTGAAAATGCCGTGGCGCCGAATAGCCGATGGCGTCGGGGTCGGTCGGCGCATCGGTTTCACAGCCCAGGTTACCGGGCCCATTCAAGGGCCGGCAGCGCCAATACAAAGGTTTGGGATTGGGTTGCGCTGAATCGGCGGGAGCTTGTGGATCGAACAGGTAATGCAACCAGTTCTGCGCTTCCAGAAAACGGTCCTCGTCGCGCAAGCGTGCGGCCACCAGGTGTGGCAAATGAAAAAACAGCTCCCAGAAGAACAAACCGTTAGCGCCGTTGAATGCACCGTTCGGCTCGTCGATGGGGCCAGCTTGTGGAGGCGCCTCCGGCAGAAACTGGGTATCCCAATCCAGTACGGCATCGACAGAAATATTGGAGCGTTGCACCAGCTCGGGCCCGAACAGCGAATTCAGACGGGCGTACTTGAGCGTCAGTTCCGATTGGTTCAGTGAGAGAAACTGTGCGGCATCGAGGGTGTTCTTGAGCAGTGCCGCACAGGTAAAGTCCGTGACATTGGCAATCGTCAAAACAAATTTTTTACGCCCATGGCTACCGGTGGCAGTACCAAAAGAAAAGGTCGGCGACTGCCATGAACCTTTCGCACGCCTGAAGACCTGCCATTGGGTACTCCAGCCACCGGCAACCGGCTGGGTGATTTTAATCGGCTCAGGGTCATCGGGAGTCTTGTTCAGCAAGGTCAAATCAAATTCAGCATTGCCGGTTAGACCTGTGGGGCGCAGAAATCCTTGAACAATCAGCACATCATCGCCACCGACGCGAAACGCCACGGCCTGCAAGTCCAGGTAATCGGTCAGGGTCCCGACCGGTTCCACGGTGGTTTCGATTGTCGGCTGATTCATGAGCGGATGCTGCACGGTCTCGGCAGTCACAAAGCGCTTGTCCGCCGCGTGCTCCAGCCAGCCGCCATCATCCGCGGTCACGGGACGGAACAACACATCACGCACTGCAAACACCTTGAAGGCAGCTCCAGCAGTCAACAAAACCCCCAGCTTGCCCTTGGGGTTGTAATGATCGGCCCATACGGTCGCAATCAGCCGGGCCCCCTGCGGGGATTGGGCTTCCTTGCGCCAGGAACTGTGCATACTCAGTGGTGCCGACCACTGCCCATTCTGGGTCATGAACGCCACATTGATGTCTAGCCGGGGTGGCAGGCTTTCGCTGATGCCATCCCCCTCCACCTTGTCCTGCCACTCGGCCCACACCAGGCACAACCGTCCACTCCAGAACACCGGACGAATGTCCAACACCTTCGCGCCAATGGGAACATCCACAGGCTGCCACTCATGCCACGCCGCCGGATTGATGGCCTGGCAACTGGCAGAGAGTTCGACCTCGGCCTTGCGCCAGAAATACTGGAAGGGCGGGACCCGCTGGCGGCCGACAAAATAATAATCGGCATGGGCAGGCGTGGCACCGTCCATGTAGCTGGTGAGCACGTCCAGATTGCAGGTCTGCTCGAACGTTTGCAGATAATCCTGTAGCGCTGCTTGAACAGAATCGCTATTCAAGCGTGTCTGGTTGAGGTTGTTTTCCAGGGTCTTGAACAGACTGGTCTTGCGTCGCCGCACAAACGGGTTGATGAAGTTTTCCGGATACAGCGCGATCAGTTGCAGCGCCGCCCAGTCCGGGTAGTTGCTGTAGAGCTCCCAGGTAGCCAGATCGCCCTTGTCGAACTCGGTCTGCGCGTAACCGGGTTCGAGCTTTCGATAGGCCGCATGAATGAACTGCTGGGCGCAGCTCGTCGCTTCGGCGACCCAGGAACTCTGAACCGGATAGCTGTCCAGCGGATCCATGCGCAGCAATTCGAACAGATCTGCCGGGGTTCTCAGGAAGTTGTATTGAGCCGCCCCCTCTTTCCCGACTTGCCCGATGCAGTATTCGACCAGAGCGTTACGACGCTTTTCGAGCAGGGTAGCCATACTGTCAAGTGCCATTATTCTTGCTCCTTCTCGAAAGTGATGGGTTCGAAATAACCGGACGACTCGCCGGCCTCTGTCAGAACACTGATCTCAAACGTTCCGCCGGTAGGGCTGGAAACAAATACTCGCGTCAGGCCCTCCTGATTGGTGTAGGTCTGCGCTGGTCGGACAATCAATGAAGCTTCTGTGGCACCGTCTTCCAAAGGCTCGTAATGCCAGCGCACGAGGCTGTTTTTTCCGAGGTTTCCAAACCGGTCCATTAGCGTGGCGTAGAGTTCGACTTCCTGACCGTATGGCACCTCTTCCAACGGGACCAGCGACTTGAGCGGTGGAGGAAATTGCAGGGAAGACGGGTCGAAGATGACATTGACGGTAGGTGCGTATTCCGGCTCAAACAGATCCAGCCAGAACTGCGGTGTATCCGTGCCGGTGACCTTGCCGGGAATGAACTGCGCCCGAACCGTGCCGTTGGTATCCGTTGGCCCGTTGGCAATGCTGCCCAAGGTGGCGCTCCAGTACACATTGACACCGCTCAACGGTTGTCCGTCCGCATCCTTGAGGGTGACGGTGAAGGTGATTTTTTCGTCTGGCTTGTTGGCCACCACCTCGGTGTTATCCACGACACAGGTCATGGTGACGATCTGTTTCAGTTCCTCGGTGACGGTAGCCAGAGGCGCACCGGATTCGGACAGGCTCGGCAACGCATGGTCGGCGGCGTCCTTGTACGCCGTTTTGTCCACCTCCTCCGGCAAAGTGCCCATCAGGAAGATCGTCAAGGCATCCATGCCGGTGTGCGACGCCAGCACTCGAATGCGCATGAACAGATCCAGCTGGGTCAGGTTTTTCAGGATCTTGAGCTCTGAGTCGATGCGGCTGACACACTCGCGCACCTCCAGCACGCTCCAATCAAAAAACCTGGCCAGCCTGATCGATGCCGCTTGCTGAGCCAGACGCAGGGCATCACCCGTCACGGAAGGCAGTGCATTGACCTCGCGCAGGTAATCGAGCAGTTCCTGCGCCGGCTGCTCACTCAACTCAAATGCCCGGGTCAGCGAGGTCAGGTAGTAAAGCGTGCTCACGGTGAACGCATGCTTGTCGTCCTGATCCAGCCAGGCCTTATGACCGTAATCCAGATAGTCCTGCAACAGCTCGGCGCTGAGATCCAGTTTCGCGACCACCGTGCTGCGGCGGCGAATATCGGCCAACAGCGCGAGCAGTGGATCAGGCTGTTCATTGCGCCCCCTTACGGATTCTTCGAGGTCCGAAAAGACGCGTTCGAGCACCTGACGCAACAGTCGATGCACCGTTGCATCGGCCCAGAACAACACCTGCAATACCTGCTCGGCGTCGACACCCGCATAAACCGCCAGACATTCCTTGACCACCGATACTTGAGCGATTCTGGCCTGCAGGAGTACACCGAGCATTTTCTCGACAATGGCAGCGCGCACAGTTTCGTCGATATCACCGAGGCCACCCCTCACCGCACCATCGAGCGCTACCCGGGCAAAGGCCAAATAGTCGGCCTCCGTTCCTGAATGGGCCATGACCAGCCCATCGGAATCGACCAGCATGGTCAACAAATCCAGCCAACTGGCGCCTGTCAGCGCCGGTACACCGGCCATTAACAGCGCCGAGTTGGTAAACAATGCGCCGGACAACAGGTTGCGCATCTGTTCAAATAACTGCAGCTCAGGCTGCGCGGCCGCCGAGACTTGCGGCTCCGAAATCTGCTGAAGCATCCACAGCATCGGAAGATCGAGATCCGCACACCACCCCGCACACGAATGCATGGCATAGATGAGGTTCAGCACATCGGGCGTATCAACTCTAGTCGTATTGATCCGCGGAACACCCGCCAAGCCATTGACCCATGACTCCCCGCCGAGCAATGTCAGCATCAGCACGCCTTCGACCGGCGTAATGCCCAACAAGCGCGGCAGTTTCACCATGCGGTAGAAGCTGGAGATGATCTCCGGGGTACGCGACAGCATGTTGTCTGTGACGCCATGAGCAGCGGCAATCGCCAAGGCCAGATAATGATAGGTCTGCAGATCGAGCCCTAAAGCGCTGCACAGCTGAGTGACTGTCAGTTCGGGCATGCCCTGTACGGGCAACACCGGGAATTTGCCGGCATCGAGCACCAAGGGTTCACGATAGTCGCCCTGGTTATTGAAAACTTGATCGAACTGCGAGAGTGCTTCACCGCGACCATAAATCGACAACGTATCTATAAACGCCGCAAAGTCTGGCGCTGTACAGCCATAACGCTGGCGTAACGACTGAAACAGGCCCAGTGCGTGAATGACCCTTTCCGTGATCCTCCATGCATCGGCCGGTGCTGCATCGACCGATGGTTTGCCGCGCGCTTCAGCCCGGATACCCGCCGCCAACAACGCATCCACCTGCTCGCTGGGCAGTTCCAGCCACTGATCCAGACGCAACTTGCGGTTCATCCGGTCGAGACGTTCAAGCCCCTCCGCGACGAGGGGGTTCACTGACAATCGATGAAGGAATGATGGCCCCTCGTCCCTACCTGTAATACTGATAGCAGGATGGGTATTGGCATTGATGTAAACCGAACCGGAACGCTCGCTTTCGGGCTCTTCAGGCACCACTTCCGAGAACTTGACGTTGGGAGAGCGCACCGGCGCATCATCGCGTACCGACAGCAACGCTTCGAGCCCCGGGGTGTCGAGCTTGGTTCGCTCGCCGAAGAATGGCACCTGATTGAGGTTCTGCCACGATACGCCTTTGGCACCAAAGTTCTGCGAGTAGAAGACTTCGTGTTGATCTAATGTCGGGGGATCTTCGGTCAGCAATGTTCGTTGATAGGGCCCCAATCCCGACGCATGAGCCAAGGCTCGCCCTGCATCCTCGTCCCAGGCCTTGGGCTGTAAAAAATAGGGAAAGGAAATATCCACCATGTGTGCAAAATTGCCCACCGACAGGCCATGGTGACGGGCGACCGTATCCACGGTGACCCAGTGTTGGTAGTAAGGAAGCCCATTGGGATAGCGCGCCTCGATCATCGCCTGTTCAAGATCCTCTTGAGCCTCATGCGCCTGGATGAACGTTTCCAGCACCGGGACGATGATGTCGACCGAAGACACCGATTGATGCACTGCATTGAAGTCGACAAGCAGTTCCTTCAAATCCTTGCGGCGATCATGCAGCGGCAGTTTTAGCGTGGAGTCTGAAGCGGCCTCGATGCGCTGTTCGATCCACCTCAGCAGCTCAAGCAAATACGCCACGGGTGAGGCAAGCGATTCCAGCGCCAACGGAGGGCAAAGACGGTCGAAGTCGGGACTGAACAACCGCTCAAAACTGGGGCCATCAACCAACGCCAACAAACCGCTGCCCGCCCCTGCCTTCTCTGTTTTGTGACGCCGCAGGCGGTGCTCGATGAACTGGCGCCGCACATAAATGGCCATGCTGTTGGCGCGGCGCAGAAACTGACGGGCATCATCCGGGCTCACGCCATAGTCCCGCTCCAGCCCCCGCACCCCGCCTTCCACCAGAGGAAAGATCGAACCACCTTCATTGAGGTATGCCTGGAGTGCTGCATATTGTGTTCGTTGTTCGTCACTGAACACCTGGTTCAGCAGTTGGGAAGCCGGGCGGGAGTCAGCCATTGTCAGGTTCCTTGAGTCGATAACTGCCCTGAACGGCCTGACAAACCTGTCAGGCCGTGCGTTCGATTGAATAGATTTGGCGCCTGTAGCCGGTCATCGTCTACTGTCAGAAATGACAGTCTTGATGACCGTTCGTCGGACTTAAGGTGTCAGGGCTGCGTCGACGGCGGCAGGATTTCGAAGCGCTGGCTCTCGACCCAGTCGGAGATCGTCGCGCCATCCGCACCGTCCGTGAGGGTTTGGGTAAACCGGCACCAATGGCCACCCGCGGACATAGACTGCCCCGCCTCGCCCTGCCAGTTGCCGGGACTGACGGGTACATCCGCCGACCACTTCAGGTCGGGGTTGAACCAGCTCACGACTTGCCCGACACCCGGCCTGCCCCGGCCTTCGAATCGGACCGGGCCGCTGACCCAGCTTCCCGGCGTTGGCACATCAATTGATGGCAGGTACGTGCCCAGTACAACCGAGCGCGCGGAACTGGCGGAATCGAAACCGTCAAGTGACGCCACGGCGATCAGATCGCAGGGGCCGCCAAGCCGTTCAATGGTCACCGTCAGCGACCAGGTGCGGTCTTCCAGTACCGGGCTGCTCCCCAGTACGGTTTGTGCGCCATCGTTCAGCCTCACCGTGATGGTATCCCCCGGCACGCCGAAGCCAGAGACCACCGTGCGGGCACCGATGGGCTCGTTGCTGGTCGGGGTTTCGATAACCGGGGACGCCGGCACCACGTTGTAATTCAACTGCTGACTGTTTTTGGACGTAAGCCCCTCAAAGGTCTGTACCGCCCAAATGGTTTTTCTGCCCACGGGCAAGGTCACCTCGGCCTTCCAGTGCCCGTCCCTGTCCACCTCGATATCCTTGAGCAAAGGCTCGTCCACGCCCTGCAGCCAGACGCTAACCTTCCCGAACGGCAACGCCGTTCCCTCGATCATCGCGGTACGCGGCAGGCTGCCGTTTTCCACGGGGGCTGTAAATTCCGGAGGTAATACCACCACGTCAAAAACATGCGGATCACTTTGGTTTTCCCGCCCCTTGCGCGTCTGTTTCGCGTCAATGGTGTACGGCCGAAATTCCAGCCCGACGAGGTCGATTGACCAGTGACCATTTTGGGTCAGCACTTTGGGATCGCCCAGATTCCTTCCGAACTGCGCATCACGCAACTGCATCGTGGCCCCGACCATGCCGTTCCCACCCTCGATGGTGACGTCGCGACCGACTTCCGAGGAGGGATCAGGCTGGGTGATCGTCGGCTTGAGAACAGGCAGGAAGACCTCGAAGGTCTTGGAGCCTGGTACTGAGGTTTGCCCGGCGGCGGTCTGCGTGATCGAGACGGTGTGGATGACATCTTCGGCAAACGGCGTGTCGCGCCGGAAACTCCAGGTCCCATTGTTATTGGTGACGGGATGAGAGATGGAGGGGCTGTCGCTGTACGTCAATTGCAAAACAGCGCCCGGCCAGCAGGTGCCACTGAGTTGCGGCGAGAGGCCATCCTCTACCGGCTCGTTCATGCCAGGTGCCAATGGCGCGATGGTGACCTTCACAACCAACCATGTCGGCGACTCCTGACCACCCAGATATTGTTTGAGATGAACCTCCCGCTCAAACGTCGGCCCCCATACTTCCGATGCCTGGCTCGACCATCGGCGATCGGACACGCGCGCGTCGGGGGCGACCGGAGTGACATTGTTGGCGGCGAACAGCTTCACTGTCGCGCCGTTATAGCCGGTACCAGAGAATGTCGGCCGGTAGTCCGTTGTGTAGGTGACATTGCCTGGCTGCGGAACCACTCGGTCGACGGTGAATGTGTACGGCTGCGACTCGATCCAGCCACCGGCATTGTCGGAAACCTTCTGGATTGCCGTCAGGCTGTATGTTCCGAAGGGCCAGTTGGTCGCTGTGGCTTCCCACTTGCCGCCGGTGACCGTGGCGGGGGACGGCATCGTTGCCTCCGGCCCGCTGACTTTAGTGATCTCGACCGTGGCTCCGGTGTGGCCGGAGCCGGAAAAAGTCACAGTGGTTTCGGTATGAGTGGCGACGACGGCAGTGATGGCAGGGGGGGTGATTTTGTACGCGACGGCTTCGCTGCGCACCGACTCCCATCCATCTTTGAACGCTTGTGCGACCAGCGATATCGGACCGGGGGCCACCGTGACGGAGCAGGTCCAGTTAGCGCTGGTCAGCGCAGCACTTTCGCCAACCTTGTCATTGGTCAGGTCTTTGAACACCCGAATCCTGGCGCCTACGGTACCCTTGTTGCCGGAAAGGGTAAACGTCGTAGGTTGAACCGAGCCGGAGACGGGGGCGGTAATGTCGGGGTTATCCGGTTGGGCCAGTTGCACGGTTACCGAATTTGAATTACCGGATTCCTTGTCTCCGAATTTCTGCTTGGCGTAAAACGTCAGAGGTTGTGTCTCACTCGGCAGGGTGACGTTCGCTGTCCAGCTGCCACCTGCGCCGATGGTAGCAACGGCCAAAACGGTGCCATTAGCGTTGTTATAAAGCGAGATCGAACCTTCACTGGCATTGCCATTAGATCCCCTGACTACGAACTGCTTGTTGGGTACCGTTCCATTGGCGGGAGAATCAATGCGGGGGACGGGTACTACTACCTGCTTCAGGAACACCCTATTATGATTGGAATAATTGGACAGGCGAGTTCCGATTATCTGGCGGGCGTAAAATGTCAGTTCATCTGTCCCACTCGGTAGAGTGACAGACGCCGTCCAGCCGCCATTAATGTCAAGGTGAGCCTCACTCAAAAAATCATTGCTGCTAGAGTTGAAAACGTGGATCACGCCATAGCCATATGCGCCGTTCGTTCCCCTGACAGTAAACTCTCTTTCGGCAATCTCACCTGATGGCCCTGAAATAATCGGGGCAGGAACACTATAGGATATATAATCTGAGCTCGCGCTTTTTGGGTCCCAAGCAGGCATATCCCATGTATATGCGAACTTTACCTCTACGGGTTCTCCAAGGGTTGCCCTTTTAGGTACATCTCCCCCGGAAATATTGTGCCAATTGCCATCTTGAATAGCGTCTTCTGTCAGGCGAGCCTCCCACCAATCGACGGGCGTAAAGTAACCTAAATCGATATCACCGTACTTTCTGTCATTGTCGAAAGCCCTGTAACGTATTGCACCAACAGTAATCGACGTCCCCTCTGGGTGCCATTCATAGTAGTACTCGAGGTCCGCCCAAAGATTGTCATAAGTAACCCGAATGTTCCCAGTCCCCCTGAACAGGTTACGCAGAGCACTTTCCTGTTCCTGAGTTCTCTCAATACCTGCATCTTTTTTGACGTCATCCGATACATCCGCCAAATCTACATCGTTGGCATTTTTTTCGACACTGTCATTGATATCCATAACTAACTCCTTAGTTGTTCTCGCAGTCCCATTGCAGGCATCGGGCACTGGCAAAATAATCAGAACCTTTGCGATTCAGTTAATACTGCGTCATTGCTGCACCACGACTTGTCATGCCGGCAACTCCGAGAGCAGCATTGTTTTATGGGAGCGACTGGAGACCCTATTCGTTAACGCTTTTCATGTAGGGGTACCGTGGTCAGAAAGATTGTTGGTTCATTGAATGCCCGTTCCTCCCGCCTGAACACCTGACAGTTCTGACAGTCCCGACGAACGGTATGGTCATATATTTCGCAGTGGCCTGATGACTACAGCGTCTTGCGCAACGGACTACACATCCGCCAGAATCCGCCGGCTTGTGCACCTCGGCCCTGCCCCGTAACGTGATCCGCGTCGCTGCCAATCAGCGATCGGGTTTAGTCGCCCGGGGTTTCATGAATGTGCATAAGCGTCATCCAGTCGGGTAGTCCCTATCCCCGCACTCGATGGTGGCTGTTCGCAGGGCGCCTTCGGGCGCGCCGGTTTTTCGTGATTCCCCGGTCGACTAACCTGCGTCCAGCCGCCACCCCTCGTTTAGTCGCGAGAAGGTGGTAGCCCTAATCACGGAATCGCGAATATGTTCAAAGCCACACCCAATCCCCCACCCGAAACCGACCCGGTTTCCCCCTACGCCACCCTCGATTCAAGAAAGCTCCACGCCGCCGCCGACAAGGCCCTCGACCACTACCTCAAACCCGACATCGAACCACTGCGCTCATCCCAGGACCGTGCCATGAAAATGTTCACCGTCGTACCTGATGCAAACCCCGAAGCCCTGGCCATCCAGACCTATGAAACCTTTTCCTCGGTGAGCATTTTGCTGCTCGACCTGGCAGAAAGCCTGGACGACAAGCCGCGGCATCTGGCGATGGCGATTTATCAGATGAGTGAGATGGGGTTGATGCTGGTGGAGCGGTCGCTGGATAACGAGCGGGCAATCAGCCCGGCCTGACCTTTAGATGTCGGCGTCTGTACTGACGCCATCGCGAGCAGGCTCGCTCCCACAGTGGTAGGCGCTGATCACAATTCTTGTGTTCAACTCAAATCTCCTGTGGGAGCGAGCCTGCTCGCGATGACGATTGTGAAGCCGCCGCAACCTTCAGGCAGAGGCAGGCAACGGCTGAAAACTGAAGTACTGCTTCAACGCCTCCACCAATTGCCCATATTCCGGCGGTGCCCGTTGCAGGCTGAAGCCGGCGTCATAGTGGTGGGGGGTTGCGTCTTCGTGACACCACAGGCAACAGGCATTGAGGTCGATCACCTGCTGACAATTTCCCTCCATGGGGATTTTCAGGCGCAGATTAAAATCGGCGCCCACCATTATCGGCAACTGGCTGATCAACATCAGCCCGTCCTCGGACAGATTGCCCAGAAAGCCAATGGGCTTGTCGGTAACGCTGTTGAACACTTTGAGAAAATACGGCAGTTGATGCCGCTCGATCCGGCGGTCAGTGAACATGTTGATTTCGCTACGCAAGGCCCTTAAGCAGGGCCGCACTAATGCTTCGGAACGGGCCTGCTCTATTGCTTTATAAGCATAAGCCGCGCTCTCCCCGATCCTGGTGCGACAGTCCATCCCTACGCTGTCGCTTACTGCTGCCGATCACAGGTGTTACCTCGAATTAGAAACAAGGCTCTAAATCGATTTATTCGACTATAGCTCACCGCCGCCGGTCAGCCAGCCGCTTCAATCAGAACCGGGTCGGGCGCACGACCGCCGCGCTGCGAGTCGGGTAATGCCCAAGGCTCTGCAAGGTTTCCAGACGGGCGCGGGCGCGGTAGGCGTATTCGCTTTGCGGGTAGGACGCAATGATGAACTCGTAAGTCTGGGCCGCATCAATAAACAGCTTTTGTCGTTCCAGGCACTGGCCGCGCATCATCGACACTTCCGGCCACACATACGGCCGCGCACGGCTATCACGTTCGACCTTGGACAGTTCGAGCATCACCTGCTCGCAGTTGCCACGGTCATAGGCGCTGTAGGCATTATTCAAATGATGGTTCATCGACCAACGGGTGCAGCCCACAACACTGAGGGCAAGGACGGCAATGAGCACGAATCGCATAGGGGGATCTCCTGTCTTGCGCTCTGTATCGACCCGCTGACGGAAATCTTCAGGATGGGTTGCAGCAAAGTTGTTGGGGGTTCAATAAAGAAAGCATTAAGTAGTGCAAACGAACAATGACTACACCCAAAGACCATAGTAGCCTCTGCTAGCGCTTGAACTCAGGAGTCTTTGCATGTCCGTCCGTCGTACCAAAATCGTCGCTACCCTTGGCCCGGCCAGTAACTCGCCGGAAGTTCTTGAACAGCTGATTCTGGCTGGCCTGGACGTCGCCCGTCTGAACTTCTCCCACGGCACCCCCGACGAGCACAAGGCTCGCGCGAAGCTGGTGCGTGACCTCGCTGCCAAGCACGGCCGCTTCGTCGCCCTGCTGGGTGACCTGCAAGGCCCGAAAATTCGTATCGCCAAATTCGCCAACAAGAAGATCGAGCTGAAGATCGGTGACCAGTTCACCTTCTCCACCAGCCATCCGTTGACCGAAGGCAACCAGCAAGTGGTCGGCATCGACTACCCGGATCTGGTGAAAGACTGCGGCGTGGGCGACGAGCTGCTGCTCGACGACGGCCGTGTGGTCATGCGCGTCGATACCGCCACCGCCACCGAGCTGCACTGCACCGTGACCATCGGCGGCCCGCTGTCGGACCACAAAGGCATCAACCGTCGCGGTGGCGGCCTGACCGCTCCGGCCCTGACCGAAAAAGACAAGGCCGACATCAAGCTCGCTGCGGAAATGGAAGTCGACTACCTCGCGGTATCCTTCCCGCGTGACGCCGCCGACATGGAATACGCCCGTCAACTGCGCGACGAAGCCGGCGGTACTGCCTGGCTGGTGGCGAAGATCGAACGCGCCGAAGCCGTGGCCGACGACGAAACCCTCGACGGCCTGATCAAGGCCTCCGACGCGGTGATGGTGGCCCGTGGTGACCTGGGTGTGGAAATCGGCGACGCCGAGCTGGTGGGTATTCAGAAGAAAATCATTCTGCACGCACGCCGCCACAACAAGGCTGTGATCGTCGCGACCCAGATGATGGAGTCGATGATCCAGAACCCGATGCCGACCCGCGCCGAAGTGTCCGACGTAGCCAACGCCGTACTCGACTACACCGACGCCGTGATGCTCTCGGCTGAAAGTGCTGCCGGTTTGTATCCGCTGGAAGCCGTACAGGCCATGGCGCGTATCTGCATCGGCGCTGAAAAGCACCCGACCAGCAAGACCTCCAGCCACCGCATCGGCAAGGTCTTCGAAAGCTGCGACCAGAGCATCGCCCTGGCGGCCATGTACACCGCCAACCACTTCCCGGGCGTGAAGGCGATCATCGCCTTGACCGAAAGTGGTTACACGCCGTTGATCATGTCGCGCATCCGTTCTTCGGTGCCGATCTACGCGTTCTCCCCGCACCGCGAAACCCAGGCCCGCGCGGCCATGTTCCGTGGCGTCTACACCGTACCGTTCGACCCGGCATCGCTGCCGCCTGAGCAAGTCAGCCAGGCCGCGATCGACGAGTTGCTCAAACGCGGCGTTGTGGAGAAAGGCGACTGGGTCATCCTGACCAAGGGCGACAGCTACCACACCACCGGCGGCACCAACGGGATGAAAATCCTGCACGTTGGCGACCCGATGGTCTGAGTGATCGAGCGCTGAAAAATAAAAGCCCCGCCATGTGAATGGCGGGGCTTTTTGCATTCTGATCCTGGAAATGTGTTGTCTGGTTTGACGCCTTCGCGGGCAAGCCTCGCTCCTACAGGTTTTGTATTGAAATTCGATTTTGTGGACAGTCGCAACCCTTGTAGGAGCGAGGCTTGCCCGCGAAGAGGCCAGTACCGTCAACCACGGGGTAGAAACACATCCGCCAGCAGTTGATTGCGCGGCAAGCCGGCCAGGTACAGGCGCCGGGCAAAGGCGTCGACGCTGTCGGGAGCTCCGCAGACCAAGGCCAGGGTTTGCCGCGAAACAAGCCGTAGCTGCGCCAACGCCGCGGGCAACTCGGCCGCGGTCCAGAGCTCGACCGTCAGGTTCTCACGGCTGGCAGCCATGGCTTGCAGGGGTTTGGCCAGATAATGCTCATCTGCGTCATGGGCCAGGTGAATGACACGGATGGCGCCCTGGTGATCCTGACGCAGCGCTTCGCGCAAAATACCGAACAACGGGCCCAGACCGGTGCCGGCCGCCAGCAACCAGAGCGGTCGGGTGTGCCAGTCCGGGTCGTAATGCAGTGCCCCGCCGCGCAACTCACCGAGGCGGATCGGATCGCCGATTTTCAAGCAACGCGCCGCATCGCTGAATTCCCCCAGCTGGCGACAATCGAGATGGAATTCCAGGAAACGGTCTTCTTCCGGCAGGCTGGCCAGTGAATACGGCCGCGCAACCTGACCCGCCCACAACACCAGATGCTGCCCCGCCTGATAGCGCAACGGTCGCTCGCAGGTCAGGCGCAAACGCAAGACGCAGGGGCTCAGCCAATCATTGGCGGCCACCTGAGCGGCGAGCCCATCACGCACCGGATCAAAGGTTTCGACTTGCAGATTCTCGACCACCTGGCACTGGCAGGCCAGGCGCCAACCCTGCTGACGCTGCTCATTGCTCAGGGCATCGGGACGGCTGTCGCTGGGCAAGCCCTCGACACATTTGACCAGGCACGCATGGCAACTGCCCGCGCGACAGCTATAGGGCACCGACACGCCATTTTGATTCAAGGCATCGAGCAGGTTGCTACCCGCAGCCACCGACCATTGGCGTTCGCCGACCCGTAATTCAGGCATCGACATTCTCCCAGGCCGCCGCACAACGGTTACGGCCATCACGTTTGGCCCGATACAGCGCCTGATCGGCGCGCTGCAAGGCCTCATCCAGATCGTCCTCAAGCGTCAATAACGTCATGCCCACCGACAGGCTGAGGCTGCGCACATTGAGGCCGATCAACTCGACATCCGTGAAGGCAATGCGCAAGCGTTCGCAGCAAGCCGTCAGGCGTTCGGGATCGCAATCGGGCAATAGCACCACAAATTCTTCACCGCCATAGCGAGCCAGAACATCGCCATCGCGCAGGCAGGCGGTGGCCACCCCGGCAAACGCTTGCAGCACCTGATCGCCGGCGGCATGGCCGTGAACATCGTTGATGCGTTTGAAGTGGTCAAGGTCGATCAGCGCCAGGCCATGCACCACATCGGTTTCCATCGCATTCAATTCGCGGGCGGCCAGACGCAGGAAATGTCGGCGGTTGAACAGCCCGGTGAGTTCGTCGGTGGCTACCAGGTCTTCGAGCTGGCGCATCATCCCGCGCAGGGTGTCCTGATGCGCCTGCAAGGCGAACCGGCGCTGACGCATGCGCTGGCGCGACGTGTGTACATAACCGGCATAGAGCACCAGCCAGACCAGTACCACAAACAGCACGCACACCTGCAACAGGGCCAGCGTCGGGTCGGGTAGCTGGAAGTGGTAACCCTCCCACAACGTGATTGCACTGAAACTGAAAAACACCAGCGAGGCGCACCGCACGAACGCCGTGCGCGAAAGATGAAACAATCCGAACAACAGAATCAGCAGGTAAAACACCAGAAACACACTGCGCGCCCCGTCCAGATGGGCAATCAGCCAGGTCTGCCAACCCAGCCCCAGCAGTATTTGCACTTCGGTCAGGCTCGGGTCGGAAAAACGCAGGTTGCAGCCGCTGGAGAACACCGTGAACAACACCGCCTGGCTGAACACCACCAACGCGCTGCCAATGGCCATGCCGGTAACGGTCTCTTGGTAATGACCGGTGAAAAACGCCAGCCACAGCAACAGCAAAGCCAGGGCGTAGGTGCCGGCTGCGAGGGCAAAGCGTTTAAGCAAAAGCCGCTGGATGGCGTTATGGGTCAATCGTTGATTCACCGTGGAAAAGGAGGCTGTCGGAGTGTCCTACTCTACAGACCGAATGCCACTTTAGTGGCGTGTCTGATAAATGACCATTCAATTTTAGGGGCATAAAAATGGCGTCAGAACGATGACCCACTTCCCCTGTAGGAGCTGCCGCAGGCTGCGATCTTTTGATCTGCCTTCGGCAACGTCAAAAAAGAGCAAAGTCAAAAGATCGCAGCCTGCGGCAGCTCCTACAGAGGTTGAGGTACACCCATTACCTCAAGGAGCCACGACAAGTATCGGGGCACGACAGCCAACACCGACCTATGCGACCAACGTTTGACTGTCAACGGATGTGCCCGCCATCGAGGCGCGGTATACTGCCGCGCCTTTTTAGCGTCGCGCCAGCATGCCCGGCGTGCCTTGAAAGGTGCTTGCAACCGACCGATGCACCCAAGCTGCAAGCACCTTATTGAATGTTCCCGTCTTTTAGAGGAGCGCGACTCATGACCGTGATCAAGCAAGACGACCTGATTCAGAGCGTTGCCGACGCCCTGCAATTCATTTCCTACTACCACCCCGTGGATTTCATACAGGCGATGCACGAGGCCTACCTGCGTGAAGAATCGCCGGCAGCTCGCGATTCCATGGCGCAGATCCTGATCAACTCGCGCATGTGCGCCACCGGCCACCGCCCGATCTGCCAGGACACCGGCATCGTTACCGTGTTCGTGCGTGTGGGCATGGACGTACGTTGGGATGGCGCCACCATGGGCCTGGACGACATGATCAACGAAGGCGTGCGCCGGGCTTACAACCTGCCGGAAAACGTCCTGCGTGCCTCGATCCTCGCCGACCCGGCGGGCGCTCGTAAAAACACCAAGGACAACACCCCGGCCGTTATCCACTACTCCATCGTTCCGGGTAACACCGTGGAAGTGGACGTGGCGGCCAAGGGCGGCGGTTCCGAGAACAAGTCGAAAATGGCCATGCTCAACCCGTCCGACTCGATCGTCGACTGGGTACTGAAGACCGTTCCGGAAATGGGCGCCGGCTGGTGCCCACCGGGCATGCTGGGCATCGGCATCGGCGGCACCGCCGAGAAAGCCGCCGTCATGGCCAAGGAAGTGTTGATGGAATCCATCGACATTCACGAGCTGAAGAAGCGCGGCCCGTCCAACCGTATCGAAGAGATGCGCCTGGAGCTGTTCGAGAAGGTCAACCAACTGGGCATCGGCGCCCAGGGCCTGGGTGGCCTGACCACCGTGCTCGACGTGAAGATCATGGATTACCCGACCCACGCCGCGTCCCTGCCGGTGTGCATGATCCCCAACTGCGCCGCCACCCGTCACGCGCACTTCGTGCTCGACGGTTCCGGCCCGGCCTCGCTGGAAGCGCCACCGCTGGACGCCTACCCGGAAATCGTCTGGGAAGCCGGCCCGTCGGCCCGTCGCGTCAACCTCGACACCCTGACCCCGGAAGAAGTGCAGAGCTGGAAGCCGGGCGAAACCGTCCTGCTCAACGGCAAAATGCTCACCGGTCGCGACGCCGCGCACAAGCGCATGGTCGAGATGCTGAACAAGGGTGAAACCCTGCCGGTGGATCTGAAAGGTCGTTTTATCTACTACGTCGGCCCGGTCGATCCGGTCGGTGACGAAGTGGTCGGCCCGGCAGGTCCAACCACCGCGACGCGGATGGACAAGTTCACCCGTCAGATCCTCGAGCAAACCGGCCTGTTGGGCATGATCGGCAAATCCGAGCGCGGCCCTACCGCGATCGAAGCGATCAAGGACCACAAAGCCGTTTACCTGATGGCGGTCGGCGGCGCGGCTTACCTGGTGGCGCAAGCCATCAAGAAATCCCGCGTGGTAGCTTTCGCCGAACTGGGCATGGAAGCGATCTACGAGTTCGACGTCAAAGACATGCCTGTGACCGTTGCGGTCGACAGCAAAGGCGAGTCGGTACACATCACCGGTCCTGCGATCTGGCAGAAAAAGATCAGTGAAAGCCTGGCGGTAGAAGTGCAGTAAGCGCCTCCCCCGCTACCGAAAAGGCCGGGCCGTCTATTCAGACGACCCGGCCTTTTTTTGCATATCGATTTCGATCTAAGCAGCCGCTTCGGTCAACCCATTCGTTCTAGAAAAAGCCGTTCTACCTGTCAGATCTGACAGGTTACGTTTCAGCTCTATCTTGATAGCGTTTATCCACCCACGCCCACCGCGTGTGCATTGGATGAAACCATGGCCGATCAAGACCTCAGCATCACGACGCCGTCCATCGCAAAAAGCTCATCGATCGCCACGATCGGCAAGAGCTGGAGCTCCGTGGGCCCGACCGGCGAGGCGTCGTTTCAGCTGCCCCTGCCCATTTCCAGCGGGCGTGGTGCTGACCCACAGCTGTCACTGACTTACAGCAGTCAGTCCGGCAACGGCCCGTTTGGTATTGGCTGGAATCTGGGCAACGGTGAAATCCGTCGCCGGACCAACAAAGGTGTGCCGCGCTATGGCGATGATGACGAAATCATTGGCCACGATGCGCAGATATGCATGCCCGAACGCAATGACGACGGCACGATCAAGTCCCGGCTCGAAAGTAAGTTCAACGGAAAGGACATCGGGCCGCACTCGGTGGTGCGCTATTCGCCAGAGGTCGAAAGCGTTTTTTCCATCAGGGAACGCTGGCAGCCTGTCACCCAGGCGCCGGACGAGCAAAAGCCTGTTTTCTGGCTGGTGTACGGCCCCGATGGCTCATTGCATATGTACGGCAAAACAGCGGATTCGCGCGTAGCGGATCCAGAGGATCCACTACGTGTGGGGACCTGGCTGCTTTGCGAGAGCATGACCGCCCACGGCGAGCATATTTGTTTCGAGTACAAGGCCGACGACCAAGACCCCGACCCCGACCCCGCCCATGACTACCGCGCCCAGCGTTACCTGCACCGGGTGTTGTACGGTAACTTCAAGGCCAGCCGGGATCTGTACACCTGGACAGTCGAAAGCCCGGCTGATCTGGATTGGCATTTTCATGTGCTGTTCGACTACGGTGAACGCACCGTTTCGCTGACCGAAAAACCTGTCTATGACGGCGACACTCTGCAGCCCTGGCTAACCCGTCCGGATGCCTTTTCGACCTTTGGCCATGGTTATGAAGTGGGTACACGCCGGCTCTGCCAGCAGGTGCTGATGTTTCATCACTTTCCCGCCAGGCTGGGCGCCGAACCGGTGCTGGTCCGACGGCTGCTGCTCAAGTACAACGAGCACTCGGCGCAATGGAGCTACAGCCAGATCACCTCCGCCCACTATCAGGCCTGGGATGCCAGCGGCACCGTGGAAAACACCCCGCCGGTGCAGTTCGAGCATTCACCTTTCAGCATCAATGAAACGCCTGTGCGGTTGTTCGAGGCGGACAACATGCCGGGCATCGAGGATGGCGGTTTCTACCAGTGCGTCGACCTTTATGGCGAAGGCCTGCCGGGCTTTCTCTGCCGCTATGACCAATGCTGGTACTACCGGGAACCATTGCGCGCCGCATCGGGGCCGGATGACATCGGCTACAGCCCGTGGCAAGCCCTGGACAAGATTCCGGTCGCGAACCGCAATAAACCCGCGCTTCAAATACTGACCGATCTGACCGGTGACGGCCGTCTCGACTGGATCACGGCCCAACCGGGCTTGAGTGGTTTCCGCACGTTGAATGCGGATCGCACGTGGGCCGAATTCAAGACCTTTGCCCAGTTCCCGATAGAGTTTTTCAGTACGTACTCACAGCTGGGCGACCTGGCTGGCGAGGGGCTGCTCTCGTTGGCAGTGATCGGGCCACGCTCCGTGCGCTTTTACCCCAACAATCTGGAGGACGGCTTCGAACAGGCTGAAGAAGTGCTCCATGAGCCAGGGGATGATGACCCGCTTCCCTTGTTCAGCAATGTCTCCAGTGAACTGGTATTTCTGGGCAACCTGCTGGGCAGCGACACGACCGAGCTATGCCGCATTCGCCACGACGAAATCAAATGCTGGCCTAATCTGGGACACGGCAAGTTCGGTAAAGGGCGGGTGCTCAGTGGGCCTGTATTCAAATACGAGGCGTTCGATGCCGCACGGGTGCGGATCGCCGACCTCGACGGGTCCGGCGCACCGGCATTGATCTACCTGAATTCCGATGGGTTCGATATTTACCTGAACCGTGGCGGCAAAGGCCTGGAGAAGGACCCGATCAGCGTTCCCTGGCCTGAAGACGTGCGATACGACCGACTGTGCGAGGTCTCGTTCGCCGACCTGCAAGGCCTGGGCTGTGCCAGCCTGATCCTGACGGTGCCGCACATGAAGACCCGTCACTGGCACTACGATTTTGTCTCGGCCAAGCCCTACCTGATCACGTCCAGCAACAACAACATGGGATGCAGCTCCCGCGTCGTCTATCGCAGCTCGGCACAGGAATGGCTGGATGAAAAGCAGGAACGGCTCCTTGCAAAACCGCTGGAAGTCCCGGTGTGCTTTTTGCCGCTCACTGTGCAAGTTGTCAGTCGGCAACTGCAACTGGACGAAATCACCGGTAACTGCCTGAACCAAGGGTTCAAATACCGCGAGGGTTATTACGACCCGCTTGCTCGTGAATACCGGGGCTTTGGCCATTTGGAACAGACCGACAGCGAAAGCGCCACGGGTGATGATGACATCGGCTTCACGGCACAAATGCGGGTTTGTAGCTGGTTCGTTATCGGTCAGTTCATGGACAGGCCACGTGATGGCTATTTCGACAAGGACACTGAGGCCTTTGCGCTAGGTGGGACATTGCTCAGCCATTATCACGCCAACGACGAGTACGATGTGCCGGTCACGCCGCCCGACGAAACCATCAAGTACGAAATCGCCCGCGGGATGTCCGGGACGATCATGCGCGTCGAAACCTACGCGGGCGAAGACGACCCGCTCACGGCAAAACCTTACTCGGTCGAAGAGTATCGCTACATGGCTCGCCAAGTGCGACCTAAAGGTGACCACTACCCCGATGCGATCATCCTGCCGCTACTGGTAGAGAAGATCAGCTACCAGTACGAACAATTTATCGACGACCCTTTGTGCCAGCATGAAATCAATCTGCGCTGGAGCAAATACGGTTTGCCCACGCACTCAATGACCATCAGCTATGCGCGCCGCCAAACCGAATCGGACACGCCGCCCTTTACCGACCCCGACGAACAACAGTGGTGGCGGGACGCCCATGACGAGGCTCAGCAGTCCTTTTACCTGAGCGAAACCCGCGCCCGGTTCATCGACCTGGATACCGATCCGCAGCAGTGGCGATTGGGCTTGCCATGGCAGCAGCGCGCCAATGCGTTGATCATGCCCAAAGGGTCGCTGCCCGACGGGCTTGATCCTGAGTGGATCTCGTTTGAGGAGCTGACCAAGCATCAGGATTCTGAGCAGTGGGATGCCCTGCGGGTGCTGACCCAACAGTCGGTACAGCGTTATCTCAAGACTGACGATCAGTCACTTCTGCCCGATGGCCAGGCCGAATTCGAAGCCCTGGCCGGCCCGCAGGAGGTGGCCCAACTGGACAAGACGGCGCTGGACGCTTACAGCATCCTGCCGCCGCCCTTTGACATCCGGGTCGAACTGGCCAGCATCGGTTACACGCCGATGCCATTGTTGTTCGAAACGCCGTCTCCAACAGGCGACTTGTGGTCCGCCCACTACGGTTTCGCCAAGTACGACGGCCTCGATGGTTTTTACACGGTGCGTGAATACCACGAGACCCCGAGCCACGGAGTGACCAAGGCCGAATACGATCCCTACTGTCTGGCGATCATCAGCGTCGAACTGCCGGATGGCTGCACGACCCGGGTCGAATATGACTACCACGCGCTGCAACCGGTGCGCATCATCGATGCCAACGACAATGTTCAGGAAGCGATTTACGAACCGTCCGGGCAGCCTCTGGCGATCAGTTTTTACGGCACCGAAAATGGCAGCGCCGTTGGCTTCAAACCGCTGAGCGATTTCGTGCGCCCGGAGGATCATCGTCCGGATCCGGCGATCGAAAACCCGGTGGATGCCATACAAAAAGCGGCCAGTACGTTGCGTAAGGACTTGTTCAGCTGGATGGGCCAGGTGCCGCCTTCCGTCAGCCCCGAACAACTCGCCGAATGGATCGCGAACGGTGATGTCCTGCCCAGCGGGCACATCTGCACCAGCGCCCGTCAGCGGTTGCAGCAAGGCACCGACCTGACCGCGTCGGAGCAAACGTTGAGCGAGCTCATCGCGACAGTTCATCGCGAGCCGGTGCACAGCCTCATCCTCAGCGCCGACCGTTATCCCGATGACCCTGTACCGGCACAGATCCAGATCGTCAAAGCCTGCGTGGACGGCTTTGGCCGGGCGCTGCAAACCCAGCAGCTGGTCGAGCCCGGCATGGCCTATGCGGTGGATGCCGACGGCAAGCTGATCATCGAGAATGGCCAGTTTCTCGAGGTGCTCGCCGACCCGCGCTGGCGCATCAGCGAACGGGTCGAATACAACAATAAAGGTCTGCCGGTTCGACAGTTCCGGCCGTTTTTCGCCGATACCCATGGCTACGTCGACGACCATTCCCTGCATGAACTGGGCTATTTCGATCAACTGTTCTATGACGTGTCAGGCCGGCCGATCAAACTGATCAATGCCAAAGGGTATTTCTCCCGCGAGACCTATCATCCCTGGTACCACATCAGCGAAGACTTTAACGACACGTATGAGCCGCCGCCGTCCACGGAACCGCAGGCGTCGCGCCCATGACTGCCAGTGTTTATCGACGCACGCCCTCGCTCACGGTGCGTGACAGTCGCGGCCTGCCGATTCGCCAGATCGCGTATCTGCGCACCATCGCCAGTGAAACGGCGGCTGCCCAGGTAACCCGCCAGCAATACGATGCGGCCGGACGCCTGGTAGCACAATGGGGTCCGCGCCTGTCCAGACCCAACCTCGCCACCGTTCATGGGTTGGGCCGTGCCCCCTTGAAAGTCGACAGCGTCGATGCCGGCTGGCGTTTGAGCCTGCCGGGGCTGGCCGGGCAGGCGCTGCAACGCTGGGACGCCCGGGGCAGTCATTGGCGCACGACCTACGATGATCAGTTGCGGGTGGTGACCGTCGAGGAAAACGCACAACCAGACGTCGAAACCTTCACTTACGCCAATACCGCAGCCGACGCCGGCCACAACCTGCGCGGCCGGTTGCTCGAACAACGGGACCCATCGGGCACATTGCGCTTCGACAGCTACGGCCTGCCAGGTCAGCCGCTGCGCGAAACCCGCACCTTTCACGATGCCAAGGCCTTTGCCAGCCGCCGCACCTACAGCCCCCTGGGTGCCGTTCTGGAACAGATCGATGCCGGTGACCACCGGCAACAGTTGTGCTACGACCTCGCCGGACAACTCAAACAGGTGCAGCTGAAGATTAACGGGCAACCCGGTTGGCAGTCGGTGTTGCAGGAGGCGCAGTACAACGCCGCAGGGCAAGTCATCGAGCAACAGGCGGGCAATGGCGTGATCAGCCGCTGGAGCTACGACCCGGCCGATGCGCGTCTGCAGCGGCAATGCGCGCAAAAAGATCAGCAGCCGGCGCTTCAGGACTTCGAATACGTTTACGACCGGGCAGGCCACATCACCCGCATCCTCGACCATGTCTTCACGCCCCGCCATTTCGCCAATCAGCGGGTCGACGGGCACCGCGAGTTCAGGTACGACTCGCTGTATCGACTGCACAGCGCCAGCGGTTATGACGATGGCCCTCCCTCAGACATCCCGGGCCTGCCGCAGCCGACAGACCCTCAGGATCGGCGCAACTACACCCAAACGTATGAATACGATCCCGGCGGCAACCTGATCAAACTCATCCATGTGCGCGAGGGTGCCAGCCATACCCGCCAGATGTTCATCGACCCTGCCAGCAACCGTGGCGTGCGCTGGACGTCGAGCGATCCCGACCCGCAATTCGACAAACTGTTCGACCGCCATGGCAACCTTCAAGCCTTGCAGCCGGGGCAAGACCTGCGCTGGAATGCTCGTGATCAGCTGGAGTCGGTGATCCTGGTTCATCGCGACGATGGTCCCGATGACGAAGAACATTACCGCTACAGCCAGGGCGCGCGGGTCTACAAACGCCATGAAACCCATACCGCCACCACCCGCCACTTTCACGAAGTGCGCTATTTGCCGGGCCTGGAGATCCGCACCCGGGACAACGGTGAGGTGCTGCATGTGATTATCCTGGGTGGCATCCGCTGCCTGCATTGGCTCGTCGGCAAACCGGCAGGCATCGAGGCCGATCAACTGCGTTACAGCCTGGATGACCACTTGGGCTCCTGCCTGATGGAACTGGATCAACAGGCATCGCTGATCAGCCACGAAGGTTATTACCCGTTCGGTGCCACCGCGTGGATGGCGGCGCACTCGGTGTTGGAGGTCCGTTACAAAACCGTGCGCTATTCGGGCAAGGAAATGGATGCCAGCGGCTTGTACTACTACGGCGCGCGTTACTACGCGCCGTGGTTGCAGCGTTGGATCAGCGCCGATCCGGCGGGGGATGTGGACGGGCTGAACCTGTACGGGTTTGTCGGTAATAATCCACTGAACTATTTCGATGAACAGGGCGAAAGCAAAACACCCAGCGAATTGAAGAGAGAAATCGTCAGTGGTTTCAAATTTCTATCCAGTGTTCACCACGCAATGAATACTCTGAACAAGCAGCTCGATGATCTTTCCCATCCGACCCTATTCCGATTGAACATTCTGAAAAACTTCGTCTATCAAGCCGGCAGTATTCCTGTCGGCTGGTACACGTCATTTCATGCGGCCGGAACAGCGGCCGGCTTGTTTCCCGACTTCAGCGATGCCAATCCGCATCTGTCGGGCGCCCTGTCCGGAATGTTGTTGGGCAATCGGGTCGCTGATGAAAGCACTGGCTTGTATGCAACCCTGATGGCTCCCCTGAAACTCAATACACCGGTCGTGCCGGATCCTTCCGCTTTCAGCACCGACACCCTTAAAGAAAGAACAGGGCTAGCAACATCAACCCCATCCAACCGTTTTTTTCGCGCGCCCACAGGCGATGAATTGATAGAAAACTCGATCACGCTGGTATCCAAAACGGTCGGTGCTTATATACCGGGAGTGGGAGAAGCCTTTGCAATGGCAAAAGTGGCAGAGGATGGAAGCAGGGCCGAAGAAGGTCTGTACGCCCAGGAAATCAATGAGATTGAGTCGACGCTGGATCAGTTGAGTGAAACGACGCTCAGCGTTGCCGCCATGATCAATGCGAATTTTGCAGCGCTGGAGATCAACGCGTTTTATGAGGAAAGACACTACGGCCTGGATTATCTGATTGACCTTGGACTCGGACGAGTCGGCGCCGAAAACTCAAGAATGGTTAAGCAGGGGAAACTTCAACACTTCAAGGAACGGGCGTTGGAAGACATTGGCAGTACCAAGCTTACGTTAAACAGATACCGCCATCACGTCACACAAAAAGCCACGCAAAAGGCGGCCTGAATTGATCAATGACTCTTGCCGGGCCAGTGCAATGAGCGGATCTGTGCATCTGCGCACACCTGACATCGTAGCCAATGACTGCCGGGGGTTACCGGTTCGTCAGGTAGCCTACTTGCGCAAAGTCGCTGGTGGGACGCTGGAAACACTCATCACCCGCCAGCGGCATGACCCCGCCGGACGGTGGATTGAACAGTGGGATCCACGGCTGTTCGGCACAGCGCCCAAAGCCAACCTGACCACCCTCTATAGCCTGTCCGGGCAACCACTGAAGGTCGACAGCGTCGACACCGGCTGGCGCTTGAGCCTGCCCGGATTGGCAGGCGAAGAACAGCAGGGCTGGGATCAACGCAACACCTACTGGCAGACTGATTACGACCAACAGTTACGCCCCGTGGCACTGCACGAGCAACCTTCGGGACAGCCACGGGTCACCGTCGAGCAGTTCACCTTTGCCGATGAGAGGGGCGATCCCGCGTATAACCTGCGCGGACAGATGATCAAACTGGAAGATCCGTCGGGAACGGTGGCGCTCGACAGTTTCACTGTGCAAGGCCTGCCCCTCAAAGAAACCCGTACCTTCCCCGACGCCAGTGCCCATACCAGTGCCTGGCACTACAGCGCTACGGAGCAATTGCTGACTCAGACCGATGCCGTCGGCCACCGCCAGCATTCGCGCTACGACGTCGCCGGGATACTCAAGGACATCGTGCTTGAGCTCAAGGATGCGTCCCAACCGCAACCTGTTCTGCAAGACCGACACTACAATGCTGCCGGCCAGATCGAGGCGCAAACCGCCGGCAACGGTGTTGTCGGCACCTGGACTTACGACCCGGCCGACGGCCGCCTGACCACCCTCAAGGCCGGCAAACCCGGCGAAGCGTTACGGCAAGACCTCGCGTACTTTTACGACAGGGTGGGCAATGTCCTGCGCATTGAGGATCACACCCTCAGTACGGTGTACTTCGCCAACCAACGGGTCGACGGGCACCGTGATTTCACCTATGACTCACTGTACCGATTGCACAGCGCCAGCGGGTTCGAGGCGCAAACACCCCACCTGCAACCCGGACTGCCGGAGCTGATCCAGCCCATTGATCCGGGCCGTCGCTACCGCTACACCGAACACTATGAATATGACTTGGGCAACAACCTGATCGAGCTGCGCCATATACGCGACGGCAATTCCTTCACGCACCGAATGTATATCGACCCTGCCAGTAACCGTGGGGTGCGTTGGGAGGAAGGCGATCCGGAGCCGATATTCGACGAGCTTTTCGACCCTCACGGCAACCAGCTGCAATTGCAATCGGGTACCCAACCCCTGACCTGGAACACTCACGATCAACTGGCCAAAGTGACCTTGTTGCAACACAGTAATGGCCTGCCCGACGACGAAGAAATCTATCACTACAGCCAGGGTGAGCGGGTCTGCAAATACCAGGTGAGTCACACCCGGTCCGTCACTCATCGTCGTGAAGTGCGCTACCTCCCCGGGCTGGAAATTCACACGCGCAGCGATGGTCATCTGCTGCATGTCATCGTACTGCCGGGGGCCCGCTGCCTGCATTGGGTCAGTGGCCAGCCCGCCGACATAGAAGCCAATCAACTGCGCTATAGCCTCGAAGATCATCTGGGGTCTTGCTCCCTGGAACTGGACCGTTCCGGAGCGCTCATCAGTCTTGAGTTCTATTACCCCTACGGCGGTACGGCCTGGAGAGCCGCACGCTCGGTGGTGGAGGCTGATTACAAGACTATTCGCTATTCAGGCAAAGAAATGGATGTCAGCGGGTTGTATTACTACGGCGCTCGTTATTACGCACCCTGGTTGCAACGCTGGGTCAGTGCCGATCCGGCGGGAGATGTGGACGGGCTGAATCTGTATGCGATGGTGGGTAACAATCCGATTGCTTACATCGACAGGGAGGGTGAAAGCAAATGGCCGTCGCTCTCCGCATTGGATGCGGGCATCGGCAGAATCGCGGCTTCAGAAGCGCAAAGTCATCAGCGACGCCGAGAAAGAAACGCTCCACGACGAGCGAAAGACGCGCTCTCGGCCAACATCAATCGGCACATCAAGATATTGGGCATGTCGAAACGCCGTGCACTGGACGCGCAACAGCAGATTCTGAATCACCGTTCGCCCTCAGAGTACGCCGCCTCCGCTGCTCGTCGAACCGCCATACATCTGACAGGTCAGGTTTTGAGTTATGGAGTAGGGATCGGAGTCGGAATTGGAGCCCAGGCTCTGGGAGCTGTCGCACCTGGTGTCGGCAATGTGGTGGGCGTGGCAATGGGTTTCAGTGCAAAAAAAGCGGTCAGCATGGCGGTGGACTATGTTGCGGAACAAACGGGAGCCAGTGCCTCTGTCAAATTGAAAGGCAGTAAATTGTCCCCGGAAAAAATAATCATGAAGGCCGAATACAAGACAATGGAGCTCCCGAACTATATTCAACAGAAATACCAGAACATGAATTTCAGTTCCAAAAAAAATATGCTCAAAGGTGCCAAAGAACTGACCACGACCGGTGTCGGTTTTATCTTGAAAGGAACAGTGCCGCAGGTGGCCAGCGAACTCAGCGCCACTGTCAACGCTGTCGCTGGAGCCGTGGAAATCATTCACGAAACCGCCGGGGCCGGCACTGAGCTTTCCCAGGAAAAAATAGACAAGGCCGACAATAATTTATCGAAGCTGATCAATGCCATAAACACCAACATGATTGAGCTCGAAGAAAGTTTCAACGCGACAGGCGTCACCGCGATGCACACGTTCAGCCTTTTTGGAGAAAGCGCTGGCGACTCTATCCAGAGCCTTTGGCAGGCTACGAAAGAGGTGACTAACGAATTGGCCTATACCCAAACCATGTTGCGCTCTCGATCGAGTAAATTTTCTTCGGTCTGAACATGTCATGCCGGGACGAAGGATGTGCGGGCCCATGGTATGGTGCCCGCCCATCCTTCAACCTGTTTCCCACAGCATGCTGCCGACTTCCCGTACTCTGCGCCTGTCGCTATATACCCTGCTGATCATCGCCGGTGCGGTGCTCGCCGCGACCCTGGCCATCCGCCACGCCGAACGCCAGGCTCTGGTGGAAGACGCCGCACGCGCCAATCAGCAACTGGCGCTGTACGCGAACTCGCTGCACACCCTGATCGACCGCTACCGTGCCCTGCCCGCCGTGTTGGCCCTGGACCCGGAACTGCGTGACGCGCTAAACGGTGAAGTCAGCCCCGAGCAGCAGCTTGCGCTGAACCGCAAACTGGAGAAAATCAACGGCGCCGCGCACTCCTCGACCCTGGAGTTGCTCGACCGAACCGGCCTCGCCATTGCCGCCAGCAATTGGCGCCTGCCCAGCAGTTACGTTGGCCACAATTACGGCTTTCGCCCCTACTTCAGCCAGACCCGCACCCAGGGCACCGGGCGCTTTTATGCGGTGGGTGTGACCAGCGGGATTCCCGGCTACTTCCTGTCCAGTGCGGTGACCAGCGACAGTGGTGAGTTCATCGGCGCCATGGTGGTGAAACTCGAATTTCCGGAACTGGAGCGCGAATGGCGCCAGGGCAGCGATACATTGCTGGTCAGCGACGCCCGCGGGATCATTTTCATCGCCAATCAGCCCGGCTGGCGCTATCGCCAATTGAAACCCCTGAGCGACAGCGACCGCGCCGAACTCAAGGCCACCCGCCAATACGACAAACAACCGCTGACCCCGCTTGACTATCAAGCGCTGCGGCATTTCGACGACAACAGTGCGCTGACCCGGGTCGATGGCCCCGACGGGACGGCGGATTACCTGTGGGAATCGCTGCCGCTGGCCGCCGAAGGCTGGACGCTGCACCTGTTGCGTCGCCCGCAGGTCGCGTTCGAAGACAGCCGCAACGCCGGGCTCGCCGCCGCCGGCGCCTGGCTGACGCTGGTGTTTCTGTTGCTGTTCCTCAATCAGCGCTGGCGCCTGGCGAAGATGCGCCAGCGCAGCCGCGAAGAACTTGAACAATTGGTGGAAGAACGCACCCGCGATCTGCGCACCGCCCAGGACGGGTTGGTGCAATCGGCCAAACTCGCCGCCCTCGGCCAGATGTCCGCGGCGCTGGCCCATGAAATCAATCAGCCGCTGACCGCCCAGCGCATGCAGCTTGCTACTCTGAGGCTGCTGCTCGATCACGGTCGGGTCGACGATGCCTACAAGGCGCTCAAACCGGTGGACGACATGCTCACGCGCATGGCCGCCCTCACCGGCCACCTGAAAACCTTCGCCCGCAAAAGCCCCAGCGGCCTGCGCGAACGGCTGGACCTGGCGGCGGTGGTCGATCAATCCTTGCAGTTGCTCGATGCGCGCCTGCGTGACGAGCACGTCAGCACCGTGTTGCATCTGACTCGCCCGGCCTGGGTGCGTGGCGATGCGATTCGTCTGGAACAGGTGTTGATCAATCTACTGCGTAATGCGCTGGATGCGATGCACGACAAACCCTGCAAACGTCTGGAAATCCGCCTCGAAGCCGATGAACAATTGTGGCGCCTGAGCGTTTCCGACAACGGTGGCGGCATTGCCGAAGAGAACCTGGGGAATGTGTTCGATCCGTTCTTCACCACCAAACCGGTGGGCGATGGCCTGGGCCTCGGGTTGGCCGTCTCGTTCGCCATCGCTCACGAAGCGGGCGGGCGCTTGAGTGCCGATAATGGTGAAAACGGCGCGGTGTTCACCCTGACGTTGCCCATTGATCTGGAGGTACCTGGCTGATGCTCAATTCGGTGATGGTGGTCGATGACGAAAGCAGCATCCGCAGCGCCGTCGAACAGTGGCTGAGCCTGTCGGGGTTCGAAGTGCAGCTGTTCAGTCGCGCCGACGAGTGCCTGGCGCAACTGCCGAAGCATTTCCCCGGGGTGATCCTCAGCGACGTGCGCATGCCCGGCATGACCGGGCTTGAGCTATTGGCCGAAGTCCAGCGCCGCGATGCCGACTTGCCGGTGATCTTGCTGACCGGGCACGGCGATGTGCCGATGGCCGTCGAAGCGATGCGCGACGGCGCCTATGATTTCCTCGAAAAACCTTTCAGCCCCGAAACCCTGTTGAGCAGCTTGCGCCGCGCGCTGGACAAGCGCCGGCTGGTCCTGGAAAACCGTGCCCTGCACGAGCAGGCGGACAATCGCGCCAAACTCGATGCCACCCTGCTGGGAGTGTCCCGGGGTTTGCAGACGCTGCGTCGGCAGGTGCTGGACCTGGCGACGCTGCCGGTCAATGTGCTGATCCGGGGCGAAACCGGCAGTGGCAAGGAATTGGTTGCCCGCTGCCTGCACGACTTCGGTCCCCGCGCGGACAAGCCCTTCGTGGCGCTGAACTGCGCGGCGATTCCCGAGCAGTTGTTCGAGGCCGAACTGTTCGGCCATGAGAGTGGTGCGTTCACCGGCGCCCAGGGCAAACGCATCGGCAAGCTCGAATACGCCGATGGCGGCACGCTGTTTCTCGATGAAATCGAAAGCATGCCGCTGGCCCAGCAGGTGAAATTGCTGCGGGTGTTGCAGGAACAGAAACTCGAGCGATTGGGTTCCAACCAGAGCATCCACGTGGACTTGCGGATCATCGCCGCGACCAAACCCGACTTGCTGGATGAAGCCCGGGCCGGACGCTTTCGCGAAGATCTGGCCTATCGATTGAACGTCGCCGAATTACGGCTGCCGCCATTGCGCGATCGCCGTGAAGACATTCCCCTGCTGTTCGAGTTCTTCGCGCAAAGTGCCGCCGAGCGTTTGGGTCGCACCTTTGCGCCCTTGAGCGGGCCGCAACTGAGCCATCTGCTGAGCCACGACTGGCCGGGCAATGTGCGCGAACTGGCGAACGTCGCCGAACGACAAGTGCTGGGCCTGGGCGAGCCGGAGCCGGTGGGGATCGATCCCGGACAGTCGCTGGCGGCGCAGCAAGAAGCCTTCGAAGCGCATTGCTTGCGCGCGGCACTGACCCGACATAAAGGTGATGTGAAAGCGGTGCTTGAAGAACTGCAACTGCCGCGTCGTACCTTTAATGAAAAGATGCAGCGGCATGGGTTGAGCCGCGAGATGTTTTTGCAGGACAGCTGATTTGTGGTGCCTGTGCCGGCCTCATCGCGAGCAGGCTCGCTCCCACAGTAGATTGGTGTACGCAGGACCATTGTGGGAGCGAGCCTGCTCGCGATGAGGCCGGCACAAGCAAAGAGCCCCATGACTCTATAAGCGGATTTCCGCTCGCGCCCGATCCTGAATAAGCGGATTTCCGCTCAATAAAACCCGCTACCCCCTCTAAACCGGCCCTCCTCCCTTTGGCACAGCTCCTGCTATAGCCCCAGCAGGCTGCGTTTTAACGCGCTCCACAAAAACAATTAAACGAAGGATCCTTCAATGGATAACTCCAACGCCCTGCCCCTTGGGTCGGCCGCCGTGCCGGCTAAAGAAAGAACCACCGCCAGCCGCATCAAATCGATCTTCAGCGGCTCTGTCGGCAACATGGTCGAGTGGTACGACTGGTACGTCTACGCCGCCTTCTCCCTGTACTTCGCCAAGACCTTTTTCCCCGCTGGCTCCTCCACCGCGCAATTGATGAATACCGCTGCGATCTTCGCCGTGGGCTTCCTGATGCGTCCGATCGGTGGCTGGCTCATGGGCCTCTACGCCGACCGCGCCGGTCGCAAACGTGCGTTGATGGCATCGGTGTACCTGATGTGCTTCGGTTCGCTGCTGATCGCCCTGAGCCCGAACTATGAAACCATCGGCATCGGCGCGCCGATCCTGCTGGTGTTCGCCCGCCTGCTGCAAGGTTTGTCGGTCGGGGGTGAGTACGGCACCTCGGCGACTTACCTCAGCGAGATGGCGACCAAGGAACGTCGCGGCTTTTACTCCAGTTTCCAGTACGTGACCCTGATCTCCGGCCAGCTCATCGCCCTGGCGGTGTTGATCGTGTTGCAACAGACCCTGACCACCGAGCAGCTGTACGCCTGGGGCTGGCGCATCCCGTTCGCCATCGGCGCGCTGTGTGCCGTGGTCGCGCTGTACCTGCGTCGTGGCATGGAAGAAACCGAGTCGTTCACCAAGAAAGAAAAATCCAAGGAAAGCGCCATGCGCACCTTGCTGCGTCATCCCAAGGAACTGATGACCGTGGTCGGCCTGACCATGGGCGGCACGCTGGCGTTCTACACCTACACCACGTACATGCAAAAATACCTGGTGAACACCGTCGGCATGAGCATCACTGACTCCACCACCATTTCCGCGGCGACGTTGTTCCTGTTCATGTGCCTGCAACCGATCATCGGCGGGCTGTCGGATAAAGTCGGTCGTCGGCCGATCCTGATCGCCTTCGGTGTTCTCGGAACACTGTTCACGGTGCCGATCCTGACCACCCTGCACACCGTCCAGACCTGGTGGGGCGCGTTCTTCCTGATCATGGCGGCGCTGATCATCGTCAGCGGCTACACCTCGATCAACGCGGTGGTTAAAGCCGAACTGTTCCCGACCGAAATCCGTGCACTGGGTGTTGGCCTGCCGTACGCGCTGACCGTGTCGATCTTCGGCGGTACCGCTGAATACATCGCGCTGTGGTTCAAGAGCATCGGTATGGAAACCGGTTACTACTGGTATGTCACCGCGTGCATCGCGGTGTCGTTGCTGGTGTACGTGACCATGAAAGACACCCGCAAGCATTCGCGGATCGAGACCGACTGACAGCAACATTGATGGAGGCTGTTAAGGCCCCATCGCGAGCAGGCTCGCTCCCACAAGGGTCGGTGTACACAGATCCAATGTGGGAGCGAGCCTGCTCGCGATGGCCGCACTTCGGTCTCAAGACAACTCGGCAACTTCCTGCTTCGCGTACTTGTTCTGCACGTAAGAAGCCCCCGCGATCATCACCACCAGAATCCCCGCCAACACCAGCGACGAGCCGATGGTGCCGAAATCCAGGCCGCCCTTTTCATGGGGTTTGGTCAGGAAGTCGCCCAAGGTCGCGCCGAATGGCCGCGTCAGCACGAACGCCAACCAGAACAGCAACACCGACGAAATTTTCGTGAAGTATTTCAACAGCACCACCAGCGCGATAGTCGAACCGATCAGTAGCGCGCCACCGGCAAACCCCAGCCCCGAGTCGTCGGCCAGGTAATCGCCGAGTGCCGTGCCCAAGGTGTTGGAAAACAGAATCGCCATCCAGTAGAACATCTCGCCACGGAAGGTCTGGACCTTGGTGACGTTCAGCGAATCGCCGCTCAAGCGCCAGGCCGCGAAAATCCCCAGCAAAATCGCAATCAGGATCATCGAACCGGTGGCGTAACCCAATTCAAGGGTGCGGTCCATGAAGTCGGACATGGTGGTACCGGCCGTGCTGGTCGACAGAATCACGATCCAGTACAGCACCGGCTTGTAGGTTTTGGACATCAACTGCGTGACCAGCGTCAGCACGAACACGCTGATCAGGATCAGCGAACTGATGGCGTAACCGACGTTTAGGGTCATCGACAGCAAATCCCCCGCGGTTTCACCCAGGGTCGTCGCGCAGATTTTCATGATCCAGAACGCGAGGGTGATCTGAGGAAGTTTATTCATGCAAGGTGAGCTCCAGTATTCATGGCGACCGTTTTTTCAGGTTATTGGCCGTTGCGCAGACTGAAGGCGAGGCAGTGAAAAATAGGTAAGTGCAGTATGAAAAATCTGTCACGCACGCAAAAGAGCGCGATTAATCTCACCACCTGATAGCCCGGTCTTGATCGGCCTTAGTCATTTCTGAAGCAAAGCAAAATGCCGGCATCGACACAAAACCCTGTGGGAGCGAGCCTGCTCGCGATGGCGACGTCACAGGCAACATCTCTTTTGAATGTCAGTGAGCTATCGCGAGCAGGCTCGCTCCCACATTAGATCTCATCGCTGGAAATAACCCGCTCGTCCTTGCACTATGATCGATCCCGAAACAAAGCCTCAGGAACCCCGTCCATGCCCGACGACATCCATTTCTACGAACCCGCCAACGGCCACGGCCTGCCACATGACCCGTTCAACGCCATCGTCGGCCCGCGCCCTATCGGCTGGATTTCTTCCCAGGACGCCAACGGTCGCCTGAACCTGGCGCCCTACAGCTTTTTCAATGCCTTCAACTACATCCCGCCAATCATTGGTTTTTCCAGCGTCGGGCGCAAAGACAGTCTGAACAACATCGAACAGACCGGCGAATTCGCCTGGAACCTGGCGACCCGGCCGCTGGCCGAGCAGATGAATCAGAGCTGCGCCATGGTCGGGCCCGAGGTCAACGAATTCGAACTGTCCGGGCTGACCACCGCCGCGTCGAAAATCATTCAGGTGCCACGGGTCGCCGAAAGCCCGGTGTCCTTCGAGTGCAAGGTCACGCAGATCATTCAGTTGCAGCGCGCAAACAAGGAAGTAGTGCCAAGCTGGCTGATCCTCGGCGAAGTGGTCGCCGTGCATATCGCCAAGTGGCTGTTGGAGGATGGGGTATACGACACCGCCGCGGCAGAACCGATTCTGCGCGGCGGCGGGCCGGCGGACTACTTTCAGCTGGGGCCAGAGGCATTGTTCAAGATGTTCCGCCCAGGGGCGGTCAAGTGATTACCAGAGCAGGTCGGCGTCTTCTTTGACGTCTTTGAGGTGGGTCAGCTCTTTGGCCGCGGCCTCGTCGGCTTCATGAGCGGTCTTGAAAGTCTGGCCTTCCAGCACTTTGTGAAAACGCGGGGCACCGGCACCACCAAGGGCTTTGACGGCAATCGCGGCGTGGTAACCGCCCTCACACGGAACTACTGCTGAAACGGCTTCGAAGTGTTCAAAGGCTTTACGTGCCATGTCGCGGATCCTGGCTAATGGAGAATGACGCCATTAAACCCTCAACCGGCGAGTTTGTGTACCGCTGACTGGGACTGGCCGAGGGCCTGGGCCGCCGAGACATCCTTGAAGGTATGGAAATCCAGGCTGTTGACCACCAGCTCTTGCACCAGCTCGGCAAAAATCTGCATCGCCGGGCTGCCGAAGTAAGCGGTCATGGCCTGTTGGTTGGCCCAGAAACCGGACACAAGCCACAGCTCTGGATCGCATTGCGAGTGCTGCAGGGCGAAGCTCAGGCAACCCGGCGCGTTGCGCGACGGCTCGATCAAGGCGCTCAGGCGCGCACCGAGTTCTGCCGAACGCCCGGCGCGGGCGCGAACGAAGGCCATATGACTGACGGGGATTTGCGTAGACATGTTCAACCCTCCCAGGTCATTCAGTGGCAGCCGGGGACGGGCTGCGACAGGATCCAAGATTAGGCGGCGCGCCACGATCGTCGTTAGTCGATTTCTGCCGACGCATTGCACAATCCTGCGAGACTTGGCTCAACACCTGTAACAACCCGGTAAAACCCGTCACATCACTGTCACACGCGTTTTGTGTAGGCGCTGCCCATCTGCGTCACATCATGACGGGGCAGCACACCAAGCCCATGCAGAATCAGGCAAGCTTTTGGCAGGATGTGTCTACCGCTGTCCCTTGCACAAATTTAAGCTCAGCCCATTACCCACACTTCACGGAGGATTCCCTGCATGTCGTCGCTCGATCACTTTCAGGCTCCGCTTCCCGCCGACATGGAAAAACAGCGCGCGGAACTGGCCGACCTCATTCGTCGCAACACGCAGGACGATGGCTCCTACGCCACCGCCGTCGGTTCGCTGTTCATGTCGCGTCACAGCAAATCCCATGATTTCGCCCCGGGGCTGGCCCAACCGGCCCTGTGCATCATGGCCCAAGGGCGCAAGGAAGTGCGGTTGGCGGATGAGTACTTCAATTACGACCCGCTCAATTACCTGGTGGTGTCGGTGTCGATGCCCTTGAGCGGGCGGGTGGTGAATGCCTCGCCCGAGGAACCGATCCTCGCCGTGCGGCTGGACATTGATCCGGCGGAAATCACCGCGCTGATTGCCGACGCCGGCCCCATCGGCGTGCCTACACGGCCCACTGGCCGGGGCCTGTATGTCGAGCGCATCGACTCGGCAATGCTCGACGCCGTGTTGCGTCTGGCACGTTTGCTGGACACCCCCAAAGACATCGCCATGCTGGCGCCGCTGATTCGCCGGGAGATTCTGTATCGGTTGTTGCGCAGCCAGCAGGGTCATCGGCTGTATGAGATTGCTATCGCCAACAGCCAGAGCCATCGCATCAGCCAGGCGATCAAATGGCTCAACGGCAACTTTGAACAACCGCTGCGCATCGATGATCTGGCGCGGGAAGTGAACCTGAGCGTGTCGACGCTGCACCACCGTTTCAAAGCGATGACGGCGATGAGTCCGCTGCAATATCAGAAACAGCTGCGCCTGCAAGAAGCGCGGCGGTTGATGCTGGCCGAAGGGCTGGAAGCTTCGGCGGCGGGTTATCGGGTGGGGTATGAAAGCCCTTCGCAATTCAGCCGGGAGTACAGCCGGTTGTTCGGGGCTCCGCCGCTCCGGGATTTGGCGCGGTTGCGGTTGAGTGTTTAGCCGAGTTTGATGTTCCGGCCTCATCGCGAGCAGGCTCGCTCCCACATTGGATCGGTGTACACCGGCCCCTGTGGGAGCGAGCCTGCTCGCGATGGGGCCAGTCAGTCAGGCGCTTAGTACTCGGCACGCCTCAGCCGGCAATGTCACCGACACCGGATTGCCAATGCTCAACCCAACCCCCTGACACGGCGTGCTCAACGCGGTAAACGACACCCCGGAACACTCGACGGTGGTTTCAATCGTCGCCCCGATATCCCGCACAAACGTCACCTTCCCGAGCAAGCGATTCCCCGCCGTGGCTTGGGGTTGCGACAGTTGCAGGTCTTCCGGGCGAATCAGCATTTTCACCTTCTCCCCCACCACAATGCTGCTGCAGATCGGCACTTGCAGCGCATCGCCACCGGGCAAGCTGACCTTGCCGTTGCCCAGCGCCGTGGCCGGAAAAATATTCCCCGAACCAATAAAGTCCGCGACGAATTCATTGGCCGGATGCCGATAGATTTCAATCGGCGTGCCCACCTGCTGCACCCGATGCTCACCCAGCACCACCACGATGTCGGCCATGGTCATGGCTTCGCGCTGGTCGTGGGTGACCATGATGGTGGTGATGTTCAAACGCTGTTGCAGCTGACGGATTTCCACTTGCATCGACTCACGCAACTTGGCGTCCAGCGCCGACAGCGGTTCATCGAGCAGCAGAATTTTCGGCCGCGAGGCAATCGCCCGGGCAATCGCCACGCGTTGGCGTTGACCGCCAGAAAGTTTCGCCACCGGGCGATCGATCATTTCCTGCAGCTGAATCAACTCCAGCAACTCCACCACCCGCGCCTGTTGATCAGCCTTGCTGACCCCGCGCAGTTTCAGCGGATAAGCAATGTTCTCCCCCACCGTCATGTGCGGAAACAGCGCCAGTGATTGAAACACCATGCCGAAATTGCGCTGGTGCGCCGGCGTATGGCCGATGTCTTCACCGTCCAGGCGAATCTCGCCGCCGGTGAGGGTTTCAAGCCCGGCGATCATCCGCAGCAAAGTGGTTTTGCCGCAGCCCGACGGGCCGAGAAAACACACCAGTTTGCCCTCGGGCAAGTGCAGGTTCACATCCTTTACCGCGCAGGCCGAGCCGTAGTGTTTCTCGACGTTTTCCAGAATCAGACCAGTCATGTTGCACCTCAAGAATCAGAACGAAACGCCACCTTCACCGACCAGCTTCTCCAACGCCCAGATCAGAACGAAGTCGATCAGCACGATCAGCACGGCAAACGAGAAAACGGTAGGGTCGAGCGAAGACACGGTGCGGCTGTACATCCAGATCGGCACGGTCATGACGTCGATGGTGTAGAGGAAATAGGTCACGGTGAATTCGTTGAACGAAACGATGAACGCCAGCAGCATGCCCGCCAGAATCCCCGACTTCATCAGCGGCACCACCACATCGACAATCGCCCGTAGCGGTGAAGCGCCGAGCATTTGCGCGGCCTCTTCGACTTCGCTGCCAATGGAGAGCATCGCTGCGGTGCAGTTTTTCACCACGAACGGCAGCGCCAGAATCACGTGGGCAATCACCAGCCGTGAAGTGGTGATCTGGAACGGCAGGCTGTCGAACACCAGCAGCAAGGCCAGCCCCAACACCACCATCGGAAACACCAGTGGCAGCGACATCAATTGCAGCGCCACCGCTTTACCGCGGAACTCGCAACGGGTCAGGGCATAGGCTGCCGGCACCGCGATGATCGTGGCGAAGACCATGGTCAGGCAGGCCACCATCAAACTGGTGCTCATGGCTTTGCCGAGGCTCAGCACGTCGCTGGCGTCCGGTGACACGAAGGTGTGCCAGGCGGCCTTGTACCATTGCAGGCTGTAGCTGCCGGGCGGGAAGTCGAGGTTCGACGCGCCGCTGAACGACATGACGATCATGGTCAGGATCGGCAGCACCGCCAGCAGCAAAATGAAGCCCGACAGGATGCCGGCAAATTTGCCGGTGTCGCCCGGCAACAGTGAATGGCGCTTCTTGATCAGGGTGCTCATTGGGAAGCCTCCAGCATGCGCCGACGACGGCCGGTGATGTATTCGGACAAGGTCATGATCGCCAGGGTAGTAACGATCAGCACCACACCGGCAGCGGACGCGGCGGGCCAGTTCATCAGCGGAGCGATCTGGTCATGCACCATCACCGCCAGCATCGGCACGCGCCGACCACCAAGCAGCAGCGGCACCACAAAACTGCTGGCGTTGTAGGCGAACACCAATGTCGCGCCGGTAATAATCCCCGGCATGCTCATCGGCAACACCACCTGACGGAACACCTGCAAACGACTGGCGCCGAGGGTGGCGGCGGCTTCTTCGTAAGTGCGGGCGACGCCGCGCATGGCGCTGGCGATCGGCAGCACGGCCAACGGGAACGCGGTTTGCACCAGGCCCATCAACACGCCGTTCTGGTTGTACAGCAACATGATCGGCCGCTTGATCAGGCCCAGGCCCATCAGCGCCTGATTGAGCATCCCGCCGGGACCGAGAATCACCAGCCAGCCGTAGCTTTGCAGCAGCAGGTTGACCAGCAATGGCAACAGCACCGCCGCGAGGAAGATCCGCCGTACAAACGGTGAGGTCAGCCGCGACATGGTGTAAGCCACCGGGATCGCCAGCAGCACCGCAATCACCGCGCTGATCAGCGCCAGGCGCAATGTCAGCAGCAACGATTTGAGGTAATAGGGTTCCAGCAATTGGGCGTAACTGGCCAGGCTGAACCCGGTCCACTCCGCGCCTTTGGTGCCGACGCTCATGCGCAGCACCAAGAGGCTTGCGGCAATCAGCACGCCGAGAAACAGCATCGACGGCGAAAGAAAAAGCCACGCACGCGCCGTCGGTGAGACACCCCGATTGACGCGCGTTGGTGCGGCGCTTACCGGATGGGTCAGAGGTTGGTGTTCCATAGCAAGGGTCTCGTCAATGGAAAGCAGCTGACAAACACAAGATTTCCAGACACATCGGCCCCTTGTGGGAGCGAGCCTGCTCGCGATAGCGATCTGTCAGCCGACATCGACGTTGAATGTCAGTCCGCAATCGCGAGCAGGCTCGCTCCCACAGGGGATCTACAGTGTTTTCAGAACCTGTGTTCGCCACTCGATCAGGAAGAAAAGATTTCCGTGTAACGACGAATCCATTGGTCATGCACGGTGGCCAGGAAGGCGTTGTCGTGCATGATCGCCTTCTCGGAAATCTGCTCCGGCGTGAGGATGTACGGGCTCTTGCGCGCTTCGGCGGAGATGATCGCCTTGGCGTTGACCGGACCGTTGTAGATGTCTTCGGCCATCTTGCCCTGCACCAGCGGGTCCAGAGAGTGGTTGATGAACGCGTAGGCCAGGTCGGTGTCGCCCGGGCGATTCTTCGGCATCACCGACAGCATCAGGTCGGTGTAGAAGCCTTCCTTCATGCCGAAGGTGGCGCCCAGACCGTAGGCCGGGTCGCGAATCTGTTTCGGGAAAAACGCCGGCGCGTACAAGCCGCCCATGTCCAGAGAACCGGTGCGGAACAGCTCGGCAATCTGGTTCGGGTTTTCGCCCAGGGTCACGACGCGGTCTTTCAGCTCGGCGAGTTTCTTGAAGCCTGGCTCGATGTTGTGTTCGTCACCACCGGCCAGTTTGGCGGCGATGATGATCAGGTCCATGGCCTCGGTCCAGTTCGGCGGCGGCAGGAAGATATTCGGCGCTGCCTCAGCGTCCCACAGCGATGCGTAACTGTCGGGTGCTTCTTTCTGGGTGCGGGTGCTATAGACCAGGCTGTTGCACCAGAGCAGGTAACCGATACCGTGACCGTTGGCGCCAGTGCGGTATTTCTCCGGCACGTCCACCAGGTTCGGGATGCGGTTCAGATCGGGTTTTTCCAACAGGTTGGTGGCGGCCAGACCTTCGGCGCCGACGCCGGCCAGAGTGATGATGTCGTACTGCGGACGATCACCACCGGCCTTGAGCTTGGCGACCATTTCCGAGGTGCTGCCGGTGCGGTCAGCGATGACCTTGCAGCCGTACTTGTCTTCGAAGGTCGCGGCGATGTTGCGCAGTGCCGCAAGGCCGGTGTCATCGGACCAGGTCAGCAAGCGCAGGGTCTTGCCCTGAAAGCGTGTATCGCTGGCATTGGCCTTGATGAACGGCATGCTCATGGCCGCCGCTGCAACCGAAGCTACGCCCACGGTTTTGATGAATTGACGTCTGTTCAGATCGTGCTCGCCCATGAAGGACTCCCTTTGTTTTTTTAAGTATGAGGTGGGTCGCAACCCTTGCATCCGCGCGGTCAGATCAGCTTCAAGCCCCCGGTTTCAAAGGGCAAGAGCGGTGCCGACAGCTTCATCCTGAGGTCGTGCAAAACACCTGACTATCGATAAAAACTCATTGAAGCCATGACGCTGACGCATGCCTCATCACGAGGCATGCGCGGCCTTTTTTCGTGCCCTCAGACGGCCCGAATCACGTGTTTGATTTCCTGGAAAGCCTGCAAACCCCATGGCCCCAATTCGCGGCCGATGCTGCTCTGTTTGTAGCCACCCCAGGCGGTCTGCGGGAAGATCACTTGCGGCGCGTTGATCCACACAAGCCCCGCCTGCAAAGCATTGGCGACCCGATCAGCCGCTTCGGCGTCGCCCGTGACCACGCTGGCCACCAGACCGAACGGGCTGTCGTTGGCCAAGGCAATCGCCTCGGCTTCAGAGGTAAAACTGCGCACGCAGATCACCGGGCCAAAAATCTCTTCGCACCACAGCGCACTGTCGAGGGGCACGTCGATGAAAATGGTCGGCTGCAAAAAATAGCCACGAGGCAAGTCCGCCGGGCGATTGCCGCCACAGATCAACTTCGCGCCGGCACTCAAACCACGATCGATGTGGCCCAGCACACGCTGGTATTGCGCCTGATTGACCAGTGCGCCCATTTCCACGTTGGGGTCGAACGGGTCGGCCACACGAATGGTTTCGGCGCGCGCCTTCAATCGCGCGACAAATGTTTGCGCCAGTTCATCGGCGACCAGCACGCGACTGGTGGCGGAACACATCTGCCCGGCGTTGAAGAAACCGCCGCCACAGGCCACTTCTACGGCCAGCTCGATGTCGGCATCGGCGAGCACCAGCAGCGAAGATTTACCGCCCAGTTCCAGGCTCACGCCCTTCACGGTTTCTGCCGCTCGCTGCATGACCTGCACACCCACCGCATTGCTGCCGGTGAAGGAGATTTTGGCGATGCGCGGGTCAGCCGACAACGGCGCGCCGACGGCCAGGCCGGTGCCGCAGACCAGGTTGAACACGCCGCTTGGCAGGCCTGCTTCGGCGATGATTGTCGCCAGTTCCAGCTCCGGCAGCGGCGTCACTTCAGACGGTTTAAGCACCACGCAGCAACCGGCGGCCAGGGCCGGAGCAAGTTTCCAGGCGGTGGTGACCATGGGGAAATTCCACGGCACGATCAGCCCCACCACACCGCACGGTTCGCGACGCAAACGGGCGCTGAAATCGTCGCTCGGCAACGCCACGGCGCTGTCCTGCTTGGCGTCCAGGCCTTCGGCCAGTTCGGCGTAATACTCGAAGGTGGCGATCACGTCGTCGACATCAATGGCCGCTTCGAACAGCGGTTTGCCGTTGTTGCTCGACTGCAATTTCATCAGCTGTTCACGACCGGCCTGCACGCCAGCGGCGATTCTGCGCAGGATCACCCCGCGTTCGGCGCCCGTGGTTTTTGACCATTCCTTGAAAGCCTTGGTCGCCGCCGTGACGGCCTGATCGACCGCGCGTTCATCGCCGCCGTTAACGGTTGTCAGCAGCGCTTCCGTCGCCGGGTTGATCACGCGCAGATGTTCGTCGCCGGCCGACCATTGACCATCGATGTACAGGCCGTCCAGTGCCGTTGGGAACGTCATGCGAAAAGTCATTTCGACACCGCCTTCATCCACGAAGTCTGGTCGATTTCAATCAGGGTCGGGCCCTGGCGATCGGTGGCCAGACGCAATGCATTGCGCAGTGCTTCGACACCGTTGACCGCCTCCGCTGCGCAACCCAGCGCCTTGGCGACACCGATGAAATCCGGGGTGTAGATGTCCACGCCCACCGGCTCGATGGCGCGGTTGACCATGTATTTCTTGATCTCTTCGTAGCCCTGGTTATTCCACAACAGGACGATCACCGGGGTGCATGCTTCCACCGCGCTGGCCAGTTCCGGCAGGGTAAATTGCAGACCACCGTCGCCGATCAGGCACACCACCGGAGGGCGGGTGCCGCCTTCGACGCGACCACCCAGCCAGGCGCCAATCGCCGCTGGCAACGCATAGCCGAGCGTGCCGTAACCGGTGGACGAGTTGAACCAGCGACGCGGTCGTTCCGGGTTGAACGTGAGGTTGCCGGTGTACACCGGTTGGGTCGAATCGCCGACGAACACCGCGTTCGGCAATTCGTGCAAAACGGTTTCCAGGAAACGGGTCTGGGCCAGTGTCGGGACGTCCCAGGACGCGGCCAATTCATCGCGCAATCGTGCAGCACGCACCTGGCCCCAATCGTTGCGACGCTCGGCCAGCGACTTGTGGGACAGCGCACTCAGCAAGGCCTGAGCGGCGTTGCGCGAGTCGGCCACCAACGCGACCTGCGGCGGATAATTGCGCACGGTCTGGTCGGGGTCGATGTCCACGCGCAGCAATACGCCGGGGATTTCGAAGCCGCCGGCGAAGGTGATGTCGTAATCGGTTTCGGCCAGTTCGGTGCCGATGGCCAGTACCACGTCGGCCTCGGCGACCAGCGCGCGGGTGGCTACCAGGCTTTGGGTTGAACCGATCAACAGCGGGTGGCTCGAGGCGAGCATGCCCTTGGCATTGATGGTCAGGGCCACGGGCGCATCCAGTAGTTCGGCCAGTTCCGTCAGCTCGGCCGCGGCATCGATGGCACCGCCACCGGCGAGAATCAATGGGCGTTTGGCACCGGCCAGCAGTTCGATCATGCGGCTGATTGCGCTTGGCGAGGCACCGGCACGGTCGATATGCACCGGCACGCTGGCGAGCAAGTCATCGGCCTCTTCGACCAGCACGTCCAACGGGATTTCGATGTGCACCGGACGCGGACGCCCGGCCTGGAACAGGGCGAAGGCGCGGGCCAACACGCCCGGCAATTCAGCCGCCGACATCAAGGTGTGGGAGAACGCCGCCACGCCGCCGACCAGTGCACTCTGGTTCGGCAGCTCATGCAGCTTGCCGCGCCCGCCGCCCAATTGGCTGCGCGATTGCACGCTGGAGATCACCAGCATCGGGATCGAGTCGGCGTAAGCCTGGCCCATGGCGGTGGTGATGTTGGTCATGCCGGGGCCGGTGATGATGAAGCACACACCCGGTTTGCCGCTGATGCGCGCATAACCGTCAGCCATGAAACCGGCACCCTGTTCGTGACGCGGCGTAACGTGGTTGATGCTCGAACGGGCCAGCCCGCGATACAGTTCCACGGTGTGAACCCCGGGGATGCCGAACACCTGCTCGACCCCGTAACCTTCGAGTAACTTGACCAATACTTCGCCGCACGTCGCCATGTCTTTGCCCTTTTTGTTCGTTTGAGACGCCGGGCCTGCGCAGTGTTTATGATGGGTTGGCAGGTCCAGGGATGGCCTCATTGGAACGGGCGACACGTAGCCGCAACAATGGATAAAAAGTCATACTAGCCATGTCCTCACGTCATACCTTGGATCCCAATGAAACGATTGCCTCCCCTGCCGGCGCTGCACACTTTTCTGATCACCGCGCAGTGCTGCAACTTCACCCGGGCCGCCGAACAGCTGCACATCACCCAAGGCGCGGTGAGCCGGCAGATCGCCGGGCTGGAAGATCATCTGGGTTATGAGCTGTTCATTCGCCAGGCACGGGGCTTGAGCCTGACCGCCGAAGGACGGGAGTGGTTGCCACGGGTGCAGCAGATTTTCGGCCTGATCGATGAGGCGGTGGAGCACATCGGCGAGAAGCGCGAAACCCTGCAACTGAAAGCACCGACCTGCGTGATGCGCTGGCTGTTGCCACGCCTGTTGCAGTGGCAAAGGGAACGGCCGGATGTACCGGTGGAATTGACCACCACGGTGAAACACGGCGTGGACTTCCATCGCGAGCAGTTCGATGCCGCGGTGATGTACGGCGCGCCGCCGGACAGCTCACTGGCCTCCCGGCATCTGTTCGATGAGCAACTGACCCCCGTGTGTTCCCGACCGATGCTTGAAGGGCCGACGGCTTTGCAGACTCCGGCCGATCTGCAACAGCACTTGTTGCTGCACCCCACCCGCGATGAACGGGACTGGAACGCCTGGCTGAAGGCCGCGGATATTCGGCTGAGCAATGTCGGCAAAGGTCAGCATTTCGAAACCCTGGACCTGGCGATGTCGATGGCGTCCCAGGGGACGGGCGTGGCGATTGGCGATTGGTCGTTGATCGGCGATGACCTGAGTGCCGGGCGGCTGGTCATGCCCTTTGAATTGAAGGTGAAAACCGGGTTGGCGTATTACCTGGTGTTCCCCGAGAAACCGGCGCCTTCGCCGAAATTGCGCGAATTGATGGGGTGGCTGGTGGAGCAGGCGCAGAGTCGCTGAAACCCTGTAGGAGCTGCCGAAGGCTGCGATCTTTTGATCTTTAACGCCTTCAAAGTCGCCGAAAGTCATAGATCAAAAGATCAAAAGATCGCAGCCTTCGGCAGCTCCTACGCCAAACATAGGTGCGCGGTGTTTCGAGGATCAATACCCGACAGTAAACCGCTGCCGCGAATGCTTCGGTGCTTCCACCTCATCGATCAGTGCAATCGCGAAGTCAGCAAAGGTAATCCAGCTGCGGCCCTCTGCACTTACCAGCAAGTCATCCTTGCCGATTCGAAACGTGCTGGTGCGCTCACCTTCGACGAACTCCGCCGACGGCGACAGGAAGGTCCAGTCCAGGTCCTTTTCCTGACGCAAGGTATTCAGGAATTCGGCACCGGCGCTGGCCTCGGCCTTGTACTCCTGCGGAAAACCTTCACTGTCGATCACTCGAGTACCACCCGGCAACAACAGCGAACCGGCACCGCCCACCACCAGCAGACGTTTGACCCCGGCCTTCTTCACCGGCTCGATGATCGCGCTGGCGGGGATGGTGGAGAAGTGCGCCGCGCTGATCACCGCATCATGCCCGGCCACGGCGGTTTGCAATGCAGCAGCGTCGAGCACGTCCACGTTTTCGCTCACGACCCCGGCACGCTGGGCGATTTTCGAGGTGTCGCGAGCGATGGCAGTGACGCTGTGACCGCGACGCAGGGCTTCTTCCAACAGTTGGCTACCGGCACGACCGGTGGCACCGATGATTGCGATTTTGCTCATGACGTTCTCCAATTGGTTTGGGTGAATCTGTATAGGTGTGACTCAGGGCTTTTATGTGGTGAGGGGGGACGACGCAGAACCTGTAGGAGCGAGGCTTGCCCGCGAAGAACGATGACGCGTAATACCTGAAAGACCGCGGTGCATTCTTCGCGGGCAAGCCTCGCTCCTACAGGTTCTGCGTCGTCACACCCTCGCCACAAAGTCTCAGCGGATTACCACTTCATCTCGCCCTTGGCGACTTTGGCGCTCAGCTCCAGCGAGCTTTCTTCGCCCAGGGTCGGGTAGCGTTTTTTCATTGCGTCGATCAGCTCGGCGGCGTCTTTCGCCTTGGCGGTTTCTTCGTCGAAAGCCTTGATGTAATCGGCGGTGAACTGCACCGCCGCCAGAGAACGAGCGCTCTCACCGAGGTAGTGACCCGGCACGATGGTGTTCGGTTTCAGCGTTTCGATCGCATGCAGGGTCGTCAGCCAATCGGCATGGGATTGCGGGGTCTGGGTGTCGGCCATCCACACATGAATGTTTTCGGCCACGACCACCCCACCGACCACAGCCTTGATCGACGGGATCCACACAAAGCTGCGATCCGGCTGCTGGCCGTCCAGGCCGATCACCTGCAATTTCTGCCCTTCCAGCATCAGGCTGTCGCCCTTGAGTACGTGCGGCACGATGGTTTTGTTCGGCACGTCGGCGCCCATTTTCGGACCCCAGAACGCCAGTTTGCCGTCGACGGTTTTTTTGATGTGATCGACGGTCGGTTGCGAGGCCAGCACCTTGGCTTTCGGGAATGCTTTGGTCACGGTGTCGAGGCCGAAGTAGTAATCCGGGTCACCGTGGCTGATGTAGATGGTGGTCAGTTGCTTGCCGCTGGCGCGGATTTTTTCCACCACCTGCTCGGCCTGGGCTTTGCCGAATTGCGCGTCCACCAGAATTGCTTCTTTCTCGCCGCTGACCAGCACCGAGGTCACCGGGAAGATCGCGTTGGTGCCTGGGTTGTAGACGTCCAGCGTCAGGGTGGACGCCGCAGCGGCATGGGCCGCGAAACCGAGCGTGGCGGTTGCCAGAAGAATGCGTTTGAGTGAAGTGAAGCCGATCATCTGTTGCTCCGTTGTCGAAGGCCAGGATTGGCCAATGGCTCTGTAGGAGCTGATGAGTGAAACGAGGCTGCGATCTTGTGACGTTGCTTTTAAAGGCAAGATCAAAAGATCGCAGCCTCGTTTCACTCGTCAGCTCCTACAGGGGACAGAGCTTAGTTGCCTGGTTCGATACAAAAAATGCGATGCTTGAACATAGTTTGTTTCTGAAAGCGGGCAAATCATGGATCGTCTACAAGCAATGCGGGTGTTCGTTACGGTGGTGGACCTGGGCAGTCAATCGGCCGCCGCCGATCACCTGGACCTGTCACGGCCAGTGGTTTCGCGCTATCTGGCGGAGCTGGAGGATTGGGTCGGCGCGCGCCTGATGCACCGCACCACGCGCAAATTGAGCCTGACCGCCGCCGGCAGCGAGATCCTGCCCCGCTGTCGGCAGATGCTCGATTTGTCCACCGACATGCAAGCCGCCGTCAGCGAACCGGACGACGCTCCGCGAGGCCTGCTGCGGATCAGCGTCAGCACCTCGTTCGGCCAGGCGCAACTGGCGGACGCCATGGCGGCTTACGTCAAACGTTACCCCGGCGTCAGCATCGACATGCAAATGCTCGACCGCACGGTGAACCTGGTGGACGAACGCATCGATCTGGCCATCCGCACCAGCAATGACCTGGACCCGAACCTGATCGCCCGGCGCCTGACGGTCTGCCGCTCGGTGATCTGCGCCTCCCCCGCTTACCTGCGCGAACACCCGACGCCGCAACGGGTCGAGGACCTGAGCCTGCACAATTGTCTGACCCACTCCTATTTCGGCAAAAGCCTCTGGCATTTCGAACAGGACGGCGAGCCCGTCTCGGTGCCGGTGCAGGGCAACATCAGCGCCAACGAAGCCAGCACGCTGTTGCGCGCGACGATGGCCGGGGCCGGCGTGGCGATGCTGCCCAGTTACCAGGCCGGCGTGCATATCCACAGCGGCGAACTGATCCGCCTGCTGCCCCAGGCCGAGCCCCGGCAGATGAATATCTACGCGGTGTATGCCTCACGCAAACACATGCCGGCGGCGTTGCGCAGCATGCTTGATTTTCTGGTGTTGAGGTTTCCGGAAGAACCGGAGTGGGATGTCGGGCTTTAAGGCTTCGCCAACTCCTGGATTTGGAATGCATCACCCTGTAGGAGCTGCCGAAGGCTGCGATCTTTTGATCTTCAGCGGCACCGAGAAGATCAAGATCAAGATCAAAAGATCGCAGCCTTCCAGACTGTGTGAAAACGCAATATTAGCGGATCAAGCAAACGCCCCGACTTGTTCGGGGCGTTTGCTTTTGTGCGGGAAGCAGACGAAAAAAGGCTTTTCAGCCCATTAACGCCATCATTTTGGGGAC
>NZ_JAHBDQ010000071.1 GCF_019956555.1 Pseudomonas sp. A-RE-19 | reverse complement strand
ACGATTGGCTTCGGAGAACACATCCATGGGGCCCGTGACGTCCAGTGACTGGACGCCTGGGAAAATGACGATGGCGACGGTTTTGTGCATGGTTCAAGTTCACCTTCAAATTGAAAAGATCGCAGCCTTCGGCAGCGCCTACATGGAATTGCGTACACCTGTAGGCACTGCCGAAGGCTGCGATCTTTTCTGGCTGATCACCATCAACCCTAGCCAATCCAAGCCCAACAAGCGAGGTTGGCGCGATATGCCTGCTCATTGGCCGGGATCGCAGCCATGGATCGATTGTCCGGTTTCGGCTGCATGGACAGACTGAACCCATCAGCGCCGCCACGGCGTTTCCCCATGAGGACAGCACCATGATCAGCATCATCGCCGGTATCAAAATCCCCGACAGCGCATTGGCCAGAGCCACCACTGAATACATTCGCGACGTCGAGTCCGACCTTCTGTATCACCATTCACGCCGGGTGTTTCTGTTCGGCGCCTTGAGCGGTGAGCGCAAGCAATTGGCCTACGACCCGGAGCTGCTGTACGTCGGCGCGATGTTCCATGATCTGGGCTTGATGGAAGGTCATCGCAGCGATGATGAGCGATTCGAAGTCGACAGTGCCAACGCAGCCAAAGCGTTCCTCAAACCCTACGGTTTGTCTGACGACGATATCGAACAGGTGTGGCTGTCGATTGCCCTGCACACCACACCGGGCGTGCCACAACATCTGAGTCCCAACGTGGCGCTGGTGACGGCCGGCGTCGAGATGGATGTGCTGGGCATCGACTACGCGGCGTTTTCCACCGTGCAGCGTGAAGCGGTGGTGCATGCGCATCCACGGGGTGAAGGGTTCAAGGAGTGCATTCTGTGTGCGTTCGCCAATGGCTTCAAACATAAACCGGACAGCACGTTTGGCACCGTGAACGCGGATGTGCTGGTGGACAGCGAGCCAGGGTTCAAACCGATGAACTTCGTCGAGATTATCCGCAAGTCACCGTGGGTCGCTTGACCCTATGTGGGAGCGAGCCTGCTCGCGATGCAGGCAACTCGGTGCAACCAAGAGACCGAGGTGATGCTATCGCGAGCAGGCTCGCTCCCACAGGGATTTGGGTTGGCCACGCAACGGTGGTCAACCCAACATCTAGCTCAAGCCGCTTCCGGCGCCCGCGCCCGGCGCACGTCCGGTTGTTTCCAGGAGTCGGCGGCGCCTTCCTCGATGGCCTGCTGAATCGCACGCTTGCGAATCTCTTCGGCACGACGGCTGAAGAACCAGACCAGGAACGTCACCAGCGACACCGCCAGCAGAATCAGGCTGGCCACGGCGTTGATCTCGGGTTTCACGCCCAGGCGCACCGCCGAGAACACTTCCATCGGCAAGGTCGTGGAACCCGGGCCCGACACGAAGCTCGCCAGCACCAGGTCATCGAGGGACAGGGCAAACGACATCATCCCGCCCGCTGCCAGCGACGGTGCAATCATCGGAATGGTGATCAGGAAGAACACCTTCCACGGCCGCGCACCCAGGTCCATGGCTGCCTCTTCGATGGACAGGTCCAACTCACGCAAGCGAGCCGACACCACCACCGCCACATAGGCCGCACAGAACGTGGTGTGGGCGATCCAGATGGTGATGATGCCGCGCTCCTGCGGCCAACCGATCATCTGCGCCATGGCCACGAACAGCAGCAACAACGACAGACCGGTGATCACTTCGGGCATCACCAACGGCGCGGTCACCAGGCCACCGAACAGCGTGCGGCCCTTGAAGTGGGTGATGCGGGTCAGCACGAACGCCGCCAGCGTTCCCAGTGCCACCGCTGCAATCGCCGTGTAGCAGGCGATTTCCAGCGAGCGCAGCACCGAGCCCATCAATTGGGTGTTGTCCAGCAACCCCACGTACCACTTGATCGACCAGCCACCCCACACCGTCACCAGTTTCGAGGCGTTGAACGAGTAGAGCACCAGGATCAGCATCGGCGCGTAGATGAACAGCAAACCCAGCACCAGCATCAGGTTCGAGAAACGGAAGCGCTTCATTCTTTACCCTCCATTTCCTTGGCCTGACTGCGGTTGAACAGGATGATCGGCACAATCAGGATCGCCAGCATCACCACCGCCAGGGCAGACGCCACCGGCCAGTCACGGTTGTTGAAGAACTCTTGCCAGAGCACTTTACCGATCATCAGGGTTTCCGGCCCGCCGAGCAGTTCCGGGATCACGAACTCCCCCACCACCGGGATGAACACCAACATGCAGCCGGCAATGATGCCGTTTTTCGACAGCGGCACGGTGATCTTCCAGAAACTGTTGAAGGTGCTCGAACCGAGGTCCGATGCGGCTTCCAACAGGCTGGTGTCGTGTTTGACCAGGTTGGCGTAGAGCGGCAGGATCATGAATGGCAGGTACGAATACACCACGCCGATGTACACGGCCAGGTTGGTGTTGAGGATCTGCAGCGGTTCGTCGATCCAGCCCATGCTCATCAGGAAACCATTGAGCAGGCCGTTGTTGCTGAGGATGCCCATCCACGCATACACGCGGATCAGGATCGCGGTCCAGGTCGGCATCATGATCAGCAGCACCAGCACCGTTTGCAGCTCTTTGCGTGCACTGGCGATGGCGTAGGCCATCGGGTAGCCGATCAGCAGGCAGAGGACGGTGCTGAACAGCGCCATCTTCAGCGAGCCGAGGTAAGCGGCGATGTACAACTCATCGTCACCGAGCATCGCGTAGTTGCCCAGGTTAAGCAGCACCTGGAGCTTCTGGTCGATGAAGCTATAGATCTCGGTGTACGGCGGTATGGCCACGTCTGCTTCGGCGAAGCTGATCTTCAGGACGATGAAGAACGGCAACATGAAGAACAGGAACAGCCAGATGAACGGAACCCCGATGACCAGCTGACGGCCACCGGGAATTATTCGATTGAGGCGGCGTTTGAGCTTGCGCATGTTCATGAGCGAAGTACCACGCCGCTGTCGTCTTCCCAATACACGTAAACCTGATCACCCCAGGTCGGCCGCTGGCCACGGCGCTCGGCGTTGGCCACAAAGGACTGGACGATCTTGCCGCTTGGCAGCTCGACGTAGAACACCGAGTGACCACCGAGGTAGGCGATGTCATGCACCTTGCCACTGGACCAGTTGTACTCGCAGGTCGGCATGGTCGGCGTTACCAGCAGTTTTTCCGGACGGATCGCGTAGGTGACGGACTTGTCCTGCACCGAAGTGCTGATACCGTGGCCCACATAAATCTGCCGGTCCAGATCCTTGCAAGTGATGGTCGCGTGGCCTTCGGCGTCGTCGATCACTTCGCCTTCGAAGATGTTGACGTTACCGATGAATTCGCAGACCAGACGGCTGGTCGGGGTTTCGTAAATGTCGATCGGGCTGCCGATCTGGGCGATCCAGCCCAGGTGCATGATCGCGATGCGCTCGGCCATGGTCATGGCCTCTTCCTGGTCGTGGGTCACCATCACGCAGGTCACACCAACCCGCTCGATGATCTCGACCAGTTCCAGCTGCATTTGCGAGCGCAGCTTCTTGTCCAGCGCGCCCATCGGTTCGTCGAGCAGCAACAGCTTCGGTCGCTTGGCCAACGAACGCGCCAGGGCCACACGCTGACGCTGACCACCGGACAATTGATGCGGCTTGCGCTTGGCATACTCGCTCATCTGCACCAGCTTGAGCATCTCGGCCACACGAGCATCGACTTCAGCCGACGGGATCTTGTCCTGCTTGAGACCGAAGGCGATGTTCTGCGCCACCGTCATGTGCGGGAACAAGGCGTAGGACTGGAACATCATGTTGATCGGCCGTTCGTACGGCGGCATCTCCGTAATGTCGACGCCATCAAGGTAAATGCGCCCCTCCGTGGGCCGTTCGAAACCTGCCAGCATCCGCAGCAAGGTGGACTTGCCCGAACCCGAGCCACCGAGCAAGGCGAAGATTTCGCCTTTCTTGATTTCCAGGGACACGTCGTCCACGGCAATCGTCTCGTCGAACTTTTTGGTGACCCGGTCGATTTTGACCAACACCTGTTTAGGTGTCTGGTCGCCCTCGAGGGCTTTCTTATAGGCGCCGGAGGCAACTGCCATTTACGAAACTCCCAACAGAATTTGCAGTTCGCTCAACGTGGCGAACCTGGATAGTTTGAAGCTATTTGCCCGACTTGACCTTGGTCCAGCTGCGCGTCATCAAACGTTGAATGTTCGGTGGCAACTCGATGGATACGTACGTCTTGTCGAGGACCGCTTGCGGTGGATAGACCGATGCGTCGGTGCGTATGGACTGTTCCATCAGTTTGTCCGACCCGGGGTTCGGGTTGGCGTAGCCTACGGAATCGCTGACCTGGGCGATCACCTCGGGTTTGAGCAAATAGTTGATGAAGGCATGGGCTTCCTTGGCGTTGGCGGCATCCTTGGGGATCGCCAGCATGTCGAACCAGAGCGCACCGCCCTCTTTCGGAATCGCGTAGGCGATGTTCATGCCTTTGCCGGCTTCAGCCGCGCGGGCCTTGGCCTGGAACATATCGCCGGAGAAACCGATCGCCACGCAGATGTCACCATTGGCCAGGTCTGCGATGTATTTGGATGAGTGGAAGTACGTCACGTAAGGCCGTACCGCCAGCAACTTGGCTTCAGCCTTTTTGTAGTCTTCAGGGTTGGTGCTGTTGGCGTTCAGGCCCATGTAGTTGAGGACCGTCGGCATCATTTCATCGGCGGAGTCGAGGAACGCCACGCCACAGCTGTGCAGTTTCTTGATGTTCTGCGGCTCGAACACCACATCCCAGGAATCGATCTTGTCGAGGCCCAGCACCGCCTTGACCTTGTCGACGTTGTAACCGATGCCGTTGGTGCCCCACAGATACGGCACGGCGTACTGGTTGCCCGGATCGTTCTGCTCCAGGCGCTTGAGCAGCACCGGATCGAGATTGGAATAGTTGGTCAGCTTCGACTTGTCGAGCTTCTGGAAAGCGCCGGCCTTGATCTGCTTGCCAAGAAAGTGGTTGGACGGCACGACCACGTCATAACCGGTACGCCCGGCCAACAACTTGCCTTCCAGGGTTTCGTTGGAATCGAATACGTCATACACCGGCTTGATGCCGGTTTCTTTCTGGAAGTCGACCAGGGTGGTTTCACCGATATAGTCCGACCAATTATAAACATGCACCGTGCTGGCAGCCTGAACACTGACGGCAAGTGTCAGCCCGGCGCCGACCAACAGGGCATTGCGCAACAAAGAAAAAATAGGCAAGTGCAGGTCCTCTAAAATGAGTTGGGCCCAAGTTGCCCCGCGCTACATGACAGCCATGGCTGCCTGGCAACAAAACCGGCGCGCAACTTACCCTCGAAAAACCGTTCCAGCAAAACTTTCTGTCATTTAATTATTCCTGTTGCCGCCATCGCGCAGACGACGGCAACAGGGGGTTGCCTCAAATCGGCTTATTTACCGGATTTGATCTTGGTCCAGCTGCGGGTCAGGTCACGTTGAGTTGCGGCTGGCAAATCAGCGATCGCATACAACTTGGCCTGCACGTCGGGAGTCGGATAGATGCCCGGGTCCGAAGTGATGTCCTTGCTCACGTACTGGGTTGCTTCGGCGTTACCGTTAGGGAAACGCACGGCGTTGGTGATATCAGCCATCACTTTTGGCTGCAGCAGGTAGTTCATGAACTTGTAGGCACCCTCGACGTTTTCCGCATCCTTGGGGATAGCGACCATGTCGTAGAAGCTGCCCGCGCCTTCTTTAGGAATGGCGTAGCTGACTTTCACCTTGTCCCCGGCTTCGGCGGCACGGGATTTGGCTTGCTGCACGTCACCCGAATAACCAACGGCTACGCAGATGTTGCCGTTGGCCAGGTCCGAGATGTACTTGGACGAGTGGAAGTAGGTCACAGAAGGACGGATCTTGAGGAACAGCTCTTCGGCTTTCTTGATGTCTTCCTTCTTCTGGCTGTCGGTTGGCAGACCCAGGTAATGCAGGGCGACCGGCAGCATTTCGGTAGGCGAATCGAGGAAGCTCACACCGCAGCCCTTGAGCTTGGCGATGTTCTCGGGCTTGAACAGGGTGTCCCAGGAATCGATTGTGTCGACGCCCAGCGCGGCCTTGACCTTCTCGGGGTTGTAACCGATACCGATCGAGCCCCACATGTAAGGGAAGGCATGTTTGTTGTCCGGGTCGCTGACGGAAACCGCTTTAAGCAGCGACTTGTTCAGGTTGCCGTAGTTGGACAGCTTGGACTTGTCCAGCTCCCGATAAACCCCGGCCTTGATTTGCTTGGCAAGAAAGTTGTTCGACGGCACGACGACGTCGTAGCCGGACTTGCCTGCCAGCAACTTGGCCTCCAGGGTTTCGTTGCTGTCGAAAACGTCGTACACCACCTTGATCCCGGACTCTTTCTCGAAGTTCGCGATGGTGTCCGGTGCGATGTAATCGGACCAGTTGTATACGTGCAACACTTTATCGTCAGCCTGAACGGCGCCCGCCATCACGCCCATCAGGGACATGGCGAGGAGGGTCTTGCCAGCTATCTTCATACCTAATGCCTTCATGGGTAATGCTCCAATTTTTCTTTTTAACCACGTGCTCAGCGGCCTGTTACTGGGCATCCGAACAACCGTTAGTCTGGCAAGATCCAAGGCAGGCTTTCAAGGAAAGCCCCATCCTTTGTTTGCACTGAGCGAAGTGCACACTTCGCACCTCGCTCAGAGCCTAGCACTTAGCCCTGTAACGCACTCAGGGTCAGGTCCAGGCACTTGCGTGCTTTTGTTACCAGCTCATCGATTTCAGCCGGTGTAATCACCAGTGGCGGAGCAATGATCATGGTGTCGCCCACCGCGCGCATGATCAGGCCGTTGTCGAAGCAGAAGGTGCGGCAAATCATGCCAACGCCCTTGCCTTCGTAACGTTTACGGGTGGCCTTGTCCTGAACCAGTTCGATGGCCCCCAACAGACCGACCCCACGCACTTCCCCCACCAACGGGTGATCGCTCAGTTCCCGTAGACGCTTTTGCAAATAGGGTGCCGTTTCTGCATGAACGCGCTCGATAATTTTTTCTTCGCGCAGGATGCGGATGTTTTCCAGCGCCACTGCAGCGGCCACCGGGTGCCCGGAATAGGTGAAACCGTGGTTGAAATCGCCACCCTCATTGAGCACGTCGACCACTTCGTCACGCACGATCAGGCCACCCATCGGGATGTAGCCGGATGTCAGGCCCTTGGCGATGGTCATCATGTCGGGTTTGAGGTCGTAGTAATCGCTGCCGAACCACTCGCCGGTACGGCCGAAACCGCAGATGACTTCATCGGCCACGAACAGAATGTCGTACTTGGCGAGGATTTCCTTGATGCGCGGCCAGTAGCTGTCTGGCGGAATGATCACGCCGCCAGCGCCCTGGATCGGCTCGGCGATAAAGGCACCGACGTTGTCGACGCCGACCTCCAGAATCTTCTCTTCCAGCTGATTGGCCGCCCAGATACCGAACTCGTTCGGGGTCATGTCACCGCCTTCGCCGAACCAGTACGGCTGGGCGATGTGGACGATACCCGGAATCGGCAAGTCGCCCTGCTCGTGCATATACGTCATGCCACCCAGGCTCGCGCCGGCCACGGTGGAACCGTGATAACCGTTCTTGCGGCTGATGATGACTTTCTTCTTCGGCTGGCCCTTGATCGCCCAGTAGTGGCGGACCATACGCAGCATGGTGTCGTTGCCTTCGGAGCCGGAGCCGGTGAAGAACACGTGGTTCATGCCTTGCGGCGCGATGTCGGCGATGGCTTTGGCCAGCTCCAGCACCGGTGGGTGAGCGGTCTGGAAGAACAGGTTGTAATAAGGCAGTTCGCGCATCTGCTTGCTGGCGGCGTCGGCCAGTTCATCGCGACCGTAACCGATCGCGACGCACCACAGGCCGGCCATGCCGTCGAGGATCTTGTTGCCTTCGCTGTCCCAGAGGTACACGCCCTTGGCGTTGGTGATGATGCGCGGGCCTTTCTCTTTCAGCTGCTTGAAATCGCTGAACGGGGCCAGGTGGTGATCACTGCTCAGGGCTTGCCATTCACGGGTTTGCGGGTTGTTGCTGGTCATGCGAATTCTCCTTGGATTCCGGTGACAGCGCGATGAGGATCCATCGCGCCCGGCGCATCAGACGGCGAAGAGCAGGAATTCCCGCTCCCACGAACTGATCACGCGCTTGAAGTTTTCATGCTCGGCCCGCTTGACCGCGACGTAGCCAGTGATGAATTTCTTGCCCAGGTATTTCTCGATAGTCGCGCTGTTTTCCATGCGTTCCAGTGCGTCTTCGATGGTCAGCGGCAGGCGCAGGTTGCGGCGTTCATAGCCACGACCCACTACCGGCGCGCTCGGGTTGAGGCCTTCGACCATGCCGATGTAACCGCAGAGCAGGCTCGCGGCAATCGCCAGGTACGGGTTGGCATCGGCGCCCGGCAGGCGGTTTTCCACCCGACGGTTTTGCGGCCCGGCATCCGGCACTCGCAGGCCCACGGTGCGATTCTCTTCGCCCCACTCCACGTTCACCGGTGCAGACGTGTCCGGCAGGAAGCGGCGGAACGAGTTCACGTTCGGCGCAAACAGCGGCAGCAATTCAGGAATGAATTTCTGCAGACCGCCGATGTGGTTCAGAAACAGCTGGCTCATGGTCCCGTCTTCATTGGAGAAGACGCTCTTGCCCGTCTCGATGTCGACGATGCTCTGGTGCAGGTGCATCGCACTGCCCGGCTCACCGGTCATGGGTTTGGCCATGAAGGTGGCGGCCACGTTGTGCTTGAGCGCGGCTTCGCGCATGGTGCGCTTGAACACCAGAATCTGGTCGGCCAGGGATAAGGCATCGCCATGACGGAAGTTGATTTCCATCTGAGCGGTGCCGTCCTCGTGGATCAGCGTATCGAGGTCCAATTCCTGCAATTCGCACCAGTCATAGACATCTTCGAACAACGGGTCGAATTCGTTCGCCGCTTCAATGGAGAAGGACTGGCGACCGGTTTCCGGACGACCGGAACGGCCAACCGGCGGTTGCAACGGGAAGTCCGGGTCTTCGCAGCGCTTGGTCAGGTAAAACTCCATTTCCGGCGCCACAATCGGCTGCCAGCCCTTGTCGGCATAGAGTTTCAGGACTTTCTTGAGCACGTTGCGCGGTGACAACTCAATCGGGTTGCCCTGCTTGTCATAGGTGTCGTGGATCACCTGTGCGGTGGGCTCGATGGCCCAGGGCACCAGAAATACGGCGTTATGGTCGGGACGACAGATCATGTCGATGTCGGCCGGGTCGAGCAGTTCGTAATAGATGTCGTCTTCGACATAGTCGCCGGTGACGGTCTGCAACAGAACGCTTTCGGGCAGGCGCATGCCTTTTTCGGCAATGAACTTGTTGGTCGGCGAGATCTTGCCCCGGGTGATGCCGGTCAGGTCGCCAATCATGCATTCGACTTCTGTGATCTTGTGGTCTTTCAACCAATCAGTGAGCTGGTCGAGGTTGTTACTCATAAATGCCTCTTAGGCTGAGTTTCCTGACTTCTATAAGTCAGGCGTTGTTTGACGCATCGGCGTCGCGTTGTAGTGCGCGCTTGCGGCAGGCATCGCCAAATGCCTGAAAGATCGCAAGGTAGTCAGGGTTAGAGCTTACCTGCCATTCGGGATGCCATTGAACTCCCAGAGCAAAAGCCTTGCCGCCATTGACTGAGACAGCTTCGATCAAACCGTCTGGGGCCAAAGCCTCTACGCGAAGGCCCGGCGCCAGACGGTCAACGCCCTGACCATGAATAGAATTGACTTGAATCTCGCTCGCCAGGCCCAGCCCGGCCAATACGCCGCCCGCCTGGACATGCACCGGGTGACTTGGCGCGTATTGCCCTTCCAGCGGCAGACTGTCGTCTTCACGGTGATCCATGAAAGCACCGGCTTCGTGAACTTTTTGATGCAGGCTGCCACCGAATGCCACATTCATTTCCTGGAAGCCGCGGCAGATGCCGAGCACGGGAATGCCGGCCTCGACAGCGGCGCGGATCAGCGGGAGAGTGGTGGCATCGCGTGCAGAATCGTGAGCAGTCCCTGGCGCACTGGCCGGGCCTTTATAGTGAAACGGTTCTATATTGGAAGGAGAGCCTGTAAAGAGAATGCCGTCCAGAGCGTCCAGAATATCGGACGGCGCCAGTAGATCCGCCAGGGATGGAAGAATCAACGGCAGGCCCTTGGCAGCTGAAGCCACGGCGCGAACGTATTTGTCGCCACTGATGTGATAAGCATGCAGACCGATCTGCTTTGAGCAGGCGGTGACGCCGATTAACGGCAGGCGAGACATCAAGCACCCCGGTATTATTGCTGTTATGGGTTTAAATCGAGCTTAGCCTTGTTCATTTTTTTACACAACACCCCCGTAAAAAATACAACACGGCCCGCTCAAGCTCGCGGGCGCCAAGACGACTGAAGGCAAAAAAATGCCCCAAAGTGCCTCAAAAAAGCCCCATGAGTGCTTTTTTAGGGCAAAAAAGGCCTCGCTTGACTTCGGCATGCCGTTCGGGTTGACTGGAATCCGAAGAGATCAATGATTGATATTTTTAACAACAAAGGTGTTGCATCATGTCGGTACCCCCGCGTGCCGTTCAGCTTAACGAAGCGAACGCGTTCCTTAAGGAACATCCTGAGGTTCTGTACGTTGACCTTCTGATTGCGGATATGAATGGTGTGGTGCGTGGCAAGCGCATCGAACGCACCAGCCTCCACAAGGTTTACGAGAAAGGCATCAACCTGCCGGCCTCTCTATTTGCTCTGGATATCAATGGCTCGACGGTGGAAAGCACCGGTCTGGGCCTGGACATCGGCGATGCTGACCGAATCTGCTATCCAATCCCCGACACCCTGTGCAATGAGCCCTGGCAGAAGCGCCCGACCGCGCAACTGTTAATGACCATGCACGAACTCGAAGGTGAACCTTTCTTCGCCGACCCGCGCGAAGTCCTGCGTCAAGTGGTGACCAAGTTCGATGAGATGGGCCTGACCATCTGCGCCGCGTTCGAACTGGAGTTCTACCTGATCGACCAGGAAAACGTGAACGGTCGCCCGCAACCGCCGCGCTCGCCGATCTCCGGCAAACGCCCGCATTCGACCCAGGTCTACCTGATCGACGACCTCGACGAATACGTCGACTGCCTCCAGGACATTCTGGAAGGTGCGAAAGAGCAAGGCATCCCTGCCGACGCGATCGTCAAGGAAAGTGCCCCGGCGCAGTTCGAAGTGAACCTGCACCACGTGGCCGACCCGATCAAGGCCTGCGACTACGCGGTCCTGCTCAAGCGCCTGATCAAAAACATCGCCTACGACCATGAGATGGACACCACCTTCATGGCCAAGCCTTACCCAGGCCAGGCGGGTAACGGTCTGCACGTCCACATCTCGATTCTTGATAAAGATGGCAAAAACATTTTTGCCAGCGAGGATCCCGAGCAGAACGCCGCACTGCGTCACGCGATCGGCGGTGTGCTCGAGACCCTGCCGGCGCAGATGGCTTTCCTCTGCCCGAACGTCAACTCGTACCGTCGTTTCGGCGCACAGTTCTACGTGCCGAATTCGCCATGCTGGGGCCTGGATAACCGCACCGTGGCGATCCGCGTACCAACCGGCTCCTCCGATGCCGTGCGCATCGAACACCGTGTGGCCGGCGCCGATGCCAACCCGTATCTGTTGATGGCTTCGGTTTTGGCGGGCGTGCACCACGGCCTGACCAACAAGATCGAGCCGGGCGCACCCGTGGAAGGCAACTCCTACGAGCAGAACGAACAAAGCCTGCCGAACAACCTGCGTGATGCATTGCGCGAGCTGGATGACAGCGAAGTCATGGCCAAGTACATCGATCCGAAATACATCGATATCTTCGTCGCCTGTAAAGAGAGCGAGCTGGAGGAGTTCGAACACTCCATCTCCGACCTCGAGTACAACTGGTACCTGCATACCGTGTAAGCGGTTGCAGTAAAAAACAACGCCGTCGGCCTTACAGCTTGCGGCGTTTTTTTATGGCCGCCTGCGGCGGATCGCGGGCAAGTCGGATCGCCGCACCGCTCGCTCCTACAGGGTGATACATGTGACCTGTAGGAGCGAGGCTTGCCCGCGAAGGCGTCCTGGCAGACAACATAGATGCCTGCTCGTACAATGCCCGCTGCCCCGCAGGAGACTTCAATGACGCGCACCGCCACCATTCGCAAACCCCGCGCCCGCAGCCAGGCCCGGATCGATTCGATACTCGATGCCGCCCGCACGTTGCTGGCCGCCGAGGGCGTGGGCAGTCTGTCGATCTACAGTGTTGCCGAGCGCGCCGAGATTCCGCCCTCCTCCGTCTACCATTTTTTCGCCAGCGTCCCGGCCTTGCTCGAAGCCCTGACCGCCGACGTCCACGCCGCGTTCCGCGCGTGCCTGCAAGCGCCCATCAACCACAATGCCCTGAGCGGTTGGCGCGACCTGTCGCGGCTGGTGGAACAACGCATGCTCGCCATCTACGACGAAGACGCCGCTGCCCGGCAACTGATCCTCGCCCAGCACGGCCTGACCGAAGTCACCCAGGCCGACCGCCAGCACGACATCGAACTTGGCGACCTGATGCACAAACTGTTCGACCACCACTTCGAACTGCCGACACTGCCCAGTGATGTCGATGTGTTTGCGCTGGCCATGGAGCTGGGCGATCGGGTGTATGCACGCTCGGTGCAACAGCATGGGCAGATCACGCCGCGCATGGCTGAAGAAGGGATGCGGGTGTTTGATGCTTATCTTGGGTTGTACTTGCCACCCTACCTGCCCAAGCGCTCCTTCCCCGCTTGATTATTGGCTGACCATCCCGACCTCATCGCGAGCAGGCTCGCTCCCACATTGAATCAGCGTCGGGCACACAATTCATGTTCACTGAAGATTAACTGTGGGAGCGAGCCTGCTCGCGATAGCCGCACAGCTGATTTACCGGAAAACACCCACAAAAAACCCCGAAGGGCTCACACCCTCCGGGGTTGTTGTTGGCGCACGCGCTTACAACTTGGCGATCGACACCTCGGTGGATTTCACAAACGCAATCACCTCACTGCCAACCACCAGTTCCAGCTCTTTCACCGAGCGGGTGGTGATCACCGAAGTGACGATACCGGAGGCGGTCTGCACGTCGATTTCCGACAACACATCGCCGAGTACGATTTCCTTGATCGAGCCTTTGAACTGGTTGCGAACGTTGATGGCTTTGATAGTCATGATGTTGATTCCTGTCGTGGGATGAATCTTCAAGTTATTGAGCCCAGCGCAATTGCGTAGGCAGTGGTGAAACAGGTTCCGGTTCCGGCGGTTGGCCGGGCAGGGACAGCACGCGGTTGAGCACTTCGGTTTCCAGCGCCGCCAGCCGGTGAGAGCCGCGGACCCGAGGGCGCGGCAGCTCCACCGCCAGGTCGAGGCCGACTTCGCCCTCTTCAATCAGGATCACCCGATCGGCAATCGCCACCGCTTCGCTGACGTCGTGGGTCACCAGCAACACGGTGAAACCGTGCTGTTGCCAGAGCCGTTCGATCAGTTGCTGCATTTCGATTCGGGTCAGGGCATCCAGTGCGCCCAGGGGTTCGTCGAGCAATAACAAGCGCGGTTGATGAATCAGCGCACGAGCCAGAGCCACACGTTGCTTCTGCCCACCGGATAAGGCTGCCGGCCACTCGTTGGCACGATCCGCCAGGCCGACCGCTTCCAGCGCTTGCAATGCTTGCGGTCGCCAGCTGCCCTTGAGCCCGAGACCGACGTTGTCGATGACCTTTTTCCACGGCAGCAAACGTGCTTCCTGGAACATCAACCGGGTGTCTTCCCGGGCGTCACTCAGCGGTGCGGCGCCCGCAAACAACTCGCCAGCCGTGGGTTTGTCGAGACCGGCGAGCAAGCGCAGCAAGGTACTTTTGCCGCAGCCGCTACGCCCTACCACCGCCACAAACTGCCCGGCCGGAATGTGCAGATCGATTTCACGCAGCACTTGCCGTGAACCGAAGGTTTTTTGCAGTTTGCGCACGGCCAATGGAATACCGCGCAGCAGGCGTGGCGGTTGTTGAGCCGTCATGCGGCACCTCCCTTGGCAACCTGATAGGCCGGATGCCAGCGCAGCCACACGCGTTCAAGCCCACGCGCCGCGAGGTCGGCCAGCTTGCCGAGCAACGCGTACAAAAGAATCGCCAACACCACGACGTCGGTCTGCAAGAACTCCCGCGCATTCATCGCCAGATAGCCGATGCCGGAGCTGGCAGAGATGGTTTCGGCGACGATCAGGGTCAGCCACATGAAGCCCAGGGCAAAACGCACACCGACCAGAATCGATGGCAGCGCACCCGGCAGGATCACCTGACGGAACAAGCTGAACCCGGACAAACCATAGCTGCGGGACATTTCCACCAGCGCCGGATCAACGTTGCGGATGCCGTGATACGTGTTGAGGTAGATCGGGAACACCGTGCCCAACGCCACCAGAAAAATCTTTGCCGATTCGTCGATGCCGAACCACAGGATCACCAGCGGAATCAGCGCCAGGTGCGGCACGTTGCGAATCATCTGCACCGAACTGTCGAGCAGGCGCTCGCCCCATTTCGACAAGCCGGTGATGAAGCCTAATGTCAGACCGATGCCGCCGCCGATGGCGAAACCGAGCGCCGCACGCCAGCTGCTGATGGCCAGGTGGGTCCAGATTTCACCGCTACCGACCAGGCTCACACCGGCCTCGATCACCGCGATCGGCGCCGGCAGAATCCGCGTCGACAACCAGCCCGCCGACACCGACAACTGCCATACCGCCAGCAACAAGACCGGCAACGCCCAGGGCGCGAGGTTGTGGATGAATTTTTTCATGGCCAATTACGGCGCCTTGGCGACGGCCGCCGGTGGCGTCCAGATCACGTCTTTGATGCTCAAGGGCTTGGGAATCAGCTTGAGCTGGTAGAAGCTGTCGGCGATTTTTTGTTGGGCAGCGACCACTTCCGGTGTGAGAAACAGCGCGCCGTAGCCCTGGCGTTTCATCGACGTCAGGGTGATGTCCGCTGGCAGGCCAAGCAGCGGCGAAACTTGCTGGGTCACGTCCTCGGGATTGGCCTTGGACCATTCGCCAACCGCGCGTACTTCTTCCACCAGCGCCTTGATCACTTCAGGATTTTTCTGCGCGTAAGGTTTGGTCGCCAGGTAGAACTGATGATTGTCGACGATGCCTTGGCCATCGCGCAGAGTGCGCGCTTGCAGTTGTTGTTCAGCGGCGGCCTGGTACGGGTCCCAGATCACCCAGGCATCGACACTGCCACGCTCAAACGCGGCACGGGCATCGGCTGGTGGCAGGAACACGGTCTGGATGTCGGTGTATTTCAGGCCGGCATCTTCCAGCGCACGCACCAACAGGTAATGAACGTTGGAGCCTTTGTTCAGGACGACTTTTTTGCCCTTGAGGTCCTGCACCGATTTGATCGGCGAGTCCTTCGGCACCAGGATCGCTTCGCTGTGGGGCGCGGGCGGTTCATAGGCAACGTAGAGCAGATCGGCGCCAGCGGCCTGGGCGAACACGGGCGGCGTTTCACCGGTGACGCCAAAATCGATGGAGCCTACGTTCAGGCCTTCGAGCAGTTGCGGGCCGCCGGGGAACTCAGTCCATTGCACGTCCACGCCTTGGGTGGCGAGGCGTTTTTCCAGAGTGCCTTTGGCTTTGAGCAGCACCAGAGTGCCGTACTTTTGATAGCCGATTCGTAACGTCTCGGCCTGAGCTTGAGCAATGGCGCCGAAGGTGACAGCCGCAGCAAACAGAGCGACCAGACCACGACGCAAAATGACAGTGCGCATAGCGCTCTCCTTTTTGCAGTTGGGTTTTGGCTGCACCTGCTTGCCCGTTAGCGGGCCAGTAAGGTGGAGTACATCAAATTCGGTGAGGCTTAAATGCTCCAGCGAGCACTCAACAGACGTTCGTTCAACAGGTTCGGATCGAGCGGCCTGGGCCGACGAGCCATGGCGCTGAAAAACTGCTCCAGCGCTTCAAACAATCGTTGCGCAAGCTCCGGCGCCAACTGGGCCTGGGCACTGCCTTCGCCGTAAGCGATCTGGCTGTCCACGGCGAAAATCCCCTGCAGCATTTCCTGGGCTTTCAACGCCGACAGCACCGGCTTGAGCGCGTAATCCACCGCCAGCATGTGGGCGATGCTGCCGCCGGTAGCCATCGGCAGAACCACCTTGTGGCTCAGGGCGCGCTCGGGCAGCAGATCGAGTACGGTTTTCAGCGCGCCGGAGAACGACGCTTTGTAAACCGGTGTGGCGATCAGCAAGCCATCGGCGTTTTCAATCTGTTGCAACAGGTCGATCACCTTCGGGCTGTCGAAGCGGGCATGCAGCAAGTCTTCGGCCGGGAAGTCCCGTACCTGGTAACTCACCACTTCCACACCTTGCTCTTGCAACCAGCGTCGCGAGCGCTCCAGCAAAACCCCGGAACGGGAGCGTGGGCTGGGACTGCCACCGAGTGAGACGACCAGCATTCAGACAATTCCTTGAACAGTGTTGGCGATTCGCGGCTTGCGGTCTCGCGTTGATGGAATGACCTTAACAGCCGACGTATATATCCATAAATCATATTTATTCATTTAGTTATTCATTAAACGAATATGAAAATTGTCTTTTCCCAAGCAAAAAAAACAGGCCGTCGAAACGACCTGAAATCCCCTGCTTTGTGGATGACATGAAATTTTCACTGGCCGGTCTGCCGCCTTCGCGAGCAAGCCCGCTCCCACAGGATTTTAGGTCTGCCACACATCTCTGACCCTCCCCCAATCCATTGTGGGAGCGGGCTTGCCCGCGATAGCGATTTCAGCCACTGCGCAAAATTCGGATGATTACCTGTTCGGTTGAGGTGTCAGGCGCAGGTACGGCTTCACTGCGCGATAACCCTTGGGAAAACGTCGTTTGATTTCGTCTTCGTCCTTGAGCGACGGCACGATCACCACTTCATCACCGTCCTGCCAGTTGGCCGGGGTGGCCACCTTGTAGTTGTCGGTGAGCTGCAGCGAATCGATCACCCGCAAAATTTCATTGAAGTTACGGCCGGTACTCGCCGGGTAAGTAATCGTCAGCCGAATCTTCTTGTTCGGATCGATCACAAACAGCGAACGTACGGTCAGGGTGTCGTTGGCATTCGGATGGATCAAGTCGTACAGGTCGGACACTTTACGGTCCGCATCGGCGAGGATCGGGAAGTTAACGATGGCGTTTTGGGTTTCGTTAATGTCCTCGATCCACTTGTGATGCGAGTCCACCGGGTCTACTGACAGAGCAATGGCTTTGACGCCGCGCCGGGCGAACTCATCCTTGAGCCTGGCGGTGAAGCCCAGTTCGGTGGTGCACACCGGTGTGAAGTCCGCCGGATGGGAAAACAACACGCCCCAGCTATCGCCCAGCCATTCATGGAAACGGAGGGTGCCGGCGCTGGAATCCTGTTCGAAATCGGGGGCGATGTCGCCCAGTCTGAGGCTCATGGTGCTGCTCCTTGTGAAGGCTTGTTGAGCTCAACTGTGCCTGCACTCGATATCAATTAAAAAGAATAAATATCGATTTATTTAGACTTAAAGTGAATATTAAAAATCTGTTCACTGGACCTGAATGGCCATCGAGACGAACATCGACCCCAAGGTTCGAGAAGGCCTTGAGTTGCTGCAAAAAGGGGAATTTCAAGGAGGGTTTACGGGGGTGAGCCCGCCTTGAAAACGCAAAAGCCCCGCCCGGCGTGATGCCGGGCGGGGCTTTTTTACGTCGGTTACGCGAGCGCTATTACAACAGCGGGATCGAGTAGCTGACGATCAGACGGTTTTCGTCCTGGTCGCGCTGACCTGGGACGTCATTGCGCCACATGGCATTTTTCCACGTGAGGCCCAGGTTTTTCAGCGGACCTTCTTGTACTACATACGCCAGGGTCAGGTCACGTTCCCACTCGGAACGACCGGAACCGTTCTCGCGACCATTGGTCCCCACGGTATCAATGTTGTCGCCACGCAGGTAAACCATGCCGGCAGTTGCGCCTGGCAGGCCAACCTTGGCGAAGTCAAACGAGTAGCGAGCTTGCCAGGTACGTTCGCCGGCGCGGGCGAACTTGGCGATCTGACTGTCGGTCGTCAGGTAAGCGGACGAGCCGTCACCCTGGTTCAGCCAAGGGAAGTCGCTGCTGCCGTTGCTGACCTGATAACCGCCACCGAAGGTGTGACCGGCAACGGAGTACAGGAACAGGCCGCTGTACAAGTTGTTGTCGACTTTACCGCGACCGGAACGGAAGCCCTCATCGTTACCGGAGCTGTAGTAAGCCGAGTCGTGGCCGTTGGCACCGTCATCGGAGCTGTTGAAGTAGCGCAAGTCAGACTTCAACACACCAGGGCCGATCGACCAGTTGTGAACCAGGCCCAGGAAGTGTTGCTTGTAGAAGTCTTCCAGGTTGCCGTAGTAGTACTGGGCAGTCAGGTCTTTGGTGATTTTGTAGTCACCGCCACCGTAGATGAACTTGTTGCTGTCACGGAAACCAGTACCGCGCGTGTTCGCACCAGCGATCGACAACTCTTCATTGTTGCTGGAGTTACGGCCCTTGGCGTGCTCGATCTGACCGCCGACCAATGTCAGGTCTTTGATCTCGTTCGAGGTAATCTGACCACCCTGGAAGGTTTGCGGCAGCAAACGACCGTCGTTGGTCACGATCACCGGCAGTTTTGGCTGCAGGGTGCCCAACTTCAATTCGGTCTGGGAGATCTTGGCTTTGGCGGTCAGGCCCAGGCTGGAGAAGTTATCAACCGCTTCGCCGTTGGACTTGCTTGGGAAAACGGTACCGCCGTAAGAGGTAGGCGTGGCGCCGTTGGTGCCGCCGCCCGAATCCAGACGAACGCCCAGCAGGCCGATAGCATCAATACCGAAGCCAACGGTGCCTTGTGTATAGCCCGAGGTGAAACGCAGATCGAAGCCTTGGCCCCACTCTTCGTTCTTGCTCTGAACATTGGAAGCCGTTTTAGCTGCCGAATCGCGGTTATCGGTGTTGATGTAGAAGTTACGCAGCCCCAATGTAGCCTTGCTGTCTTCGATGAAACCGGCGGCGCCTGCCTGCTGCGCCAAAACCCCTACGGCCACGGCCAGGGCCAAGGTGGACTTGTTCATTTGTTTCGCTCCTCTCGTTTCTAATTCTGGGTTCCTGGTCCTGGGTCGAGTGCCCGGATCCTAAGAGGCGCGATTAGCGCCAGACCATGATCTGCCCCCCGTGATGTGGGCAGTCTGGTAAGCATAAAAAGATTTACATCATTACTTTTTCATACCATTTCGGAATATGTCTCGGTGCCGAGACACAAGGTATCGGCTCATGAGCCAATTTCTTAACCATCGAAATCGGGTCGCAAATTGCTGTGTCCGATATGAGCGTCCGATGGATTTCACTTTATAGGCCGGCAACAAAAACCAAAAAGAATTAAAAATTAATTTGTCTGCTACTTTTGGAATATCAAAAAAAACGCAAAAAAAAGCCTCGCCAGCCGGCGAGGCCTTTTTTCTAACGGTTTTACAGGAAGCTGTAGGTGTAGTTGAAGATCAGACGGGTCTGGTCTTGGTCAGCAATGTCGATCTGGCTGCCACGGTAGACACCGTTACGCAGCGTCACACCAAAACCTTTGAGAGAGCCTTGCTGGATGGTGTAGTCGATCCGCATATCGCGTTCCCACTCGGACATATCGCTACCCACACCGCTCTTGGCCTTGATGTCGTCACCATGCAGGTAAGCAATCGAGGTTTTCAGGCCCGGCACACCCAGCGCAGCGAAGTCATAGGAGTACTGGCCGAAGGTGGTGTTTTCACCGGCACGAACGAAGCCGTTGATCATGGAATCGGTGAACAGGTAGAAGCTGGCGCCACCGTTCCCTTCCGAACGGCCATTACCATTAACCACGTTGCCCTGGTTCAGGTAAACGAAGCCGCCGTCATCGCTGACGCGCTGATGGCCGAGCAGGAACGCGTTGCCACCCAGGGTATAGGTGAACATGGCGCTCCAGGTCTTGTTATCGACCTCGCCCTTATTCTTGGCATAACCACCGTTGTTAGAGAATTGATAGCCCGGATCACCATTCTTGCCGTCAGAGCCGCTGTCGAAATAGCGCAGATCGGTCTTGAAGGACTGGTTGGCGTCGATCGGAAAGACGTGGATCAAGCCGAGGAAGTCCTGCTTGTAGTAGTCTTTCAGGTTCGAGTGGTAGTACTGCAGGGTGAGGTCCTTGGTGACCTTCCAGTCAGCACCGGCGTAACGGAACTGGTTGCTGTCCTGAGTACCGCCAGCCACAGCCATGCCGGTGGCGTTTGACGAGGCGCGACCCGTCGTGTGCTCCAACTGACCTACGTTAAAGGTCACGTTGTCGATTTCCTTCGAGGTGACGGTGCCACCTTCAAAGGTCTGTGGCAGCAGACGGCTGTCATTGGCTACCAGAATCGGCATGTTAGGCTGCAGAGCTCCACCCAGGTGGGCCTCGGTCTTCGAGAAGCGTGCCTTGACGTTAGCTGCCGCGCGGCTCCACTCGTCCACGGCCGAGCCATCGGTATCGCTTGGGGAGAACGTGTTATTGGCTGGGTGGTGACCCTTGCCACCATCAAGGTGGATGCCGACCAATGCCTGGGCATCGATACCGAAGCCGACAGTACCTTGGGTGAAACCGGACAGGTAATCGAACTTGAGGCCTTCGGCGGTCTCGTTCTGATCCGCGCCGCCATCCCGGTTGTCGTTATTGAAATACATGGTGCGGGAACTGACGGACGCTTTGCTGTCATCGATGAAACCGGCGGCGCCTGCCTGCTGCGCCATAACCCCTAAGGCCACAGCCAGGGCCAAGGTGGACTTGTTCATTGTTTCGCTCCTCTCGTTTTCTAATTTTTGTGTTCTTTGGTCTTGGGTCGAACGCCCTGGATCCACAGATGCGCGATTAGCGCCAGACCGTGACTGCCAAGTCAATCGTAACCATGTATGTCTACGACCAAGGTCTAACCTCGAATATTGAGTCCCTGCCGGGTAATGATTTCTTCATCACTCCAAAAAGAATTTTTAGATTCTTTTTAATACCCTTTAGGAATATTGCAGCTAATTCCTAAAGGGTATTTGCTAGCCTTTTTTTAGATCGATCAGCTTTGGCACATCCCGTATACGTCAACCCCTATCGAAAAGGCGACGTCATAATGGCCAAACGCGCACTATCTAGTCAATTTGTTACAGTTTGTGTATCGATGATATTTTCTTTCTACCACCCAGGCGGAGACGCTCACGGTCGGTTATCAAACCGGTATCGGCCCCAGCAAAGTCCCCCAGGCTGACGGCGTTTACGAGAGAACCATATGCCATAAAATCGATTGACGTCGTTTCGATAGTGGTCCGGAAGTGGTCACCCTGAACTCGTTCGCCGACTATGCCGCCGCCCATAAAGACAGCTGGACCGCCGATTCGGTACCGGTGCAGAAAATCGCCAAACTGACAGGTGCCAATACAGCCGATGTGCCGGAACTGCTGGCTGGCTCCGCATTCCCGGATGCCAAGGCGCAGCAGACCACCGCGCGGCTTGATAGCGGCACGGCGAGACGGCGAAGTTCTTGAAGGAACAAAGGGAAGGTAGAGACGGTGCGCCCTGTAGGAGCGAGGCTTGCCCGCGAAGGCGTCATCAAGGACAACCGATAAATCGGGTCGTCTGCTTCGCGGGCAAGCCTCGCTCCTACAGGGGGGGCGGATAGCCCGGAGGTCAGAGGGTTTTTTCGAAGATCTTCGAATTACGCTGGTAGTTGTAAAGCGACGCCCGCGCCGACGGCAGACGTTCCACGCTGCTGGGCACAAATCCCCGTTCACGGAACCAGTGGGCGGTACGGGTAGTCAGCACGAACAAGGTTTTCAGCCCCTGTGCCCGGGCGCGGGTTTCGATGCGTTCCAGCAGTTCATCGCCGCGACCGCCATGACGGTACTCCGGGTTCACCGCCAGACACGCCAACTCCCCCGCCTCTGAATCAGCAATCTGATACAGCGCCGCACAAGCGATGATCATGCCTTCACGCTCGACCACGCTGAACTGCTCGATCTCACGCTCCAATACCTCGCGGGAACGGCGCACCAGAATGCCCTGCTCTTCCAGCGGGCTGATCAAGTCCAGCAAACCGCCGACGTCCTCGATAGCCGCCTCGCGCACAACCTCGAATTGCTCTTGGGCCACCAGCGTACCGCCACCGTCACGCGTGAACAGTTCGGTCAGCAGCGCGCCATTTTCGACGTAACTGACGATGTGACTGCGTGCCACTCCGCCCCGGCACGCCTCAGCGGCCGCATCCAGCAGCTCGGCCTGATAATGGGTGCCCAGCCGTTGCAGATGCGCCGGCACTTGCTGCGGCCGTAACTCACGAACCAGACGACCGTTTTCATCCAGCAGACCCAGTTCGGCGCCAAACAACAGCAGCTTGTCTGCCCCAAGGTCGATGGCCGCACGGGTGGCGACGTCTTCGCAAGCGAGGTTGAAGATCTCACCGGTCGGCGAGTAACCCAACGGCGACAACAACACGATGGAGCGTTCGTCCAACAGGCGATTGATGCCCTTGCGGTCGACCCGGCGCACTTCGCCGGTGTGGTGATAGTCGACACCTTCAAGTACGCCGATCGGCCGTGCCGTGACCAGATTGCCGCTGGCCACCCGCAGGCGCGAGCCCTGCATGGGCGACGAGGCCATGTCCATGGACAGCCGCGCTTCGATGGCGATGCGCAGTTGGCCGACCGCATCGATCACACACTCCAGGGTCGCCGCATCGGTGATGCGCATGCCGTGATGGTAATGCGGGGTCAGGCCGCGCGCAGCGAGGCGGGTTTCAATTTGCGGACGCGAACCGTGAACCAGCACCAGACGCACGCCCAGGCTGTGCAGCAGCACCAGGTCGTGGACGATGTTGCCGAAGTTGGGGTGCTCCACGCCGTCGCCAGGCAGCATGACGACGAAGGTGCAATCGCGGTGGGCGTTGATGTAAGGCGAAGCGTGACGAAGCCAATTGACGTATTCGGGCATGAACCTGGGCCTGTAATAAATAGCAGCCGAAAAAAGGGTAAGGCAGTAAACGCACAGCGGGCTGATGGTTATCGTCGGAACAGGCTTGGCGACACGCGCGCTCTCCTCATAAGTACGGGTTGTGACATCGGCAATTTATACGGCCGGCGTCAGGCAGTAATGTTCAATCAGTTGACGTAATAGATGCACGGTAGGCTGCAAACGTGACATTTCGAGGAATTCCCCCGGTTGGTGAGCGCAGGCGATGTCACCCGGTCCCAACACCAATGTTTCACAACCAAGACGCTGAAGATAAGGCGCTTCCGTGCCGAACGCCACTGCTTCGGCGCGATGGCCGGTGAGCTTTTCGGCGACTCTCACCAATTCCGAGTCCTCGGCCTGCTCGAAGGATGGCACTTCGGGGAACAGCGGCGCGTAATCGATCTTCACCTGATGCCGTTCGGCAATCGGATTGAGCTTCTGCAAAATCGCCGCACGCAGGGCTTTGGGGTCCATGCCCGGCAACGGACGCAGGTCGAACTCCAGCGAGCACTGGCCGCAGATGCGGTTGGGGTTATCGCCGCCGTGAATGCAGCCGAAATTCATCGTCGGCTGCGGCACGCTGAACTGAGGGTTACGAAATTCGCGCTGCCACGCCAGGCGCAAGCCGCGCAGTTCGCCGATGGCGTCGTGCATGGCTTCGAGGGCGCTATGGCCCAGGCGCGGGTCCGAGGAATGGCCGCTCTGACCGAGGATGTCGATGCGTTCCATCATGATGCCTTTGTGCATCCGGATCGGCTTGAGCCCGGTCGGTTCGCCGATCACCGCTGCCCGGCCCAGCGGACGTCCGGCTGCGGCCAGGGCGCGAGCACCGGACATCGAGCTTTCTTCATCGCAGGTCGCGAGGATCAGTAACGGCTGCTTGAACGGTTGGTCGAGCAAGGGTTTGACGGCTTCGATGGCCAGGGCGAAAAAACCCTTCATGTCGCAACTGCCCAGGCCGACCCAGCGACCCTCCACTTCCGTCAATTCCAGCGGGTTGGTCTGCCACAGTGCCTCGTCGAACGGCACCGTATCGCTGTGACCCGCCAGCACCAGGCCGCCGGGGCCGGAACCGAAACTGGCCAGCAGATTGAATTTGCCGGGGCTGACCTGCTGGATGTCACAGGAAAAACCCAGGTCCCCGAGCCAGGTCGCCAGCAAGTCGATGACCGGCCGATTGGTTTGATCCAGGCTGGGTTGGGTACAGCTGACGGACGGCGCGGCGATCAGCGCAGCGAACTGATCTCTCATGGATGGCAAAGGCATCGCTGACTCCCAACTCGCGAATTGAAGTCCATCATAGAACCATCCGGCGACAGGAATAAACCGCAGCGGTGCGTAGGGTCTTTCGCCACCAAGTGTCAACAGACCCTACACCCCTTCAGTCCTGTACACTGCACGACCTTGGCAGCCACACATTCCCCCGGCTGCGCTCCCGATCCTGGATTTTCCGGCCATGCAGAAAGAAACCGAAATCAAACTCCGCGTCAGCCGCGAAACCCTCGCGGCCCTGCGCGAGCACCCATTACTGAAAAAACGCAACAAAAGTGGCTGGGAACGCCGTGAACTGATGAACCAGTACTTCGACACGCCTGAGCGCGATCTGGCCCGCGCCAAGGTTGCCCTGCGCTTGCGCCGCGATGGCGAAGAAGTGATTCAGACCCTCAAGACCCGTGGCCAGAGCGTCGCCGGTCTGTCCGAGCGTCACGAGTACGACTGGTCCCTGCCCAAAGCCAAGCTCGATGTTAAGAAACTCGACGGTGAATGCTGGCCCGAAGAGTTGGCCGAGCTGGACAAGAAAACCCTGAAAGCCATCTTCACCACCGATTTCGTTCGCGAACGCGCGGAAATCGCTTGGGGCCGTGGCAAGACCAAAGTGGTCATCGAAGCCGCGCTGGACCTGGGCCACGTGGTGGTCGGCAAGCAGAAAGAAGAAATCTGCGAGCTGGAACTGGAACTGCGCGAAGGCGAACCGGCCGCGCTGCTGGAACTGGCCGCCGAACTGGCTGCGACCCTGCCACTGATGCCATGTGACATCAGCAAGGCCGAGCGCGGTTATCGCCTGTTCGATGCCAACAGTTACTCGCTGAGCTTGCCGGCGCCACAGATCACCGCCGAAATGCCCCTGGACGATGCGTTCGCCGCGTTGAGCTGGCATTTGCTGAGCAGCAGTCAACGTCTGGCCGAGCAATATCGCTTCAATGGCCACTGGCGCCTGTTGCTGGACTGGGTCGAAAACCTGGCTGAATTGCGCGCGTTACTCAGCAGCCTGGGCCAAGCCGCGCCGCGTCAGTCGACGCACGATCTGCGCGTCGCGCTGGACGCCTTGCTCGAAGACTGGCGTCCGCTGGTGCAAGCCGGGGTCGACGACGAAGACGTACGCAAAGCCGCGCCGGAGCAGTTCCTCGAAGAACTGGAAGACCCACGTTGGGGCCTGTTCTCGCTGAACACTTCGCGTTGGTTGCTGGCCCGCACCTGGGCTGCCGATCGCAACGTCCGCGGCAATCGCCAGGGCGCTGCGCAACTGGGCAGCTGGCTGCCACGCCTGCTGGGCGAAGAAGCCAACTCGCTGCAATTGCAGCGTTACCAGCAACAGCCGGAAGACCTGGCCGAACAGCTGCCGCGCATCGAGCGCATCCAGGCCTGGCTGCACCATGCCCGTAATGTGCTGGACATCCCGGAAATGGATCGTCTTTACGGCGAGCTGAACAAACTGGCGCAACTGGCCAACGAACCGATCACCGATGAATCACTGGATGCGCGTAAGCAGCAGGCGATTGCGGTGTATCAGAATCGTGCCTGGAAAATGCTTTTGCGCATGTAATACCGCCTTCGCGGGCAAGCCTCGCTCCTACAAGAGATCATGTTGCCCTTGTAGGAGCGAGGCTTGCCCGCGAAGAGGCCCGCACAAACGCTGAAAATCTCTAACCCCGCAACACCGGCAAACTCGTCGTGGACTTGATTTCAGATAAAGCCACGATCGAGTTGACCTCTTGAATCCCCGGCACCATCGACAGCTTCTCGAAGAAGAAACGCTCATAAGCCTCGATGTCCGCCGTGACGATCCGCAGCAAGAAATCCACCGACCCCATCAGCACATAACACTCCAGCACTTCGGGAAAGCCGCGAATCGCTTCGGTGAATTCAGTGAAGTTCGAACGTCCGTGGGCGTTGAGTTTGATCTCGGCGAAGATCTGCGTGTTAAGGCCGATTTTCTTCCGGTCAAGCAACGTCACCTGAGCGCGAATGATCCCCTCCTCCTTCATCCGCTGAATCCGTCGCCAGCACGGCGACTGCGAGAGCCCCACCTGTTCGGCGATCTGCGCGCTGGAAAGCGAAGCGTCCTCTTGCAGCAACGCGAGAATCTTGCGGTCGTAGCCATCCAGCTCGCTGTGCATAAAAAAACCTATCGTGGGTACTAAATCGAATTGATCCATTCGATAAATGGTCAATAAGCCCAATCATAGATAAGAAATACCCGGCACCGAATGTAAAAATTCCTCCAGTCATTTTGGAGCCCGACCATGCCGCATTTAGAAGCCGTGAACACCCCGTCTGCCCGCGCCGATGTCTGGAACGTCAGCAACGCCCACTGCCGCGTTCACTATCAATTGCTGGCCGAGGCCGAGCCGGATCTGCTGTGTCGGGCGTTAAATCTGTTCGCCTTGCAGTTTCTGACGCCGCAGCAGGTCAACGTGCAGCGCATGGACGATCTGCTGTCGGTCGACATTGTCATGGACGGCCTGAGTTGGCACCGTGCCCAAGTGATCGCGGAAAAATTACGTAACCTGATCAGCGTCTGCTCGGTGGATCTGCAAGCCGCTGATTCTGCATGGGAACAACCGGCCCAGGCAGCAGGTTGAAAAAACTCGACATGCCTTGGTCGGGTAGTGGCCCAACGGTCTGCGGCTGCGCGGCTATCCTTTGCGAACTGTTGTTCATAAGGAGCCCGCATGTCCGTTCAACTTGCCACTCAGGACCGCTGGCTGGACCTTAATGATTTGCTGCGCGAACTGGTCGCCCAAGGCTTTATCAGCCAGGATTCGGCCGAGCACGCACTCAACGCCCGCCGCCGTCACGCTGCGAATGGTCAGCAGCACCCGCTGGAATTCATCGCAGGCCAACACCTGGACGACCTCAGCCGTCCCGGCAAACACCTCGATCTGGAAAGACTGACCCTGTGGCTGTCCCAACAGGCCGGCCAGCCTTATTTGCGCATCGACCCACTGAAAATCAACGTCGCGGCCATCACGCCGCTGATGTCTTATGCCTTTGCCCAACGCCACAAGATTCTGGCGGTGTCCATCGACCGCGATGCCGTCACCGTGGCCAGCGCCCAGCCCTTCGTCAATGGGTGGGAAGCCGACCTGACCCATGTGCTGAAGCTGCCAATCAAGCGCGTAGTAGCCAACCCGGTGGATATCCAGCGCTTCAGCGTGGAGTTTTTCCGCCTGGCCAAATCGGTCACCGGTGCCACCAACGCTGATCAGCAAATAAGCACCCTGGGCAACTTCGAACAGTTGCTCAACCTCGGCGCCAGCGATCAGGAGCCGGACGCCAACGACGCGCACATCGTCAACATCGTCGATTGGCTGTTCCAGTACGCGTTCCAGCAGCGGGCCAGCGATATCCACATCGAGCCCCGGCGCGAGCAAGGCACGGTGCGCTTTCGCATCGACGGCGTGCTGCACAACGTCTATCAATTCCCGCCGCAGGTGACCATGGCCATCGTCAGCCGCCTGAAAAGCCTGGGGCGGATGAACGTCGCGGAAAAGCGCAAACCCCAGGACGGTCGGGTCAAGACCAAAACCCCGGACGGCGGCGAAGTCGAACTGCGGCTGTCGACACTGCCGACGGCGTTCGGCGAGAAGATGGTCATGCGGATCTTCGACCCGGAAGTGCTGCTCAAGGATTTCGATCAGCTGGGTTTTTCCGCCGATGACCTGCGTCGCTGGCAAGACATGATCCGCCAGCCCAATGGCATCATTCTGGTGACCGGGCCGACCGGTTCGGGCAAGACCACGACGCTGTACACCACGCTCAAGAAACTGGCGACACCGGAGGTCAATCTCTGCACCATCGAAGACCCGATCGAAATGGTCGAGCCGGCGTTCAATCAGATGCAGGTCCAGCACAACATCGACCTGACCTTTGCCGCCGGCGTGCGCGCGCTGATGCGGCAAGACCCGGACATCATCATGATCGGCGAGATCCGCGACCTTGAAACCGCCGAGATGGCGATTCAGGCGGCACTCACCGGCCACCTGGTGTTGTCGACGTTGCACACCAACGACGCTCCAAGCGCCATCAGTCGCCTGCTGGAACTCGGTGTGCCGCATTACCTGATCAAAGCCACGGTGCTCGGAGTCATGGCCCAGCGTCTGGTCCGTACCTTATGCCCGCATTGCAAGGCACCGCTGGCACTGGGCGAGGACGACTGGCATACCCTGACCCGACCCTGGCAAGCACCACTGCCAGGCAATGCACAGCGCGCCATCGGTTGCCTGGAATGCCGCGAAACCGGCTATCGCGGTCGCGCCGGGGTTTACGAAATCATGCAACTGACGGACGGCATCAAAGGGCTGATCAACCCCGACACCGATCTGCTGGCGGTCCGGCGTCAGGCATTCAAGGAAGGCATGCGCAGTTTGCGCTTGTCCGGCGCGCAGAAAGTGGCGGCGGGTTTGACGACGATCGAGGAAGTATTGCGAGTAACGCCGCAAAGTGAGCAGAAGTAGGCTTCATGCCGATACACGCCTTGTTGTAGCAGCTGCAAAGCCTGTATTCCCCGTAGGAGCTGCCGCAGGCTGCGATCTTTTGATCTTGTTTTTAAAAGCGAAAATCAAAAGATCGCAGCCTGCGGACGTCACGGAACTCGATTGGGTAGTTGGCAATCCAACGCCGCAGTTAAAACCCAGTGGAGTCACCTTTTATGCGTCTCAAACTTGCTGTCGCTACCTTCGCCGTGTTGTCCCTTCAAGTCGGTTCGGCGATGGCTGATGACAGCTTTTTGCGTAACGTCCTTACTTCCGGTGCCACCACCGGTACGTCCTACCTGACCTCAAGGGATCACAAGCTGGTCGTCGCCGCCCAGGACGACGCCGGCAGCTTTGTCGCCAGTGACGGCGCCATTCGCGGCCCCTACCTGGAAGCTGCGATGCAGAAAGTCCGCGCCGACAACCCTGGCCTGCAAGCCACGGACATGGAACTGGCGAACGCAATCCTGGCGAAGAATGCGGTCGCTTCGGAATAAGGTTCGCTGCTCAACAAAATGCCGCTCCCATGAGCGGCATTTTTTTGCTTGATGCAATTCATTGTGGGAGCGAGCCTGCTCGCGAAAGCGGTGTTTCAGTCGACATCGATGGTGAATGTTGAACCGCTATCGCGAGCAGGCTCGCTCCCACATTGGGTTAGTGTGTTCCGTACTTCAGCGGTAATCATCCACCGGCACACATGCACAAAACAGATTCCGGTCACCGTAGACATTGTCCACCCGGTTCACCACCGGCCAGTATTTGTGAGCCTTGGTGTGAGCATCCGGCGTGACGGCCTGTTCGATGCTGTACGGCCGCTCCCAAACGCCAGTGATGTCAGCCAAGGTATGCGGTGAGCGTTTCAGCGGGTTGTCCTCAGCCGACCAATTGCCGTTCTGCACTTCGGTGATTTCCGCGCGAATGCTCAGCATCGCACCGATAAAACGGTCCAGCTCCGCCTTCGACTCGCTCTCGGTCGGTTCGACCATCAAGGTCCCCGGCACCGGGAACGACATGGTCGGCGCATGAAAGCCATAATCCATCAGCCGCTTGGCAACGTCCTCTTCACTGATGCCGGTTTGCGCCTTGAGCGGTCGCAAGTCGAGGATGCATTCGTGGGCCACTCGCTCGTTGCGCCCGGTGTAGAGCACCGGGAACGCCCCGGACAAATGCCGCGCCAGGTAATTCGCGGCGAGGATCGCCACCTCACTCGCATCCGCCAATTGCGGCCCCATCATGGCGATGTACATCCAGCTGATGGGCAAAATGCTTGCACTGCCCCAAGGGGCCGCGCTCACCGCGCCGTTCTCCGGCAACGGGCCTTCGATTGGCACCACCGGGTGATTGGCGACGAACGGCGCCAGGTGCGCCCGGACGCCAATCGGGCCCATCCCCGGTCCGCCACCGCCATGGGGAATGCAGAAGGTTTTGTGCAGGTTCATGTGCGACACGTCGGCACCGATGTCTGCCGGTCGCGCCAATCCAACCTGCGCGTTGAGGTTGGCGCCATCCATGTACACCTGACCGCCATGGCGGTGGATAACTTCACAGATCTCGCTGATGCCTTCCTCATAGACCCCATGGGTCGAAGGATACGTCGCCATCAGGCAGGCGAGTTTGTCCCCCGCCTCTATGGCCTTTTCTTTCAGGTCTTCCAGATCGACATTACCTGCCTCGTCGCACTCGACGATCACCACCCGCATCCCGGCCATTTGCGCCGAAGCCGGGTTGGTCCCGTGGGCCGAGGACGGGATCAGGCAGATATCCCGCGCGCCCTGATGGCGGCTCTCGTGATATTTGCGAATCGCCAGCAACCCGGCGTACTCGCCCTGAGCGCCCGAGTTGGGCTGCATGCAGATCGCATCGAAACCGGTGATCGCGCAGAGCCAGCGCTCCAGCTCCTCGATCATCAACGAATAACCTGCCGCCTGTTCTTTCGGCACGAACGGGTGCAGGTTGGCGAACTGCGGCCAGGTGATCGGGATCATCTCGCTGGTGGCATTGAGTTTCATGGTGCAGGAGCCCAGCGGGATCATCGATTGATTGAGCGCCAGGTCTTTGTTTTCCAGCTGCTTGAGATAGCGCAGCATTTCGGTTTCGCTGTGATGAGCGCTGAACACGGGATGACGCAGATACGGCGTACTGCGCTGCAATCCGGCAGGAATGCCGGACTCCAGGGTTTCAGCGTCCAGTTCGTCGACGTTGAGCCCATGATCGGCACCGAGAAACACATCGAACAGTTTCGCCACGGTGCTTTCGTCACAGGTTTCATCCAGGCTCAGGCCCAACCGCCCACGGCCGAGAATGCGCAAGTTGATCCGTGCTGCCTGGGCACTGTCGATGATCGCGGTCTGAGTGCCACCGACCTCCAGGGTCAGGGTGTCGAAGAAGTGTCGGTTCAGCCGTGTAATGCCGTGGCGTTCCAGGCCGGCAGCGAGGATGCAGGTCAGCCGATGGACGCGTTGGGCAATCCGTTTGAGCCCTTCCGGGCCATGGTAGACCGCATAGAAACTGGCGATATTGGCCAGCAGCACCTGGGCGGTGCAGATGTTCGAGTTAGCCTTCTCCCTGCGGATATGTTGCTCGCGGGTTTGCAGAGCCATGCGCAGGGCGACGTTGCCGCGAGCATCTTTCGACACGCCGATGATCCGCCCGGGAATGGCTCGCTTGTATTCGTCGCGACTGGCAAAAAACGCCGCGTGGGGACCGCCGTAGCCCATCGGCACACCAAAGCGCTGGGACGAACCGAACACCACGTCGGCGCCCAACTCACCCGGCGGGGTCAGCAACAGCAGGCTCAGCAGATCGGTCGCCACACAGGCCAGGGCTTGCTGGGCATGCAAATGATCGATCAATGGACGCAAATCATGAATTTCGCCATGGGTATTGGGATATTGCAGCAGCGCGCCGAACACTTGGTGCTGCTTCAAGTTATCCACAGCATCGATGATCAGCTCGAAACCGAACCCTTCGGCCCGGGTCTGCACCACGGAAATGGTCTGAGGGTGGCAACTCTCATCGACGAAAAAAAGATTGCTTCTGGATTTGGCGACCCGCTTGGCCAGTGCCATGGCCTCGGCTGCCGCCGTGGCCTCATCCAGCAACGAGGCGTTGGCCAGTTCCAGGCCGGTCAGGTCGATGGTCAGTTGTTGAAAATTCAACAACGCTTCGAGTCGCCCTTGGGCAATCTCCGGCTGATAGGGCGTGTAGGCGGTGTACCAACCAGGGTTTTCCAGCACGTTACGCAAGATGACGGCCGGTGTGAGCGTGCCGTGGTATCCCATGCCGATCAGGCTGGTCCAGACCTGGTTCTGCTCGGCGTAGCCTCGCAGTTTGGCCAGGGCGGCTTCTTCATCAAGGGCGGGCGGCAGGTCCAGCGGTCGGTTGAGGCGAATTCCCGGCGGCACCGTCTGCTCGATCAACTCGACCCTGCTGCCAAGACCGAGGCTGTCGAGCATCGCCTGTTGCTCGGCGGCATCGGGGCCCAGGTGGCGGCGCAGGAAGGCATTGGGGTCGCGTAACTGACTCAAGGACGGCAACTGGGACATGACGGGCTCTCTCTTTGCTGGCGCTCAGCGTCGATGCAACTCGGTCAAACCAGCATAGCAGTCGATACCCGCACGGATGGCGTGGCGCTATTGGTCAATCCATATCATCATCCTCGGCGCCTACAAACGTTCGCTGATCGGATGTCTACATTTATGAGCCAACTGTCTTTCCTGCCCTTCTCCAAACCCACCATCGATGAAGCCACGATTGCCGCTGTCGGCGATGTGCTGCGCTCGGGCTGGATTACCAGCGGCCCCAAGGTTCAGGCTTTTGAGGCGCAACTCTCGGAATACTTTGGCGGGCGCCCGGTGCGCACGTTCAATTCCGGCACCTGCACCATGGAAATCGCACTGCGTATTGCCGGAGTCGGACCGGGCGATGAAGTGATCACCACGCCGATTTCCTGGGTAGCCACCGCCAACGTGATTCTGGAGGTTGGCGCTACACCGGTGTTTGCCGACATCGACCCGGTCACCCGCAATATCGACCTGGCTCAGCTTGAAGCTGCGATTGCCCCGCGCACCAAAGCCATCATCCCGGTGTTTCTCGCGGGACTGCCCGTAGACATGACGCACCTTTATGCGATTGCCAAAAAGCACGGTTTGCGAGTGGTGGAAGACGCTGCCCAAGCATTGGGTTCGAGCTGGAATGGACAACGCATCGGTGCGACGGGCGATTTCGTGTCCTTCAGTTTCCAGGCGAACAAGAACATCACCTGCTCGGAAGGCGGGTGCCTGGTACTGAACAATGACGAGGAAGCGCGGCTGGCGGAAAAGTACCGCTTGCAGGGCGTCACCCGCAGCGGTTTCGATGGGCTGGACGTTGACGTGCTGGGCGGCAAGTTCAACATGACCGATGTCGCGGCGGCCATTGGCCTGGGACAATTTGCCCACATCGAGGCCATCACCGCTCATCGTCGTGAGCTGGCCAAACATTATTTCGCCTGTTTTGGCGAGGACTTCGAAGCGCAATACGGGGCTCAACTGCCACCGGCGGATTTCGCGAACAGCAATTGGCATTTGTTCCAACTGGTGCTGCCTGAGCGCCAGGATGGCCAACCGGCACGGGCTGCTTTCATGGAGCAGATGCAGGCACTGGGGGTTGGTATCGGCTATCACTACCCGCCGATCCACCTGCTGAGTCTTTACCGCGAACGCGGGTTCAAGGAAGGCATGTTCCCGGTAGCCGAACGGGTCGGACGACTGATCGTCTCGCTGCCGATGTTTACAGCCATGAGCAAGGCCGATGTCGAGCGTTCGGTGGCGGCGGTCAAAGCGGTCTTGCGGCCTTGACTCTGCCTTTGTAGGAGCTGCCGAAGGCTGCGATCTTTTGACTTTGATTTAAAAAAACAAGATCAAAAGATCGCAGCCTGCGGCAGCTCCTACGGGGCGAGCATTACTCGCCGATAGCAGCCTTGTAGGCCGCCGGGTCGAGCAGCTTGTCCAGCTCGGAGGTATCGCTTGGCTCGAGTTTGAAGAACCAGCTGTCATAAGGCGCGCTGTTGACCAGTTCCGGGCTGTTGGCCAACTCTTCGTTGATGGCAATGACGGTACCAGAGACTGGCGAGTAGATATCCGACGCGGCCTTGACCGACTCCACCACACCCGCAGCCTCACCAGCCTTGAACACTTTGCCGATTTCCGGCAGCTCGACGAACACTACGTCACCCAAGGCTTCCTGAGCATGGTCTGAGATACCCACTTTCACGCCGCCATCATGGTCCAGGCGGGCCCATTCGTGACTTTCGGCAAAACGCAGGTCGACAGGGATTTCGCTCATGTTCTGTGTCCTCAAGAAAAATGTCAGCGGTCATTCCCGCCAGAAAAAGTTAGATCAAGGTTTTGCCATGGCGTACGAAGGTCGGTTTGACCACTCGAACCGGGTACCACTTGCCACGGATTTCCACTTCAGCGCGGTCGGCGGTGGCCACCGGCACGCGCGCCAGCGCAATCGACTTGCTAAGCGTAGGAGAGAAACTACCACTGGTGATCTCCCCTTCGCCAACATCGGCGATGCGAACCACCTGATGCGCACGCAAAACTCCACGCTCTTCAAGGACCAGGCCGACCAGTTTGTGCTGCACGCCGCTGGCTTTTTCCGCTTCCAGGGCGCTGCGACCGATGAACTGGCGGGTGGCCGGTTCCCAGGCAATGCTCCAGGCCATGTTGGAGGCCAGCGGTGAAACCTCTTGATGAATGTCCTGACCGTAGAGGTTCATGCCGGCTTCGACTCGCAAGGTATCCCGCGCGCCGAGACCGATCGGGGAAATGCCCGCGCCCACCAGATCGTTGAAGAACCCCGGCGCCTGATCGGCCGGCAGCACGATTTCCAGACCATCCTCACCGGTATAACCGGTGCGCGCGATGAACCAGTCACCGTCGGTCTGACCTTCGAAATATTTGAGCCGCTGGATCAATGCGCCACGAGACTGGGTCACCAGCTCGGCAATCTTGTGCCGGGCGTGAGGCCCTTGAATGGCCAGCATCGCCAGTTCGGAGCGCTCGTTGAGCCGCACCTCGAAGTCGCCGAGATGAGCCTGCATCCAGGCCAGGTCCTGATTGCGGGTGGAGGCGTTGACCACCAGGCGATAACCATCCTCGAGGCGGTAGACGATCATGTCGTCGACGATGCCGCCGTGCTCGTTGAGCATGGCGCTGTACAAGGCACGGCCGGGGCTATGCAGACGTTCGACGTCATTGGCCAGTAAATACTGAAGCCAGGCCTTGGCCTGGGGGCCGTCAACATCGATCACGGTCATGTGGGATACATCGAAAACCCCGCAATCGCGGCGCACCTGATGGTGTTCCTCGACCTGCGAGCCGTAATGCAGAGGCATATCCCAACCGCCAAAATCGACCATCTTCGCGCCGAGGGCGAGATGAAGGTCATACAGAGGCGTACGCTGTCCCATGGGTTTCTCCTTCCGGGCGTGGCGAAGGTGCGGGCAGGCGCTGCACGGGGTGAAATACCTTGAAATAAAAGGCTTTCAGCCGATTTCAGCGACCCGGTCTGAAGGACGGACCGCACCGAATGCCGCGCATTGTAGCCGCAAGGTGTAGGACTGACACCTAGGTGTTTCGATGCGCCGACCTTCGGATCAATCCGATGACCGGTAACAGCCCGACCAACACCAGCGTCAATGCCGGCAACGAGGCCCTCGCCCACTCGCCTTCGCTGGTCATTTCAAAGATCCGCACCGCCAGCGTGTCCCAGCCGAACGGGCGCATCAGCAGGGTCGCGGGCATTTCCTTGAGCACGTCGACGAACACCAGCAATGCCGCGCTCAACGTGCCCGGCAACAGCAGCGGCAGATACACCTTGAAAAACAGTCGCGGCCCACTGACGCCAAGGCTGCGTGCTGCTTCGGGCAAAGATGGCCGTATTCGCGCCAGGCTGCTTTCAAGCGGCCCATAGGCCACGGCAATGAAACGCACCAGATAGGCCAGCAACAACGCCGACAGACTGCCCAGCAGCAACGGTTTACCCGCGCCGCCAAGCCAGCCCGACAGCGGGATCACCAGTTCGCGATCCAGGTAACTGAACGCCAGCATGATCGACACCGCCAGCACCGAGCCCGGCAAGGCATAGCCAAGGTTGGCCAGACTGATGCCGGAACGGATTGCCCGTGTCGGCGCCAATCGACGGGCAAAGGCCAGCACCAGAGCAACACTGACGGTGATTAACGCTGCCATGCCGCCCAGGTACAGGGTATGCACAATCAAACCGGTATAACGCTCATCCAGATCGAAACGCCCGCGTTGCCAGAACCACACCACCAGTTGCAGCACGGGAATGACGAAGGCGCAGGCAAACACCAAGCCACACCAGCTCATGGCCGCCAGCGCCTTGACCCCACGCAGGTGATACAGCGCCTTGACTCGTGGCCGCTCGTTGCTCGCCCGGTTGGCTCCCCGGGCCCGACGCTCGCTATACAGCACGACCATCACCACCAACAGCAGCAGGCTGGCCAGTTGCGTGGCGGTGGAGAGGCTGAAGAAGCCGTACCAGGTTTTGTAGATGGCGGTGGTAAACGTATCGAAGTTGAACACCGACACCGCCCCGAAATCCGCCAGGGTTTCCATCAGCGCCAATGCCACCCCCGCGCCAATGGCCGGACGAGCCATGGGCAACGCCACTCGCCAGAAGGCCTGCCACGGGGATTGCCCAAGGACTCGCGCGGCTTCCATCAAGCCTTTGCCCTGAGCCAGGAATGCAGTACGCGCCAACAGGTAAACGTAGGGATAGAAAACCAGCACCAGCACCAGAATCACACCGCCGGTGGAGCGCACTCGCGGCAGCCTCAAACCGCTGCCGAACCATTCGCGCAGCAAGGTTTGCACGGGGCCGGCGAAATCCAGCAGGCCGACGAACACGAATGCCAGCACGTAAGCCGGGATCGCAAAGGGCAGCATCAGCGCCCAGTCCAGCCAACGCCGTCCGGGGAACTCGCAGAGGCTGGTGAGCCAGGCCAGGCTTACACCCAGCAGCGTTACGCCGAAACCGACGCCGAGTACCAGCGTGAGGGTATTGCCCAGCAGCCGTGGCATCTGGGTGTCCCACAGGTGGGACCAGATCTGCTGGTCGATGGTTTGCCAGGAGAGAAACAGAACGCTCAGGGGCAGCAGGACCAGCGCGGCAATGGCAAAGACCAGGGGATACCAGCGGCGTTGGGCAGGGTGGGCCAAGGAAAAGCTCTCGAGGTGAATCAGCGAAGTGTATGCAAACCGCAAAAAGATCGCAGCCTGCGGCAGCTCCTATCGGGTGTACACCATCCCAATGCTGGAGCTGCCGCAGGCTGCGATCCTTTGATCTTTAAAACAGCAAACTCAGTTCCAGCCAACCCGATCCATCATCCGAATCGCTTCAGCCTGACGCTTGCCGGCGATTTCCACCGGCAAGGTGTCGGCCACAAACTTGCCCCAACTCGCGACTTCAGCTGAAGGCTGAACGGCAGGGTTGGCCGGGAATTCCTGGTTCACGTCAGCGAAGATTTTCTGCGCTTCAGGCGTGGTCATCCACTCCACCAGCGCCTTGGCGGCTTCCGGGTGCGGCGCGTGCTTGGTCAGGCCGATGCCCGACAGGTTGACGTGCACGCCACGGTCGCCCTGATTCGGCCAGAACAGTTTCACCGGCAGGTCCGGCTTCTGTTTGTGCAGACGGCCATAGTAGTAAGTGTTGACGATGCCGACATCGCACTGACCGGCACTGATGGCCTCCAGCACGGCGATATCGTCGGAGAACACGTCGGTGGACAGGTTATTGACCCAGCCCTTGAGGATCTTCTCGGTTTTCTCGGCGCCATGGACTTCGATCATGGTGGCGGTCAGGGACTGGTTGTAGACCTTCTTCGCCGTGCGCAGGCACAGGCGGCCTTCCCACTGTTTATCGGCCAGCGCCTCGTAGGTGCTCAGCTCACCGGGTTTCACCCGGTCGGTGGAGTAGGCGATGGTCCGCGCCCGCAGGCTCAGGCCGGTCCAGGCATGGGAAGAAGCGCGGTATTGCAATGGGATATTGGCGTCGATCACCTTGGAAGTGAACGACTGGAGGATGCCCATCTGCTCGGCCTGCCAGAGGTTGCCGGCATCGACGGTCAGCAGCAGGTCGGCGGTGGCGTTTTCACCCTCGGCCTTGATCCGCTGCATCAGCGGCGCTTCCTTGTCGGTGATGAACTTCACCTGCACGCCGGTTTTCCGGGTGTAGGCATCGAAGACCGGTTTGATCAGCTCATCGATACGCGAGGAGTAAACCACTACCTCGTCGGCGGCCTGGGCGGCAGTACTGCCAATCAGGGTCAGGGCCAGTGCGGTCAGTAGACGCTTGGGTGCCAACATGGAAGCGGTCTCTCGAGTGGGGAAGTGATGCCAAATGATAAGGACTCACATTTCGCTTCTCAATCGAACAGTTAGCGGAGGCGTTACCGGATGTTGCACAACCGAATGAATGACAAATGTGGCGAGGGGGCATGCCCGCTTCAGGCCTTGGCCAACGCCGGCAGATCCCCGATCAACCCAAGCGCCTCGCGCACAAACAACGCCTTGGCCTCGGGCATCTGATCGACCATCTTCAAACCGGTATTACGCAACCAGCGCACCGGCAACGGATCGGCCTGGAACAAGCGCTCGAACCCTTCCATCGCCGCCATCAACGCCAGGTTGTGGGGCATGCGCCGACGCTCGTAGCGACTGAGCACTTTCACGTCCGCCAACCGCTCGCCGCGATCGGCCGCTTGCAGCAGCACTTCGGCCAGCACCGCAGCATCGAGAAAACCGAGGTTCACACCCTGCCCCGCCAACGGGTGGATGGTGTGGGCCGCATCGCCGATCAGCGCCAGGCCTTCAGCCACGTAACGCTTGGCATGACGCTGACGCAGCGGCACGCACAGGCGCGGGTCAGCGCTGAGCACCGTGCCAAGACAGCCTTCGAAGGCCCGCTCCAGTTCCTTGCAGAAGCCTTCGTCGTCCAGAGCCATCAGGCGTTCGGCTTCGCTCGGCGTGGTGGACCAGACGATCGAACACCAATCCTGTTGACCGTCCCGTTCCAGCGGCAGAAACGCCAGCGGGCCGTTGTCGGTGAAACGCTGCCAGGCGGTCATTCGATGAGGTTTTGAGCTGCGCACACTGGTAACGATCGCGTGGTGCATGTAATCCCACTCGCGGGTCGCAACGCCGGTCAGGCGCCGAACGGCCGAGTTGGCGCCATCCGCGGCGATCACCAACGGTGCACGCAAAGTGCGGCCATCGGCCAGGGTCAGCAGCCAGTCATCACCGGAGCGGCGCATCTGCTCCAGACGCGCATTGGCCAGCATCCCGAGGTCGCAGTCGTGCAGTCGGTCGAGCAAGGCGTCTTGAACCACGCGGTTTTCGACGATATGCCCCAACACTTCGGCATGCACACTGGTCGCCGAGAAATGAATTTGCCCCGTGCCGCTGCCATCCCAGACGTGCATGTCGGTATAGGGGCTGCTGCGTCGCTGGGTGATGCCATCCCAGACACCCAGACGCTCAAGAATCCGCTGGCTGGCCGCCGACAAGGCACTCACTCGCGGTTCGAACGGTGCCTGCCCATCGAAGGGTTTGACGCTCAAGGGGCTACCGTCCAGCAGCAGGACTTCGAGCCCGCTGTTTTGTAACGCCAGCGCCAGGGCACTGCCGACCATTCCGGCCCCGACAATCAGCAGATCTGCGCGCATTTCCATGCTTTAAGCCTGTCTCGCTTGCGGCTTGAGCCGCACGTAAAGGTATTTTTCGACCCGCGCCAACAAGGCGCCCGCGCCGTTGTGAATATCGACCTGCAGGTGCGCCCTGCCCGGTTTTTGCTGCAACCACCTAAGCATCGGGACGCGTGCCCAGCCCCATGGCCTGACGAGCGAACCAGCGTTTGGCCGGCGGCAACAGATCGAGGCCGAGCAGGCCGATGTTGCGGCCCAGGGAAACCAGTGGCTGGGTGCTGCCGAACAAGCGGGTGACCTGATCGGAAAAACCCACGGTCAGGCTCTGGTCCAGACGCTGACGCTCGCGATAGGCCTGCAAGGTGGCGAAATCGCCGGGCCCTGTCTCGCTGCCCAACAAACTGTCGGCCAGCGCCTGGGCGTCACGCAACGACAGGTTGAAACCCTGCCCGGCGATCGGATGCAGGCTGTGGGCAGCGTTGCCGAGGATCGCCAGGTGCGGGCGGACTTGTTCCTCGGCTTCGATCAGCGACAACGGATACAAATGCCGTGCGCCAACCTGTTTCAACGTGCCGAGGCGATAACCGAATATGCCCTGCAGCTCAGTGAGAAAGCTGCGGTCATCAAGGGCCGCCAGCCGTTGCGCATCCATGCCCAGACGAGTCCAGACCAGGGCGCAACGGTTTTCCGGCAGCGGTAACAAAGCCATCGGGCCGTCATCGGTGAAGCGTTCGAAGGCCATGCCGTTGTGCGCTTCACTCGGGGTGATGTTGGCGATCAGCGCGCTCTGGTTGTACGGGCGCTTCTTGATGCCGATCCCCAGTTGCTCCCGCAGGCCGGAACGGCCGCCATCGGCGAGCACCGCAAGGTCGCATTCCAGGATGGTTTCATCGTTGAGGGTCAGGCGATAGCCGTCGGTCAGTGGTTCCATGCGGGTGACTTCCGCCGGGCAACGCCAACTGATCACGTCCTTGTCCAGACCTTGCCAGAGGCATTGGCCGAGCCAGGCGTTTTCCACCACATAACCCAATGCCGGAACGCCCTCTTCCATCGCCGACAGCCGCGCGGTGGAGAAACGCCCACGGTCGGAGACATGAATCTGCTTGATCGGCTCGGCGCGGCGGGAGATTTCCTGCCACACGCCCAGCCGTTGATAAATCTGCCGGGCACCGAAGGACAGCGCCGAAGAACGGGCGTCATAACTCGGTTGATAGCTGTCGCCGGGAGCAAACGGTTCGATCAGCACGATCTTCCAGCCCCGGGCCTTGGCCCCGGCCTGCAACGCCAACGCCAGACTGGCGCCGACCAGGCCACCGCCGATGATTGCCAGATTGACTCGACTCATGCCGCTTGTGTCCGTGCGGCGGCCATCAAGGCTTCGATCTCGGCGACCGTTTTCGGCACGCCGTTAGTCAGGATTTCACAACCGGTTTTGGTGACCACCACATCGTCCTCAATGCGCACGCCAATGCCGCGCCATTTCTTCGCCACACTCTGGTTGTCCGGAGCAATGTAAATACCCGGTTCCACGGTCAACGCCATGCCAACTTCCAGCACGCGCCATTCGCCGCCGACCTTGTACTCGCCGACGTCGTGCACATCCATGCCCAGCCAGTGGCCGGCGCGGTGCATGTAAAACGCTTTATAGGCTTCACTGGCAATCAACTCGTCGACGTCGCCCTGCAACAGGCCCAACTTCACCAGCCCGGAGGTAATGACCCGGACCGTGGCTTCGTGTGCCTGATTCCAATGTTTGTCTGGGGCGATTTCGGCAAACGCCGCTTCCTGGGAAGCCAGCACCAACTCGTAGATCGCCTTCTGCTCCGGTGAATACTTGCCGTTGACCGGCCAGGTGCGGGTGATGTCGCTGGCGTAGCAGTCGATCTCGCAACCGGCGTCGATCAGCACCAGATCGCCGTCCTTGAGCACCGCGTCATTCTGCTGGTAATGCAGGATGCAGCTGTTGCGCCCCGAGGCGACGATCGAGCCATACGCCGGCATCTTCGCCCCGCCCTTGCGGAATTCATAATCGATCTCGGCTTCGAGGCTGAATTCATGCAAACCGGCACGGCTGGCCTGCATCGCACGAATATGGGCCTGGGAAGAAATCCGTGCGGCTTCGCGCATCACTTTCACTTCTGCCGCCGATTTATACAGGCGCATGTCGTGAAGCAGATGATCCAGGGCAACGAATTCGTTCGGCGGCTGGGCGCCGAGGTGCGCTTTAGAGCGGATCACGTTGATCCAGTCCATCAGGTGCCGGTCAAATTCGGGGTTGCTGCCCATGGCCGAATACACCCGGTCGCGACCTTCGATCAGGCCCGGCAGAATGTCGTCGATGTCGGTGATGGGGAAGGCGTCGTCGGCGCCAAAGTCGCGGATCGCGCCTTCCTGGCCGGCGCGCAGGCCGTCCCACAGTTCCCGCTCGGCATTGCGTTCCCGGCAAAACAGCACGTATTCGCCATGCTCACGGCCGGGCATCAAAACGATGACGGCTTGAGGCTCGGGGAAACCGCTGAGGTACTGGAAGTCGCTGTCCTGACGGTAGACGTGCTCGACATCGCGGTTGCGGATGGCCACCGCGGCGGCGGGCAGGATGGCGATGCTGTTGGGTTCCATCTGCGCCATCAGGGCCTTGCGGCGACGGCTGTATTCCGATTTCGGGATATGAATCATGGGCAGATGGCTTTCCCTGGCACGCGATTAATGCAACGACGGTTTGGCGGCTGGCGGCACGTCCGCTTTTTTGGTTTCGGAGAACAGCAGCAGCGGTGCGACGCGCAGGTACTCCATGACCTCCATGTAATCGCTTTCGCCGTCGTCGGACTCTTCCAGGGCGTCTTGTACCTGGGAGATGGCGGCCAGATCCTGCAATACTTCAGTGGCCTCGGTGCTCAGCATGCTGCTATCACGGCAGTTCAGGCCGAACCCGCTGAGAAAGCCCTGGCACCATTGGCCCAGTGCAGCGGCACGGTCAGCCAGTGGCTCGTCATCGGTCGGTAGCAGCAGAACGACTGTCACGTCGTCGCCGGTGAGCTCACCCTTGACCATCTCTTGCAGGCCGATCAAAGCATTGCGAACGTTGTCTTGCGGCTCGCCTTCAAGCAACTCGGCGGCATCAACCAGCCAACCTTCGGCATCGAAGCCGGCACCGGCGCAACTGCGGCCGAGCAGCAGGCCATGCAGTTCGGCAGGCGAGACGTTATGGCCGCTGGAAGTCAGCAGCGTGGCGAAGGCTTTGTACGGGGAATTCTGAATGGTCATGGGCAGCTAGGCGCCAGACGGCGCTATGTCTAGAATGAAGGCCTTGTATCCTACATCGACAGACTCGCCAAGACTATTAAAGGCTGTCCGCCAGCCAGGCCTGTACGAAAACTCGCCGAGCGGCGATCAGGCAAGGCAAAAACAGGCGAGCAAGCGGAGTGTAGGGCCCTACATGAGCATTGCGAGCCTGTTTTTAACGCAGCATGATCGACGCGCAGGCAGTTTTGTACAGAGCCTGCCACCCATCAGACACAACCAGTGGACACAATGGAAGACACCGACCTGCAAGCGCTGATGGCCAGACTCGAACTGCTAATTACTCGAGTCGAGCAACTAAAGAGTCAAAACGGACTCCTATTAGCTCAGGAAAAGACCTGGCGCGAGGAACGCGCGCACCTCATTGAAAAAAATGAAATCGCCCGGCGTAAGGTCGAATCGATGATTTCGCGCCTCAAGGCCCTGGAGCAAGACTCATGAGTTCAAGCAATAGCGTTACCGTGCAGATCCTCGACAAAGAATATTCGATCATCTGCCCCCAGGAAGAGCGCAGTAACCTGATCAGCGCGGCTCGTTATCTGGACGGCAAGATGCGCGAAATCCGCAGCAGCGGCAAAGTCATCGGCGCCGACCGCATCGCCGTGATGGCCGCCCTGAACATCACGCACGATCTTCTGCACAAGGAAGAACGCCCGGATGTACAGGCCAGCGGCTCGACCCGAGAGCAGGTTCGCGACCTGCTGGACCGCGTCGATCTGGTACTCGCCACCGATCCGGACGTCACCAAGGGCTGATTCGCGTGACCGCTTGGGGTATACTCGCATCACTCCCTGGGGTGCTTGCCAGTTGACGACGTCCCTGAGCCGATTCGCACTACCCTGGAGGTTGCACGTTGGGCTGGTGTGCATGTCCGCTAGACGGAAAGCCTTAAAGCCTACTGCATCTTCCACCTTGAACTTTCGGGTTCAAGGGCTAAGTCGACAGCGGTTCATCCGGGGAGCCTGATTTCAGTCCGATGCCGGTTTTTAATACCGGCATCGGCTTTTTTACGGGTACGCTTTCAGTACTCGCACTGTCGAAGCCTGAATCCATGACCGAACCTGCGCTGCTGCCCCGCCCGCAACTTCGACGCATGCTGCGCAAGGCCCGCCGCGCACTGACACCCAGTCAGCAGCGCCAGGCCGCTCGCGGGCTGTATAAGCAATTGGCCCAACACCCGCTGTTCCGCCGCGCAAAACACATCTCTCTGTACCTGCCCATGGACGGTGAAATCGATCCGCGCCTGCTGATGCGTGCCGCACAACGTCGGGGCAAGGCGACGTATCTGCCGGTGCTCAGTGCCTGGCCGCGCACCAAAATGGTATTCCAGCGGGTTCGCCCCGGCGAAAAGCTCAAACCCAACCGCTTCCGTATCCCCGAACCACGACACAACATCGCCCTACAACGCAAGGTCTGGGCGCTGGACCTGGTGTTGCTGCCGCTGGTGGGGTTTGACGATGTCGGCGGACGCCTGGGAATGGGCGGTGGTTTCTACGATCGGAGCCTGGCGTACCTGGCGCGCCGCAAAAACTGGCGCAAGCCGACGCTGCTGGGCCTGGCCCACGAATGTCAGAAGGTTCAACGGTTGGCTCAGGCGAGCTGGGATGTGCCGCTGCAGGGAACGGTCACGGACAAGGCGTGGTATTTCGCGGACTAGACGCCACTGAAGTCAGCGGCGTCCAAAAGACAGGTTCAGCGTTTGAAAGCCGGCGGCTGTTGCTGCGCAATCTCGATGGGCGCATCGGTTTTGTTGGCCCACAGGCTTTGGGCATAGCCGGTGGTCACGACGCCCAAACCGAACAAAATAACCAATATCCATAGTAAATCCGGTTTGCGTTTCATCGATTGCCCCCCTCAAGGCACATCAACACGATGACAGCAGCGGTTTCCGTTTAGGTGTAGGCCGTGCAGCAGCGTCAAGCTTGGAAGGCCGGCATTTTGCGACAACGTGAACCGACACGCAAACGCTGGCGTCAACCGACTGTCGGTTTGTCATAAAATTGCCCGACAAGTTTGCCACTACCTCGCAAGGAGCAAAAAACATGGCCTATTGGCTGATGAAATCCGAGCCGGACGAGTTCTCGATCCAAGATCTGGAGAAGCTTGGCCGAGCGCGCTGGGACGGGGTTCGTAACTATCAGGCGCGGAATTTTCTGCGAACCATGGCGGTGGGGGATGAGTTCTTTTTCTACCATTCCAGCTGCCCTGAGCCAGGGATTGCCGGGATCGGCAAGATTGTCGAGGCGGCGTACCCGGACCCGACGGCACTGGAGCCGGAGAGTCATTACTTCGACCCGAAAGCCACCCAGGAGAAAAACGCCTGGAGCGCGATCGATGTGGCTCACGTCAAAACGTTTTCCAACGTTCTGAAGCTGGACTATCTGAAGCAGCAAGCGGCGCTGGCGCAGATGCCACTGGTACAGAAAGGTTCGCGACTGTCGGTGATGCCGGTGACAGCCGAGCAATGGGCTGCGGTGCTTGGTCTGCGCTAAATAAAGCAGAACCGCCCGTCACTCTGGTTTACCTTACCGATCGGTCAGGCTTGACCCTCAGTTGACTGACATCAAGTCGCCCAGGCGCTTGCCTGTCAGACTACGACGCTACAGACGCAGGATGCCGACATGTCGACGCACAGCCGTTCCTCGCTTTTTTTCGTTTTTCTACTGGGGGCTTTGCTACTGGCCGCTGGGGGATTTGGTTACTGGAAGTCGACGCTTAACCGACTGCCTGCAGGATTGTATGTCGGTAATGGCCGGCTTGAAGCCACTGAAGTGCAGATCGCCAGCAAGACACCCGGCCGGCTGGCTGAAGTACTGGTGGACGAAGGCGACAAGGTGACCAAAGGCCAACTGCTGGCCCGCATGGACACCCGCACCCTCGAAGCCCAGCGCCACCAGGCCGAAGCCGAAGTGATACGCGCCCGGGAAAACCTCTCCGCCGCCCAGGCCAATGTGCAACTGCGCCAGAGCGAGCAGTTGCTTGCCCATCAAGAACTCAAACGCTCCCAGGAATTGTTCAAGCGCGGGTTCGCCAGTGGCCAGATCATCGACCAGCAGCAGTCACGCTTCGACACCGGCAACGCAGCCGTTACCGCGGCCCGCGCGCAGGAGTCCGCCGTTGGCGCAGCCATTGGCGCGGCACAGGCACAAGTCGCTCAGTTAACCAGCGAAATTGACGACAGCAGCTTGCGGGCCCCCATCGACGGAGTGATTCAGCTTCGCATGGCCGAACCCGGTGAAGTGCTCGGCGCCGGTGGACGGGTATTGCTGCTGATCGACCCGAACGACCAGTACATGAACCTCTATCTAGCGGCATCCGTGGCCGGACGCCTGGCGGTCGGCGATGACGCGCGGATTTTGCTGGACGCCCTGCCCGGCCAGCCGTTGCCGGCGAAAATCAGTTTCGTGGCGGCCAAATCGCAATTCACGCCCAAAGAAGTCGAAACCCGCGACGAGCGTCAGAAACTGGTGTTTCGGGTCAAGCTACGCCTGACCCAACCCAGCGCCGTGCCCCAGGCCAAACCGGGGATGCCCGGTAATGGCTACGTGCGCACCGCTCCCATTGACTGGCCGGCCAATCTTCAATGACCGGCCTGGCACTGAACGCCACGCGCCTTCAGCACCGTTATGGCCAACAGCAAGCGCTGACCGACATCACGTTCAGCCTGCCCGCCGGTACCCGGTGCGGGTTGATTGGTCCGGATGGCGCCGGTAAATCCAGCCTGCTGGGATTGATCGCCGGCGTGAAGACGTTACAAGACGGCCAACTGGAAGTGCTCGGTGGCTCGATCCAGGACCGGCGCCACCGCAACAGCCTCTACTCGCGAATCGCGTTCATGCCTCAAGGGCTGGGCGGCAACCTGTACCCTGATCTCTCGATCCGCGAAAACATTCACTTCTTCGCCACACTGTTCGGGCTGTCCGGGGCCGAATGCGATCAGCGCATGCATAGCCTGCTGCTGGCCACGGATCTACTGCGCTTTGCCGAGCGCCCCGCCGGCAAGCTATCGGGCGGAATGAAACAGAAGCTCGGCCTCTGTTGTGCGCTGATCCATGAACCGGACCTGTTGATCCTCGATGAACCGACCACTGGCGTCGATCCCTTGTCCCGGCGGCGCTTCTGGGAGTTGATTGATGACGTTCGGCGCCAACGCCCGCAACTGACGCTACTGGTCGCCACCGCGTATATGGAAGAGGCCGAGCAGTTCGAGCACTGCCTGATGCTCGATGGCGGCAAACTGATTGCCGCCGGTTTGAGCCGCGACTTGGGAGCGGTTACCCCCAGCGGCAAGCTCGATGAGGCCTTCACCCATTTTCAGGGCGTCACTGGCCATGACAACCAGCCGCTGGTAATCCCTCCTCGAACCAATGCCACTGCCGACATCGCCATCGAAGCCCATGACCTGACCCTGCGCTTCGGTGATTTCACGGCTGTGGACAAGGTCAGCTTCGCCATCGGTCGCGGCGAGATCTTCGGCTTTCTGGGCTCCAACGGCTGCGGCAAAACCACCACCATGAAAGTGCTCACCGGGCTGATCCCGGCCAGCGAAGGCAGCGCCACGCTGCTGGGCAATCCGGTGAATGCCAAGGATCTGGCCACCCGCAAACGCGTCGGCTTCATGTCCCAGAGCTTCTCGCTGTATGGCGAACTCAGCGTGCGGCAGAACCTGGACTTGCACGCGCGGCTGTTCGATTTGCCCAAGGCCGACAGCGCGCAGCGCATCGACGAGCTGATCCAGCGCTTCAACCTGGGCAGCGTCGCTCATCAATCATCCGGTGCACTGCCGCTTGGCCTGCGCCAACGGTTATCCCTGGCGGTGGCGGTGCTGCATCGCCCGGAAGTGCTGATCCTCGACGAACCGACCTCCGGCGTCGACCCGGCGGCCCGGGACGATTTCTGGCGACTGCTGATCGAACTGTCCCGCGAACAGGGCGTGACGATTTTCCTGTCCACCCATTTCATGAACGAAGCCCAGCGCTGCGACCGCATTTCGCTGATGCACGCCGGCAAGGTACTGGCCTGCGACACCCCGGCAGCCCTGCAACAGCAGTTCAACGGCCAGACACTGGAGGCGGCATTCGTCACCTGCCTGGAACAGGCCCAGGGCCCGATCGCAACGGCGGCGCCGCCAGCGCCCATCGACGCGACAATCGCACCGACCACGCCGATGAAAGATCACGGCTTCAGTTTTGGACGGCTGCGGGCACTGGCGAGTCGCGAAGGCAAGGAGCTGCTGCGCGATAAAGTGCGCATGGCCTTCGCCCTGCTCGGGGCGATGCTCATGATGGTGATCTTCGGCTACGGCATTTCCCTGGATGTGGAGAAACTCGCCTTCGCGGTCTACGACCAGGACCAGACCCCGCAAAGCCGGGCTTATCTGGAGGCCTTCCGCGGCTCCCGCTACTTCGATGAGCAACCCCCCATAAGCGATGCGGCGCAGTTGCATCGACGACTGCAGCGCTCGGAAATCAAACTGGCGCTGGAGATCCCGCCAGGGTTCGGCCGAGACCTGTTCGCCGGTCGCCAACCCGCGGTGGCGGCCTGGCTCGATGGCGGCATGCCGTTTCGCGCCGAAACCAGCCGCAACTATGTGGAAGCGGTGCACCTGGCCAATCTGGAGCAATTGGCCGAGCAGTCCAGCCCAGCGCCAAACCGGCAAGCAGCGGCCGAACTGGAAACCCGCTTCCGCTACAACCAGGACGTCATCAGCGTCAACGCCATCGGTCCCGGGGTGATGGCGCTGATCCTGGCGTTCATCCCGGCCATGCTGACTGCGCTGGGCATCGTGCGGGAGAAAGAACTGGGTTCGATCACCAACTTCTATGCCACACCGCTGACCCGCCTGGAGTTCCTGCTAGGCAAACAAGCGCCGTATCTGGCCGTCAGCCTGATCAACCTCGCCGTCCTGACGGCCATGAACCGCTGGCTGTTCGGCGTGCCCTTCAAGGGCAGCGCACTGACCCTGGCCTTCGGCGGACTGCTCTACGTGTTGGCGACCACCAGCATGGGTCTGTTGATTTCGGCGTTCACCCGAACCCAGATCGCCGCCATCCTCGGCACCATGATCATCACCAGTCTGCCGACCATTCAGTTTTCCGGTTTGATCGTGCCGCGCTCGTCCCTTGATGGCGCGGCCGCCGTCATGGGGATGTTGTTTCCGGCGGGCTACTTCCTCGACATCGCCGTCGGCACCTTTACCAAGGCGCTGGATATCCGGCAGTTGTGGCCGCAATGCCTGGCACTGTTCGGGTTCTTTCTCGGGTTCACCGGGCTTAGCCTGGCCATGCTGAAAAAGCAGGAGGTCTGATGCATAAGCTTGCGCACATCCTGCGTCTTGGCCTCAAGGAACTCACAAGCCTGCGACACGACAGTGTGTTGCTGCTATTCCTGTTCTACGCCTTTACCGTAGCGATCTACATGCCGGCCGCGGGCTCCGTGATCGGCGTGCACAACGCCAGCGTGGCCATGGTCGATGAAGATCACAGCCACCTGTCACGACAATTGGCCCAAGCCCTGCAACCCCCGGAATTCCAGCCGCCGGTGTCGCTGCCCTATGGGCAAATGGACGAAGTGCTGGACAGTGGGCGATACACCTTTGTGATCAATGTTCCGGCCAATTTCCAGGCGGATCTGTTGGCCGGCCGCCAGCCGGCGTTGCAGGTCAACGTCGACGCCACCGCCATGAGCCAGGCGTTCATGGGCGCGGGCTACATCGGACGGATTTTCCAGCGCGAGCTGCTGACTTACAGTGGCCAGGGCGATGCGGCGAATACGACACCCGTGCGGCTGACGACCCGAGCGCTGTTCAATACCAACCTGGAGGGTGGCTGGTTCCTGGCGGTGATTCAGATCGTCAACAACATCACCATCCTCGCCATCATCCTGACTGGCACAGCGCTGCTGCGTGAGCGCGAACACGGCACCCTCGACCATTTGCTGGTGCTGCCGCTGACGGCGCTGGAGATCATGCTGGCGAAAATCTGGAGCAACATGCTGGTGGTGGTGCTGTGCACCTGGATCTCGTTGGAAGTGATTGTCAAAGGCGCCCTCGGCGTGCCGCTGGCCGGCTCCATGACTTTGTTCTTACTGGTGACGGCGGTTTATCTGTTCGCCAGCACAGCGCTGGGGATATTCCTCGCGACCCTCGCCCGCTCGACACCGCAGTTCGGCCTGTTGGCGATTCCGGTGATCATCCCGATGTTGCTGCTCTCTGGCGGCAGTACACCGCTCGACAGCATGCCGCAATGGCTGCAATGGGTGATGCAAGGCTCGCCCTCGACGCACTTCGTCAGCCTCAGCGCCGCGATACTGTTTCGCGATGCTGGCATCCGCGTGGTCTGGCCGGACTTGCTGGCGTTGAGCGCCATTGGCCTGCTGTTTTTTACCATTGCGCTGATGCGGTTTCGCAGGACCCTGACGTCCTGACGGACCGAGTCGCCCCCACAGGGTTCTGCGCGGTTCCTGTGGGAGCGGGTTTGCCCTTAATGCCAGTCAGTTAAGCGAGCAAACCGCTTTTTTGTAGGAGCCAGGCTTGCCGGCGAAGGCGTCCTTAAGTGCGCTTTCGCCGGCAAGCCTGGCTCCTACAGGTCCGATTTATCCTTAACTGCCAGGCATTAAGGGCTTGCCCGCGATGAGGCCCGCCCGGACAGCAAAAAGTCTTACTGAATAATGAGGTTGTTGAACAACAAATCCTCAACCACCGGTTTGCCGGTTTCGTCGTTCATCACTTGCTGGGTCTGTTTCAAGGCTTCCTGACGCAACTTTTCCTTGGCTTCGACGTTGTTCATCGCCTCGGTAGTCTGCTGCGCAAACAGCGCCACCAGCTGATTACGGATCAACGGTTCGTTGGCCTTCACCAGTTTGGTCGCCTCCTCACCGGTCACCCGCAACGCCACATCCGCCTTGTAGACCTTGAGCTTCGGCGTACCGTCCAACCCATAGTTGCCCACGAACGGCGGGCTCAGGGTGATGTAGTTGACCTTGGGGGCTTCACCTTCTTTGGCTTCTTCGGCCATCGCTGCCACAGGCAGAGACAGGGCCAGCAACAACATGATCCACGCTTTCACAATTCGCTCCTTATCCAGTTTGCGGCCAAGCATAACGACCCGCCGCTCAAGCACAAGCTTATGGCTGACTATCAGGGTCGGGCATGCTCGTTGACCCAATGACTCACACACCTACACTTATCGGCCATCACTCCCAAAGGAATAGCCCTGATGAAAGCCGTGCTGTGCAAAGCTTTCGGCCCTGCCGAATCGCTGGTGCTGGAAGACGTCGCCAGTCCTGTTGCGAAGAAGAATGAAATCCTGCTGGACGTGCACGCCGCCGGGGTGAATTTCCCGGACACGCTGATCATCGAGGGCAAGTATCAGTTCAAGCCGCCCTTCCCGTTTTCACCGGGTGGCGAAGCGGCTGGCGTGGTCAGCGCGGTGGGCGAAAAGGTCAACCACCTCAAGGTCGGTGACCGGGTCATGGCCTTGACAGGTTGGGGCAGCTTCGCCGAGCAGGTCGCGGTACCGGGCTACAACGTGCTGCCGATCCCGTCATCGATGGACTTCAACTCCGCCGCCGCATTCAGCATGACCTACGGCACTTCGATGCACGCCCTCAAGCAACGGGGCAACCTGCAACCCGGCGAAACCTTGCTGGTGCTCGGCGCTTCCGGCGGCGTCGGTCTTGCCGCCGTGGAAATCGGCAAAGCCATGGGCGCCCGGGTGATCGCCGCCGCCAGCAGCGCGGAAAAACTCGCGGTGGCCAAGGCCGCCGGCGCCGATGAGTTGATCAACTACAGCGAAAGCAGCCTCAAGGACGAGATCAAACGCCTGACCGACGGCCAGGGCGCCGACGTGATCTACGATCCGGTGGGCGGCGATCTGTTCGACCAGGCCATCCGCGCCATCGCCTGGAACGGCCGGCTTTTGGTGGTCGGTTTCGCCAGCGGACGAATCCCTGAGCTGCCAGTGAACCTGGCACTGCTCAAAGGTGCCGCGGTGGTCGGCGTGTTCTGGGGTTCCTTCGCCCAACGCCAGCCACAGGACAACGCGGCGAACTTCCAGCAGTTGTTTGCCTGGTTTGCCGAGGGCAAGTTGAAGCCGCTGGTGTCTCAGGTGTATCCGCTGAGCAACGCGGCGCAGGCCATCAATGATCTTGGCCAGCGCAAGGCGGTCGGGAAAGTGGTGGTGCAGGTTCGCTGATTGTTTATCTGATCTAACCGGGTCGCCGCCTGGCGACCCGGCTCTGCCATTCCCATACCGCCCTGCATTTACACCTGAGCGACATGTTCATAAAACAACATGCGATCTCCAATATTTCCACTGTTTAGCCAATGCGAACCGGTGCTATTTTCGGTAACGAAACTGTAACATTCGCATCCGCAGTCAAAACAAGAAATCTGGAGCTCTTGAATGTTTGCTTTCTTTCGTCCTGCCGCACATCAGGCTCCATTGCCTGAAGAAAAAATAGACAGCACCTATCGACGCCTTCGCTGGCAGATCTTCGCCGGGATTTTCATTGGGTATGCGGGTTACTACCTGTTGCGCAAGAACTTCACCCTGGCGTTCCCGGATCTGATCGCCCAAGGCTATACAAAAGGTCAACTCGGGGTGGCGATGTCGGCGATTGCGATCGCCTACGGTCTTTCCAAGTTTCTGATGGGGATCGTGTCCGACCGCTCCAACCCTCGTTACTTCCTGCCCTTTGGCCTGGTGGTGTCCGCCGGGGTGATGTTCGTTTTCGGTTTCGCACCGTGGGCGACGTCCAGCGTGACCATGATGTTCATCCTGTTGTTCATCAACGGCTGGGCGCAAGGCATGGGCTGGCCACCGAGCGGGCGCACCATGGTGCACTGGTGGTCGCAGAAAGAACGCGGCGGTGTGGTTTCGGTCTGGAACACCGCACATAACGTCGGCGGCGGCTTGATCGGCCCGTTGGCGATCCTCGGCATGGGCTGGTTCAACGACTGGCACAGCAAGTTCTACGTGCCGGCAGCGGTGGCGTTGCTGGTCGCTGTATTTGCCTTCATTGTCATGCGCGACACCCCGCAATCGACGGGCCTGCCGCCGATCGAGAAGTACAAGAACGATTATCCGGAAGGCTACGACGCCAGCCACGAAGAAGAATTCAGCGCCAAGGACATCTTCGTCAAATACGTGCTGCGCAACAAAATGCTCTGGTTTATCGCCCTGGCCAACGTCTTCGTCTACTTGCTGCGTTACGGCATTCTGGATTGGGCGCCGACCTACCTTAAAGAGGTCAAGCACTTCGACTTCGACAAGACGTCGTGGGCGTATTTCCTGTACGAGTGGGCAGGCATTCCCGGCACGCTGCTGTGCGGCTGGATGTCGGACAAGATCTTCCGTGGCAACCGTGGCCTGACCGGCATGGTGTTCATGGCGCTGGTGACCGTTGCGACGATCGTGTACTGGCTGAATCCACCGGGTAACCCGATGGTCGATATGATCTCGCTGTTCGCAATCGGCTTCCTGATCTATGGCCCGGTGATGCTGGTCGGCCTGCAAGCGCTGGAACTGGTGCCGAAGAAGGCCGCGGGTACGGCTGCAGGCTTTACCGGCCTGTTTGGTTACCTGGGCGGTTCAGTCGCGGCCAGTGCCCTGATGGGCTACACGGTGGATTATTTCGGCTGGAATGGCGGCTTCATCCTGCTGGTCGTCGCCTGCCTGCTGGCGATGGCGTTCCTGGCACCCACCCTGAGCCACAAAAACGTCGCCAGTCAGAGTCGCGAAGCGCTCGCCTGATCGGCCTTTGATTTGCAGCGTTTGAGCCGCGCCTCCAGATTCCGGTCTGGCATGGCGTGGCTACGCAGGGCGCTGGCGGTCTGCTCGACATAATCGCGAGTGGTGCCGTAACGCCCACAAGCGTTTTCGAATACCTGGCTCAGCACATGATCCGGCAAGTTGCCGGCATAGCTGGGCAGGTGCCGCTCCAAAACGAAACCCAACGCCTGAACCTTGCTTCCGTCTTCAAGACGGCAGCTGAGCCAGTGTGGGCGATAAGACGGGAATGGCATTTCGCGTTGCCACAAGGCATAGAGTGAGGCTTCAAGTTGATCTTCAGGCAAGCGATAGGCGAACCCGCTGCAGGAACCGCCGCGATCCAGGCCAAACACCAGACCCGGTACTTCCGGTGTACCGCGATGTTCGTGGGACCACAGGTACAAGCCGCGATGGTAGCCATGCACCCGGCCGCGCACCCGTTCCACCGCCGGGCATTCCGGCCGCCAGATCAGCGAACCATAGGCGAACAGCCAGACCGGGCCACCCTTATGGCGTGCCATGGTGGACTGCATCGAGGTAAGCAATTGTTCGTGCGTAAGTTGCGGCCCCAGATCGAGTCGCGGAGGGTAAGCCAGATTCAAAAAAGCAGATTCAATGGCACTCATGGCGATGGAATTTCGGCCCTGCAATTATTACAAAATATAAGCAACCTTCACGTTATAGAACATATAGCAGTAATACTAAAACGAAAAGTGCTAAGAGACATTTGACCTTGCATAACCCCCTAAAAATTCAAATGCTGAAGCTGGAGGGCTTGGCTATATACCCTAATATCATCTAGGAGAATTCTTAAATACCAGAACGAAATATACATAAGCAATCGGCGCGTCTACGATAAAACCCACTTAGGAGAAACTTCCTACAAACCCTTCGGATTTCCCGCCTGCCCGCTGCAGCTAACGTCGCGTATAACGGCCACCAAAGGCGCAAGCCAAACTGCCTCAAAGGCCTGAACAATGAAAAAACCATGGATTTACGCGCTACTTCTGATGCTCACGGCGCAGCACTCGCTGGCGGAGAATACCTCTGAGAAAGACACCGGCTCCTGGTATTTGCAGACCAGCGTCTATACCAAACACTTCTCCCCCGACTCCGACCACAATAACAATCAGGACCTCATCGGCCTTGAGCGCGAGCAAGCGTCCGGCTGGTTGTTTGGTGGCGCAACTTTTCGCAACTCGTTCAGCCAGCGTTCATATTATGTGTATGCAGGCAAACGCTACGAGAGCGCCGACTATCCCGTGTACATAAAACTCAGTGGTGGTCTGTTGCAAGGTTACAGCGGCAAGTATCAGGACAAGATCCCCCTGAATCACTTCGGGGTCGCGCCGGTGATCATTCCTTCAGTCGGTGCGCACTACGGACCGTTGGCAGCCGAGCTGGCGTTGCTCGGCTTCAATGCCGTCATGGTGACGACCGGGGTGCGCTTCTAGAACGACCTACCTACGATCGCGGGGCGTAAGCAAATACATCCGCGCGCATTTGATGGGCATCCATCCCCGCTTCGACCAACGCATCCAGCGTGCCGTAAACCATGGCCGGAGAGCCGCTGGCATAGACGTGCAAGGCTTTCAGATCAGAAAAATCCTCACACACGGCTTCATGCAGCATCCCGCAGCGCCCTTCCCAGCCACATTGATCGCTGACGACTTTATGCAGGAACAGATTGGGTAATTTCAGCCATTCATCCCAATGTTCGATTTCATAAAAATCTTCGGGACGACGCACGCCCCAATACAGATGCACCGGATGCTTGAAACCCGTGGCCCGGCAATGTTCGATCAGGCTATGGATCTGGCCCATGCCGGTACCGGCAGCAATCAATACCAGTGGACCGTCCGGCAGTTCCGCCAGATGGGTATCGCCGAACGGCATTTCGATCCGAACCATGGCGTTGCGTTGCAGCTGTGCGATCAGGCTCAACGCACTGCTTTCGCGCGCCAGCACATGAATTTCCAGATCACGTCCCGAATGTGGAGCAGAAGCGAGGGAGAAGGCCGACTTCTCGCCATTCTCACGTTCGATCATCAGGTACTGGCCGGCGTGATAACGCGGCGGCTTGCCCGCTGGCGCCCGTAGACGCACGCGCCAGGTATCGCCGCCGACGTCTCTGCACTCAATGACCTGACACGACACGCTGCGCACCGGCAGTTCTCCCAGCGCGAGCACGCCATCCCACAGCACGATGCAGTCTTCCAGCGGCTCTGCAATGCAAGTGTAGAACTCGCCATGGTCACGCACATCGCCGGCCTGTTCGACCCGTCCTTCTACCAGCAACGCGCCGCACACATGGCAATTGCCGTTGCGACAGCTTTGCGGGCATTCATAGCCCAGGCGCCGCGCGCCATCGAGAATCCGCTCGCCGGGCAGAATCTCTAGCACTGCTCCGGAGGGCTGCAAAGTTACACGCATCAATCTATTCCTAACTGATTCCAGATGGCATCGATCCGTTGGGTAACGGCTTCATCCTTGACGATGACCCGGCCCCACTCGCGAGTGGTTTCGCCCGGCCATTTATGCGTGGCATCGAGCCCCATCTTCGAACCCAGGCCGGAGACCGGCGAGGCGAAGTCGAGGTAGTCGATCGGCGTGTTGTCGATCATCACCGTATCGCGCTTGGGGTCCATGCGCGTGGTGATGGCCCAGATCACGTCGTTCCAGTCCCGTGCGTTGATATCGTCGTCGGTGACGATAACGAACTTGGTGTACATGAACTGTCGCAAAAACGACCAGACACCGAGCATGACCCGCTTGGCATGCCCCGGATACGACTTCTTCATGGTCACGATGGCCATGCGGTACGAGCAGCCTTCGGGCGGCAGGTAGAAGTCGGTGATCTCCGGAAACTGCTTTTGCAGGATCGGCACGAACACTTCGTTCAGCGCCACGCCGAGAATCGCCGGCTCATCCGGCGGACGGCCCGTGTAAGTGCTGTGGTAGATCGGTTTGATCCGGTGGGTGATGCGCTCGACGGTGAACACCGGGAAGCTGTCGACTTCGTTGTAATAGCCGGTGTGGTCGCCGTATGGACCTTCATCGGCCATTTCGCCCGGATGGATCACGCCTTCGAGAATGATTTCAGCGGTGGCCGGCACTTGCAGGTCGTTGCCACGGCACTTCACCAGTTCAGTGCGATTGCCGCGTAACAGACCGGCGAACGCGTATTCGGAGAGGCTGTCCGGCACCGGGGTCACGGCGCCCAGAATGGTTGCCGGGTCAGCGCCCAGGGCGACAGAGACCGGGAACGGCTGGCCGGGGTGTTTCTCGCACCACTCACGGTAATCCAGCGCGCCGCCACGGTGGCTCAGCCAGCGCATGATCACCTTGTTGCGGCCGATCACTTGCTGACGGTAGATGCCAAGGTTCTGGCGATCCTTGTTCGGACCTTTGGTGACGGTCAGGCCCCAAGTGATCAGCGGGCCGACGTCGCCCGGCCAGCAGGTCTGCACCGGCAACATCGCCAGATCGACATCGTCGCCTTCGATGACCACTTCCTGACACACCGCGTCCTTGACGACTTTCGGCGCCATGGCAATGATCTTGCGAAAGATCGGCAGCTTGGACCAAGCGTCTTTCAGGCCCTTCGGCGGCTCGGGCTCTTTGAGGAACGCCAGCAACTTGCCGATCTCGCGCAGCTCGCTGACCGACTCGGCGCCCATGCCCATGGCCACCCGCTCGGGGGTGCCGAACAGGTTGCCGAGTACCGGAATGTCATAACCGGTGGGCTTTTCGAACAGCAGCGCCGGGCCTTTGGCTCGCAGCGTGCGATCACAGACTTCGGTCATCTCCAGCACTGGAGAGACGGGGATCTGGATGCGTTTCAACTCTCCGCGCTGCTCAAGCTGCTGCACGAAATCCCGAAGATCCTTGAATTTCATTGATGATGGCACCCCTAAAATAGGCGTACATCCTACCTGCTCTGCCGACCAAACAGCAGCCTGTCAGTGCGCAGCAGCCATCAATTGTGATTTGCACCCAGCAGCACCGGAGCAAACAACGGGCTCAACCGGGCACTGCCTGTGTCCGACAGATGATCCTCGTCCTTGTACTGCGAATGACCATTGATCTCGATACTGCAAATCCGCTCCCCACACATCAACGGCGTAGGGTCGATGACATGTACACCCGGATCGGCGGCACTCATCGAGTCGAACAAGGTACTGACAAAATGCTGGCGGGCCAGGTGCTCTTCGAGCGGTCGGCCCAGCCCCTCGGCCGAACGCCCGATCCGGGCCAGGCTCGTCAGTCGGTCGACGGCGCCCTTGCGCTGCAGCGGCACGTCCTTGAACAACCAGACTTGCGCGCCCGCCTCTCTTAACGCCGCCACCTGCGCCTTGAGCGCCGTGGCCATACGCTCCTCGGCCTGGGCCGTATTGTCATGCTCACTAAGCAGAACCTTTTTATCGCCGTCTTCGCGACCGTAAACGTAAAGACTCCAATTGGATGCCAGCACCACATCCTTGATCTGCAGGCTGCGAACCCGCTCCATCGTCTGTTCGTTGAAATCCTTGCAACGCTGGCGTAAGTCATCGCTCTGAAGCGGCGGACAGGCGCTCATGCTGTAAAGCCACACCGGGCGACTCTCGCGCTTTGCGCCACTTTCGATGGCCGGCAACAGCGCCGCAGCGTGACTGTCGCCCCAGAACACTTGCGTCGCCGGAACCTCTTCGTTACCCCCCACCAGACACGCCTTGTCGAGTTTTTTGTCCGAGGTCACCAACATGCATTTCAACTGCCCGGCCCGCCAATCCCGAGACAGCGCATATTCCAGCGCTTTGCCGGTAAGGCGCTGGGGGAAACCGTCCGCCGATCGCACCATCGAACCGGTAACCGCCAGAGCGGCCATGGTCAGCAAGCCCCCCAACAACACGGGGTTGCGTCCGGCCAGCAGGCGTCTTTCACGGAATGGAAGTTCGACGAAGCGCCAGCTCAACCCTGCAAGGCCCAGCGCCAATAGCATCCAGCCTGCAGCCTCCAAGGGCTGAATGCCGTCGATCGAAATGGCATTGGCGTAGACGTAGACCGGCCAGTGCCACAGATACAAGGAATAGGAGAGAAGGCCGATCCATACCAGCGCCCGAGCACTCAACACCTGACCGACCCATGTAGAACCGTGCCCGCCAGACCAGATCAGCGCGGTTGCACCGAGCACGGGTAGCAAAGCCGCCCAGCCTGGGAACACCGTAGCCTTGTCAAAGGTGAACACCGCGACCAGGACAGCCATCAACCCGGCCACCCCGACAGACTGATAGAGCCAGGGCCGCACGGCTTGTTTTGACGCAGGCAAGACCGCAAGCATGGCACCGCACAACAGCTCCCAGGCACGTGTCGGCAGCGAAAAGAACGCGACGTCGGGCTTGCGCTCGATATAGGCGATATTGAGCCCGAAAGACACCAGCAGCACGGCAAACAGCATCCAGCGCCAATGACGAACATGGCGCATCAACAACACCATCAACAGCGGAAAGAAGATGTAGTACTGCTCTTCAACGGCCAGGGACCAGGTATGAAGCAACGGCTTTAATTCCGACGCGGGCTGGAAATAGCCGTCTTCGCGCATGAACAGGATGTTTGAAATAAACAGCGACTGATAACGAACCGTCCTTCCCAGCTCGGAGAAGTCCTTGGCCGTCAGCAACAACCAGCCCAGGGCCAGCGTCGCCAGCAGCACCACGCTCAAGGCCGGAATGATCCGTCGTGCACGGCGAGCCCAGAAATCGATGAAGCTGAAACGCTGTGCGCCGATCTCACGGAACAGGATGCTGGTAATCAGGAATCCGGAAATGACAAAGAAGACATCAACACCGACAAAGCCACCGCTGAAAGTGCTGAAGCCAAAATGAAATAGCACGACCGGAATAACGGCCAGGGCTCGCAATCCGTCAATGTCACGGCGATTGCCAAATGTGTGCATAACGTCCCTTGTCACTGCAGATACAAAGCCGATTGAAAAAGGGACTCACCGGTAGCGCGACGGCGGAAAGAGGCGATAGATCCGCTATTGGCGGGCGGCGGCACCCATTGAATGGGCGCCAGTTTACAGCACACCAAGTATCAATCCAGATACAAAAAAACCTGCGCAAAAAAAAGAGCGCCCTTTCGGGGCGCCCTTTTTTGAAGCGTTTGTCCCGTCCTGAATGGGTTTAACCTGCTTCAGGACCAGACAGTACTTCGTGTTACTTACGCTTCATCGACAAGAAGAACTCGTCGTTGGTCTTGGTCTGTTTCAGCTTGTCGACCAGGAACTCGATGGCAGAGACTTCGTCCATCGGGTGCAACAGCTTGCGCAGGATCCACATACGCTGCAGTTCGTCGTCGGCTGTCAGCAACTCTTCGCGGCGGGTACCGGAACGGTTGATGTTGATGGCCGGGAACACGCGTTTTTCAGCGATCTTGCGATCCAGAGGCAGTTCCATGTTGCCGGTGCCTTTGAATTCCTCGTAGATCACTTCGTCCATCTTCGAGCCGGTTTCAACCAGCGCGGTGGCGATGATGGTCAGCGAGCCGCCTTCTTCGATGTTCCGTGCAGCGCCGAAGAAACGTTTCGGTTTCTCCAGGGCGTGAGCATCGACACCACCGGTCAGTACCTTGCCGGAGCTCGGGATCACGGTGTTGTAGGCACGCGCCAGACGGGTGATGGAATCGAGCAGGATCACCACGTCCTTCTTGTGCTCGACCAGGCGCTTGGCCTTCTCGATTACCATTTCGGCAACCTGCACGTGGCGGGTTGGCGGCTCGTCGAATGTCGAGGCAACCACTTCGCCACGCACGGTGCGCTGCATCTCGGTCACTTCTTCCGGACGTTCGTCGATCAGCAACACGATCAGATGAACTTCAGGGTTGTTACGTGCGATGTTCGCCGCGATGTTCTGCAGCATGATCGTTTTACCGGCTTTCGGCGGAGCAACGATCAGGCCGCGCTGGCCTTTGCCGATCGGGGCGCACAGGTCGATGACACGACCGGTCAAGTCTTCGGTGGAACCGTTGCCGGCTTCCATCTTCATGCGCACGGTCGGGAACAGCGGGGTCAGGTTCTCGAAGAGAATCTTGTTTTTCGCGTTCTCGGGACGATCGTAGTTGATCGTGTCGACCTTGAGCAGCGCGAAGTACCGCTCGCCTTCCTTTGGAGGGCGGATCTTGCCAACGATGGTGTCACCGGTGCGCAAGTTGAAGCGGCGGATCTGGCTCGGCGAGACGTAGATATCGTCCGGGCCGGCGAGATAGGAAGCGTCAGCGGAGCGCAGGAAGCCGAAGCCGTCCTGGAGAATCTCCAGCACGCCATCACCGGAGATTTCCTCGCCGCTTTTAGCGTGCTTTTTGAGCAGGGAGAAAATCACGTCCTGCTTGCGCGAACGGGCCATATTTTCTATGCCCATCTGTTCGGCCAATTCGAGCAGTTCGGTAATCGGCTTTTGCTTGAGTTCAGTCAGATTCATATAGGAATGACGTAATCATTTATGGAGGGGGGAAATTAAGCTTTTGGCTTAATGAGGCCGCGCCGCAGAGAAGGCGACAGGATCGCGTACTTATTCGAAAAGGAGTGCGTCGGCGACGGCTAGCAGGGGGCAATGGAGAAACCAGTGCGGGGCCGAATGTACCACCTGAGTTTCGGAGCGTCTAGCCCTCAATAACGAAAAGGCCCCGCATAATGCGGGGCCTTTTCATGACGCTTTATAACAACGCTTAGATGTTGGCGTCGAGGAAGGCCGCCAGTTGCGACTTCGACAGCGCGCCGACCTTGGTGGCTTCGACGTTGCCGTTCTTGAACAGCATCAGCGTCGGGATACCACGTACGCCGTGCTTGGCCGGGGTTTCCTGGTTTTCGTCGATGTTCAGCTTGGCAACGGTCAGCTTGCCTTTGTAGGTCTCAGCGATTTCGTCCAGAACAGGAGCGATCATTTTGCATGGGCCGCACCATTCAGCCCAGTAGTCGACCAGTACAGCGCCTTCGGCCTTGAGTACGTCGGCCTCGAAGCTAGCGTCGCTAACGTGTTTGATAAGATCGCTGCTCATGGAAGTCTCCAGGTTGTAAGCAAAAAAACGTGGCCCATCATAGCCGCCCTTCCCGCGTTCAGGAAGGTGCAGATGATTGAGTCTCGCTATGGTGGCCCATGAATTTGGGTATAGCTCAAGTCACGAGGTGGCGGGAGCGACGAACGCAATTCCGGTGCGCAGGGCGGCGTTGCGCACATGCTCCTGCATCGCCTTCTGCGCAGCACCTGAAGCCCGGCGAGCCAACGCGCGGAGGATTTTACGGTGTTCCTGCCAGGTTTCCATGGCGCGTTCGGCCCGGATGAACGGTAGCTTCTGGCTTTCCAGGAAGATGTCGGCACTGGCGCTCAGGATGCTCAGCATCGCCTGATTGCCGCTGGCCAGGAGGATGCGCCGGTGGAACTCGAAGTCCAGTCGCGCCGCCGCATCGAAGTCGGCGGCCCGCAGTTCGTTGCGCATGGCGGCGACATTGTCTTCCAGGGCATCGAGCTCATCGGTGCTCAGGGTCACCGCCGCCAGCCCGGCGGCAAAACCCTCCAACGCATAGCGCAACTGGAAGATGTCCAGCGGCGATGCCTGGGCCGCGAACGGCCAACCCGGTGTCGCATCGCCCCGGGGCAAATCGACCGGCGACTGCACGAACACGCCCTTGCCCGGCTGGATGCTGATCACGCCCAGCGCACTCAGGGACGACAACGCCTCGCGGAGCGACGCCCGACTGACCCCCAATTGCACCGCCAGGTCCCGTTGCGAGGGCAACGCATCCCCCGCCCCGAAGCCTTGCTCGGTGATCAGTTTGCGGATGGCTTGCAGCGCCACTTCGGGCACCGCGCGAGAGATCGAGTTCATGATTGTTTTGGATGAGCCAGGCCAATGAGCGGCTAGTTGTAAAGCTATTCGCGACGTCCGGCAAGTCGTGCCCCATGGGGGTTCGAGTATTTTCACGGGTGCGCCATCAGGGTGCGAAATGCCGCCCAACTGTTCAGACCAGTAAGACCTTACAACACCAGCAAAACCGTGGCCTGCACCCCTCAAACGTCAATCTTGGCATGGCCCGTGCTCTGTCGATCCGCAGAAATCACTTCCCGCCGATCCGGAGATTTGCCATGACCCAGCGTTACAGCGCCCTCCTCGCTGCCCTGTTTGCCAGCCTGATGCTGAGCCAGGCACCCGCCCACGCCGACGGTCTGGAGGATGTGGTCAAACGCGGCACCCTCAAAGTTGCCGTGCCCCAGGACTTCCCGCCATTCGGCTCGGTCGGCCCGGACATGAAACCTCGCGGCCTCGATATCGACACCGCCAAACTGCTGGCCGACCAGCTCAAGGTCAAACTCGAACTGACCCCGGTCAACAGCACCAACCGCATCCCGTTCCTGACCACCGGCAAGGTCGACCTGGTGATTTCCAGCCTCGGCAAGAACCCCGAGCGCGAGAAAGTCATCGACTTTTCCCGTGCCTACGCCCCGTTCTATCTCGCCGTGTTCGGCCCGCCAGACGCCGCCATCAAGGGCCTGGACGATCTCAAGGGCAAAACCATCAGCGTCACCCGGGGCGCCATCGAAGACATCGAACTGACCAAAGTCGCCCCCGAAGGCGCGACGATCAAACGCTTCGAAGACAACAACTCGACCATCGCCGCCTACCTCGCGGGGCAAGTCGACCTGATCGCCAGCGGCAACGTGGTGATGGTGGCGATCAGCGAGAAAAACCCGAAACGCGTGCCAGCCCTGAAAGTGAAGCTCAAGGATTCGCCGGTTTACGTTGGCGTGAACAAGAACGAGCCGGCGCTGCTGAGCAAGGTCAACGACATCCTCACCACGGCCAAGGCTGACGGCGCGCTGGAGAAGAACTCGCAAACCTGGCTGAAAGAGCCGCTGCCGGCCGATCTCTGATCGTTCGCGCGGGAGACGATTTATGGCTTATCAGTTCGATTTCTTGCCGGTGGTGGCAAACACCGACCTGCTGCTGCGCGGCGCGCTGTTCACCCTTGAGTTGACGGCCATTGGCGCGGTGCTCGGGGTCAGTCTGGGTATCGTCGGGGCGCTGGTGCGGGCGTGGAATATCCGCCCGTTCGCCGGCATTTTCGGGGTCTACGTCGAGTTGATCCGCAACACGCCGTTCCTGGTGCAGTTGTTTTTCATCTTCTTCGGCTTGCCGTCGCTGGGCCTGCAGATTTCCGAATGGCAGGCGGCGGTGCTGGCAATGGTGATCAACCTGGGGGCCTATTCGACCGAAATCATCCGCGCCGGCATTCAAGCCATCCCGAGGGGGCAGCTGGAAGCCGCAGCCGCCTTGGCGATGACACGCTTCGAAGCCTTCCGCCACGTGGTTCTTCTGCCGGCGCTGGGCAAGGTCTGGCCGGCCCTGAGCAGCCAGATCATCATCGTCATGCTCGGCTCGGCAGTCTGTTCGCAGATCGCCACCGAAGAGCTGAGCTTCGCCGCCAATTTCATTCAATCGCGCAACTTCCGCGCCTTTGAAACCTATGCCCTGACCACACTGATCTATCTGTGCATGGCGCTGCTGATCCGCCAATTGCTGAACTGGATCGGCCGCCGGTTTATATCAAGAAGCAGCGCAAGGACCAGCCAATGAGCGATTTCACCTTCTGGGACATCCTGCGCAACCTGCTCACGGGCCTGCAATGGACCTTGGCATTGTCGTTGGTGGCGTTTATCGGCGGTGGCGTGATCGGCTTGCTGATCATGGTGATGCGGATCTCAAAAAAATCCCTGCCCAGCAACTTCGCCCGCACCTACATCGAACTGTTCCAGGGCACGCCGTTGTTGATGCAGCTGTTTCTGGTGTTCTTCGGTGTGGCATTAGCCGGTGCAGAGATTTCACCGTGGATGGCCGCGGCGATTGCCTTGACGCTGTTCACCAGTGCTTACCTGGCGGAGATCTGGCGCGGTTGCGTCGACTCGATCCCCAACGGCCAGTGGGAAGCCTCGTCGAGCCTGGCGCTCAACCCGCTGGAGCAACTGCGTTACGTGATCCTGCCGCAAGCATTGCGCATCGCCGTGGCGCCGACCGTGGGCTTTTCGGTGCAAGTGGTCAAAGGCACCGCCGTCACTTCGATCATCGGCTTCACCGAACTGACCAAAACCGGCGGCATGCTCGCCAACGCGACCTTCGAACCCTTCATGGTCTACGGCCTGGTGGCGCTCGGTTACTTCCTGCTCTGCTACCCCTTGTCCCTCAGTGCGCGCTACCTGGAAAGGAGACTACATGCCTCTGCTTAGAATTTCCGCCCTGCATAAATATTACGGCGACCACCATGTGCTCAAAGGCATCGACCTGAGTGTCGACGAAGGCCAGGTGGTGGCGATCATCGGCCGCAGCGGCTCGGGCAAATCCACCTTGCTGCGCACCCTCAATGGCCTGGAATCGATCAACGACGGCGTGATCGAAGTCGACGGCGAATACCTCGACGCCGCCCGCGCCGACCTGCGCAGCCTGCGGCAGAAAGTCGGGATGGTGTTCCAGCAATTCAACCTGTTCCCGCACCTGACCGTGGGCGAGAACGTCATGCTCGCGCCGCAAGTGGTGCAGAAAGTGCCGAAAGCCAAAGCCGCCGAACTGGCGCGGCAGATGCTGGAACGGGTCGGGCTGGGGGAAAAGTTCGATGCTTTCCCGGATCGGCTCTCCGGCGGGCAGCAACAGCGGGTGGCGATCGCCCGGGCGCTGGCGATGTCACCCAAAGTGCTGCTGTGCGACGAAATCACCTCGGCCCTGGACCCGGAACTGGTCAACGAAGTGCTCAGCGTGGTCCGGCAACTGGCCAAGGAAGGCATGACGCTGATCATGGTCACCCATGAAATGCGTTTTGCCCGGGAGGTTGGGGACAAGTTGGTATTCATGCACCATGGCAAGGTGCACGAGGTGGGAGATCCGAAGATTCTGTTTGCCAATCCGCAGACGGCGGAGCTGGCGAATTTCATTGGGACCGTCGAGGCGGCGGGCTGAGGGATACGCAGCGTCTTTGAGACCGTCATCGCGAGCAGGCTCGCTCCCACGTTGGCTCTGTGTCAGCCGCAAGATTGAAGGCAACATGGGATCCTGTGGGAGCGAGCCTGCTCGCGATTGACCGCAAAGCGGTCACCTGCGCGTTGGCGCGAGCGTTTGATCGTGGCACGATGTCGGGGTTATCGACCGAGACCCCTGACCATGCCGCTACCCCAAGCCAAGAATCTGTCCCTGATCGCCGCAATCGACCTGGGCTCCAACAGCTTTCACATGGTCGTGGCCAAGGCCCAAAACGGCGAAATCCGTATTCTCGAGCGTCTCGGGGAGAAGGTTCAGCTGGCCGCCGGCATCGACGAAGAGCGTCAACTCAGCGAAGAATCCATGCAGCGCGGGCTCGATTGCCTGAAGCGTTTCGCCCAACTGATCAGCGGTATGCCGCCCGGCACCGTGCGGATCGTCGGCACCAACGCCCTGCGCGAAGCCCGTAACCGCGGCGAATTCATCCATCGAGCCGAAGAAATCCTCGGTCACCCGATAGAAGTCATCTCCGGCCGTGAAGAAGCGCGTCTGATTTACCTCGGCGTCTCTCACACCCTCGCCGATACGCCGGGCAAGCGCCTGGTGGCCGACATCGGCGGCGGCAGTACCGAATTCATCATCGGCCAGCGCTTCGAGCCGCTGCTGCGCGAAAGCCTGCAAATGGGCTGCGTCAGCTTCACCCAGCGCTATTTCAAGGATGGCAAGATCACCCCGGCCCGCTACGCCCAGGCGTACACCGCGGCGCGGCTGGAGATCATGAGCATCGAACACGCCCTGCACCGCCTGACCTGGGATGAAGCCATCGGCTCCTCGGGCACCATTCGCGCCATTGGCCTGGCGCTGAAGGCCGGCGGGCATGGCACTGGCGAAGTGAACGCCGAAGGCCTGGCCTGGCTCAAGCGCAAGCTGATCAAACTCGGCGATATCGAGAAAATCGACTTCGAAGGCATCAAGCCCGATCGCCGGGCAATCTTCCCCGCCGGTCTGGCGATTCTCGAAGCGATCTTCGATGCCCTCGAACTGCAACGCATGGACCACTGTGAAGGTGCCCTGCGCGAAGGCGTGCTCTATGACCTGCTGGGCCGTCATCATCACGAAGACGTCCGTGAGCGCACACTCAGCTCGCTGATGGAGCGTTACCACGTCGATCAGGAACAAGCCGTACGAGTCGAACGCAAGGCACTGCACGCCTTCGATCAAGTGGCTGAAGACTGGGACCTGAACGATGGCGTCTGGCGCGAATTGCTGGGCTGGGCGGCCAAGGTCCATGAGGTGGGCCTGGACATCGCCCACTATCAGTACCACAAGCACGGTGCCTACCTGATCGAGCACTCGGACCTGGCCGGATTCTCTCGCGAAGACCAGCAAATGCTCGCGCTACTGGTGCGTGGCCACCGACGCAACATTCCCAAGGACAAGTTCGCCGAATTCGGCGACGACGGCATCAAGCTGATTCGCCTGTGCGTGCTACTGCGCTTTGCGATTCTGTTCCATCACATCCGCGGCACCCAGGAAATGCCCCAGGTCGTGCTGCACGCCAACGGCGACAGCCTGGATGTGTTGTTCCCGGAACACTGGCTGGATGACAACCAGCTGACCCAGGCCGACTTCGCCCTGGAAGCGGAGTGGCTGACCCGCGTCAGCTTCGTGCTGAACGTCCGCTAATCAGAAAGCTGCCGACAATCCCGTAGGAGCTGCCGCTGGCTGCGATCTTTTGATCTTGCTTTTCAGAGATCAAGATCAAAAGATCGCAGCCTTCGGCAGCTCCTACACAGAACAGGTTCGGCATAAACGTCCGGTGAAAACAAAAATGGCGATCCGCAGGGATCGCCATTTTTTTACGCTACGCCGAGGTTAACGTACGGCAAGAATCGGACTGCCCAAACGCTCAAGCAACGTTGCCTGGGCACTGCGCGGGTTCTGGTTGCCGGTCGGCGTATTGCGCACGTAGCGACCGTCCGACTGCAGGCTCCAGCTGTGAGTGTTATCGGTGAGATAAAGCTCCAGCTCTTTCTTGACCCGCAAAATCAGCTTCTTGCCTTCGACCGGGAAGCAAGTCTCGACGCGCTTGTCGAGGTTGCGCTCCATCCAGTCGGCGCTGGACAGGAACATCTGCTCTTCGCCGCCGTTGAGGAAGTAGAAGACCCGGGTGTGTTCCAGGAAGCGGCCGATGATCGAGCGCACATGGATGTTGTGCGAGACCCCGGCGATGCCCGGTCGCAGGCAGCACATGCCGCGCACCACCAGATCGATACGCACCCCGGACTGACTGGCCTTGTACAACGCGCGGATGACCTTCGGATCGGTCAGCGAGTTGAACTTGGCGATGATGTGCGCCGGCTTGCCATCGAGGGCGAATTGCGTCTCCCGGGCAATCATGTCGAGCATGCCCTTTTTCAAGGTGAACGGCGCGTGCAGCAGTTTCTTCATGCGCAGGGTTTTACCCATGCCGATCAACTGGCTGAACAGTTTGCCGACGTCTTCGCACAAGGCGTCGTCGGAAGTCAGCAGGCTGTAGTCGGTGTACAGACGGGCGTTGGCCGCGTGATAGTTGCCGGTACCCAAGTGAGCGTAACGGACAATCTCGCCAGCCTCGCGGCGCAGAATCAGCATCATTTTGGCGTGGGTCTTGAAACCGACCACGCCGTAAATCACCACCGCACCGGCCGCTTGCAGACGGCTGGCCAGTTGCAGGTTGGATTCCTCGTCGAACCGCGCGCGCAATTCGATCACCGCCGTCACTTCCTTGCCGTTGCGCGCAGCGTCCACCAGCGCATCGACGATCTCGGAGTTGGCGCCACTGCGATACAACGTCTGACGGACCGCCAACACGTGCGGATCCTTGGCCGCCTGGCGCAGCAAGTCGACCACCGGGGTGAACGACTCGAACGGGTGCAGCAGCAGGATGTCCTGCTTGCTGATCACGCTGAAAATGTTCTCGCTGTTTTGCAGCAGTTTCGGGATCTGCGGGGTGAAAGGGGTGTATTGCAGCTCCGGATGGCTGTCCAGACCGGTGATGCTGAACAGCCGGGTCAGGTTGACCGGGCCGTTGACCTGATACAGCTCGGTCTCGTGCAGGTTGAACTGCTTGAGCAGGTAATCGGACAGGTGTTTCGGGCAGGTGTCGGCCACTTCCAGCCGCACCGCGTCACCGTAGCGACGGGAGAACAACTCGCCGCGCAGGGCGCGCGCCAGGTCTTCCACGTCTTCGGTATCGACCGCGAGGTCGGCGTTTCGGGTCAGGCGGAACTGGTAGCAGCCCTTGACCTTCATGCCCTGGAACAGGTCATCGGCGTGGGCGTGGATCATCGACGACAGGAACACGTAATTGTCGCCCGGGCCACCGACTTCTTCCGGCACCTTGATGATTCGCGGCAACAGACGCGGTGCCGGGATGATCGCCAGACCGGAGTCGCGACCGAAGGCGTCGACGCCTTCGAGCTCGACAATGAAGTTCAGGCTCTTGTTCACCAGCAAGGGGAACGGGTGCGTCGGGTCAAGGCCGATCGGGGTGATGATCGGCGCGATCTCGTCGCGGAAATAACGACGAACCCAGGTCTTGAGCTTGGTGGTCCAGTAGCGGCGGCGGATGAAGCGGACCTGATGTTTTTCCAGTTCCGGCAACAGAATGTCATTGAGGATCGCGTATTGGCGATCGACGTGGCCGTGCACCAACTCGCTGATGCGGGCCAGCGCCTGGTGCGGCTGCAGGCCATCGGCGCCGGCCTGTTCACGGGCGAAGGTGATCTGCTTCTTCAGGCCGGCTACCCGAATCTCGAAGAACTCGTCCAGGTTGCTGGAAAAGATCAGCAGAAACTTCAGCCGCTCCAGCAACGGGTAAGACTCATCCAGCGCCTGTTCCAGCACGCGGATATTGAACTGCAGTTGCGAGAGCTCGCGATGGATGTACAGGCTGCTGTCATCCAGGCCGGGAATGGCAATCGCTGGCGCCGACACGGCGGGCTCGGCTACCACCGCCGCTGGAGCAGGCTCCAGCTCCGGCGGGGTTTCAGCAATTTGCTCCACCACGGGTTGAGCATCTTTTACGGCAACTTCAGTGAGTCCTTCGGTATTCATCGAATGTTCCTGGGAGGGCTATTTTTGCTCTCGTAACAATTGAGCAGCGCGGACGGCAAAGTAAGTCAGGATGCCATCAGCGCCTGCACGTTTAAAAGCGGTCAGGGATTCGAGGATAACCCCTTCGCTCAACCAGCCATTCTGGATCGCTGCCATGTGCATGGCGTATTCGCCACTGACCTGATAGACAAAGGTCGGCACTTTGAATTCTTCCTTGACCCGGTAAAGGATATCCAGATACGGCATGCCTGGCTTGACCATGACCATGTCCGCGCCTTCTGACAAGTCCGCTGCCACTTCGTGCAAGGCTTCATTGCTGTTGGCCGGGTCCATCTGATAGGAAGCCTTGTTGGCCTTGCCCAGGTTCAGCGCCGAGCCCACCGCATCGCGGAACGGGCCGTAATAGGCGCTGGCGTATTTGGCCGAGTAAGCCATGATCCGCACATTGACGTGATCGGCCAGCTCCAGTGCCTCGCGAATGGCCTGAATGCGACCGTCCATCATGTCCGACGGAGCCACCACCTGAGCGCCGGCTTCAGCGTGGGACAAAGCCTGTTTAACCAGTGCGTCGACGGTAATGTCGTTCTGCACATAGCCTTCTTCGTCGAGGATGCCGTCCTGACCGTGGGTGGTGAACGGGTCCAGAGCGACGTCGGTGATCACACCCAACTCCGGGAATCGATCACGCAGAGCCCGGGTAGCGCGCTGAGCGATGCCGTCGGGGTTCCAGGCTTCAGCGGCGTCCAGGGATTTGAGCTCTGGTGGTGTCACCGGGAACAGTGCCAACGCAGGAATCCCCAGCTCGACCCACTTGGCCGCTTCTTCAAGCAACAAATCGATGGTCAGGCGTTCGACACCCGGCATCGAGGCCACCGCTTCGCGACGGTTTTCACCGTCCAGCACGAACACCGGCAGGATCAGGTCGTCAACGGTCAACACGTTTTCACGGACCAGTCGACGCGAGAAATCATCACGACGGTTGCGACGCAGGCGGGTTGCAGGAAACAAACGGTTGGCGGGGGTAAAGCTCACGGCAGACTCCTGAGCCCGCGCTGGCGGGCGAGCGTGACAGTTATAAGCGGCCATTATGACGAACGAATGACAGTTGTGCTTAGCCCTGTGACAGGTAGCCGCATTCCATTGTCCTTGTAGGAAATGTTCACGTCGAGACACATTTGGACACTTTCATGAATGTGCACGAAGCGTTAGGCTGCGCGTTCATTTCGCCAGCACCCAGACAATGCTCCAACAATTTCTTCAGGAATTCGGCTACTTCGCCCTCTTTCTCGGCACGTTCTTCGAAGGCGAAACCATTCTGGTGCTCGCAGGCTTCCTTGCGTTCCGCGGATACATGGACCTCAAAGTGGTAATGCTCGTGGCGTTCCTCGGCAGTTATGCCGGCGATCAGCTGTGGTATTTCCTGGGGCGCAAGCACGGGCGCAAATTGCTGGCGCGCAAGCCGCGCTGGCAACTGATGGGCGATCGGGCGCTGGAACATATTCGCAAACACCCGGACATTTGGGTGCTGAGCTTTCGCTTTGTCTATGGACTGCGCACCGTGATGCCGGTGGCGATCGGTCTGTCGGGCTATCCACCGGGACGTTATTTGCTGCTCAACGGAATTGGCGCAGCCATCTGGGCCGCCGCGCTGGCTTCCGCCGCCTATCACTTCGGCGCGGTGCTCGAAGGCATGCTGGGCAGTGTCAAGAAGTACGAGCTATGGGTGTTGGGCGCCCTGCTGGTACTGGGTTTTTGCCTGTGGCTGCGGCGGCGCTTCAAGAATGCCCGTCTGGCAAAGAAGATCTACGCCGACGAGCAAGCGTTGAAAGCCGAACAGGCCAAGTCCAGCGAACCTACGACACCAATCGAGTGAAGCGGTCTCTACAACAGTAGAGACCGATGCCGCTGAGCAGGCTGTAACTGAGCAGCCCCACCCAGCCCACCGCGCTGCCAGGCCATAGCCCGGCCATCGGCGCCAGCCACACCAGCGGCAGGTTCGACGCCAGCCGCAACAGCTCCAGCTTCAATGCCTGCGGGCGATTCTCCAGGGCCACACCCAACACAAACAGCCCCCATGCCACGGCACCCCAGCCCAACACCAGGGCGGACGTCGGCAGGCTCTGTTCAAGGTTCATCAAGTAACTGCCCAAGGCGATGTAAACGCAGAACTGCAGCGCCACATACCACTGCTGGCGCCCGTCCAACGCCACCTCGAATTTGCGGAACTGGCTCAGGTCCGGCTTGTTCATCGGGTATTTGGCTGCTACGTCCGCCGGCCGCCAACCGGTACGCATGAACCAGATCCGCAGCTTGTCCCACCCGCTTTCGGCGCGCCGGGCGTCATCCCACAGCTGCGCATAGAACTGCGCGTTCGCCCACAACGGATTCCAGCTCGCCAGTGGCGTGGTCACACCGAAAATCACCGGTTCGTTGTCGTCCTCTTCCTGGAACGAGCCGAACAGACGGTCCCAGATAATGAACACCCCGCCGTAGTTGCGATCCATGTAGAGAGCGTTCTGTGCATGGTGAGCCCGATGATTGGACGGCGTGACGAAGAACCATTCGAACCAGCCGAGCTTGGGAATGTGCCGGGTGTGCACCCAGAATTGGTACAGCAGGTTCAGTGCCGCAACGCTGACGAACACCAGCAGCGGCACGCCGAGCACGGCCATGGGCAGGTAGAAAATCCAGCTCAACAGAAACCCGGTACTGGTCTGGCGCAAGGCCGTGGAGAGGTTGTAATCCTCACTCTGGTGATGCACCGAATGGGCGGCCCAGAGGATGTTGCGCTCGTGGCCCAGGCGGTGCAGCCAGTAATAACAGAAGTCGTAGAAGACGAAAGCAAACACCCAGACCCAGACGCTGTCGGCCGACAGCTCGATCACGGCCAGATGCTTCAGGGCGAAGGCATAAGTGACCAGGCCGACGCCTTTGGTCAACAGACCCGTGGTGGTCGACAGCACGCCGGTGCTGAGGCTGTTGATCGCATCTGCCACGCGGTAATTGCTCACCCCGCGCCAACGGTCGGCCAGCAACTCGACCACAATCAGCACAAAGAAAAACGGCACCGCATACAGAATGAAGTTCATGACGCGACCTGATCAGAATCGTTCAGCAGAGATTAGGTGTAGCCGCGAATTAACCCTATGGCAACGAGTGACAAATTAGTGGACATTTAACGCCATGAATCTGGAGAAAAGCCCATGAGCAAAAAAATTGCAGTGATCCTTTCCGGCTGTGGCGTGTACGACGGCGCCGAGATCCACGAAAGTGTCATCACCCTGCTGCGGCTGGACCAGCGCGGTGCCCAGGTGCAGTGTTTCGCACCTGATATCGCGCAATTGCATGTGATCAACCACCTCACCGGCCAGGAAATGCCCGAGTCGCGCAATGTACTGGTGGAATCGGCGCGCATCGCCCGGGGCAACGTCAAGGATATCCGTGAAGCCAGCGTCGAAGACTTCGATGCGCTGATTGTTCCTGGCGGATTCGGATCAGCCAAGAACCTGTCCAACTTTGCCGTCGAAGGCGCCGGTTGCAGCATTCAACCTGACGTCCTGGCATTGACCGAAGCGTTCGCCGAGGCCGGTAAACCGGTGGGGCTGATCTGCATCTCGCCGGCCCTGGCGGCAAAAATCTACGGCCCGGGCGTGACCTGCACCATTGGCAACGATGCCGATACTGCCGCCGCAATGAACAAGATGGGCGCCACCCATGCCGAGTGCGCGGTGACGGACATCATCGAAGACAAGGCGCGCAAGCTGGTGAGCACTCCAGCGTACATGCTGGCGCAATCGATCAGCGAGGCCGCTTCCGGCATCAACAAACTGGTCGACCGCGTACTGGAACTGACCCACGAAAACGACGAGTAACACTGTTCAATGTGGGAGCGGGCTTGCTCGCGAAGACTGACTGACATTCAACATTGATGGTGGCTGACACACCGCTTTCGCGAGCAAGCCCGCTCCCACAGGATTCAATTCATGGCTTAGGCTTTGCGCGACAATCGCGTGAGTATCCGGTCCAGCGCATTGGCGAACGCCTGCTTCTCGCGCTCGCCAAACGGTGCCGGCCCGCCGCTCATCTGGCCCTGTTCACGCAGATCGGTGAACAGGTTACGCACCGCCAGCCGATCACCCATGTTCTGCGCGTCGAACTCCTTGCCGCGCGGGTCCAGCGCCGCAACGCCTTTCTTCACCAGCCGATCCGCCAGCGGCACATCGCTGCAAATCACCAGCTCACCCGGCACCGCGTGCTCCACCAGGTAATCATCGGCGGCATCCGGGCCGCTGGGCACCACGATCAGCTTCACCAGGGCAAGGCCCGGTTTGATCTGCGGCTGACCGGCCACCAGTACCACTTCGAACTGGCGCTTGAGGGCGAATTTCACCACCAGATCCTTGGCTGCCCGAGGGCAGGCGTCGGCATCGATCCACACGCGCATTGTGTTTTCCTCTTCCAAAAAAATCGCGAGCAGGCCCGCTCCCACAGGTTATACGCAATCCTGTGGGAGCGAGCCTGCTCGCGATTGTGAGCGCAGCGAATGCTTTTAAGAAACCGGCAACCGCCGCTTCTCGGCCATCCGGCTACGGCTGTACAGCACGATGATCGCAATGATCGCCACGGCCTGCGCACTCAGCGAATAGGCATCCGCGTGGATCCCCAGCCAGTCGAAGTCAAAGAACGGCACCGGCCGCGTGCCGAACACCCCGGCTTCCTGCAACGCCTTCACGCCATGGCCGGCAAACACCACCGACAACGCGCAGAGCAAACCGGCATTGATGCCGAAGAACAACGCCAAGGGCAGTTTCGCCGAGCCGCGCAAAATGACCCAGGCCAGACCGATCAGCAGTACCAGCGCCGTCGCGCCGCCCGCCAGCACGGCGTTATGCCCTGCTGGCCCGGCCTGCAACCACAACGTTTCGTAGAACAGGATCACTTCGAACAGTTCGCGATAAACCGAGAAGAACGCCAGGATCGCAAACCCGAAACGCCCTCCGCCGCTGACCAGGCTGCTCTTGATGTAATCCTGCCAGGCCGCCGCGTGGCGCCGGTCGTGCATCCACACGCCGAGCCAGAGCACCATGACACTGGCAAACAAAGCGGTCGCACCTTCCAGCAATTCTCGCTGGGCACCGCTGACGTCGATCACATACGCCGCCAACGCCCAGGTCGCCAGCCCGGCCAGCAGCGCCAGGCCCCAGCCGGTGTTCACACTGCGCACCGCCGATTGCTGGCCGGTATTGCGCAGGAACGCGAGGATCGCTGCGAGCACCAGAATCGCTTCCAGACCTTCTCGCAACAGAATCAACAAACCGGAAATGTAGCTCAGCGACCAGCTCAAGCCATCGCTGCCGAGCAGGCCGGCAGATTCTTTCAACTTGGCTTTGGCCGCCTCCAGACGTTGCTCGGCCTGGGCCACCGGCAAGCCGTCCTGCAACGACTGACGGTAAGCCATCAGGGACTTCTCAGTGTCTTTGCGCACGTTGGCGTTGACGTTGTCCAGCGAGCTTTCGACCAGTTCGAAGCCTTCCAGGTACGCCGCCACCGACAGGTCGTAGGCTTGGTCATGATCGCCGGCGCGGTAGGCGGCGATGCTCTTGTCCAACGTGGCCGCCGTGTATTCCAGCAATTGCCCCGGGCCGCGCTTGACCTGCGGCGGTTGTGCCCGTTGCGCGCGGAAGGTCGCGGCCGCTTGCGCACCTTCGGCGGCCTGCACTTCGGCGGGTGTCCGACGCGCCAGGTCGGCGATGTTGTAGGTTTTCTCGGATTTTGCCGCCGCCGGATCGGCGCTGAAGCTGGCGATGTAGGTCGCCAGGTCCCAACGCTGACGGTCATCCAGCTGATCGGCGAAAGCCGGCATGTCGGTGCCTTCGACGCCCATGCCCAGCGTGTTGTAGATCGCGTAGAGGCTCAGACGGTCCAGTCGCGCGGCATCGCGCAGATTGGTCGGCGGTGGCGTCATGCCGACGCCCGCCGGGCCATCACCGGCGCCCGCATCGCCATGGCACACCGAGCATTGCTGAGCATATAGCGGCGCACCGCGGGTCGGGTCCGGGGTAATGATCGGGGCTTGACTGACCTCATACGCCACCGCCAGTTTTGCGCCCAGTTGCCGGGCCTGACGGCCCACATCCGCGCCGTCCTTGCGAGCGGCGATTGCAACACGAAGGCTGCTGATGCCCTGCTCCAGCTCTGCGCGCTCGGGTTTGGCCGGCAAATCGGCGATCAAGCCTTGCAGCACCTTCAGAAATTCCTGCTGTTCGCGGTATTCAGACTCATCAATGACGTTGCCCGCCTCGACCGTCGCCGGGTAATCGGCGCCGATGTAATCGAGCAAATGCAGGGCCTTGGACGCACCTTCCGTGGTTTCGGCCAACGCATTGAAACTGCAAAACGCGATCACCGGCAGCACGAGCCACGCCAGAAAACGAGAGGAGGCAATCATGAATAAATCTCAAATGGAAATACGAAGTAACACATTGTTCACTCTCAATGAGTTTCACTCAAGCTTTGTTGGTAATTCCCGTGCAACGGCATGTACAGTTGGCGGCAAATTGCCACCTCCCGCGGTTTAATTCAGGGAAGAATCATCGTCCATGCGTTCACCTCTTTTCGTTCTGATGTTAAGCCTCGCCCTGCAACTGACCGGGTGCGCCGCCTACCGCAACTACGACCTGGAACTGGAACAAACCACCGACCAGCTGAAAGCGGGCAATCCGCAGGGCGCTCTCCAACTGCTGGAACTGCACAATCCGTCAGAAGAACGGGACTTGCTCTACTACTTTGAAAAAGGTGCAGTGCTGAGTGCCAGTGGGGCGCTGCCGCAAAGCCAGGTTGCCTGGCGTAGCGCGGAGCAAATGGTGATCCAGCGCCAGGACACCGTCGAGTCTGTCAGCACACAGCTCTTGTCCGCGATGGGCGATCACTGGGGCAGCATCATCAACGACAAACTGCGTCGCTACGATGGCTACGACTACGAAAAAGTCATGCTGACCACGCAAATGGCTCTGAACCAGTTGGCCGTGAATGACTTCGACGGTGCCCGCGCCGACATCAAGAAAACCCACGAACGTGAAACACTGATCGCCCGTCAACGGGAAAAGGAATACGAGCGACTCGAAGAAGAAGCCAAGGCCCAGGGTGTTCGCGTGCACTACAAGGATCTTCAAGGCTACCCCGTGATGACCCTCGATGCGCCCGCTGTGATTGCGCTGAAAAACGGCTATCAGAGTGCATTCAGTCACTACCTGGCCGGGTTCACCTATGAAGCGCTGGGTGAGCGTGATCTCGCCGCCCCGGGTTATCGCCAGGCCATCGAGTTGCGTCCCGACCTGCCCTTCTTCGAACAGGCATTGCGCGAACTCGACCAACCCGCAATCAAGGCAAATGAAAGTGATGTGCTGATTGTCGTGCAAAGCGGCCTGGCGCCGGCGCGCAGCTCGGTTCGTGTCCCCTATCCGGTGCGCCTGGAAGACAACCAGGTGATCGTCGCCAACGTATCGTTTCCAGTGATGGTTCCCGACACGTCAACCCCGGCGTTCACGCAGATGACGATCGATGGCCGCAAACAGCAACTGATCCTTGTTAACAGCATCACCGACATGTCTTTGCGAACGTTGCGCGACGACATGCCTGGCATCATTCAGCGCACCGCCTATCGCGCCTTCCTGGCCGCTTCTGTTCAGGCTACAGACAACCGACGCGACCCGAGCAAAGCCTCTTACGTGACACAGCACGATGGCTTCGAGCATGCGGACACCCGAACCTGGCGCACCTTGCCCAACATCACTCTGATGACGCGTCTGCGCCTGAAAAAAGGCGAGCACCTGATCAGCCTGCCCAACGCACCGGGTGCCGCGCCCCTGAAAGTCCGCATCGATCAGAACCATCAGGTGATAGGCCTGAGAGCGCTAGGCAACCGGACTTACAGCAACGGAGTGGCTTTCGAACCTGCTTCTGCACCTGAAAGCAATGTGGTATCCGGCCTGAAATAAGTAATGGCACATTATGAAAATGTGTAATTAAAAAGCCATTACATAGCCAGCATCCCTGTTTATAATGCCGCGCCGCCGTTATAGCTATGCGGCATTTAAGCTCCTCTTTTTATGAGGAATTGGCATGAGGCCAACAGCCCTGCCGATGGGTCCCAACAGCCCGACCCGCACGCGGCTGCTTTTATTCAGGGAAGACGTACCCCCTATGGCATTCCGTGCCCCCACCTTGATCGCGCTCAGCGCTGTCACGTTGCTTTCCGGCTGCTCGGCCTTTCGTAACTACGATTCGGAACTTGCACAAACCAACCAGCAACTGGCTTCCGGCAACGTCGACGCCGCTTTGACCCTGCTGGAAAAGAACAACACCGGCAAAGACAAAGACCTTCTCTACTACTTCGAGAAAGGTGAACTGCTGCGCGCCAAGGGCGACTTGTCCGGCAGCCAGAACGCCTGGACCAGCGCCGATCAGGTGGTGGGCAAGTGGGAAGACGCGGTCAAGCTCGACACTGACAAATACCTGGCTCAGTTCGGCAGCTTTCTGGTCAACGACAAGGTTCGTCGCTACGAAGGCTACGACTACGAAAAAGTCATGCTTACCACGCAGATGGCCCTCAACCTGCTGGCGGTGAATGACTTCGACGGCGCGCGCACCGCGATCAAGAAAACTCACGAGCGTGAAGCGGTGATCGCCGATCTGCGTGACAAGGAATACCTCAAGAGCGAAGAGCAAGCCGAGAAAGAAGGCGTTAAAACCCAGTACAAGGATCTTCAGGGTTATCCGGTGGCCAGCCTCGACGCGCCGGAAGTGGTCAGCCTGAAAAACAGCTACCAGAGTGCGTTCAGCCATTACCTGGCCGGTTTCGTCTATGAAGCCCTGGGTGAGAAAGATCTGGCGGCGCCGGGTTATCGCAAGGCCGCCGAGCTGCGTCCGAACACGCCGCTGCTGGAACAGGCGCTGGTGAATCTCGACAAACCCGCCAAGGACGAGGACAGCGACATTCTGATTGTCGTGCAAAGCGGTCTGGCGCCATCCCGCGACTCGATTCGCGTTCCGCTGCCGTTGCCGATCAGCAACAACATCGTGATCACGCCGTTGTCGTTCCCGATCATCAAGCCGGATACCTCCACCGCGACCTTCGCCCAGATCGGCGTGGATGGTCAGCAGCTGAACCTGACTCAGCTCAACAGCACCACCGCCATGTCCCGTCGCGCGCTGCGTGACGACATGCCGGGCATCATCCTGCGCACCACCGTGCGGGCGATCACCCGTGGCGTGGCACAGAAGAAGATCAACGAAACCAATCCGCTGGCGGGGCTTGCAGTCGGTATCTCTTCAGCCGTGCTCGAAGGTGCCGATACCCGTACATGGCGCACGCTGCCGGACAACACCCAAGTGGTGCGTCTGCGGCTGAAAAAAGGCGAGCACCGCGTCACGCTGCCGAGCGTCGTGGGTGGCTCGGTGGTCAAGGTCACTGTCGATCAGCGCTATCAGGTCATCACCCTGCGCGCCGTGGGCAATCAAGTGTTCGCCAGCGGCGTGGCTGCGCATGTGATCCCGAGTGTCAATCCGACCGCCGTGGCCAGCCTCAAACAACCTTAAGAACGGAGTCTTTGCATGCGCTTCAAACTCATCGCTGTCGTCGCCCTGGCCTTGCTGGCCGGCTGCGCCACCCCGCCACCACCAGAGCCGGGCAGCGCTGCCAGCAAGGTCGTGGCCATGGGCAAGCTGAAGAACATTGTGGTCGGCGCCATGCGCGTGGCCCGGGAAAACGGCTTCATGACGGTCAATGTGCAGCTGAGCAACACCAGCTACAACAACAAGACCTTCTACTACCGTTTCGCCTGGCTCGGCCCTGAAGGCTTCCCGGTTGCCGAAGAAGAAACCTGGAAAAGCCAGATGATGTACGGCGAGCAGACCAGTTTCATTCAGGCCATTGCGCCAACCGCCAAAGCCGTCGATTTCCGTCTCGAAATCAAAACGCCTTAAGCCCGACACCCTATTCGTTCAGTTCTAGAGAGCATTCCCATGTTTGCACGCTTTTCGTTCATCGCCGTCATCGCCCTCCTGGCCAGTGGTTGCGCCAACACTTCGCCGACGCTTGGCAGCAAAAACATCAGCTACGGCGACACCAAAGCCGTGGAAACCGTGACCAATGAGTTCGGTTCCACCGACCTGCAGATGATCGCCGAGTCCATGACCCGCTCCCTGGCCCAGTCCGGCATCCTGCAAGGCCGTCCGGTGGTTCAGGTCTACGACGTGAAGAACAAGACCAGCGAATACATCGACACCCGCGAAATCACCACCAGCATCAAGACCCAGCTGATGAAGACCGGCGTCGCCCGTTTCGCCAGCGACAACACCGCAATGCAGAGCCAGGTCGATCAGCTCAAGCTGCAAAACCAGAGCGGCCTGTACAAGAAAAGCACCGTGGCCAAGACAGGCAACATGATTGCCGCCCAGTACCGTCTTGAAGGCTCGATCAGCTCGATCGTCAAGCGCAGCAGCGATTACAAGGACGTCTTCTACAAATTCAGCCTGCAGTTGATCGACGTTGAAAGCGGTCTGGCCGAATGGATGGACGAAAAAGAGATCCGCAAAACCACGGAGCGTTAATCGATGCGCACATGGATTGGCATGATGGCCCTGGCTTGCGCGTTCAGCGTGCAAGCGGCCCCGAAAGTCGCGGTGACGGATCTGGCGTACCAGGAGCGCGTGGAGCAGTACATCCACATCGTTTCGGCACAGAGCAACCACAACCAGAGTTACTACGGTGCCAGTGGCTCTTCGAGTTACAACGAGATCGAAGCGACCAGCAGCTACATCGAACAAGGCGAGCTGCGTAAATTCACCGGCGACATCAAGGGCGAGATCCTGCGCACCGGCATGTTCCAGCTGGTGCAGGGCACGCCTTATACGGCATCGTCCAAAGGTGATGTGTATGACGTGATCAAACGCATCAAGGCCGGCAGCTTCAAGGGCGCCGACTACGTGCTGTTCGGCACCGTGTCAGACATCGACTTCACCCGCGACATGAACGAGCTGGCCAACACCGACAGCTATTCGGCGGTGCTGGGGTTGACGCTGGTGGCGGACTTCAGCCTGATCAACACCAAGACCTTTGAGATCACCTCGGCCTTCACGGCGATGGGCGAAGGTCAGGACACCAAACTGGTGAATGGCCGGGACATCCGGGTTTCGCTGAATCGCCCACGGGTGGTGCGCGATGTGTCCAAGGCGTTGGGTGAAGACGTGGCCACGCAACTGAGCCAACAGCTCGGTGGCAGCGGTTACGAGCAGCCGGGCCAAGCGCCGCAGCGCAATAACCTGCCACGGGATACGGCGCCGGTGATTCTGCACTGATATTTCAGCAGGTACCTGTGGCCAGGGGACGTGTTGTGGCGAGGGAGTTTGCTCCCTCGCCACAACAGCTCGCTCGCCACAGATGAAAAAGGCGACCTCAATGGGTCGCCTTTTTTGTGCCTGACGGTTTTACATTGCCGCTTTGCGCAGGGTCGCCATGAACGCCGCCGCGCCGATGAACAGCCCGGCAAAGGTGCGGTTCATGCGTTTCTGCTGCTTGGGCGTGCGCAGCAATCGCAGGACCTTGGCCGCCAGCCCGGTGTAGCCGGCCATGACGATCAGGTCGACACAGATCATGGTCACGCCGAGGATCAGGTACTGGGCCACCAGTGGCGCGTGGGGGTCGATGAATTGCGGCAGTACCGCGAGCATGAATACCAAGGCCTTGGGGTTGCTGACGTTCACCAGAAAACCGCGGAACATCAGTGCCATCGGCTTGCCGATCTGCCGAATGGCCCCGTCGTCGTTCATCTCGTTAGGCAGCGCGCGCCATTGCTTGACCGCGAGGTAGACCAGATACGCCACGCCAAACCATTTGATCGCATAGAAGGCGGAGGCAGAGGCCGTGAGGATCGCACCGACACCGGCGGCGACAATCGCAATCTGCAACGCCAGGCCCAGTTGCAGGCCCAGGGCGTTCCAGTAACCGCGCCAGAAACCGTAGCGCAAACCGCTGGACATCGACGCAATGGCGCCGGCACCAGGGGAAAGACTGATCACCCAGCAGGCGGCAAAAAAAGCCATCCATGTTTGAAGCACCATCGCACACCTCGACTCAGACTCCTGACAGACGTCTAAGCTAATGCGCCTTTGGGCCGATGACTACCGATTTTTTGTAGGACGGGGGTTGCTGCCGACCAGCGTTCAGGGCGGCAGGGCCCTATCGCGAGCAGGCTCGCTCCCACAGTGGTGCTCGGTTGATCACAGAACACAGGTTCGCTGAGGATCAAATAATGTGAGAGCGAGCCTGCTCGCGATAGCGGTGTATCAGGCTACAGCCAGCCTATTTCTCGAACCCGTTCGAAGGGAATACATCCGTGCCGCGCCAGCGTCGAACCGAGCGCTGGAAGAACAGGCTATTGGGCACTTGCACCATGGCGCTGCCGGTACCGAGTTCTTCGGCTTCGATCAGCGTGGTGTAGAGCAGATTGATCGCCACTACCCGGCCTTTGACGCCAGGCTTGTCGGTGGTGTCCACCAATTCGACCACATCGCCGATACGGAATGGGCCGACGGTAAAAATCAGAATCGCGCAAAGCAGGTTGGACAGCACGCTCCACATGGCGAAAAACGCCACCGCGGCCACGGCGACAAAACCGGACAATGCGGTCCAGAGCACCGTGGCCGACACGCCAAGACGTTCCAGCACGAAGATCAGCGCGCTGCCCATGATCAGCCAGCGCAAACCGCCGCGCAGCGGCATCAAGAACTGCGGCGGAAACGGGTAGCGCTCGCCCAGTCGAGTCAGGCATTTAGCAACGACGCGCTGGGCGACATAACCGGCCAACAAGATCAGCAGGATTTGCACGACCAGCCAGAGCGGCTCGACCCACATCGCTGGCAACGGCAGCTTGAAGGCATCCATCAGGACAGCGCCTCCAGCTCCGCCTGCATGCTTTCGAGCAGTTCCAGCGCTTCCATCCACGCCTCTTCCAGCTCGGCTTCACGCACCTTCAGCTTGGCCTGTTCGGCCAGCAGATCACGCAAGTCGTTCTTGCGCATCGGCTCGTAAATGTCGCTGTCGCCGAGGCTGGCATCGATCTTCGCCAGTTTCTCGTGCAGCTTGCCCAGCTCGGCTTCGAGCTTGTCGGCCTCGCGCTTGTGCGGTGCCAGTTGCTGACGCAACGCGGCAGCGGCCTGGCGCTGGGCTTTCTTGTCGGTCTTGTCCGGGTTTACCGGCGTGTTGTTGACCGGCGCGTTGCGCTGACGGTACTCCACCAGCCAACGGGTGTAGTCTTCCAGGTCGCCGTCGAACTCCTCGACCTTGCCGTCTGCCACCAGATAGAAGTTGTCAGTGGTGCTTTTGAGCAAATGACGATCGTGGGAGACCACCAGTACCGCGCCACTGAATTCTTGCAAGGCCATGGTCAGCGCCAGGCGCATTTCCAGGTCCAGGTGGTTGGTCGGTTCATCGAGCAGCAACAGGTTCGGTCGGCCCCAGGCGATCAGTGCCAAGGCCAGTCGCGCTTTTTCGCCACCGGAAAAATTCAGCACCGGTTCATCGATGCGCGCACCGCGGAAGTCGAAACCACCGAGGAAGTCGCGCAAGGTCTGCTCACGCTCGGTCGGCGCCAGGCGCTGCAAGTGCAGCAACGGGCTGGCCTTGGAATCAAGGGAGTCCAGTTGATGCTGAGCGAAGTAGCCGACCACGGTGTTCTCGCCCCGGGTCAGCCGGCCAGCCAACGGCTCGAGTTCACCGGAGAGGTTTTTGATCAGGGTCGATTTACCGGCACCGTTGGGGCCGAGCAAGCCGATCCGCGCGCCGGGAGTCAGTTGCAGCTTGACCTTCTCCAGCACGGTTTTGTCGCCGTAACCCAGACGAGCATCCGACAGGTCGATCAGCGGACTGGAAATTTTCGTCGACTCGCGGAAGACGAAGTCGAACGGCGAATCGACGTGGGCGGCGGACAGCTCTTCCATCCGCTCCAGCGCCTTGATCCGGCTCTGGGCCTGACGGGCCTTGGTGGCCTGGGCCTTGAAGCGGGCGATGTAGCTTTCCATGTGCGCACGTTGCGCCTGCTGCTTCTCGTAGGCCTGCTGTTGCTGGGCCAGACGTTCGGCACGGGCGCGCTCGAAAGCGCTATAGCCACCGCGATACAGGGTGATCTTGCGCTGATCGACGTGGGCTACGTGATCGACCACGGCATCGAGGAAATCCCGGTCGTGGGAAATCAGCATCAAGGTGCCGGGGTAGCTTTTAAGCCACTCTTCGAGCCAGATGATGGCATCGAGGTCCAAGTGGTTGGTCGGTTCGTCGAGCAGCAACAGGTCTGAAGGGCACATCAAGGCCTGCGCCAGGTTCAGACGCATCCTCCAGCCACCGGAGAAATCTCCTACCTGTCGATCCATCTGATCGTTGGTGAACCCAAGGCCTGCCAGCAACTTGCGCGCCCGGGCGTCGGCGGTGTAGCCATCGGCGCTGTCGAGTTCCGAGTGCAGGCGGGCCTGAGCGGCACCGTCATGGGCCGCTTCGGCCGCCGCCAGGTCGCGTTGCACCTGGCGCAGGCGCAGGTCACCATCGAGCACGTAGTCGACCGCGATGCGATCGAGGGTGTCGATCTCTTGGCGCATGTGGGCGATGCGCCAGTCGGCCGGCAAGAAGCAATCACCCGAGTCCGGGTGCAGGTCACCCAGGAGCAAGGCGAACAGGCTCGATTTGCCGGCGCCGTTGGCACCGATGAGGCCGGCTTTGTGGCCGGCGTGCAGGGTCAGCTCGGCGTCTTCTAGCAGACGTTGCGGGCCACGCTGTAAAGTCAGGTTCTGAAGTCGAATCATAATGGCGGCGGAGTCTACCAGCTTCGCTCGCAACTGGCGCGAGTAGCACTATGTCCTCTGACCTGTGGAGCTTTTCCCTCGGCACTTACGCCCGGCCCGGCGTTGAAGACGCCTGCCTGCAATTGCAGTCGGCGGGGGTGAACGTGTGCCTGCTGCTCTGTGGGCTGTGGCTGGGACAGCGGAGAGTCGCCTGCAACGAACAACGGTTGCAGCAGCTTCGCAATGTGGCCGAGCCTTGGGACGCGGATGTCGTGCGACCGCTACGGGCGTTGCGCACGCAATGGAAAGCCGTCGCAGCTGAAGACGCCGAACTGAATACGTTGCGCGAGCAAGTCAAAACACTGGAACTGCAAGCCGAGCGACAGCTGTTGTTGCGGCTGGAACGCTTGGCGCAGGGTTGGCCGCAGGAGGAGACGAACGACCTCTCGACCTGGCTGGAAGGTGTGGCGGCAGGCACCGCCAACCTGGACCGCGACGCGCTGCATCAGCTGCGCGTCGCGGTAACCGGCACTTAGGAAGCGCTGGTTGGGGTAGTGCTGGTGCTCGACGATACGGCTGGTGTTGGCGCAGACGTGGTGGTCGAGGTGGTTGCTGCAGGCGCGGGCGAAGCCGAAGAGGCCGGGGCCGGAGTTGCTGGCTTGATCGCTGGCGCAGCAGCCGGTTTGGCAGAGGCGACTGGCTTTTTCACGGCCGGTTTTGCTGCTGGCTTGGCGGCTGGTTTTGCAGCCGGTTTTGCGGCGGCTGGTTTGGCGGCAGTGGCTGGCTTGGCAGCGGCAGCAGGTTTCGCAGCAGCAGTTTTGGCAGCCGGCTTGGCGGCGGGTTTGGCCGCAGCTTTTACCGCGGGTTTCGCAGCAGGCTTGGCTGCGGCGGCTTTAGCCGCGACCGGTTTGGCGGCTGGCTTGGCAGCAGGTTTAGCCGCAGCTTTTACAGCGGGTTTCGCAGCTGGTTTTGCAGCAGGCTTGGCCGCGGCAGTTTTTGCCACGGCGGGTTTGGCAGCCGTGGCTCTTGCAGCCGGTTTAGCGGCAGCTGTTTTGGCAGCAGCTGGCTTGGCGGCTGGCTTGGCAGCCGTCGTTTTAGCCGCTGGTTTCGCAGCGCTGGCAGCGACTGGTTTTTTCGCCGCCGGTTTTGCGGCGGGTTTGGCTGCGGCTTTCGCCGGAGCTTTGGCAGCCGGCTTGGCCGGTGCTTTTGCAGCAGCCGGTTTGGCAGCGGCTTTCTTCGCAGGTGCCGCAGCAGGCTTGGCCGAACGCAGGGACAACGCCTTGCCGACAGCCTCTTGGACACGACCGACACCCTGGGCCAGTTTCAGGCTTTCTTGAGCGTCGCGTTTGAGTTGCAGGATGTAGCTGCGCGTTTCGGACTGGCGATCCTTGAGGGCGTCGAGCAGGTCCTCAAGTTCTTTCACCGCCTCTTTGGCCTTGGCTTGTGCCTTGGCTTTGCCGGCCGCCGCAGCGTCCTGCAATTTGGTCCGGGATTTGTGCAGTTTTTCCTGCGCTTTTCCGCGCTGCTTCTCCAGTTTGGCGAGCAGTTTTTCAGCATCAGCCAAGGCTTGGGAACAAGCGTTTTCCAGATGCTCGAGCAGGCTGCCCGAAAGTTGTTGGAGTAAGTGCAACGGAGTATTTACAGGCTTCTTGGTGGCCGACATGGTTTACCTCCTGGCTGGCGTGACTGCGGCTCATACTAGACCTCTGCTGCTACCGCCGCTAGGGCATGTTGACAGTATCGAAAGCGCTCCGTTGCACTGAAGTAAAAATGTTCTGCGCTCGCGCAAAAACCAGTTCACCTTTGAACGCATTCACACTGGCATAATCCTGCGCATCTCAGGTCGGAGAGTGCCCATGTCGCGCTACCTTTTTTTATCGCTGTGTGTGTTTTTTTCCGTGGCCCAGGCCACCGAAAAAACCACCACGAATGACGCTCACGATCTCGCCTACAGCTTGGGGGCAAGTCTTGGCGAACGCTTGCGCCAGGAGGTTCCAGACCTGCAACTTCAGGCACTGCTCGAGGGTTTGCAGCAAGCCTATCAAGGCAAGCCATTGGCACTGAAAGACGAGCAGATCGAACGGATTCTGGCCGAGCATGAAGCCTTGATAGCCGAGCAACCCGCCGTCGCGCAAAGCGAAGTCGCCCTCGAAAAAGAGCAGCGTTTTCTCACCGAGGAAAAAGCCAGGCCGGGGGTTCGTGAACTGGCGGATGGCGTTTTGCTGACGGAGCTGGCTCCGGGCTCCGGCGCCAAGGCCGGCCCGAACGGCAAGGTGCAGGTGCTGTATATCGGTCGCTTGCCTGACGGCACAGTGTTCGATCAGAACAACCAGCCGCAGTGGTTCAGTCTTGATAGCGTCATCACAGGCTGGCGCAGCGCGCTGCAAAACATGCCGGTCGGCGCGAAATGGCGCCTGGTGATTCCATCGGCCCAAGCCTATGGCGCCGACGGTGCCGGCGACTTGATCGCGCCGTTCACACCGCTGGTGTTCGAAATCGAATTACGCGGTGCCACTGGCTGAAAGCCGGAAACGAAAAACGGCGCGCATTGCGCACCGTTTCTGGTTTGTTGCCGGAAGGGTTCAGGCCTGAACCGAATCCTCTTCCTTGTGAGCGGTGTGCAGCACTTCGATCAGGCAATCTTCCAGTTCGAAGCGTTCGTGCAACAAGCCACCCAGCTCCTTGAATTTCTCCGCAACGCACTTGCCGGCATCACACAGATCATTGAACGCCAGCAGCTTCTCGGTGATGACGTCGATGCGCGGGTAAATCGTCTCGGCCAACTCCAGACCGCGCGTATCACCGAACGCCTTGGCTTCGCCGGTCAGCTGTTCGTAAATTTCGAAATGCCCGGCAGATACGTAATCGACCAGCACTCCGCAGAATTCCTGCAGCGGTTTTCGGTTCTCGCCCAGAGCCTCGGGCTTGGCGCCGAGAGCGTCATAGGCCCGAACCAGTTCGTGACGCTCCTGCAACCAGCGATCGATCAGCAGATGCACTCCACCCCAGCGTTCCTGAGCATTCTGACAACTTTCGAGCATGGTGATTCTCTCTTCCCTTGTGGGTCATGCTGCCCTACACCTGTCGCACACTTGAAGATCAAGAATCGGCCAGGCAGAGCGTCATTCGAGCAACATAAATCCAATGACACGTGCGGGCCAGATTATGCCCGCGCGACAATGGCTTCAAGGTACGCAGGAGATAAAGTTCATACAAGTGTTTAATCGCCTGCCAGCACCCGGTGCGACGACTCGCCGCTGAGCGGTCGCTGACACGCGATCCAGACAAGGCGCAGCAACCGATACCCGCCCAGGATCATCATCGCAACGAAGAACAGCAGGCTCCACTCCGGGATGCTCAGGTCGAACAGCGTCCAGGACATTTCGGCGCAGTCGGCGGTGCCTTCGAACATTCGTTGCAAGGCATACAACCAGGGCGTGCCGGCGACCAGATCGACCAGATCGGGCGAGCACGCCGACAGTTGATGTATCGGATCGCTCTGCAACACAACCTGTCGCCACGCTGTAACGGTACCCGCCAGACTGCAGAGCAGACCCAGCAGCCAATACAGGAATGTTCCGAAGCGACCAGGACCGTGCACCGAACCCGCCAGGCAGACACCCGTGAGCAGCGCCAGGCAAACCCGCTGCAACAGGCACAACCCGCAAGGCTTGAGGCCGACCGCATATTCCAGGTAATAGGAAACGCCCAAGGCCAGGGCACCTGCAATGAAAACCATGAAAAACAAGGAGCGTGAGCAGGCCAAAGACATGGCTTTTCCGTAACAGTAGAGACAGGCGGTTACGGTAGAGGAAAGCGCTGCAGCCTTTCAAGGCAGGCCAGCACGGACACTTCACCAGAAGTGTAGGGAATTCCCGACAGAAGCATGGGGATAAGATGTAGTCCGCTGTAGGACGTTGCCGCCGAAGAACTACAAAGCTAAAACAATGGCCAATTTGGAGCGACTGGATCGTTTCCTGCGAACGACTCCCGCCCCTGTAGCCGCTGGCGCAGCCTGCGTTCGGCTGCGCCAGCGGCCACAGGGCCGGTTCAGGAATCAAGCGTGAGCCGACACCGGTAGCGGTGCAGCCAACAAGCGCTCGTCCAGCAGACCCAAGCCCTCCTGGAACAGCTGATTACTGCGTTCGGTGTCACCCAGTTGCGCCAGCAACCGCGCCAGTTCGGCGCAGGCCTCAGGATTGCGCTGCACGCGCAAGCTGTTCTCCAGATAATCCCGGGCCTTGCCCCATAGGCTGCTTTGCAGACACAGGCGGCCCAACGTCAGCAACAGGCTCGAATCGGCCGGATGATCCTTGAGCCAACCCTCGGCGGTGTGCAGTTGCCTGGCCGGATCGCTGCCGCGAACCAGACCGTACAGGCGTGCCAGATGACTGTCGTATTGGCGCTTGAGAGCCGCACGCAGAACCTCTTCGGCCTCGACCTGCGCGCCCAGTTGCCGCAATTGCTCGGCATAGGCCAGCACCAATTGCGGTTCCTGGCGCTGAGCGGCGGTGAGCTGCTGCCAGGCACGATTGAGCGATTGCAAGCCGACCGTTCCGTCCTCTTCCTTGTGCGCCGCCAGCGAAAGATTCTCACCCCAGGCCCGACGTTCCAGTTCAGTCAGCTCGGCCGGTGGCAACACCTTGTCCTTGCGTAACTCCGGCAACAAGCGAATCACTGCCGACCAGTCGCCCCGCTGCTGATGCAAGCGCTGCAACTGACGCAGGGTCTGGACGTTATGAGGATGACGCTCATGCATGGCTTGCAGGGTCACCAGCGCGCCTTCAGTGTCACCGCGATCGGTCTGCAATTGAGCATGACTCAAGGCAATCGCCAGCTCAGCCCGGGGCTGTCGCTCGAGGGCGCGTTCCAGCAGGTTGTCGCTTTCCTCGTAGTGACCTTGTTCGTTCGCGGCGCGGGCGGCACCGAGGTAATAGAGCAACGGCTGACGTTCGGCTTCCGCCGCACGATGCAGATGACGCTGCGCACTGGCCCAACGGCCCTCGGCCAAATCCAGCTGACCGTGCTCTATCGCCACTTGCACCCGCCGACTGCGATTGCGCCGCGACCATGGGTTGACCACTCCACCGGAAGTCGTCAGCAGTTCGATCAATGCCTTGATGCCCCAGAACACCAGCCACAGCACGGCCACCAGGGCCAGGGTTGCCCACAGGCTCGATTCGTAACGGAAGGTCTTGTAGGCGATCAGCACGTAGCCCGAGTGCTCTGCAATCGCCAGGCCCAGCGCGGCGGCGGCAGCGATGACCACGAACACGATCACATAGAGGCGCTTCATGGCGTGGCCTCCAGCGCGGTGTTCGCGGCAGGTTTGGCCAGCGGTTTCACTGAGTCTTCGGCGTTGACGTTGCGTCGCTCAAGGTAAGCCTGAACCGCGCTCAAGGTGCCCGTCAGATCTGGCGTGACCACCGTGACCGGCTGCTTGCTCAACTCGCCCACCTGCTCCAGCATGATTTTGCTCTGAGGGTTGTCGGGGTTGAAGTTGCCCTTGAGCACGTCCCGCGCCTCGGTCAGCGCCTGGGTGTAAACCGCGGCCTGGCCATTGAGCGCAGCCCATTGCGCCTGCTCCAGCGCCAAGCTCAGGGCCAGACGCACCTGACTCAAGCTTTGCCCGGCCAGCAGCGGACGGACATTCTTGTCGGCGTTGAAGTCGATGCGGATATAACGCGAGATCTGATCCCACCATTGCGCCCAGCGACTGGCGCCGTCGCCATCGGCCGTCAGGCCCAGCAGGGATTCGCCACGGTCCTTGTACTCGGGCGCCAGCTCGGTGAGGTTGATCACCTGATCGCGCAAGGCACCCAGACGCAGGAACAACCCGGTGCGATCCGGCTGTTCGGTACTGCGCAGGGCCACCAGGGTTTTGGCCACTTGCTCGCGAGCGGCAAAAGCCCCCGGGTCGTTCTGTTCACGGAGAATTTCATCGGCGCCCTGCACCAGGGCCTGAGCGCTGCTGATGTCCTGCAATGCCGACAGGCGCAGACTGGCCAGGCGCAGCAAATGTTCGGCTTCAGCCAGACGCCAGTCCTTGCGGCTGGCACCGAGGACGGTTTCCAGACGTTGATTCAAGCGTTGCTGATCGCCTTGAAGCTGAGTGACCAAACGACTGCGCGCGTCGAGTTCCTCGGCGGCGGGCATTTGCTCGAGGCGAGCCGTCAGGCGTTGCTCATTGAGTTTCAGGCTCTGCGCCTGATCGTTCAACGCCTGGACCTGGCTCAACTGCTGTTGGGTATTGGCTTGCAGGTGACGCACCTGCCAGACTCCCCAACCGCCCACGGCAACACCGGCCGCGCCCAACAGCAGCGCGATGATTGCCAGCCCATTGCCTCGGCGCTGCACAGCAGCAGGTGGTGGTGTTTCAACCGGTGCATCGAGCACTGGCTGGACGTCATCTTTAGGCAAGGCTGTTTCGCTCACGTATCCATCCTTTGCATTAGAGAACGGGCTCGGGATGCTCCCGTAACGCCGTCAGCAAAGCCGCAGCACTGGCGCCACGACAATCCACAACTGTTTGGGCCCCGGCGGCACGTGCCATCTCGGCGACCCTGGGGCTTGGAACAAACAATGGCAACCGCGCAAGCGCAGGCCAGGTATCGCCCGCCAATTGGCGCAGGTGCTCAAAACCCTGCCCACTGCTGACCACCAGCCCGTTCAAGCGTTCCGCTTCGATCCGGTCAGGCAGTGTCGCTGGCGGGTACTGCGGCAAACCGCGGCGGTACAACTCCAGATACTCGACACTAGCACCAAGCTCGCACAAACGCTCAGCCAGCAGCTCGCGCCCACCCTCCCCGCGCATGATCAGCACCCGCGCATCGGGGCGGACGATAGCCTCGCGCAACTGTGGAAGTTCAAGCAAGGCTTCGCTGTCATCGCCGTCGACCGGGAAGCTCACATCCAGCCCGTTATCCTCGAGGATCTGGGCCGTCGCCGCGCCCACGCTGAACCACTTCACAACCGGTGGTTGCAGCCCGTGCCGGTTGAGCAGATCGACAGCGATTCTGGCGGCCGGCTTGCTGACCACGATCACCGCGCAATAGTGATTCAGATTCTGAATCACTTCGCGCATTTTGGCAGAGGCCGGAATCGGCTCGATGTCCAAAAGCGGCAGGCTGCTACTGAAAACCCCCGCTTCGGCCAGCACACCGGCAAGCGCCGCCGACTCATCCGCAGGGCGTGTCAGCAACAGGCGCCAGCCAGTCACTCGTGACCTGCCTCGCCATAGACTGCTTTCAGAATGTCGGCGGCGCCCTGGCTCAGCAAGTCTTCAGCCACTTGCACACCCAAAGCCTCGGCATCAACCCGTGGCGCACGGGCTTCGGCGCTGAGCAGCAGACCGCCGCTCGGATCGCCGACCAAACCACGCAACCAGATCTGCTCGCCTTCAAGCACGGCGTAGCAGGCGATCGGCACCTGGCAGCCGCCATTCAAATGTTTGTTGAGAGCACGTTCGGCGGTAACGCGGACGGCCGTGTCCGGGTGATGCAGCGGCGCCAGCAGCGCATGAATGTCAGTGTCGGCGCTACGGCATTCGATACCGACCGCGCCCTGGCCACCGGCCGGCAGGCTGTCTTCGACATTGATGGCCGAGGTGATGCGGTCTTCGAAGCCCAGGCGAATCAAGCCCGCGGCGGCGAGGATGATGGCGTCGTATTCGCCGGCATCGAGCTTGGCCAGGCGGGTGTTGACATTGCCGCGCAGGAAGCGGATTTCCAGGTCCGGGCGACGGGTCAGCAGCTGAGCCTGACGGCGCAGGCTGGACGTCCCGACGATGCTGCCTTTTGGCAACTCATCCAGGCTGGTATAGGTGTTGGAAACGAAGGCGTCGCGCGGGTCTTCACGCTCGCAGATGCAGAACAGGCCCAGGCCTTCGGGGAAGTCCATCGGCACGTCCTTCATGGAATGCACGGCGATGTCGGCTTCGTTCTCCAGCAGCGCGGTTTCCAGCTCTTTGACGAACAGGCCTTTGCCGCCGATTTTCGACAGGGGCGAATCAAGCAGCTTGTCGCCACGACTGACCATGGGCACCAGCGTCACGAGCAGGCCTGGATGGGCCTGTTCCAGACGAGCCTTGACGTATTCGGCCTGCCACAGGGCGAGAGCACTTTTGCGGGTGGCGATGCGGATTTCGCGAGAGGACATGGATCAATCCGTACTGAATAGATACGGCGGATAATAACATCTCAGCCAAATCCGCTTTGACTTGTATCAGAAACAGCACAGCCTCCCTGGCCCTTAATGTCCGGTAATAGGCTAGAAACCCACCCTGCGCGGCGGATTAAAGCTGTTGCATCATTTTTCGCACGCCGGCCACATGCCGCCGGCTGACGATCAGGGCGTCGCCGTTCAGGCCTTTGAGGAACAGCTGGAAATGTCCCAGAGGCGTGCGTTGCAGTCGCTCGATGCGTTCGCGGGCAACCAGTGCGTTGCGGTGGATCCGCACGAAACGGTCGCCGAATTCGTCTTCGAGGGCTTTCAGCGGTTCGTCGAGCAGCACTTCGCCGCCTTCATGGCGCAAAGTCACGTATTTATGGTCGGCAATGAAGTACACCACTTGACCCAACGGGATCAGTTCGATGCCTTTTCGGGTGCGGGCGCTGATGTGGCTGCGCGGACCGCTACCGGTTTCGGCCGCCGGGCGAGTCAAGGCCGCGAGCTGGACGCGATTGGGTCGCTCGGCTTTCTTTAATGCTTCGTGTAACTGTTCTGTGCGCACTGGCTTCACCAGATAGCCCACGGCGCTGGCCTGCAGGGCTTCCACGGCAAATTCATCGGGTCCGGTGCAAAACACTACGGCGGGCGGGGTTTCGCGTTCGCACAACCGTGCAGCCACTTGCAGGCCATCGAGGCCCGGCATGCGAATATCGAGCAACACGATATCCGGCTTGTGGCTGTCGATCAGTGCCAACGCCTCTTCGCCGTTCGTGGCGCTGGGCTCCAGGACATTGTATCCCTCGATCTCGCCGACCAGCCGGGTCAGGCGCTCGCGGGCCAAGGGTTCGTCATCAACGATCAGGACATTCATATTGCGCTGGATTCCTGCGTGAGTCTCGCACAAGGATAGCGTAGACAGGTGAAGTGACGTCCGTCACCGCGATCCACGCTAAGACTAGCGCGAGGGCCAAAAAGTGCCGCGAGACCGGCGGCTAAATTTTTATCTGCCGGGTGACTGACGGCCCAGGCCCGCGTTGGCGAGGCATCGCCGTCGTGTTTGCCGATACACAATATGAACACCCCTCTTCTCTCTATAGTCAGCTGCAGCATCGAGAAGTGCGCTGATCCTCTGTCCAACTGTAGACGGTTGCCGGGACGATATTGCTCAATTGATAAATATCGTTGCGCAATTTCCGTATGGCTTGCCTGGAGTATGGGTCGCCCGATGAGAAAAAAACGTGTCGACCAGTGCCAGCCGCAGGATTGGCAACCCTGTTATTATCCGCGACAGCGTTCCACACCATCTTTCCTCAAGCCGATACGAGCGAATTCATGAGCACTGACAAGACCAATCAGTCCTGGGGCGGCCGCTTCAGTGAACCCGTCGACGCCTTCGTCGCCCGCTTCACCGCCTCCGTCACCTTCGACCAGCGCCTGTATCGCCACGACATCATGGGCTCGATCGCCCACGCCACCATGTTGGCCAAGGTCGGCGTGCTGACCGATGCCGAGCGCGACAGCATCATCGATGGCCTGAAGACCATCCAGGGTGAAATCGAGGCCGGTCAGTTCGACTGGCGCATCGACCTCGAAGACGTGCACATGAACATCGAGGCGCGTCTGACCGACCGCATCGGCGTGACCGGTAAAAAGCTGCACACCGGTCGCAGTCGTAACGACCAGGTCGCCACCGACATCCGCCTGTGGCTGCGTGACGAGATCGACCTGATCCTCAGCGAAATCACCCGCCTGCAACAAGGCTTGCTGGAGCAGGCCGAGCGCGAAGCCGGCAGCATCATGCCGGGCTTCACGCACCTGCAAACCGCGCAGCCGGTGACCTTTGGGCACCACATGCTGGCCTGGTTCGAAATGCTCAGCCGCGACTATGAGCGCCTGGTGGACTGCCGCAAGCGCACCAACCGCATGCCACTGGGTAGCGCGGCACTGGCCGGCACCACTTACCCGATCGACCGTGAATACACCGCTCAACTGCTGGGCTTCGACGCCGTCGGCGGTAACTCGCTGGACAACGTGTCCGATCGCGACTTCGCCATCGAGTTCTGCTCGGCCGCCAGCATCGCGATGATGCACTTGTCACGGTTCTCCGAAGAGCTGGTGCTGTGGACCAGCGCGCAGTTCCAGTTCATCGATCTGCCGGACCGTTTCTGCACCGGCAGCTCGATCATGCCGCAAAAGAAAAACCCGGATGTGCCGGAGCTGGTTCGCGGCAAGACTGGCCGGGTATTCGGCGCGCTGATGGGCCTGCTGACCCTGATGAAAGGCCAGCCATTGGCCTACAACAAGGACAACCAGGAAGACAAGGAACCGCTGTTCGACGCCGCCGACACCCTGCGCGATTCGCTGCGGGCCTTTGCCGATATGATCCCGGCGATCAAGCCCAAGCACGCCATGATGCGCGAAGCGGCCCTGCGCGGTTTCTCCACCGCCACCGACCTGGCTGACTATCTGGTGCGCCGTGGCCTGCCGTTCCGTGATTGCCACGAGATCGTTGGCCACGCCGTGAAGTATGGCGTGGAAAGCGGCAAGGACCTGGCGGAAATGAGCCTGGAAGAACTGCGCAAGTTCAGCGATCAGATCGAGCAGGATGTGTTTGCCGTGCTGACCCTGGAAGGCTCGGTGAATGCCCGCGACCATATCGGCGGGACTGCGCCGGCGCAGGTCAAGAAGGCTGTGGTTCGCGGTCAGGCACTGCTCGCCAGCCGTTAAGAGCTTCGCGGGCAAGCCTCGCTCCTACATTCGACCGAGTGTCCTTGTAGGAGCGAGGCTTGCCCGCGAAGGCATTCTCAAGATCGTTACACGTCTACTTTTTGGACGCGATCATTTCCAGAAACGCTGGCATCGCCGCGTCCTTGTCCTTTGCGATCCTCTGCACATGCGGGTTCTGTCCCAGACGCTCCAGCAGCGCCCTGGCCGCCGGCATCTCAGCCAACAGATCGATATCGAACAGCTTCTGCGCCACGGCACAGGCCATCGGCACGCTGTACAGGAAATACAAATCCGCAATGCTGAGACTGTTGCCCGCTACGTAAGGGGCGAACTTGCCATGCCTGCCCAGCGAGGCGAACCCCAGCAGCAGCTCGGCCTTGGTCTTGTCCTTGATCGCCTCCGGCACAGACATACCGAAAAACGCTTCGGGGTAGCAGGCGCGCGCCGGCAGTTCGATGTACAACTCGATTTCCTTGGCCAAAGCCAGCGCCTGCGCTCGCTCGAAGGGCTCGCTGGACAGCAGCGGCGTACCTTTCTGGCTCTGTTCGAGGTACTCGAGAATCACGCTGGTTTCATTGATGAACCCTTGTTCGACGCCCAGCACCGGCACCTTCCCGCGCGGGCTGATGGCTAATGCCTCGGGACTCGGCCCTGGGTGAAACAGTACTTCTTCAAACGGCAGTCCCTTCTCCAGCAACGCCAGCTTGACCATGTTGTAGTAGTTGCTGACGCAAAATCCATAAAGCTTGAGCATTACATAGCCTCCAGGCCGTGCAGGGGGTTGGCAGCGCCAGTTATAGAACGCCCCGGCACTTCTTGCCAGCAGCATCACAGCGCTGAATGCAGGTAAACTGGCCGCCTTTCCTTGAGGAGCCTGCCATGAGCGAGCCTAACGACATCGACAACGACGAAGAAGAGTTCACCGAAACGACGCTGATCGAAGCGATCGAGAACCAGATCGAAAGCGATAACCCGCCAGCGGCCAAGGCAACGTTTAACAAGCTGACCCTGGTGGGTTACGAGCGTGAAGAAATCCTCAATCTCATGGCACATGTGCTGGCTTACGAGATCGATGCCATGCTCGATGAAGACCGCGCATTCAACACCGAATGGTACGAAGCTGCGCTGCGTGCGTTGCCGGAGCTGCCGCCAGAAAAGCAATAACCCCAGTTTCCTGTAGGAGCGGGGCTTGCCCGCGAAGAACGATGATGCGGTTTTTCAGGAAGACCGCGGTGAGGCCTTCGCGGGCAAGCCTCGCTCCTACAGAGACCGCCGCACCACCCACCGGGGAATGTTCGCCGAGGCGAAAAAACCCTGTTGCCAGCACTGGACATGCTGCGCGAGTGAGATCACCTTAGGGGCGCTGTCGTCCAATTCCTAGAAAGTCTGGAGTCCTTATGTCGCTTACCCCTGAGTTGGTTGCCGAACTGGAAGTCCTCGCCCTCTTCAACCTGGACAGCTCCCAGGAAGGCCTGAAAATTCATCAGACCGCTGCCCCGAAACACATTGCCGCCGCTAAACGCCTGTTCGAAAAAGAACTGATCGACCAGCCCGATGGTGGTTATCTGACCAGCCTGGGTCGTGACGCCGCGCAAAATGTACAAACCGTTCTGACGATTCTGAGCGTCCAGGAAACAGCCTGAGCATCACCGCATCGCCCACGGAAACCTCTGTCACGGGATTTCCGCGGGCACACTCGATGACCCGCCCTGTTACCTGCCGTCGCCCAACGATAGAAACCTGACGCCAGAAATACAAAATCAGCTTAAAAGTCCCGGGGCCGAGGCGCTAAACTGCCCCTCATCCCGAGCCCTCCACGTCCGAGCCCCGTGAGCCGGATTGAGCTGACATGACCCGCACCCATGAAATCCGCCCCGATCTGGACGAGGGAATCGACCGTAAGGTTCTCAGCCAGCTGCGCGCCCGTTTTCTGAAGCTCAACGAGGGCCGCATGGCGCGCGCCATGGAAGGGTTGTCGACCCGTCAGCAAACGGTTCTGACCCTGCTGCCGCTGTTTTTCCACGTCAATCATCCGCTGTTGCCAGGTTACGTTTCGGGCGGCACTCCGGCCGGGTTGTCGAATTACGAACCTGACGCCAACACCCTCGCCGAAGCCCAGCGCCTGACCCGCTCGTTTTCCTACAAGCCGCGCCACGGCAGCAACCCGCCGCGACCGATTCACGGCCTGTTCCTGATGGGCAGCCTCGGCACCCTGGCCCAAGCCGACCAGAGCGATATGGACGTATGGGTCTGTCACGCGCCGGACTTGAGCGAAAGCGAGCTCACTGAGCTGCGCAAGAAATGCCAGTTGCTTGAGATATGGGCCGCCAGCCAGGGCGCCGAGGCGCATTTCTTCCTGATAGACCCCGCACGTTTCGTACTCGGCGAACGCGATACTCAACTGAGTTCGGAAGATTGCGGCACCACCCAGCACTACCTGCTGCTGGACGAGTTCTACCGCACCGCGATCTGGCTGGCCGGTCGTACACCCATCTGGTGGCTGGTGCCGGTTTACGAAGAGGCAGCGTATGACCGCTACACCCACACGCTGCTATCCAAGCGTTTTATCCGTGCCGACGAGACCCTGGACCTGGGGCATCTGTCGTATATCCCGCCCGGGGAATTCATCGGCGCCGGGCTCTGGCAATTGTTCAAGGGCATCGAGTCACCCTACAAATCGGTGCTCAAGCTGCTGCTGACGGAGGTCTACGCCAGCGAACACCCCAAGGTCCAGTGCCTGAGCCTGCGTTTCAAGCAGGCGGTGTTTGCCAATCGCCTGGACCTCGACGAACTGGATCCATACGTCGTGGTTTACCGACGCATCGAGGAATACCTCACGGCCCGGGGCGAACCGGAACGCCTGGAGCTGGTACGCCGCGCGCTGTACCTGAAGGTCAACCGCAAACTCACCGGCAACAGCGGTCGCACCCAGAACTGGCAGCGCTCGTTACTCGAACGCCTGGCCCACGAATGGCATTGGGATCAGCGTCAGCTCGCATTGCTCGACAGCCGCAGCCAATGGAAAGTCCGCCAGGTCAGCGCCGAACGCCGGGCCCTGGTCGGCGAGCTGAATTACAGCTACCGCTTCCTGACGCAGTTTGCCCGCAACGAAAAGACCGTCAGCCTGATCAACAAACGCGACCTCAATGTACTGGGCCGGCGGTTGTACGCGGCTTTCGAGCGCAAGGCCGACAAGGTCGAATTCATCAACCCCGGCATCGCCCCCGATCTGGCCGAAGACACCCTGACACTGGTGCAGGCCCCAAACAAGAAAGAACCGGGGCAAACCCAGTGGGGTTTGTACAACGGCAGCCTGGCCGCCCACGAGTGGGAGCATTTCGCGCCCATCAAGCGCAGCCGTCAGTTACTGGAGCTGCTCACCTGGTGCCACCGCAATGGCGTGATCGACAGCAGCACCCGCCTGGCCCTGCACCCCGGCACCAGCGACTTGAGCGAGTTCGAACTGTTCAACTTGCTCGGTAGCCTGCAACAAAGCATCGCCCTGCCCCTGACTACTGTCGCCGAAGAGCCTTTGCTGCGCGCCAGTGTGCCGAGCGAAATACTGATTCTGGTAAACGTCGGCGTCGACCCGCTCAAGCACCATCGCGACCTGAACATCCTGATGACCACCGAGCGCACCGATTCCCTGAGCTATGCCGGCGTGCGGGAAAACCTGGTACTGACCCTGGATCAGGTCACGCTCAACAGCTGGAACGAGGTGCTGGTCAGCCGCTTTGACGGCCCACACGCCCTGCTGGACTGCCTGCGCGATTACCTCAACAACCTGCCGGACGGGCCACAACAGCCCAAGCTGCGGGTACGTTGCTTCTGCCACAATCGCGCGCAATTCATTGCGCGGCGGGTCGAAGAAATCCTCGACACTGCCCAGAGTCTGCTGCTGAGCAAGCTCAATCATCGTTACCTGATTCAGGTCCAGCAGCATTACCACGTGCTGGAGCTGGTGCCCGGCCAGGTCAGTCACGCTGCCTTCGCCACGCTGCCGGCGCTGTTCGATTACCTTGGCGAAGAACTGGTGAGCTACAGCCCGTTACATCTGGACCCGATGGCACTGGAAGACCACGATCTGGCGCTGATCCTGCCCATGGGGCAACCCGACTGCGTTCAAGTGTTCTACCGGATCCACGAACACCTGGCCGATGTGTATGTACTGGATGAATTCAATGCCCTGTGGCAGCAGCGCTTGCCCTATCACGACGAACAAAGCCTGCTGGTGCCACTGCAACGTTTCCTGCAATCGATCCAGTACCGACGCGATGCCTTGCTACCGATGGACACCGCCCAGCCACTGAGTCTGGACACGTTGTATTACCAGTTATTGCCTTCAGGTCCCGCACGGGCCCGTCGGGTCGAAGCCCGGCCAGCGCCGCAAACCCCGGTCAATAAACCGTTCTACGACGTACAGGCCATCGTCGGCAAAGCCGCACCCGGGCAGGTGCAGGTCACGTTGTATTGCAATCAGCGGGAATTTTCAGAACTGGAACATGGCGATCAGCTGTTCAGCGTGGTCGCCCGGGAAATCGTCGAGCAGCGCCGCGAGACCGAACGCTATCGCTGCTACATCACCGACCTGGACCTGTCGGGCCTGCTCGGTGATGGTCAGAGCTCAAGCAATTTGTATCTGCGCTACAAGGCCGACCTGGAGCGCGCATTGAACGAGGCACTCGAGCAGGTCTGAGGGACTTTATTCCGGGAAGTCGCCGCCATGGGCTGGCTGTGATTCGACTTCCAGCAGGGTCAGTTTGAGGGTTTTGCCACCCGGTGCCGGCCAGTCGATGTGCTGACCGACTTTCAGGCCCAGCAAAGCACTGCCCACTGGCGCCAGAATGGATATTTTGCCTTCGTCGGCGTTGGCATCCTTCGGGTAAACCAAAGTCAGGTGATAGTCCTTGCCACTGATTTCTTCACGGCAATGCACACGGGAATTCATGGTCACGACATCGGCAGGCACTTCATCGTGACCGACTAGAGTATCGGCGCGATCCAGTTCGGTTTGCAGCGCGATAACGCCCGGCAGCGAGTCATCCAGGCTGTCGATCAGGCGTTCCAGACGTTGCACGTCCAGACGGGTAAGGGTGATGGAAGGTGCGGTCATGATCAGGGCAGACTCCTTTCTTCTGCACGAAAAAAGCAAAACCCCGCCAGAAAAAGGCGGGGTTTTCACGAGCCTCGATGGGTTGAGGCGTCTCTGGACACTATCACAGCTCAATAAATATACAAGTCAGGGGCGGCGGACGGTTTTCCGCCCCTGTAGGAGCTGCCGCAGGCTGCGATCTTTTGATCTTCCGTCGGCGCGACTTATAAAGATCAAAAGATCGCAGCCTGCGGCAGCTCCTACAGGGGTCGGGTTAGCCTCTATTCTTTCGATCGAGGGCCGATGCGCAAATCACTCGCCGCCGCTCATCATCCGCCGAGCGCCATTCGCGAATATCTTCCACATGGCGGAAGCACCCCAGACAGACCTTCTGCTCATCCAGCCGACACACGCCGCTGCACGGCGAAGGCACCGCCGGGCTGACATTGCTGTAGAGCGGTTTGGGCGGACGAACGGGCGCAGGCTGGGTCACGAGCTCACAGGCCTTCGAAGTCGAGTTCGACGTCGGCTTGCTGCTTGACGATGCGCTCGAGCATCTCGCCGAGTTGCTCGTCGCTCTTGTCACACATCCAGCGCTTGCTCTCTTCGTCATAGTCGAAGTGGAAACCGCCGGACACCGCCGCCAGCCACAACTGACGCAGCGGTTCCTGACGACTGAAGATCAACTGGCTGCCGCTTTCGAACTTGACGGTGAGCACACCGGCCGAACTCTCCAGATCGATATCCAGGCCACTCTCGTCAAAAATATCCTCCAGCGCCTGCTGGGTGGCATCGACCAGGTCGTGAAAACGGGCTTCAGTCAAACTCATTGCGGGAACCTCAAAAAGTGTCTACTCACGCTCAAGCGCCGCAAGATACGGGCGAGCCCCGGTGATTGCAAAGGATAACGACCCATGGCGATCACGAAACCTGTGGGAGCGAGCCTGCTCGCGAAGAGGCCATCATATTCAACATCAATGTTGACTGACACTACGCCTTCGCGAGCAGGCTCGCTCCCACAGGGATTGCGTTTGGCTGACCGACATCGTGCCAAGCCCCGCCGGACGGGAGCCGCGTCGCATAGGCAAGCTGCCGGGTGGCCGGTATACTCCGGCGCAATTAACGCATTTTCAAGGATTTCGCCATGAAGCGCCTGATCTCTTCCCTTGCTGCGCTCGTCGCGGTTGCCTGCCTCGTGTCGGCCTGTGGTCAAAAAGGCCCGCTGTACCTGCCCGATGAAAATCAGGATCCTGCAGAGCAAGCCAAATCGTCGCAGCAGACTCCGTCGAAAGCTCACAAGCACGACGTCTACTAAGGGAACGCTATGGACGCTTTTAACTACCGTGACGGTGAGCTGTTCGCGGAAGGTGTTGCCTTGTCCGCCATCGCCGAACGCTTTGGAACACCGACTTACGTCTACTCCCGTGCCCACATCGAAGCTCAGTACCTGGCTTACGCCGATGCGCTGGCCGGCATGCCACACCTGGTCTGCTTTGCGGTCAAGGCCAACTCCAACCTGGGTGTACTGAATGTCCTGGCGCGTATTGGCGCCGGTTTCGACATCGTCTCCCGTGGCGAGCTGGAACGTGTACTGGCCGCCGGTGGCAGCGCCGACAAGATCGTGTTCTCCGGTGTCGGCAAGACCCGTGACGACATGCGTCGCGCCCTGGAAGTCGGTGTGCACTGCTTCAACGTCGAGTCCACCGATGAGCTTGAACGCCTGCAAGTGGTGGCCGCCGAGCTGGGTGTTCGTGCACCGATCTCGTTGCGCGTGAACCCGGACGTCGATGCCGGCACTCACCCGTACATCTCCACCGGTCTTAAAGAGAACAAGTTCGGCATCGCCATCGCCGACGCCGAAGACGTGTACATTCGCGCCGCGCAATTGCCAAACCTGGAAGTGGTCGGCGTCGATTGCCATATCGGTTCGCAACTGACCACCCTGCCACCATTCATCGATGCCCTCGACCGCCTGCTGGGCCTGGTCGACCGCCTCGGCGATTGCGGCATCTACCTGCGCCACATTGATCTCGGTGGTGGTTTGGGCGTGCGTTATCGCGATGAAGAGCCGCCCTTGGCTGCCGACTACGTCAAAGCCGTGCGCGAGCGTCTCGACGGTCGTGACCTGGCGCTGGTGTTCGAGCCGGGCCGCTTCATCGTCGCCAACGCCGGCGTGCTGCTGACCCAGGTCGAGTACCTCAAGCACACCGAACACAAAGACTTCGCCATCGTCGACGCGGCCATGAACGACCTGATCCGTCCGGCGCTGTATCAAGCCTGGATGGACGTCACCGCCGTGCGCCCACGCAACAGCGCCGCTCGTGCCTACGACATCGTCGGCCCGATCTGCGAAACCGGCGACTTCCTGGCCAAGGATCGTCAACTGGCCCTGGAAGAAGGCGATCTGCTGGCCGTGCATTCGGCCGGTGCTTATGGGTTTGTCATGAGTTCCAACTACAACACCCGTGGCCGTGCCGCTGAAGTGTTGGTGGACGGTGATCAGGCATTTGAAGTGCGTCGCCGTGAGACGGTAGCGGAGTTGTTTGCTGGCGAAAGCCTGCTGCCGGAGTAAAACCATGCTGCTGCGTTTTACCAAGATGCACGGCCTGGGCAACGACTTCATGGTCCTCGACCTGGTCAGCCAGCACGCGCACATCCTGCCCAAGCACGCCAAGCAATGGGGCGATCGGCACACCGGCATCGGGTTCGACCAGTTGCTGATCGTCGAAGCCCCCAGCAACCCCGACGTGGATTTCCGCTATCGGATCTTCAATGCCGACGGCTCCGAAGTGGAACAGTGCGGCAACGGTGCGCGCTGCTTCGCTCGCTTCGTGCTCGACAAGCGCCTGACCGCCAAGCGGCTGATTCGCGTCGAGACCAAAAGCGGCATTATCGAACTGGATATCCGCAGCGACGGTCAGATCAGTGTCAACATGGGCGCTCCGCGCCTGGTGCCGGCCGAGATTCCGTTCGAAGCCCCGAGCCAGGCCCTGAGTTATCAGGTCGACGTCGACGGTACGCCGGTCGAACTGGCCGCGGTGTCCATGGGCAACCCCCATGCCGTGCTGCGGGTCAGCGATATCAACAACGCACCGGTGCATGAACTGGGGCCGAAAATCGAACATCACCCGCGCTTTCCGGCGCGGGTCAATGTCGGTTTTCTCCAGGTCATCGACCGGAGCCGCGCGCAGTTGCGCGTCTGGGAACGCGGGGCCGGGGAAACCCAGGCATGCGGAACCGGCGCCTGTGCTGCCGCAGTGGCCGCGATCAGCCAGGGGTGGATGGATTCGCCGCTATTGATCGACCTGCCCGGCGGGCGTCTGTCCATCGAATGGGCAGGCCCTGGCCAACCGGTCATGATGACCGGCCCGGCAGTACGCGTATACGAAGGACAAGTGCGTCTTTGAGTGAGCGAAATCCATGACCGACAAGCCCCAGGTTCCCGCCCTGCAGCCCGACGAATCCCCTTCCGAAAGCCTTGAGGCGGCGGCGATTGCCGCGTACCTGGAGGCTCATCCGGATTTCTTCATCGAGCACGAAGAACTGCTGCCGGCCATGCGTATTCCGCACCGGCGCGGCGACACCATCTCGCTGGTCGAGCGCCAGATGACCATCCTGCGCGATCGCAACATCGAGCTGCGCCACCGCCTCTCGCACTTGATGGACGTGGCCCGCGACAACGACCGACTCTTCGACAAGACCCGCCGCCTGATTCTCGCGCTGATGGACGCCACCAGCCTGGAAGACGTGGTGATCAGCGTCGAAGACAGCCTGCGCCAGGACTTCCAGGTGCCCTTCGTCAGCCTGATCCTGCTGGGCGACAACCCGATGCCGGTGGGTCGCTGGGTGACGCATGCCGACGCGCAAACCGCCATCGGCGGCTTGCTTTCGGAAGACAAAAGCGTCAGCGGCAGCCTGCGAGAGCATGAACTGGACTTCCTGTTCGGTGAAGAACAGCGCAAGCAGATCGGCTCCACCGCCGTCGTCGCCATCAGTCACCAGGGCATCCACGGCGTTCTGGCCATCGCCAGCCGCGATCCGCAGCACTACAAGAGCTCGGTGGGCACGCTGTTCCTGAGTTACATCGCCGAAGTCATGGGCCGCGTGCTGCCACGGGTCAACACCTCCCTGCGCTCGGTACGCTGACCATGGAACGGCAACTGGACGCTTACTGCGAACACCTGCGCAGTGAGCGGCAGGTGTCGCCGCACACGCTGTACGCCTACCGCCACGACCTCGACAAAGTGCTGGGCTGGTGCGTCAAACAGAACATCGGCAGTTGGGCCGCGCTGGACATCCAGCGTCTGCGCAGCCTGATCGCTCGCCTGCATGCTCAAGGCCAATCGTCCCGCAGTCTGGCGCGGCTGCTCTCGGCGGTGCGCGGGCTCTATCACTACCTGAACCGCGAAGGTCTGTGCGACCACGACCCGGCCAATGGCCTGGCACCACCCAAGGGTGAACGCCGCCTGCCAAAAACCCTCGACACCGACCGCGCGCTGCAACTGCTTGACGGTGCGGTGGAGGATGATTTCCTGGCGCGTCGGGATCAGGCGATTCTGGAATTGTTCTACTCCTCGGGTTTACGCCTTTCGGAGCTGACCGGGCTCAATCTTGATCAGTTGGATCTGGCCGACGGCATGGTCCAGGTACTCGGCAAGGGCAGCAAGACCCGACTGCTGCCGGTGGGCAAAAAGGCCCGCGAAGCGCTGGAGCAATGGCTGCCGCTGCGAGCCATGACCAACCCGGCGGACGACGCGGTGTTTGTCAGCCAGCAAGGCCGGCGCCTCGGCCCTCGGGCGATTCAGATGCGGGTCAAAGCCGCCGGCGAGCGTGAACTCGGGCAGAACCTGCACCCGCACATGTTGCGACACTCCTTCGCCAGCCATTTGCTGGAGTCTTCGCAGGACCTGCGCGCGGTGCAGGAGCTGCTCGGCCACTCGGACATCAAGACCACCCAGATCTATACCCACCTGGACTTCCAGCACCTGGCGACGGTCTACGACAGCGCCCATCCACGGGCCAAACGCATTAAAGGCGATGATTCATGACCATCCAATTGATCACCTTCGACCTCGACGACACCCTGTGGGACACCGCACCGGTGATCGCCAGCGCCGAAGTCGTATTGCGTGAATGGCTGACCGAGCATGCACCGAACCTGGGCGCGGTGCCGGTGGAGCATCTGTGGTCGATTCGCGAGCGGGTACTGAGCAGTGAGCCGGGCCTCAAGCACCGCATCAGCGCCCTGCGTCGGCGGGTGCTGTTCCATGCGCTGGAAGAGGCCGGTTACGGACATGCCGAGGCAGCCGAGCTGGCCGATCAGAGCTTTGAAGTGTTTCTGCATGCACGGCATCAGCTGGACATCTTCCCTGAGGTGCAACCGACCCTGGAAATTCTGGCCAATCACTATGCGCTTGGCGTGGTGACCAACGGCAATGCCGATGTGCGTCGATTGGGGCTGGCGGATTACTTCAAGTTTGCCCTGTGCGCCGAAGACATCGGCATCGGCAAGCCGGATGCGCGACTGTTTCATGAGGCGTTGCAACGGGGTGGTGCGACGGCCGAAACCGCGGTGCATATCGGCGATCATCCCGGCGATGACATTGCCGGCGCCCAGCAGGCGGGGTTGCGGGCAATCTGGTTTAACCCGGCGGGCAAAGCGTGGGAAGCCGAGAAGGCGCCAGATGCCGAGATTCGTAGCCTGAACGAATTGCCAGGGTTGTTGGCGCGCTGGAACACCCAACACTGACCTCTGAGTACACACATACCCCAGTGGGAGCGAGCCTGCTCGCGATAGCGGCGTATCAGCCAACATCAATATTGAATGTGACGGCTTCATCGCGAGCAGGCTCGCTCCCACATTGGATCGCGCCAAACCCAAGACTTTTGTTCCGCCCATGAAAAAGCCCGCAGCGACGGCGGGCTTTTTCAGCAAGCAAGAAGCAGGCGCTTAGATAGGCCGGCTGCCGTACTTGTTATCAGGCTTCTTGGGAGGATCGGCGACCACATTGGCCTCCACTTCCTGCACCTTGCCGCCCCGTGCCAGAAACTCTTCCATGGCCTTGGCCAGGGCGTCGCGTTCCTTGTTCTTGGCTTCGACACTCGGCAGCTCATCGACCGATACCGCAGCCTTGGCCTTGCCTTTGGCCGTCGGAACGGGCACATCACCGCCATCGTCTTCAGCGACGTCTTCTGCCGCTGCTTCAAGGCCTTCTTCGGTTTCGTCGTCGTCGCCTACTTCGAGGTCGTCGTTTTCCAGATCATCGTCGCTCATGTTCTACCTCATGACTTGCGAAAAGCAGATTAGTTATAGCCCAGCTTTGCCATCTGTCGAAGGCTGCCGGAAAAAAATCAACCACCGCTGGTGACCAGCGGTTTATGCCTCTTCACCGTGCACGGTGGCGAGGACTTTGCGGGCACCGCCGTGATCACGGTGCTCGCCCAGATAAACACCTTGCCAGGTCCCCAACGCCAGTCGGCCTGCCGAGATCGGCAAACTGAGCTGACAGCCAAGCACGCTGGCCTTGAAGTGCGCCGGGAGGTCGTCCAGGCCTTCGTCGTTATGCTCATAGCCGTCCGTTCCTTGTGGGATCAGACGATTGAAAAATCGTTCGAAGTCGCGACGTACCGCCGGATCGGCGTTCTCGTTGATGGTCAACGACGCCGAGGTATGCTGCAGCCACAAATGCAACAGACCGACCCGACATGCCTTGAGTTCAGGCAAACCGGCGAGCAACTCGTCCGTTACCAGATGAAAGCCCCGGGGCCTCGCCCGCAGGGTAATCAGAGTCTGTTGCCACATACAGTTCTCCGCACGTTCGGGGCGCATTCTAGCGCGCTCTGGGAAAAAACAAAGGCCCTAATATTCCTTCAATCGTGTAAGTCATTGGCCGTAGAAAAACGCCCGTCGTAAACGCGACTGAGGGTGTATGAAAAAACCTTTCAGCCGCTCCTCCACTGACAAATTCCAGACAAAAAAATGCCCGGCAAGCCGGGCAATTTTTTTATGCGCTTGCTTACAAGTTGTAGCCGCGTTCGTTGTGGAGCGCCAGATCGATGCCGACCGCCTCTTCTTCATCCGTGACACGCAGACCCATGACAGCGTCCAGGATCTTGAGAATGATGAAGGTGGCGATCGCGGTGTAGATCACCGTGAAGCCCACGCCTTTGCACTGAATCCAGACTTGAGCAGCGATGTCGGTAACGGTGCCGAAACCACCCAGGGACGGTGCCGCGAACACACCGGTCAGGATCGCGCCGAGGATACCGCCGATACCGTGCACGCCGAAGGCGTCCAGGGAGTCGTCATAACCGAGTTTGCGTTTCAGGGTGGTGGCGCAGAAGAAGCACACCACGCCAGCCGCCAGGCCGATGATCAGCGAACCCATCGGGCCCACGGTACCCGCCGCCGGAGTAATGGCGACCAGACCGGCAACCACACCCGAAGCGATACCCAGTGCACTTGGCTTGCCGTGGGTGATCCACTCGGCGAACATCCAGCCCAGTGCAGCGGCGGCGGTCGCGATCTGGGTCACCAGCATCGCCATACCGGCAGTGCCGTTGGCAGCGGCGGCGGAACCGGCGTTGAAGCCGAACCAGCCGACCCACAACATGGCTGCGCCCATCAGGGTGTAACCGAGGTTGTGCGGAGCCATCGGGGTGGTCGGGAAACCTTTACGCTTGCCCAACACCAGGCAGGCAATCAGGCCAGCCACACCGGCGTTGATGTGAACCACGGTGCCGCCCGCGAAGTCGAGCACGCCCCAGTCGCCCAACAGCGAACCCGGACCGCTCCAGACCATGTGCGCGATCGGCGCGTAAACCAGCGTGAACCAGACGCCCATAAACACCAGCATCGCGGAGAACTTCATCCGTTCTGCAAACGCACCGACGATCAGCGCCGGGGTGATGATGGCAAAGGTCATCTGATAGGTGACAAACACTGCCTCAGGGAACAGCGCCGCCGGGCCAGTAATGCTGGCAGGCGTGATGCCCGCGAGGAAGGCCTTGGCAAAGCTGCCGACAAAGGAGTTGAGGTTGACGACGTTGGCTTCCATCCCCGTGGTATCGAACGCCATGCTGTAGCCATAAATGAACCACAGGATGGTGACCAGACCGGTAATGGCGAAGCACTGCATCATCACGGAAAGAATATTTTTGGACCGAACCATGCCGCCGTAGAACAGCGCGAGGCCGGGAATGGTCATGAACAGCACAAGGGCTGTCGAGGTCATCATCCAGGCGGTATCGCCGGAATTGAGGACTGGAGGCGCCACCGGATCTGCCGCCATGGCCAGGCCGGGCATTACGAGGGACAACAGGGCTCCTAGCCCTGCGAATTTACGCAGAGTCATATTGTTTTCTCCTGGGGCGTTGGGTTTGTGGCGGCTTAGATTGCGTCGGTATCGGTTTCGCCGGTACGGATGCGAATCGCCTGTTCCAGATTGACCACGAAGATCTTGCCGTCACCGATCTTGCCGGTGTTGGCGGCCTTGGTTATCGCCTCGATAACCCGGTCCAGATCCTTGTCGTCAATGGCGACATCGATCTTCACCTTGGGCAGAAAATCGACCACGTACTCCGCGCCGCGATACAGCTCGGTGTGACCCTTCTGCCGACCGAAGCCTTTGACCTCAGTAACGGTAATGCCCTGCACGCCGATCTCGGACAGCGACTCGCGCACGTCGTCCAGTTTGAACGGCTTGATGATGGCAGTGACTAGCTTCATGAAAACTCTCTCCCGAATTGGTGGACTTGCCCCAGGAAAACAAACCCGACTCAAGTCTAAGCGCAGTGCCTGGCTTTGTAACGCATCGTCGGCCTTACCTGCCCGTCCGACGCCAGCGAACCACTCCGCGCGGAACTTCCCCCGTTCCGCTTGGCGCACTGCATTCGTCACAGCGACTGCATCAGTGCATGGGTCACCAGCGACTAAGCAGAAAGCTTGCCATCTATCCAAAACCCATTGATTTCAAGTGCTTGGCCGCTGCCGCAGACCCTTTCGCTCAATTGACGCAACAGTTACGCACAACAACAGTGCGCAGCCGTCCACTCACATGCGCGAAAAGCGTGCATCGCAGTCGCCGAGATTGACTATAGACACTGCGTGATACACTGCCCGCCATTGTTGACAGGACATTTCCCATGCTCGCGCCCAAAGACTTCCTCGACGCCCTGAGCGGCACCGCCTCCCGCCTCTTCAGCGGTGATACTCCACTGCCAAAAAGCGAAATCGAAAGCCAGTTCAAGGCTTTGTTGCAGAGCGGCTTCAGCAAGCTGGACCTGGTGAGCCGGGAAGAGTTTGATAGCCAGATGGTCGTACTGGCACGAACCCGGGCACGGTTGGAGAGCCTTGAGGCGAAAGTGGCGGAGCTGGAAGCGAAGCTCAATCCACCGACCGAGTAACTCCACCAATCCCTTTGACAATGGGGTCCATGTGGGAGCGAGCCTGCTCGCGATAGAGTCACCACGGTGCTCCAGCAGCCCCTCGCTGGAACGCCCACCCCTGTAGGAGCTGCCGAAGGCTGCGATCTTTTGATCTTAAGCCCTGCAAACATCCCGGCAACGTCCTACAAAGATCACCACCGCCGTCTGATTGCGTCGTAAGGCCTCCAGTTTCTATGCTCATCCTCAGCTGAATGTTCAGCACCGGGTTTGGCGACCTGGAAAACCACAACGCATCGCGACCGCATTCGACCGAGAAATTTGCTCTCATCTCGAATTATGGCGGCTATGCGTGGGAGACCTTCGGGTCTGCCGGTTTGGTGCGTTACCGGTTCGCCAACCCCCGCATGGCTGCCACCCTTTTCGTTTGGCGACGATCAGAGGCAGTTTTCTTCATCGCACCTTGAGAACTGCACCATGAACGAAAACTATCTAATCCCTCACGTCTTCACCCGCCACAAACTCCACCTCCACGCCCTTCTCATAGAAAACCAACCCTGGTTCAGCGCCCGTGACCTCGGCCGCCTCCTGCGCCTTTACCTCGACGAACGAGCCGTCCGAAAACTCGATCCAGACCAACGCCAAACCGCCCAAGTGCTCATCCATGGCAGCATCGCAAACACCCTGCTAATCAGCGAATCCGGCGTCTACGCATTGCTGGTCTACCACTACTGCCCCGAATACCGAGGCCTGCGCGAATGGCTGACCCACGACGTGGTGCCAGCGCTCAGAGACGCCCAGCAACCCACCTCAACAGAGCGCCCGATTCTGAGCCTGCTGAATTGGCCGAAAATGTCATTGAGCTTGCTGCACTGGAATAACCAGCCGTGGATTCGGCTGCAGGATGTGCCACATATGCTGCCGGATCGAGAACAGCCACCGCATTCGGTCAATACGCCGTGGTGGAAACGTGCGTCGCGAATACTCCAGGCATTCTGAACTCCAAAAAAACCCCACGTTCATAGCGTGGGGCTCGTTCAGGAGCAGAGGATCAAGCACAGTGCGGAAGACGCTCGACCTGATCCCTGATCGCCCAACATCGCTTTTTTAAAGTGGCGGCAACATATGGCAAAGAACTTGAACCTGATGGCTTGCTTGCAGGTGCACGAGTCTGACCAGGCTCCCCGAAGAAACCGCCCGAGTGGCGGTTTTTTTGTGCCTCGCGATTGGCCTGCTTCGTACTTGCAACATCCAGTGAAAGTTTGTCGCCTCAACCGCCCTACCAGAACTTCCTCCGCCAACTACCCTTCAAAAAACCGCAGGAAGCGGTGCTCTTCAGCTCAAGGAACGACCATGTCCCTCTCCATCGTCCATAGCCGCGCCCAGGTCGGCGTAGAAGCACCCGCCGTCACCGTAGAAGTGCATCTGGCCAACGGTTTGCCGTCGCTGACGATGGTCGGCTTGCCCGAAGCCGCCGTGAAGGAAAGCAAAGACCGCGTGCGCAGCGCGATCATCAATTCAGGTCTGCAATTTCCAGCGCGGCGTATCACGTTGAATCTCGCCCCGGCCGATCTGCCAAAGGACGGCGGGCGATTCGATCTGGCGATTGCCTTGGGAATTCTCTCAGCCAGTGTGCAAGTGCCGACGTTGACGCTGGATGACGTGGAGTGCCTGGGAGAGTTGGCATTGTCGGGCGCGGTGCGGGCGGTTCGGGGTGTGTTGCCGGCGGCGCTGGCGGCGCGCAAGGCCGGGCGCACGCTGGTGGTGCCGCGGGCGAATGCCGAGGAGGCCTGCCTGGCTTCAGGGTTGAAAGTGATTGCGGTGGATCATTTGCTGGAGGCGGTCGCGCATTTCAATGGCCACACGCCCATCGAGCCCTACGCTTCCAATGGCTTGCTCTACGCCAGCAAGCCCTATCCAGATTTGAACGAAGTGCAGGGGCAACTCGCAGCCAAACGCGCGTTGTTGATTGCAGCGGCGGGAGCTCATAACTTGCTGTTCAGCGGACCGCCGGGGACGGGGAAAACGTTGTTGGCGAGTCGTCTGCCCGGCTTGTTACCGCCATTGGCCGAGAGCGAAGCGCTGGAAGTCGCGGCGATCCAATCCGTCGCCAGTTGTGTGCCGCTGAGTCATTGGCCACAGCGTCCCTTTCGACAGCCACACCACTCCGCTTCAGGCCCGGCACTGGTGGGCGGTGGCTCGAAACCACAACCGGGCGAAATCACCCTCGCCCACCATGGCGTGTTGTTCCTCGATGAGCTCCCGGAATTCGATCGCAAGGTGTTGGAGGTGTTAAGGGAACCGCTGGAATCCGGCCACATCGTGATATCCCGCGCCAAGGATCGAGTGAGGTTTCCGGCCCGCTTTCAATTAGTGGCCGCAATGAACCCGTGCCCCTGTGGATATCTTGGCGAGCCCAGTGGTAAATGCAGTTGTACACCGGACATGGTTCAGCGCTATCGCAACAAACTGTCGGGGCCGCTGCTGGACCGCATCGATCTGCACCTGACGGTTGCTCGCGAAGCCACGGCGCTGAATCCTGCGTCGAAACCCGGCGACGACACTGCCACCGCCGCCGAGTTGGTTGCCGATGCACGAGAACGGCAGCAAAAGCGCCAAGGCTGTGCCAATGCATTCCTCGATTTGCCGGGCCTGCGCAGACACTGCACGTTATCCACAGCTGACGAAACCTGGCTGGAAACAGCGTGTGAACGGCTGACCCTGTCCCTTCGAGCAGCCCATCGACTGCTCAAAGTAGCGCGCACTCTGGCGGACCTTGAGCAAGTCGATGAGATCAGACGCGAGCACTTGGCCGAAGCGCTGCAATATCGGCCGACAACGCTCTAGGCGGCATCACCCCTTGGTAAGGTCAACCAACGGCGTCTGCCGCACTTCAGTCTCCCGACCACCCTGAATCTCGCTCACCCGCTTCAACGCCTTATCCACAGCCGCCTTATCCGCCAACAAGCTGTAGCTGATGCGGAACTGCTTCTGTTCCTTCGGCCCAATTGTCGGCACCAGGTTCAGTGGCCGTTGATACCGGCGGTTGTAGGAAAAACTCGTGCCCGGCTCCAGCCCCGTGACATAGCCCTGCCCCTGGGTATCGGTGTTTTTCCACAGGGAGAACACGGGCAGTGTTTGCGTGTTGAAGCCGACCGAGACGCCCAGGATTCCGGCCTTGTTATGCAGCACAGTCAACGTATCGCCCTTTGCATCGGCATACGGCACCACGTTGTAAACCGTTTCGTCGTAGTCCTTGGTCGGTGCGCGGTAGGTTTGCCAGTCCGGCAGATCGCCTTTGGCCTTGTCGTTGAACGGTGAGACCTGTTTCACCGGCGCGGCGAAGCGGGCGCCCTGCTCCAGGAATGGGGTGCTGAAGTTGCTGTGATACAGCGCCTGGTATTCCTTCGGATAGTCACCGTTGTTGGTCAGGGTGTCGTTGAGGGCGAACGCTACGCTGCCAGGTTCAGTGACCAGTTCGGTTGCGACGGAGAAGTCGACCTTCTTGAACGCCTGCTCTTTCAGCTCGCCACGCAGGCTGATGGCGTACGGCGGTTTTTCATCGATGTGCAGGGTGACTTTGTTCGCTGGGATGTTGGCGGCGCGACCGTGCAGGGTCAGCAGTTCGCCGTTGTCCATACCGGGGTGGCCGACCCATTCGTAGCCGCAACGGGTGACCAGTTCATTGAAACCTTCCAGCCAGCCCAGGCCACCACGGCCGTTGAGTTCGATGAAGGAAGGATTGACCACTTCCTTGACCGGCGAATCCCAGCCCATGCGCACATTGCCTACAGACGCCTGCAGGACGTTCATGCCGCGAGTGGGCACCACCGAGAGTTTCATTGTGCCGTTATCGATGTCGACGATGCTGACACCCTCCTGCCGCCCGCCGTGCAAGGTGCGCAGGGTCACACTGAAGGGTTTGCCGGTTTTTACCCCGAGTTGCTGGCTGGTGATCTGCCAGTTCTGGGCGGCTTTGTCGGTGTCGAGCAGGACGTAATCCCAGGCCATGGCGTGGGAGGCAGCGGACAGTGCGCTGAGGGTAACGAAGAGTTTGAGCGGGGTCATGGCAGCAGCCTTTCTTGGAGTTGTGCCAATTTTATAGACTTGAAGAAACGTTTCAGCAAGCATAAAAATCGAGACATCGGTGGCAAATGCCAAGAAAGACAACCAGCGAGGAATTGATCCGCAGATTTTGGACAAGTCGGGAATTGAGACGATGCCATCGCGAGCAGGCTCGCTCCCACATTAGATCGAAGGTGAACGCGGAATGTGTGAACACCCGGGATCAACTGTGGGAGCGAGCCTGCTCGCGATGGCGATTTCGGCAGTGACTCAGCGAAACCGGTCAACCTCATGCCGCAAGTCCGCCGCGAGCTTCTCCAGCTCTTTGGCAGTCACCGCCAGGTTCGACACCACTTCGCGCTGTTCACTGTTCGCCAAGGCAATACTTTGCAGATTACTGCTGAGCAAGGTCGCGGTGCTGCTTTGCTCTTGGGTCGCGGTGGTGATGGCGGCGAATTGCTGACCGGCCGAGCGGCTTTGCTCATCGATCCGCGCCAGCGCCGAGGCGACGTTGGCGTTGCGCGACAGGCCTTCCTGCATCAGCACATTGCCTTGCTCCATGGTGCTGATGGCGTTACCGGTTTCCTGCTGGATGCTTTGAATCATCCCGGAAATTTCATCAGTGGCCTGACGGGTGCGTGACGCCAGGTTGCGCACCTCATCGGCCACCACCGCGAACCCACGCCCCTGCTCACCGGCGCGGGCGGCTTCGATGGCGGCGTTGAGCGCCAGCAGATTGGTTTGCTCGGCGATCGAGGTAATCACCCCGACGATGCCGCCGATTTCCTGAGAACGCTGACCCAAGGTGTTGATTACCGTCGCGGTGCTGTTCAGCGCGCCGGCGATTTGTTGCAGAGACGAGGACGCTTCGTCCATCGACGTACGACCGATCTGGGTTTGCTGTGCGTTTTCCTGCGCCAGACGCTGAGTGCTGCCCATGTTGTCGGCGATGTTCAGCGAGGTGGCGCTGAATTCTTCCACGGCACCGGCCATGCTGGTGATTTCACCGGACTGCTGCTCCATCCCTTCATAGGCGCCACCCGACAGACCAGACAAGGCCTGGGCGCGGCTGTTGACCTCTTGCGAGGCCCTGCGAATGTGCTCGACCATGGTCGACAGGGCCTGGCTCATCTGGTTGAAGGCCCGGGCAAGTTGGCCGATTTCGTCGTTGCTCGACACGTTCAGGCGAACACTCAAATCACCGGCGCCCAATGCTTCGGCCTGACGCACCAGATCGCCCAGCGGCGCCAGTTTGCTGCGCAGCAGCCAGACCGCCGAACCGACAGCCAGCAACATCGCCAGCAGACTGCCGATCGCCAATTGAATGCCGACGCTCCAGGTCACGGCGCGGATTTCGGTTTTCGGCATGCTCGCCACCACCGACCACGGCCCACCTTCGAACGGCACGGCAATGCTGTAGAAGTCTTGCGATTTATCGCTCCAGAAATCGCCCTTGCCCGGCGTCCTGGCCAGACCGACGATGCTCGGGACCGCCTGATCCAGCGCTTGTACACCGGCAATCGGCACCAGCCATTTGTTCTGCTCATCCAACAGTGCCAGGGAGCCGGTCTGGCCGATGCGGAAGCGTTTGAGGTTGTCGAACTGGGCGTTCTGCGCGTCGGTGTAATCGAATCCTACGAACAGCACGGCAATCACCTTACCGCCGCTGTCGCGTACGGGGGTGTACTGAGTCATGTAGGAACGCTCGAAGAGCAAGGCGCGACCGACGTAACTCTGCCCCGCCATCAACCGCGCATAGGCCGGGTGAGCGTGGTCCAGCAGCGTGCCGATGGCCCGGGTGCCGTCCTGTTTACTCAGGGACGTACTGACCCGAATGAAATCTTCGCCACTACGTACAAACAGCGTCGCGACGCCGGCCGTCATCTGCTTGAACTCGTCCACTTCCTTGAAGTTGTTGTTCAGCACTTCGCCGCCCAGATGCAGGCCCGGGGTCTGCACGCCCGCCACGGCCACTGGTTCATCCGGGTGCACGCTCAAACCGGCGCTGAAGCGCTTCTCGAACAGACCACTGAGGCGCTGGGTACTTTCACGCAACGTGCCGTGAAAAGTGCTCAGCTGATCGGCCAGCAACCGGGCCTCGCTGGCCAGGTGCTCTTCGCGGGTGGCGAGGTTGGCCGCGTCCAGCGAACGCAGGGCAAACACGGTACTGCCGCTGATGACAATCGCCAGTATCACGGCAAGCGCAAGACCCAGTTGTGAGGCAATCCGAGCACGAGGTTGAGACATGACCGCTCCTGACCCAGTGGCCGGATCATTCTGATCACATCGCACACTCGGCAAAATTTCTGATTGTGGGAAAAACATGGGACCTGCACGAAGGTGCCATCAGCAGATTTTCGGCGGCAAAGCTGAATACTTGAGTAATTGACCGGGATATGGCTCAGAGCCACCATTGCGGTGACTCCATCGATTCAGCCCAGGCGTTCGACATCCGGTAATTCCATGGCCCGGACTTCGCCTTGCAGGAAATCGCTGAGGCGGCGCAAACGCTCACCGCCGGGGCGGGTTTTCGGCCAGACCAGGTAATAATTCTCACCACTGGCGACAGCCGTCGGCCACGGCAAACTCAGACGTCCCTGTGCGACATCCTCCGCCACCATCAGCAAGTCGCCCATGGACACACCGTAACCTCGGGCAGCGGCGATCATGCCCAGCTCCAGCGTGTCGAACACCTGCCCGCCCTTGAGGGAGACTTGATCGGTCAGGCCCATGCGCTCCAGCCAGTTGCGCCAGTCACGGCGGTCCGGCGTCGGGTGCAGCAGCTCGGTACTGGCCAGGCGCGCAACGTCCCACGGTTGATCCTTCAGAAGATTCGGTGCCCCCACCGGAATCAGCTCTTCGGAGAACAGGAAAGTCGCTTCCCAGTCCGGTGGAAAATTCCCGTTGCTGAGAATGACGGCGCAGTCGAAGGGTTCGTGGTTGAAATCCACCGAATCGATGTCCATCCAGGCGCTGGTCAATTGCACCTCGTTCCCCGGTTGCAGGTGCCGAAAACGGCTAAGCCGCGCCAACAGCCAGCGCATGGTCAGGGTCGACGGGGCTTTCATGCGCAGGATGTCGTCCTCGGCGCGCAAGGTATTGCAGGCTCTTTCAAGGGCGGTGAAGCCTTCGCGAATGCCGGGCAGGATCAGCCGCGCCGATTCGGTCAATTGCAGATTCCGCCCGCTGCGGTGAAACAGCCGACAGGCGAAATGCTCTTCGAGCGTACGAATATGCCGACTCACCGCGCTTTGCGTGATCGACAGTTCTTCGGCGGCACGGGTAAACGAGCTATGCCGCGCCGCCGCTTCGAATGCTCGAAGGGCATACAAGGGAGGGAGACGACGAGACATCAGGAAAGCTCCTATAGCGCGATGGCATCAACTTATCAGAAACTCCAAAGCATGAGTTTTAATCATGCCACCCATCCTTTTTATCCCTTTGTGGAAACCCCGCAGAGCGCCGAGAATCGGCGTTTCCTGTTCTCTCTGACAATCGAGCGTGATGACCATGCAGCATCCAGCGCGTATTGAACTCCGGGCCATCCTGCGGCTGGCGGGGCCGTTGATTGCCTCGCAGTTGGCGCACATGTTGATGGTCCTCACCGACACGTTGATGATGGCGCGCCTGAGCCCCGAAGCGCTGGCCGGCGGCGGCCTGGGTGCGGCGACGTATTCGTTCGTGTCGATTTTCTGCATCGGCGTGATCGCGGCGGTCGGCACCCTGGTGGCCATCCGTCAGGGCGCGGGCGACATCATTGGCGCGGCACGGCTGACTCAAGCCGGGCTGTGGCTCGCCTGGTTGATGGCACTGGTGGCCGGTTTGCTGTTGTGGAACCTCAAACCCGTGTTGCTGCTGTTCGGCCAGACCGAAACCAACGTCCAGGCGGCCGGCCAGTTTCTGCTGATCCTGCCATTTGCCCTGCCCGGCTATCTGAGCTTCATGGCGCTACGCGGCTTCACCAGTGCCATCGGCCGGGCGACGCCGGTGATGGTCATCAGCCTTGGCGGCACCGTGGCCAACTTCCTGCTCAACTATGCGTTGATCACCGGCCTGTTCGGCCTGCCGAAAATGGGTCTGGTGGGCATCGGCCTGGTCACCGCGATCGTTGCCAACCTCATGGCGCTGGCGCTCGCGCTGCACATTCGTCGGCATCCGGCTTACGACGCGTATCCATTGCGCCAGGGCCTGTTGCGGCCCAACCGTCAGTACCTGAAGGAGTTGTGGCGCCTGGGCCTGCCGATTGGCGGCACCTATGCGGTGGAAGTCGGCCTGTTTGCCTTCGCCGCGCTGTGCATGGGCACCATGGGCAGTACGCAATTGGCGGCACACCAGATCGCCCTGCAAATCGTCTCGGTGGCGTTCATGGTTCCGGCGGGGCTTTCCTACGCGATCACCATGCGCATCGGTCAGCATTACGGTGCCGGGCAATTGCTGGACGCGCGGCTGGCCGGACGGGTCGGGATCGCCTTCGGTGCGGCGGCCATGCTCGGCTTCGCGATGGTCTTCTGGCTGCTGCCGCATCAGTTGATCGGTTTGTTCCTGGACCACAACGACCCGGCGTTCCGCGAAGTCATCAACCTGGCCGTGAGCCTGCTGGCGGTGGCGGCGTGGTTCGAGCTGTTCGATGGCACGCAAACCATTGCCATGGGCTGCATCCGCGGGCTCAAGGATGCCAAGACCACCTTCCTGGTGGGTTTGGGTTGCTACTGGCTGATCGGCGCACCGGCCGCCTGGTGGATGGCCTTCCATATGAACGTGGGGCCGACGGGGGTCTGGTGGGGATTGGCATTGGGGCTGGCGTGTGCGGCGGTGAGCCTGACGCTGGCGTTTGAGTGGAAGATGAAGCGGATGATTCGACTAGAGCCTTCAGCGCAAGGCAGCTTTCAGGTGATTCAGCCGGATTAATATCAAAAGATCGCAGCCTTCGGCAGCTCCTACAGGATCGCGCACGACCGCGCTTTTGTAGGAGCTGCCGAAGGCTGCGATCTTTTAAATGGCTTCAACCACAGCCATCTGACTGGAACCAAAGGTCAAATACTCAACCAACTCCGCCAACGGCAACGGCTTGCTGATCAGATACCCCTGCACCTGATCGCAACCAAACCCGCGCAACAAATCCAGCTGTGCCTGCGTTTCCACGCCTTCGGCGACCACTTCGAGTTTGAGGTTGTGCGCCAGGTTGATCATGGCGTGCACCAGCTTGCGATTCTCTTCCCGTTCTTCCATGCCGCCGACAAAGCTCTTGTCGACCTTCAGCAAGGCAATCGGCAGGCTGTTGAGGTGCACGAACGAAGAGAACCCGGTGCCGAAATCATCCAGCGAGAAGCGCACGCCGAGGCGCCCGAGGGCGTCCATGGTTTGCTTGACCAGATCGCTGCGACGCATCACCGCGGTTTCGGTCAGTTCGAATTCCAGCCATTGCGCCTCGACACCGCGCTCGGCAATCAGCCGGCTCAGGGTCGACAGTAATTGGCTGTCCTGAAACTGCCGGAATGACAGGTTGATCGCCATGTGCAGCGCCGGCAGACCTCGTTCGCGCAACGCCTGCATGTCCCGCAAGGCCCGGGAAATCACCCAGTAACCCAGCGGCACGATCAAGCCGCTTTGCTCGGCCAGCGGCACGAATTCGCTGGGGGGCAACAAGCCGCGTTCGCCATGACGCCAGCGCACCAAGGCTTCGAGGCCGACGATCTGGCCGTCCTCAAGGTTCAGCCGTGGCTGGTAATGCAGCTCCAGCTCATCGCGACGCAAGGCCCGGCGCAGCTCGCTTTCGAGGTCGGCGATGCTGCGGGCATTGCGATTGATCCGTTCGTTGAAGATGTGAAAGGTGCAGCCCTGAGTGCTCTTGGCCTGCTGCATGGCGATGTGCGCGTGCCACATCAACGGGTCGGCGCCGGCCTGCGCTCGTGCGTGGGCGATGCCGAGGCTGGAACCGATCAACAGGCTTTCGCCGTCGACCCAATAGGGTTCGGACAGGGCTTCGGTAATGCGTTCAGCCATCCACTCGGCGCGCTGAGGGGCGCGGCGGGTGTCGATCAGCAGGGCGAATTCATCGCTGCCCAGCCGCGCCAGTTGATCGCCGGCCTCCAGCTGGCTTTTCAGCCGCGAGACCACCTGCAGAATCAACCGGTCACCAGCCTGATGGCCGAGGGCGTCATTGGCGTGTCGGAAGTTGTCGAGGTCGAGGTGACCGAGGGCCAGGCCGCGGCCTTCGTTTTCGGCCAGGCGCGCCGCCAACAAGGTCTGGAAGCCCTGGCGGTTGGCAATACCGGTCAACGGGTCCTGCTCGGCCAGGCGCTGCAAGGTGTTTTCCAGCACGCCGCGCTCACGCACGTGGCGCAGGCAGCGGCGCAACATGCCGGGATCCAGCAGATCGCGTACCAGCCAGTCGCTCACACCATCGGGTGGCGCCAGCGGTTCGTTCTCGAGCAGCAACACCGTCGGCAGGCTGCAACGGCCCGGCATTGGCTGAAGGGCCGGGATCGTCAACAACACCGCACTGCGGTTGTCATCGAACAGACTGCTGACCGACTCCCAGCTCGGCGCGCTGATCAGCACAGCCGTGCTCCCCATCGGAGCCAGACACTCGCGCAACAACGCCGCCCACACTGGCTCTTCGGCCAGTAGCAGCAAACGCAAGGGTTCGACAGGCGTAGACAAGCTAGCTCCCTAGACTCTGCAATGATGTAGGCGGCGGGCATTATGCCGCGCAGATAACCAATGACCAAATGACACCGGTTATCAAACACGGCTTTTGTATCTTGAATACGAACGTTAGACGCAAATTCACCACACATCCTGCGTGAAAGTATCAAAACCGGCAAATAGAGATAGCGTGTTACGTCACAAGTCGGAGAGAGCAGCACAATTCGCTGAGCCTGTTAAAATGCCGGCCCATTTCGCTAACGACTCCCTGATTTCGTATGTCCCGACTCAATCCCCGGCAGCAAGAAGCCGTGAGCTACGTCGGCGGCCCTCTTTTGGTGCTCGCCGGCGCAGGCTCCGGCAAGACCAGCGTGATCACCCGCAAAATTGCGCACCTGATCCAGAGCTGCGGCATCCGCGCCCAGTACATCGTCGCCATGACCTTTACCAACAAGGCCGCGCGGGAGATGAAAGAACGGGTCGGCACCCTGCTCAAGGGCGGTGAAGGTCGCGGCCTGACGGTTTGCACCTTCCACAACCTGGGCCTGAACATCATCCGCAAGGAACACGTGCGGCTGGGCTACAAACCGGGCTTCTCGATCTTCGACGAGACCGACGTCAAAGCCCTGATGACCGACATCATGCAGAAGGAATACTCGGGCGACGACGGCGTCGACGAGATCAAGAACATGATCGGCTCGTGGAAAAATGACCTGATCCTGCCGCCCGAAGCCCTGGAAAACGCCCGCAATCCCAAGGAGCAGACCGCCGCCATCGTCTACACCCACTACCAGCGCACGCTCAAGGCGTTCAACGCGGTGGACTTCGACGACCTGATCCTGCTGCCGGTAAAACTGTTCCAGGAACACGACGACATCCTGGAAAAATGGCAGAACAAGGTCCGCTACTTGCTGGTGGACGAATACCAGGACACCAACGCCAGCCAGTATTTGCTGGTGAAACTGCTGATCGGCAAACGCAACCAGTTCACCGTGGTGGGCGACGATGACCAATCGATCTACGCCTGGCGTGGCGCCCGTCCGGAAAACCTGATGCTGCTCAAGGACGATTACCCGTCCCTGAAAGTGGTGATGCTCGAGCAAAACTACCGCTCCACCAGCCGCATCCTGCGCTGCGCCAACGTGCTGATTTCCAACAACCCGCACGAATTCGAAAAGCAGCTGTGGAGCGAAATGGGTCACGGCGACGAAATCCGCGTGATCCGTTGCCGCAACGAAGACGCCGAAGCCGAGCGCGTGGCGGTGGAAATTCTCAGCCTGCACTTGCGCACCGACCGCCCCTACAGCGATTTCGCGATCCTCTATCGCGGCAACTACCAGGCCAAGCTCATCGAGCTGAAGCTGCAGCATCATCAGGTTCCGTATCGTCTGTCCGGCGGCAACAGCTTTTTCGGACGTCAGGAAGTGAAAGACCTGATGGCCTACTTCCGCCTGATCGTGAACCCGGACGACGACAACGCCTTCCTGCGGGTGATCAACGTCCCACGCAGGGAGATCGGTTCGACCACGCTGGAGAAGCTGGGCAACTACGCCACCGAGCGAAAAATCTCGATGTACGCCGCCACCGACGAAATCGGCCTGGGCGAGCATCTGGACACGCGCTTCACCGATCGCCTGTCGCGCTTCAAGCGTTTCATGGACAAGGTCCGCGAGCAGTGCGCCGGCGAAGACCCGATCTCGGCCTTGCGTAGCATGGTCATGGACATCGACTACGAGAACTGGCTGCGCACTAACAGCTCCAGCGACAAGGCCGCCGATTACCGCATGGGTAACGTCTGGTTCCTGATCGAAGCGCTGAAGAACACGCTGGAGAAAGACGAAGAAGGCGAGATGACCGTCGAAGACGCCATCGGCAAACTCGTGCTGCGCGACATGCTGGAGCGTCAGCAGGAAGAGGAAGACGGCGCCGAAGGCGTGCAGATGATGACCTTGCACGCCTCCAAGGGTCTGGAATTTCCCTACGTGTTCATCATGGGCATGGAGGAGGAAATCCTCCCGCACCGCTCCAGCATCGAAGCCGACACCATCGAAGAGGAGCGTCGCCTGGCCTACGTCGGGATTACCCGGGCGCGTCAGACTTTAGCCTTCACCTTCGCCGCCAAGCGCAAGCAATATGGTGAGATCATCGACTGCGCGCCCAGCCGTTTCCTCGATGAACTGCCGCCGGACGATCTGGCCTGGGAAGGCAATGACGACACCCCGACCGAAGTCAAAGCCGTTCGCGGCAACTCCGCATTGGCGGATATACGCGCGATGTTAAAGCGCTAGAATTGCCTATTTTTTAACCGGCTGCTTTTTCAACCGAAAGTATTCACGAGCTTAGGCGCACATAGCGCCAGTAGAGGAAAGCTTCATGGAAGCACTGCACAAGAAAATTCGCGAAGAAGGCATCGTGCTTTCCGACCAGGTTCTGAAAGTCGACGCCTTTCTGAACCACCAGATCGACCCGGCCCTGATGAAGCTGATCGGCGACGAATTCGCCACGCTGTTCAAGGATTCAGGCATCACCAAGATTGTCACGATCGAAGCCTCGGGCATTGCCCCGGCGATCATGACCGGCCTGAACCTCGGCGTGCCGGTGATTTTCGCCCGCAAGCATCAGTCTTTGACCCTGACTGAAAACCTGCTGTCGGCGACCGTGTACTCGTTCACCAAGCAAACCGAAAGCACCGTGGCGATCTCCCCGCGTCACCTGACCAGCAGCGACCGCGTACTGATCATCGACGACTTTTTGGCCAACGGTAAGGCGTCGCAAGCGCTGATTTCGATCATCAAACAGGCCGGCGCGACCGTTGCAGGTTTGGGCATCGTGATCGAGAAGTCGTTTCAGGGTGGCCGTGCGGAACTGGATGCCCAGGGTTATCGCGTGGAATCGTTGGCTCGCGTTCAGTCGCTGGCTGGCGGTGTCGTGACCTTTATCGACTAAAGCTACACCGCACATTCCCTGTGGGAGCGAGCCTGCTCGCGATGAGGCCATAACATTCAACTTCATTGTTGGCTGTTACACCGCCATCGCGAGCAGGCTCGCTCCCACAGTTGATTTCGGTTGGCTGTTACCGCGCGGTGGCCTTCAGGCCAGTGAGCAGTAGCCGCTGAAACAAGTCCTCTTTCAATCCTTCGGGGTGGGTCAGCTGCATCCGCTCCAGGTGCATGGGAAATTCCGAAGGCTCTGGTGCATCCAGCGCAGCCTTGCCCAGCTCCAGAATCTCCGTGAGCTTGAACTTGCTCTTCAGCCAGTTCAGCGCCCGCAATAAGTCCCGCTCCTCAGCGGTGAAATCGCAGCCCAGTGGATACTCCGGAAACAAATTCGAATGCCGTGCCTGGATGGCCCGCAAACGCTGTGGGCTGTTGTCGGCGAAACGCGGATCGAGGCGAAAATGCTTCGGCAATTTGCCAACGCTCTGCGCCTGCTCGATCAGCCCCGGCTGGAAACGTGAGTCGCTGATATTGAGCAATGCCTCGATCACTGCCGCGTCGGTCTTGCCCCGCAAATCGGCGATGCCGTACTCGGTGACAACGATGTCTCGCAGGTGCCGCGGGATCGTGCAGTGGCCGTATTCCCAGACGATATTCGAACTGACCTCACCGCCCGACTCGCGCCAACTGCGTAGCAGCAGGATCGAACGCGCACCCTCCAGAGCATGCCCCTGGGCCACGAAGTTGTACTGCCCGCCGACACCGCTGAGCACCCGTCCATCCTCTAACTGATCGGCCACCCCGGCGCCCATCAAGGTCATGGTGAAGACGGTATTGATGAAGCGTGCATCGAGGCGCTGCAAGCGTTTGAGTTCTTCCTGACCGTAGAGCTCGTTGATGTAGCTGATGCGGGTCATGTTGAATTCAAGCAGCTTGTTGTGCGGTAGCTCGCGCAGGCGCTGGTAAAAACTGCGCGGCCCGAGAAAAAAACCGCCATGCACCGAGATGCCGTCAGTCTGTGCGGCCTCGTCCAGTGTCCCGTCATTCGCCTGCTGCTGGGTCGGCGCGTCCGGGTAAACCTTGCGCCGCACGATCCCGGCATCCGCCAACACCAGCAAACCGTTGACGAACATTTCGCTGCAACCGTAAAGGCCCTTGGCGAACGGTTCGATGCCGCCTTCGCGCTCAATCAGTTGCGCCCACTGGCTGAGATTCAGATCCGCCAGCACGGCCTTGTAACCGTCACTGTCAGCTTGCCGCGCCAGCAACGCCGCCGTCAGGGCATCGCCCATGGCGCCGATGCCGATCTGCAAGGTGCCGCCATCGCGCACCAGCGTGCTGGCGTGCAGCCCGATGAAATGATCCTGGAAACCCACCGGCATGTTCGGCGTGGAGAACAGCGTGGTGCTGTCCTTCTCGTCGATCAGCAGGTCGAAGCTGTCGATGCCGATTTCCGCATCGCCGGGCATGTACGGCAAATCGTTGTGCACCTGCCCCACCAGCAGGATCGTTTCCCCCGCCGCCCGGCGTTTGGCGATCATCGGAAACAGGTCGAGGGTGATGTCCGGGTTGCAGCTCAGACTCAGGCGATCAGGGTGCTCGGCATGGCTGGCCACCAGTTGCGCCACCAGGTTCAGGCCGGCGGCATTGATGTCGCGCGCGGCGTGGCTGTAATTGCTGCTGATGTAATCCTGCTGGGCCGGTGCGCTGTTAAGCAGGCTGCCTGGCTGCATGAAAAATTGATGAATGTGGATGTTGCCCGGCAGGCTGTCGCGATGCAGGTCGGCGAGGAAATCCAGCTCCGGATAATCGCCGAACACCCGCTCGATGAAGGGTTCGAGGAAGCGTTTTTGCAAACCATCGCCCAATGGCGGGCGGCCGAGGCACAGGGCGGTATAGACCGTCAGTTGCCGCTCGGGGAGTTGCGCGACGCGTCGATACAGCGCGTTGACGAAATGGTTGGGTTTGCCCAGCCCCAGCGGCAGGCCCATGTGGATATGCGCCGGCAATCGTGCCAATACGTCATCGACCGCCTGCTCGATAGAACACAACTGCACCATCTGCTCCTCCCGCCCATTCCATGAATTGGGGTTGGATCGAGCTTGCCGGGGATTTGCGGCAATGAACAGTGTCGCAGAGCAAATCGCGGGTACAAAAAAGCCGCTCGAAAGCGGCTTTTCGTTGAAGGCATGCTTATTTCAGGCCAGACATCTTCTGGATGGCGCCTTCAAGGTCTTTCAGTTCGCAGTCACTGCAGGTGCCTTTTGGCGGCATCGCATTGAGCCCGCTCAATGCTACCTTCGCCAAGCCAGCAGCGGTGCCGCCTTCTTTATCGGCGCGTTTTTTCCAGTCTGCGGCATCACCGATTTTGGGTGCGCCCAACAGGCCGGTGCCATGACAAGCATTGCAGTGTTTGGCAATGATTTCGTCGGGAGTTTTTGCTGCACCGCCACCAACCGAAGCAGCGACTTCCATCCCCTTGCACTCTTTACCCTGCACACAAACCTGGCCGACGGGTTCAAGACGTTTAGCAATATCGTCGTTGGTCGCTGCTTGTGCGCTGACTGCCCAAAGGGCCAATACGGTTGCTGGTGCGGCCAGCATTTTCATAATTAGGTTCACGCGTACACCCTCAATGGTGGCTAGTCACGCCCACGGCCACGGTTCGCAGGCGGGCGCAAGTATAGCGGTAAGCCCGCCACACTGAAACAACCCCAAAGTCGAAGGGGTCTTATCGTGGGACGGAAATACAGCATGGGCGTCTCCGCAATCCGGGCAGGACGCCTCTTCTCTTAGAAATTCGCTGGAGTGGCTGCGCTGATTAGTCGCGCCGGAGCATCGAACGGATTACGGAAACGGTGCGGCTTGGTACTTTCAAAGTAGTAGCTGTCGCCGGCTTCGAGCACAAATGTTTCGAGACCGACCACCAGTTCCAGCCGACCTTCCACCAGAATCCCGGTTTCTTCGCCCTCATGGGTGAGCATCTCCTCACCGGTGTCGGCGCCTGGCGGGTAGATTTCGTTGAGGAACGCAATAGCCCGGCTCGGGTGAGCCCGGCCGACGAGTTTCATGGTCACTGCACCATCGGAAATATCGATCAGTTCGTTGGCTTTGTAGACGATCTGAGTCGGTTTTTCCTCCAGGATTTCTTCGGAAAAAAACTCGACCATGGACATGGGAATCCCGCCCAGTACCTTCCTCAGCGAACTGATCGAGGGGCTGACGCTGTTCTTCTCGATCATCGAAATGGTGCTGTTGGTGACGCCCGCACGTTTGGCGAGTTCACGCTGGGAAAGACCTTTGAGCTTACGGATCGATTGCAGTCGTTCACCGACGTCCAATGCTGGAGCCTCCAGGGATTCAGGTTGCAGGAATAATGAGCGTTATCATGGCGACAGCGTTCAGTATTTACAACACTTGGGCCGGAATCCTGTTTGGCGAAACGACTTTCGGTCGGGAACGCTATTGTTCAGCCCCCGGAATAGAGCAGCGGCACCCGACGCAGGTTGCAGAAGATCTGGTAAGGAATCGTGTCTGCGGCCGTCGCGACGTCACTGGCGAGGATATTTTTGCCCCACAACTCGACGGGCGAACCGAGCCCGGCTTGCGGCACGTCGGTCAGGTCGACACAGAGCATGTCCATCGATACCCGGCCCAGTAACTGACTACGCTGCCCGGCCACCAGCACCGGCGTGCCGGTCGGTGCCTGACGTGGATAGCCGTCGGCATAACCCATCGCCACCACGCCCACGCGCATCGGTTTGGGGGTGACGAATTTCGCGCCGTAACCAATCGGCTCGCCGGCCGGCAGTTCACGCACGCAAATCACTTTCGATTCCAGGGTCATCACCGGTTGCAGGCGGGACGCCACGGCATTGGCCTCTTCGAAAGGCGTCGCACCGTAGAGCATGATGCCCGGGCGCACCCAATCACTTGGAATCTGTGGCCAACCGAGCACCGCCGGCGAGTTACGCAGACTGATTTCGGCCGACAAACCCTGACGCGCCGCCTCGAACACCGCGACCTGCTCGGCGCTGGTCTGGCAGTGCAGTTCATCGGCGCGAGCGAAGTGGCTCATCAGCACGATCTTCGCCACTTTGCCGCTGGCCAGCAGCCGTTGATAGGCCGCCTGGTAATCCGCCGGGTGCAGGCCAACCCGATGCATGCCCGAGTCGAGCTTGAGCCAGACCGTGATCGGTTTGCTCAGCGCGGCTTTTTCGATGGCTTCGAGCTGCCACAGCGAATGCACCACGCACCAGAAGTCATGTTCAACGATCAGCGACAGTTCTTCGGCTTCAAAAAAACCTTCCAGCAACAACACCGGCGCTCGAATGCCGGCGGCGCGCAGCTCCAACGCTTCTTCGATGCACGCCACGGCAAACCCGTCCGCCTCGGCTTCCAGCGCCTGGGCGCAGCGTACCGCGCCATGGCCATAGGCATCGGCCTTGATCACCGCGAGGGCACGGGCACCCGTGACTTCACGGGCAATCCGGTAGTTGTGACGCAGGGCTTGAAGGTCGATCAGGGCACGGGCTGGACGCATGGCGGCAGACTTCTAGTCGGTCATTGGAATAAAAAACCGGCGCTGGCTGACAGCGTGAACCGCCAACAGCGCCGGGAGAGGGATCTTTCTGGCTTGGCTTTACGGCAGCGCGGCGACAACCGACAGCTCGACCAGGATTTGCGGTTCGCACAGCTTCGATTCGACCGTCGCGCGGGCCGGTGCAACGCCTTTTGGCAGCCACTGGTCCCACACCGAATTCATGCCTTCAAAGTGTGCGTCGATGTCTTTCAGGTAAATCGTCACCGACAGCAGACGGCTCTTGTCGGTCCCGGCCAGATCCAGCAAACGCTCGATATTGGCGAGGGTTTCACGGGTCTGCTGTTCAATCCCGGCACTCATGTCATCGCCGACCTGCCCTGCCAGATACACCGTACTGTTGTGGACAACGATCTGGCTCATGCGCTCATTGGTGAGCTGGCGCTGGATTGACATGTTTTGCGGACTCCTGAAGTTTGTTGCCATAACGGGAAATATCGAGGCCTTCGGCACTGATCTGCGGTGTTTTCTTCGCCATCAGGTCGGCCAGCAAACGACCGGAACCACAAGCCATGGTCCAGCCGAGCGTGCCATGGCCGGTGTTCAAGAACAGGTTTTTGAACGGCGTGGCACCGACAATCGGCGTACCGTCCGGGGTAGTCGGACGCAGGCCGGTCCAGAAACTCGCCTGGGCCAGATCGCCGCCCTGAGGATAAAGGTCGTTGACGATCATCTCCAGGGTTTCGCGTCGACGCGGGTTCAACGACAGGTCAAAACCGGCGATTTCCGCCATGCCACCGACGCGGATGCGGTTGTCGAAACGGGTGATCGCGACCTTGTAGGTCTCGTCGAGAATGGTCGACGTCGGAGCCATCGCCGGGTTGATGATCGGCACGGTCAGCGAGTAACCCTTGAGCGGATACACCGGAGCCCTGATGCCCAGCGGCTTGAGCAGTTGCGGTGAGTAGCTGCCCAGCGCCAGCACGTAACGGTCGGCGGTTTCCAGCTTGCCGTCGATCCATACGCCGTTGATGCGATCACCGGCGAAGTCGAGGCGCTGAATGTCCTGGCCGAAACGGAATTCCACACCCAGTTTCGTGGCCATCTCGGCCAGGCGGGTGGTGAAGATCTGGCAGTCGCCGGTCTGGTCGTTCGGCAGGCGCAAGGCACCGGCGAGGATGTCGGTGACACTGGCCAGGGCCGGTTCGACCCGGGCAATGCCCGCGCGGTCGAGCAGTTCGAACGGCACACCGGACTCTTTCAGCACGGCGATGTCTTTGGCGGCGCCATCGAGCTGCGCCTGGGTGCGGAACAGCTGGGTAGTCCCCAGGCTGCGGCCTTCGTAGGCAATACCCGTTTCCGCACGCAATTCGTCGAGGCAGTCGCGGCTGTACTCGGACAGACGCACCATGCGCTCCTTGTTCACCGCGTAACGGCTGGCGGTGCAGTTGCGCAGCATTTGCGCCATCCACAGGTATTGGTCGATGTTGGCGGTGGCCTTGATCGCCAGCGGCGCGTGACGCTGCAACAGCCACTTGATGGCTTTGAGCGGCACGCCCGGCGCGGCCCACGGCGAGGCATAACCCGGCGAAACCTGCCCGGCGTTGGCGAAACTGGTTTCCATGGCCGGTGCTGGCTGACGATCGACGACCGTCACTTCAAAGCCGGCCCGTGCCAGATAATAGGCACTGGCGGTACCGATGACGCCGCTACCCAAGACCAGAACGCGCATTTTCATTTCCCTCATCGCGGCTTACCGCTGACGTTTATTGTGCAGACCGAAGATGTGGGCAGTTTAAAAAAGATTAGCCAGTGTTTTTCACTATATAAGTGCTTATATTTGGCGACAATTCTCGGCAAAAACCCTTTTCACGGAGGCGCATCCCCTATGCGAACCAACACTCAGACCAAACGTGAGCTGGACAAGATCGACCGCAACATTTTGCGGATCCTGCAAGCGGACGGGCGCATCTCTTTCACCGAGCTGGGGGAAAAGGTCGGCCTCTCCACCACGCCCTGCACTGAACGGGTACGGCGACTGGAGCGCGAAGGGATCATCATGAGCTACAACGCTCGCCTGAATCCGCAGCACCTGAAGGGTAGCCTGCTGGTGTTCGTCGAGATCAGTCTCGACTATAAATCCGGCGATACTTTCGAAGAGTTCCGACGCGCGGTGCTGAAACTGCCCCACGTTTTGGAATGCCATTTGGTGTCAGGGGATTTCGATTACCTGGTGAAAGCACGGATTTCCGAGATGGCCTCGTACCGCAAGCTGCTGGGCGACATCCTGCTCAAGCTGCCGCATGTGCGCGAATCCAAGAGTTACATCGTGATGGAAGAAGTGAAAGAGAGCTTGAGTCTGCCGATTCCGGATTGAAGGTTCAGCCACAAGGGAAGGGTTGTCTGAGCGACCGCTATCGCGAGCAGGCTCGCTCCCACAGGTACAGCGGTGTCCTTGTGGGAGCGAGCCTGCTCGCGATTGAAGCAACTCGGTCCCCGCTGAAGTAACGCTGTTTTTAAACCAACACCTGCCGGGTGCTGGCCATGTACTCATGAATCTGCTTCTCGACCCGAGGATGAATCAGCTCCACCGGCCGCCGCCCGTTGGGGCACGGCAGGGTCTTGGTGGTACCGAACAGTCGACAGATCAGGGGGCGCTCGTCATACACGGTGCAGCCGTTGGGGCCTAGATGGACGCAATTGAGTTCATCCATCGCCGCGTCCTGCTCGGCCCGGCTCTTGCGAGGCAGACGGGACATTTCTTCGGGCGAGGTGGTCACCGGCCCACAACAGTCATGGCAGCCGGGTACGCACTCGAAGGTGGGAATCTGCTGACGCAAAGTGCGAATTTTCTGACTGTTGCAGCTCATCGAAGCGGTGACCGAATGCGGAATAGACCGGGATTCTGACGCAAAACCCCCGATCCAGACAGCGCCAACCGACCGGTGTTGCTCACGTCCGAAGCGGCAGCTTATGCTCCGTCAACTTTTTCAAACACAAGCCTCCTGGATGACGCACATGAACGCCCCCATTCAGCAACGTGCCCCGAGCCACTCGCACGCGGCCTCTTATTACGCCGCCAGCAGCCTGCCGCAACCCGATCTTGCGGTGCTCACGGGTGAGCTGATCGCGGATGTGTGCGTGGTGGGCGGCGGGTTTTCGGGGCTGAACACCGCGCTCGAACTGGCCGAACGTGGCTTCAACGTGGTGCTGCTGGAAGCGCACAAAATCGGTTGGGGCGCCAGCGGACGCAATGGCGGGCAATTGATTCGCGGCGTCGGCCATGGCCTCGATCAGTTCGCCAACGTGATTGGCGTCGAGGGTGTGCGCCAGATGAAATTGATGGGGCTGGAGGCGGTGGAAATCGTCCGACGGCGGATTGAGCGTTTTCAGATCCCTTGCGACCTGACCTGGGGCTACTGCGACCTCGCCAACAAGGCTCACGATCTGGAAGGCTTCGCCGAAGACGCCATCGAGCTGCGCAGCCTCGGTTACCGTTACGAAACCCGTCTGCTGCAAGCCAATGAAATGCACAGCGTGGTGGGCTCCGATCGCTATGTCGGCGGCTTGATCGACATGGGCTCCGGGCATCTGCATCCATTGAACCTGGCACTGGGCGAAGCGGCCGCCGCCCGGCAATTGGGCGCGAAGCTGTTCGAACAATCGGCCGTGACCCGCATCGATTACGGCCCCGAGGTCAAGGTCCACACCGCCCAGGGTTCGGTTCGCGCCAAGACGCTGGTACTGGGCTGCAACGCCTACCTCAACGATCTCAACCCGCTGCTCAGCGGCAAAGTGCTGCCCGCCGGCAGTTACATCATCGCCACCGAACCCTTGAGCGAGGAACAGGCTCATGCCTTGCTGCCGCAAAACATGGCGGTCTGCGATCAACGGGTGGCGCTGGATTATTACCGACTCTCGGCGGACCGACGCTTGCTGTTCGGCGGCGCCTGTCATTATTCGGGACGCGACCCGAAAGACATCGCCGCGTACATGCGACCGAAGATGCTGGCGGTGTTCCCGCAACTGGCCGGGGTGAAAATCGACTATCAATGGGGTGGGATGATCGGCATCGGCGCCAATCGCCTGCCGCAGATCGGTCGGCTCAAGGACCAGTCAAATGTGTATTACGCCCAGGCCTATTCCGGCCATGGCGTGAATGCCACGCACCTGGCGGGCAAGTTGTTGGCTGAGGCTATCAGTGGTCAGCAGAGCAGAGGGTTCGATCTGTTTGCCAAGGTGCCGCATATCACCTTCCCGGGTGGCAAGCATTTGCGTTCGCCATTGTTGGCGTTGGGGATGTTGTGGCATCGGATGAAGGAGTTGGTCTGAAAGATTTTCGGCGTCTGTGTCGACGTTTTCGCGGGCAAGCCTCGCTCCTACAGGGTCAAGCGTAGCCCCTGTAGGAGCGAGGCTTGCCCGCGAATGGATCTATAGACCGTCGCAATAATTCAGATCCGCCAAAAAGGCTTAAGCCCCTCGTCCCGTGCCTGCTCCCGACTCAACCCGATATCCTTGAGTTGCTCCGGCGTCAGCTCCAGCAACGCCTCGCGTGTGTGCAGACGATGCCAGAACAGCCCCCAACGACCCAGGCAGGACGGTGCGTTGCGCATGACTGCCTCGCGCGCGCCGTTCTTTTGCCCTGCCGCCAGTTCCTGACTGTGTAACGTCAGCCGCACATCGCTCAAGCCGTTCATTTTTGTCGCTCCTGTTTACTTGGGTAGCCAGAGCTTTCATGATGCGCGGACGGCGAAATGCATTACAGATTCAACGATGCCGTATTAAATCCATACAGATTTTCCGTTTCAGCCTCTGAATTACATATTTTTGCCCCATCTGTACTGGTTAACCGAATCACCCACACCGAGACTGCGCCATGACCCTCTACGTCAACCTCGCCGAATTGCTCGGCACGCGTATCGAACAGGGCTTCTATCGTCCCGGCGACCGGTTGCCCTCGGTGCGAGCGCTGAGTGTCGAACACGGGGTCAGCCTGAGCACGGTGCAACAGGCCTATCGAGTGCTCGAAGACGTGGGTCTGGCGATGCCCAAACCCAAGTCCGGCTACTTCGTGCCAGTGAGTCGCGAACTGCCGGAGCTGCCCGTGGTTGGCCGGCCAGCCCAACGACCGGTGGATATTTCGCAGTGGGATCAAGTGCTGGAACTGATTCGCGCCGTGCCGCGCAAGGATGTCGTGCAACTGGGTCGCGGCATGCCGGACATCACCACGCCGACCATGAAACCGCTGCTGCGCAACCTGGCGCGAATCAGCCGGCGGCAGGACATGCCCGGTCTGTATTACGACAACATCTACGGCACCCTCGAATTGCGCGAGCAGATCGCTCGCCTGTTGCTCGATTCCGGGTGCCAGTTGAGCGCCAACGATCTGGTGATCACTACCGGTTGCCACGAAGCGCTGTCCACCAGCATCCGGGCCATTTGCGAGCCCGGCGACATCGTGGCGGTAGATTCGCCGAGCTTTCACGGTGCCATGCAGACGCTCAAGGGCTTGGGCATGAAAGCCCTGGAAATCCCCACCGACCCGATCACCGGCATCAGCCTCGAGGCTTTGGAACTGGCGTTGGAGCAATGGCCGATCAAAGCCATACAGTTGACCCCCAACTGCAACAACCCGCTGGGCTACATCATGCCGGAGTCGCGCAAACGTGCGTTGTTGACGCTCGCACAGCGCTTCGACGTGGCGATCATCGAGGACGATGTGTATGGCGAACTGGCCTACACCTACCCGCGTCCGCGCACGATCAAGTCCTTCGATGAAGACGGTCGCGTCCTGCTTTGCAGCTCATTTTCCAAAACCCTGGCACCGGGCCTGCGCATTGGCTGGGTCGCGCCGGGTCGTTATCTGGAACGGGTGCTGCACATGAAGTACATCAGCACGGGCTCCACCGCGCCGCAACCGCAGATTGCGATTGCCGAATTTCTCAAGGCTGGGCATTTCGAACCGCATTTGCGGCGGATGCGTACGCAATACCAGCGCAATCGCGACGCGATGATCGATTGGGTCAGCCGCTATTTCCCCGCCGGCACCCGAGCCAGCCGCCCGCAAGGCAGCTTCATGCTGTGGGTCGAACTGCCAGAGGGCTTCGACACCCTGAAACTCAATCGCGCGCTGCATGACCAAGGCGTACAGATTGCCGTCGGCAGTATCTTTTCCGCCTCGGGCAAATACCGCAATTGCCTGCGGATGAACTACGCAGCCAAAATCACCCCGCAGATCGAAGAAGCGGTGCGCAAGGTCGGTGCGGCAGCGATCAGATTGCTGGCTGAAGGCTGAACGATCAGTCCAGCTGAAATCGCCCCAACGCCTGGAACGGCGTTATGTCACGAACGCGTGTCGCTTGTGGGGACAGGAGGGTTTCGATGTCCAGCTCCAGGCGCCAATGCTGGCCAGCCAGAGGCTGACCGTCGAGCCTGGGTCGGATGCGATCACCCGGCCTCAGCAGCGCTACGTTTTGCGCGCCATCGGATTCTCTAAGCCAGTTGACTGCCTGGCCATCGAGTCGTGCAGCAACCAGACGCATCTGCAGAATGCCCGGCCCGAACCGATAGTGCTGCGCGTCGACCGCCGGCGCCTCGAACCGCAGCCCCATCGGTTGCGGCTCACTGCATTGCACGTTCAAGTGCATCCGCCGACTGCCGAAGCTCAGCGCCGTGCCCCCATTCGACGCCTGCAAGCCATCACGGGTCTGCGAACCGAAATCCAGCACCATGGGATTGAGCTGCATCGTGCAATCCGCCTGCGCATGACTCGGTAGCGCAACCGGCCACAATGCCAGCAGCAGTAACCTGACAACATCTTTCATGAACATCCTCTGGATCAACTATCACCCGCCCGACAGGTCACTTCGGCGGCCTGATAAGGCGCGGTGGTTTCGGGGAGCTGGCGGGTGTCGAACTCAAGCAGGCAGCGACGATCGTCGGGCAACGTCAATTGCAGCCCAAGCCACTCGGGGGCATCGTCGAGGTACACCAGACCGGCCTCGACCACACTGGTCAGGTATACGCCATCGCTGTCGTACACCGAGCCCCCCTTGGGCACCCACTGCCCGGCCTCGGTGCGCACATGCAACATCAGCCGGCGGGCGCTGCTCAGTTTGAAGTCGAGTCGAGGCACCGCACCGCGCCCGGCTTCGATTTCCTGAAAACCATTGAGCACCTCGACATTGCGCGGCAGGCTGACGGTGTCCACTTCCAGACGGCTGCTCTGGTATGCCGGCAGGCTGGCCGCTACCGCCCTCCCGGCGCCATCGGTCCAGACCGGCCCCTGAGGCGTGCTGACTTTTACCCCGGCATCGGAGCCGACCTTCAGCAGGCCGAAGGTATCGCGCAGCGCATAGGGTGATGGTGTGAGTCCATTTTCATGAACGGCCACACCGCCGCGCAGCGCGAGGTCATAGCTGCGGGTGCCAACACTGTTGCGCGAGTAGCCGAGGTCGACACTGGTGTAACGAGGCAACAGGCTGATTCGCCCGTCGAGATTTGTCTGGCCGGTATCGGCACGTTCGGCATTGATGCTGTAGCTCGAGGTCTCGCTGACTTGTTCGTTGTAACGTGCGCCGGTGCGCATCCCCTGCTGGCCATCCTGTCGACCGTAGACCCTCAGGCTACGGTTTCGCCCGAGGGGAAAGCCAAGGGTGGCGTAAACGCCCGTACCGCGATCATCGTCACCCCGTTCGCGCTGCACATTCAGCGACAGATTGACGCCACCGAATTCCCGAGACCATGACGCACTGATCCGTGACCGATCCTGGCTACCGGCCATGGCATAGCGGGTCATCGAACCGTTGAACGCGCCCCAACGCCGATCTGAATAATTGAAAGAAGTCCCCCAATGGCGTTCTGCCCGGCCATAAGGGTCATCGCTCGGAGGTTCCGGCCCCGTGTCCGCCAAGGTCCGAAAGCCGTTATTGCGCTGAGCGGCGGTCAGGCTGGCGGACACACCGGAGCCCAACGAAGTACTGAACGTCGCCTGCAGGCTTTGGCCCTGCCCCGCTGACGCTGTACGCGAACTCAACTGCTGAATGCTCACCACCGAGTCGCGCGTCAATGCTTGTTGCAGCCCCAAGCCCAATGACTGGTAGGCGCTGCTCCCCATCCAACCGGCGGTCAATAACGAATCGGAGCCCCACTGCCAATCCTTGCTGGCGGCAAAAAACGAGGGTGTCTCGCGTTCGTCATGGGTGAACCGCCGTACCTGGCCCGCAGCGATGGCGAAGCCCGGTGGGGTCCTCCCACTCGGCGGACGCACATGGGCTGCCGGCACCCGGAAATGGCGCTGTTCGCCGCTGTCTTCGATGACCGTGACCTCAAGGTCCAGTTGAAGGCTGAGTAGAGGAAGATCACGCAAGGTGAATGGCCCTGCGGGAACCAGTGTGGTGTAAATCACGACACCACTTTGGCGCACTTCTATCCGCGACGGTGAGTAAGCCATCCCTTCGACTGCCGTTCCGACACCGAGGCCCTCCTGACTGCGCAAGGCGAACGCTGTTTCCGGCAGGACCTGAATGCCGGTAAAGGGCTCACCGGCAAACAGCGACGAATGCATATTGAGCTGGCCAAGTTGTACGTTGGCCTGATAACGCTCCCAGGTTCGCGATGCCTGGGTGTACAACGTCTCGAACCGCGTCACCCCGTCAAACGCGGTGTAATTCTGGCGACTGCGCACCACCCAGTCTCCGGCATTGAATCCCAGTTCCGTTCCCAGGTTGCGATACTGCCTGGAGGCGTCCGCGCCTGAGCTGGAAACCATCAGCGCGTCATAGTTCAAGACGCCAGCCACGCCACCTGATGCCCAGTTTCGCTGCTGCCGGGGCTGCGTGAGCAACTGATCAGTAGGGACCAAAAGCGTCACTTGCTGTTGGCCTGGAGCGAGTCGCACTTGCCCTGCGGCCAACCCTTCGGATGCTCGTAAACACGCCTTGTCGTCAGCACTGTCGGGTAACCCTGGCGGCGCAGCGATACCGGCATGATCGAGCAGGTTCGCATCAAGGCATAACTGGCCTTCACCATCGAAGGTGGCCAGCACCTGCCCCACAGACGAACCGTTGACCTGCAAGAGGACTCGCGTACGGCCGGCCTGAAAACGCGGCGAATCGCGAAAATGCTCGGCGACTTGCGGGTCGATACCCCGGGCCTCAAGCACCGAGCGATCGAATTCGATCGGCGTTTCGCCCCAGGTTTTTCCTGTCGCATCAATCACCAGAACCAGACTACCGAGCCAGCAACGTGAGTCGCCATACCAAGTCTTGCGGCGACTCATTACCGACGACTCAACGGCGCATCATGGCTGTCGACCGCGAACCCATAAGTCGTCGCGGGAAAAATCCGCACATGAGTGCCCAACGTCGACGCGGCGGCGAGTGTCAGCACTTCGCCAGGCAAGATGTAGGTGCGTCCGAGATCCAGCATCGCGCCGCCGGGGATCACACTCACCGATCTGGCGAGCCGCACCACATACGGACCGGGATTGCTCACCTGCACCTGTTCGCCAACAACACTCCAGAGCAAATGTTTCCAGGGCATGCGCTCCACCGCCAGGTTGGCCGGACGCAGGATCACCGGAATGTTCTGCCGCACGCCCAGGCTGAGCCGCGCACCGTCGGTGCCTTGGCGGGGCTTGATCCCCTCGAACACCACCCGCTTGAGGCGTTCGGTTTCCAAGGGTTTGGCGCTGCGCAAGATGAACCTGACCTGTTGGCTCTGCCCAGGCTCAACCCGCGCCACGGGCGGAGTCAGCAGCAACAGCGGCTCGTCATCCTCGGCAATGTGTTCGATCGTGCTGTAGAGCAATGCCGGTTGTTCGTCGGAGTTTTTGACATTGAGGGTCGCTTCGCCCAATGCCTCATCGACTATCACGACAGGGGTTTGCGGCACCATGCCAGCCGCCATCACAAGCGCACTGAAAAATGACAGGCACAGCGCCGCAACGGCGCCGAGCGCCTGCGAAGGTTTAGGGGGACACATGAAATTCTCCAGAAGGCATCGACCCGCACGGCGAACGCCATGCCTGTCGATGCCCGATGACGCGATAGGAAACGGCCGATAGCGATCTGCCCGTCAATCCATCAACAGCACTTTATGCCGCGTCGGCTCAGAGGTAGAACACGTCGAACGTCACCGAACCGTCGAGCGGGAAGTCGTCGGTGGTGGCGGGCAGTTCGGAGGTCGGACGAATAGCCACAGCCACTTTCATCGGAAAGACATGCAGACGTGCGGCGGCAGGGCCGGCTGCTGCGCCAGGCCCCCAGGAATAGGAAACCGGGGCGTTGGACATCAGACCGCTGACCGGAACTCGCCATACCGGATTGGCCGGAGAGCGCACCAGAAAAGTCTGTGGGGTGCCATCGGTCAGGGGCTGGCCGGTCAGCAGGCCGAAGCCGCCAATGCCGACGCCGTTCGTGCTACCGAGGCCATAGTAAAGGTGATCACCGGAGCGGTTATTGAACGTGAGGCCCGGCACCTTGGTACCACCACGATTATCCGTGACCGCAATCTCCACCGCTGCCGGTGCATCGCATGCGATTTTCAAAGTGATGTCTCGCGGCGGCAGATCGTTTTGGGTTGTCGCGCTCAACGTCGAGGAATAGATCCGCCCCAGATCGATGTTGCTGCCACCTGCGAAAGCAGGAATGCAGGACGTCGGAATGACCGTACCGCTGACGCTCAGGTCGACACTTGCCGCTTGAGCGGCGAATGGAGCGATGGTTGCCGCTAAGGCGCCCATCAAAAAAAGCTTCTTCATAAACACTTACCTGTGAATGGTTGAGAACACCAACACGTCGGATGCAGCGGAAAATTACGGCCGTCTTCCGACACGTCGAATACCCGGAGATCATTCCGCTTTCTGTAGGTCTTTTATGTAGGAGAAGTCGCTATATCAATTGGGCGTCCGCGACAGCATCTGTAGTTCTTTCGGTTCCTTCGGCGAGGGAGCCGATCAACCGGCGTCAGGTCACCACATGTGAGGTCCCAATGCCGTGCCATACTTCGGTCGACTCCGACGCGAGAAATCCTGCCTTGATACTCATCCCGGTCCGGCCCTTCGCTTTGTTGCTCGCCTTGCTGCTCGGCAGTTGCACCAGCCTTGATACCGTTCGCGAGTCGAGTCAGGCCCTGCCAGCGACGGATTCGGCATTCGGCCGTTCGATCCAGGCCCAGGCTGCCCCCCATGAGGGTCAATCGGGCTTTCGCTTGCTCTCCGATAGCGCCGAGGCCTTCACCGCGCGGGCCGAGCTGATTCGCAACGCCCAAAGCAGCCTTGATTTGCAGTACTACATCGTCCACGACGGCATCAGCACGCGGATATTGGTGAACGAACTGCTCAAGGCCGCCGACCGTGGAGTGCGGGTGCGGATTCTGCTCGACGACACCACCAGCGATGGTCTGGACCGGATCATCGCGACCCTCGCCGCACATCCGAAGATTCAGATCCGTGTGTTCAATCCGCTGCACCTGGGCCGCAGCACCGTCGTTACCCGAACGATGGGCCGGCTGTTCAACCTGTCGCAGCAACATCGCCGCATGCACAACAAACTGTGGGTGGCGGACAACAGCGCGGCGATCGTTGGCGGGCGCAACCTGGGGGACGAGTATTTCGATGCCGAGCCCAAAATGAATTTCACCGATATCGATATGCTCAGTGTCGGCCCGGTTGCGGAGCAGTTGGGGCATAGCTTCGATCAGTACTGGAACAGCGCTCTGAGCAAGCCGATCGAGCAGTTTCTCTCGAGCAAGCCGACAGCCAGGGATCTGAAAAACACCCGGACTCGCCTGGACGAATCCCTGGAGGAAACGCGCAAACAGAATCACGCGCTCTATCAGCAGTTGATGACCTACACCACTCACCCGCGCCTGGACATCTGGCGCCGGGAGTTGATCTGGGCCTGGAACCAGGCGCTGTGGGACGCACCGAGCAAGGTGCTGGCCGACGGCGAACCGGACCCGCACTTGCTGCTGACCACCCAGTTGGCGCCCGAACTCAATGGGGTCAGCAAGGAGCTGATCATGGTCTCGGCCTACATGGTGCCCGGCCAACCGGGGCTGGTGTACCTGACCGGTCGCGCCGATGCCGGCGTGTCGGTCCGCTTGCTGACCAATTCACTGGAAGCCACCGATGTACCGGCCACGCACGGGGGTTACGCGCCTTATCGAAAAGCCTTGCTGGATCATGGTGTGCAGCTGTTCGAATTACGCCGTCAGCCCGGCGACAACGGTGACGGCGGCAGCGGACCGCGCCTGTTTCACAGCGGGGCCTACCGTAGTTCCGATTCCAGCCTGCACAGCAAGGCGATGATTTTCGACCAACAGAAAGCCTTCATCGGCTCGTTCAATTTCGACCCGCGCTCGGTACTGTGGAACACCGAAGTCGGGGTGCTGGTGGACAACCCGCAGCTCGCCGGACGGGTGCGCGAACTGGCACTGGAGGGTATGGCACCGCCCCTCAGCTATCAGGCCCGGCTGGAAAAGGGTCAGATCGTCTGGGTCACCGAAGATGACGGCAAGCCGCACACATTGACCAAAGAACCGGGAAGTTGGTGGCAGCATTTCAATTCATGGCTCAGCAGCATGGTCGGCCTGGAGCGGATGTTGTAGCTTGAATGGCCAGGATTGCAGCCTTCGGCAGCTCCTACAGGGGATTGCATTTCAACTGTAGGAGCTGCCGAAGGCTGCGATCTTTTGATCTATGCCGGCTGCACCACACCAAACGCCCCTTGCCGCGACACCAGAATCACCAACCCCAACGCGCCCGCCGCCATCAGCAACGGCAAGGCATGCCCGCTGATCCACTGGCTGCCGGCACCGGCTGCCAAGGGCCCGATCAGACAACCAATGCCCCACAGCTGCGCGATATGGGCATTGGCTCGCACCAGCGCATCATCGCGATAACGCTCGCCGATCAAGATCAGCGACAAGGTGAACAAGCCACCGGCACTGGCGCCAAACAACACCCACAGCGGCCAGATCAACAGCGTATCGATCAGCAACGGAATCGCCAGGCTCGACAGCAGCAAGAGCATCGCGCAACCGGTAAACAACGTACGCCGCGACAAGCGATCGGCCAGCGCGCCAATCGGCAATTGCAGCAAGGCATCACCCACTACCACAGTACTCACCATCGCCAAGGCGATTTCCGTGGTGAAGCCCTGACGCAGGCAGTAGACCGGCAACAAGGTCAGGATCATCGCTTCAAATGCCGCGAACAGCGATACCGCCCAGGCAATCGCCGGCAAGCCGCGGCAGAAGGTCAATAAGTCACCGAGGGTTACGCTGCAGGCTTCACTGGTCGGTGCGCCGCTGCGGCCCAGCAGCAGGAAGGGTGAGGTCATCAGTAAACCGACGCCGACCCAGAAACCATAATCGTGCTCGGTGCCCAACGCACCCAACAGCAATGGCCCGGCCAACTGACTCAGCGCATAGCTACTGCCATACAACGCCACCAGTCGACCGCGCCATTGCTCGACCACCAGTTGGTTGATCCAGCTTTCGCCGAGGATGAAGACGAGGGTCAGGATCACCCCGATCATCAACCGCAACACCAGCCAGACTGGATAACTCGGCCACACTGCCAGCAAGCCGATGGTCACCGCTCCGGCCCACAGACAAAGGCGCATCAGATTGGCCGTGCCGAGACGCGCCGCGAGGTGGCTGGAAATTTTTGCCCCCAGCAGTACGCCAATGGCCGGCATCGCCGCCATCACGCCGATCGCGAACGAGCCATAACCCCAGCCTTCCAGACGCAGCGACACCAACGGCATGCTGACCCCCAGGGCCAGGCCGACACTCAAGACAGACGCCAAAACGGCGAAATAAGTCGCCCAACGCATGTTCCACACTCCTGTGGATATTTTATGTGCAGCGCAAAACACTGTGGGAGCGAGCCTGCTCGCGATGACGGAGCAACATTCAACATTGACGTCGACTGTCATACCGCTATCGCGAGCAGGCTCGCTCCCACAAGGGATCTATGTTGCAGCGGGCCCCGATATGAACCGGGGCCCGCTACACATTACAACTTGATCCAGGTCGCCTTCAGCTCGGTGTACTTGTCGAAAGCGTGCAGCGACTTGTCGCGACCGTTGCCGGACTGTTTGAAGCCACCGAACGGCGCGGTCATGTCGCCACCGTCGTACTGGTTGACCCACACGCTACCGGCGCGCAAAGCCTTGGCGGTGAGATGAGCCTTGGAGATGTCGGCGGTCCAGACTGCAGCGGCCAGGCCGTAAGGCGTGTCGTTGGCGATCTGGATGGCTTCTTCAGCGCTGTCGAAGGTGATGACCGACAACACCGGGCCGAAGATTTCTTCCTGAGCAATTTTCATCGCGTTGCTCACGCCATCGAAAATCGTCGGTTCAACGTAAGTGCCACCGGTCTCCTGAAGAATGCGCTTGCCGCCGACCACCAGTTTGGCGCCATCGGTGTGACCGGATTCGATGTAGGACAGCACGGTGTTCATCTGCTGGGTATCCACCAGCGCACCGACGTTGGTCGCAGGGTCCAGCGGATTGCCAGGCTTCCAGGCCTTGAGGGCTTCGATCACCAGCGGCAGGAATTTGTCTTTGATCGAACGCTCGACCAGCAGGCGCGAACCGGCGGTGCAGACTTCGCCCTGGTTGAAGGCGATGGCACCAGCGGCGGCTTCGGCGGCGGCTTGCAGGTCCGGCGCATCGGCGAACACGATGTTCGGGCTCTTGCCGCCGGCTTCCAGCCAGACGCGCTTCATGTTCGATTCGCCGGAGTAGATCAGCAGTTGCTTGGCGATCCTGGTCGAACCGGTGAACACCAACGTATCGACGTCGTTGTGCAAGGCCAGGGCTTTGCCGACGGTGTGACCGTAACCCGGCAACACGTTCAGCACACCTTTCGGAATACCGGCTTCAACCGCCAGCGCCGCAATGCGGATCGCGGTCAGCGGCGACTTTTCAGACGGTTTAAGGATCACCGAGTTACCGGTGGACAGCGCCGGCCCGAGCTTCCAGCAGGCCATCATCAACGGGAAGTTCCACGGCACGATCGCGCCGACCACGCCGACCGGCTCGCGAGTCACCAGGCCCAACTGATCGTGCGGCGTGGCGGCGACTTCGTCGTAGATCTTGTCGATGGCTTCACCGCTCCAGCTCAGGGCTTGCGCCGCGCCGGGAACGTCGATGTACAGGGAATCGCTGATTGGCTTGCCCATGTCCAGGGTTTCGAGCAGGGCCAGTTCTTCGGCGTGCTGTTTCAGCAGGCCGGCAAAACGGATCATGGTGGCTTTGCGTTTGGTTGGCGCCAGACGCGACCAGGCACCGGAATTGAAAGTGGCGCGGGCGTTGTCCACGGCACGCTGGGCATCGGCGGCATCACAGCTGGAAATCTTGCCCAGCAGACGGCCATCGACCGGGCTGATGCACTCGAAGGTCTCACCGGAGACTGCATCGGTGTATTCGCCATTGATGTAGGCGCGGCCTTCGATCTTCAGATCGCGAGCCCGTTGTTCCCAGTCGGCACGAGTCAGGGTGGTCATTCGAGTGTCCTCCTCTTATTGAATACGAGTGCCCCGCGTTCTATGCGGGTGCGGTCAGGAATTCTGCCCGGCCAGCCTGCTTTTTCGGCCCAAGGCAACCACCACCCTAAACCAGTGGCCGGGGTTGTTTCAATATATTTGACATAAGGCCGGCAAACGACCTTGCGGTGTTCATTTTAATAAACATAAACTTTCAATTTTCCAGCGCAAACACGGGGGAATACCAGCATGAGCATTCAGGATATCGTCGATTTCAGCCAGGCCAACACCCAGCCCGATCGCTATCGACCAGACCCGGCAAAAGTCCTCAAGGGCGACCCCGAGCAAGCGGTGTACAACCACTACAACAGCCCATGCGGCCAGATGAGTGCAGGTGTCTGGGAAGGCGAAGTCGGCCAGTGGCTAGTGAACTACACCGAGCACGAATACTGCGAAATCGTTCAGGGGGTTTCAGTGCTTCGCGACACCGATGGCAACGCCAGGACCCTGCGCGTGGGCGATCGCTTCGTGATCCCGGCCGGTTTCAAAGGCACCTGGGAAGTGCTGGAGCCGTGCCGCAAGATCTATGTGGTGTTTGAACAGAAGGCTTGAGGATTTGTGCTAGCTGGACTGGCCTCTTCGCGGGCAAGCCTCGCTCCTACAGAACGGACGCGACTCACCGTAGGAGCGTGGCTTGCCCGCGAAGGCGCACTAGTAGGCACCGCATAACCCGCAGCCAACAAAAAAGGCCCGTATCTCGCGATACGGGCCTTTTTCGTAAGAGAGAAAAATCAATTACTTGATTTTGCCTTCTTTGTAGATCACGTGCTTGCGAACAACCGGATCAAATTTCTTGATCTCGATTTTGTCCGGAGTAGTGCGCTTGTTCTTGTCGGTAGTGTAGAAGTGACCAGTACCGGCGCTCGAAATCAAACGAATCAATTCACGCATGATTAGCTCCCTTAGATCTTGCCAGCTTTGCGGATTTCGGCCAGCACGACAGTGATGCCACGCTTGTCGATGATACGCATGCCTTTGGCAGATACGCGCAGACGCACGAAACGTTTCTCTTCTTCAACCCAGAAGCGGTGATGCTGCAGGTTCGGCAGGAAACGACGACGGGTTTTGTTGTTTGCGTGGGAAATGTTATTCCCAGTCACCGGACCCTTACCGGTAACTTGACAGACTCTCGACATGCCTCAGCCCTCTAAAACCACATGCCCAACCCGGCATGGGTTGGCCGCTTAATCTCTCAGTCATTTGGCGCCAGGCGCCGCGTTTCTTTAAGGGTCTTACCGGCTACACCTACAAACGAAGGAACCGGGCCCCTAGAAAAGAGCGCTGCTTTATACCAGAAAGACTAGAGAGCAACAACAACCGGTGTGCATTGAGTTGATAAAAACCCTGTTTTTCGGGCGCGGAGTGCCTTGGACAAAGGCTGTGCCCGAGAACGACCGCTCGTCGCAGAGAATCGGCCAACGAGCCAATTCAGGTTTTTCTCAACCGTCACTCACCGAAAACAATCGCCCATATTCCCCCCAAAATGAAAAAGGGGATAGTCATTTGCAAAAGAGCCCACTAGGGTAAGCCTTTTCCAGACTGCACTTGCAGATGGGCCTTCGATCTGTAAAGGAAACCGACCATGCGCCTCGCTGCCCTACCGCTGCTGCTCGCCCCGCTTTTACTGAGCCCTCTGGCCCATGCTGCCGCCCTGAGCGTGTGCACCGAGGCCAGCCCGGAAGGGTTCGATGTGGTGCAATACAACTCGCTGACCACCACCAACGCCTCGGCCGATGTGCTGATGAATCGCCTGGTGGACTTCGACACGGCCAGCGGCAAAGTGGTCGCCAGCCTCGCGGACAGCTGGGAAGTCACACCCGACGGCCTGACTTACGTCTTCAAACTGCACCCGCAGGTGAAATTTCATCGCACCGACTACTTCAGCCCGACGCGCGACCTGACCGCCGAAGACGTGAAGTTCAGCTTCGACCGCATGCTCGATCCGGCGAACCCGTGGCACAAAGTCGCCCAGAGCGGCTTCCCGCACGCCCAATCGATGCAGTTACCCGCGCTGATCAAGAAGATCGACGCACTGGACCCGCTCACCATCCGCTTCACCCTCGATCACGCGGACTCAACGTTCCTGCCAACCCTGAGCATGGGTTTCGCCTCGATCTATTCGGCCGAATACGCCGACCAACTGATGAAGGCCGGCACGCCGGAAAAGCTCAACAGCCAGCCGATCGGCAGCGGACCGTTCATTTTCACGCGCTTCCAGAAAGACGCCTCGATTCGCTACAAGGCCAACCGCGACTACTTCCAAGGCAAGCCATCGGTTGACCCGCTGATCTTCGCCATCACCCCGGACGCCAACGTGCGCTTGCAGAAATTGCGCCGCAACGAGTGCCAGATCGCCCTGTCGCCGAAGCCTCTGGACGTACAAGCCGCATTGAAAGAGCCGGCCCTGAAAGTGGAAAAGACCGACGCGTTCATGACCGCATTCGTCGGCATCAACAGCCAACATCCGCCGCTGGATAAACCTGAAGTACGCCAGGCGATCAATCTCGCGTTCGACAAGGCCAACTACGTCAAAGCCGTGTTCGAAGACACCGCCGAACCCGCCAACGGTCCGTATCCGCCCAACACCTGGAGCTACGCCAAAAGCTTGCCGGGCTACCCGCATGACGTCGAAAAGGCCCGCGCATTGATGGCCAAGGCCGGGCTCAAGAATGGTTTCCAAACCACCATCTGGACCCGCCCTTCCGGCAGCCTGCTGAACCCCAATCCGAGCCTCGGTGCACAATTGCTGCAGTCTGACCTGGCGGAAATCGGCATCCAGGCCGAGATCCGCGTGATCGAATGGGGCGAACTGATTCGCCGCGCCAAGGCCGGTGAGCACGACCTGTTGTTCATGGGCTGGTCCGGCGACAACGGTGACCCGGACAACTTCCTCACGCCGCAGTTTTCTTGCGCGGGGGTCAAATCCGGCACCAACTTCGCCCGCTACTGCAACCAGGACCTGGACAAGCTGATCAGCGCCGGCAAAACCACTGACGAGCAAGGTGTGCGCACCAAGCTCTACGAACAGGCTCAGGCACAGATCCAGCAGCAGGCGTTGTGGTTGCCGCTGGCTCACCCGACCGTTTTCGCGTTGACGCGTAAGGATGTGCAGGGCTATCAGGTCAGTCCGTTTGGTCGTCAGGATTACTCGAAGGTCAACCTCAAGTAATCCGCCCCGACGCATTACCTGTGGGAGCGAGCCTGCTCGCGAAAGCGTCCATCCAGTCACTGAATAGGTTGACTGACACTACGCCTTCGCGAGCAGGCTCACTCCCACATGGACTCACTTGCCTCCCGCTCCTCTCACATCCACCCATACTCAGCCATCGACAGCGGATCGCCGTCGCCGATGATGAAATGGTCGAGCACCCGCACATCAATCAGGTCCAGCGCCTCTTGCAGGCGCTTGGTCAGCGTGCGGTCGGCCTGACTGGGGTTGGTGTTACCCGACGGATGGTTGTGGCAGAGGATCAACGCTGCGGCGTTGTGGGCCAAGGCGCGCTTAACCACTTGCCTCGGATAAACACTGGTGCTGTCGATGGAGCCGCGAAACAGCACTTCAAAGGTCAGTACTTGATGCCTGGAATCCAGAAACAGACAGCCGAACACCTCGTGGGGCTCGTGACGCAGCATCGATTTCAGGTAATCACGAACCGCCTGCGGATTTTCCAGCGCCGATTTTTGGCGTGCACGTTCGGCCAAATGCCGACGGCCCATTTCCTGGGCCGCTTGCAACTGAGCGAATTTTGCCGGCCCGAGACCCAACTGCCTGCTGAACGCCGCCTGATCGGCCTCAAGTAGTGCGCGCAAACTGCCAAACTGACTCAACAGGTGTCGCGCCAGATCTACCGCGCTTTTACCCGACACGCCGGTTCGTAAAAAAATCGCCAGCAGTTCGGCGTCCGAAAGACTCCCCGAGCCCAACTCGAGCAACCTTTCTCGCGGCCGCTCGGCCGCCGGCCAATCACGAATACTCATAGCACCTCCCTGGAATATGGGCGCCGCTGTTCCGTAGCGGTCGCTGTGATATCGTAGCCCATCTTTTTTGCGGGCGATTTCACTCCTGGGGAGGGGGTTTCGCCACGTATGTCACCAACGAAATGAAAGGCAGACCTATGCAGCGGCTGTATCGGAAACGCATCGTTCTGGGCGTCGGCGGCGGTATTGCTGCCTACAAGAGCGCCGAGCTGGTTCGCCGCCTGATCGACCAGGGCGCCGAAGTGCGCGTGGTCATGACCCGTGGCGGCAGCGAATTCATTACCCCGCTGACCATGCAGGCGTTGTCCGGGCATCCGGTCCACCTGGACCTGCTGGACCCGGCGGCCGAAGCCGCCATGGGCCACATCGAGCTGGCAAAATGGGCCGACCTGGTGCTGATCGCTCCCGCCACCGCGGACCTGATCGCCCGCCTGGCCCAAGGCATTGCCGACGACCTGCTGACCACGCTGGTGCTGGCCACTGACGCGGTGGTCGCGGTGGCGCCGGCGATGAATCAGGCCATGTGGCGCGACCCGGCGACCCAGGCGAACCTGCAAACCCTCGAAAGCCGCGACCTTAAAGTCTTCGGCCCGGCCTCCGGGAGCCAGGCCTGCGGCGACGTCGGCATGGGCCGAATGCTCGAAGCGACCGACCTCGCCCAATGCGCGGCAGACTGCTTCCAGCGCCAGGCGCTGACCGGCAAACACGTGCTGATCACCGCCGGCCCGACCCAGGAGAACATCGACCCGGTGCGCTACATCACCAACCACAGCTCCGGGAAAATGGGCTTTGCCCTGGCCGAAGCCGCGGTAGAAGCCGGCGCCCGTGTCACCCTGATCACAGGCCCCGTGCACCTGCCAACCCCGGATCGCGTCACCCGTATCGATGTGGTCAGTGCCCGCGACATGCTCGCCGCCTGCGAAGCCGCGATCCCTTGCGACCTGTTCATCGCCTCCGCTGCGGTCGCGGACTACCGCCCGGAAGTCGTCGCCCCACAGAAACTCAAGAAAGACCCTACGAACGGCGACGGCTTGTTGCTACAGATGGTGCGCAACCCGGACATCCTGGCCACCATCGCCACGCGCCCCGACCGCCCGTTCAGTGTCGGTTTCGCCGCCGAAACCGAACACCTGCTCGATTACGCTGCCCGCAAGTTGAAAGACAAAAACCTCGATCTGATCGTCGCCAACGACGTCGCCAACCCGAGCATTGGCTTCAACAGCGAAGAAAACGCCTGCAGTGTGATCGACCGCCAGTTGCACGCCACGCTTTTCGCCCAGACCAGCAAGGGCAAGATTGCCCGCCAGCTGATCACTTTTATCGCCGAACGTCTGAACCAGGTTTAATTTACATGCACGCTTTGCAAGCCAAGATCCTCGACCCCCGCATCGGTACCGAATTCCCGCTGCCGCAATACGCCACGCCAGGCTCCGCCGGCCTCGACCTGCGCGCCATGCTGGAAAAAGACACCGTCATCAAGCCGGGCGAAACCCTGTTGATCCCTACCGGCCTGTCGGTGTACATCGGCGATCCGGGCCTGGCGGCCTTGATTCTGCCGCGCTCGGGCTTGGGCCATAAGCACGGCATCGTGCTGGGCAACCTGGTCGGCTTGATCGACTCCGATTACCAGGGCCCGCTGATGGTGTCGTGCTGGAACCGTGGCCAGACCGATTTCAACATGGTGGTAGGCGAACGCCTGGCCCAATTGGTGCTGGTACCGGTGGTTCAAGCGCATTTTGAAATGGTCGAAGAATTCGTCGAAACCCAGCGCGGCACCGGCGGTTTCGGGCATTCGGGTAGCCACTGATCATCGGCATTCAGGCTCGGGGCTCTACCCGGCCTGACCTGTCCTCTGCATTTTAAGGATGAAAATTGCAAAGACGTCATCTGGAAGGTTTACCACTGAAAATCAAGGCATTGACCGGTCATTTGCTCGCCGATGCTGATGGCATGGCCTTTACACACCACGAACTCTCTGCCGAAAACGCCGTCATACCCTTCAGTTTGAGCCCGCCGACGAGTTTTTCGCCGGCAGGTCCAGCCACTTTCAAGATGGAGCATTCCTACAGATGAGCACCCCAGCCCAAGTCGCACCCAAGTTTCCCGACAGCATCTTCCGCGCCTACGACATTCGCGGCACCGTTCCGGAATTCTTGAACGCTGAAACCGCTTATTGGCTCGGTCGCGCCATCGGCTCCCAGAGCCTGGCCCAGGACGAACCCAACGTATCCGTCGGCCGCGACGGTCGCCTGTCCGGCCCGGAACTGGTGAAACAACTGATTCAGGGCCTGGCCGACAGCGGTTGCCACGTCAGCGACGTCGGCCTGGTGCCAACCCCGGCGCTGTACTACGCCGCCAACGTACTGGCCGGCAAATCCGGCGTGATGCTCACCGGTAGCCACAACCCGTCGAATTACAACGGCTTCAAGATCGTCATTGCTGGCGATACCCTGGCCAACGAACAGATCCAGGCCCTGCACGAACGCCTCAAGACCAACAACCTGAGCAGCGGCAAGGGCAGCATCACCCAGGTCGAGATCCTCGATCGCTACAACACTGAAATCGTCCAGGACATCAAACTGGCTCGTCGCCTGAAAGTCGTGGTCGACTGCGGCAACGGCGCGGCCGGCGTGATCGCCCCGCAATTGATCGAAGCGCTGAACTGCGAAGTCATCCCGCTGTTCTGCGACGTCGACGGCAACTTCCCGAACCACCACCCGGACCCGGGCAAGCCTGAAAACCTCGTGGACCTGATCGCCAAGGTCAAGGAAACCAACGCCGACCTGGGCCTGGCCTTCGACGGCGACGGCGACCGCGTCGGCGTAGTGACCAACACCGGCAGCATCGTCTACCCGGACCGCCTGCTGATGCTGTTCGCCCGCGACGTCGTAGCGCGCAACCCGAACGCGGAAATCATCTTCGACGTCAAATGCACCCGCCGCCTGGTCCCGCTGATCAAGGAATACGGCGGTCGTCCGCTGATGTGGAAGACCGGTCATTCGTTGATCAAAAAGAAAATGAAACAATCCGGCGCGCTGTTGGCCGGTGAAATGAGCGGGCACATCTTCTTCAAGGAACGCTGGTTCGGTTTCGACGACGGTATCTACAGCGCCGCGCGGCTGCTGGAGATCCTCAGCAAGGAAAAATCCACCGCGGAAGAGCTGTTCGCGACCTTCCCGAACGATATTTCTACGCCAGAGATCAATATCCATGTGACCGAAGAGAGCAAATTCAGCATCATTGATGCACTGCACGACGCGCAATGGGGCGAAGGCGCCGACCTGACCACCATTGACGGCGTGCGAGTCGACTATGCCAAAGGCTGGGGCCTGGTTCGCGCCTCCAACACCACACCGGTGCTGGTGCTGCGCTTCGAGGCCGATGACGAGGCTGAATTGCAGCGCATCAAGGATGTGTTCCACGCCCAACTGAAACGCGTTGCACCTGATCTCCAATTACCGTTTTGATCTTCTGAAGCACCCGGAGCCCTGAATGACCCTCGAACGCGAAGCCGCCGCCAACACCGCCAAGGTCCTGTCCGAAGCGCTGCCTTACATTCGCCGCTATGTCGGCAAGACGCTGGTGATCAAATACGGCGGCAACGCGATGGAAAGCGAGGAGCTGAAAACCGGCTTCGCCCGCGACATCGTGCTGATGAAAGCCGTCGGCATCAATCCGGTGGTGGTTCACGGTGGCGGCCCGCAAATCGGCGACCTGCTCAAGCGTCTGTCGATCGAGAGCCACTTCATCGATGGCATGCGCGTCACTGACGCGCAGACCATGGACGTGGTGGAAATGGTCCTCGGCGGCCAGGTGAACAAGGACATCGTCAACCTGATCAACCGTCATGGCGGCAGCGCCATCGGCCTGACCGGTAAAGACGCCGAGCTGATTCGTGCGAAAAAGCTCACCGTCACCCGCCAGACGCCGGAAATGACCCAGCCGGAAATCATCGACATCGGCCAGGTGGGTGAAGTAGTCGGCATCAACACCGACCTGCTGAACCTGCTGGTCAAAGGCGACTTCATCCCGGTGATCGCGCCAATCGGTGTCGGCGCCAACGGCGAGTCGTACAACATCAACGCCGACCTGGTGGCCGGTAAAGTGGCCGAAGCGCTGAAGGCTGAAAAGCTGATGCTGCTGACCAACATCGCCGGCCTGATGGACAAGACCGGCAAGGTTCTGACCGGCCTGAGCACCCAGCAAGTCGACGAGCTGATCGCCGACGGCACCATCTACGGTGGCATGCTGCCGAAGATTCGTTGCGCGCTGGAAGCGGTACAAGGCGGCGTGGGCAGCTCGCTGATCATCGATGGTCGGGTGCCGAATGCGATTCTGCTGGAAATCTTCACCGACACCGGTGTGGGTACCTTGATCAGCAACCGCAAGCGTCACTAAGCAACACAAACAAAAAGACCCCGCTCAGCTTGGCTGAGCGGGGTCTTTTTTTGCCTGCGCACTCCCTTGTAGGAGCGAGGCTTGCCCGCGAAAGCGATCTGACAGTCCCATCATTGCTGAATGTGACGACGCCTTCGCGGGCAAGCCTCGCTCCTACAGGTCAGCGTTAGACGCCGTACTGGGCGCGGTACGCTTCTACGGCTGGCAAATGCTGCTTGAGCTGCGGATCATCCGCCAGGAACTCGAGCACCTGGTTCAGCGAAACAATGCTGATCACCGGAATCCCGAAATCGCGCTCCACTTCCTGGATGGCCGACAATTCGCCGTTGCCGCGCTCCTGACGATTCAGGGCGATCAACACGCCCTTGGCCTTGGCGCCGTCCTGGGAAGCGATGATCTGCATCACTTCACGGATGGCGGTGCCTGCGGTGATCACGTCGTCGATGATCAGCACGTCGCCGGTCAATGGCGCGCCGACCAGGCTGCCGCCTTCGCCGTGGGCCTTGGCTTCCTTGCGGTTGAAGCACCATGGCAGATCACGGCCATGATGTTCGGCCAGCGCCACCGCAGTGGTCGCTGCCAGCGGGATACCTTTGTAGGCCGGGCCGAACAGCACGTCGAACGAAATACCGCTCTCGACGATGGCTGCCGCGTAGAAACGCCCCAGCTGCGCCAGGGCGGAACCCGAGTTGAACAGGCCGGCATTGAAGAAGTAAGGACTGGTGCGTCCGGACTTCAGGGTGAACTCACCGAAGCGCAAAACGCCACGATCAATGGCAAAACGAATGAAGTCGCGCTGATACGCTTGCATGAAAAAAACCCCAAATACCACGGATTTAGCTAATTAGGTAGACGCCGTGTATCATACCCGCACGCGATTTTTGGGGCCACTTATGCGGATCATCAGTGTGAACGTCAATGGTATTCAGGCTGCAGTCGAGCGTGGTTTGCTCAGTTGGCTGCAAGCACAGAATGCCGACGTCATCTGCCTGCAGGACACCCGCGCCTCCGCCTTTGAACTGGACGATCCAGCCTTCCAACTGGATGGCTACTTCCTTTATGCCTGCGAAGCCGAAGTTCCCGCCCAAGGTGGCGTGGCTTTGTACTCGCGGTTGCAACCGAAGGCAGTCATCAGCGGTCTCGGCTTCGAGACGGCCGACCGCTACGGGCGTTACCTGCAAGCCGATTTCGACAAGGTCAGCATCGCGACCTTACTGCTCCCTTCGGGGCAGAACGGCGATGAAGATTTGAACCAGAAGTTCAAGCTAATGGACGACTTCGCCCGTTATCTGGATAAACAGCGACGCAAACGTCGCGAGTACATTTATTGTGGCTCGCTGTACGTGGCGCAACAGAAGCTGGATATCAAGAACTGGCGCGACAGCCAGCAATCCCCGGGCTTCCTGGCGCCTGAGCGTGCCTGGATGGACGAGATTGTCGGCAACATGGGTTATGTCGATGCCCTGCGTGAAGTCAGCCGTGAAGGCGACCAGTACAGCTGGTGGCCGGACAACGAACAGGCCGAGATGCTCAATCTGGGCTGGCGTTTCGACTACCAGTTGCTGACCCCTGGCCTGCGCCGCTTCGTACGCAGCGCACGCCTGCCGCGTCAGCCACGGTTCTCGCAGCACGCACCGCTGATCGTGGACTACGACTGGACGCTGACGATCTAAGCGTGTTTTCGCAGACGCAAAAAAGCCGACATCGCTGTCGGCTTTTTTGTGGGCAATGATTTGCTTTCCGTGGGAGCGGGCTTGCCCGCGATGAGGCCGTCACAGTCAACAAATGTGTTGCCTGCCAGATCGCTATCGCGGGCAAGCCCGCTCCCACAGGAAACCTTTGCCGACTATTATTTGATCAACCGCCAGGTGAACGGGTAACGGTAAGGGAACCCTTCGTTAGCCTTCACGCCGGCAATGATCGTCAGCACCAACGCGCCAATCGCCACCAGACCGAACATAAAGAACCCGATAATCACCACCATCAGCAAGAAGCAGATAGCGGAGGCAATGGCGACGGTGATCTGAAAATTCAGCGCTTCCTTGCCCTGCGCATCAATGAAAGGGTCCATCTCGCGCTTCATCTGCCAGAGAATCAGCGGCCCGATCAGCGTACCGAACGGAATCCAGATCCCCAGCAAGGCGGACAGGTGACAAAACATCGCCCACTGACGAACCTCGTGGCTCGGTGTGGGTAGCGGCAGTTGCTCGTCACTCATGGCGTCCTCCTTGCGTGGAGCGGGTCCGATCAGTCGGCCAGTGCAGCCTTCTGCAGTTCGAAAATCTCGATCATGCCTTTCTTCGCCAGTTCCAGCATCGCATTCAGCTCTTCCGGCTGGAACGGCGCGCCTTCGGCAGTGCCCTGAACTTCGATGAAGCCGCCGGTGCTGGTCATCACCACGTTGAGGTCAGTCTCGGCAGCCGAGTCTTCCAGGTAGTCGAGGTCGAGCACAGGCTCGCCCTGGTACATGCCCACCGAAACGGCAGCGATCATCTGCTTGAGCGGGTCGCCACCTTTGAGGCCGCCGCGCTTCTTGATCACTTTCAAGGCATCGACCAGTGCAACCATGGCGCCAGTGATGGACGCGGTGCGGGTGCCGCCGTCAGCCTGGATCACGTCGCAGTCGACGTACAGGGTGACATCACCCAGCTTGGACATGTCCAGCGCAGCGCGCAGGGAACGGCCGATCAAACGCTGGATTTCCAGAGTGCGGCCGCCTTGCTTGCCGCGGCTCGCTTCACGCTGGTTACGCTCGCCGGTGGCGCGCGGCAGCATGCCGTATTCGGCGGTCAACCAGCCCTGGCCCTGACCCTTGAGGAAACGCGGCACGCCGTTTTCGACGCTGACGGTGCAGATGACTTTGGTATCACCGAACTCGACCAGTACAGAACCCTCGGCGTGTTTGGTGTAGTTGCGGGTAATGCGGATCGAGCGGAGCTGATCGGCAGCGCGACCACTTGGACGTTTCATAGGGATTACCTGTACTGGGGACGGAAAACTGCCGAGCATTATAGAGCCGTGGGCCGCGAGTGGGCACTTCTAAAAAATCGCCCGACGATCGAAGCCCCTGAATAGAGCTTAGCCGACGGCCTGCAGCTCTTTGTCACAGCGTGTGTTTGGGCGCATCCGCCCCACTGCGCTACAATCCTGCGCCTTTGCTGCCTGTCGGCTTTAATTCACAGATAGCGGGTCCGCCAAACCATGGGTTACGCGCCGACCTGCATTGCGAGGTACCTCCATGGTGCACAGCATGACCGCCTTCGCCCGCGTCGAAAAAGCCGGCGTCCAGGGCACCCTGAGCTGGGAACTGCGCTCGGTCAACAGCCGCTACCTGGAACCCCACCTGCGTCTGCCGGAATCTTTCCGCGACCTCGAAGGCGCCGTCCGCGAAGCCCTGCGCCAGGGTCTGTCCCGGGGCAAGCTCGAATGCACCCTGCGCTTTACCGAAGAAAGCACCGGCAAACCGCTGCAAGTGGACCGCGAGCGCGCCGCGCAACTGGTCGCTGCCGCCGAGACGGTCGCCGGCCTGATCAAGAACCCGGCCGCACTGAACCCGCTGGAAGTCCTGGCCTGGCCCGGCGTGCTGGTGGCCGATGCCGCCGACCCGCAAGCGCTGAACGCCGAAGCCCTGGCGCTGTTCAATCAGGGCCTGAAGGAACTCAAGGCCGGACGCGAGCGCGAAGGTGCAGAGCTGGCGCGGTTGATCAACGAACGCCTGACCTCCATTGAAGACGATGTGGTGATCCTGCGTGAGCTGGTCCCGCAGATGCTCGCCACTCAGCGCCAGAAAGTCCTCGACCGCTTCACCGACATGAAGGCCGACCTCGACCCGCAGCGACTGGAGCAGGAAATGGTCATGCTCGCGCAAAAGAGCGACGTCGCCGAAGAACTGGATCGCCTGAGCACTCACATCATCGAAGTTCGCCGGGTGCTCAAATCCGGCGGCGCCGCCGGTCGGCGCCTGGACTTCCTGATGCAGGAGCTCAACCGCGAAGCCAACACACTGGGCTCCAAAGCCTTCGACCCGCGCAGCACACAGGCGGCGGTCAACCTCAAAGTGTTGATCGAGCAGATGCGCGAACAAGTGCAGAATATTGAGTAAGGCAAACCCGACATGACCCACAGCACCGGCACCCTATACATCATTTCCGCGCCTTCGGGCGCGGGCAAGAGCAGCCTGGTCAAAGCCCTGACCGACACTGATCCGGCGATCCGCGTCTCGGTCTCCCACACCACCCGTGCCATGCGCCCCGGTGAAGTGAACGGCGTGAACTATCACTTCGTCTCGCGTGAAGCGTTCGTGAAGATGGGCGAGCATGGTGACTTCCTCGAGCGCGCCGAAGTGTTCGGCAATCTCTACGGCACGTCCCAAAGCCACCTGCAGCAGACGCTGGACGCGGGCCATGACCTGATTCTGGAAATCGACTGGCAGGGTGCAGAGCAAGTACGCAAGTTGATGCCGCAAGCCCGCTCGATCTTCATTCTGCCGCCGTCCCTGGAGGCCTTGCACCAGCGCCTGACCAATCGCGGCCAGGACAGCGACGAGATCATTGACGGCCGGATGCGCGAAGCCGTCAGCGAGATGAGCCACTACGTCGACTATGACTACCTGATCATCAACGACGATTTTTCCCACGCACTGGACGATCTGAAGGCGATTTTCCGCGCCAACCAGCTGCATCAGAAGCGTCAGCAGCAGCGTCATGGCAAATTATTGGCTGAATTGCTCGGCTAAACAGCGCTTCCCAAAACCGCTGCAAGGGCTTTACATTGGCACTTATAGCGCGTCGAAGAGCCTGGTCAAAAAATCAGCGCTTCCCTAATCGCTGGTGATTTTTTAAACTGTTGAGTCCGCTCGCCCAACCGGGCAGCGCGCATATTGCATTCGCTCCGAGGAATACCATGGCCCGCGTAACCGTTGAAGATTGCCTAAACCACGTGGAAAACCGCTTTGAGCTGGTCATGCTGTCTACCAAGCGTGCCCGTCAACTGGCCACCGGCGGCAAAGAGCCCCTGGTTCAGTGGGAAAACGACAAGCCTACTGTTGTAGCGCTGCGTGAAATCGCTGAAGGCCTGATGAGCTACGAGTTCATCGCCAACGCTGAGATCGTCGAAGACGAACCGCTGTTCGCAGCGTTCGAGGACGAGTCCAACGAGGCAGTATAAGTCCATGCCTGGTCGACGTAGCACGGCGCGGGGTCACAACGAACGGCAGGAATTATCATGCCGAGCATAGACGCCCTCGCCGATCGCTTATCGACCTACCTCGGCAAGGACCAGGTCAATCTGGTCCGCCGAGCGTACTTCTACGCCGAACAAGCCCACGATGGCCAACGCCGTCGCAGCGGTGAGGCGTACGTCACGCACCCACTCGCGGTTGCGAATATTCTTGCCGACATGCATATGGACCATCAGAGCCTGATGGCGGCCATGCTGCATGACGTGATCGAAGACACCGGTATTGCCAAGGAAGCGCTGCAAGCGCAGTTCGGCGAAACCGTGGCCGAACTGGTCGACGGGGTCAGCAAACTGACCCAGATGAACTTCGAAACCAAAGCCGAAGCCCAAGCCGAAAACTTCCAGAAAATGGCCATGGCCATGGCGCGCGACATTCGCGTGATCCTGGTCAAGCTGGCCGACCGCCTGCACAACATGCGCACCCTGGAAGTGCTGTCCGGCGAAAAACGCCGGCGGATTGCCAAGGAAACCCTGGAAATCTATGCGCCCATCGCCAACCGGCTGGGCATGCACGCCATCCGCATAGAGTTCGAAGACCTCGGCTTCAAGGCCATGCACCCGATGCGTTCCGCGCGAATCAACCAGGCGGTCAAACGCGCCCGGGGCAACCGCAAGGAAATCGTCAACAAGATCGAAGAGTCCCTCAGCCACTGCCTGGCCATCGACGGCATTCAGGGCGAGGTCAGCGGTCGTCAGAAACACCTCTACGGCATCTACAAGAAAATGCGCGGCAAGCGTCGGGCCTTCAACGAGATCATGGACGTGTATGCGTTCAGGATCATCGTCGACAAGGTCGATACCTGCTACCGCGTGCTGGGTGCCGTGCACAATTTGTACAAACCGTTGCCGGGTCGCTTCAAGGATTACATCGCGATCCCCAAGGCCAACGGCTATCAGTCGCTGCACACCACACTGTTCGGCATGCACGGTGTACCGATCGAAATCCAGATCCGCACCCGTGAAATGGAAGAGATGGCCAACAACGGCATCGCTGCCCATTGGCTGTACAAATCCAGCGGTGACGAGCAGCCCAAAGGCACTCACGCCCGCGCCCGCCAGTGGGTCAAAGGCGTGCTGGAAATGCAGCAACGGGCCGGCAACTCGCTGGAATTCATCGAGAGCGTGAAGATCGACCTGTTCCCGGACGAGGTCTACGTGTTCACGCCCAAAGGCCGGATCATGGAGCTGCCCAAAGGCTCCACGGCGGTCGACTTCGCTTACGCGGTGCACACCGACGTGGGCAACAGCTGCATTGCCTGTCGGATCAATCGTCGTCTTGCGCCGCTGTCCGAACCGCTGCAAAGCGGCTCCACGGTCGAGATTGTCAGCGCCCCGGGCGCGCGACCAAACCCGGCATGGCTCAACTTCGTGGTCACCGGCAAGGCGCGGACGCACATCCGCCATGCGCTGAAACTGCAACGCCGTTCCGAATCCATCAGCCTCGGCGAACGCCTGCTGAACAAGGTGCTCAACGGCTTCGACAGCTCCCTGGAAAAAGTCCCGGCCGAGCGCGTCCAGTTGATGCTCCACGAATACCGCCTCGAACTGATCGAAGACCTGCTCGAAGACATCGGCCTGGGCAATCGCATGGCTTACGTGGTCGCCCGTCGCCTGCTTGGCGAAGGCGAACAGCTGCCGAGCCCGGAAGGTCCGCTGGCGATTCGTGGCACCGAAGGTCTGGTGCTCAGTTACGCCAAGTGCTGCACGCCGATCCCGGGCGACCCGATTGTCGGGCACCTGTCCGCCGGCAAAGGGATGGTGGTGCACCTGGACAACTGCCGCAACATCAGCGAAATCCGCCACAACCCGGAAAAATGCATCCAGCTCTCATGGGCCAAGGATGTCACCGGCGAATTCAATGTCGAGCTGCGCGTCGAACTGGAACACCAGCGCGGCCTGATCGCCCTGCTGGCCAGCAGCGTCAACGCGGCCGACGGCAATATCGAAAAAATCAGCATGGACGAACGCGACGGTCGTATCAGCGTGGTCCAACTGGTGGTCAGCGTGCACGACCGCGTGCACCTGGCCCGCGTGATCAAGAAACTGCGCGCCCTGACCGGGGTCATTCGCATCACCCGCATGCGCGCGTAGCCCATCCATTACAAGGAGTCATACATGACCAAGACTGTTATCACCAGCGACAAGGCCCCGGCCGCCATCGGTACTTATTCCCAGGCGATCAAGGCCGGCAACACCGTTTACATGTCGGGTCAGATTCCTCTGGACCCAAAAACCATGGAACTGGTTGAAGGCTTCGAAGCCCAGACCGTCCAGGTGTTCGAGAACCTCAAAGCCGTGGCTGAAGCGGCCGGTGGTTCGTTCAAGGACATCGTCAAACTGAACATCTTCCTCACCGACCTGAGCCACTTCGCCAAGGTCAACGAGATCATGGGCAAGTACTTCGACCAGCCTTACCCAGCCCGCGCCGCCATCGGCGTAGCGGCCCTGCCAAAGGGTTCGCAGGTTGAGATGGATGCCATTCTGGTCATCGAGTAATACGTCCGGCGCAGCCCACTAAAGGCTGCGCCGCTGCCGTATGTATAAAAGCGTTCTGAAAGGATTCCACCATGCGCAAAGCGCTTGTTCTCTCGCTGCTCGCCCTACTTTTGGGCGGTTGTGCCAGCAACCCTGCCGACCGTGATATCAGCGGCACCTGGATCAATCAGTCGGCGATCGATGCTGCTTCCAAAGGCGGCCCCCTGCGGGAAGCGCTCCAGGCCTATGGTCCGAACCTGGAATGGGACGTCAACACCAGAGCCGGTCAGGCCCGCTACACCAACGGCTTTGAAAATGTCGAAGGCAAGCTGCTGGGCGAAGAGTCCGGCGCCTGGAAAGTCGACTTTTATGGCAGCTCCGCCAGCGAGCTGAAGCGTGATGGCAAGCGACTGAGCCAGGCCGCCAATGACAACGAACCGGAGCAAGTCTTCGACCGTGCATTGGCCCCGGCACCGGAAGGCGCACCGATTGGTGCAAGTTTCGAGCGAGCGCTGTATTCGGCTTATATGGGTGGCAGCTGGAAAATTCTCAGCGGCCCGGGCGAAGGCAATACCGTGCAATTCCAGGCCGACGGCCAAGTTGCCGGCCTGCCCGGTGCGGATCGTTATGCCCTCTGCCTGGCGGGCGATTGCGCGTCGATGAGCGGTGGCAACGACAACATCTGGCTGCAAGCGAACGGCCAGGGCAATACCTGGATCTTTGCGCGCAAGGGCAAAGAACTGGAGATTTTCCAGACCGTGAACACCGCACTGGCGGACGAAATGCCTTCGTTTACGCCGGGTGATCGCAAGTGGTTGCTGAAAAAGCAGTAACCCGGTTCTGAAACCACCAAAGACCCCATGTGGGAGCGAGCCTGCTCGCGATGAGGCCATAATATTCAACATCATCGCTGACTGTTAAGCCGCCATCGCGAGCAGGCTCGCTCCCACAGCTGTTTTGGAGTGTAGTCAGCAGCGACCTTCTAGGATCGCAGCGTAGCCTTCGCGGAAACTCGGATAGTTCGGCACCCAACCCAACGCCTTCGCCCGGGCATTGCTGCAGCGCTTGCTGCCGGCACGACGCACGCTCGCATCCTCGGCCCATTCGGTCACGCCCAGATACTCACGCAACCAGCCCACCACCTCCGCCAATGCCGCGGGCGCATCGTCGACGCCTATATAAACATCATCCAGCGTCACACCACGCCGATCCGCCTCAAGCAGAAACGCCAGCAACCCCGCCGCGTCATCGACATGAATGCGGTTGGCGTACAACGGTGGATCGATTGCCACGCGATAGCCGCGACGGACCTGAGTCAACAGCCACTCTCGACCCGGACCATAAATACCGGTCAAGCGCACGATGCTGGCCGGGATGCCGCTGTCACGCGCCACTTGTTCAGCCTCCAGCATCAAACGACCTGAGTAACCACCCGCCACCGTCGGCGACGTTTCATCAATCCACTCGCCGTTCTGCTGACCGTAAACACTGCTGCTGGACACAAACAGAATGCGCTTGGGCTGCTGACCGTGCTGCTTCAACCATCCCAGCACATGCTGCATACCCTCGATATAAGCAGCGCGATAGCCCGCCTCGTCGTGGTCGGTGGCGGCGGCGCTGTACACCAGATAATCCAGCGGCGCGGTCGGCCAGTCAGCCGGGCATTGCGCACTGAACAAGTCACCTGCAACGCCCACCACACCGGTAGGCAAGCGCGACACATTGCGGCGCAGACCATATACCTGCCAGTGCCCGGCCAACAATTGCGTGGCCAGACGACTGCCAACATCGCCGCAACCGGCGATCAGAACAGAAGGCGCGGACATCAGAAAACTCCCTCAAGAAAGGTACAGACTAGCGCCCGAAATGGATGAGCAGCTAGCAATGGAAGAAAAAAAGAGACGCTATTACTTTTGTTAACAAGAATTAATTGCAATAATGCCAGCCACTTTTGTTCTCGGCCTCACGAGGCCTGGAAGAGCATCTACTGTTTTTCTTTCTCAGGTCCGGCCAGCATGACACCCAATCAATTCCCCGCTTCGCCTACCAAACGACCTCGCGCCTGGAGTGCTCTGGCCGCCCTGCTGCTTACCCTGATGCTCGCACCGGTCGCCGCCTTCGCTGATGAAGCCCCGGTACCCGCCGCCCATGAGCCTTCGGCCCAGGCAACACCGAACGTACCGAGAAATCCTGACGGCAGTGTCGATACTTCGTCCCTGCCTCCGGAAGTACAAAAAGCATTAGCCGAGTTCGGTGAAGCGGCGAAGAAGATGAACGAGCCGCAGGAAGAAGACAACTCGCTGGGCATGGCCCACGACCTGTCGCCATGGGGCATGTACCAGAACGCCGACATCATCGTGAAAATCGTGATGATCGGCCTGGCCATCGCCTCGATCATCACCTGGACCATCTGGATCGCCAAGGGCTTCGAGCTGATGGGCGCCAAACGTCGTCTGCGCACTGAAATCGTCCACCTGAAAAAAGCCGCCACCCTTAAAGAAGCCAGCGCGACAGCGGCCAAGGAAGGCACCCTCGCCAACCTGCTGGTCCATGACGCGCTGGAAGAAATGCGCCTGTCGGCCAACAGCCGCGAGAAGGAAGGCATCAAGGAGCGCGTGAGCTTCCGCCTCGAGCGCCTCGTCGCAGCCTGCGGTCGCAACATGAGCAGCGGCACCGGCGTGCTCGCCACCATCGGTTCTACCGCGCCGTTCGTCGGCCTGTTCGGCACCGTGTGGGGCATCATGAACAGCTTCATCGGCATCGCCAAAACCCAGACCACCAACCTCGCCGTCGTAGCCCCCGGCATCGCCGAAGCCCTGCTGGCGACCGCGCTGGGCCTGGTTGCGGCGATTCCTGCGGTGGTCATCTACAACGTCTTCGCCCGCTCCATCGCCGGTTACAAGGCACAAGTGTCCGACGCCTCGGCAGAAGTCCTGCTGCTGGTCAGCCGTGACCTCGACCACCAGCCGACCGAGCGCAGCTCGCAACCGCACATGGTGAAAGTGGGGTAATCGGCCATGGGCCTGCATTTGAAAGAAGGCGCAGACGACGATCTGGCCGAGAACCACGAAATCAACGTCACGCCGTTCATCGACGTGATGCTGGTGCTGTTGATCATCTTCATGGTGGCGGCGCCACTGGCCACCGTGGACATCAAGGTCGACCTCCCCGCCTCCACCGCCAAACCGGCGCCGCGGCCAGAGAAGCCGGTGTTCCTCAGCGTCAAAGCCGATCAGCGCCTGTTCCTCGGCGAAGACGAAGTGACGGCCGCAGCACTCGGCGCCACACTCGACGCCAAGACCCAGGGCAAGAAAGACACGACGATCTTCTTCCAGGCCGACAAAGGCGTGGACTACGGCGACCTGATGAGCGTGATGGACGCCCTGCGCGCCGCCGGTTACCTGAAGGTAGGCCTGGTCGGACTCGAGACGGCAGTCAAGAAATGATCAACACGCGCCAAAAGCTGACGCGTTACAGCGCGAGCCTGGCCGTGGTGCTGGGCGTCCATGCGCTGGCCATTGCGCTGGCGCTGAACTGGACGTCGCGCCCGCCGATCGAACTGCCGCCGCAAGCGATGATGGTCGAGTTGGCGCCGCTTCCGGCCCCGCCACCGCCCGCCCCACCGAAAGTGATCACGCCGCCGCAGCCACCGGCGCCAGTGGAAGAGCTGCCGCTGCCGAAACTCGCTGAAGCGCCGAAGGCCGAGATTGCCGTGCCGAAACCGGTCAAACCCAAGCCCAAGCCTCAACCGCCCAAGCCTGTGGAGAAAAAGCCGGAGCCGCCGAAGGAGAAACCCTCCGAGGAAAAACCGAGCGACGCGCAACCGACCCAGGCACCGACGGAGAAATCCGCTCAGCCGGCACCGGGGCCATCACCGGCGCAGCAAGCGGCCAAGGCCAGCTGGCAAAGCGAATTGCTCGCTCATCTGGCCAAACACAAGAAATATCCGGCCGCTGCACGGATGCGCAACAAGGAAGGTTTAAACCGCCTGCGCTTCGTGGTGGATGCTGAAGGTAATGTGTTGTCATTCGAACTGGTGGACCGCTCCGGCAACGCCGATCTGGACCGGGCCACCTTGCAAATGATCCGTGATGCCCGACCGCTGCCCAAGCCACCGGCTGATATGCTGACCAACGGCTCCATCGAGATTACTGCACCGTTTGTTTACTCGCTGGAACGTCGCCGTTAAAACACCGCCGAACCAATGTGGGAGCGAGCCTGCTCGCGATGAGGCCATAATATTCAACATCTCCATTGACTGTTAAACCGCCATCGCGAGCAGGCTCGCTCCCACAGGGTTATGTAACAACCATAAAAGGCACCAAAAGGTGCCTTTTTGCATATCTGGAAACGCCAAACACGCATTGCCCTGTGTCACTCAGCACATTCAGTCTGATAACGTGCGTCTATCGATTGCAGCCGGTATGCTTGGCTCGCAACTTCATGGACGCTTGCTATGACTCTCACAGAATTACGCTACATCGTTACCCTCGCCCAAGAGCAGCACTTCGGTCACGCGGCCGAGCGTTGCCACGTCAGTCAGCCGACCCTGTCGGTGGGCGTGAAAAAGCTTGAAGACGAACTCGGTGTGCTGATTTTCGAGCGCAGCAAGAGCGCCGTGCGCCTGACCCCGGTCGGCGAAGGCATTGTCGCCCAGGCGCAGAAAGTCCTGGAACAGGCCCAAGGCATCCGCGAACTGGCCCAGGCCGGCAAGAACCAGCTGACCGCCCCGCTGAAAGTCGGCGCGATCTATACCGTCGGCCCCTACCTGTTCCCGCACCTGATTCCACAACTGCACCGGGTCGCCCCGCAGATGCCGTTGTACATCGAAGAAAACTTCACCCACGTGCTGCGCGACAAACTGCGCAACGGCGAGCTCGACGCGATCATCATCGCCCTGCCGTTCAACGAAGCCGACGTGCTGACCTTGCAGCTCTACGACGAGCCGTTCTACGTCTTGATGCCGGCCCAGCACCCGTGGACGCAAAAAGAAACCATCGACGCCGCCCTGCTCAACGACAAGAGCCTGCTGCTGCTCGGCGAAGGCCACTGCTTCCGCGATCAAGTGCTGGAAGCCTGCCCGACCCTGGCCAAAGGCAACGACGGCGCCAAACACACCACGGTGGAATCCAGCTCACTGGAAACCATTCGCCACATGGTCGCCTCCGGCCTGGGCATTTCGATCCTGCCGCTGTCGGCGGTGGACAGCCATCACTACGCGCCCGGCGTGATCGAAGTGCGACCACTGAGCGCGCCCGTGCCGTTCCGCACCGTGGCCATCGCCTGGCGCGCGAGCTTCCCGCGGCCGAAAGCGATTGAAATCCTCGCCGACTCCATTCGCCTGTGCTCGGTGGCCAAGCCGCCCGCGCCGGTGGTGGCCGGTTAAGTCGCTGTCATGACCGAGTTGTCGCAAGTGTCGGTGACGGCACTCAAGGGTGTCGGCGAAGCCATGGCCGAGAAACTGGCCAAGGTCGGCCTGGAGAATCTCCAGGACGTGCTGTTCCACCTGCCGCTGCGTTATCAGGATCGCACCCGTGTGGTCCCGATCGGCCATTTGCGACCGGGCCAGGACGCCGTGATCGAAGGCACCGTCAGCGGCGCCGACGTGGTCATGGGCCGGCGCCGCAGTCTGGTTGTTCGTCTGCAGGACGGCACCGGCGGGCTCAGCCTGCGTTTCTACCATTTCAGCAACGCCCAGAAAGAAGGCCTCAAACGCGGCACGCGCATTCGCTGCTACGGCGAGGCGCGGCCCGGTGCGTCGGGGCTGGAGATCTACCACCCGGAATACCGCGCCATCACCGGCGACGAGCCGCCGCCGGTGGATGAAACCCTGACCCCGGTCTACCCGCTCACCGAAGGCCTGACCCAGCAGCGTTTGCGCCAACTGTGCATGCAAACCCTGACCCTGCTCGGCCCCAGCAGCCTGCCCGACTGGCTGCCGACCGAACTGGCCCGGGACTATCAACTGGCGCCGCTGGCCGATGCGATCCGCTACCTGCATCACCCGCCCGCCGATGCCGATGTCGACGAACTCGCCCTCGGTCATCACTGGGCCCAACACCGTTTGGCCTTCGAAGAACTGCTGACCCATCAACTGTCTCAGCAGCGCCTGCGCGAGAGCATGCGTGCCCTGCGCGCGCCGGCCATGCCGAAAGCCACCAAGCTGCCCGCTCAGTATTTGGCCAACCTCGGCTTCACGCCGACCGGCGCCCAGCAACGGGTCGGCAACGAAATCGCTTACGACCTCAGTCAGCACGAGCCGATGCTGCGGTTGATTCAAGGCGACGTTGGCGCCGGCAAAACCGTGGTCGCCGCCCTCGCCGCGCTTCAGGCGCTGGAGGCCGGTTACCAAGTCGCATTGATGGCGCCCACTGAAATTCTCGCCGAGCAGCACTTCATCACCTTCAAGCGCTGGCTCGAACCGCTGGGCATTGAAGTCGCGTGGCTGGCCGGCAAGCTCAAGGGCAAAAACCGCGTCGCCGCGCTGGAGCAAATCGCCAACGGTACGCCCATGGTGGTCGGCACCCACGCGCTGTTCCAGGACGAAGTGCAGTTCAAGAACCTGGCGCTGGCGATCATCGACGAACAACACCGCTTCGGCGTGCAGCAGCGCCTGGCATTGCGGCAGAAAGGCGTCGGCGGGCGGATGTGTCCGCACCAGTTGATCATGACCGCCACGCCGATTCCCCGGACGCTGGCCATGAGCGCCTACGCCGACCTCGACACCTCGATCCTCGACGAGCTGCCGCCCGGCCGTACGCCTGTAAACACGGTGCTGGTCACCGACACCCGGCGCGTTGAAGTGATCGAACGGGTGCGCGGCGCTTGTGCCGAAGGGCGACAGGCCTATTGGGTGTGCACGCTGATCGAAGAGTCTGAAGAGCTGACCTGTCAGGCCGCCGAAACCACGTATGAAGACCTCACCGCCGCCCTCGGCGAGTTGAAAGTCGGCTTGATCCACGGCCGCATGAAGCCCGCCGAGAAAGCTGCGGTGATGGCCGAATTCAAGGCCGGCAACCTGCAACTACTGGTCGCCACCACGGTGATCGAAGTCGGCGTCGACGTGCCCAACGCCAGCCTGATGATCATCGAAAACCCCGAGCGCCTCGGGCTCGCGCAGCTGCACCAACTGCGTGGCCGTGTCGGTCGGGGCAGCGCCGTCAGCCATTGCGTGCTGCTTTACCATCCGCCGCTGTCGCAGATCGGCCGTCAGCGGCTGGGCATCATGCGCGAAACCAACGACGGTTTTGTCATCGCTGAAAAAGACCTCGAACTGCGCGGCCCCGGCGAAATGCTCGGCACGCGCCAGACCGGTCTGCTGCAATTCAAGGTCGCGGACCTGATGCGCGACGCCGATTTGCTGCCCGCCGTGCGCGATGCCGCCCAGGCGTTGCTCGAGCGCTGGCCGGATCACGTCAGCCCGCTGCTCGATCGCTGGCTACGCCATGGGCAGCAATACGGCCAAGTGTGAGCACTGTCGCAGTTTCTGGACCCTGCCTTTAAACAAGCTGGTTATACTCCTGCAATTGTTTGAAAACGGATACAGACCATGACAGAAGCTGCCCTCGCCCCCGAAACCCCGCACGCTCCGTCTGTTATTCGACTGCTGCTCGGCAAGCTGGGCATCGCCTATGAAGAAGTCCTCGACCATCACGGCCTGAACGCCGCGCGCAAAGTGCAGGCCGTTTTGCTGGACGATGCCGTCGGCGCACTCATGGTGCTGTTTCCCCAGAACCAATTGCTGGACCTCAACCGCCTCGCCGAACTCACTGGCCGCCGGTTGACGGCTGTACCCACCGAACGCCAGGTAAAGATGCTCGGCAAACACAGCCTGAGCCTGCTGCCCGGCCTGCCGGCACTCACCAGCTCACCGTGCCTGTATGAAGAAAGCCTGCTGCGCGAACCGAAGTTGCTGATCAACTCGGGCGAGCCGGGCGTGCTGCTGGAAATCACCAGCGACGATTTCAAAACCATGCTCACCAAGGCCAGCGCCGGCAATTTCGGCGAAGCCGTGACCCGCATCCGCCCGAACCTCGACCGCCCTCACGATGACCGCGAGGAAATCACCCAGGCCGTGCAAGCGTTCACCGCGCGGCGCATTCAGCAGCGCCTGGAAGAGACCATCGAGATTCCGCCGCTGGCCGAGACCGCGCAGAAAATCATCAAACTGCGGGTCGACCCCAACGCCACCATCGACGACATCACCGGCGTGGTCGAAACCGACCCGGCCCTGGCCGCACAAGTCGTCAGCTGGGCAGCGTCGCCGTACTACGCCTCGCCGGGCAAGATTCGTTCAGTGGAAGACGCGATCGTCCGGGTGCTGGGTTTCGACCTGGTGATCAACCTGGCGCTGGGCCTGGCCCTGGGCAAAACCCTGAGCCTGCCCAAAGACCACCCGCAACACACCACGCCGTACTGGCAGCAATCGATCTACACCGCCGCCGTCATCGAAGGCCTGACCCGCGCCATGCCCCGCGCCCAGCGCCCGGAAGCCGGCCTGACCTACCTCGCCGGCCTGCTGCACAACTTCGGCTACTTGTTGCTGGCCCACGTCTTCCCGCCGCACTTCTCGCTGATCTGCCGCCACCTGGAGGTCAACCCGCACCTGTGCCACAGCTACGTGGAACAACACCTGCTAGGCATCAGCCGCGAACAGATCGGCTCATGGCTGATGCGCTACTGGGACATGCCCGAAGAACTGGCCACCGCCCTGCGCTTCCAGCACGACCCGAGCTACGACGGCGACTACGCCGAGTATCCGAATCTTGTATGCCTGGCGGTGCGTTTGCTACGTAGTCGCGGGATTGGGTCTGGGCCGGATGAAGACATTCCGGATGCGTTGCTGGAGCGTGTTGGCTTGACTCGCGACAAAGCTAACGACGTCGTCAGCAAAGTGCTTGAAGCGGAAGTTCTGCTGCGCGAACTGGCTTCGCAATTCAGCCAACCCTGAAAAGCTTCGCGGGCAAGCCTCGCTCCCACAGGATTTAGTCGATCCCTGTGGGAGCGGGCTCGCCCGCGAAGAATCCACCTCGGTATAACTGACGACCTCAAGCCAGGTAGCGCACCACATACCCCGGAGGAGGCATAGGACCAAAGGCGACATAACCGCTAACAACCACCCGATTATCCGCCATAGCTGTGCCCCCCCTGAACAAATCGATACCGCTTTCATCGTTGATGACTGCCCATCCTTTACCCGCAAACTCCACATCCAGAGAGCCATCGGGAGCATAACGCGCAGTCACGACCGAACTATTTTCGTCAACATACACGCCTCCACCTTGGCCACTGACAACCAGCTTTCCATCAGTTTGCAGAACACAACACTGCCAGGAAACACCGTGCTCCGTGAGATTGGAGAACAGTGGTTTGCCGTTGTTAAAAACAAGATTGAAACTTCCGCTGGGGTTTAGCGAGGCAATCAGTCCCTCGCGGCGGCGATCGCTTTCTGCGCTCCCCATTGCTACAACCCCACCGTCAGACTTCAAGGCCATTGAGCCAAGATTAAGCCATCGACTGCTGTCAATGATGGTCACAACGCCGTTCTTATTGTCGCCATAACCCGCATCGACGTAACCGTCCTGGTCATAGCGAATTACATAAGCACCAGGCCGTTCACCTGAGCGCTCTCTGCTGAAATCACCACATACCAGAACTTTGCCGTCCTGCTGGACGGCCACACCGGAAGCTTGGTTCCAAACATGCTCGATGCCCGGTAACTTAACCAGTAAGAAGCCTTTGAGGTTGAAGCTCGTGTCCAGCGAGCCATCCTTGTTCAGTCGAATCACAATCCCTTTCAGATTGTTGAACTCAAAAAGAACGGTACTGACCAGAACAATCTTTCCGTCCTGTTTAGCGATGGCGGTCGCACCGACACCACCTGCGCTTTCAGCTAACTTGTCGTCACCTTTTTTGTCATGGCGGTGGGTCAGGATACGCGCACCAGAAGACGGGCCGATAAGGTCATTGATGTTGAGGGTGACTTTACCGTCCTTACCGAAGGTGGTGTCCAGCGTGCCGTCCTTGAGCTGGCGCACGACCGCCATATCCACACGGTCTGGCTCCGTTTCGCGCTCGGCAGTACCCGTGATCAGCCATCCTTCATTCGTCAGCGGATGCAGGTGACGGGGCGAAAACCACGTTCCGTTATCAAAAGGGATTTCAACGATGCCCTGAATACCGAACGTATGGTCGAGGCTGCCGTCTTCTTCCAGCCGTGCAATCTTGGCGGGGGCGTTCTGTGGCTTAGTGGTGGCTACCGCGACGAGTAATTTGTTATCGGGCAGGGCGAGAACGGCAGCGGGAATGCTGCCAACTACGTCGCCGAACGGCAGTGTGACCACGCCATTCATATCAAAGGCCGGATCAAGAGTGCCCGCTGCTTGCTGTGCCTGAGTCATGACCGCGCTCCATCGTGTTGAGAAAATTGTCCATCAAGGACCATCAACCACAGTGAAGCACGGCGACTAAACGGATATCACCTGACATAAATGACAGTTTAATAGTCATCCTGAGCCACATTACCGACTAATCGAGCCACGAACTTCTAACCCTCACCAGATCACCAACGCCGGATTACCCTTGATCTAAATCGACTTGTCCTGAATCCCCCGACCGAAGGACAAGCTGAAAATCGGGTCAGGTGGTGCCAAGAGAAACGGCTTCATCACGACTATAAACAGACTTCAAACATCGCCGGGGTGGGTCAGTTTTCAACCGGTGTTGACACCTCACAATTCAGCCAAGCCTAAAAGCTTCGCGGGCAAGCCTCGCTCCTACGGGCCACCAAAACCCTGTAGGAGCGAGGCTTGCCCGCGAAGAATTCACCTCAGCCTACCTGAAGAAGCTCAAGCCTTAGACTTGGCCTTCCCGCCGATGCTATCGAACTGACTCTCCTCCCAGATAACGTGCCACATACCCCGAAGCAGCACCCATAAAAAAACCGCACACAACCAAGCGCTCATCCGGCATCAGCGCAGAATCCCGGTATATAGCATGGCTGAGCTCCTTATCGATCAAAGTCCAGCCTTGCCCCGCAAAGGTTTCATCCAGCTTGCCGTGAGCATCAAAACGCGCAGTAACCGTTGCAGCATTGGTGGGGAACTGTGCCGAATTACTTACCCCAACGGTTATGATTTTTCCGTCTTGCTGCAAGATGGACCGAAACCAAGAAAGGTTCCTCAAAAAGCCAGAGAACAAAGGCTGCCCCTGATTGAACGCAAGATTGAAGCTACCGTTGGCGTCAAGGGCGATAATTAACGCCTTATCCATGGCAGAGTGACCTGCAGCGACGACTCCGCCATCTGGCTTGAGTGCTATCGAATAAAGTTCAAGCCATTTTTTGCTATCGGAGATAATCACCACTCCATTCTTAGCGGCCCCAAACGTAGTGTCGACAGTACCGTCTCGGTTATAGCGCATTAAATAAGCGTCTGGATACTCGCCTTCGCTCCTGAAAACATTGCCACAAACCAGTACTTTGAGATCAGGCTGAACTTTCACGCCGTGAGCATAATTAGTAGCAGCGGGATGATCAGGGACTTCGATGAACACAAAACCAGTCTTGTTGAAACTCGTATCGAACTTGCCATTTGAATGAAGACGTAGCACCAGCCCTCTCAAATTGTCGAATCCAAAAAAAACAGTACTGACCAATACAATCTTGTCGTCTTGCAACCGAATATCAGCCCCACCGATAGTACCTGCCACCATAGCGTCGTCACTCGCTTTCTCGGCATCCCTACGAGGCTTAAATTTGACGCCACTTGCTGCTTCAAGTCCGAGATCAGCAATAGTGATGATGAGCCTACCTCTTGTTCCGAAGGCGTCATCTAATTGACCATCATCCTTGAGCTTTATAACAGCCAGATCGGGATTATCCTCTCCCTCTTCCGTTGCGCGAATGGCAGTGCCAGTAATGATCCACCCACCGCTTTGCGCCGGATACAGCGCGCTCGGTACTAACCATAAGTCATCCTCTAAAGGCACGTTAGCCGCACCCTCGATGCCGAACGTTGTATCTATTGTTCCATTCTCATTCACCCGAACTACTTTGGCTGGAACCTTCTCTGAAACGTTTGCTCGCAACGCAATAAGTAATTTCTTATCAGGCGAAGCATGAAAAGCGCTTGGTATGTAGCCGCTGATTCCTGGTAGCGGCAGGAGCACCATTCCGTTATCCCCGAAAGTAGGATCCAACGTACCCGCTTCTTTTGTTGATTGTGCATAATCCATGTTCTTGCTCCATCAAGGCGATTGACAGTCCGTTAGAGACTATGAACACCCAGTGGAGCATGCATAGACGCCGCAAAGCACCTATCAGTAATGACAGTTCTATTGTCCTCACTGGACATATCCATGGCTTACCGAGCCAACTCTACGATGACCCGCGTTTGAATCAACGGATGGCGACAGGCTTCTTTCTCGGTTTCAAATACTTGGTCAACCCCTGAAACCACATCACCAACGCCGCGTTGCCCTTGATCTGAATCGACTTGTCCTGAATCCCCGTCATAAACGCCAACTGCTTGTTCTTCGCCTGCATCGTGGCAAAACCATACGCCGCGTCTTTAAAGGCAATCGCAAACGCCGGCTCGGCATACACGCCCGACTTGCTGGTAATGCGCTGATCCTTCACAAAGAAATGCCGCGCCACTTTCCCGTCCAGGGTCTGTAGTTGGAATACAAGCGCCTTGTCACCCAACTGCTGCTGAAACGCAGGATTAGTCCGACTGGCCTTACCCATCAACAAACCCAGCATCCACAAAAGAAAACGAAATTTCATACGCATAGCCTCAAAAGAAAAATGAACGGCTGGCGCAGTGTAGCCGCTTCAAGCCGGAACGCCACCATGGGGTTGCGTTAGAAGAAGATGAACCGCTTTTCCCGCATGATGACCGCCAAGTCACGCTTTCCCCGCCTCCACCTTGATCGTACCCACGCTCCCGTGTGGTAATACATCCCATGACGCTCCGCGTCACACCCCAACACCCGCCCTACACCTGAAGAAACACATTTCTGTAGGAGCTGCCGAAGGCTGCGATCTTTTGATCTTGATGCCCTCAAACCTCTGGGAAATTTCCTTCAAAACGCCGGGCTGTTCATGAACTAGGCAGCCATCACCTTCACCGATAACCTCTGTTCGTCACCGCAAAATCGGTGACTCGGACGTGCAAGTCCGGCGGGATACACAATGGTTATGGCAATTCATCGAGCATTTTCCTATGCTCGCGAACCGTTATGGCAGTTGTGTATGGGAGACCTTCGGGTCTGCCGGGTAATCCCGCCGGTCTTGCACACCTATGCACAGCTGCCACCTCTTTCGAAGTGCAAGCGAAATGGTGTCGGCTCCATAATTACGGGATAACACCTATGATCAAGCCAACACCCAATCCACCAGAAAACGAAGCCACATCCCCCTACGAATCCCTCGATTCGAAGAAACTCCACGAAGCCGCCGAACGCGCCCTCGACCACCATTTCGCCCCACCACCCAACGAAAAACCCAAACGCAAAGGCAAACTCTTCACCGTCTCCCCCGACATCGACACCGAAGCCCTCCTGGCCAACGCCTCGGAAGACCTGCTGTCCATCAGCGCCATCGCTGCCAACCTGGCCAACGATGTTGATGGAGAACGGCGCTCCTTAGCCTTGGCGCTAAGCAGATTGGCAGATGGGGTTCGGTTGTTGGTGGAGCGAGCGCTGGATCACATTGATTCGCCGAATCCGGCGGAGTATCGGGCTAAGGCGTAGCAAAAATACGAAGGGGACTTAACGTCCCCTTCTTTCATTCAAATGCATTGGTCACGTCTGCACTCGAAGCTTTAAATGCAGTGACTGGCCTTGATCGATTCTGTGCCTTGCGATCCCAAGCGCCCCACGTTGTTGATACCCACCTGATTACCTTTGTTAGCTGACAATTGATAACAGGCCAACGCCCGGGACATATCCTTCGTTCCTAAGTCGCCACTCTCAAAATAGGAAGCCAGAGAGTTCATCGCATCTGTAGACCCCATGGAAACCGCACGAATGATCTCCCTTTCTGCCTGCTCGGGGTGCTGGCAGGGGCCGTCATAGTCGGTGGAGTTACCGTTACAATAAAAAAGGGAGAGACCCAATGCCCCAGTCGGCAATGTCGTCGCCGCCGCTTTAAACAGAGCCTCAAGCTTGCTCGTTTCCAACTGAGGTGCCATCTGCGAAAGACTCAAGCTTGCCGCCGACAGACTCGCCTGTGGATCACCCGACTCTGCAGCACATACATAATTTTCCAAGGACGCTTCATGCAATTCTTTAGTCAGCCGGTATTGTTCAAGCGCACCTAAACCACCCAAACCCTCTGCACGTTGATAACAGAAGTTCTCAGTACGGCTCATTCCGGGCTTACTGGATACTACAAGCTCTTTCTCGCTGATCGACCAGTCTTCAACACCCACAAGCGCCCAGCACGCCTTTCGAGAAAAGTTAAAAATCTTGATGTTGCTGTTGCCTGCCCGTTTATCCACAACGTTAACGTGACGGTTGTCGACTGGTTCGATCTCAACCCCTTCAGCCTTACCTTCCCCCATCGCAGCCATCAACGGAAACGCTAAACCGGAGCCCGTCTCCGCAGTAATAAGAGGTTCAAATCGGCCCGGGTCTTCTGTTCGCTTCAACACCAGTATCTTCACCGCCAGCGCAGTGAGGCGCTTCTGAGACTCAGCACTGGCGGAGAACGCCGGCAGAAACTGAGCAAAGTTCTGGGATGGACACGAGACGTCTGCCCCTCGCCCAACAGCTGAACCACTCAAGATGTCGGGCGCAATATTGTCCAGAAAGACTGTGCGCTCGCGGCTCATTCTTGCGATGCAATTGTTCACCGTCGCTACATAGGCGGACGTGCCAGGCTTAATCTCAAACGCTTCGAGCGGACAATTCGCATCGCGCAGTTTTATCCACACACGCTGTGCTTCTTTGACCTTCGCCGTATACGCCGTCCCTGTGTCGGGCTCGACTCGAAACTGTGTTTCGAGTCGAGCCATCAGCTGGTGGTAACTCGTATTCAACTGTGAATCGGCAGCGTTCTTCGCGACATCAGAACATCTATCAATTTGCTCGCTTACGGTGATCTCGTTGCAATCATCCTGCGCAAACGCAGTGGGCAAACCTAGCAGGCCACTAAACACTGCTCCAACAATGAGCCTGACAAACTGATTCATCCCAATCATCCTTGTAGTTTTTTAATACACCCTTCGTAAGGGGTTATGGCGTATTAAGGTGCTTCTTTACATATGCCTTTATTGAGGCCGCATCTTTATAAGCAAACGTTTGTGGCACACCCTCACTAAAGCCATCGATTCCGCTCAAGTACCTATTAGCCTGAATCAATTGATTTGAGATCAACCTACCATTACTACTTCGTGCATAAGCATAGACCTGATACAGAGTACCGTAGGTACCAATGCCTCTGTGGTTAAGTTCCCAAGAAACCAAAACAAAGACATTATTTACATCCTGAACCGGATAAAAAAATATCGATTCGACCTTAGGTGGCGAACCAGCAATATCATATTTATCAACTAACCGCCTATCAGATACTCCATTGTTGTTTTTCACATCGAGGACTAAAGACACGGGATACTCCGCATCTCCCGTTTCCAAAACCGATAACTCCGCATTTTCGACAACAGTCGTTTTATAGGGTCCATCTACTACCGTCCCTCGCAGATAGAGGCTATCATCCTGAGCCACGGAGACCCTACAAAGCATAAATACCAATAACAAAAAATAAAATTTACGCATTATAACAACCTACTCAAACAAAAAACTGTTGAAAAAAACAATGAAAATCAAACACTGAGTATATATTTTATATATCGATGGTTAAACCTACCTCATAAATAAACTCGCCCCATTTACGTCTTTTTCCAAGGTGCCTCCGGGTAGAATACTTCGCTTTGGGAAGCTATCAACGCTAGAGAAATAGGGACGTTCGATATGGCGTACTTGACGAAACCACCTGGCTATTTTTTCTGACTTGGTCGTAAAGGCTCTAAATCAGAACTTTAGTGGACAGTTCGAAGCAATAGCTCTCAGCAATTACTGCACAGTTAGCCACAGAGGAAAACAAACTTATCGACACCAGAAAAATTTTTTCATACTTTTTGTTCATTTTTGAAACACACTAAAACGAGGATTTACCTTAGATAATCTGCAATTACGATCGCAAGACAGGCAACCAAAAAAGTAACGAGTAGGTGTGAATGGATTGAGACAATACATCCACCCCCTTTCACGTTCTTCACCCCAAATAAAATAAAGCACAGGGCAAAGTACGACTTTTTAGTATTATCAAGCATCTAAACATAATAGATGATTGAGACTTTTACCAAACCATTAGCAACCATCGACATTTTCACATGGCACCCACCCTCGAATTTCTTTCTTCTTAGCCGTTGTATACAAAATTGAAACCCAGCCAGCTGAAATAGCCTCCTGCTTCACTTTATCCCCCTTAATCAAATACATTTTTGTGACGCTCGCCGGAGACATCAACGAATATATAAATGTCTTCCTATTTACAACCAGATCAAGCAAGCCACCACTCGCCCAGCTACGGTAGTTTTTAGATGACAACTGACTAACAATTACATCTCGAGTCTTAAATGGATAGGTATAAATGCGCTTATCTTCATTCTCATCTGGAGACAAAACGTCGGCTCCACTTCCAAAGTAGCCTGTTAACTCCTTATCAGCAGAGTAACCCTCACCCACTTTATGGAAAACCATAACACTGAAGTAGTCACTTCCGTAACTTACTCCGGTAAACGCATGAATCGGCGCACTATGAATGACGAATAGTTCATTCTCACCACTCGCTACTTTTTCAGTAAAAATATCTCGAACTTCGCCTGGATCCGCAACATAAGGCAACCGCGCGACAAGTTTCAGCGTACCGGTGGAACAGTTCAGAAAACTTATGCCAAGCCCCATCTCCGGATTCTGCTTACCCTCATCCTCAAGCACTGGAATCGGGCTAACAACAATAAAGCCTCCATCTACCGAAAACGGCGGATAAGTCAAATCTTTAGGGGCATCGCACGCGAAAGCGTAAGGAGCAACCAAAAGAACAACGGCAAAAAATACGCGCATAACGTTCTGAGATATCATCCAGCACACCCACCAAAATCGCTATTTATTAAGACCATGATCTCTTTGCTATAGGTATTCCTAAGAGCAAGCTGATCAAGCCCGGTATTAATTACTTTTGTCACTTTCTTAATTTTCAAATCAATATCTAACGAAGCATTATCTGCAATAGTTCCAATATTATTCTGCTTCCAGAACCAGCTACCCGACGCAACGATCGCATAGACATCGGTTTCAGCTAATAATGGTGTCGCATCGATTCTTACGCCAATAGCATTGGCACATCTCCTGTAGGTTTCATAATGTGTTAAATGCAGAAGACCACGGCCTCGATAGTCGTTATCTGGATAATCGCTACTACCAAAACTGTGTTTTCCATATGCAGGATCATTACCCAACAAATGATCATCTATATATTGCAATTTCTGCTGATTAGTAAGATTTAACCCTTTACGGACAAATCCATTGTTGATTGCCGTTGGCGCTAAGGCAAACAAAATAGCAGGAGTAAAAGTCGCACGAGAATAGTTCAAGCTCTCTCTAAATTTTGTGAATCTACCAGTCTCGACTTTTCCCTGCCCTAATATTAGCGCGACCTGCGTGCAAGTAGTAACTTCATATTTCGCAAATTGCGCATTAGCCGTTTCGACAAAACTGCTAATAAAGGCATCCGATACCGATGGAGCCACAACCTTCCTCATAAACTGCGGTGTCAAAGCGATATTTTTCCCGCATTTCTTACAAACACTAGGTGATGCTATTGTCAGAAAATTTGAGACTAGCCCAACTGGATGAACATGTTGAATATTAATATCACTGGTTATTCCATGCTTTCCAATCAGTTTATCCCACCAACTCAAACGTTCAATCCGCGCCTTCTCTTCAACCCACCCCTTATGTGGATCCGAGTCGCTGTGCCCCATTAGCTCATCCAGGGCATCCCACTTCTCTTGTTTGTATTGCCACTCGCTCTCGTAGCGCGTAACCATCTGAGAGATAGGCTGAGAGAACCAAGGCTTACCTATGGCTTCTTTTATTTCCAAAGGGGTCAGCTTTTTATCGCCATTTTTGTCCAGTATTTTATACAACTGCTGCTTCGCAGGACCGTCGTTAGCGTTTCCGACATTAGGCAAATAAGTTGCTCGCTCCTCTTCATTAAGGTTTTCCTGTGCATGAAGAAAGGCAGCCAAGTGGTCCACATTGCTGACGGTTTCTTCAATAAAACTGAAGCTTTCCCACTCAAAGGGCGAGTGGCGTGACAAAGTAGTATCCGGCTCCGCAAACCAACCGTTGATTTCATTCCCGTCGGCATCACCAAGCAACCCGTCCAAACGCCACCAAAGCGTGTAGGTGGTAGCTCCCCCCATGACGACAGGCACCTTAATTCTTTTCTCCGCAGGCAACGCTTCAAGTACTCCGACAGGCACCAAAAAATCGTATCCAACTATCTTGTGAGGGTCCGTCACTTTAGGTGGGTTTGTCGCGCTCATTCCTTGTACATGAGTGACCAAAACGCTGCCTTTGGAAATCTTGAGCAGTGTTTTTTCGGCTGCTAGCAAACCTGTAGCCTTCTCCTTGCTCAGATTGGTGAATGCCTTGACGTCCTCACAACTGAAAACTTCCAGATGCAGCAGGTTTTTGGGGGCGGGGTCAGAGTGGTTCTGATATTTCCCTACATGACCAATCAGGCTCCCAGCCTTTAACGGAAATGGGCGCTCCAGCACATGGACAGTATTTTTTTCGGCCGGCTCACTCTTCATTTCAAGCATTGCGGTCGAAACATAGCCGAGCACGCCATTGGTTGCGGTCAGCGCAGGGACAGCACTACCGCCAACAATTTCTAGCAACTTTTGATACCTACCACTTGTCCCGTCACTCCCGATTTTCACCTGAGTTCCAATCGGTAGAATTGCTTTTATAGCGCTTGTCCGGTTATTCGTTACATGAACGGCAAGGCCTTTTTGAGGCGGGTTCATTTCATCTTTCGCAGCGTCACCGATAACGTAGCTATTGGGTGTTGTACCAGCCGTCATTTGTCTCTTGAACACCCAACCGGTTCCCGGAAGAAGACTGGCATCAACAGGAGTAACACTCACCACCTTTAGCCATCCGTGATCTTCTTCGCCTGTTTCAACGACCGTGCCGCGGGGTAATACGGTTAACACAGTGCCGTAACCAGGCTTTCCCCGTGGCTCCTGCCGAACCCTCAACCCCAGAAGCTTGTCATTAGCCGTTGCCTTGACCTTCCACGTACCACCGCTCCAGAAGGCCGGCCGGCCTAGCGCGGGGGTCGCGGGGGGAGAATTGTAGGTATTCCAGTCCAGCAAATGCATGTACAGACTGAAAAACGTCAGACTTGGCCCAGGTACCGCAGGTGGCGTACCGGAGGCAGGTGCTGGTGCCGGAGGCATGGGAACTTCCAGACGGTGTTTGACCAGGACGAATCCTGTTGAAAAAACAGAATGCGTCGAACCGAAGTCTGATTTGGGGTATGCCTCGTCAATCCGATAAGCCACTACTTCACCGTCTGCGATGCACCTGACCTCCGTCAGATTACTCACCAAACCGGTGTCTTCATCAAAGTGAACACCGCCATGCCAAAGACCGTTGGCACCTAATGGATAGTAACCATCCTTCGCCTTCGCCAGCGCCTTATAAAACTGCTGTGGATCCGTCGCTTCTGCTGTCCCTACTTTCAGGGGATACGACCATTTCTCTACTTTGCTTGTTGTTTCAGTCATTACCAATTACCTAAATCCTGATCCCTGGTGGCTTGGATTGCCGTCTATGTCGATTAACCAGAAAAATTGAGCATTCGTTTTGGTTTGCGTTTGATCTGCTCTTCGGGCGAATTCCCCAACGCCTGATCCATCAAACTCCCCGCCTTATCCTTATCTGCAGCCCCCGGTAGCACCGGCGGCTTAATCCCAATCCCGGTCCCACTCCCCGCCGACCCACCAGCATTAATCTTCACCACCGGCCCAACCACGGTAACCCCACCCGCATCGAGCTTGATAAAACTCCCCCCAGCCTTAATCGTGAGCTCCATCCCGGCTTCGATGACGATTTTGTCCCCAGCCTTGAGATGTATTTCCTTCCCGGCACTGGTCAGCTGCGCAGTCCCCAACTTCACATGCTGGTTCTGCCCAATCGTCAGGTGATCATCCATCCGCGCTTCAGTCTTGCGATCAGCAATCGTGGTCCGATGTTCTTCAGCCTTCAGCTCGGTGTAGGTGTTCTTCTCCACGGTATCGTGGCGTTCATTCCCCACCCGAATCTTCTGATCATGCTCAATGTTTTCATCCCAATCCCGCTGGGCATGAATAAAGATCTGCTCCGCCCCTTTCTTGTCTTCAATCCGCAATTCATTGAACCCACCGCCCCCCGGTGAGCTGAGGGTTTTGAATACGGTGCGGGTTTTGTTCGCGGGCAGGTCGTAGGGAACGAGGTTTTCCTTGTGGTACAGGCAACCGGTTACCAGCGGTTGGTCGGGATCGCCTTCGAGGAAGGTGACGAGCACTTCCATGCCAATACGCGGAATGGCGATCGCGCCATATCGATCCCCAGCCCAACTCGAAGAAACGCGCATCCAGCAGCTGGTTTTGTCATCCGCCAGGCCTTCGCGGTCCCAGTGGAATTGCACTTTGATGCGGCCGTATTGGTCGCAGTGGATTTCTTCGCCTTTGGGGCCGGTGACCATGGCGGTCTGGCTGCCGAGGACGCGGGGTTTGGGGTGTTCCAGGGCCGGGCGGTAGAACACGGCCCATGGGGTGGCGAGGAAGCGGTTGCGGTAGCCCTGGTGGAAGTCGTCTTTGTTGTCGGTGGTGTCGCTGGTCACGGACTCTTCGAGCACTTGCGGCTGCTTGCCTTCGTGGACGATTTCGGTGAGCAGCCAGAGGTCGTTCCACTCGGTGCGCGGGTGGTCGGACATTTCCACGAAGTGGCCGCTGACGAGGGTGGTCTGGTCGCCGTGGCCTTCGGCTTGCTGGTAGTCGGCGCGGTGGCGTTCGAGGGCGCGTTGGCTGAGGAATTTGCCGCGCGCGCGGTCGAGGAAGCGGCCGGGGTAGTCGTAGTCTTCCAGGTCCGGTTCGGTGCTTTCGCCGTCGGGTTTGTACGCCGCTTCAAGTCGCAGGTTGGGCTTTTCGAAGTCGTAGTCGCGGCGGGTGACGCGGCCGGTGCGGGTTTCCAGGCGCAGTTTGAAGCCTTTGATCACTGGCTCGTCGGCGACCATGCCGCTGCCTTGGACGTAGGCGGTGGGCTGGCCGAGTTTCGGGAACACGGTCTGGTCGTCGCCGAACACCAGCAGGTGGGCTTTTTCGCTGTGCTGGAAGTGGTAGTGAATGCCTTCTTCTTCGCACAGGCGCTGGACGAAGTGCAGGTCGGTTTCGTCGTATTGCACGCAGTAGTCGCGGTCCGGGCACGGCTGGCTCAACTGGAATTTGTAGGCGTTGCCCTTGATGCCGTGTTCTTCGAGGATCAGCGCGATGATTTTCGGCGCCGACATCTGCTGATAGATGCGCTGGTTGGTGCGGTGATGCAGGTATTGCAGGTGCGGCACCAGGGAGACTTTGTAGCGGGTCAGGCGTTTGCCGGCATCACCTTGGGCGACGCGGTAGATCTGGCCGTGGATGCCGGAACCCTTTGGGTCGAATGCGAGGAACGCCTGCTTGTGCAGGAGCTTTTCCAGGTCCAGGTCCGGGTTTTCGCTGACCAGTTCCAGGTCGAAGCGATACGGCTGGCTGATGCCTTCGGTGCCGGTGAACGACAACACTTGCAGGTCGCCGACGTAGTCTTCAACGGTCAGGCTGAAATGCGTTTCGTTAGCTGGGTTAAACATTGTTTGCTCCCTGTTCGGTAGTCATCCGTTACGCCCGCAGTCGAAGGCGTTGCAGCAAAGACGAAGTGGCGCCCATGGCGTCACGCAATTGGGCGGCGGTGATGGTGCGCTTGGCCGCATCAAAAGCCAGCGCCGTTCGCAGGGCTGGCCAGCAGTGTTTCGGTAGATTTCGAGGGGCGTGCAGCTCGCGCTCGAGTTGGCCGTCGCGGGCCTCGGTCGAGGGCAAGCGGCGGAACGGGTGTTTGCCGCCCGCCAGTTCGTAGAGCACGCAGGCCACGCCGTACACGTCCGCGCTGGCCGACAGCGGCTGGCCTTCGAGCAGTTCGGGGGCGGCGTAGCCGGGGGTCCAGGCGTTGAAGCGGTTGCGGCTCAGGTGCGGCAGGCCGGGCAAGATGCCCTCTTGCGCCTGGCCGAGGCCGAAGTCGAACAGGCGCACGCCTTCTTCGCTGAGCATGACGTTGCTCGGCTTCATGTCGCCGTGCAGCACGCCGCGAGCGTGGGCGTAGGCCAGCGCGTCGAGCAGCGGCAGCGCGATGTCACGCAGTTCTTTCCACGGCAGGCCCAGGGGCCGCTCGCAGAGTAATTTGTCCAGGGTCAGCCCACGCATGAGTTCCATGGTGATGAAGGCACGCTGGCAGTCGGTGTCCACTTCAAAGGTGTGAAAACGCAGCACGTTATCGTGGCGCAGTCGTCGGGTCAGGGCGAACTCGCTGTAGAGCAAGGCGCTGGCGTCCGGCGATTCGGCAAATTCTTCGCTGAGGATTTTCAGCGCGATGTAAGGGTCGGGGTCGCCGAACTGTTCGCTCAGCAAGTCCCGTGCACGGTAAACCGCGCCCATGCCACCGGCACCGAGCAGGCGCTCGATGCGGTAACGCCCCCCCAGCACGTCGGGCAGCTCACCAACGCTGGCCCTGGTCGGCGTCAGCGCAGGCTCGGCCTGATGCGGCTTTCCGTTTAGAGGCTTGGCGAACGCAAAGTAAGTCAGGTTATTGGCTTCTTCCTCGGTCACCAGCAGGTCGTCGATCGGTGGCATGAGTTCAGTCATTGGCGGATCACCACGGCAGTCAGATTGTCCCGGGCCGAGCCACGCAAGGCGCCGTCGAACAGACGCTCCAGCGCAACGTGCGGCGCGGTCAGGCTGAGCGCGTTGCCCAGGGCATCGCTCGTCAGCCCTTGATACAAACCGTCGCTGCACAACAGAAACGCATCGCCGGGATAGACCTCGAGTTCGAGCACGTCCAGGGTCAGTTGCTCGGCAGCACCGACCGCACGGGTCAGGGCATGGGCGGCAGGATGAGCCTTGGCTTGCTCGACGCTCATGTTCTGTTCGTCGATGAGTTGCTGTTGCAGCGAATGGTCCTTGGACAGCTGATACAAACGCTGGCCGCGCCACAGGTAGCAGCGGCTGTCGCCGGCCCAGATGCAGGCCGCGCGATTGCCTTCCACCAGCAGCGCCACCACGGTGCTGCCCATGATGCTGTCATGGCGCCCGGCGGTGACGGTCAACTCCTGACCCAAGCGGCGGTTGAGCCAGTGCAGGCACTGGCGAATACCTTTGAGTCGTTCGTCGAAGTCGTCCTGCACCGGCAGTTCCGCCAGGCTGGCGACGATCAACTGGCTGGCGATGTCGCCACCCTGATGACCGCCCATGCCGTCCGCGACCACCCACAGCCCCTGCTGTGGACAGTCGAGGAAAGCATCTTCGTTGCGCGCCCGAACCTTGCCCGGATCGGTACGCGCAGCGCTGCGCCAGGGACTGGCAACCAGCATCAGAGCTGCACCGGCATACGGAAGGTACGCAGTACGCCCATGTCGAACGGGTTCGGCGTGCGCTGGCTCGACAGCAAGTAGTTGGCGCGCAGGCCACCCACGTCAGCTTTAAGCACCAGCACGTCGCGACCGGTCAGGTACTCGGTTTGCATCAGGTCGAACAGACGGAACAGCGACCACGGGCCAGTGTTCTTCTCGATGCCGATCGGGCGGCCGGCCATTTTGTCGAGGACCAGGCTGGTGCGACCGTCTTCAGCGTCGGTCGGCCATTTGAACGACACCGGCACGATCGGGCCATGACGGTATTCAATGGTCTTGTCGCCAAACTTGAACTCGGAACGGCTGACGGCCGGGTCGAGGGTGTACGGCTCCAGTTTGAATTGCACTTGCGGCTCGGCCGGGTTGATCGAGAAGAAGCTCTGGCGGATCACTTGTGCCGCGGCCATCTGGTCGAGGTAGACCTTGGAGATCGGCATGCTGTGACCGTCAATGCTGCGCAGGCGGTAGTTGCCTGGATCACCACTGACGAACGGACGCATGTAGGTATCAAAGAACCGATCGGCGATGCCCTGGGCCTTGAAGAACTCGCGGAAGTCGCTGATCGCAACGTCGCTGGTGCTGTGGGCACTGAACGGGTAACGCTTGTTGATCGCCTTGCCGTAGAAGCTGTAGAGCTCGCTCTGATAACGCTGGTTCAGGTACTGGTAGGAATCGTTGAGCACCAGACGCCAGGTGTCTTCAGCCAGCACGTTGAACCACACGCTCACCGGACGCGGCAGACGGTTCGACGCGTTGCGCAAGTTGCTCAGCGCATCACGCTGGCCGCTCATGCGGGTCTTGGCCATTTCGAACGCAGCCTGCTCTGGCGCGCTGGCACGGGCCAGGCTCGACAGTTGCAGTTGCAGGTCGTTGAGTGCTTGCAGGGCCGGGGTCAAATCAGCGGCCGGGCCGTTGTTGTCATCCAGCAAACGGTGCAGCGGTTCGAAGCGACGCTGCAGGGATTTCTTCGCGGTGTCCGGCAAATTCTTGGCCATGTCCGACGCTTTGTCCGCGGCAGCCGCAGCGAGTTTGCCCAACTTGCCGCCCTTCTCGCCCAGCTTGTCAGCCGCATCGGCGGCTTGATCCGCGCTGTCTGCGATGACCGGGAAACGGGTGTTCTCGCGCACTTCCACCAGCAGTTGCAGCACGGGGGAGTTGGCGGAAGTCAGAGCCGCCAGTTGCTCGGCGCCTTCACCGGCGTCGTTGATCGGTGGCAATGCCACCTGGCCGACCGCTTCGCTCCAGAAGTTGGCGTAGTCGCGGAAGTACAGCTGCTCCAGTTCGACCATCAGGCGACGCAAGTCCATGCCGCTGATGCCCGAGCCTTCGCCCAGCACCCAGTTGTCACGCAGGATATCGGTAACCAGCGCAGTGCCCTGCACCGAGAAGTACTGCTGATAGCCTTGCTGGGTGTAGAACCCCGGGATCACGTAATCGGTGCCGACAAACAACGAACCCTGCGGGCCGATGTGTTGGCTCAGGCGGTATTCCGGCAGATTACGGGCCTGCTCGCGCAGCATCCGGTAAACCACGTTGGCCAGCGACTCGCTGCGTAGCACCTGACGGGCCTGAGCTACCAGTTGATCGTTCAGCGGGTAGATAAACGGCTGCTTGAGCAAGCGCTCGAAGTGGGTGTTCAAGCCGTTCTGCACCGCGGTGTTGCCGGCGTAACGCAGGGACCAGTCAGTGGCGACCCAATCCTTGAGCCACGCGGCGTCGCGGCGATCTTTCATGTTCAGCATCAGGTACGCACGCAGGCTGTTGAGCAGGCGTTCGCGGTCATTCATGTTGGCGCGGATCTGCCCTTCCAGCAGGGTCGCAACCCGTGGCAGCAGTTGCGCTTCAAGCTCACGCTCGTAGGCGCTCTTGACCACTGGGTTGGCGTCTTCGCCTTGGTAAAGGCCGCCGCGCTCGTGGTACGACACGTCACCTTTGTTCGGGAAGACCTGGGTCGCCGCGTAGCTGGTGTCGAGGGTCTTGAGCACCGCCATGGAGTCATCACGCGCGGTCAGGGCCGAGCGTTGCTGATTCCAGTTTTGCGCCAGGGAACGCAGGTTTTCCAGACGCTCATAGTTGGCCGAGAAACCGCCCGCCCACAGCATGCCGAACAGCGCCAGTGCCGCCAGTGCGCCCACGTACAGGGCACGTTGGCCCCAATGGATGCGGCTGCGCTCGCGCTTGTCCAGACCGGCCAGATCGGCCTCGGGGAAAATCACCCGGCTGAGCAAATGGTGGATGAATCGCGAACGGCCGCTGCGCAGGGTCGGCAGCACGCCAGCGTTCATGCCCAGGTTCGCGCCGATGCCAGCGGTGGTCTGGTCCATCTCTTGAGTCAGGTGCGGTGCGCTGGTCAGGTAGAAACCGCGCAACTGGCTGACACGCTGATAGCGGTTGCCGGTGAATGCCATGTCGACGAACAGGCACAGGCGCTCGCCGATCTGCCCCAGTTGATGCGGGAAGTCGAGGATGCGACCACGGCGCTGGGTGTCGCGCTCCTGGTGCATGCGCATGATCACCTGGCTGTTCAGACGACGCAGCAGCTCTTCGAACTCGGCGCGCAACACGGCCACGTCCGTACCGCTCTGCTCTTTGCGGAAGCTGGTGCCGAGTACCTGATCGCTTTCTTCGCGAGTCAGCTGATCGAAGAACTCGTCGAAACCGAGCAGCTTGTCAGCCTTGCTCAGGACCAGATAAACCGGCACATCGACGTGCAGTTTCTGATGCACGTCTTGCAGGCGCGCACGCACCTGACGGGCCAGGGTGTCGAGGTCTTTCTCGTCGGGGCACAGCAGGGTTTCCACCGGAATGGTCACCAGCACGCCGTTCAACGGACGGTTGCGACGACGCTTGCGCAACAGCTCGAGCAAGGTGCTCCAGGCGCTGCCATCGACTTCGACATCCGGCTGGGTCAGGTAGCGCCCGGCGGTGTCGATCAGCACGCCGTGGTCGGCGAAATACCAGTCGCAATGACGCGTGCCGAGGGTGTCGCGGGTCAGCTTGCGGTCGATCTTGTTGATCGGAAACTCAAGGCCCGAGAAGTCCAGCAGGCTGGTCTTGCCGCTGCCCTGCGGGCCGATCAGCAAGTACCACGGCAAATCACTGCGCCAGCGCTCGCTGCGGCCGCGATACAGGCTCGAGGTCTTCAGGGTTTTCAACGCATCCTTGAAGCGCACGCGAAGCTCTTTCTGCTCTTCGTCGATCAGCTCTTCACGGCGGATACGGTCCTGGCCGTCTTCGGTGTCTTCGATGGCCTTCTTGCGCACACCGGCGCGCCAGCTGACGAAGACCATGGTCAGGCCCCAGATCAGGAACAGCACACTGATGGTCAGCAGGCGGGAGGTCGAACCTTCCCAGAACTTGTAGTCATTGACCGCCAGCAGCGGCCCGACGAACCACACCAGCAGCGCGACGAACAGCACCAGCAGCAGGGTCCAGACCCAGGTCTGGCGCAGGAATGCGCCGACTTTCTTGAAAAACTTTTTCATCACACGTCCCTGTTTACGGCTGCGACTGCGGCTTAACCGCGGCCGGATCAAGCTGCTGATAAGGTTGCAGAACGGTTTCGCGTTGCTCGCCCAGCACCCAGGCGAAACCCGAATACATCACCACCAGGCAGACCACGGTGAACAGCACCACCATCCACGCCGGCACAATGCGCACCAGGCTGCGGCGCTGATCGTTCAAGCCTTCCCAATGCGGCGACAACTCCCGAGGCACGTCGCCGCGCAGTTGACGAATCTGCCGATACAACGCATCGCGGATGCCTTCGAGTTCGAGCATGCCGCGAGCTTGCACCCGGTACTTGCCTTCGAAACCGAGGGACAGGCACAGGTACATCAGCTCCAGCATCGGCAGGTGCTTGACCGGGTTTTTCGACAGGCGATCCAGCAGCTGGAAGAACTTCTCGCCACCGAACGTTTCGTTGTGGAAGCTGCTGAGCAGGCTCATCTGCGACCACTCGCTCTCGTTGCCCCACGGCGTGGTGACGACGGCTTCGTCGACCACGGTGCACAGCACGTAACGCGCGGCCATCACCTGGCTGCTTTCGGCGCCGTTGTGCAGCGCCCGCACTTCAAACAGCTTCAGCCCGGCGGTCAGTCGCTCGTTGAGCGCGTACAGGTCTTCGCGGGTGTCGCTGTGCTTGAGCCGCACCACTTCCGACAGCAAGTCGGACGCTGCGGCCACCAGCGAATTGAGGCTGATATTGAACGCTTCGGCCGGGCGCAAACGCGCGGCGTAGATCATCCGTTCTTCCAGCTGTTCGAAACGCGGCGGTGCAGCGAAGTCAGTCAGCGGACTCGACGCCGGGCCGTGGCCCTGGCGGTCGAGCAGGACGGTTTTGTCGTCCTGGTTGTGTTCCATGTCCTTGATCATGTCGGTCAGTTCCTGATGGCCCAGAATTTCAGTTCAAGCTCGGCGAATTCGCCGGACACGTGGAACGCGAAGCCGCCGGAGCGCTCGAGTTGCGCCAGGTCTTCGGAACTGAGTTCGAGGATGAAATAGGTTTTGTTGGAGTGGAACGCGATCTGCCGTGGGGCCACCGGCAACGGTTTGACCTTGATGCCCGGCAGATGCAGGTTGACCAGTTGGCGGATGCGCTCCACCGGGCCGACCTTGAGGTGCGCCGGCAAGCGGTGGCGCAGTTCTTCGGAGTCGCAGTTGGCACTGGCCGCGAGCACGAACGACGCCGAGCCCAGCAGTTTGTGGTCGTGCAACGGCGACACGATGATCCCGTACTGACGCGCTTGCAGCACCAGTTCGATGGCGTGTTGCTCGAGCACCATCGACAGCACCTGACGAATTGCTTCCATCAATTTGCGGAAGCTCGCGCCCTGGTCGCTGTGCTGGTAACGGCTGTCCAGACGCGGGCGTTTGCTGTCGCTGGAAAACGTCGCCAGATCGCCGAGCATGGTCAGCAGCGTGCGGTACAGCTCTTCCGGGTGAACCTGTTCCAGGCCGAGGTAATGGCGCAGCAGCAGTTCAGTGCGGTTGATCAGTTGCAGCATCATGAAGTCGCCGACTTCCGCGCCACCGACCTTGCCGTTGGAGCGGATCCGGTCGGCGATGGTGTCGCCCCGGTGGCCGAGCATGCTGATGACTTCCTTGAGGCACGACAGCAGGTAACTGGACGAATGCGCCTGAATGTAGGTCGGCACGAAGTCCGGGTCGAGGCTGATCACGCCGTCGGGCGTGGTGTCGAGCACTTCGCAGACCTTCAGCTTCACGTAGGCCTGGTCGCTTTGCTGCTCGCCGAGCAGCAATTTGAAGTCCGGACGACCGCAGCTGACCTGGCTGGCGGAGTCATCGCCGGCGTTGGAGTCGGCCACTTCCGCTTCGTACGCGGTGTAGCGCGCCAGCACGTCGGATTGCTCCGGGCGGCGAGACTCGATGTGGTTACCGGTCACCAGTGGCAGCGCCAGATAGATCGGCGTGTTGCCCGTGTTCGGCGGCACGTCCAGGGCCAACGGCTCGGTGTTGCCGCCCAGTTGGAACAGGCTGCCGTCCGGCAGAATCCCCGAGGCCTGGCTGATCACCAGTTTGCCCATGTTGAGGAACTGCAAGTCGATTTCCAGGTTGAGGAAGCCCCAGGTGTAACTGCCCAGCAACTGGGTGCGGGTCTTCATCTGGTGGTCGTAGTAACGATCGTTGTGCTGGAAGTGCTGCGGTCGCAGCAGCATGCCTTCCTGCCAAATGACTTTATGAGCATTCATGTTCAGTCATCCGCCTTGGCGAGCGTTTCGTGGGTATTGCGGATGCCGGTCTGATCGAGGGTCAGGTCAGCTTCGGTGACTTTCAGCGGAGTGATTTGCACCGTGTAGCGCCACTTGGTTTCCGGCAGGTCGCGGTAAGCCGCGAGCACGCCGACATAACGGCTACCCTCTTCCACGCTGAGCTTGAGCTCGATGGTTTCACCCGGGCGCAGTTCGAGTTCTTCGCTGGCCACCAGGTCCGGGGCCAGGGATTCCTTGGCGCGTTCGTAGAGGCTGAAGAAATCAGCGTTCTCGAACGTCACCGGGTGCTTGAGCTCCAACAGGCGTACGACAATCGGCGACGGGCGACCGTTGAGGTCCGGGTTCAACTGATCGCTGGCGGTCAGCTTCAGGTTGAGTTTGGTGACGGTGGAATACGGCGACAGCGACGAGCAACCGGCCAGCAGCACGAGGGCAGCGAGCGCAGTCAGCGTCTTGAAAAAAGCGGTCGAGCAGCGAGACATGCGCATCATCCTTGGTGGTCGGTGTGTAGGGTGGAAATCAGGCGGATCTGTTCTTCGTAGGCCTGGGCGAAGTCGCGGGCCAGCAGGCGTTCGCTCCAGTCATCGTCCTGACGCAGGGCCTGGTGATAACGCCCGTAAGCTCTCCAGCGACTGCCGGAGGTGGCGAGCAACGGCTTGTTGTCGCGCTCGAAACGCAGGGTCAGCTGTTGCGGCGAGAAGTGTTCCAGCGTGCCGCGAACGGCGGCGCGGCTGGCGGTCAGCAACGCGACCTGATGCGCCTGCAAATCACGGAACGCACGGGAGATCGCCTGCTCCGCCGGCAACTGGCCCGGCTTGTTGCCCTGCAACAGAATGCCCAGCGCTTCGCCGGCATCGACGGCGAACTTCAGCGGGTTCTTGTGGGTGCCTTGCACGGTGGTCTGGGCCAGGCGCAGTTCGTTTTTCAGTTCGCTGCGGGTGCGCAGGCTCTGTTGCAAACCGCCGACGCTCTGCTTGAGCAGGCGCGCGGCGTTCAACGCCAGGGCTTCGCGCGCGTCGTGGTCGAGGCCCTTGAGGTCCACGCCCAACGCCGCGCCGAAATGCTCCCAGAAACCTTCGCTCTGACGCTCGACCGCTTTTGGCGGCGGCGCCGGTGCTGGCTCTGCCGGCGCATTGATCAGTTCCGGCACCATCAGGCTTTCCATGTCGATGCGCGCGTAGTCGGCGCGCTGACGGGTGTCTGCGATGGTGGTGCTCGGGGAGATCAGTTCGTCGATTTCCGAGTACACGCGCTCTTGCTGGTCGAGGGCATTGAGCGGGTCGAGGTCGAGGAACGCATCGTCCGGAATGATGCTGCCCGCCGCCTGCGGACGGCCGACTTCGACGTCGAACGTCGCCGGGTCGCGTACCAGCCGCGCACGGATCTCAAAGTCACCCAGCACGTACACGCTGCCGTGCTCGATGCGCATCGGCTCGCCCTTGCGCAGGCGTGCGCCGCTTTCGCTGTCCTGGATACCGTTGCTGCTGGTATCGGTCAGGAAAAACGTGCCTTCGCGGTAGCTGATCAACGCGTGGTGGTTGGACAGGTGACGCTTGCGGTCGGGGATGATCCAATCGCAATCCTCGCCCCGGCCAATCACGCCACCAGCCTGTTTGAAGGTCTTCTGGCACAAATCCGTGGGCACGAACTGCTTGGTGTTCAGCATTTCGAAAACCAGTTCCATGATGATGCTCCTTGCGGTCACTTGCCGCGATTGACCGCCTGCGGATCACCCAATGGGCGATAGGTGTTGTCGTTGAATTTGTAATTGCCGCTACAGCCGCCGAGGCCGCATAGAACGACGAGGGTCAGCAGGACGGCTTGCCAGTGACGAACAGGCATCAGAGGGTCTCCAGGGGTAGACAAAGCACAAAGCGCCGACCCGTTTGGGCGGCGCTATCAGAAGCGAATGAGGTGAAATCGACGGTTTTTTGCCTACCCATCGAAATCACCCAAGTTGATATTCAGGCGCCCGAGGCGATACAGCAGCGTGCGGCGCGGCAGGCCTAATTCGCGGGCGGCGAGGGTCTGGTTGCCGTCGTTTTTGCGCAGGCAGTCGAGCAGCAGACTGCGTTCGACCTGCTCCAGGCGTTCGCGCAGGTTCAAGCCGCTGTTGTCCTCCGGCATGGCTTCCATGCGCAGGGAAAAATGCTCGGCCAGCAACTCGCCGCCTTCGCACAACAGCACCGCGCGCTCGACCAAACCTTTGAGTTCGCGAACGTTACCGGGGAAGGCGTAACCGGACAGGTAATCCAGCGCCGCGTCGGACCAACGCACCGCATCCCGTTGCAGAAACGCGCAAGCCTTGTCGGCGAAGTGCCGGGCCAGGTCGAGGATGTCGCCTTCGCGCTGACGCAGGGCCGGCAGCTCGATCGGGAATTGCGCGAGGCGGTAGTACAAGTCCTCGCGGAATTTGCCTTCGTTGACCAGCACCGCCAAATCCCGGTGCGTCGCGGCGATGATGCGCACGTCGATCTTGTGGGTGTCGTTGGAACCCAACGGGCGGATCTCGCCTTCTTGCAGTACGCGCAGCAATTTGGCTTGCAGGGACAACGGCATGTCGCCGATTTCATCGAGCAACAAGGTGCCGCCATTGGCCGCGTCGAACAGCCCGGCACGGTCGCGATCGGCGCCGGTGAAGGCGCCTTTGCGGTAGCCGAACAGCTCGCTTTCCAGCAGGTTCTCGGGGAACGCCGCGCAGTTCTGCACGATGAACGCCTGGGAGCGTCGTGGGCCGCAGTCGTGAATCGCCCGCGCGACCACTTCCTTGCCGGTGCCGGTCTCGCCGCGCAGCAGCACGGTGTAAGGGCTGTGCAGGACTTTGCTGATCAGCGAATAGGTCTGGCGCATCGCCGAACTCTTGCCGATCAGGCCATAACCGCTGGCGCTCGGGACGCTGACCGGTGCCGGCCGTGCCGCATCGCTCGGCTGACGCAAACGCTGCAGCAAATGCAATTGGCCGAGCACGAACGAGCCCAGTTGACCGAGGGAATCGGCAAAGCCTTGCAGGTCGATGTGCCGGCGACTGGCGCACAACAACAAACCTTCGACAGCCTTCTGCCGATTGACCAACGGCACGCACAGCAGCGACTGCCAGGGCATGGCCTGGAGCGGCAGGAAACTGGTTTCGTGCAGGCTGCCGCTCAAATCGCTGAGGCATACCACGCGGTTCTGGCACAGGGCGAATTGCAGCAGTTGTTCACCGTTGTAATCCGCCGGCAGGCTCGCCGCTTCCCGGGGTTGCAGAATGCCGTTCAGGCACTCGGCGTTCATCCCCAGGCAGGTATGGGTCGCGTCCAGCAGGTACAACTGCGTCAGCTCGCAACCGCTGAGCTCGGCCAATCCGCGCACGAAGTCACCCAGCAGCGCAGCACTGTCCGCCGCCCGCGACAGGCTGGCGAACTGCGCCAGCAAGGCTTCGGCATAAACCAGCGGTTGCGGCACTTGAGTGAACATCACCCCCACCTCAGGCGAACTCGCACGTCACGCTGGCATCGCCGTCGAGCGTTGCGTGGACACGCTTGAGGCTTTCGCCGGTGGCCATTGCGTCGAGCAAACGGTCAGCCACCAAAGGCAGCACGTGCAGGTCGAGCAAGTGGTCGATCAGGCGCGCGCCGCTGTCGCTTTGGGTGCAGCGCTCGGCCAGGTGATCGACGAGGTTCTGGCAGTAAGTGAAATCCAGCTGACGACGGTTCAGGCGCTCGCCCAAACGACCCAGTTTGATTTCGATCAGCTCGCGCAGCACCGGGCCACCGACCGGGTAGTAAGGCACCACGCGCATGCGCGCCAGCAGCGCCGGTTTGAAGTGCTTGCTGAGCACCGGGCGAATGGTTTCTTCGAGCACTTCGGCGGTCGGCCGTGCGCCGTTTTCGCAGAGTTCGCTGATGCGGTCGCTGCCCAGGTTCGAGGTCATCAGGATCAACGTATTGCGGAAGTCGATCTCGCGCCCTTCCCCGTCGTTGGCCACGCCTTTATCGAAGATTTGGTAGAACAGGTTGAGCACGTCCGGGTCGGCCTTTTCGACTTCATCGAGCAACACCACGGAGTACGGTTTCTGGCGCACAGCTTCGGTGAGCATGCCGCCCTCGCCGTAACCGACGTAGCCCGGCGGCGCACCGATCAGACGCGAGACGGTGTGCTTCTCCTGGAACTCGGACATGTTAATGGTGGTGATGAAGCGATCACCGCCGTACAGCAAATCGGCGAGGGCCAGGGCGGTTTCGGTCTTGCCGACGCCGCTCGGGCCGACCAGCAGGAACACGCCGACCGGTGCATCCGGTTTGTTCAGGCCAGCGGCAGTGGCACGCATCGAACGGTCAAGGGCATGAACCGCTTGTTCCTGACCACGAATACGGGTGCGCAGGTCGGTGGCGAAACTCGCGACCTTGGCGTTGTGCTCGCGGGCCAATTGCGCCAATGGCACGCCGGTCCAGGCGCTGATCACTTCGGCCACCAGACGCGGGCAGACTTCGAAGCTCACCAGACGCTCTTTGACTTGCAGCTCTGTCAGGGCTTTGTGAGCTTCGTTGAGCGCGCTCTCCAGCGTTTCGACGCTTTGCGCTTCGTCCACTGGCACTTCAAGGGTTTCGATCACGGTGCCTTCGGCGTCTTCTTCAACCGTGATGGTCGGTTCGACGGCAGCGGCTTCGCGAGCCTTGGCCAGTTGCTGACGCAGGTCCAGCAGGCGCTCGGCCAGTGCTTTCTGTTCGGTCCAGAGGGCTTCCAGGGCGACCCTTTCGTCTTCGGCGTCGGCCAGGCGATCTTCCAAAGCGTCCAGCGCTTCATGATCGATCAGCAGACCGGCCTCGGCATCACGACGCAGGGCCTGACGCTGACGGCCACCTTCGGCCAGTTCGCCACGCAGGCGCTCCAGGCTTTCCGGGGCGGCGGCAAGGCTGATGCGCACACGGGCGCAAGCGGTGTCGAGCACGTCGACGGCTTTGTCCGGCAGCTGACGACCCGCCAGGTAACGAGCCGACAACTCGGCCGCTGCAACCACCGCGTCATCGCGCAGGTAGATGCCGTGGCTCTTCTCGTAGACCTGAGCCAGGCCACGCAGGATGGTCACCGCTTCGCTGACGGTCGGTTCGTGCAGTTGCACCGGTTGGAAGCGACGAGCCAGGGCCGGGTCTTTCTCGAAGTATTTCTTGTACTCCGCCCAGGTGGTGGCGGCGATGGTGCGCAACTCGCCACGGGCCAGGGCCGGTTTCAGCAAGTTGGCCGCGTCGGAACCGCCGGCATTGCCGCCCGCGCCGATCAGAGTGTGGGCTTCGTCGATGAACAGGATGATCGGTTTCGGCGAGGCTTTGACTTCGTCGATCACGCCTTTGAGGCGACGTTCGAATTCACCTTTGACGCTGGCGCCAGCCTGCAACAGGCCCATGTCCAGGGACAGCAACTCGACGCCTTTGAGTACCTGCGGCACTTCACCGGCCGCGATGCGCGAGGCCAGGCCTTCGACGATGGCGGTTTTGCCGACGCCGGCTTCACCGACCACGATCGGGTTGTTCTTGCGGCGACGGGCGAGGATGTCGACCATCTGCCGGATCGCGCCATCGCGGCACAGCACCGGGTCGAGTTTGCCGTCGCGGGCCTGTTGGGTCAGGTTGTGGGTGAAGCGCTCCAGCAGCGATTCGCCAGGCACGGCGGGTTTGCCGGTGGCCGGTTGCTCTTTCTGCGACAGGGCGAATTCTTTCAGGCGCTCGATGTTCAGCTTGGCCAACAACGACTGGTAGCGACTGCCGGCGTAACGCATCGGGTTGCGCAGCAGGGCGAGGATCAACGCGGCTTGCTCGACCTGGCTCTGGCCCAGTTCGAGGTTGGCCACCAGCAAGGCGTCTTGCAGCCACTGCACCAGTTCCGGGGCGAACACCGGATTGCGCGAGGCGCTGTGCTCGACCCGCGATTGCAGCGCGGCGCTCAGTTCACCGGCGTCGACTTCAGCATCTTGCAGCGCACGTGCGAGCAGGCCTTGCGGGCGCTCCAGCAGGCCCAGCAGCAGGTCTTCGACGAGGATCTTGCTGCCGCCACGGGCGACGCAGCGTTCGGCAGAACTTTCCAGGTCACGACGGGTTTCGGCGTCCAGCGCCTGGATAAGTTGTTGCAGGTCTACGTTGATCATGTGTCATCTGTCCTTAATGAATTTTGCTGCCCAGGGTCACCACGCCGTCCGCTTTTTCGCGGCCGAGCCAACTGGTCCATCCCAGGCGACAGGCGTTCTGCTCACCGATGCGCAGTTCGCGGATTTCTTCCTGGCGCAACACCAGGCGAATGTCGTAATCGAGCGGGTCACGCAGGGTGAACCGCACCAGCGCGCACAGTGGCTGGTAGCCGAAACCGATCGGCAGGAATTCGTGGAAGCGTTGCCAGTCGAGCTCGCGGATATGAATGCGGAATTTGCCGCTGCGGTCGCGCACGTGTTCGCCCAGCACCAGGTCTTCGCCGAGCATGCTGTTGGCGCGACCCAGGCGATTGCGCTGCTCGTCGAGGATTTCGACGCGGCGCTCGATGCACTGCTCGATGGTCAGTTCGGCGTGCTTGAAGTAGTAACGCAGCACCGCTTCGATCAACGCCGCCGAGTGGGCCCGCAAGCTGAGCAGGCCGAGGTACGGCAGCAGGCGTTTCCAGTTCAGCTCCTGAGCCTTGCGGATGTCTTCGCCACCGAGGCCGATCAGGGCAAACAGCTGCTCCGAAAACGGGTCGAGGGCGCCGCTCTGGAAGCTGGCGCGGTAGCGATATTTACGCCAGATCGGCAGCATCAGCCGTTGCAGGCGATGGTGGAACAGGTCGAGGAAATTGCGGGTCGGGTTGCCGTCTTCGCTGTCGCCCAGGGCCTGCTCGCCGTAGAACGCCGGCAGCGGCGAACCGGAACCGACCAGGCCGATCAGGTTGAAACGCAGGCGCGCGCGCATCTTTCCGTGCTCATGGAAAAACTCCACGCGATCGACATCGCTGCCAGGGAAACCCAGGCTCGGGTTGGCCTGGAATTCCAACTGGTCGTACAGATCATCCTGACTCAGGTGCGGGTGGGCCTCGCGCAGCCGGTCAACCACCAGCAGCACGGCCTGAAACAGCGAGTACTCGCGTATTCCTCGGGTCAGACCGCTTAAAGCAGCGGCTGAAGGCCCATACGTGGTGTCCATTGGTACACCTCTCCCTGTGTGCTTTTTACCCGCAGCTCGTGGTACGAATTGAGACTGGCGTAAAGCGCGAAAAACTCGTTAAGAACCGAAGCGAACACGAACAAGTCGCCCTCGCCGATATACCCTTCCGGGTCGATGGTCAGCTCGGTGCGCAACCCGCGTACCGGCAACCCTCGGTGCAATCTGTCGACATGCTGGTGCTTGATCGACTTGAGCCCGCCCAGCAGGCGTTTGCTGACTTTTTCCGCGTGTTGGTCGTAGTAACGCGGCAGGTCGTAGGTTTCGAGAATCACCTTCAACGCATTGACGTCGGCCAGCGACAGATAGTTAAGCGACATGTTGCTGATCAGCTTCCAGAGGAAGTCGCGGTTCAGCGGCGGCGCATAACTGGGGGTGGCCGGGGTGATGTTGCGGAAGCTCAAGAACTCCGGCGTCTCTTCACAGGCCATGCAGATGTCGCCGAGCTTGAGCTTGCGCGGCAAGTTCTGGTTGGTGCACATCAGCTCGATCGACAGGGTTTCGTGGGCTTCGGTGTGGCGGATGCCGAAGCTCAGGTAGGTGTCGAGGCCGTCGTGCAGCAAGGACGAACGCTGGCGGATGCTGTAATGCGGACGGCTGGTGGGCACGTCGAAACTCGGGTCGTGCTCGAAGGATTCGAACGGCACGTACTCCTGATAACCGAGGCCGCCGGGCTTCCAGCCAGTGACGGTTTCCACCGAAAACACGCCGCAGTTTTCCAGGTCGTATTCGGCCGGCAGCAGCAGGTATTCGTCCTGTTTGCCATCGAGGCGAATCGGCAACGCATCGTGCTCGAACAGGTTCACGATCGGCGTGCAGTAGAGCTTCACGTTGTCCAGGGTCGGACGCAGACGCTGGATGCCGCTCTTGCGAATATCGAAGCGCAGCTCCAGGCCACGCATCTGTTTGAGGGTGTCTTCCGGCAGCGCCTTGAGCAGGTCCAGCCCGTTGATATCGACGAAGAGGAATTTGTCCTGGAAGGCGAAATATTCCTGCAGGTAGCGGTAGCCGCGGAAGGTGTTCAGCGGGTACGGGATCAACGCTTCTTCTTCGGCAAAACCCACCGGCTGCACGCGGTCGCCGGGCATCTTGAACGCCATCGGCTGGCCGCTCACCCCATTGATAGCCTTGCCGGCGCCGTCCAGCGGGATCAATTCGATGCCTTCAAGATTGCGCAACAGGCTCAGGTAAAGCATCTGGCTGATGTAGCGCTCACCGGCAAAGTGCAGGCGCAGACGACTCAACTCCAGCTCGCCGAGGTGACCATCAGCGCTCATCTCCAGGCGCAGGCTCAACAGCGAACCGTCGCCCTTCACCGAGTAATTCAGCGCGGCCAGATCCAGCGGCAACACCTCGGTCGGGTAGCACGTGCGGAAACGGCAACGCACATCATCGACCGGCACACTCTCCACTGGCGTGTCACGCTCGACCATCAACGCAGGCCCGGAACGCTTCAACGGGTCGAACTGCAAAATGCTGAACGCCGGCAGCGGCCGCATATAGTTGGGCCATAGCAAGTGCATCAGCGAGTGGCTGAGCTCCGGCAACTCGTCGTCGAGCTTCTGGCGCAGGCGACCGGTCAGGAACGCAAAGCCTTCCAGCAACCGCTCCACGTCCGGATCCCGCCCGGCCTGACCGAGGAAAGGCGCCAACGCTGGACTACGTTCGGCGAAACGGCGGCCTAACTGGCGCAGTGCGGTGAGTTCGCTTTGGTAGTAGTGGTTAAAGGACACGGGGTACCTTCCTGGTGTTGGATCTCATGGAAAAAACGTCCTGTAGAGCGCGACCGACAAACCGGCAACCACGTAGCCGGCGACCAGTAAATAAGGCAAAAGCGCCACCCACATCACCATCAATCCGAGCCCGGCAAGTTGCCCGAAGAGCAAAAAGCCCAACCCGCCGACCACCCATGGTGTTGCGTAAAAAGGGATGAACATCAGCGGCGCGCGCCAGATTTTCTTAACGATCTGTTCTTCGGTTGTTCTGCTCAGCGCTCGGGTTGCCCACGCGGCAAAAGCGATATAGGCCGGGACGCCAAATGCGAGGACGTGAAACATCAGGAACTGCTTCCAGTCCAACACTCCCGAGTTCCCCGAAGCCCAGTCGAGAATCATGAGAACCACGAACACGACAACGGGTGTCCACAGGGCAACCTTCAAGAATCTGAAACTACTTAGGCTGATCAATGGCGATCCCACCTAGAAAGATTTCTTGATTTACGAGCTTCAACGACATTCGGGAACCATCCAACTTTCCCAGCCGTCTGCGCCGGGGTACAACACCATTTCTCCTTGAAACTCAGGAGCAACTCCGGCGTTGCCCTCCCTCATCCACAGATACCACTCGGAAGTCTTGAGAAGTTCTCCATCCTTGGTATACACACGATAAAAATACTGACTGCTAAACATTTCCAGAATACGACCTGCCACACCAACAACCTGATAGCTCGGAACATATTTTGCGATATAGCACTCAGCCGAAGGACTCCAATATTTTTTTACTGGCTGCGCAACCCATGAGCTTTGTAGCTTCAATCCAAAAAGGACTAAAACCGGCAGCAGAACGACAAACAAACAAACCAGAGTCGACGTACTAAACTTAGGCTTCATGGTGGTGATACCGCTGGGCGATTAGTTTTTTGCATAAACTCAGCAAAATCCGCAGCTGATAAATAGATAAGAATTGAGGTCGGGATTTTTTTCACGTTGGAGTAGACGAATAAGTCCCCTCCTTTGCCATGCTGTGCCCGGTAGCAGTTAAAGCTATCATTAGTAACCTTGAAGTACTTTTTCCCCTCGCGCTCGACGGTATCAGGCCCGCTGAGGTACTCGTAATAGCTAGGTTTGACGACACCTTCCGAGTTCCAGTAACCCAGCAACTGATCCTTGCCGTCCTCATTCAGGAAATCGTATGTATCACGGATATAGCAACCGACCTCATGAATACGCAGAGAAGCAGCGCTAATCTTGGTTTTAGGTGCTGTGGAAAATTTAGTAACAGCAATTTTTACTATAAAACCACCGAGGGCCCCGTAGATGTCGTCCATCGGGTTATCTTTTTTCTCGGTGACAGACAAACCGATGGGTCTAAAGTTTGCCTGTGTAGTTGTTTCTAAACCTATTGCGTCAAGCCCACTGAAATCATGAACCCCCATGGTGAGATCTTGATTTTGTTCATCAAGGATTCCGAGCTTTCGCATGCGAGTCATAAACTGCAAAAGACCTGGTGTTAGCTGACTTGGAAAACCATTCTTTCGACCAATAACTTCGTTGTACTGACTTGTACTTGTTAGTGTTGCACTCAACGCATCAATAATCACGCCAGTGTGCGGAGATTCACTGCTTAACCAATCAAAGTTCAGGTCCGCAAACAGTTTTTCCTGAGTGATCTTGTCAACTGCAAGACGCCCCTCTTTCTCGTCTGAACTCATGACAAATCCATCACCGTCGAACCAGCGCTGCATGATTCGAGCTGATTCCTTCCAGCCAAGCTTCAACATCACACCGGGAATGTCGGTAATCTTGAAATCTTCAACTGTCGCATCCACGCACTTCGTATCGGACGAAGGAGTGAGTTGAGCCGTGACAGGGGCTGGAGCTGTCATTTGAGAATCCCTTATGCAATCACGAGAGAGGACTGTGGGTCGAACGTAAGCGTGACGCTTTCCGCCAAGTGAGAAGCCATCGCTGCCGTCTTGCCTTGTGCATCCGTGACACCTTTGATTTCCTTTCCTGAAGCTGTGCGCAAGGTATAAGCACGCTCAGCTATGGGAGCTCCAGTTTTGGGATCTCGCACTATAAATTGCTGGGTGAAAGGCCATTGCAGCACTACCGGTAGCGGCGCCACAAACGGCACCGGAGAATGCGAATTCCCGATAATCACCGTCGAAGACCCAGCCGTTACCTTGTTGCCATGAGTACCGACGGAGCCCACGGTCGCCGCCGGTTTACCGTTAATCAAAACAGTCGTCGCAAGATCGCCAACCAGCGCACCACCACACGCCGAGGCATCGCCTTGGCGGGCGGCCGCGAGGCCGTCGAAGAACACGTCGCCGGAACCGGCGGCGATCGGGTTGGTGCCGTGGCCGGGGAGCGGGCAAGCGGTGGGGTCGGTGACGCGTGCTGCGGGTTTGCCGGACATCGGAGTCTCCTTAGTTGACCTTTACTTGACCGCTGCCATCCAGGCGCGCGGCGAAACTGACCTGGCGCTTGAAACCATCAACTTCCAGCAGGCCTTCGATGCTGAAGGACAGGCGAAGCTGATCGTTGTCACGCGGCAGGGAGATGACACGCACGTTGCTCAGGCGCGGTTCGTAGGCTTCGATGAAGCTTTCGATGGCCAGGCGGGCCTGACTCAGGGAGTCGTGCAGGCTCAGGCGCATGTCATTGAGATCGGGTAGCCCGTAATCGGACAGCGTTTGCACGCTGCCCGCACGGGTGCTGAGCATCTTGGCCAGATGGGCAGCCACGGACGCCATGGCGGAAACCTCGCGGCTCCAGCCGACGCGTTTGTCCGCGTCGCCACCCAGGCGTTCGAAAAGGCTGCCGTATCCAGTCATGAGTCGCTCCGCTTACTCTTTGTCCAGCTTGCCAACCAGCGACAGGGTGAAATCGGCACCCATGTACTTGAAGTGCGGGCGCACGTTCAGGCTGACGCGGTACCAGCCCGGCTCACCGTCGACATCGCTGACGATGATCTGGGCAGCGCGCAGTGGACGACGGCCACGGACTTCGGCACTTGGGTTTTCCTGGTCGGCCACGTACTGGCGGATCCACTTGTTGAGTTCCAGCTCGAGGTCGGTACGTTCTTTCCACGAACCGAGTTGCTCGCGCTGCAGCACTTTCAAGTAGTGAGCCAGGCGGTTGACGATCATCATGTACGGCAGTTGGGTGCCGAGCTTGTAGTTCAGCTCTGCAGCCTTGCCTTCAGCGCTGATGCCGAAGGACTTCGGCTTCTGCACCGAGCTGGCGGAGAAGAACGCCGCGTTGTCGGAGCCTTTACGCATGGTCAGGGAGATGAAACCTTCCTCGGCCAGTTCGTATTCACGACGGTCGCTAACCAGGACTTCCGTAGGAATCTTGGTTTCGATTTCGCCCATGCTTTCGAAGTGGTGCAACGGCAGGTCTTCAACCGCGCCACCGCTTTGTGGGCCGATGATGTTCGGGCACCAGCGGAATTTGGCGAAGCTGTCGGTCAGCTTGGTGCCGAACGCGTAGGCGGTGTTGCCCCACAGGTAGTGCTCGTGGCTGTTGGCGACGGTTTCTTTGTACACGAACGATTTGACCGGGTTTTCTTCCGGATCGTACGGGTTACGCAGCAGGAAACGCGGCACGGTCAGGCCCACGTAACGGGAGTCTTCCGACTGACGGAAGCTCTGCCATTTGGCGAATTGCGGGCCTTCGAAGTGATCTTTCAGATCTTTCAGGTCCGGCAGGCCGGTGAAGCTTTCCAGACCGAAGAATTTCGGGCCGGCCGCAGCAATGAACGGCGCGTGGGACATGCAGGCTACGCTGGACACGTACTGCATCAGTTTCACGTCCGGCGAGCTTGGGGACATGTAGTAGTTGGCGATGATCGCGCCAACCGGCTGACCACCGAACTGACCGTATTCAGCGGTGTAGATGTGCTTGTACAGGCCCGACTGCATCACTTCCGGCGAATCTTCGAAGTCGTCCAGCAGGTCGTCCTTGGAGACGTTGAGGATTTCGATCTTGATGTTTTCGCGGAAATTGGTGCGGTCGACCAGCAACTGCAGGCCACGCCACGACGATTCCAGGGACTGGAAGTCCGGGTGGTGCAGGATTTCGTCCATCTGACGGCTGAGCTTGGCATCGATCTCGGCGATCATGCGGTCGACCATGGCCTTCTTGACCGGCTCACCGTTGTTCTGCGGCTTGAGCAGCTCTTCGATGAATGCCGACACACCGCGTTTGGCGATGTCGTAGGCTTCGTCGTCCGGGGTCAGGCGGGTTTCGGCGATGATGCTGTCGAGAATGCTGTACTCGCCGTTCTCGTTGCTCTTTTGCTGTGCTGCGCTAGTGCTCATGGTGTTGGCTTCCTTGGCTGATAGAGACTCAGGCGTCCTGGGCTGCGGCGTTCAAGCCCAGCTCACCCAGTACGCGACCGCGGGATTCATCGTCGGCGAGCACGCCTTCGATGGCTTTGCGGAACGCAGGCGCGTTACCCAGCGGGCCTTTGAGGGCCACCAGCGCGTCGCGCAGTTCCATCAGTTTTTTCAGCTCAGGCACTTGCTCGACCAGCGAGGCCGGGTTGAAGTCCTTCATCGAGTTGACGCGCAGTTTCACGGCCAGCTCTTCAGTGTCGCCTTCTTCCTGAAGACGGTTCGGCACGCTCAGCGTCAGGCTCAGCTCTTGCTTGGCCAGCACTTCGTCGAAAGTCATTTTGTCGATGCTGATCGGCTTGCGATCTTCGACTTTGCGTTCGTCCTTGCGGTGGGTGTAGTCACCGATTGCCAGTAGTTTCAGCGGCAGTTCAATCTCTTCCTGAGCACCGCCGGTGGCGGGTTTGAAGGTGACGTTGATGCGTTCCTTGGGGGCTACCGAGCCTTCTTTGGCCATGGCTTTTCTCCTTGCGGTTGTGGCCCTGGGGCCTATTCGAGTACCACTTCGAGATCGAGGTGGCACAGCCTGCGATAAATCTCTTCCTTGCGTTCACGCACTGCATGGTTCTGCGGTAACAACTCGCAGCAGCTATGCAGCAAATGCAGCACTTCCAGCGCAAGATCGGGCTCCCAGGCGTGCAGGCCTGAGTCCTGTAATGTTTGGTCGAGGGTCTCGAGTTGGGTCTTGGCCAGTTCGTATTTCTTGGCCATGAAACACAGCCGCGCGAGGGCGAACTGCCAGAAGAATCGAACCCGCCCGCCGTGGGCACTTTGCAAGCCTTGCTTGAGAATCTGCACGGCGGCCTTGAGGCCGTCCTTGCGCAGAATCGGCAAGACTTCTTCCAGGGCCACTTCCCAGGCCGGCTGGGTATCGGCGACTTCGACCTTGCGCGGCGCACTGGCGCTTTGCAGGTGCGGCATGACGTGGGCGCCGATCCAGGCGCGGGTGGCCGGATCGGCGAACGGCGCGCCGTCATGGAAACGCAATTCGATGATGCCGGGCAGGCGCTGAACCAAAAGCGCGAAGTGGATTTCCACTTCGCGCATTGCCATCTCGGCGTTCAGCCCCTGAAGGCATTCCCAGACCATTCGCTGGCCATCGAACCAGAACGGCGCCTTCGCCAGGCTCGCCTCCAGTTCTACCAGCAGATCAGCGTATTTCCCTTGGTCGTAACGGTCCTGATAGGCCTTGAGCTTGTCCGCCGGCAAGCCACGCAGAACGGTGATCTGCTCGGCATTGCGCTCAGGCACCGCGTCGATGGGCAACCACAACAGCGTGCGATTGAGGCGCAAGGCGCGCAGGTCGGTGGCTTTCTGCTTGAGCCACCAGGCACACAACGGACGAGCATTTTCCTGCTGGGCGCGCAGGGCCTTGTGGGCTTCTTTCTCGTTGTCGATCGGTGCGCCGGGGGTGAACAGCTGCGTGGCGGCTTGTTTGACCTGGGCCACCGCGGCGCCCACCACGCCGGGTTCCGGCTGGTTGTCGGCGGCGCGCTGGACCATGTTTTTCAAGCGACGGGAGATCGGCAGCAGCAACGGCGCGTCATCGCCCAGATGCTTGGTGCACGCGGTGTCGAGGCCTTCCAGGTGCTCGACCATACGGCGAAACAGCGGCAGCTGCTCTTTGATTGCGACGTTTTCGTTCAGCACCTGCTCAAGACGCGGCACCAACCAACTGATGGCAGCAGCGCGAGTGCGGGCCTTGTTCGGATAAACTTCAGCCCAGTGGTTTTCACAGAGGTGGTGCAACAAACCGAGGCCGGCCAGCAGCCCCTGGAAGGATTCACGCTGGTACAGCGCCCAGGTCAGCCAGGCGCCGACACGCAAATCCTTGGACTGAGTGCGCAGCAGGTTTTCACTGTTTTCGCGGATTTTCAGCCAGTCGATCTGACCGCTTTCGTGCATGGACGAGGCTTTACCAAGCTCGCTTTCCAATGCCTCATATTCGCTCGAAAAGCGAACATCCTCGCCCGCGAAATTCTCTGCTGAAACAGAGGCTTTTGCGAGTTCAAGGTAATGAGCGGAAAGTTTGCTTGAGTAGGACATCCATGGCCTTTAATTAGGATTACGGTCATACGGCCATTGGAGTTGCAATGGTGCCGGACAGTATCAAAGAGCTGCGATGAGTCTCATCCAATTGAGGTTCGTGCTCTTTCAAGTGCGCGCATCCTAATCACAATGATGGCCACTAGCAAGCATCCGATTAAACAACAAGACGAAGTGTTCTCTGTTTCTCGTAGGAGATTACCCTATATGTGACAGGGGAATCCCTGACGCCTGGCTGGCCTTCCCGTCTTCGACGCATCGCCCCGCAACCGTTGAGCCAGAGCGGTTCGTCAAACCTGCCTGTAATCACTGAACACTCAGACGCTGAAGCAGGACCAAGCATGACAAAAATAAGAAATGATAAATGTAGGAGTTTTCCGAAAAGTTACAGTCATCCACGGACAAATCGATGATTGACAATAATCAATCAAGAGGAGCCATCAAAATGATAGCGCCTTATATTCCACCACCCACCCGAATGCAGCCATGCACCACAGAGTTGCGTGAGCTTCACCACCCAATTGCTTAAATTGCCCCAAACTTCATTGCCTCTGAACACATGTATCGAATGCCCTTAACGTATTACTGACGCCAATATTCTGAAATTCGGATATTTCGGACCGTGTTTCGAGCTCCTTCCTACATAAATCCCTTTGATGCCTTGTTGCGCGCTCGGCAGTTTGCGCTGCTTACACCGGGCATGCCTGGGCACTGCGATTTGTTTCCTCGTTCAGCTTAAGGGCGAGCTAAAAAAGCAAGAAGGTAAATCCGGCAGTCAGTATCGGCCCTAGTCCGAATCATCCAAAACTCCGGTCGGTAACTTGATTCCCGTCACTGATCATCAGTGGCCAGGTTTAGTCGCCTGCCGGTAATTGAAGTTGCACAAGCTTCCGTCAGACAGGTATCTCATACCTGCATTTGATGGTGGCTGTGCGCAGGGCACCTCCGGGTGCGCCGACCTCGCCGACGATGTGGACGGCCCACACCGCTCCGTTGCCCTGGCGCTCAGCCGCATGACCGACGGGGTACGTTTGTTGGTGGAACGAGCGCTGGATCATCTGGATGAGCCGGAGATAGCGGCGATTCTCGCCAGCAAAAAAACCGAGTCAGTTGATCGACCAAGAAAAAAAGTACTCCGCCACCCATAAAAAAATGGTTCTTCCCCGGAAAACCGTGAAGAACCTTTTTATTGGAGCGCCAGACATGGCGAATAGCGCCGTGACTGGCGCTGTTTGGCTCACCGTGGTGGTGAGTTGGATGACTTGGAGGTAGAAGCCCTTTACACACCCGGCAAGAGCAAGTGCTCGCCAGAAGCAAGGGTGTCGCGGGTGACTGCGATTCTGAAGGAAACGCGAGACAAAATGCTGGCCTGACGAACAGGAGGCGGCAGCGGAGGGAAGATATTCGTTACTGGCTGCATCCTTGCAGCCAGTAACGAAGGGTTGTTACTACACATTATTCAATGGGGCTTGCGATCAACGTCGCAGTGAATCAGGCGGGATATCTCGATCATACCCACAACGGTTTTTTCATCGACCTCAAACCCGCTGCCTGAAAGCCCTGTATCGCTATTACTTGAGCGTGACGTCCAGCATCGGCGGGATATAGCCGTAGTCGTACTCGGCCACCACGAACGTCTGCTGCCCTTTTATCTTCATGCCCACCGTCGGTGCCTCAGTGCCGCCGATACGAATCTGCGTGCCGGTTGCGTCAGTCGGTACGCTGTCGATAAAGGAGGTCACCAGGCCGTTGGGCATCACGTAGTGCGAGTAGGTCTGGAACGGCTGAGAGGACGGGTTGCCCAGCACCAGGCCGGAACCGTTCAACGGCACGTAAGGGCCGAACAGCGAATCCGCGACAAAACCGTACACCCCGTCCGGCCCGGTCACACCGTCGGCATAGGTGAACGTATGGCTGATGGTGAACAGGTAGTACTTGCCGTCCTGGAACACGAAGTGCGGGCGTTCCGTCTGGTCGTTGACCCCCACGGCGGTCAGCAGCGGCGGTAGCATTTCCCAGTCGTCGCCGTCCGCGTCACGGGCCACGGCGATGCCGACACAGGCAGTCTGAAAGCGCGAGTTGCCAACGTTCTCATAACCCGGCGGCACATCGCCAATTTCCGCTTCGCCCACCTTGTGCGAGCCGCGCTCGCCGGCCACGTTGCCCTCGAACAGCATATACAGCTTGCCGTCCTTCGGGTCGCGGAATGGCCATGGATCACGGAAGCCCCAAAAGGCGTTCTGTGCTTCGGTCTGGTACATCTTGCCGTCGGCCTCGAACAGCGGCTTGACCTTCTCGAAGCCGACCATGCTGACGCCATGTTCGGTGGTCACCACCCGGCCCCGCACCTTGACGATGGTCGCGCCCGGGGTGACGGCGGTGTAATACAGGTCCACCTCACCCTGGTCGTTCAACAGGATTGGCGTACCGGCCCATTCGCGAGCGGTCGGCGAAACCCCTTCAGCCATCACACGGCCGCCGAGTTTCCAGTCCTTGCCGGTACGAGAAAACCAGTAGTACATCTTTGCCCGACCGTGGCGGTCGTTCCAGTCGCGGGTGATGTCGTAGTTGCCGTTCTCGTCGATGTACTCCGGGTCGTTTGGATGACGATCGGCAGTCAGGGTGAAGATCACCGACCAGCCATCGACGGACGTCACGTTACCGTCCAGGTCGCGCAGCGGCATGGTGTCCCAGATGAACACTTCGTTGTTCAATACCGGGAAATCCGCGCTGACCAGCGGCTGAGTGGTGGTGGGATCGTCTGCACGGACTTTCAGTGCATCAGCGCGGGTCCAGAGGCTGGATTGATGGGGCGTTTTGCCGAATTTATCAGTGTTGCTTTGCATAGGGTAATACCTCGTCCATGAATGAATTCGAATAAATATTCGATCAAAAAAATACTGTATATGCATACAGCAAATTAACTTTAAGAGACTCGACCTTGCGGGTCAAGAAAAAAATGCATTTATGCATAATTTGATATTTTGCTGAAGCTGATACGTTTCAGCTTGCGAGGTTTCCAGAAGTTTATTCTCGACCAGTTCGGCGACGTTGCTTGCAAAAGAGGTGTTTTGAACCGCTGGTCGGTCGAGGGGGGCGCGTCACCTGATGCAACGGGCGGAAGCAGGCCTGGGTGGATCAGTCAACTGAGTCAGCGCATCCTGCGCAAAGCCCGGCACAAGGCCGTGAAGAACCCAAAAAAAATGGGCACCCAACCTCGTTGGCGTGCCCATTTTTTATCCCGCTCACCCGCCAGGCGGGTAGTCGGTGCGTGTTACGGATTAACGCTGTCTTTCAATGACTTGCCTGGCTTGAAGGCGACGGTGTTGCTGGCTTTGATTTTGACGGGCTCACCGGTCTGCGGGTTTTTGCCCGTACGTGCACCGCGATGGCGTTGCAGGAAGGTCCCGAAGCCCACCAGCGTGACGCTGTCTTTGCGGTGCAGAGCGCCGGTGATTTCTTCGAGAACGGCGTTGAGAACGCGGTTGGCCTGCTCTTTGGTGAGGTCTGCTTTTTCAGCGATTGCAGCGGCGAGTTCTGGTTTACGCATTAGTGAAGCCCCTTTGACGGTTTTTTGTTGTTATGTCCGTGCCGTTCTCGTTGGAACAGCGCCTAAGGCGCCGCAGGCTCTACTCTGCGGCAGACGGGAATGAGGATGGCACGCGCGCAAGAGTGGCGCCAGTCTCCTCGCGACCTTTGTAGGGGCAAAAGCGGGGTGATTCCGACAGAACGACCGGCATTTACGCCAGCAGAGCGGGAAGCTCCTTGTTCAAGGCGAGTTTTTCCATCACCGCCGCGCCGGTCAGGGCATAGCCCAGCAGTTTCCCGGCGTTATCACGGCACAACACCTTGATGTCCGCGCCCTGCCCTTCGACCGTCCAGACGCCCTCCGCGCCCCGTGGCGGCGGCGAAACCACCAGTGGGCAGACCGGGGTTTTCACGGTGATCGGCATCGGGCCATAACTCACTGCCGTAGGGTTTCCGGCGAGGGTCTGGGCCAGCGCTCTCGCACAGCTCATGAGGGGCATCACGTACAGCAGATTCAGCCCATCGACCTCGGCGCAGTCACCCAAGGCGTAGATGTTGGCGTGAGAGGTTTTCAGGTGACGGTCCACCACCACGCCGCGGTTGACCTGCACCCCGGCAGCCGCAGCCAGATCGATGCGCGGACGCAGACCGATGGCCGACACCACCACATCGCAAGCAATGACCTGGCCGTCGGACAGATGCGCTTCCAGGCCATCAGCCACTCGTTGCAGGCGATTGAGCACCGGCCCGAGGTGGAAGCGCGCGCCCAGGCTTTCCAGGCCGGCCTGGACCGCAGCGGCCGCCGCCGGGTGCAGCAAGGTCGGCATGACCTGTTCACACGGTGCAACCAGTTGCACCTCGTAACCACCGAGGATGAGGTCATTGGCGAATTCGCAGCCGATCAAACCGGCGCCGAGCAACAACACCCGACGCTTGCCGGCCGCGGCCGCGCGAAAGCGTGCGTAATCTTCAAGGTCGTTGATCGGGAAAACAGCGTCCGCCCCATCGCCTTCGATCGGCACTCGCACGGTTTCCGCGCCCCAGGCCAGGATCAGATCGCGGTAGATCACCGCTTCCTCACCAATCCACAGGCGCTTGTGGCCTGGATCGATACCGCTGATGCGGGTGTGGGTGCGCACTTCGGCCTTCAATTGCTCGGCCATGGCGCCCGGTTCGGCCATGCTCAGGCCATCGGCGTCTTTATTCTTGCCGAAGCCGGTGGAGAGCATCGGCTTGGAGTAGGAGCGTCCGTCATCTGCGGTAATCAACAGCAGCGGGGTTTCGCCATCGAGTTTGCGAAACTCCCGGGCCAGGTTGTAGCCAGCCAGCCCAGTGCCGACGATCACGACAGGTGCGTTCATTCCTTACTCCTTGGATTCTTAGTTGATTTCGATCATTTCGAAATCCATCTTGCCCACGCCGCAGTCCGGGCACAGCCAATCTTCCGGCACGTCCTGCCACGGCGTGCCCGCCGCAATACCGTCGTCCGGCCAGCCGTCGGCTTCGTTATAGATCAGGCCGCAGACCACACATTGCCACTTTTTCATTCAGGTACTTCCTCAGGATTCAGGCTTTTGCCGGCGCGAACGGTAGATAGGTGAAGTGTTGCCGTCCGGCTCAGGGGCGTTTTGTACTGATCGGGCCCGGCAGATGCAAGCCTGTTCGGCGCAACGGCAGGCCGGTCAATCAAAGTCTTCGCCTGACATGGTAAGCTCGCCGCCTCATTTGCTGCCAATAATGACTCACTGTGCCGCACTCAAAAGCCCCCTCCCCGACGCTGGCCTGGCGCTCTCGAAGCCAACTGATACCCCTTCCCGACACGTCTACGCTCGACTGGTTGTTCGACGAAGGATCGCTGACCCGCCGCTTGATCCGCCTGTCGAATAACGGTTTCAGCGTCACGCCGCTGTTCGAGGGCTGGCAATCGCTGCGCGCCGACGAATGTGCTGCGCTGCAGCTGACCGAAGGCAGTGAAGGCTGGGTGCGCGAGGTGTATCTGCGCGGGCACGGCGAGCCTTGGGTGTTTGCTCGCAGCGTGGCGGCGCGTAGCGCATTGCAGGGCGATGGGTTGCACATGGACGAACTGGGCAGCCGCTCCCTGGGCGAATTGCTGTTTTGTGATCAGGCGTTTCAGCGCCGGGCCATTGAGGTTTGTCACTATCCTCAAGCATGGTTGCCGGTGGATGCTCAGGCGCCTGAACTGTGGGGCCGGCGCTCGCGTTTCGATCGCGGCCACTTGAGCGTGCTGGTGGCCGAGATCTTCCTGCCGACATTGTGGAACGCCACCCGCGCCCATCCGGAGAATTGCTGATGTACCAGAGCCTGCTCAAGTCCCTGAATCGCTTGAATCCACGGGCCTGGGACTTCATTCAGCTGACCCGCATGGACAAGCCGATCGGCATTTACCTGCTGCTGTGGCCAACGTTGTGGGCGCTCTGGATTGCCGGTAAAGGTTCGCCTTCATTGGCCAATATCGTGATTTTCGTGCTCGGCGTGGTACTGACCCGTGCCGGCGGTTGCGTGATCAACGATTGGGCCGACCGCAAGGTCGATGGCCATGTGAAACGCACCGAGCAGCGGCCGCTGGTGAGCGGCAAGATCAGCTCTAAAGAAGCCCTGGTGTTCTTCGCGGTGCTGATGGGCGTGAGTTTCCTGCTGGTGCTGTGTACTAACGCGAAAACAGTTTGGCTGTCGCTGGGCGGCTTGGCCCTGGCCTTCACTTACCCGTTCATGAAGCGCTACACCTATTACCCGCAAGTGGTGCTGGGCGCGGCGTTCTCCTGGGGCATGCCGATGGCGTTTACCGCCGAAACCGGTGAACTGCCGGCGGTGGCCTGGTTGCTGTGGATCGCCAACCTGTTGTGGACCGTGGGCTACGACACCTATTACGCCATGACCGACCGCGATGACGACTTGAAGATCGGCGTGAAATCCACGGCGATTCTGTTTGGCGACGCCGACAGAGTGATCATTCTGACCCTGCAAGGGCTGGCGTTGGGGTGCCTGCTGCTGGCGGGCTCGAAATTCCAGCTCGGCGGCTGGTTCCACCTCGGGTTGCTGGCGGCGGCGGGTTGTTTTGCGTGGGAATTCTGGTACACCCGCAGCAAGGACCGGATGCGCTGCTTCCAGGCGTTTTTGCACAATCACTGGGCCGGGTTGGCGATTTTTGTCGGGATTGTGCTGGATTACGCGCTGCGCTGAAGGCAATGAGGGCAGATCCGCTCCCCGTGACCCAGTCCGAGGAGCGGATTACACGGGTCAGTGCTTCGGCATGTGCCACATATCTTTGTAACCTTCGCCCTTCATATCGCCAGGCTTCATGTCCATTTTGTAGGTGTACATCGGCTTGCCGTCATAAGCCCACTGCATCTTGCCGTCATCACGCTTGATGATCGTCCATTCACCTTCGGCCTTGGCACCCGCCGGAGCCATCATCGGTGGCCACATCTCGGCGCAACCGGCATTACACATCGACTTACCGCCAGTGTCCTTGTCGAACGTGTAAACGGTCATACCCTTGTGGTCGACCATCACGCCGTTTTTCATCATGGCCGGTTCGGCGGCAAAGGCCAGGGACGGCAACGTTAGCGCAGCCGCGACCAGCAGGGCTTTCCAGGATTGAGCAATGTGATTCATGAAAACCTTCCTTTTGTGGTTGTCAGGGTTCGGACTTAGAGCTTAGTTCAGGATCACGGCAATCGCAGGACGGCTAAAATACTGTCACACGACTGCAATAATTCCGTTATCTAATGCGGCGCAAGACAGTTAAATGACAAGAGGATAAAGGCATGGTTGGCAGGAGCATTCTGATCGTCGACGACGAAGCGCCCATTCGCGAAATGATCGCCGTTGCGTTGGAGATGGCCGGCTATGACTGCCTGGAGGCTGAAAATTCCCAGCAGGCCCATGCCATCATCGTCGACCGTAAACCGGACCTGATTCTGCTCGACTGGATGCTGCCCGGTACCTCCGGCATCGAATTGGCCCGCCGTCTCAAGCGCGATGAACTGACCGGGGACATCCCGATCATCATGCTTACCGCCAAGGGCGAAGAGGACAACAAGATCCAGGGCCTGGAAGTCGGCGCTGATGACTACATCACCAAACCGTTTTCCCCGCGCGAGCTGGTGGCGCGCCTGAAAGCCGTGCTGCGTCGCGCCGGCCCGACCGATGGCGAAGCGCCGATCGAAGTCGGTGGCCTGCTGCTGGACCCGATCAGCCACCGCGTGACCATTGACGGCAGGCCCGCCGAGATGGGCCCGACCGAGTACCGCTTGCTGCAATTTTTCATGACCCACCAGGAACGCGCCTACACCCGTGGCCAGTTGCTGGATCAGGTCTGGGGCGGCAATGTCTACGTTGAAGAGCGCACCGTCGACGTGCATATCCGGCGTCTGCGCAAGGCCCTCGGCGATGCCTATGAAAATCTGGTACAAACCGTGCGCGGCACCGGCTACCGGTTTTCCACCAAGGCCTGAGCCGACCGCCAGGCTCGCTGACAAGGACGCATTTTTCCGTGAACCAAAACTGGCATGGCACCCTGATTCGCCACATGCTGTTGCTGGTCACCGCCTGCCTGGTGATCGGCCTGATTTCCGGCTATTACGGCTGGAGCCTCGCCGTGGGCCTGGGCCTGTATCTGACCTGGACGCTCAAGCAACTGCTGCGTCTGCACGAGTGGCTGCGCCTGCACAAACCCGATGAAGCACCACCCGATGGCTACGGCCTGTGGGGCGAGGTGTTCGACAGCATCTACCACCTGCAACGCCGCGACCAACGGGTACGCGGGCGCCTGCAAGCAGTGATCGATCGGGTCCAGGAATCCACCGCCGCGCTCAAAGACGCGGTGATCATGCTCGACAGTGACGGCAACCTGGAATGGTGGAACCGTGCCGCCGAAACCCTGCTCGGCCTCAAAACCCCTCAGGACAGCGGCCAGCCCGTGACCAACCTGGTGCGCCATCCGCGCTTCAAGGAGTACTTCGAGCAGGAGAGCTACGCCGAGCCGTTGGAAATTCCTTCTCCGATCAATGATCGCCTGCGCCTCCAGCTGTACATCACCCGCTACGGCAATAACGAACACTTGATGCTGGTGCGCGACGTGACGCGTATTCATCAGCTGGAACAGATGCGCAAAGACTTCATCGCCAACGTGTCCCACGAGCTGCGCACGCCGCTGACGGTGATCTGCGGCTACCTGGAAACCCTGCTCGATAACGTCGAGGAAGTGAATCCGCGCTGGACCCGCGCCTTGCAGCAGATGCAGCAACAAGGCGGACGCATGCAGACGTTACTCAACGATTTGCTGCTGTTGGCCAAACTGGAAGCCACCGATTACCCGTCGGACAACCAGCCCGTATCCATCGACAGCCTGTTGAAATCGATCAAGAGTGACGCTCAGCAGTTGTCCGGACAACGCAATCAGCACATCACCCTGGAAGCCGACCCGACGATTCTGCTCAAGGGCAGCGAAGCCGAATTACGCAGCGCGTTTTCCAACCTGGTGTTCAACGCCGTGAAATACACCCCGGCCGAAGGCAATATCCGCATTCGCTGGTGGGGCGATGAACAAGGTGCGCACTTGAGCGTGCAGGATTCGGGCATCGGCATCGACAGCAAACACCTGCCGCGCCTGACTGAACGTTTCTACAGGGTCGATTCCAGCCGCAACTCCAACACCGGCGGCACCGGGTTGGGGCTGGCAATCGTCAAACACGTACTGCTGCGCCATCGGGCGCGTATGGAAATCAGCAGTGTGCCGGGGCACGGCAGCACGTTTACCTGCCATTTTGCGCCGGCCCAGGTGACCAAATCCCGGGTTATCAGCGCCGCCGATTGATACCGGCCAGCACTAGCCACTAGGCAAGCCCCCAGTCAGCCGCTACATTGGCTGACTTGTGCCTGCCCTTCAGGCACCGCATTTCCTCCTTTTTTGAATACACGGAACCCGCAAAACTCCATCATGGACCCTTCCCCTGGCTTGACCCTCGCGACACTCTTCGCCGATTTCGGCATGATTCTTTTTGCTCTGATCCTGGTTTTGCTCAACGGTTTTTTCGTTGCGGCGGAATTTGCCATGGTCAAATTGCGCTCGACCCGGGTCGAGGCCATCGCTGATAAAAACGGCTGGCGCGGACACATTCTGCGCACCGTGCACAGCCAGCTCGATGCCTACCTCTCGGCCTGCCAACTGGGTATCACCCTCGCCTCGCTGGGCCTGGGCTGGGTCGGTGAACCGGCGTTCGCGCACATCCTCGAACCGGTGCTGAGTGCCGTTGGCGTAGAGTCCGCCGAAGTGGTCAAGGGCGTGTCGTTCTTCACCGCGTTCTTTATCATTTCGTACCTGCACATCGTGGTCGGTGAGTTGGCCCCCAAATCCTGGGCCATCCGCAAACCCGAGCTGCTGTCGCTCTGGACCGCCGTGCCGCTGTACCTGTTCTACTGGACCATGTACCCGGCCATTTACCTGCTCAACGCCAGCGCCAACACGATTCTGCGAATCGCCGGCCAGGGCGAGCCCGGCCCGCACCACGAGCACCATTACAGCCGTGAAGAACTGAAACTGATCCTGCACTCCAGCCGTGGCCAGGACCCGAGCGACCAAGGCATGCGCGTTTTGGCTTCGGCGGTGGAAATGGGCGAGCTGGAAGTGGTCGACTGGGCCAACTCCCGGGAGGACCTGGTGACGCTTGAGTTCAACGCGCCACTCAAGGAAATCCTGGCGATGTTCCGTCGCCACAAGTTCAGCCGCTACCCGGTGTACGACAGCGAGCGCCAGGAGTTCGTCGGCCTGCTGCACATCAAGGATTTGCTGCTGGAACTCGCCGCCCTGGATCACATTCCCGAGTCGTTCAACCTCGCCGAACTGACCCGGCCGCTGGAGCGCGTGTCGCGCCACATGCCGCTGTCGCAGTTGCTGGAGCAGTTCCGCAAGGGCGGTTCGCACTTCGCCCTGGTCGAAGAAGCCGATGGCAACATCATCGGTTACCTGACCATGGAAGACGTGCTGGAAGTGCTGGTAGGCGACATCCAGGACGAACACCGCAAGGCTGAGCGCGGGATCCTCGCGTATCAGCCGGGCAAGCTGCTGGTGCGGGGTGATACGCCGCTGTTCAAGGTCGAGCGCCTGCTGGGCATCGACCTGGACCACGTCGAAGCGGAAACCCTCGCCGGGCTGGTCTACGAAACCCTGAAACGGGTGCCGGAAGAGGAAGAAGTGCTGGAAGTCGAAGGCTTGCGGATCATCATCAAGAAGATGAAAGGGCCGAAGATTATTTTGGCGAAGGTGTTGATGCTCGATTAAGTGCAATGCGGGAAACCGCATTGCTCCCAAAAGATCGCAGCCTTCGGCGGCGCCCTAAGGCGCGTAGGAGCTGCCGAAGCAGACTGTGTGAAAACGCAATATTAGCGGATCAAGCAAACGCCCCGACTTGTTCGGGGCGTTTGCTTTTGTGCGGGAAGCAGACGAAAAAAGGCTTTTCAGCCCATTAACGCCATCATTTTGGGGAC
>NZ_JAHBDQ010000069.1 GCF_019956555.1 Pseudomonas sp. A-RE-19 | reverse complement strand
TTATCGAAGAAGTCGTTCGGCGCGGCCTGTTCGACGATTTCACCCTTGTCCATGAAGATCACGCGGTTGGCCACGGTACGGGCGAAGCCCATTTCGTGGGTTACGCAGAGCATGGTCATGCCGTCTTCGGCCAGGCCGATCATGGTGTCGAGAACCTCTTTCACCATCTCTGGGTCGAGTGCCGAAGTCGGTTCGTCGAACAGCATGATTTTCGGTTTCATGCACAGGGCGCGGGCAATCGCCACACGCTGTTGCTGACCGCCGGACAGTTGCCCCGGGAATTTATGCGCCTGCTCCGGAATGCGTACGCGTTCCAGGTAATGCATGGCGATTTCTTCGGCCTTGCGCTTGGGCATCTTGCGCACCCACATCGGTGCCAGGGTGCAGTTCTGCAGAATGGTCAGGTGCGGGAACAGGTTGAAGTGCTGGAACACCATGCCGACTTCACGGCGGATCGCTTCGATCTGCTTGAGGTCGTTGGTCAGTTCCACGCCATCGACCACGATGCGGCCCTGCTGGTGCTCTTCCAGACGATTGAGGCAGCGGATGGTGGTGGATTTGCCGGAACCCGACGGGCCGCACAGGACGATACGCTCGCCCTGCTTGACGTTCAGGTTGATGTCTTTCAACACGTGGAACTGGCCGTACCACTTGTTCACGCCCTGCATCTGAATAATGCCTTCAGGGCTCACAGGCTGTTTGATCGCTTCACTCATAAACTACGCTCCTAACGCTTGTGGCCAGTGTCCAGCTTACGTTCCAAATGCATGGAGTAGCGGGACATACCAAAACAGAAAATCCAGAACACCAGGGCCGCGAACACATAGCCTTCAGTGGCCATGCCCAACCATTTAGGGTCGGCGGCGGCTTGCTTGACGCTGTTGAGCAGGTCGAACAGGCCGATGATGATCACCAGGCTCGTGTCCTTGAACAGCGCAATGAAGGTGTTGACGATGCCGGGGATCACCAGCTTCAGGGCTTGCGGCAGAATCACCAGGCCCATGCTGCGCCAGTAACCGAGGCCCATCGCCGCTGCCGCTTCGTACTGACCTTTAGGGATCGCTTGCAGACCGCCACGTACCACTTCGGCCACATAGGCCGACTGGAACAG
>NZ_JAHBDQ010000068.1 GCF_019956555.1 Pseudomonas sp. A-RE-19 | reverse complement strand
CGGGTGGTGCGGCTGGTGCGGGTTTCCAGGCGCAGGTCGAAGCGCTTGATCACCGGGTCGTTGGCGACCATGCCGGAGTCTTGCTGGTAGGCCACGGGCGCGAGTTTCGGGAACACCGTCTGGTCATCGCCGAACACCAGTTTGTGGGCCGTGGCGCTGTGCTGGAAGTGGTAGTGGATACCTTCTTCCTCGCACAGGCGCTGGATGAACTGCAGGTCCGATTCATCGTACTGAACGCAATAAATGCGCTCGGGATAAATCGCCCCGACTTTGAATTCGTAGGCGTTGCTCTGGATGCCATGCTCTTCGAGGACCATGCCGACGATTTTCGGCACGGTGAGGTTTTGGAAGATGCGTTGGTTGATGCGGTGCGCCAGGTAGGACAGCTGCGGACGCAGGGTCACGGCGTAGCGGGTCAGGCGTTTGCCCGAATCGCCCTGGGCGGCGCGATAGATCTGGCCATGGATGCCGCTGCCGTCAGGCGAGAGCTGCAAAAAGGCGGGTTTGTGCAGGAGCGTCTCGAGGTCCAGGGACGGCTGCTCACTGACCAGCTCCACCTCAAACACAAAAGGCTGGCTGATGGCTTCCCGACCTTGCAGGGCAAGAACCTGGAGATCGTTGTCCAGACCTTCGATAGTCAGGGCAAAGTGAGTCTGATTGGCCGGCGCGAACATCCCTTGTTCCTCGTGCAGTGCTGCGGCGCTCGTTGACACCCGAAAACCGGGTCAGCGGACGCGAAATTCTGGAAGGGCGGAAACAACATCGACCAGCAGAGCTGGCCGATGCTTGAAACGGTCGGCCAGACTTAGCCAGCGACCGGGGAACGCCAGTCATCGGAACCCGAAGTACCGGATACTTCGTGGGTCCAGGTGATTTTGCGGTAGGTGAAGTGCACGTCTTCCAGGTGGGTGAAGTGCGAGTTCGCCGGGTCTTGGCAGTTGTGCATGTAGTCCTTGATGTCGACGATGATCGCGTCTTCAAGTTTGGTGGTGTAGTAGTGCTCTTGGGTGCCTTGAGCCGAGGTGCGGTACCACTTGATTTCGATAGTGGTCATGCGCTCGCCCGAAGTCAGGGCAGCCAGCAGCAGTGGCGAAGCCTTGTCGAACACCTTGGTGATGACCACTGGCTTGTGAACGCGCTGACCGGTAGGTTGGCCGGACTGTGGGTCACGCGGGATGATCACTTCGTGGCTGAAACCCTGAACCATGACCTGGTCTTCGTGACCTTCCTGGTAGGTGTTGCCAACGGAGTCGGCGGTGAAGGCGCCGGCAGTGATCAGGCCTTGTTTCTCGCC
>NZ_JAHBDQ010000067.1 GCF_019956555.1 Pseudomonas sp. A-RE-19 | reverse complement strand
AATAATCATCGTTGCCCTTGCCACCGATCAGGGTGTCCACACCGGCGGCACCATTGAGCTGGTTGTTGCCGTCGTTGCCGGTGATCACGTTGTTCAGGGCGTTGCCGATGCCATAGGTGTTGGCCGTGCCGGTCAGTTCCAGGTTTTCCAGGTTGGCGCCCAGGATGTAGCTCGCCGAAGAGCGCACGGTGTCGATCTCGCTGGCCAGGGTGCTGGTCTCAACGATCACGTCACCAATGTTGTCGACGATGTAGGTGTCGTTGCCGGTGCCGCCAGCCATGTAGTCGGCACCGAGACCGCCGTCCAGGATGTTGGCATCGGCATTGCCGGTCAGGCTGTTGTTCAGGTCGTTGCCCAGCACGGTAAAGGCACCGCTCCCGAGCAGTGACATGTTCTCGACGTTGTGCAGGTTGCTCAGGTTCAGGTCGACGGTGTTGGTCTGTGCCGTGGCGTTGTAGACGACGTACAGGGTGTCGGTGCCTTCACTGACGTTTTCCTGGACCAGGGCCAGCTCGGCGGCCTGATCAAGGAAATAATCATCGTTGCCCTTGCCACCGATCAGGGTGTCCACACCGGCGGCACCATTGAGCTGGTTGTTGCCGTCGTTGCCGGTGATCACGTTGTTCAGGGCGTTGCCGATGCCATAGGTGTTGGCCGTGCCGGTCAGTTCCAGGTTTTCCAGGTTGGCGCCCAGGATGTAGCTCGCCGAAGAGCGCACGGTGTCGATCTCGCTGGCCAGGGTGCTGGTCTCAACGATCACGTCACCAATGTTGTCGACGATGTAGGTGTCGTTGCCGGTGCCGCCAGCCATGTAGTCGGCACCGAGACCGCCGTCCAGGATGTTGGCATCGGCATTGCCGGTCAGGCTGTTGTTCAGGTCGTTGCCCAGCACGGTAAAGGCCCCGCTCCCGAGCAGTGACATGTTCTCGACGTTATGCAGGTTGCTCAGGTTCAGGTCGACGGTGTTGGTCTGTGCCGTGGCGTTGTAGACGACGTACAGGGTGTCGGTGCCTTCACTGACGTTTTCCTGGACCAGGGCCAGCTCGGCGGCCTGATCAAGGAAATAATCATCGTTGCCCTTGCCACCGATCAGGGTGTCCACACCGGCGGCACCATTGAGCTGGTTGTTGCCGTCGTTGCCGGTGATCACGTTGTTCAGGGCGTTGCCGATGCCATAGGTGTTGGCCGTACCGGTCAGTTCCAGGTTTTCCAGGTTGGCGCCCAGGATGTAGCTCACCGAAGAGCGCACGGTGTCGATCTCGCTGGCCAGGGTGCTGGTCTCGATGGCCACGTCGCCGAGGTTGTCGACGATGTAGG
>NZ_JAHBDQ010000070.1 GCF_019956555.1 Pseudomonas sp. A-RE-19 | reverse complement strand
AAGGGCGCGAGGCCATCCTCAAGGTTCATCTCAAGAAAATCACCGTGGAGCCAGGGCTCGATGGCGTGCGTATCGCCGAGATCACCACCGGTTTCACCGGCGCCGACCTGGCCAACCTGGTTAACGAGGCGGCCATCGTCGCCACCCGGCGCGGCGCCGAAGCGGTCAGCCTGAACGATTTCACCGCGGCGGTAGAGCGCCTCATCGCGGGGCTCGAACGCAAGAGCAGCCTGCTCGATCCCGACGAGCGCCGGGTGGTGGCCTATCACGAGATGGGGCATGCCTTGGCCGCCAGCACGCTGCCGGCGATGGACCCGGTGCATAAAGTGTCGATCGTGCCCCGCGCCATCGGCTCGCTCGGCTATACCCTGCAGCGACCGACCGAAGATCACTTCCTGATCAGTTGCCAGACCCTCAAAGACCGGATTGTCGTGCTGATGGCCGGGCGCGCCGCCGAGGACCTGGTCTATGGCCAGATTTCCACCGGGGCCGCCGATGATCTGGGCCGCGCGACCGATATCGCCCGCCAACTGATCACCCGGTTCGGCATGAGCGCCGAGCTCGGACAATCGGTGCTGGAGCGGCAAAACGCAACGTACCTGGGAGACCGCATGGCCACGGTGGGCGAGAAGGATTATTCGGAACAGACCGCCCGGGAAATCGACCTGGGTATCCGCGCCCTGCTCGATGAAGCCTACCAACGGGCCAAGGCATTACTGGAGAGTCGCCGGGCCGACCTCGATGAGGGGGCCCGCCTGTTGCTGGAAAAGGAAACCCTCACGCCCGAGGAGTTCCCGCCTCTGCTGCCGCTCAAGCCAGCCCCGGCCTTACCAAAACTGTGATACCCATCAAGCCCGGTTATCCGGCGCGGGTGTCCATTGCCACTGCATCACCTCGGGCATGTCTTGCCCGTGTTCGATGAGGTAAAGCTTGTGCTTTTCCATCGTCGCCCAGTAGCGCGACCGGGCGGTCTGGAGCTGATCGTGCAGCCGGGGCACGCGCTCGATGACATCCAGCGCCAGCTGATACCGATCCAGATTATTGAGCACCGCCATGTCGAACGGTGTGGTGGTCGCGCCCTCGTCCTTGAAGCCGCGAACGTGGAAGTTGTCGTGATTGGTGCGCTTGTACAGCAGTCGGTGGATCAGCGCGGGATAGCCGTGGAAGGCGAAGATCACGGGCCGGTCAACGGTGAACAGCTCATCGAATGCGATGTCTGGCAAACCATGGGGATGGTGGTACGACGGCTGCAGAACCATCAGGTCGACGACGTTGACCACCCGCACCCGCAAATCCGGCACGTACTCGCGCAGCAAGGTGACCGCAGCTAGGGTTTCCAGGGTCGGAACATCGCCAGCGCAGGCCATCACCACATCCGGATCGCTATCATCCCGGCAGGCCCAACCCCACCGACCGATGCCCACCTGGCAGTGACGGATGGCCGCATCGATATTCAGCCATTGCCACTCCGGTTGCTTGCCGGCCACGATCACGTTGACGTAATTGCGGCTTCTGAGGCAATGATCGGCCACCGACAACAAGCAATTGGCGTCGGGCGGCAGATAGATCCGGACCACGTCCGCGGTCTTGTTCGCCACCAGATCAATGAACCCCGGGTCCTGGTGGGAGAAACCGTTATGGTCCTGGCGCCAGACGTGGGACGTGAGCAAATAGTTGAGTGAGGCAATGGGTCTGCGCCATGGCACGTCGGCGGCGGTTTTCAGCCATTTGGCATGCTGATTGAACATCGAGTCGACGATGTGGATGAACGCCTCGTAACAGGAAAACAAGCCATGCCGCCCCGTCAACAAATAGCCTTCGAGCCAGCCTTCGCACACCTGTTCACTCAGAATCTCCATCACCCGGCCATCGACCGCCAGATTGACGTCGTCGGGGCCCAGCGGCTCCATCCATGCCTTGGCGCTGACTTCATACACCGCATCCAGCCGGTTCGAGGCGGTTTCGTCCGGGCCGAACAGGCGAAAGTTGCTCGCCGTCAGATTGTCTTTCATCACGTCCCGCAAAAACGTCCCCAGCACCCGCGTGGCTTCAGCCCGCAAGCTCCCGGGCACCTCGATGTTCACCGCATAATCGGTGAACCGCGGCAGCTCCAGTGGCCGCAACAGCAGCCCACCGTTGGCGTGGGGATTGGCGCTCATTCGCCGGTGGCCGGTCGGCGCCAGAGCGGCGATTTCGGGCCGCAAGGTGCCATTGGCGTCAAACAATTCGTCGGGGCGGTAGCTGTTGAGCCATTCCTCCAATTGCCGCAAGTGCATGGGTTGCTGGAAATCGGCCAGGGGGACTTGATGCGCGCGCCAGGTGCCTTCGACCCGACGGCCATCGACGAATATCGGTCCCGTCCAGCCCTTGGGCGTGCGTAATACCAGCATCGGCCACAGGGGCCGCTCCGGTGGCCGGGTTTGCGGCTGTTGACGCGCGACCCGCTGAATCTCACGAATCTGCAGCACCATGGTGTCCAGCGTTCTGGCAAGGGCTTGATGAACCTCCGCCGGGTCATCGCCTTCGACGAAATACGGATCGTAGCCATAGCCATACATCAAGGCCGACAACTCCTCCTCACTGATGCTGGAAAGCACTGTGGGGTTGGCGATTTTGTACCCGTTCAGATGCAGAATCGGCAGCACCGCCCCGTCACGCGCCGGGTTGAGGAACTTGTTGGAGTGCCAACTGGCCGCCAACGTCCCGGTTTCGGCCTCGCCGTCGCCAATGACGCACGCGACAATCAGGTCCGGGTTATCGAACGCAGCGCCGTAGGCGTGGGCGAGGCTGTAGCCTAACTCGCCCCCTTCATGGATCGACCCCGGAATCTGCGCCGAAACATGGCTGGAAATACCATAGGGCCAGGAAAACTGCCGAAACAGTCGGGTCAGACCGTTGGTATTGCGCCCCACCGACGGGTTGAACTCGGTGTACGTCCCCTCCAGATAGGTCTGGGCCACGACCGCCGGGCCGCCATGCCCGGGGCCGGCAATGAAGATCATGTTCAGGTCGTAGGTCGTGATCAGGTGGTTGAGGTGCGTATAGATCAGGTTCAACCCCGGCGTTGTGCCCCAGTGCCCCAGTAACCGTGGTTTTACATGCGCCAGCGTCAGCGGCGCCTTCATCAGCGGGTTGTCTTTGAGGTAGATCTGCCCGACCGCCAGATAATTGGATGCCCGCCAGTAGGCATCCAGCCCTTCCAGTTGCTCGGCACTCAAAAAATCGCTCATGAAGTTCTCCGCAAGGGGCTCGGTGTACCGATAGACATGCGTCGATTCTGGGTGTCTGCAACGCGCAAGACTTGATTTACATCAAGTTTTCGCCGCACACCCCCGGTTCAACGAGGACAAGCCTTTTCCCGCTCGTCGACTGCCCTCCTAAACGCCCGATTGAAACGATGATCCGAACTATGCTTTACCCCACTACAAAGGGGCTATGTGCGATGCCGGAAACACGTCCATACCAACATCACTATCTGAAGGCAGCGTGCTCCAACTGCAGTGTTCTGGAGTTATGCCTGCCGATTGGCTTGACCGGCCAGGAGGTAGAGCGGCTGGATACCCTGATCGTTCAGCGGGTAAAGGTTAAAAAAGGTGCAGCCCTGTACCGGGCCGGTGACCCATTGCGCTCGCTGTACGCGGTACGCATCGGCTCATTCAAGACCAGCATGCTGTCGGTCGATGGCCGCGAGCAGGTGACCGGTTTTCAGATACCCGGCGAAATGCTCGGCCTGGACGCCATCAGCGACGATCGGCACGCCTGCAGTGCCTTTGCCCTTGAGGACAGCGAAGTCTGCCCCCTGCATTACGCACAACTGGAGAAACTCGCCCAGGAGCTGCCCTCATTGCAGCACAACATGAACAAGCTCCTGAGCCGGGAGATCGTGCGTGATCACAGCATGCTCATGATGATGGGCAACATGAACTCCGATGAACGCCTGGCGGCCTTCCTGCTGAACCTGTCGCAACGGCTGAGCATTCGGGGGTACTCGTCCAGAGACTTTGTGCTGAAGATGCGCCGTGAAGAAATCGGTTCGTATCTGGGCCTGCGCCTGGAAACCATCTGCCGGGGCATCGCCCATCTGCGGGATCTGGGATTGGTCGAGATTGCCGGGCGTAACGTCAAAGTCCTGGATCTGGACGGGCTCAAACAACTGGTCGCCGGCTGTCACCGGCAGTCGACCCTCTAACGCCTCACGGTGCACAGGCTTTTGGAGAATCGTCATGCGCGCCATGGTTCTGCATGCCCCCGGCCAGCCGTTGCGACCGGAAGAGCGTGCCATCCCGACTCCCGACGCGCATCAACTGTTAATCAAAGTCCTGGCCTGTGGCGTGTGCCGCACCGATTTGCATCTGGTGGACGGTGAATTGCCGCAAGCGGTGCTGCCGCGCGTGCCGGGCCATGAAATCGTCGGTGAAGTGACGGCAGTGGGTGCCGATGTGGCGCCCGACTGGGTCGGCAAGCGCGTCGGCGTTCCCTGGCTCGGCTGGACGTGCGGGGAATGCACATTCTGCTGCTCGGGCCGGGAAAACCTCTGCGATCGCGCCCGGTTCACCGGCTGTCACCTGGATGGCGGTTATGCCGACTACACCGTTGCCGACGCCCATTTCTGTTTCCCCATTCCAGACGCGCTCTCGGCCACCGAAGCCGCACCGCTGCTGTGTGCCGGGCTGATCGGTTTTCGCGCATTGCAAATGGCCAAAGGGGCGCGTCATCTGGGGCTTTATGGCTTCGGCGCGGCGGCGCATCTGGCGATTCAGGTGGCGCGGGGCCGGGGGCAGCAGGTGTATGCCTTCACCCGACCGGGCGACAATGAAGGCCAGGCCTATGCCCGGACCCTCGGCGCCGAGTGGGCAGGCCCCTCGGATCAACCGCCGCCGCACCCGCTCGACGCCAGCCTGATCTTCGCCCCGGTCGGCGCGCTGGTGCCGTTGGCGCTGGCGGCCACCGTCAAGGGCGGCTGTGTGATTTGCGCGGGCATCCACATGAGCGACATCCCCAGCTTCCCTTATCGACTGCTGTGGGGCGAACGCAGCGTCCGTTCGGTGGCGAACCTGACCCGCGAAGATGGCACCGCGTTTTTTGCAGAGCTGCGGCATACGCCCGTGCACAGTGACGTTACCTGTTTCGCCCTGGACGATGCCAATCAGGCGCTGGCAAGCCTGCGGGCCGGTCAGGTCAAAGGCGCAATCGTGCTCATCCCCTGACGATCGGTCCCGGCTGCTTGACCGCCAGAATACTGCCCGGCACCGAATACAGCGCCCGTTCCGTGTTGCTGCCGATCAATCGATCGAACCCCACCCGGTGCACGGTGCCCATTACCACGACATCGACCAGATACTCCTCGACAAACTCACTCAGCACCGGTGCCGGCAAGCCCATGATGAAATGCCGACGCTCTGGCGGCACACCATAGCGATCGGCCAGGGTGACAAACGCCTGGTGCAGGGATTGCCGCAGCTCCTCCATGAAGTCCACATTCCACCCGCCACTCACCAGGGCTGCATCACCGTTGAAGGCCGGCGACAAGTCATAGGCGTACAGCAGATGCAGCGGTGCGTCACATTGCAGGGCCAGCGCATTCGCCGATTGAATGATGGTGTCGTTGAGGCCAGTGATTTGCGTCGAGGGGTCGAACGGGTCCACTGCCGCCACGATCCGGTGCGGTAAACCGTAACGGGCCTGGTTGACCAGATGCACCGGCACCGTGCATTCGCGCAGCAGGTGACAATCCAGAGGGGTGATGAACACGCGCTTGAGCAGCGGCTCCAGCGTGACGTCCTTGATCAGCATGTCGGGCTTGAGCTCTTCGACGCAGCGCAAAATGTCCAGCAATGGATGAGTGGTAAAAACCACTTCCACGCTCACGTTCAATCCCTCACCGCTGAGGCGCTGGATTTCTTCCACCATCCAGCGGCGATAGCGGCGCAGATAGCGCTGGTACTTCGCCTCATCGGTTTTTTCCTCCCATAAATGGATGATCGGAGCCGGCTCGATAAACGCCCGCACATCCAGCACCGCCCCGCTGGCCTTGGCGAGGGCAACGGCGCGCTGCAAGGCCGGGGACTGGTACAGGGTTCGGTCGGCGATCAGCAACAAACGTTGATATTGACCCATCACACACCTCGATTCGGTGCCGGTCCACAGCGCCGGCCTGTTCCCAGACTGCACCCGTTGCCCCCTGCCCCAGGTTGATTTACATCAGATTCGAGCGTTTAAAGCCTGCCTGTCACGAGTGTCTGATCCAGATCAGATTCACGCGCTGCCAGCGGCGTAAAAAAGGATATGAACCGCGTGGTTGGTTGCGACGCGCGAGCCTTTCAATCCGAATGGAGAACTGCACCATGCTTACCGTGAAAGACCATAACGACAGAGCCGCTGCCGCCTACGCCGCTGTCACCGGACAGTACTGGATTGAAGCACTCAGGGACGGGCGCCATGTGCTGATCCGACCGCTGGCGGAAAAAGACCGCGAACGTGAATATGACTTTATCAAGCGCCTGTCCCCAGAGTCGCGGCACATGCGTTTTCTGGCGCAAGTCAATGAGCCCGGCACCGCCATGCTCGACCAGTTGATGGATGTCGACGACAAAAAGCGGATGGCCTACATCGCCCTGATCCACGACAACGGCAAACTGGTCGAGATCGGTGTCAGCCGCTATGCCGCCACCGCCGACCAGGAATGTGAATGCGCCGTGACGGTTGCCGATGAGTACCAGCACCTGGGCCTGGGCACGACGCTGATGGAGCACTTGATCAAGGCCGCGCGCAGGAACGGTTTTCGTCAGATGTATTCCGTCGATGCCGCCAGCAATAGTCCCATGCGCGATCTGGCCAAAGCCCTGGGCTTCGAGACCCGCCACGATCCTGATGACAGCCGCCAGGTCATTCACCATCTCGATCTGTGAAAAAACACCCCTCGGCGTCATTGAACCTCCGAGGGGCGTTTCACCGCTCAGGACGGCAACAGTGGGCTTGGCTTGATCGCCAGCACACTGCAAGGCGCCCGATGCAAGAGCTGTTCGGCGGTGGTCCCCAAGAGTTTATTCAACCCGTTGTGCTGCACCGTCCCCATGACAATCACGTCCGTGTGGTGGTCGGTCGCAAAATCGCAGATGCTCGACAATGGCGCACCCTCGATGAAATGACGACGTTCAGGGGGCACGCCATGGCGCTCGGCCAGGGAGGCAAACACTTCATGTTGCGTCACACCCAAGGCTTCGTAGATACCGGTGGCCAGCGGCAAGGCCCCCACCCCCATATCCGTGGCGTACACCGCCGCCCAGTCATACACGTGCACCAGTTCAAGCTGGGCGTCGCACTGTTCAGCCAGTTTCACGGCGGCCTTGATGATCTGATCATTGAAAATCAGGTCCTGTTCTTCGCTGCGCAACACATCGACGATGGCCAGCACGTTGTGGGGTCGTGGATTGAGCACATTGGTCACCAGATGCACCGGCGTCGGACAGTCGCGTAGCAGCTGCCAATCCAGCGGCGTGAAAAAGACCCGCTTCAACGCGGACTCTTCCTGAGCGTCCTTGATGATCAGGGCCAAGGGCATTTCTTTGACGAAGTGCAGGATTTCTTCATAAGGGTGCTGCACCCACACCACTTCGCAGGTGGCTTCGACCCCATGCTTGCGCGCCAGCCCGGCTTGCTGCTCGAGCCATTGCTGATGGCTTTGCAGGTAGCCGTCCCGGGCCTGGCTGATTTGTTCGGGGGCGAACAAGCCTGCCACGGCCAACGCCTGGAGGTAGTCGAACGCCACGATATGCAATGGCAATTGCATCGCCTTGGCCAAGGCCGTGGCCCGGTCGAACGCCGGGGTGCGGGCCATGGAGGGAGGGGCGATTAACAGTAAACGCTGAGTCTGCGACATAAAGCACCTCGGCACGCGGCCATTTATATGGGGTGATCAGAGCTTCAGATTGAGCGCTTCAGGGGCAGACGACTTGATCTTTGTCAGCGATAACGCACGACCGCACATCGGCCAGCATCGCCGTTTTTCGCCTGTTTGATACAGATCAAACCCGGAGCTGCGGCCAGCGGCACTATCAGAACAAGGCTTCATGGCCAAACGACGCATCGCCGTCATCGAGCCGCCGCGTTTGTGCAGTCACCCAAGGAGAATTGTCATGTCTGAACAATCACGTTTCATGCTGGTCGCCTCGCCCCTGATGGAGCACAGCCCCGCCTTCGACCGGGCCGCCGCGCTGGCCAAGGCTGAAGACGCGGCGCTGCACATCGTGGCCTTCGATTACCTGGAAGGCCTGGCGACGGCCGGCCTAGTCAATGAAAAGGCCCTGGAGCAGATGCGCCTGGGGTACGTCGAGCGTCACCGCCAGTGGCTTGAAACGCAAGCCCGGCCCTTGCGCAAGCTGGGTGTGCACGTCACCACTGAAGTGGTCTGGGTCCGAAGGCCCTTGGAGGAAATCCTCATTCACCTCAAAGAACAGCCCATGGCCGCACTGATCAAAGCGCTGGAGCATGAATCGGTGCTGTCGCGCCTGATGTTCACGCCCCTGGATATCCATTTGCTGCGCGAATGCCCGGTGCCGTTGCACCTTGTCGGCCATGTGCAGCACGCCTTGCCCCGCAAGATTGTCGCGGCGGTCGATCCGTTCCACCGCGAGGGTCAGTACGAAGGCTTCAATGACCGGATCCTGCGCGAGGCGGTGAAACTGGCGACGTCCTGCAATGCCGAGGTCGAGGTGGTCTATGCCTATGACCTTTCAGCCATCAGTTCAGATGAATGGGTCATGGGCAGAGGTTCTGCCTTCTTTTCTTCAGACATTGCCAAAAGGCTCTTCGACGCCCAGGGCGAGGCGTTCAACGCACTGGCCGAGCGCAACGGCATCCCGCCTGAGCAACGACACATGATCATGGGCAACCCGGCCAAAGTTCTGACAAGTTACGCCGATGCCTACAACATCGATGTGATTGTCATGGGCAGGGTCGGCCATCGCGGCATAAAACGGTTGATCGGCAGTACGGTGGAACAGCTGTTGTACAAAATGCCGAGCAGCCTGTGGGTGATCTCGCCCGAGGAACTGGCTGAGTGATTTGAACCTGTCGCAATCCCCTGTTTGCACACCTCATGTGCAGCGCGTGCGGTCAACCGCACGCGTCAAGGCCCCTCTGCTGCCCCTGTGGCACTAGCCAGCCGTTCGGTGTTTTTTCCGACACTGTTTGCCAACAGCGCTAGGCTTACGCACAACATGGCCGATCGCTCGCCATCGTGCAGGGAGCGCATAAATGGAATTAATCAACCGTTGGCAGCCTCTCTCTCTTGGGACGGTCAGTATGAGAGAGGGATGCCGCAATGAAGCTTTCTAATCGTTACAAATGGCCAGTCTTGGCCGCAATCGCGCTGACGCTCTCCAGCGTACTGATATTTTTGCTGATCAAATCCTATTCCTACGACACATCGACCTACTTCGAGTCGCGCGACTTCGTGCGCCAACTCAAGCAGTTCGATGCCAATTGGAACGTGAAGATTCTGAGAGCCAAAGTCGGCCTGAACAACAACTTGTTTTTGGGAGCACCTGCAGCTGCAGAGCAGCGATGGGCACAGCTCGACAACCTTAATTCGGCCGGTCCCCTCTCGGCCCTTTGGCAAACTCGACGGCAGGGTTATCTGGATGCGGTAGAAAACAAAACACGGCTGGTTGAGCAATTCAAACAGCACAACACGGCCTTGCGAATATCATTCGCGGCCCTGCCTGAGCTGGAAGATGACATTCGCAGGTTACTGGAAGACTCCAACGACAAACGCTCGTCGGTGGATACTGCGGCGGGCTCAGTGGTGTTCAATCTGACGTTGGACACCCTTGAGTACGCCCTCTATGTCTCCAGCGACAGGGCTGAGGAAATCGACGGACATCTGAAGTACCTGAATGAATACATCAATCAACTGCCACCTGAACGGCGCCCGCCTTTCACGGCCTTGGTAGACGCTGTGAATGCCATTGTTCGAGAGCAGCCCATCGTCAATGACCTGGTTGATCGCATCAGTGTGATTCCGGTCGCACAGCAACTGGACAGCATCAACGAGTTATTGAACGAAACACAACGGCGCACCAGCGCGACAGACCGCCAATATCACCTGTACCTGGGGGTATGCGCCGCCATCATGGCGCTGCTGTTGTTGTACCTGGCCGTCCGTCTGATTCGCAGTTATGCCGTGATCAACAAGATGAACAACGAGTTGCAAACGGCAAACGAGCGTCTGGAACAACGCGTCGAAGAACGCACCCACGAACTGCTGGAAGCCGAGCGCGAACTGGTCGATGCCGCGCGGATGGCCGGTATGGCGGAGATCGCGACCAATGTGCTGCACAACGTTGGCAATGTGCTGAACAGCGTTAACATCTCGGCAGACTTGATCACCCGCAAACTGGCGGCCAGCAAAACACTTGGGCTGGGTAAAGCGGTAAAGATGATGAACGAGCATGCCGAAGACCTGGGGCAGTTCATGACGCACGATGAAAAAGGCAAGCTGCTTCCCCTTTACCTCAATCAACTGGTCGACTCCATCGCCGCCGAGCAATCGAGCATCGTTGACGAACTGTCGCAACTCACCAAAAGCATCGATCACATCAAGGACATTGTGTCCACCCAACAGGCCTATGCCGGCGCCGCCAGGCTGGTCGAGCCGTTGAACGTCGTCGATCTGTTCGAAGATGCGTTACGCATGAATTCCGGCGCCTTGAGTCGACACCATGTCACGGTCACCAAGGACTACCAGGACACGCCAACCATCATCGGCGACAAACACCGACTGCTGTTGATCCTGATCAACCTGATCAGCAATGCCAAGTATGCGATGACCAAGGTCAGCGACCGTCAGCGCCACATGATACTGGGCATCAAGATTGTCGATAACGCAACGCTGCGCCTCAGCGTAGAGGATCAGGGCGAAGGCATCGCTGCCGAGAACATGACCCGCATCTTCAATCACGGTTTCACCACCCGCAAGGAAGGCCATGGTTTTGGCCTGCACAGTTGCGCGCTCGCAGCGGTAGAGATGAACGGGCACCTTCGCGTCCATAGCGATGGACCTGGTCATGGCGCCCTCTTCACCCTGGAAATCCCGCTGGAGACGGCGCATGCATTGCCGGCAGCTGCGGCCCTGCAGTGAGGTCGCCCCGCCAATACCCGTCAATTAAATGCAATCCATGTGGGAGCGAGCCTGCTCGCGAATGTGGTGTGTCAGGCAACATAAATGTCGACTGATACTCCCTCTTCGCGAGCAGGCTCGCTCCCACAGGTTCCGCATTTGACATTAGTAACCCGGTTACTTTGCCAACCCGACTACCCCACCAAGGCAATCAGCTGCTGGCGCTGCGCATCCGTGAGCATCGGGCCGAAACCGGCACCGGCATTTTCCGCCATGTAGCGCGGGTTGCCGGTGCCGGGGATGACACAGGTCACCGCCGGATGAGCCAGCAGGAACTTGAGCGCCAGTTGCGCCCAGCTGCTGATCCCCACTTGCGCAGCCCATCCAGGCAGCGGTTTGCCTTTCAATCGAGCGAGCAAGCCGCCACCACCGAAAGGCCGATTGCAGATCACCGCCACGCCGCGTTCGCGACACAGTGGCAGGATTCGCTTCTCGACGCCGCGGTCGTCCAAGGCATAGTTGATCTGTAAAAAGTCCATCGGCTCGGTTTTCAACACGGCTTCCACTTCGTCATACGCCGACGCCGTGTAATGGCTGATGCCAATGTAGCGAATACGCCCTTCGGCCTTCCATTGGCGCAAGGTGGGCAGGTGGGTTTTCCAGTCCAGCAGGTTGTGAATCTGCATCAGATCGATACGGTCGGTCCGCAACAGCTTGAAGGACTGTTCCATCTGCGCAATGCCTTCCTCACGGCCACGGGTCCAGACTTTGGTGGCCAGAAATGCTGGCGAACGAGGCCGATGGATCGACAGCAGTTCACCGGTCGTCTGCTCGGCACGACCGTACATGGGCGAGCTGTCGATCACCGTGCCGCCCTTCTCGAACAACGCAATGAGCACGGCGGGCAGTTGTTTGTAAGCGGCGTCGGAGGGCTCGACATCAAAACCGCGATAAGTGCCCAACCCGACCATGGGTAACGGCTCGTTGCTGGAAGGAATGGCTCGGGTCAGCATGTTCTTGCCTCCTGTTTCCGTCGACGGCGCCGATGCAGCAAAGGCAGAATCGAAGGTGAAGACCGCCGAAACACCGGCAGCCAACGTGAGTATTTCTCTGCGCGTAAAAACAACCATGGACTCATGCCAGTCATTCAAGGGACGGAACCTGTGGGAGCGGGCTTGCTCGCGAAGACGGCAGCACAGTCAACATTGATGTCGACTGACACAGCGCTTTCGCGAGCAAGCCCGCTCCCACAGGGCTTGCACTTAATTGAATGGTATTGGGCAACTCTCCTGTACAGCCGGGAACGCTGAGCTACACTCTGGCGGCGTTCCAGCAATAGCTGTCTCAAGGCCCGAAGCAGTCAATGTCGTTCACTAAACTTAGCCGAATGTCGCGAACCCTGGTATTTCTCTTCGTATTCGTTGCGGCCTTGTACCTGATGCTCTGCGCCGCGCTGTTCGTGTTTCAACGCGCCCTCATCTACTACCCGCAACCACGCGCCATCGACGCCCCCGAAACGCTGACGCTGCAAGTCGCCGATGTGCAGGTGCTGGTGACCGTCAGGCCGCACGACGGCCCGAAGGCGTTGATCTACTTCGGCGGCAATGCCGAGGATGTTTCCCGCAACCTGCCCGGGTTTTCCCAGGCTTTTGCCGATCATGCGATCTATTTGCTGCATTACCGAGGTTTCGGTGGCAGTTCCGGGTCGCCCTCCGAGGAGGCGATTTCGCGCGATGCCATGACATTGTTCGACAAGGTCTACGACACCCATCCCCAGATCGCCGTGGTCGGGCGCAGCCTCGGTTCGGGCGTCGCCGTGCGCCTCGCCAGCCAGCGCCCGGCCTCGCGCCTGATTCTGATCACGCCCTACAACAGCCTGGAAGACCTTGCCGCACGCCAGTTCCGCGGGTTCCCGGTAAAGTGGCTGCTTCGCGACAAGTTCGAATCCTGGAAATACGCCTCTCACATCACGGTCCCAACGCTGTTGATGGCGGCCGAACACGACGAAGTCGTACCGCGCTCAAGCACAGAGCGGCTCTACGCCCATTTCGCCAAAGGCGTGGCCCTGTTGCAGGTCATACCGGGTACGGGCCACAATTCGATATCCGAGAGCCCCCAATACTTAAAACTGCTGGGTGCCGCGTTGTAAGAGCCCGCAGGGCGACTGATGCATCAAGAAACGGTCACAAAATCGCCATCACCGCTTAACATTTTTTTTACACATGAGCAGGCACGGTATACCGTTGCGGGCGCTGCGGCTCATGATCCATCCGCACAGGCTTTAGATTAACAATGGAGCAAGGCATGGAGCCTTCAGTGGTATCAACCCAATTTAATATGCTGATCAACACACATTCAGGGGTGATTGTCATGCAAGGGTCTCCTTTGCACAGGGCGGGAATTTGTCGCGTACAGGCGCATGCCTCATGACGGTTCTGGTCACGGGCGCCGCCGGTTTCATCGGGTATCACACCGTTAAACGTTTGTGTCGGGAAGGCCTTGAAGTGGTCGGTATCGACAATCTCAACGACTACTACAGCGTGGAACTCAAACAGGCACGGCTCAAGGAGTTGGAATCCTTGCCGGGCTTTCGTTTCCAGCAGCTGGACATCGTCGACAAACCGGCCTTGATGGCGCTGTTCAAAGACCATGCCTTCACCGAGGTTGTGCACTTGGCGGCCCAGGCGGGCGTTCGCTATTCGCTGGACAACCCGGACGTCTATGCGCAGTCGAATCTGGTGGGTTTCCTGAATATTCTGGAAGCCTGCCGACACCATCGCCCCGCGCATCTGATCTATGCCTCGAGCAGCTCGGTGTACGGCACCAACAGCAAAATGCCGTTCTGCGTCGAAGACAGCGTCGATCATCCCATTTCGCTGTATGCCGCCACTAAACGAGCCAATGAACTGTTGGCGCACAGCTACTGCCACCTCTATGGCATGAAGGCCAGCGGTTTGCGCTTTTTTACCGTTTACGGACCTTGGGGGCGCCCCGACATGGCGCTGTTCAAGTTTACCGAGGCGATCATCAAAGGCTTGCCGATCGACATCTATAACCATGGCCAGATGTCGCGCGATTTCACTTACATCGACGATATCGTCGAAAGCATCGCCCGCCTGCGTTCAAAACCACCGGTACCGAACGAGCCCGGTAATGGCGCAAACCGAATCTTCAACATAGGCCGCGGTGAACCCGTGCCGCTGCTGGAATTCGTCGATTGCCTGGAAGCGGCCTTGGGCATCAAAGCCCAGCGCAACTATATGCCGCTACAAGCGGGTGATGTGGTCAAGACCTGGGCCGATGTTTCGGCACTGGCCGACTGGGTCGGCTTCAGTCCTCAGGTGACCGTTGAAACAGGCGTCGCGGAATTTGTGAAGTGGTATCGCCACTTCTATCAGGTATGAAACGTAAGCCCTTGATAATAAAAGCCAGGGGAGCAAGGGGGAGGACTCTATGAGCCAAGACATTTTTGTATCTGTATTGATTCCAGCAAAAAACGAAGCAAACAACCTCAAGCCCTTACTTGAGGAAGTTCGCACCGCAATGGCCGGTGAGGCGTACGAAATCATTGTCGTGGACGATGGCAGTACCGATGCCACTTTGCATGAACTGCGGCAGATGAAAAGCAGCGGCCTGAGTGCATTGCGCATCCTGCGCCACGAGCGTTCGCTGGGGCAAAGTACCTCGCTCTACCATGCGGCGCTCGCCGCCCGGGGGCAATGGCTGGCCACCCTCGATGGCGACGGTCAAAACGACCCCGCGGATATCCCCGGGATGTTGGCGCTGGTACGCGGTGAACAGGGTCTGGTCGACGTTCAGTTGGTGGCCGGGCACCGGGTCAACCGACGCGATACCGCCAGCAAACGCTGGGCCTCGCGTTTCGCCAACGGGCTGCGCAGCCGCCTGCTCAACGACTCCACCCCAGACACCGGCTGCGGGCTGAAGCTGATCGAGCGCGCGGCGTTTCTGCGCTTGCCGTACTTCGACCATATGCATCGGTATATTCCGGCCTTGATCCAGCGTCACAACGGCCGAATGATCGTTCACCCGGTCAACCACCGGCCCCGCACGGCCGGGGTGTCCAAATACGGCAACATCGATCGTGCCCTGGTGGGCATTCTCGATCTGTTCGGTGTTTGGTGGCTGATCAAGCGCACGCGGTTGAACACTAACGCACAGGAGATCGAAGGATGAGCATGTCCCGCGAAACCCTGTGGCTGGTGATCGGCTTTGTTGGCCAGATCGCCTTTACCGGTCGCTTCGTCTTGCAATGGCTGTACAGCGAGTACAGGAAACGCAGCGTGATCCCTGTGAGCTTCTGGTACTTGAGCATCGTCGGCAGCACTCTGCTGCTGGCTTATGCCATTTACCGGCAGGACCCGGTGTTCATTGCTGGCCAGGCCTTTGGCTCCATCGTCTATTTTCGCAACTTGCAATTGATCGCCCGCAGCAAACACCTAAAGGATTGAGTCATGCGCAAAACCCTGTCGCCTGGCATCGAATGCCTGGGCTTGATGCTGCTTGCCTTGCTATTGATCGGCGCCGGATTGGGGCTGCGTCAACCGCAGAATGTGGACGAGGAACGCTTCCTCGGCGTGGCACTGGAAATGCTGCACAACGGCGCGTGGTTCATCCCTCACCGCGCCGCGGAGATATACGGCGATAAACCGCCGATCTTTATGTGGACGGTGGCGTTCTTCGCATGGCTTACCGGCCTGCCCGCCCTCGCCCTTTATGTTCCTGGGCTTTTGTCTGCCGCGACGGTCACGGCGGTGGTCTACGATCTGGGTCGCAGGCTATGGAATCAGCGCATCGGTCGGATAGCGGCGCTGTTATATCTGGCGACTTATCAGACCTACAGCATCCTGCGAACCGGTCAGATCGACAGCCTGTTGATTCTGTTCACGTCCCTGGGTCTGTACGGGCTGGCGCGGCACCTGCTGCTCGGGCCGGCCTGGCGCTGGTTCTATGTGGGCTGCGCCGCCATGGGCATTGGCGTGATCACCAAAGGGGTCGGCTTCGTCCCGGTCTTGATGCTGATTCCCTACGCCTACGCGGTACGCAAAGGCTGGTCCGGTGTGGTAGCCATGCCCGGCGAGAAGCGCAAGTGGTTCCTGGGCTTTTTGGTCGCACTCGGCGCCATCGCCATCTGGTTGCTGCCCCTGGCACTGTCCATTGTGCTCAATGGCACCGCGGAGGATATCGCCTACGTCCGAGAAATCCTGCTGCGCCAGACAGCGGCACGCTATGCCGCCGCATGGGACCATCGCGAGCCGTTCTGGTATTTCTTCGTCAACGTCATCCCGCAATACTGGCTGCCGTTGGTGCTGGCCCTGCCATGGCTGGTGCCGGCCTGGTATCGGCAACTGCGCAAACACGATGGTCGAGTGTTGGTGCTGTTGGGCTGGGTCGTGCTGGTGGTGCTGTTTTTCTGCCTGAGCACTGGCAAGCGCAAGTTGTACATTTATCCGGCGCTGCCAGGTCTGGTTTTGGTGGCAGCACCGCTGATTCCCTGGCTGCTCAAGCGCTGGTTCGGTAAACGCCCGCGCGGTCGGCGAGTATTCCAGGCGTTGGTCGTGAGCTGGTTTGTTCTGTGGTTCGCCCGCGGGTTCATCGAGCCGATCAAGGAAGGTCCCAACCCCCATGAAGCGATCATGGCGCAGGCAGCGACCATGACCCACGGTGCTGATCTGGTGTTGGTCAACTGGCGCGAAGGCCACTGGCTATTCGCCCGGCAGCCGATCGTGCATTTCGGCATGAGCAACTCTTCGGTCGAACAAGCGGCACAGTGGCTGCGCGAACACCGTGACGCCTATGCTCTGGTCCCCGATGAAGTGCTGAGCCAGTGTTTCAATCCCCAAGCTGCTCATGAACTGGGAGAAACGTCGCGCGCGCAGTGGTCGATCGTGGGCGCCGATGCCGATAACGGCCAATGCCATGCCGGACCACCCTCCAAGGTCTATCGCTTCAGCTGGGACAAGGACAAGTCATGAGCAAGAAATGGAAACTGGGGATACCGGTTGTTGTTGCACTACTGGGCGTCGCCTACGCGCTCTCTGCACATTTTTTCGTTCACTCGCAGCTGTATGCGCACTGGCATAACCGCTGGTATGGCAATCAGGCACCGGACAAAAATATCTGGCTGCCGGACTATAAAGCCGTGATCCAGGCCAAGCCCGTCGCGGACCTCACTAATTTGTCCGGCATCGCCTATGACCCGGACCACGATCGTCTGCTGGGGATCACCAATGCGGCTCCCATGCAGATTGTGACAATGAGCCGTGACGGCGATCTGCTTGAACGTTACCCGCTGATCGGCTTCCAGGACACCGAAGGCATCGCTTACATGGGCAACGGGCGCGTGGTGATCGCCGATGAAACGTTGCAGCGACTGTACGTCGTCACATTGCCGAGTACCCCTGGCCCTATCAATGTGGAAAATGCGCCGTTTCTCGCCATCGAGATCAACCTGAGCGAACACAACAAGGGGTTTGAAGGCGTGACATATGATCCGGTCAATGATCGTGTCTTCGCGATCAAGGAACGCGATCCGCGGCAACTGTATTCGGTCACGGGCATGCTGGCTTCCATCGACGGCTCGTTGCAGGTCCGCATCAAGGACTTGACGAACTGGATCGACCGCAGCGTCTTCGGCATGGACCTTTCCGAGGGTTACTACGATCCACGGACCGGTCACTTGCTGGTGCTGAGCGAGCAGTCCGACAACCTGACCGAACTTGACCAGGACGGCAATTTCGTCAGCATCCGCTCGCTGCTCAGCCTGACGGATGACCTCGAAAAATCCATACCGCAAGCCGAAGGCATGACCATGGACACCGCCGGCGAGCTTTACATCGTGAGCGAGCCCAATCTGTTCTACCGGTTCACTAAATCGGGGGCCGCTGTGGCGGTGAGTCAACCGAAGCATTAGATGGGCCGGCCTCATCGCGAGCAGGCTCGCTCCCACAGGGGATCTGTTGTGCATCCATTTTTTGCGATAGCCGCAGATCAAATGTGGGAGCGGGCTTGCTCGCGAAGAGGCCCGCAAGAACACCCTCACATTTGCGGTTAAATCACACCGAATCAGACCTGCCGTTGACAGGTGCGACGGGGATTTTGACGGGTGATGATTGAGCTGCCCCCCAATGAACCGTCGTGTAAACGGCGGTTGCGACCACCTATCGGACAAGCTCCCCCTCCTCCCGCCATTGAGCACATTCCAGGTCTTTAATAGTTCCAGGATTCCACGCCAGCCCCTGACCCCATCCAGAAACACGACACTCCAGCAGGGCTGACACCTCGCAACGCCACTGCGCACGCATCGGGAGACGGGTCATGAAAATCGTCGTTATTGGCGGTACCGGGCTGATCGGCAGGCAGCTCTGCAAAAACCTGCAAGACCTGGGGCATGAAACCCTGGCCGCATCACCGAGCACCGGCGTCAACGCCCTCACCGGCGAAGGATTGCAAACCGCCTTGCAAGGCGCCGACGTGGTGGTCGACGTGACCAACTCGCCCTCCTTCGAAGACGCTGCCGTGCTCGACTTCTTCGAAACCAGTGGGCGCAACCTGCTCGCCGCCGAGAAAACCGCCGGCATCAAACACCATGTCGCCCTGTCAGTGGTGGGCACCGAGCGCATGCTCGACAGCGGTTACTTCCGGGCAAAAATGGCGCAGGAAACCCTCATCAAGAGCTCGGACATCCCCTACACCATCCTGCGGGCCACGCAGTTCTTCGAATTCATCGGGGCGATTTCGCACTCGGGCGTGCAGGAAGGCGACACCGTGCGTTTGACTTCCGCCGAGCTGCAACCGATTGCCGCAGCCGATGTCGCGACGGCACTGGCGAAAGTCGCCGTGCAAGCGCCGAGCAATCAGACCCTGGAAGTGGCCGGGCCTGAGCGCTGGCCGCTGGTGGAGTTCGTGCGCTTGTTTTTGCAACACACCAACGACCCGCGTCAGGCCCAACCGGACGACACCGTCCCCTACTTTGGGGCACCGATCGATGATCATTCGCTCACGCCGGGAGAGCACCCCATCATCGGGCCGACGCGCTTCGAAATCTGGCTCAAGAGCAGCGCTTGATACTCAAACGAGGCCCTACACCAACCGCTCAATCTTCTGATGCTGCCAGACCATTTTGTAATACAGCGTCTGCAGCATCAGCATGCCCAGGTATGCCACCGGGAACGCCATCCACACCCCTTGCAGCCCGAAGCGCGCATCCAGCAGATACGCCACCGGCAACTGCACCCCGACCACGCAAACGATCGAAACCGCCACCGGCACCAACACCGTGCCGCTGGCGCGCATGATGCCGCCGACAATCGCCTGAAAGCCAAACACCAACAGGCTCCAGAGCATGATGTGCAACAGGTGTTCAGCCATCGCCCGTGTGGAATCATCCGTGAGGAACAACCCCAGCAACCAGTGCGACAGCAGGTAACCCAACACCACCAGGCCACCGGTCAGGCACACGTTGATCAACAACCCCGTGCGCAGAATCGGCCCCATGCGCTCGATGCGCCCGGCCCCGATCGCCTGCGCGCCGAGGATCGACGCCGTGATCGCAATCGACAGCGCCGGGAACTGCACGTAATTGACGATCTGCGTCACCGCCCCGTATGCCGCCGTCGCCTGGGAACCGTGCTGGTTCACCAGCGCCAGAATGACCAGCTCCGACAACGACAGCACCACCATCTGCAACCCGGTCGGCAGCCCGATGCGCAACACCTTGCCGAGGATCTCCAGATCCAGCCGCATCGCCGCAAACATCTCCCGATCCGGCGCCAACGGATGCCCCTTGCGAATCAATCGCCACGCCAGCCACCCCATCGCCGACAAGTTACCCGCCAACCCCGCCCACGCCGCACTCTGAATCCCCATCGGCGGCAACCCCAACCACCCGAGAATCAACGCCGGTGTCAGCGTCAGCCCGACACACATCGACACCACCAGCGCCAACAACGGCGACACCGTATCGCTCACCCCACGCAGTAACTGCGTGAACAACACAAACACCAACAGCGACGGCAAGATCCACATCATCACATGCGCATACGCCACCGCATCGTCCAGCACATCCACGGGTGTGCCCAAACCCTGCAACGCCGACCGGGCAAACACACTGCCCAACACCGCCGCCACCAACCCGATCATCGCCCCCAACAGCAACGTCGAACCGGCAATGGCCTTCACCAAATGCGGCTCGCGAGCGCCCCAGGCTTGACCGATCAACACCCCGGCGCCCGCGCCGAGGCCGATGACCAGGGCGATGAAGAAAAACACCACGGGGAACATGCCTGATACGGCGGCCAAGGCTTGAGTGCCGAGCATTTGGCCGATGTAGATGCTGTTGATCGTGCCCGACATGGATTGGAGGAAGTTGGAGAGGACCATGGGGGCAAGAAACAGGAGGTAGGTTTGCCAGAGGCGGCGGGATCGGGTGGGGGTTTGCATTGAGTTTCCGTCTCGGGTGGGGACTGGCATTTTGGAAATTCTACGCGATTCATGGGCATCGATCCCCCAGTGGTTGAACCGCAATGGCTTGGCCCCACGCCGAACAGCGATGGGGCCAGCATTTACAGCTCCCTGCGGATCGAAACAGACCTGAGGCAAGACCCGAGCCACGTCAACTGACACTGTGATCGGGCATATCGGCAATCAATGGCTATGCTTTGCCGTATGCGCAAAAGCGCTCTGACCCGAGAGCCATCGCACTGTTCTCTCAGCCATCATATGGAAAGCAGGCTTATGAAACCGATCCGCTCCCTTGCCTACGTTGTTGCCCTTGCCTCAATCATGTCCAGTGCCGCCTTTACGGCCCATGCCGCCGATGTGCCGTTGGGTAGCGATGCCATGGAAGGTCACATCATTACGCGGGTGCTGGCCGTCGATCCGGCGAACTATCAGGTCACCGTAGAAGACGCCAACAAAAACCCGGTGCCCATCCAACTCACGGACAAAGCCAAGGCCCTGCACAACCTGAAAGTCGGCGACAAGGTCGATATCCACGTTATTCGCTCAATCGCCTACGTGCTTGACACCAATGTCGACGGCGCGCCAGGCGTCAGCAACGAATCAATGACCATCCGCGCCACCAAGGACAATCCTAATCCGGGCGGTGAGGCGGTTCGCCGGGTCAAGGTCACTTCGAAGATCACTCACATTGACTTGAAAAAGCATGAAGTGACCCTGCTTCCTCCAGAAGGAAAAGTGACTGTCCTGAAGGTCGAGGACCCCCAACTCCAGACCCGAATGAAGAAGCTCCAGGTTGGTCAGACGATCAACGCCATTTACACCGAAGTCATGACGGTCAAAACCTCACGCTAGCAACGCAGGCTGCAAAAGCCCAAGCGCATCACCTTGCTGGCAGAGTTTCCACGCACGCTGATCCCCACACGCCCGGTGTCTTTACCGTTGAACGTCATGTCCGTGGCGAGTGGGTCTGTGATGGCTGCGAAACGTTGATCCAGTCACCGGTCAAGAACGGGCTCTTGGCAGGCTCGTTGCGCAGTGGTAAATGGACGGCGGCGATCATGAGTTTGATCCAGTCGGCACGGCTCAGCGGGCAGGATCCGTACACCAGCGTACGCTAATCACACCTTGCGACCTTGGGCTTCGCCGACGCTACTGCCTGGACAAAAATCGTTTGGTGAATATTGAGAAAGGAGTCAGGAGTGTATGGGAACACAAGGAGAGGTTTTCCGACCGATGCAAGTCACGCGGCGCGAGCTGGACTGGCCAACCCTGGGCGTGGCGGTGTTGCTCCTGCTGCTGTTTTACTGGGGACTGGGAGATTTGCCGTTCATGAGCGTCAATGAAGCCCGGCGCGCCGTTACGACACGGGAAATGCATGAGGCTGGCCAATGGCTGTTGCCGTACATGAACGGCGAGCTGTACTTGTCCAAACCGCCGCTGTTCTATTGGCTGGCCCTGGTCAGCACGTCACTGGTGGGCAGCCTCTCCGAATGGAGCGTGCGCCTGCCTTCGGCGCTGTTTGCGACAGCGTGTTGCCTGACCTTGTATCGCCAGGCTTGTGCATTCGCCGGGCGACAAGTGGCGCTGCTGGCTGTGGTGTTCCTGACGGCGAATGCCGGGTTCAGCCTGTTTGCCCGCCGGGCAGAAATAGAAATGCCTTTGACCGGCCTGTGTCTGCTGGCGCTGTTTTGCGCATGGCGCTTTCTGTTCGCGCAAGGCGGTCGCAGCTGGGTCTGGCTCAGTTACGGGCTGCTTGGCTGTGCCTTGCTGACCAAGGGGCCGGTCTGCCTGTTGTGGGTGACCGCGCCGATACTGGTCTATGCGTTGATCAGCCGCGATCGTCTGGCCCGAGCTTTTCTGTGTGACGGCTGGGGCTGGATGCTTGCGGTGCTGATCGGGATTTCCTGGTATCTGGCGGTGTCCATGCAGGAGGGTTGGGGCGTCTGGTCGGCCATCTTCAACGAAGACATCGTCAAGAAAATCCATGGCCAGGGGGCAGAAGCCTGGTACGCCTATCTGTTGTATCTGAGTGGGGATTTCTTTCCCTTCTGGCTGATATTACTGGTGCGGCCGCGGCAACTCTGGCACGCCATCCGCCTGAGCCCACAGCTGACCCTGTTGCTGTGCTGCATTCTGGTGCCGCTGCTGCTGTTCTCGCTGTTCACCGAAAAGCACGCCAAGTACCTGTTGCCTATCTACCCGGCCATCGCCCTGCTGTTGGCCTGGCGCTGGAACCAACTGCTGACCCAGGCCCGGCACCCTTGGCTACGCTGGAGTCTGCGCGTTGTTCCGGCCGTGGTACTGGCGGGCTACACGCTGTTCTACTTGGGTTTTGAAGGGCGGGTGTTCGCCCATCGGATCGACGGATTTGCGCAGATAAAAGCCGCCACCGACGCGTACCCGGACGTCCCGGCCTATAGCTTGGGAACTGCGGACATTCGCCTGGTCTATTACATGGGTCGGCCCGTCAGCTCGATCACCGCGTCGAAGGTCAGCAGCGTAGCCGATTCGCCGGGCCTGCTGTTTGTCCGGGAACCGCTTCCTGCAGCATTGCAAGCCTTGGCGCCTTGCACCCTGACGCGGATCGAGTCGTACCTGAAACCCAAGCATTCGGCCCTGCTGCTCGGGCTGGGCTCTTTGTGCGCCAATCATGGCCAGATCGAGCCTTGATACTGCGTCATTGAAACTCGGCATGACCGGATATCGGCCAAGCGTGATCTTGTGCCCAACGGATCGGCAACCGCCAAAGCCTTGAATTACAGCCTTAAACGCTGGGTAGCGCTGACGCGCTATCTGGCGGATGGGGGAGTGTCTATCGACAACAACGAACCGCCGTAGCCTTGTCGCCTGTCGACGACGCGGTATTGGCCGCTTTGGGTCCAGATTGTGTAAAAACGCAGGTACCCTTCTGACGATCGCAGTTTGGGGCCTGCCGGAGAAGATGACCGGACTGGACTCGCTCATCCTGCAGCCCTGCCATACTGTTCAGCATGACCCGTGCAACCTTCCGCTTCTACGAGGAGCTCAACGATTTCCTGCCGGCCGAACGTCGGCGGCAGTCCTTTACCTGCGAGTGCGCGCGAGGGGCGACGGTCAAGCACATGATCGAGGCGCTCGGGATACCGCACACGGAGGTCGAGCTGGTGCTGCTCAACGGCGAGTCGGTGGGCTTCGAGCGCGTGATCTTCGACGGTGACCGGCTGGCGGTGTATCCCAAGTTCGAAGCGCTGGACATCAGCCCGCTGCTAAAGGTTCGTGCGCAACCTTTACGGGTGCTGCGCTTCGTCGCTGATGCGCACCTTGGCGGGCTGGCCAACCTGCTGCGCATGAGCGGCTTCGATACCCTCTATGACAATGGCTTCGAGGATGGCGAAATCGCCGAGATCGCTGCGCAGCAAGGACGCATCGTACTAACTCGCGACCGCGAACTGCTCAAGCGACGGATCATCAGCCACGGCTGTTACGTGCATGCCCTGAAACCCTCGCTGCAGCTGCGCGAATTGTATGAGCGCCTCGACCTGGCGCGTAGCGCGCGGCCATTCAGCCTGTGCCTTCATTGCAACCTGCCACTGCACGAGATCAGCCCGGAACTGGCCCGGCTGCAGGTGCCGCCACGCATTGGCGCCCTCTATTCGCACTTCCTGCGCTGCGACGCCTGCCAACGGGTTTACTGGGAGGGTTCGCACTGGCGCAGCATGTGTGCACTGCTGGCCCCCCTGCTGGACCGATAACCGAGCGCATCGGGCTGGCTGCGTTGCCAAGGGATAACTCGCTTTTGCATCGGGTAGATAACGGCCAGAAGCGGCCATGTTCGGTCAGTTGTGACAGGCTAAACTCGTCAGCGTGCTTCGCTGCGACTCCAGATTTTTGTCCTGAGCGGGAACCGAGCGTATCGGATTTACCTCCCTTCTTTCTCAATGCCACATCTGTGCATCTCATGTCGCAGATAATTGAGTACGCGCGACAGTTTCACGGCCGAATTAGTCGTCGCATAACTCAGAAGCTATGCGACGCCCCCCCATTAATATGTATGGTTTGAGTGAGGCAGTAGCCACGATTTCTGACTGCGCGAAAGAGACATCTACCTCCAGCGCTTTTCTTGAACTTTACTTGCAGTCTACTCAAACTCATCTCCAGGCCACGATAGAGGCCAGGCTCTCTCCCAATACTACTAATTAGCTCTGCTCTACTGATTACGCGCTCCTCCTTGAGGAGCATGCTCCTTACAATTATGCTCTCAATATTTGTTAAGTGTATTTGATTGGGGCCGTCAAACAGGATTCGATTATTTATATCGAGCTTCCAGCATTGAGGGCATTGAAGCGATATCTTTGCAAAGTTAGTCATGGTTTTTGATTGTAAGATTCATGGATATAACAAAAAACAAATCGCAAAAACTATTACTTATTTTTATCTTCAGCAATGTGGTTTAGGAACGCATTTTTAAACGCAAGCTTTATTAGGACGACTGCGCAGTCAGCGCTATTGATTTATAGCAATATATTTGCAAGTTAGATATTAAACGCTTATAGCATTGTTAGCTTGTTAGAACTCTTAATTATCCAGATTAAAAGTTGATGAATAATTTTCAAATATACCTAGCAGACTAATAGATAGCTAGCTTATGACATGTAACAGTCTACTGCTATTTTCGTAACAATGTGCCGTCCAACCGACAGCACACCAGTAGGGGAGGACGCAGAAACGGAGATTTTTGTACGTTAAGCCCAGCGAGACGGCTGTTAGCTGCAAGGGGCTTAGCCTGCGTCCGGTTGAAGTACACCTCAATCAGGCGTCAGGTCGATTACACGCCTCCCGTCAGAGTAGGGTCTATTTCTGCATTTTCTGACGCTACGGGCGTCCACCTCTTCGACCTCACCTGACAGACAGAGCGCTTAGCGTACGAAAATTTCCGTTTTCTCTATTCGCCCCCCTCAATTAGCTGACGAGGCATGCGTAGATATGCTTGATCACGCGGATTTACTATAACTTCCGTTCTGCGCAGTCTCGTTCGAATAGCTGGGCTTGCTGCGCAAGCTTGAGGAGGAGTTTATAGACGTGGCGTGCGCCAGCCTTTCATTTGGCGACAGCGATTTTTCATTTCATGACAACCCATAACCTTTGATCTGACATTGCACATAGCGTTGCTTGAGTCAGTTTTGCGTGGTGGTCATGCCCCTCTCCAGAAATCGGCCAATATCGGCCGATCGTGGCGAAAAGCTAACGACCGGCCGCTGTCACACGAGTCCTAAAACATAGTCACTGGCAACTTCTAGAAATGACCACAACCTAATGTGGGATTGACCGGCTCGTGGGAGTGAATGCGTAGCTCCAATAAAGCTCAGGCAGGCTTGAAACAGTACGCAGCCAGTTTGTTACCATCCAGATCCCGGGCATAGGCGGCATAAGCATCAGGTGCCCAGCCCCGTGGCCCGGGGGCGCCCTCGTCGGTGCCGCCACAGGCCAGAGCTGCCGCGTGGAAGGCGTCGATTGCGGCGCGATTCGGTGCTTCAAAGCTGACCGTGACACCGTTGCCGACGCTGGCAGGAGCGCCGTTTGCCGGTTTCAGCACGAAGAAGGACGGGGCATTCTCACCCCAGATCGAGCCATTGTCTTCCAGATCAGCGATGCGTTTCTGGCCTAGTGCGCCGAGCACATTGTCGTAAAAACTGCGGGCCTTTTGCAGATCGTTGGTACCGACGGTGACGTGAGTGAAGATGCTCATTTTGATGCTCTCTTTTTAAAAACAAGATGGATGGACATTGCAGTTTGCCCGTGCGCGAAACGTCTAACGCTCAACGCCAGGACGATTCAATCAGCGATCGAAATGGATAACGGTGCGAATGCTCTTGCCTTCATGCATCAACTCGATGGCCTTGTTAATGTCTTCGAGCCCCATGGTGTGGGTGATGAAGGTGTTGAGCGGGATTTCGCCGGTCTGGGCCTTCTCGACATAAGTGGGCAATTCGCTGCGGCCTTTTACACCGCCGAAAGCGGAGCCGCGCCAGACGCGACCGGTCACGAGCTGGAACGGTCGAGTACTGATTACCTGACCGGCGCCGGCGACGCCGATAATCACCGACTCGCCCCACCCTTTATGGCAGCACTCCAGGGCTGCGCGCATGAGATTGACGTTGCCGATGCATTCGAAGGAGTAATCCACGCCCCCCTCAGTCATCTCGACAACCACGTCCTGGATGGGCGTGTCATGATCCTTCGGATTGATGAAATCGGTAGCGCCCAGTTGCCTGGCGATGTCGAACTTGGCCGGGTTGATGTCGATTGCGATGATCCGTCCGGCCTTGGCCATCGTCGCGCCGATGATGGCCGCCAGGCCGATGCCCCCAAGACCGAAGATCGCCACACTGGCACCCTCCTCCACCTTGGCCGTGTTGAGCACCGCGCCGATGCCGGTCGTTACACCGCAGCCGAGTAGACAGACCTTTTCGAGTGGAGCGTCCTTCGGAATTTTGGCCAGCGAGATTTCCGGCAGCACGGTGTACTCGGAGAAGGTCGAGGTGCCCATGTAGTGGAATATGGGCTGACCCTTGTAGGAAAAGCGACTGGTGCCATCTGGCATCAGGCCCTTGCCCTGAGTCGCACGAATTTTCTGGCAGAGGTTGGTCTTCCCGGATTTGCAGAATTTGCACTCGCCACATTCCGGGGTGTAGAGCGGGATCACATGGTCGCCTACCGCCAGGGAAGTCACCCCCTCACCTACCGCTTCGACAATACCACCGCCTTCGTGGCCAAGAATGACGGGGAAGATCCCTTCGGGATCGGCACCAGACAAGGTAAACGCATCGGTGTGACAGACACCTGTCGCAACAATGCGTACCAGCACCTCACCGGTTTGCGGCGGTGCCACATCGATTTCCACAATTTGCAGTGGCTGGTTCGCCGCGAAGGCGACGGCCGCTCGTGATTTGATCATGTTCGTAATTCCCGGACGCGAAGAAGAGCCGCCTCTGTGTAGAAGCAGTAAAAATCAGTAGTGAGATTGTGTTCAGAGGGCCGTTACAAAGGGCGGGCATCCTTGCCCTCAAGACCGGTTAGAGCGAAGCTTCGATCTTTTTTGCCACGGCTTCATCTACCCAGGCGTGCCAGACTTCCGGGTGTTCCTTGAGGAACATTCTGGCCAGCTTCGGAGATTCGATGCGTTCCCGGGTCATCCTCGCCAGGTTTTGATTCAACAGATCGATGGGAATGTTGACCTTCTCCAGAACCGCGACCAGTTCAGGAGCCTGTTCATGAAAAGCCTTGGAGAGTCCGACCATGGTGATAACGTCTTTGTTGGCTCCAGTCTTTTCTTCCAGTCTAATCGCGTCAATCTGGCCCATCAGCGGCGTCGGTGACCAGTAGTAGAACAGTACCGGTTCACCACGCTTATAGCTGGACAGGACAGCCGCATCCAATGCCGCACCAGTGCCTGGACGGAAATTCGTGAAGGTGTTTTCAAGACCGTACTCTTTCAACATCTCGGTATTGTCCTGCTCACAAATCCAACCAGCGGGACAGTTGTAGAAGCGGCCTTTGGAAGGTTCCTCCGCATCGTGAAAGACGCTCGCGTACTTGCTCAAGTCAGCGACTGTCTTGAGGCCTGGTGCTTGCGCCGGCCGGTTACGTTTAACATCCCCTTCAACGACATACCGCGGTACATACCAGCCCTGTGTCGCACCAACAATAGGCGCGCCAACCCCGACGACCTTTCCCGCTGCCGCGGCCTTTTTCCAGACCTCGCTGCGTTCCATCCATTCTTCGCCAAACACCTGAATGTCGTTGCCGGCCAGAGCGGTCTCAAGAATGATGGTATTGCCCACCAACTGATCCGTGGCACAGCCATAACCTTCCTTGAGTACGATCATCATAATGTCGGTAAGGAGCATCCCGCTCTCCCAATTCAGGCCGGCAAATTTCACCGGCTTGCCCGACTCACACCATCCTGAAGCCTGGCTTGAAGCACTACCAACGAGCAAGCCAAGGGTGAGCAACGAGGCCAGCAAACTCTTCCTGTTTTTCATGATCAGACGCTCCGAATGATTATTATTGGGGGCAGCGAACTGTTGTGTGCGACACAGGAACAAACGAGTCCATCAGATTCAGCATGGACAAGTATGTGCGCATACACGTGAAGCGAAGACGTGAATCAATTGCTTTTATTGTTATTGGCGAAACTTAAACTGGATCTACGGAGGTGCGCCCGTAGAACAACTGGCGGGCATAGGCACTGAATTCAACATTGGGCTGGTCCACGTACGCGAACACCGCATTGAGCCTCAGCCGGTCCCCTTCCACCGGCGTCACCCGGTGCAATGAATAGCGGCCGCGGAACAATGTCAGGGTGCCGGGCACTTGAGGCAAAACCTCAATCTGCTGTGTTTTCGGGTCATCGAGGAATTGCCTGACCGCGTCATAACAATCGTCGTTTTCATTGCGCAGCATGCGCACGTACTCAAAATCCCCACCGGCGCTCGCCGCCTGGAGGGACAGCGTGACGCTGAAGTCGGAACGATCAAAATGCCAGCCCAATTCCTGCCCTGCGGTGAAGCCCTGCAAGTTAAGGGCGGCTAATGGATCGGCATGGCGATAGAGCGCGTCCAGAGCCAATACATCTTTGATGAAAGCAAGAACGTCGTCCGACTGATAGATCTGCCTGATCAAGTGCTCGGCCGGAATATCGGCATAGGCAACGGTGTCCTTTGCCGTATTCATCAACCGTCGTAGCGGGTGTGCCGGGTCAACACTTTCATCTTGAGGTTTGAAGTAAACCGTGTGGTTTTCCCGAAAATGAAACATGCGCGAATGCAGGGCGAGCGTCTGATCTGCCATCTTGATAACCGATGGATCACGAACAAAACCCGGGAAGATCGCGACACCCTCCTCTCCCAGCAGTAACTGGCTTTGAGCCACCAGTTCCAGATAAGCGGGGTTGGTGCGGTCAGTAATGGGGTAACGCTCAAGATCGATGATATCGCCCAGAGTTAGTGCAGGTTTGAAAGGCAGGGTAGTCATTTTTGTTGGTCTCCAGTGGCTCTGCTGGATTCAGATTGCATCGGCACAAAAAACAAGTCACGCTCATAATTTTACGCAATTTTGTGAATTATTTTCAGGTCGCTCGCCATGAGACTCACGCTGGATCACCTTGTGATGTTGCAAACCCTGTCGGAGGTCGACTCGGTAACGGCCGTTGCCGAGCGTTTATGGTTGACGCCCTCGGCAGTCAGTCACCGCCTACGCGAAGCCGAGCGGCGGCTGGGTGTAAGCCTGACGGAAAGATCTGGAGGAAAGCTCAGGCTCAGCCCTGCTGGCGCGCGCCTGGAACGAGCAGCCAAAGACATCATCGCAATACTCAATGAAGCCGAATCTGAAGCCAGGTCCATGGCCGGTGGCGTCACAGCGTTTGTACGCATGGGTGTCACCTCCTACGGCCCGTTTCGCTGGATTCCAAAATTCATCAAGCACTACTCAAGTCTGCGGCCAGACATCGAAATCACACTGGTGACCGTGCCCCGTAATGACGTTTACGCGAGCCTGATGCAAGGAAGACTCGATGTGTCCATCATCGATGACGGCATGGTGCCTAGCGGTGTCGCCAGGTTGCCGCTTTTTCGGGACGACTTGATTGCGATCATGGCAACCGATCATCCCCTTGCGGGAAGGAAAAATATCTACGCGCAAGACTTCAAGACCTACAACCTGGTGACGTATTCGACCGATCGCGCCAGCGGCTGGGAATATGACCGTTTCTTCGCCCCGGCCAGCATCTTGCCGCGCCGTATGATCACGGTGGAGTTGATCGAAGCCATCGTCGAGTTGGTGCGCTCAGGCTACGGAATCAGCATCTTGCAACGGGATTTGGTGACCCCCAGCCTTGAGCGCGGAGAACTTGCGTGGGCGGCCCTGAATGACGGTTTGGATATCGCCTGGAACGCAATCATTCGCCCCTCGGAACGGGAAGACAGTGAAGTCAATAAAATGGTTACAGAGCTTGATACCTGGATTAAAAGTGCAGGAAAACCTGAACACAGTTAATCGCTGGTTAGCGTGTGAAAATGGTTTCTTTGGATCGATTACAGCCCTTCGCGACAGGCAGCAATCGGCCAGAAGCGGTCGTTGAAATGCTCAGAATCGCGCTATGCAACATCACTTGTTCAGGCTATTGCTTGATGCTCGACTGCTCTGAAACCTAAGCTCTGAGTGAACCGCAACAGATAGCCATCTGGATCAAGCACCAAAAAATTAAGCTCTCCGTGCAGGCGCTCTTTATCTCGGTACCAGCACTCTTCAATGGGTCTGCGCAATTCAATACCAGCGTCTTCGATGGCCCTAGCCAAAGCTTTGGTATTAGAGCACTGAATCGAAAGATTCATCCCTCGGCCATAGGGTGATAATAGAGGGCCAACACGCCATGGAGACTCTTCCAAGTCATCCTGCTCCAGCATCAATTGGCTCCCTTGAAAGGACAGGAAAGTGAATTTGTCTTCAGGCCTTTCGTATTCAATTTGGAAGCCCAGAATCAGGCAGTAAAAATCTAAGCTTCGTTTTAAGTCAGAGACAATCATCTCTGGGACTAATGTGTTCATCTTCATAAACGGACTCCTTGTCGTTGGTAACATCCCTTAAGCAGTGGGATGGCTGTCCATCTCTGCTCGGCACTGTTTGTACCACGATATCTACTTATGGTCGCAATTCCGCGACCGACCGTTTTGGGTCGGTGTCTGCCTTTGCCCAGGGGCAGCAGTCGACCCATTGCTGCCGGTCACCAAGGGCAGAAATCGGCCGACTTCTGCCCTTCGCGACAGGGCGTCAATCGGCCAAAAGTGGGCGGTGGACACGCTGATGGCAAATGGGTAGCTTCATTAGCCGGCAGCAGTCCTTGCCGTCACCCATGCTGCGTTTCTCCCTGAGCAATGTCGCATTTGCCGTGACCACACTTCTCAGACAACCTTACCGTTACGGAGCATATAAGACATGTCAAACATCGTCGCATGGACCCTGTTCGCCCTAGGGGTTTTCCATATTCCATTCGGTATTATCAAGTTCAAAACAGCATTCGCCGCCGCTGTAGACTCTGGCTTCGTTGACCAATTCAAAGCGCATGAAGATCGGCGGACTGCCCTCTGGTTTACCATGCTGGGGCCGCTTTTTATGCTCGCAGGGCAGACATCGATTCACGCCGTAGCTGTTGGCGATCTCGCGCTACTTAAAATTGTTGGCATCTATGTGCTTATGATCTCGATCATTTGCGTCATTGCTGTTCCAAAATCGGGGTTCTGGGCAACGCTGCTGGTTTCTCCGCTGATCATCGCGGCAGGGTACGGCTTGTATGTCTGACAAACGGTTCATCCTTGACGATAGGCAACAATCAATTCCGATCGGTCGCCACCAGCAGCCATCGGCCAGAAGCAGCCGATCAGATCGAGTAACAACCCAGCGCATAGCCACAACCAAGGTTTTGGTCCTTTAACTCACGGACCGCCCTCTTCCATTTGATCGAGCTTGACGGCAATCCGCCACACCCAAGGCGAGACCGCTGTGGTCGCTCGAGTCGACGGAACGAAAAAATGCTTTGAAGGTAGCGGGATATTTGGACGAGATGAATTCCCGGTTCAATAGTCCCCCGCAGAACCGGTCAACAGAGTCGGCACCAACCGGGAACTGTCGCGCTTTGCCACGCCATGAACTGATATGTTTTTTTTCATATGCATTGCATATTGATTTTTATTGTGTCATTTATAGCTTCGCCGATCACAGGACTGATCCACCGCGCCAACCCGGATGGCGGGCACCCGTATCCCCCAAATGCCCTCCAAGGAGTCAACAATATGAACAAGACAGAACTTCTAGGTGCTCTGGCGCTATGCGCTTTCAGCTTCCTGGCACATGCCAACGAAGACAGCCTGCGTATCGGTATCGAAGCCGCCTACCCTCCCTTCTCCTTCAAGACACCAGAGGGCAACGTCAGCGGGTTCGATTACGACATCGGCAACGCCTTGTGCGAAGAAATGAAGATCAAATGCGAGTGGGTCATTCAGGAGTTCGACGGCATGATCCCGTCGCTCAAAGTGCGCAAGATCGATGCCGTGCTGTCGTCGATGTCAATCACAGAAGACCGGATGAAGTCCGTGGACTTCAGCAAAAAGTACTATCACACACCGGGCAAGTTCGCGATGAAGGCCGGCAACCTGATCAATGACCCTTTGGTGGACCTCAAGGGTAAGAAAGTCGGCGTGCAGCGCTCCTCGACTTACGATCGTTTTGCCACCGAGCAACTGGAAAAAGCCGGCGTCGTCGTGGTGCGCTACTCCTCACAAAATGAAGCCTTCCTCGATCTCGCCTCGGGTCGTCTGGACGCCACCCTCGCCGACATCGTCAACACCGATGAGAGCTTCATCAAAACACCGGCTGGCCAGGGCTTCGCACTGACAGGACCCGACATCAACGACCCGAAGTATTTTGGCCGGGGCGCCGGGATCGCCGTGCGCAAAGGCGACAGTGCCAACGTTGCGCGCCTGAGTGCCGCGATTGACGCCATTCGCGCCAATGGCAAGTACCAGCAAGTGATGGCCAAGTACTTCGCGTTCGATATCTACGGCGAGTAAGCCTTACCCCTGCCCCCTGACCCAAGACCCGGCGACGGCCCATTGCAGGCGTCCCTGGGGCTTGTCTTGCGCGCCTCGCGGCGCTCGCTTGAGGAACTTCATCATGCTCCACGGCTACGGATCGAGCATTCTCGATGGCGCCTGGCTGACCATAAATCTGGCCCTGACTTCCATGTCCCTGGCGATTGCCCTGGGTCTGATCGGCGCGGCATTGCGATTGTCACCACTCAAATGGCTGGCCATGCTCGGGGAAAGTTACACCACCCTGATTCGCGGTATTCCAGACCTGGTGCTGATCCTGCTGATCTTCTACGGTGGCCAGGATCTGGTGAACCGCATTGCCCTGGCACTCGGTTACACCCGCTATATCGACATCAACCCCTTTATCGCCGGCGTCTGCACCATGGGCTTCATTTTTGGCGCCTACCTCTCGGAAACCTTTCGCGGCGCCTTCATGGCGATCCCCAAAGGTCAGGCCGAGGCCGGCGTGGCCTATGGCATGGGCGGTGCGCAGGTGTTCTGGCGAATTCTGGTACCGCAGATGATTCGTTTCGCCATTCCCGGGTTCACCAACAACTGGTTGGTACTGACCAAATCCACCGCACTGATCTCGGTGATCGGCTTGCAGGACATGATGTTCAAAGCCAAGAACGCAGCGGATGCCACACACGAGCCATTCACGTTTTTCCTCGCCGTAGCGGCGCTGTATCTGATGCTCACCAGCCTGTCCTTGCTGGTGCTGCGCGCTCTGGAAAAACACTACTCAGTCGGCATCAAAGCCGCCGAATTGTGAGGGGAACCGCCCATGATTCTCGACTACAACCTGATTTGGGAAAACCTGCCGCTGTACTTCAATGGCGCCTTGTTGACCCTAAAAGTCCTGCTCATTTCCCTGGCCCTGGGTCTGGTATTGGCGATTCCACTGGCGCTGATGCGCGTGTCGCGATCGGCGCTGATCAACTTCCCGGCCTGGCTCTATACCTACGTGATTCGCGGCACGCCGATGCTGGTGCAACTGTTCCTGATCTATTACGGCCTGGCGCAGTTCGAAGCCGTGCGCCAAAGCGTGCTCTGGCCTTACCTCTCCAGCGCCACCTTTTGCGCCTGCCTGGCCTTCGCGATCAACACCAGTGCCTATAGCGCGGAGTTGCTGGCCGGCAGTTTGAAATCCACCCCCCATGGCGAGATCGAAGCCGCCAAGGCCATGGGCATGTCACGCCTGACCCTGTATCGCCGCATTCTCATGCCGTCGGCCTTGCGCCGGGCATTGCCGCAGTACAGCAACGAAGTGCTGATGATGCTGCAAACCACCAGCCTGGCCTCCATCGTCACCCTCGTCGACATCACCGGGGCCGCGCGGACTGTCAGCTCACGGTTCTATCTACCATTCGAGGCGTTTATCACCGCCGGTCTCATCTACCTCGTCCTGACCTTCATTCTGGTGCGCCTGTTCAAGTTGGCCGAGCGCCGTTGGCTGGCGTATCTGGCACCACGCAAGTACTAAGGAGCTGCAATGGAGCACATTCAATACATCTTGCCGTGGAGTGCATCGGGCACCGAACGAACGCTGACACTGTTTCGTTTTGGCAGTGGAGCACGCAAAGCGTACATCCAGGCGTCATTGCATGCCGACGAGTTGCCGGGGATGCGCGTCGCCGTCGAGCTCAAGCGCCGTCTTCTGGAACTGGAAACACAAGGCCGTCTGACCGGGGTGATCGAGTTGGTGCCAATGGCCAATCCGATCGGTATCGCCCAGATGTTCCAGGCCACCCATCAGGGGCGCTTTGAGTTCTCCAGCGGCAAGAACTTCAATCGCGACTTCCCGGAGTTGGTCGATGCCGTTGCCCCACTGTTGGAAGGCCGATTGGGAGACGATGCCGACGCCAACGTCGCGCTCATCCGCCGCGCCATGGGCGATGCACTCGCCGCCATGCCAGCACCGACCTCGGAACTCGACGGCCTGCGTCGCTTGTTGCTGCAACATGCCTGTGACGCCGATGTGGTGCTGGACCTGCACTGCGATTTCGAATCGATCATGTTGTTGTATGCGATGCCGCAACATTGGCCGCGCTTGCAGTCACTGGCCGCTCGCCTCGGCGCAGGGGTCACGTTATTGGCCGAAGATGCGGGCGGCAGTGCCTTCGACGAAGCCTGCGCCATTGCATGGTTACACCTGGCCGAGCTGTTTCCTGAAGCCAATATTCCCCTGGCGTGCACGGCCACCACCATCGAATTGCGTGGCATGGCAGACACCGAGCGCGGGCAATGCGTCGACAGTGCGCAAGCCATTCTCGGGTATCTCGCCGAACAAGGCCTGATCAGCGGTGACTGGCCAGCGGCGCCGCCGAGCCATTGCCAGGCCATGCCATTCGCTGGCGCGCAGTACGCCTGTGCGCCCCATCCGGGTGTGGTGAGTTTTCTGCAACCGCTGGGCGCGCAGGTCAAGGTCGGCGATCCGCTATTCGAGGTCATCGACCCGCTGACCGACCGCCATAGCGTGGTGAGCGCCAGCACCGACGGCATTCTCTATGCCCGCGAACGGCTGCGCTATGCCCAGCCTGGATTGTGGCTGGCCAAAGTGGCCGGTTCTACCCCCATTCGCCAGGGTCGCTTGCTCAGCGACTGATTCCAGAGAGTTCAAACCATGTACAAACTTGAAGTTCAAGACCTGCATAAGAGCTACGGCGCGCATCAGGTGCTCAAGGGCGTGTCCCTGCAAGCACAAGCCGGTGACGTGACCAGCATCATCGGTTCCAGCGGCTCTGGCAAAAGTACGTTCCTGCGCTGCATCAACCTGCTGGAGCAACCCAATGCGGGCAACATCGTACTCAATGGCGAGCCGCTCAAGCTGGTGGCCAACAAACTTGGCGGGCTGAAGGCGGCCGAACCCAAGCAGTTGCAACGCATGCGTTCGCAGCTATCGATGGTGTTTCAACACTTCAACCTCTGGTCACACATGAGCGCTCTGGACAATGTCATGGAAGCCCCGGTGCATGTGCTGGGCCTGGGCAAGAAAGAGGCACGGGAAAAGGCCGAGCACTACCTTGAAAAAGTCGGTGTAGCCCACCGCATGAACGCCTGGCCGGCGCATATGTCCGGCGGCGAGCAGCAGCGCGTGGCAATTGCCCGCGCATTGGCGATGGAACCGCAAGTGATGCTGTTTGATGAGCCGACGTCGGCGCTCGACCCCGAACTGGTTGGCGAAGTGCTTAAAGTCATGCAGGATCTGGCGCAGGAAGGCCGCACCATGGTGGTGGTGACTCACGAAATGGGCTTTGCCCGCGAGGTTTCGAACCAACTGGTGTTCCTGCACAAGGGCGTTGTCGAAGAGCGCGGCGACCCGCGTGAGGTGCTGGTCAACCCGCAGTCCGAACGCCTCCAGCAGTTTCTGTCCGGGAGTTTGAAGTAAGAGCGCCGCCCACCCATCCACTGCTCGGCGCTGCCCTGAGAAGGCTGGCTTCGGATACACTCCAGCCAACCTTGTCAGGGCATCAGGCACAGCCCTTCTTTCACCTTCAGGAAATGTTGAGCTGGATATGCCAACCCCATCGAAAGACACCACTGTCTATGCCGCGCCGGTCATGCGCAAACTGACGGAAATCGTTTCCGAACTGCCGCCGTCACTGCGCAAGGTGGCGGACTTTATCCTGCGTCACCCGCTCAAAGCCGCGACGCTGACCATCGAGGAGATGGCTCACGAAACATTGACTTCACCCGCCGCCGTCAACCGTTTGGCCAAAGCGCTGAACCTCGGTGGCTACAGCGGCATGAAGGCCGAGCTGGTCGCAACGTTGCAGCAGATGGTGTCGCCGGTCGACAAACTGCGCAACGAACTTGCCCATCGCCCGGGCGGCGCGTTTGGCCTGCATGAGCAACTCCAGAGCGCCAGCAGCAACCTGGCCACGGCGGCGACCAACAACTACGCCGACACCTTTGAAGCGTTCGTCACTCGCCTGACCACGGCACGCAAAATCTACATTCTGGGGTTCGGCAACAGTGTTTACTTCGCCGGCCTCGCCGCCTCGACCCTGATACCTTTTTGTGCCGAAGCCACGGCCATCAGCATGGAGGGTGGCAATGAAAATGCCGCGTACCGACTGGCCGCGATCACTGATCAGGACGTGTTGCTGGCGATCTCCCTGCCGCGCTACTCCCTCGACACCCTGCAACTGGCACGCTTCGCCAATGAACGTGGCGCATCGGTGCTGGCCATTACCGACTCACCCGCCTCGCCGCTCACCGGCATTGCCGAGCACACGCTGTTTGCGCCTTGCGATCACCCGGTGCTGACCAGCTCCAACATCGCCGTGCTAGCCTTGATCGAAGGCTTGGTCGCCGGCGTGATGGCGCGCAATAAAGAAGCGGTCAAACTGGCAACCGAACTGACTGAAAGCGTGATGTCGTACCTGCACATCCCTACCAGCGGTAAATCAGCGAAAAAGTGATTAACCCACCAATACCTCTTTCGAAAGCCCACGATTTTTTTCAGCAAACGGAGTCACCTACATGGAAGTTATCAATCAGTTGCAGCCCGCAGAATGTGAAGGCATGGAGGATATCCGACGCGAAATCGATGCCCTTGATCAGGCCGTTATCAAGCTGTTGGGCAAGCGTTTTCACTACGTGCTGGCGGCCTCGAAGTTCAAGACCTCGGCGACTTCGGTGCGTGCGCCGGAACGTTTCAAGGCGATGCTGGCGACACGTCGCGAGTGGGCCGAGGCCGAGGGCCTGAGCCCGGATGCAATCGAGAAGATGTACAGCGACCTGGTGAACCACTTCATTGCCGAAGAGATGAAACACTGGGCGGCTCATCAATCCGAAACCTGACTCTGGTGTCCGGGCTTTGGGTTGTGGAAAGACTTCACTGACGACCGTCCCTGGCCACAATACTCGCAAGGAATGCACATGATCGACGGTCCCGCCGTTTTGACAGTTTTTTTGGTTTACCTGGCCGGCGTCCTTATTCCAGGGCCAAATTTCGTTGCAGTAGTCCACAAAGCGGTGGCAGCTACGCGGTCAGAGGCTTTGGCCTTGGTAGCAGGCATCGTATTGGTCAATTTGTTCTGGGCCACCTGTGCAATCGCAGGTATCGGTGTTGTATTTGCTGCGTTCCCTTGGGCGGCGCTGATCGTAAAAGTTCTGGGGGCAGCCTATCTGATGTGGTTTGGATGCCGACTGCTGCTCAAGGCCGGGAAGAGCGTGCTTGCTCCCTGTAACAATGCTGTCGTCGGAAACTTTCGGCAGTCATTCATTCAGGGGGTCGTTACGAACATTGGCAATCCAAAATCCATGGCGTTCTATGCCGCTATTTTTTCAGCGGCAGCGCCTACCCACGTTTCACCAGGCACGTTTTTGTCGATGCTGGCAGTCGTAGTGGTGGTTTCGATGACTTGGTATGGAGTGGTCGCAATCGCTCTTTCGCAACCTAAGATCGCTTCAGCGTATCGAAGGAGGAAAAAAGCTATTGATCGACTGTGCGGCGGTTTGATTTTGTCTCTGGGGATCCGGCAGCTGGTTCAATAAAATAGACTGATTTTGGCCCAGGAGCGGACAGTTGTTCCACCGCACAATGACCAAGTAGTTCTACCAGGGAAGCGACCTTATGAAACCCGTCAGAATTCGTACCCTGCAAAGTACCGATGCTGAGGCGTTGCTGAGATTTGAATTGGACAATCGCGAGTGGTTCGAGCGTTTCATTGACGCGCGCGATGCCGCTTTTTACTCCGCACAGGGCGTCGCCGACCACATTGCGGCTTATTTATCCGGCTTTGCCGCCGGAACCTGGCACCCATTTGTCATCGAAGAGGCTGGCGGAAAAATAGTGGGTCGAGCGAACCTGAAAGGCATCGACACGTCCGAGCGGTCGGCAGAAGTTGGCTATCGAATTGCTCAACGCGCTTGCGGACGGGGACTGGCAACGCTGGCGGTGAGGCATCTGATCCAGGAGGCGCAGTTGCAGTGGAACCTCAAACAACTGGTCGCCAACGTATACGCAGAAAATGTCGGCTCGGCAAAAGTACTCGAACGGTGTGGCTTCTTGATCGAACCTGTATCCCGGCAAGAAGGGACAGAGCACGAGTATCGGTTTGGCCTTTTGATTTAGATGAGTGACAGCAAGCTGTGACTTACGTCGCCTCCGCCCAGGCAATGTTCGACCTACATCAGCACCGTCAACCAGGCTGACACCAGCAGCAAAAAAGCCAGCGCAGTGTTCATGCGTTTGAATGCCTGTGGCGAACCAAAAGCCCGGGCACTCCCTACGCCAAGCAACGCCCACAGGGTCATGCACGGCAAGGAGACCAACAAAAACATCAGCGACAACACCACCAGCCGCAGGGTCTTGTCGCCGCCACCGACAAATACGCTCACCACCGCTACCGCCATCATCCAGACCTTGGGGTTGACCAATTGCAGGGTGGCGGCGCCGAACACGCTGAGACCCTCGTCGCGCGCGGTGGTCGGGTCCAGGGACGGCGGCGTGCTTTGAAAGATCTGCCAGGCCAGCCAACTCAACCAGAGCACCCCGGCCCAGGCCATCGCCTGCTGCACACGCGGAAACCGCAGCAGTGTTTCACCCACGCCGAGCCCGACAGCAAACACAATCAGCGCCGCCGTCACGCATGCGCCAAAGATGATAGGCAGCGTGGCCCCCAGCCCCCGCCGCGAACTGTGGCTCAACACCAGAATATTGGTCGGTCCCGGAGTAATCGAGGCAACGAATGCAAACAACAGGAAAGGCAGCAACGATTCCATCGCTCAGACTCCCTGAAGTCGCATCGAAGGGATATAAAACAACAGCGAAAAAGACATGGCATGGACTCCTTGATCAAATAGGAAACCATGGTCGCGAGTCAGCGGAATTCAGTCTGGAAGGTTTGAGCAGCGCTTGCGGTAATCCGCGGGTGTGAGCTGGTAGGCACGGCGGAACCAGCGCCCCATATGGCTTTGATCGGCGAACCCGAGAGCACTGGCCACCTGCGCCGGCGACTCCCCCCGCGCCAGCAACTGTCGCGCTTTGGCCAGGCGCAGTTGGATCAAATAAGCATGAGGCGCCAACCCAAAGGCTGCCTTGAAGGCCCGCGTCAGACGAAAGCGATCAACACCACAGGCTTGAGCCAGATCATCCAGCCCGATGTCTTCGTAGACATGGGCATGCAAGTAATCACGCGCAACCTGGGCCACCAACGGCAGGCGCGGATCAAAGGCCTGACGCTTGCGCCAATCAAGGTGACCAGTCAGCGAACCCAACAAGGTGTCGATGGCGCTCTGGCGCACAATGCGCAAGTCGCCGTCATGGAGCGCGTGGAAAGCTTGAAAAATGGCAGTGGCCAGGCCCGGATCCTGGCTCAGCGTATCGGCAAAACCCGGCTGACTGTTGGTCGGCGCGTGTTCGAACAACGCGTGCAACTCCCGCTCCAGCCAGTGCGGATCGAGGTAGAGCATGGAATAGGTAAACCCCTCCTCCGTCGGCGCATGCCCATCGTGGATTTCCCCCGGCTCCAGCATGAATACCTTGCCCGGCGTACTGAGGTGGCGAACGCGCCGGCAATTGAATTGCTGCACCCCCTGCTCGGTGACCCCCACCAGAAAACTGTCATGCCAGTGCGGATCGTAGGCATGCCCCTGAAAATGGGCACGAATCGATTCAATCCCGGTATCGGCGTCCTGGGACAGCTCAATCCAGTTGCGTCTATCCACGGAAGGCTCCATAGGTCATGGTTCGGCATTGATCTGTGCAGACGACTAAATTACCGTGCAATGGAAAAGAACGTTTAGAAGATTTGTGCAGGTTGATGGTGAGGAAATATGAATCGTCGTAAAAAAATAAAGCAGTTATTAAAGGCTCACGCCAAAAAGGCCAGTGCCAAACTGGCACCGCCAAGCAAGTCTAAATACGTTAGTAAAGCTGACCGATTGAAACTGGCCGCTGAACCCGGTCTGGACCCGATCATTCCCCCCGAGAGCTGATCCATGAATCTTAAACACCCAATGCCTGCAATGGGTTGAATGATCAAACAGCCAGTGCGGCCACACAGTGCTGTTTGCCGCTATTTGTGCCAAACGGATGCAGATGCGCTACAACAATACATAGAACTTCAGGGGCCTGACAGGAAGCGAGCGAATGTGGATGAAACACAAACTCTGCATCGTCAGGCTGGTTCGGTTCGCATCCGCTTCGCTCATCATCGTAACTCCCGGTGCAGGCGCAGAGGATCTCGAACCCAGGACCTACGCCAATACGCCGGTCGGCATGAATTTCCTGCTCATGGGCTACAGCGATCTCCATGGCAACGTGACGGCCAACCCTTCAGTCCCGCTCCAGGATGCCAAGCTCAACATCAAGACTGTCGTGTTTGCCTTTGCCAGATCCCTGGACGTCTGGGGTCGCTCCGGGAAGTTCGATGTCATCGTGCCTGAGGCAAGATTGACTGGCTCTGCCCTGTTCGCCGGTGAACCCAAGGAGCGCAATGTTACGGGGTTGATCGATCCAAGATTCCGCTTCTCGGTCAACTTATATGGCGCCCCGGCGATGTCCTTGGCTGAATTCCCCAGCTATCAACAGGATGTGATTATCGGCGCCAGCCTGGCGATCACAGCGCCACTCGGCCAATACGACGCGAGCAAGCTGATAAATCTCGGCAACAACCGCTGGTCATTCAAGCCCGAACTTGGAATTTCCAAGCGTCTGGGGCCAGTGACCTTGGAATTATCCGGCGCGGGAACCTTTTACACCGACAATGACGAATTCCTCGGCGACCAGACATTTTCCCAGAACCCGATTTACCAGGTACAGGGGCATCTTATCTATGCCTTTAGCAACGGCGTTTGGGTTGCGCTGGATACGACCTACTTCGCTGGCGGGAGTACTTCAATCGATGGCGTCGGTAACCACGATTTTCAGGAAAACACACGTTATGGATGCACCCTCACGCTGCCGTTGAACCGGAACCATTCGGTGAAGCTGAATGCGAGTTATGGCGGACATACTCGCACGGGCAGTGAATACGATGTCATTGGCATCGCCTGGCAATATCGCTTCGGCGGAGGGCTTTGAAACGTGGGGCTTACGCTACATTCCATTCATGCATTAGCGAGACATTTTTCTGATGCTGGTGCTCACTAATGCCCGGAGGTGGCTTAGGAGAATCGAGAGTCACTTAATCTGATTCGATGGATAAAGACCGGCAAGCCGCGCTATCACAACACCCACGTAAAAGACGCCTGAAAATTCTTCAACCATCACCAGCGAGCGGGCGTGGTTGGTCAACGGGATAACATCACCGTAACCGGTGGTTGTGAGCGTCGTGAGGCTAAAATAGATCAACTTGAAGAAATTGCCGGGCTGTATGAAGTCGAAGTGGCCAGGGCCGAATGAGCCAGCGCTGGATATCTCGACCAGGGCATATACGAACGACCAAACGAAGCCCAGCATGATGTAACCCGCAAGCGCACCATGCAGCTTGTCCGCTGTAATTGGCCCGCGCTTGAGAATATAGCGAAGCACTCCGCTAAACGAGACTGCCAGAGACGCCGCATAAGATATCCCGGCAAGCTCAAGAATCGCGATACTTTCAGCCCACAACGCCGCCCATTGAAGGCCAATCCCTAGCAACGCCAGGCACAGTTTGAGGATGCCCCCTCGCCGAGTCTGCCTGGTGGCGAAAGCGCCCACGAGCAGCACGGTTGAAAAAAAAATGCCGAGCAACATGCGAGCAATTAAACCCTCCTCAAGAAAGGGAAACAGGAGGATCAATCCCAGTAAGAGCACCAACAGATAGGTGCAGGGCCCTAGCCCTATCACCATCTGAGCTAAATCCGCGTCGGATTCGTTTTTATCTTGCGGATTTTTCATACCGGTTTCCCTGAGGCCGAAATAACCTCGAGACCTGACGTTACACGGTTGAGTTCTGACGTTGCTTCAGAATAGTTGGCAGTGAAACTCTAGTCGTAAATGCATGTGAGAGCCTGACAAACAGCTATGGGTCGATTCTGTTGAAAAAGTAGCTCCCCTGTCTGGCCTGCGGCAATATCTCTGCATTGGCCAGCAGGGAAGCACGCAGCATGATGGGACAGTTATCGAGTGGGCAGGAACGACTGTTTTACTCGTTCAACCTTGAAGATCACATTCCAGCCAATCACCTTCTGCGCAGCATTGATCGGTGTCTTGATCTGAGCGACCTGCGCCATTACCTCGCCGATTTCTATTGCCCGATTGGGCGTCCGTCGATTGATCCTGAACTGACGATCCGCATGCTGATCGTCGGCTACTGCTATGGCATCCGCTCCGAACGGCGGTTGTGCGAAGAGGCCCATTTGAACCTGGCGTATCGCTGGTTCTGCCGGTTGAGCCTTGAAGATGAAGTCCCCAACCACTCGACCTTTTCCAAAAATCGACACGGCCGTTTTCGGGACAGTGAATCTCCGCAGGTGGTGGCGGCATCCACTGTGTGACCAGTCACCAACCTTTGGCTTAGTCTGGATCAACTCATTGCCCTATCCTGGACGTTTTCACACAGCCTGGACCCAAAGCAGCCGGTCGCGGCAGCTTGAATAAAGCAGCAAGAATCGGATAGTAAGTACTGTACGAGTTCCAGTCTGATAGGACTCCAAACCAATAGGAGTTCGACCATGGCGTTCCGTATAACTGGCCTTTCCCCCGAGCCATTCCAGTCACTGTTTGGATTGCCCGACCAAGAGCTGGCATCTCTTGGGATGAAGCGTTACATCGTCGACAGCAGCCCAGGCTTTCCTGACCGTATCGAAATGAAAGATGCGGAGCTAGGTCAGAGCGTGCTTTTACTCAACCATGTCTGTCAGCCAGCCAAGACGCCATACCGTGCCTCACACGCGATCTTCATACGGGAGTGGGCCACGCAAGCTTACGACGCAGTCGATCAGGTACCTGAGTCTATGCGAATCCGCCTACTATCACTTCGCGCCTTCACTGATGATGGGATGATGCTCGACGCCGACGTAGCTGATGGAATAGCAATAGAACCTGTAGTCACTCGGATGTTTGCCAATCCAGAGGTTAGTTACATTCACGTTCACAATGCCAAGCAGGGGTGCTACTCCGGGCGAATAGATCGGGCGTAGTCACCGCAGGTCTTGGTGGCTCGTCCTTCTGTCGACTCTGCCGGTCACCAACTGGCCGGTATTGGCCGTTTTTGCCCCTCGTCAAGGGCAGTAATCGGCCGATGCTGTTGGAAAAGTCGGTCTACCAAAACTGCCTGATCATTGACTGGTGTAAATGCCTTTTTTGCACGCTGCTACGTGAAATACGAGTCCGGATGCCTCTGCTAAAAGTAAAGATTTCAATCTCGGACGCGTACTTTCCTGATGCGCAAACCATGGCCGACTTTTTCAACACAATCGGCCATTAGTGGTCGTATTCAACAGGTGAACTTCTGAGCGCCTCGCTTAGATATGCAGCCAAGCCAGCGAACCCAACATGACGCCAACACCCGCTGCCCCAAACGAGATCCGCTTGAGCCATTCCTTACGCGTCAGCAAGGTAATGGCCGCCAGTGAAATTGCTATTTGAATCGCTGTCATTGCCTGGGCCCAGCGGTGATGCTGATGCAGCACCTGCTCTGACTTCTCGTCCCACTCTCTTGCCCCTTGTTCGAATGCTTCAGCCTTCTTGCGCGCCTCCTCCTTCTGTTCCCCGTACCGCCGCGCCTCAGCAACATAATGGGCGGAATCCAGCCCTGGGAGATGGCTTGCCAGATCCGACAGGTTCTGCCGGCTGGACTTGGCCTGGTAGTAATTCCACTCGTTGGCGGCTTCGGTTTTCTGGATGGCGGCGTTGTTTTTGTCCATGGCCGCCTCATTCTCCGTTGAGCCGGCCTGATAGCTCATCAGGGCGCCGACGGTCGCCATGATGGCTGTCATCACCGCAATCTTGCTGGCAAAGCTGTCGCCTTGTGCATGCGCATGATGGGTGGTGTGCTCAATATGTTGCTCGTGTGGGCTGGGGACTTCGAACTCTTCAGGCATGGATGTCGATCTTGGAGGAGTTAGTGGAGGTGGACGGCATTATGAATTGTCTCTGATTCTTTAGACACAAATGACTGGCAGCTAGTGGTCGGTTGTGGCCCTTCGCGACAGGCAGAAAACAGCCGATAGCGGCCCTTCGGACTTGCCCCGAAAGCCCGGCTGCTGACCGGTCAATGCAGATAACGAAAACTATGCATGTCAGTCGGAGTATCGGCTTTAATGTCGGTGCAGATTCACCTGCTCACGGCGCAGGATTTCTATAATTTGCGAGATGTGATGCACGCTATCGGTGGGTTCCAGGTTCTGAACCCTATCTAAATCAAGGAAGACAACCCATTGAAAACAGCTCTCGGCGCCCTGCTTTTAACCTGTCTGACGACCAGCGCTCTCGCTGACGTCAACTCTGTCGGCTTCCAATCCTACACCCTGCCGGACCCATACAATGAGCGTCCGCTGGAGATGGTCGTCTGGTATCCCAGTACAACGACCGTCACCCCACAGTTGATCGGTGACGATGTGGTGTTTGTCGGTGCTTCTGCGGTTCGCAACGCGCCACCCTCTGCTGGCGAGCACCCATTGGTGGTGCTCTCCCATGGATTCAGAGGCAATTGGAATAATCAAAACTGGTTGGCGAGTGCATTGGCCCATAAGGGTTACATTGTCGCAGCGGTCAACCACCCCGGCACCACGACCCATGATCGAAGCCCGCAAGCGGCGGCGCAGTTATGGCAGCGGCCCATTGACCTGCATCGGGCCATTGAGGCGGTCACCACTCAACCTGAAAAATTTGGCGTGGTCACAAAGCGTCAAATTGCTGTAGTGGGCCATTCACTCGGCGGCTGGACTGCAATGGAGATCGCCGGCGCTCGTTTCGACCCGGCCCTGTTTGCCCGTGACTGCAAACTCCATCCGCAGTTATCCAGTTGCACCAATTATCAAAAGATCAACCCTGAGAGTACTCCGGCATTAAAGGCTGGTCTGGCCGGCGATTTGCGCGATCAACGCGTCACCGCTGTGGTTTCTTTGGACCTGGGACTCTCGCGCGGGATGACAGATGAGAGCCTTGCGGCACTGCCGGTGCCGGTGCTAGTTATCGCTGCCGGCGCACCATCGGTGGAACTGCCTGCTCAGTTGGAGTCCGCCAACCTGGCCACACGCCTGCCCCAAGCGTCCAGCCGCTATGTCGAGATAAGTGACGCCAGCCATTTCAGCTTCTTGTCGATTTGCAAACCAGGTGCAGTGGCATTGCTCGAAGAGGACATTCCTGGCGATGGCATCATTTGCGGGGATGGCGACAATGCTCGCCCGCGCGAGGTAATCCAACAGCAGGTTACATCACTGATCACCGAGTTTTTGACGCAGTCCGCGAACAACAAAGTGGAGCTCTAGGATTGCTGGCACTCGGCAACTCAGCAGACCTGAAATTTGCGTAGGAGCGCAATTTTTGTGTCGAATCCAACCACCTATTACGATCAAAAACGTTTTTACACAGCCTCGGCCAGTAGCGGACATCGAGATAGCAAACCTCAAAAGAGCCGAGCACTGAGGCCATTGGCTATTTAAACAGCGGCCTTCTAGAACTTTTACCTGATTATCGGTCTATGTGGATAGGCACATCCGCTCGGTAAGCGCGAACCCGCAGGCTTCCCGCAGCCAGATGGCCACATGTCCAATTGTCAATCAGAGGTTGTCTTCGCTCATGAAATTCCATGATCCACGGATGGTGCTCTTTGGCCTGTTCGCGCTCGCGGCAGTGGGCTCGGCATCAGCAACACAAATGAAGACCTCAACCCCTGTTTCCGCAACTGAAGTGGCAGCCGCTCAGACTCCGGTCGAGGCTGCCGGCAACCCTTGGCCGACCTTGGCCAGTATGGCCGGCAAGCAACCAGGGCCATTGCTGGCCCATGACGACCGATACTGGCATGACGGCCGTTGGCACGATCGCAGAGACGATTGGCGCCGAGACGACTGGCGTAGAGATCAGTGGCGCAGAGAGCAAGCCCGCCGAGAAGCCGAACGTCATCGTTATTGGGAGCGCCCCGAGGATCGGGCCATGCGGCACCGCTACGAGGACGATCGCCGCTACTATCGTCGCTAGTGCCAAGCCACAGGATCAATCCGCCTGCAACACGCCTCCTGCATACACAGAACCCAGTGTGTTGCATCGACCGGTGAATCCACAGTCGATAGCTGCTATTTAAACAGGCAGCTATCGGCCGATTCTGTTGAAAAAGTCGGGTTTCTCAGGCTGCTGTAGGATGGGTCGGTGAAAGCCCCTCCTCAGCACGCTTCTACGCGTAGTCTCAGCCTGAAAGGCTCTGCGGACATTCGGGATTTCAATCTCCGACGCGTACTTTTCTGCCTTAAAAACCACGGCCGACTTTTTTAAGGGAATCGGCCAGAAGTGGACTCAGAAACTCAACCATGTACCAAGTAGGCCCCTAACGGAACCCGATATCGCAGCTTTTTGCAGCTGCCGGGTTTGGGCTGATGCCCCGGCGGGCGATCAGGAAACCAGATTCGGCATCTACCCGGAGGCGGCCAATGGCCGCGGGGAATCTCAACCTCATCGTACCCGGGCGCTGGCTCGACGGAAGCCATTTGCAATTCTCCTTCGGGCCGAGGTCTGTCGGCCGTCGGTGAATCCGATACCCGATCTGCCTTTGCGCGAACGAAGTTGCCAGCGTCGCGCCCAGTGTCCGGAGTGGATGGTTCAGCAATGGCCGTCTCTGCTTCGAGGCGCCTTTGAGTCTCCTCTTCCAGCCCCTTCTGTACTGCGATCAGGTCCTCTTTGGCATTGGGTGGGGTACTCGAAGCCTGGGCCTGCTGCGCCGCCTGGATCAATTGGAAGTTGCGGTTGCGTAACGCGACGTTGCGACCAACCCGCATGTTCGAGCGCACCGCCAACGTTTCAGCCTGCTGGTACTGCCCCTGCTGAAGACGCAACACACCGAGGTAATGCAGCGTCGCGGGATTGTTAGGCTGGATATGCAGGGCACGCTCCAGCGTGGCAGCGGCTTGGTCCAACTGGCCATTCTCATACTGCCGCGAGGCGGTTTCGATCAGGGTGGTTGATGCGCTGTTACTTTGCGAGGGCACACTTCGCTCGGCAGCAACCGAACAAAGCGACGCGACGGCGCAGAACGCCAAGATGAGACCCGGCAGAAAACTCTTGGTTGGCATCAGGAGGCGGACTCGGCTGATCTAGGAAGGCACTGCCGTAAAACAGGCCACAGCGCTGCTCGGCATCTCCGATACAGGGCCGCAATTGACCTGGCAAGTACCTTGAAGTTCCCGCTTGGGGTGGGCGGCCATTGGCCTTGAACCAGCCTTGTACGGCACTCACACGCTACGACGAACCTGTCCAACTCCCACGTGGTCATACGAAACTTGAAAGCACCGTCAGGTACCTGGAAATCGAGGTCGATGATGCTCTTGAAATGGCGGAACAGACGGAAGTCTGACTTCCACTGCGACGGTAGCAGTTAGACCGTCGCTTTCCGGCCAGGCGCGGCCTTTCAGGCAATGCTGGAGGTGGCCTGAAAAAGTTGTGGAACTCAGGGAATCGAACGGTAGTCGCAACGGTCCAACACCTGGCATGACAACGCGCGCGAGATGCAAAGTATCGTTTGCCGACCACCATTGCCTTTGGGAGAACCCATTGTTAACTGTTTTTTTGCGTCAAATTTTCCGGTTTGCGATACCGCTCTTTTCCGTCGGCACTTCGTCCGCTGTTTTCGCCTGCCCGGAAGGACAGTACCAAGTCTGCATGGTCGCTTGTTTCTGTGCTCCAGGCTCCAAAGAGGAAACCGGGGAGATTTTCGAAAACATGAACCAAATGGCGGCCTCTGGATTGCAGAGTTGGATTGTGCAATCGCGCAATACCGCGGCAACTGGCGATATTCGGACAATCCCGCTGAATATCCGAGCCCAGCTCGAACCCTACTATGACATCCAAGTGCTCGATTCGGCTCGCTACAAGGTAGGCGATGATGGGGAGCTGAACGCCGCACACACCATGCTGCAGAATCCCGATGTAACTGCGGTCACCCTTATAGACATCATCGTCTTTCGCAGTCCCGATGATGCACTTAACAATGTCGCGCTATGGGCGCATGAGTTGAAACACGTGCAGCAGTACCTGCAATTGGGCGTTCGCGAGTTTGCCACTCGCTATACCCGTGATTACACAACCGTTGAGGCACCTGCCTACGAGATTCAAACCCAGGTAGCCAGAGCGCTAAGAGTCAGCGTGGCCCAGACAGAGCCTCCTCGAAATCCTTGAGTTCAAAGGGTGAAACCTAGTCGGCTAATGATGGATGAGTTACTTGAAACGCCCCGTAATAGACATTTTTTAACGTCCGCAAAGGGTCAAATGCACCCCTTGCGACGGGCAGATTCACAATTTCTTCAGTAAGTCCCTTCCCGCACCAACCGTCTGACCTCAGCCTGTATGGCATAAGCCGGCGCCTCTACAGCATTGAAGTCGTGTGTATAGCGCTGGGCAAACCCTTCTACTCCCCATTCCTGATACTGCTGCACATGCTTTAATTCGTGAGCCCAGAGCGCGATGTTCTGTTCTGCGGTTTGAGCGTCCCGGAAGAGGATGATGTCGATCAGCGTCACGGCGCCGACATCTGGGTTTTGCAGCATGGCAGTGGCGGCGCTGAATTGGCCATTGTCGCTAACTTTGTAGCGCGCGGTATCGAGGACGCTGGAGTCGTACCACCGCAGCAGTTGCTCCCGGATGTGCGGTGGAATGGGTTGGACGCCGGCGTTGACTGCTTCATCGCAGGCTTGGGTCAGCCATAGCGCCAGGGCAGGTGCAGCGATCTGGTAGATGCCATCCGGCAGCTGCCCTACGTCTGGCAGGCAGATGCAGCCGTCCAGGCACACTTGTTTCTCGCCAGCCGGACAGACGTTGGTCTGGGCTGGCACTTCAAGCGTCAGGCAAAGAACAAACAGCGCCACCAGGCGCGTGGTGATGGGCGACATTGGCGCTCCTGGGACAGCGCGAACAGTGGGTCACAATTGATCGACGACCCGCGTAGCTTTAGCGTAGCCCCGAACCCAGCGCCCCCAGGATAATCGCAGGAAGCGACAGACCACCTTTATCGTGCTCAAGCCAGCAGTTCGGTGATCCACCGGGCCTGCCGGGCGATGTCTTGCACCTTCTCTTCGGGAACGGCCTGCCGCGCCCGGGCGAAGTTGGCCAGGGTCTTGTGCTTCTGGCGCAGCCTGCGCTGCCACTTGGACAGGAACGCCGGACTGCGTGCCTGCATCTGCAGCGGGCCGAAGTACAGCTCCTCGGGGGTATACATCACCGGCCCGGCGCGCTCGGCGACAATGATTTCGTAGTCGAAACGGTTTTCCCGCAGCACTTCCTCGCAGAGGATGCGGTAGCCATTTTCCATCAGCCATTGGCGCAATGGCTGCTCGCCGCCGTTGGGCTGCAGGATCAGGCGTTCCTGGCCGCTCAGGCGTGCCTTGCCGCTGTCGAGAATGTCGCGGATCGTCTCGCCGCCCATGCCACAGATGCTGATCGCCGTGATCCCGTCTCCCGGCTCGATCGCCGCCAGGCCATTGGCCAGGCGCACGGTGATCCGCTGGTCCAGGCCGTTCTCGCTCACGGTGCGTTCGGCCGAGCGGAACGGCGTCAATGCCACCTCGCCGGCCACCGCCATCGCGATGGCGCCACGACGCATCAACGCCACCGGCAGGTAGCCGTGATCCGAGCCGATATCGGCCAGGCGCGCACCTGCTGGCATATGCGCCGCCACACGCTCCAGGCGCATGGACAATGTCTGTTCGTTCAACTGCAGTTCCTTTTCACCACGAATATCCGGCACCTTTGGCGCTGGTGCGAGCGGTCCATCATGCTTGGTGAGGGAGGCAGGGTAAAGCGCCGGCGCGGGTTGTAACTTTAGAAAACAAAGTCGGCTTTGGGCAATCGATCGCGACCGTCCCGGAATCGACCCAAACCGGTCAGTTGCCACAGGCAGAAATCGGCCAATTCCAAACATTGGTGCTTTCGCTTCAAAGAAGACGTTCGCACCCACTCAAGTAGTACTAGGCGTTGCTTAAAGGCGGTCTAGCCGCAAGGCTCAGATAATTCCGTCCGGAATGGATGCATGAAATTATTGACGTGTCCGAAAATTACATTGCTAAGTTTCGAATACTTGAAATGTATGAGAGTACGCAACCGCCCGGTTTTGTACTCAATTAAGTGAATGGAGCCAACTCTTTGTTTTAAAAGGAAAGCCAAATAATTTTGGCTTTGCGTCTGGAACCCCTTTTAGGTTCGACTCCATTAGATCGATGATCGATAAATCAGCCATGATGAAACGATCGACTGTCTTCAGTCGAGGGCCTTCCGCCTCTCAACGAGCGTGAGTACCGACCCGATGCGATTCGGAACCGGCAGCTGCTCGCAATGACCGAGTTAAGTCGGACTTTTGTGTCGTTTGCTCAGGTATTCGTCAAGCTTTACAGCGCTGGTTTGTCACTGCGCGCCTTGAGATTGGCTTTGAGCTGTTCGCTCATCGGCATGTTCAGATTCATTCCTTTTGGAGGAATCGGTGATTGAAACCACTTGGTGTATAGCCTTTCGAATTCGCCTGACGTCATGAGACGGGTTATGGTGCCATCGACCAATTCCTTGAATTCAGGATCATCTTTGCGAAGCATGCAGCCGTAGGGTTCGACTTGCAACGCATCACCCACGACTTCGAGCGAGTCGGGATTTTTGGAGTTCGCCATGAGGCCAAACAGCAGGATATCGTCCATGGCAAACGCCACGGCACGATCATTTTCAACCAGCGCCAAGGAGTCGTCATAGTCTTTGCCCAAGACGACCTGTACGTCTAGATTGTTGTCGGCACTGTATTTGCGGAGGACCTTCTCGTTCGTGCTGCCGACGGTGCTGGCGACAGTCTTCTTTGCGAGATCGGCGTAGTTCTTTATGCCGGAGGTCTTCTTAGTCAATAGGCGCGTGCCGGTGTAGAAATGGCTAATTGCAAAAGCCACGTCGTTGCCCCGCGCAGCGTTGTTGGTGGTGGATCCGCACTCCAGATCGTAGGTGCCGTTGACCAACAACGGAATGCGGGTTTGCGAAGACACAGGAATGTAAGCCACTTCTAGATTCGGCTTCTTGAGCTTCCTGCGCACATCATCAACGATGGCATCGGTTAAATCGACAGAGAAACCCACGGCTTTGGTGGGACTAATCAAGTAGCTGAAGGGTACCGATGCCTCGCGGTAAGACACGGTGATTTTGTTACTATCGGCAACTTTTTTGAGTGTCTGTGAGTTGGCGTGAGATGCGATGGCAGACAAGCCTGCGGCGAGGATTGTCGCTGCTACGAAATATGAGGTTTTCATGGGACTCCCTTGAAAGTATGAAAAAGACAAAAGCATCTCAAAAACACACTGACAAATGTAAAGGATGAGCGCCAATTTCCGGCGTATCTATGAAACGTTAGATCAAGAAACTGAGTCATGTTGCGAAATCGCACGAAGTCCATCGCGATGTTCGGGCGACAGATTAGGTAGTTTTCATTAAATTAATACCGCTCGCTGACACTTAGGCGCATCTAAAGCCTGGGGCTTAACGTATCGATCAATATGGACGCCGGGCAATGAAGCCGCGTAGCGCCGGGTTAGGCCAGACGTTGAATGTCTGCTTCCCAAGCCGGCTACTTCCGCTTTGGGTCCAGGCTGTGTGAAAACGCGCTAAACACCTCGAAAACTAAGGGTCGCGAAGGTTGCCTATGGAATCAGCGGGCGGAAGCGCGAATTAGCTTAGTCAGTGACATAGACGTCCGTAATGCCGTTTGGGCCGCGGCAGCGGCCCAATCGGCTTCTAACTGGCGGGCCAAGCGGCTGGGCTCACGCCCTGATCGCATCAAGCAGTCCTGCGATGCCGAAGATGCTCATCATTCGTTTGAGGTTGTAGGCGAGCACATGAAGGCTCATCTCAGTGCTCACTCTAGGCAGGGTTTTGGTCAGGAAGTGGGTACTTCCCATCCAGAACTTGAGCGCTCCAAAAGGATGTTCAACGGTCTGTCGACGAACCCTCATCATCGCTGGATCATGTTCTAGCCGAACTTGCATCGCATCGACTACAGCCTCATGTTCCCAGCGTTTCACACGGCGCTCCTTACCCGTCGTACATTGCTTTTGCATTGAGCAGGACTGACAGCCCGAGAAGTAGTAACAATGCAATAACATGCCGTCTTCCATCGACGAATGCCGCCTGGTTAGTAACTGCCCCGCAGGGCATCGATACTCGTCCGACGCCGCAAGATAGATGAAGTCCTGCTTACCAAATCGGCCTTCGGCTTTGCTGCCAGATGTGAGGGGTTTCGGTACGAAGGTAGTGATGCCTGCTTGCTCGCAAGCGAGGATTTCCAGTCCTTTGTAATAGCCTCGGTCGGCCACCACCGTTAGCGACTCAGCCTCGATTTCTTCACGCGCTTGGTTCGCCATATTGCTCAGTTGCCCACGATCATTACCAACGTTGATCACCTCATGGGCAACGATCAGATGGTGTTTGTCGTCGACAGCTGTTTGTACGTTGTAGCCAACCGTTCCGGTGCCTCGGCCGCTCGTAGCCATTGAGCGTGCATCTGGGTCTGTGAGGGAGATCTGTTGGTCTGGACTTTCGTGGAGCTGCTCCTCGATTTCCTTGAGTTTCTGCATCTGCTTTTTCAGTGTTTCTATCTTTTCTTTAAGCTGCTCTGCTTTGGACTCGGCCACCTCGGGGGTTGCCCGATCCGCCGAATCCATTGCCGCCAGATATCGATCAATGCTCTGCTCGATCTGCTGCATGCGTGCCTTCACCTTGCCCTGAGTGAAGTTGCGGTCGCGATTATTGACGGCTTTGAATTTGCTGCCGTCGATGGCGATGATCGATTGGGAGAAGAGATTGAGGTTGCGACAAAGAACTACGAACTGGCGGCATACGCTGCGAATGGCTTTGCCGTTGTCTTTGCGAAAGTCGGCAATGGTTTTGAAGTCCGGAGCCAAACGCCCCGTTAGCCACATCAACTCGACGTTGCGCTCGGCCTCACGCTCAAGTCGGCGGCTGGACTGAATCCGATTGAGATAGCCGTAGATATAGATCTTCAGCAACACCGCTGGGTGATAGGGCCGGACGACCAGTTGCGGCAGGATCGACGCCCTCAAAACCAAGTGCGCCCAGGTCGAGTTCATCGACGAAAACATCGACCACGCGCACTGGATTTTCTTCGGCCACGTAATCGTCCAGACACTCCGGCAGCAAGGTGACTTGCGTCCGAGCCTCACCTTCAATAAATCGCTTCATGATCGCCCCCGCTACGATCTCGACGATCAGAAGATTAGACAATTGCGGGAGTTTTCACACAGCCTGGGCCCAAACCGGTCAGTTGCCAAAGGCAGAAATCGGGCCAGAAGCTGTCAATATTGGCTCTGTTAAAGTAGCTCTCTGAACACAACTCACGGACGGCCTCATGGAACGATTCCATCCTCGTGGCATTGATGCAGACGGTTATATCCTCACCGTGTCCAACGTCGAGATGCAGCCACAGTTTCAGGATTTACTGGTGGACGTTTGCATGACGCTCACGCGGTCGGAACCTCTGCTGGACGGGATTTATATTTATGGCAGCGTCGCTAGAGGCGACGCCGTGCCAGGGGGTTCTGACCTTGACCTGACCCTTGTTCTGCACAGCCCTCCTACGTCGCAGGATCTCGAAATGCTCGAGTCGAAAAGGCGCACGCTGGAAAGTCGGCATACCGAAGTCATCAAGATCGATTTCGACATCGGTAGTCGTTCTGAAGTATTGGCGGCTGACAATCGATTGAGCTGGGGGTATTGGCTCAAGCATCACTGTCGTTGCTTATGGGGGAACGATCTGACCAAGCGCTTCGACCGGTTCAAGCCGTCGCATGATATCGCCATTGCCGTGAATGGTGACTTTGAATCCGTACTGACCCTGTATGCCGATCTTATTGATCAGGCGACCACACCGACGCAATCGCTACGCTTGCAACGAGAAGCCTCGCGCAAACTCATCCGGTCAACTCAAGTACTTCGCCCTGAACAGGACCTGATGTGGCCGCAAACACTGGAAGAGCATGTCGAACTATTTGTTCAGCATTACCCGTGTATGAGAATGCAGATCTCTTTTTTCTTGTCCCAGGCAAAGAACCCGTACGCTAAGCCAAAAGAATTTACGACTCAGCTCCATAGTTTTTTGACCTGGATGGCGACAGAAACCGGTTGAATCCACAGTCGATTGCAGCCCTTGGTGACAGGCAGAAATCGGCCATTTTGCAGACATATCATTACTTTCCATCACCCTGCGCTGGCCTTGGGACTCAGCTAAAGTACTGATTCATGGAGCTTAGAGACGAGCAATGAAACTGAACCACAGGCCAGTGAAGGCTAGCGACGTAAAAATGATCTGCGGCTTTCCTCAGAACGCTCAAGAGTTGTTTTTCATGTTTCCGAAGGCGCACTTCCCGCTAACGGAAACGCAGTTGATTACCGCGATCTCCCAACGCTTTGACTCTACCGTCGTGGAGATCAATGGGACTGTCGTTGGGTTTGCCAATTTCTATCGAGCTGAACGCAATGGCGTTTGCTGTATCGGCAATGTCATCGTCTCGCCCAGCGCTCGGGGCGAAGGAGTGGCCACGTTTATCGTAGAGACAATGACCGGCTTGGCATTCGAGCGTTATGGAGCCAACGAGGTGCAGATTTCCTGTTTCAACGAGAATACGGCAGGGCTGCTGCTCTACCCCAAGCTTGGGTTTGTGCCTTATGCCATTGAGGAGCGACCTTCTTTGGGAAACGGCCGATCGGCCCTCATACACATGACGCGCAGCAGAAGCTTGACAGGTTGAATACACAGCCAAAAGCGGCACTTGGGCGAACGATAAGTCCAGCATTTTCTGCATTAACTAAAGTTCGGCTCGGTCAACACGTTGCGCCCTGACTGGCGCAATCGCATGCGAAAAAGATAGTCACGAAGATTTGATGTTTTTTTCAGCCATTGCGCACTTTCGGGCACGCGGTCCAAATAATCGAGCATAGGCGTCAGGATGGCGTCCGCCATGCTGTAGTCCGCCCCGCAGAAAAATTGCTGCCCGCCCAAATGCTTCTCCAGCAGCCCAAGTGTTTGGGTAGCCATTGGCTCGGCGGTAGCCACAGCTTCTCTATCGATAGGGCGTGACGGTTGCGCAGGTGAAACCAGCAATAAAAGATAACGACGTATTAGTCGATCATCGGCATACATCGCCAAGGCAGCGGACCACTGATCGACCTTTACCTTCTGGGCCAAGTCTGCAGGTTTTAGAGAAGTGTGCGCAAAGGCTTCATCCAGGTAGCGGCAAATGGTGGTTGTTTCAATTACGCTCCGCTCTCCATGCAGCAATACCGGGACCTTGCCAAAAGGATGCAGTGCCTTGTGTTCAGGGCTGTGGAGCGTGATCGTTTTACCATCCACGTGCATCCCGTGTGTGTAATCGAGCGCTTTCTCTTCGCAGTAAAGTCTGACACTACGCACGAAGGTGCTAAATCCAGGTCCCAGTATGTGCAATCTCATGTGTAGCTCCTTGAGGGAAGAGTCGGCAATTCTGGTCGGTATGACTTTATGTTCAAGAACATAAAGTCCCGCTTTGTCATACTCCATCTCACGCTTTACTGAGGAGAAGACGTATGCCCTGGCCTGCTACACAGCGCGCAACCACTCGACAGATGATTCTGGATAGCGCATCGCGACGCTTCGCATTGGAAGGTTTCGAAAAAGTCAGTATCGACTCAATTATGGAGAGTGCGGGATTGACCCGGGGGGGCTTCTATAGTCACTTCGCATCCAAAACGGAGCTTTACACCGAAGCTATTAGAAATGCCGCGAACGCGGGGGGCGCGATACTGGAAGAGGCTGGTAAAGACGGTTTACAACAGGTAGTGAAAGACTATCTCCGCATGGACCATCGGGATGCTAGCCGTATGCACTGTCCGTTAGCCTTCATGGTCAATGATGCTGCTCAGCAGGACGGAGCCATCCAGGAGAGCTACACCCAAGTGCTCGCAGCTTTCATTACACGTCTAGAATCCGGACTGAAATCGACGACAGAGACAGATACACGCCAGCATGCTTTGCAAATTGCCGTAGGGATGATTGGTGGCTTGGCACTCGCTCGAGCTGTGGCCGATGACCAATTGGCGCAAGAGATTCTCACGGCCTGTCAACAGGGATGTTTGCAGCTCGTTGAGCTATGACATTCCTTAGCAAGCAACGAAACGACCGCATTGGGTCGCACGCTATCCCACGTCAGAGGCAAAAATCAGCCAGAAGCAGACATCGAAATGTCCGTGCAACCTTCTTGACTGGATGCCTCTTAACCGCGCCGCTCGCTGCCCTATGTTTTGAATTGAATGATCAGCCAGTCCCTGAAGTGGCGACATGCAGGGTCATCGTCCTTTTCTCATTGATCATCAGGTACTGAACTGACTCCCTGAGAGCCAGTTCCTCGGTTACCGGGCGCACCAATCGCCCCTGCTCTACCAAACCTGACCAGATGATCCCACCCCAGAGCGAGCCCTTGATCATCCAGCGCCATTTGTATGAGAAGGCTGTAGTTATCGAACAGCATCACGACCAATGATGCTCCCCCACAAACTCTTGGGCGCTGGCATGCAGTCACGCAGCAACTTTTGAACCGCCGCCATTTATCCATGAATGAAACACCCCATCGGTTGCCTCCAGCCTTTGGGGTGCAATGCATCAAGCCATCAAGAGCGCCCTATGGAACCTGTGACCGGTAGATTCCCCAGCAACTTGAGCCCGGTACTCTTCACGAAAGCGTCATAGTCCATCGGTCGCTCGATACGGGTTTCAGCGTTGGGCAGGACGTAGGCCCAGGCACGCTTGGACGATGCGTCATAAACCAGCTTGAACAGACGGGTCGGCACCCAGACCTTGTTGTCGCCGATGGTGGTGTGGCCTGAGTCAAAGAGCGGGCCGGTAAAGACAAAAACATTACCATCGGCTCGCTTGGCAAACTTTCTGACATCGGACTCGACCTTGCTCCAGATCTTCCGGTTGTTGGTTGGGTCTTGCGGCACCATGTTCGACAGCGCAAAGGATTGGGCCATTGCATTGGGGTTCGGTGCATCGGCTGCCGGGGATTGATGGCCACGGTCCACGGCCGGATGTTGGCTACGGTAGTCGCTCAACTCTGCCCGTCCGCTCTTGGGGATGCGTGGGTCCGGGTAGAACTGGTTGGTGCGCTCCTCCCCTTTGGCATCCTGCAGCTGGGCGGCATTAAGGCGTTCGACCACTACCAATGGCGTCTTGCTGGTTTGCGAGTACAGCACCGCAAAGTTGTCGGAACACAGGGCCAGGGGTTTCATGGTTGCAGGCACAGTGGCCGTGTTGATCGGTTTCGCTGCCGGGAACAGATCTGCGCAGCCATCAAACGATGCCTGTTTCTGTTTGTTTGAGTAGAGGTCCAGGGCCGCGTTCTGGCTGATCGAGCCCGAGTGGGACGTTTGTTCCTGATGCTGGCTGGGCGGTTTGAGGAGATCCAGCAGACTGCGGGCTTCTGCCCCGGTCGAGAGCAAAACAAGGGCCGACAGCCCAACTGCAATTTTGCGTAGGTGCATGCTTTAAATCTTCGTATTGGATTGAGGGATAAACGTACGGCGAGTCCCGATTCACGGAACCAGGTGGAGGCGATTGCTGATTAAATTGCGGCGAGCATGCTTTCACTGTCCTTGATCAAAATACCGATGCGGATCCGGTCGGCTCCGAGTAGTACGACTGCGGATGGTCGTGCGGGATTTATTGACCATTACAAGTCACATTAGTGCTGAGCAGCGTTTACATTCGACTTGCCAATGCTCGCCGATGAGACCGGTTGAACCCACAGTCGAGAGCGGCCTTTTATAGATCTCAGAATTCGATCAGAAAACCGCTATCGCTTTAAAGACCGAGCCCCCAAAGATAGCTTTTTTAGTTCAGTGCCCCGCCACCGCAGGCCCTCCAGCCGCACGCGGGCCCGGTTTGAAGCCGTGGGCCCGAGCGCCCCAGACAATCGCAAACCCCACACCCACCAACACCACCATTGCCCAAGGAAAAGACGCAACGCCCCACCAATCCAGCAGCAACCCACCCACCACCCCACTCACCGCAATTGCACTATTCCATGCCACCACATTCAACGACAAAGCCACATCCGCCCCATCCCCCGCCGCATCCGCCAGCGCCGTTTGCAGTAACGTCGCAGCCCCGCCGAAGCTCAACCCCCAAATCGCCACGCCGATGTAGATCACCTCAGGCACGCTACTCAAAAAGCCAAACACCACGGAAACCGCCGCAAACGCCGCCAAGCTCACCAACACAGTCTTGCGCAACAACGGCTCAACCAACTTGGCAGTCACCCAAATCCCTACCAACGCCGCAATGCCAAACACCAACAACACCAAATCCACCCTATCTCCCAACCCCGCCGACGTCACGAACGGTGCGATGTAGGTGTAGAGAACGTTGTGTGCCAGCATCCAACTGATCACCACCGCCAGCACAGGGCGCACGCCCGGCGTGGTCAATACTGTGCGCAGCGACATGCGCTGATGCGCGGCTTGAGGTGGGTAATCAGGGACTTTCACCAGTACCCAGGCGATCAGCACCAGAGTCAGGGCCGACATGATGCCGAAGGTGGTGCGCCAACCCACCAGGCCGCCCAGCCAAGTGCCGAGAGGCACGCCCAGAGACAGGGCAATCGGTGTGCCGACCATGGCCAGCGCCAGCGCCTTGCCCTGTTGATGGGGCGCGACCATGCGTCGGGCGTAGCCAGCCAGCAGGCTCCAGGCCAGCCCCGCAGCGACGCCGGCGAAGAAGCGCGCCATCAGGATCACGCCGTAGTGGGATGACAGCGCGGTGATGGAGTTGAACAGCAAGAAACCGACGATGGTCAGCAGCAGCACGTTACGGCGGCGCCAGCCGCGGGTGGCGATGGTCATGGGGATGACCGCCAGCACCGAACCCAAGGCGTAGGCGGTGACCATCTGGCCAGCCATGGAGGGGGAAATCGTCAGCCCTGCGCTGATCAGCGGCAACAGGCCGGCGGGCAGGGTTTCGGTGACGATGCAGATAAATCCGGTCATGGCCAAGGCGAGCAAGGCGCCGATGGGCAGTCGGTCCGGCGCTGCCAATAAGGTGATTGAGGGTGTCACGGGAGACTCCTTGAGTGAGGATTTCAGACTTAGATACCGATCGATATAAATGTTGAGGGTTGCCAGCGCTCGTTGTCAACGACTTATGTATCGACTAGTATCTATATCCATCCAGAGGAGTTTGAAATGGCGCAAATGGGCCGCCCTCGCACTTTCGACCGCGACCACGCGGTGGAACAGGCCTTGCACCTGTTCTGGCAACACGGCTACGACGCAACCTCCCTCGCTCAGTTGAAAGCCAGACTGGGTGGCGGAATTTCCGCGCCGAGTTTCTACGCGGCGTTCGGTTCCAAGGAAGCGTTGTTTGATGAGTGTGTGCAGCGTTACCTGGCGACGTTCGCCCAAGTCACCGAATGCCTGTGGGACGAGAGCCTGCCGCCACGCCAAGCCATCGAGACCGCGCTGCGCCAGTCGGCGCGCATGCAGTGTGAAGACGGCCATCCCAAGGGCTGCATGGTGTCCCTCGGCGTGATGAGCGCACCCAGCTCGGAGAATGCGCGGGTGGTCGAGGCCCTGACCCAATCTCGCGCCCACACTCGCGCGGGGATTTTGGCGTGTGTTGAGCGAGGTGTCAGTGCCGGTCAGTTGCCGGGCACTATTCACGCGCCCGCGATGGCTACGGTGTTCGACAGTTTCCTGCAAGGCATTTCCATCCTCGCTCGGGATAACACGCCGCATGAGGTCATTGATGCGGCCATCACCCAGATACTGCTGACGTGGGACAATGCGGCCACTACCGTGCCGCCCACGGATCGCATGACGGAAAAGGGACTGATTGATTCAACCGGTGAGTGATGCGCGGAAAGCCAAGCCTTGTGCCGTGAGGCGATTGCGTAACTGCCAAAAACGCCCATTGGTGACTCCGCCTAAGGCGGCTACACCCCGATAAATCGCCTCACACTGATTGAGGGTCTGCGTCCAGCCACCTAAAGCGCCACCGCATGCTTTCGATCAAGGCTCTCGCCAAAGCCACGGATCACTTCCAACAACGACTTCACCCGCAGCGGCAGATTCCCCGTCGGGTACACCGCATGCATCTGCGGGCTTTCACCACCGCTGGAGGTGAGCGTGTACTCGGGACAGACCCGCAGCAGGCGCCCCGCTTCCACTTCGGGCTCGGCCATCCAGTCCGCCAGACGGGCGATTCCGATGCCCGCCAGGGCCGACTGGAACACCGCCAAACCAGAACTGAAACGAAACTTGGGATGAACCCGAAAGCTGATGGCCTGCTCCTCGCTGCGAAAATTCCACTCCTTGAGAATTCGCGGCGCCGTATGCAGGATCAGCGAGTGCGCCTCCAGTGCCTCGATGGAGTCGGGCATCCCTCGCCGCTCCAGATACCCGGGGCTGGCATACAGGTAACGTGAATAACTCCAGAGCGGATAACCGATCAGGTCACTGGATTGTGGAAACGCGCCGCGAATCGAGAAGTCCAGTTTGCTCTTGGCCGGGTCGATGGCCTCATCGGTGAAAATCACATCGACGTTCACGTCTGGATAACGCTCGCTGTACTGCGCGATCAACCGGGGCAATACCCCGTGTCCGAGAACCTCGGGGGCGGAAAAGCGGATCCAGCCGTAGGCCAAACCACTAAGCCCGGCCAGGTCTTCATCCGCCTCACGTTGCAGATCCAGCATTTTGTTAGCGTGAGGCATCAAGCGCTCACCCGCCTCGGTCAAGCTCACGGCATTGGACGAGCGATTGAACAACTTGACCCCGACACTTTCCTCCAGGGCTTGAACGGCACGGGTCAGCGCGCTAGGTGAGCGCCCCAGCGTACGTGCCGCCGCAACGAAACTGCGCTTGCGAGCCACCGTCGCGAAGGCTTCAAGTTCGCCCAACATATTCAATGCCACTGACCACCTCATTGCACTTTTCACAACGTGGCATTGCAACACAAAAAAGGCCCTTCCGTTAACCTTCCGTTGAACCCACAACTGCTGCAACCGGGGACCTGCTGACCTTCAAGCACCAGCAAACCCTGCATGCCCGGGACGGTTCTACCACGGGGGGCCGCTTGCCCCCTCACCCACCCTTCATCGTCAGAGCCTGATTTCATGGTCGATATTGTTATCCTTTGCGTGTTCGCCTTCGCCGCCGGCCTGATCGATGCGGCGGTGGGCGGCGGCGGACTGATCCAGATACCCGCGCTATTCAACGTGCTGCCCACGGCACAACCGGCGGCGCTGCTGGGTACCAACAAGGTCGCGGCAGCCTGCGGCACCGCATTTGCGGCCCGGTCCTTCGTGCGCAAGGTGGTGATCGACTGGGGCCTGGTGATTCCCGCCGCCTGTGCGGCCTTTGTCATGGCCTTCTTCGGAGCGGCCACGGTGTCGTCCGTACCTCAGTCGTTGATCCGGCCGGCGGTGCTGGTGTTGATTGTGCTGATGGCGATCTACACCTTCTGGAAAAAGGACTTCGGCGCCTTGCATAAACCCATGCGTATCGGTACCAAGGAAAAACTGCTGGCGATCGTCATCGGCGGTGCCATCGGCTTCTACGACGGACTGTTCGGTCCTGGCACTGGCAGCTTCCTGATCTTCCTGTTTATCCGTTGCTTCGCCTTCGACTTTCTTCATGCCTCGGCGTCGGCCAAGCTGGTGAACATCGCGACCAACGTAGCGGCGCTGATATTCTTCATTCCGACGGGTAACGTGCTTTACCTGATCGCAATCCCCATGGCGGCATTCAACATCCTTGGCGCGCTGACCGGGACCTGGCTGGCGGTTCATAAAGGCGTGCCCTTTGTCCGGGCTCTGTTCCTGGTGTTGCTGGTGATCCTGATCAGCAAACTGTCCTATGACCTGTTCCTGTAAAACTGAGGAACGCGACAGGCATCCCGTGTTCGTGGACGCGGTATTTGCTCGCTAGGTTTCATCCATCGTTGGCATTGATAGTCACCATCACGTCAATGAAGTTCTCATAAAAAATGCTCGGCGTAACATCCGCTCCATACCCAACCAATAACACCCCGGAGCACACCATCATGAAACGCCAAACCATCCTCAGCATCGCTTTCTCGGTATTTGCAGTTAACGCTTTCGCCGCTTCCTCTACTCACCCGGTCGTCGCTGAAGGCGGCTCGGATCGTCTGATCGAAAGCCGTGTGGCTGAAGGTGGTTCCGATCGTCTGATCGAGAATCGCGTCGCTGAAGGTGGTTCGGATCGTCTGATCGAAAATCGTGTCGCTGAAGGTGGTTCGGATCGTCTGATCGAGAATCGCGTCGCTGAAGGTGGTTCGGATCGTCTGATCGAGAATCGCGTCGCCGAAGGTGGTTCGGATCGTCTGATCGAGAATCGCGTCGCTGAAGGTGGTTCGGATCGTTTGATCGAGAATCGCGTCGCTGAGGGTGGTTCGGATCGTCTGATCGAGAATCGCGTCGCTGAAGGTGGTTCGGATCGTCTGATTCAGAATCGTGCGGCATGAATGAGTGGCTTTACCGCGACACCCAACCAAAAAACCCGGCCTCATCAGCCGGTTTTTTTCATGCGCTTTTAGTGTCCGACTGGATCATCAAATAGATCAGCGCTAGCACTCGAACATCACTGCAGGGTCTTCACAGTGACGCTTACAGCAGCATTCTGCCAATAACAGCAGCGGCGTCATTCAGTGTTTGGACATCAAGCCATGAAGAACGCCCAACCTTAAGCCCGGCTCGGAAGGACTCATGTGCGAGATGCCGAATACCTTGAACGCCGCCAGCATCAGCACCAGACCACCGGGCAAGATACTCAGGCGATGGGGTTGCAAGCCCGCCAGTTTGAGTTGTTTAACATGCCCCACTTCCAGCAGACGCAACGATAAGCGCAACAGACCGCCGTAGGTGATACCGCTTTGACCATGGTCGTTCAACCCGTTGGCCTTGAGCACTTTGGCCAGCATCCGTGCAGTGCCTGAAGAGCCAATAGTCTGCTGCCAACCCAGCGCGCGATAACGACGGGTCACTTTTTCAAACTGTAGAGTGGCGACGCGCTCAGCCTCCAGGAGCGCTTGAGCCGTTATACGGCCCCCCTGAAAGTAACGCGCGCCGAAAGTGCCGCTGCCAATGGCAATGCTCTCGGTCAAGAGGGGCTGAGCGCCCTGCCCCAAAATCAACTCAGTAGAGCCGCCGCCGATATCCACGACCAGGCGCATACTTTCTGTACTGGGTATCGTATGGGCAATACCGGCATATACCAGTTGGGCTTCTTCATGCCCAGAGATGACATCGATACGAAAGCCCAGATGCCGCTCCGCGCTGGCCAGAAACAGTTGGGCATTATCGGCTTCGCGCACGGCACTGGTTGCCACTGCCCGCACGCGCCCCGCCTCAAAGCCACGCAGTTTTTTGCCAAATCGCGCGAGCGCCTGCCATCCACGATCCAGCGCCAACTCATCCAGCGCCCCGCTCTGAAAGCCCTCCGCCAAACGGACAGGCTCGCGCAAGGTTTTCACTTCCTGGATCAAGAACCCCTGATTACGCCTGACTGACTGGCCGATCATCATGCGAAACGCGTTAGACCCCAGGTCAATGGCCGCAAACAGGGAGGCGTCTCCTTTCATGGGGGGAATTCCTGGCAAATTCATCGGCCCGCAGGCGGAGTTCCGTCTGAGCGCTCAAGACGGTTTGCGAGGAGCTTGCCATTAGCTCGATGACACCATGATGACACCCTCTAGCCGTTTCAAAAGAACAGACACTGGGCAACCGTGACGTTCCGGCATTCTCGCCCTGATGCTGCCAAGTCTCGCCGCTGAACCAAGAACGACCGTCCGTAACCCTGCCCCGGCAACTTCTCACCCTTCGCTATTCTTAACCACACACACCGCTGGCACGGCTGAACGCACGGCTTGCGGCATCATCGTCAGGAGTAAGGATTCGGGTAAGGAGCACGCCACCTCAACAGAGTATCGAATAATGAAAATGCTACTGATGGTCGAATTTCCCCATGAGCCTTTCAACGCGCTTGTCCGGTCGGGGAAAGTCGGCGAAATCATGAACCGCGTGCTGGAAACCATTAAGCCGGAGGCGGCTTATTTCACTGAGCAGGATGGCATGCGAGGTGGGATTTTTCTGATCGATATAGAGGACCCTTCCGAAATTCCCGGATATGCGGAACCCTTCTTTCTCAACTTCCAGGCCAACTGCAAGCTGCGTGTGGTCATGAGCCCGCAGAACCTGCAAGACGCCGGTCTGGTGGAGCTCGGAAAAGCATGGGGGTGAGGTGCAGTCAATGAGTGAGAAACCTGTGGCGAGGGAGCAAGCTCGCTCGCCACAAAGGCAGAGCTGGCGCTTACTGAACGTTTTTCAGCTTGACCACATCACCGGAGATCTTGGTGGTGTAACCGGTCAGGACCCAGGCCCAGAACCAGTTTTCCTGCACCTGGGTGTTGATCATGGCGTCGCCGCCCTTGGCCTTGATCGCGGCGTTCTGAGCGCGGATGAAACGGTTGTTCTGCTGGATCGGGATGACGCCAAACAGCAGGAGGCCAGTGGCGGTCGCTTCGCTGTGGCCGACAACGGTGTACTGGCTGCTATCGTATTGCTGAGTCTGCATCGGGGCGCCGGTACAACCCGCCAGAACCAGACCGAACAGGGCTACGGCAACAACTTTGCTGAGGTAATTCACTGAGTCACTCCATTAGAAAAGCCCGGGATCCGTCTCTCGGGCGGCGCATACTTTAACGGATAAGATGGCTCATTGACATCACCTATACAGACTTTATGCGGTGCTCCAAAAATAGGTTGATGGGGCACAGATTATTGCGGCTGAAAGGTCTGAAGGTAGGCCAACAGGTTTTCGATTTTCTCCGGATCGCTGATGCCCCAGAAAATCATGCGGGTTCCGGGGACCACTTCTTTTGGCGCTTCGATGTACGCCGTGAGGGTTTCGCGGGTCCAGACGACGCCTGATGATTTCATCGCGGATGAGTACTGGTAGTCCGTCGTGCTTCCCGCAGGGCGCCCAAAGATGGCATTGAGTTGCGGACCAAAAGAACCCCGCGCCGAACCCCCTACTTGATGACAGCCGCCGCAGATACGGTTAAACAGTTTCTGACCGGCCTCAGCATCCCCCGCCGCCGCTGCTTGCAGGCTGAATAACCCGGTATTGAGCATCAAGGCGAAAGTCAGGACCGCGGCGTTTTTCATGTGGTGGCTCCAAATCAGGTGTTGCTGACAGCAAAAACGGGCGGCTATTTCATCATGACTGGCTGCTATACCGAAGCCTTGAAGCTAATCTATAACGCTCTTTGTCCCTTTAACGTCGTTGCAGGAGGGCCAGAATGAAACCCGCGGCGATGATGGGCTGCGGGTACGCATCTTGATAAATGCCCTGCCCCTCCAGCGCCGTGCGCAGCAAGCCTATACTGGTTGCCCGTGATGATAATTAGAGCGCAGACGATGTCCGTCATACCTGATCAAAATCCTCCAGTCATCCTGGTCGCGGCCCAACAAAGCGATTTGGATAATCTTGTGGCTATTCGAATTGAGGCCATGCGCGAAAGTCTGGAGCGTATTGGGCGATTTGATCCGGTGCGTGCCCGTGAGCGCTTTCTCAACGGTTTTGATTTCCGTAACACGCGTCACATCGAAGTGTCCGGTGAGCAAATCGGTTTTGTTGTGGTCAGGCATCACCTGAAAGAACTGCTGCTTGAGCACTTGTATGTCAGACCGAATGCTCAGGGATCAGGAGTAGGTTCTGCAGTCCTCATGCAGATTTTCAAAGAAGCGGACGCCGCCGCGCGCCCTATCAGGGTAGGCGCTCTCAAAGAGAGCGCTTCGAATCGGTTTTACATCCGTCATGGCTTCCAATTCGTCGGAAGCGGCGAGTTCGACAACTACTATGTTCGTCCAGTCGCACCTGCGACTTAAAACAATGGGGACGCCGATTACAGCGCAGGCCGCTGCAATTTGACCCACTCCTGCACCGCAGGCCGCGGCAGACACGCTACGAGATCCAGTGCCATAAAGAAAATGCATGATTTTTAGGGAAGCATTCCTGAGCGCAATACCTTGCCCTGCGAATGCCAACGGCTCAGCTCGCACTCGCTTGAAACTTCTTGCGGTAAGCCGCCGGTAGCAGGCCCACCCGCTGCCGAAAAAGCCTGCGAAACGAGTTGCCATCCTCGTAACCGACTTTGTAAGTGATGCTGTCCAGCGTCATTCGTGTTGATTCAAGCAGCTGCTTTGCCCGCTCCACACGTAGCGCTTGCAGGTACGTCAGCGGCGTATAACCCGTGGCTTCCTTGAAACGTCTTTTGAAGTTCCTGACGCCGAACCCGAATCGCTGGGCCACGTCATTGATCAACAGCGACTGAGCAAAGTGATCCTCCAGCCAATCTTGCACCCGCAGGATGTCGCCATCCCCATGATTCTTCGGCAGCGACCACATGGCATAGACCGACTGCTCGCTACGCACATTATCGACCAGCAAGTATTTGCCACACTTCTGCGCCAGCTCCAGTGAAGCGAACCGGCGGATGAGATGCAGCAACAGATCCATGGCGGCACTCGCGCCCCCGCAGGTGATCACGCGATTGTCCTCGCAGAGGATTTGAGCCTCCTCCAGACAGGCTTCTGAATACCGGCGACGAAACAGATCGGCAAAGGCCCAGTGCGTGGTGCTACGAATGCCGTCCAGCATTCCCGCTTCAGCCAGCATGAACGCCGCCGTACACATTGACGCCACAACAGCTCCCTGGGCGTGCTGTTGACGCAGCCACGGCCCATAACCGGAAAATGCCGGCAAGGCGTCCTTCAGCGTGAAGAGGAACCCCGGAATTACCACCAGATCGGTTCGGCGGATTTCGCCGATGGATCGGTCCACCCGCAGCGTCTGCCCGCCCCACGCGGCGACGTCACTGCCATCCAGTGAGGCGACGACCACATCAAACGGCGCGCTGGCGGTATCGGCGAACAGGTTGGCAGCACTGAGCACCTCCAGCGCCAGGGTGGCGCTGGCGGCGGAACATTGATCGGCCAGTAGCAGGGTGACGTGCATGAATGATCCCGATTGCGCTTTTCGCATGAAAAAAGTCATTTGTGCACCTACCTTATCCGATTTCGCCCCCCTAAAGTGCAGCGCTCTACTCAACCCTCGGCCTCCTTATGAATCTCTGGTTTCGACTGATCCTCATGCTGTTTCGTCGCCCGTGGCGCAAGCCGGTTGACGCCCTGGCCACCACCGTCATCCGCATGCGCGTCTGGCCGCTCGACCTCGACCTCAACCGGCACGTCACCAATGGCCGCTATTTCACCTTGGCCGACGTGGGTCGCATGGACTTCGTCCTGCGTAGCGGCGCCTATCGAGTGGCCCTGCGCAACAGGGCTGTGCCGATCGTTGGGGATACCTGGGGCAAGTTTCGTCGGGAACTGAAGCTGTTCGAATCGTTTGAGATTCATACCCGAATACTCGGCTGGGACGATAAGTGGAGCTTTATGGAACACCGCTTCGTGAGCAAAGGACGAGTGATTGGCGTCGTCATCATGCGGGGGCTGTTCCGCGCGGCCAAAGGCACGGTTCCACCTGCCGAGTTTGTCCGGGAATTGGGACTGGCCGAACAGTCACTCCAGATGTCGACATGGTTGACGGACTGGTCGCAAAGCTGCGACGACATGAGCCGTCAGCTGCGAGGGGAAGAAGATCTGGCGGCTCAGTCCTCGCCCTGCCCCTGAGCCCAAACAGGCAGCCAAATAGAAGCTAATATTCTGTGAATCCCCCTGCAAGGACTGCAATCGTTTTGGACATCCGCAAGCGCATTGATTCGATTCTTCTTGATGCCCCGACCTTGCCCAAGTCGACAATCAGAAAACTGGGGGATGTTCGCGTCTACACAGAGACACCGCCAGCAGAGCAAGACACTGTCCCGGCTTGATTAAAGGCCAGACTCTGGTTCGCAGCATCGTGAAAGGAGGCGTTTGAAATGCAACTCGTCACGTTGAAAATCGACAAGCCGCAAGAGACGAACTTCATGTTGGGTCAGACGCACTTCATCAAGTCCGTCGAAGACATCCACGAAGCGTTGGTCAACGCCGTACCAGGTATCCAGTTTGGCGTGGCCTTTTGTGAAGCCTCCGGCAAATGCCTGGTGCGCTGGTCCGGCACCGACACCGCGATGATCGAACTTGCGCAGAAAAATGCGCAAGCCATTGCCGCGGGCCATAGCTTCATCATTTTCCTGGGCGACGGTTTCTACCCGCTGAACGTATTGAACACCGTCAAAATGGTTCCAGAGGTGTGTCGTATTTTTTGTGCAACGGCCAATCCAACTGAAGTGATTCTCGCCGAGACGGAACAGGGACGAGCCATCCTGGGCGTGGTGGATGGCTTCTGTGCCAATGGCATTGAAGGCGATGAAGACATCCTGTGGCGCAAGAACCTGTTGCGGCAGATCGGCTACAAGTTGTGATTTGAGTCTTTTTGTGGCGAGCAAGCTCCCTCGCCACAAGTTTCTCTCTGACTCAAGATTTTCTTAAAGGCTGGCCTTGAGACTCACCTGCCCGAATTCTGCACAAGTTGCTCAACGAAAAACTCCACATGCCCTCTCGGATGAGTCGGCAATGGCCAGGTGTCGACGTTTTGAGCCAGGGCCCGGAAGGCTTGAGCGCATTTGGAGCGGGGAAAGGCTTCAAACACCGCACGCCCCTTCTGCACGGCTTTGTGCGCACAGTCATCGTTGGGTATCGCGCCGACGTACTGCAGCGAGACATCCAGGAACATGTCGGTAATCTTTTCCAGCTTGGCAAACAGATTGCGACCTTCCGCCGGACTTCCCGTCATATTCACCAACACGCGGAAACGATGCAGACCGTAGTTCAGGTTAAGCAACTTGATCAGCCCGTAGGCGCCGCTGATCGAGGTGGGTTCATCGCACACCACCACCATCACTTCCTGCGACGCGCGAATGAAGTTGACCACTGAACCACCGATACCGGCGGCCGTATCGATCACCAGCACATCCAGCTTGTCGCCAATATCACTAAAGGACTGGATCAGCGCACGGTATTGCGCCGGCTCCAGATGAATCATGCTCTGCAAACCAGAAGAGGCCGGAGCAACACGAATTCCTCCTGGCCCCGGCACCAGTGCTTCGGACAGCTCACAACGCCCTTCGATGACATCGGCCAGTGTGTAGCGCGGAGTCAGCCCCAACAAAATATCGATATTCGCCAAGCCGAGATCGGCGTCCAGCAACACCACGCGCCGTCCCATTTTTGCCAGCGCCAACGAAAGGTTAACCGCCACCGTCGTCTTGCCCACACCACCCTTACCGCCGGTCACAGCGATAACTTGCACGCAATGCACCTCATCCATTTCAGCTTTCCTTCCCTGCGCATTGTGTGCCAGTACGTAATGGCACTCTCCAGATGTCGGAAGAATAGCTGAAAAGCGCGAAATAGCCGATTTGTCTTCCGACGATAGGCACTTCGCCACATACCATCGAACCATTTCAACGAAAAAGCCGACAGATCAAGGCCACAAATACACATTTTTCGCCCTGTAACCCGGCAAGATCGGCACCCGCTCACTGTGTCCACCCATGATCTAAACCCAGACGTCATTCATTGCGGTTCTTTCTCCGTCCTGATCGCCGGTATTGAGCACACCACGCGGCTCGATCAATAACATCTTCACTTCTCGTTCAGCGTAAGGCTTGTGTTCGACGCCCTTGGGGACGACATACATTTCCCCCTGCCTCACCACGACGGCCCCCTCTCGAAGATCAATCCGAAGTTCGCCTTCGAGGACGATGAAGGTTTCATCGGTATCGGCATGGGAATGCCAGACAAAGTCGCCCTCGATTTTCACCACCTTGAACTGGTAGTCGTTCATTTCGGCAATGACCCTGGGCGCCCAATGCTCGCTGAACAAAGCCAGTTTTTCGGAAAAGTTAATCGCGGTGCAGGTCTTCACGCCGGGTTGGGAATGCATTTGAGTCGCCCTCACTAGCCAAAATATCGAGCCCTGACTTTAGGAGAGGAGCAGCGCTGCGTATTGCATGATTGTGCAAGTCGAACGCCCTCAAACAAGGCCCAGCCTCTTCATCCACCGACCGGGTGAGACGCCGTAGGTCTGGGTGAACTGACGCGTCATGTGGCTTTGATCGAAAAAACCTGCCGATACGGCCGCCTCCGCCATCGAGTGGCCTGCGAACATCAACGCTCTTGCCAGATCGAGACGTCGTTGAGTCATGTATCGATAGGGGCTCGTACCATACAGCGCACGAAAATCACGGCTCAGGCTCCAGCGGTCTCGACCACTCGCCTGCGATAACTCATCCAGGGTAATGACTCGATCCAGCGAGTCATGAATCAGCGCACGCGCGCGTTCGGCCGCTGCAAAATCGAATGACTTGCACCGCCCGCGTTGCCCCGAGATCACATCCAGCGCTTGCGCGAGATCGTAAATGGCATCGTCTTCTTCCAGGGGCTCGATGCAAGCGTCGAGGTTTTGCAGCAGCACTTGGGTCGCGGCACAAAGCCGTGGGTCGCTTGATAAACCACCCTCGATGAAGGGCAAGGGTTTGCCACCCAACACCTGCTGAATCAAGGCCGGTTCGATGTAGATCATCCGATAATGAAAACCCGCCTCGGTACCGGCTTCACCGTCATGCACCTCATCCGGATGCAAAACGATGGTTCTCCCGGGCAGGCTGTGACGTTGAGCGTTGCGGTACTGGAAGCTTTGTACGCCCGACAGCGTTCGTCCGATGGCGTACGTATCGTGGCGATGCGGCGTAAACCCATGGCCGCCAAAAAAGGCTTCGATGCGCTCCATCTTCAACGGCTGCGCCGAGCGCTTTACCCAATCCTTGTCACCCCTGGTTTTCGTCATGTCCCTGTACCACCTGAATGATGTCAGTACGGTACCAGTCCGGGCGATTGATGTCCCCGGCGGACTGACCCGTGCAAGCCTGAATCAGCCCTCACCCAGGCGCCGTCAAATTTGTCTCTTGTCGTCGTGAACCAGTCTTCAGACCCGCAGTCTTAGCCGTGCCGTAAAAGAAGCTCAGCCAACGAAGCGCTCCTACGGTCATCGCTCGATCTTATCCCCCTTATCGCCGTCATCTCATCAGAGCTGTCCGTTCATGCGCCCAACTGTCCGCTGCCGTCGCTTTATCTCGCTGTGCCTGATGCCTTTGCTCCCGCTGCTCGCCAGCCCCGCCCATGCCAGCGGGGAACGGCAACTGGTGGAAGTCATCAACGATTACCGCGCCGATCCCGATCGTTGTGCGGGGCGTACGGTCAAGCCGTTGCGGCCGCTGTCGTTGAAATCGAACCTGGCCTTGCCAGTCGGCTATGGCGGCGGTTTGCGCAGCGCATTGAAAGCCAATGGCTATCAAGCGGTGTCGGTGCGCACCATTCGCGTGGTCGGCGCGCAAGATGCCGATGAGGCGTTTGACATGCTTCAGAGCGATCATTGCGGGGCGCTGCTTGATACCCAGTTCGCCGACATCGGCGTCACTCGCGCCCGCAGCGAATGGCAGGTAGTACTGGCACAACCGGTGCTCGACGGACGTATCGGCGATCCGCGAGCGGCGGGCAAGGCGCTGCTGGCCGAGGTCAATGCGGCACGGGCCAGGCCGCGCCTGTGTGGGCGCCAGCGCTTCGCCGCCGCGCGACCACTGGCCTGGAATGCCGCCCTGGGGGCCGCTGCGCAAGGGCACAGCAAGGCGATGGCCTACGGCAATTACTTCGCCCACCGCGATCCTGACGGTGATATGCCGGCAGATAGAGCCAAAGCCGCCGGTTACCCCGGCCGGCAGATTGGCGAGAACATCGCTGCCGGGCAAGGCTCACCGAGCAAGGCGATGGCCGGCTGGCTGGCCAGCCCCGGGCATTGCGCCAACCTGATGAACCCGATGTTTACCCAGGTGGGCGCGGCCTATGCCACCGATTCGCGCAGCAATGAGGGGGTTTACTGGACGATGCTGTTTGGCGCGCCTTGAAGTGAGACGCCTGCTGTAGAACAGGGTCAGACGGTCCTGTTCTCAAAACCTTGGGTCAGCCCTGCTTCAAGTCAAGACAGTAGGTGTAATACCCACTGTCACGCACATAGCCCAATGATTCATACAACCGTTGCGCGACGTGATTGTCCGTGGCGGTTTCCAGCACCATCCCCTTGGCACCAGTCAATAGCGCGAACGCCCGGGCGGTGTTCATCAGTAACGTCCCGACCCCTCTGCCTCGGGCGGCAGGCGTGGTGAACAGATCACTCAACAGCCAGGCACGGTGGGCGTCAATGGAGGAGAACGTCGGGTACAACTGGACGAAGCCGAGCGCTTCGCCGGTGGAATCCTCGGCGAAGAAAATCACCGATTCGTCCCTGGCGATGCGCTCGGCGATGAAATCGCGGGACTGCATCAGGTTCGAGGGTTGGCCGTAAAAGCCTCGGTAGGCGTCGAAAAGACTGGCGACTTTGTCGATGTGGGTTGCATCAACGCGCAGGACCTGGACGGCCATGTTTGGGTCTCCGAACGGATGGGTTACTTCGGTTGCGCCACTGTGCGCAAATAAGGTTTTATCGTTTTGAAACCATCCGGGTATTTCTTCCTGGCGTCTTCATCGGAGACCGACGTGGGAATGATGACGTCTTCGCCCGGACGCCAGTTCACCGGGGTGGCGACGGTGTGCTTGGCATTCAACTGCAGAGAATCGAGCAGACGCAGCACCTCATCGAAATTGCGCCCGGCACTCATCGGGTAGATCAGCATCGCCTTGACCTTTTTGTCCGGGCCGATAATGAACACTGAACGCACCGTGGCATTGTCGGCTGCGGTACGCGTGCCGCCACTGGCATTCGGATGAATCATGTCGTAGAGCTTCGCCACCACCAGGTTCTCGTCACCGATCATCGGATAGTTGACCGCATGCCCCTGGGTCTCTTCGATGTCTTTGGCCCAGGTCTGATGGTTACTGACAGGGTCAACGCTGAGCCCGACGATCTTGGTGTTGCGTTTATCGAACTCTGGCTTGAGCCCTGCCATGTAGCCGAGTTCAGTGGTGCATACCGGGGTGAAGTCCTTGGGATGCGAAAACAGAATCGCCCACTTGTCGCCGATCCACTCGTGAAAATGCAGCGTGCCTTCGGTGCTTTCGACGGTAAAGTCCGGTGCTTCGTCGCCAATACGGATTGCCATGTTCGTTCTCCTTACTGTTGAGTCACAGGGACGCCGCTGGCTGCTGTGCCAGCGGCATTCAGGATCTGCGTTGAACCTGTCAACGCGGATCAGTATAGGAGACGCTTGAACACACGGTAGCTATCGCCGTGCCCGCTCTGCCCCCCTTTGACGGCGGGGCATTCAAGCCTTCGAATGGCGCCCTGGCCAGCCCGTAGTAGAGAATGCCGGTCAGTCAAGACGCAGACCCTGTGGGAGCGTGGCTTGCCCGCGAAGAACGATGACGCGTAATACCTGAAAACCGCGGTGCGTTCTTCGCGGGCAAGCCACGCTCCCACAGGACTTTCGTCGCTCATTCAAGTCCAGCGAACGGCGCCTTGGCCCACACGACTTTGCCGCCGACCATCGTCAGCAGCACGTCATTGCGGGCCAGCTCATCCTCCGGCACCTGCATGAAGTTCTTGTCCAGCACGATCAAGTCGGCGAACTTTCCAACCTCGACCGAACCGACGACAGCGTCCAGTTTCAGCTGCTCGGCGGCGTTCATGGTGATGGTGCGCAGTACGTCAGTGCGCGACAGCGCCGGGTCGGCATTCAGCCTGCCCGCATACTGGGGGCCATAGCTGTGCGGGTTGAGCGGATCGCCTGAACGGGTGACACCGATCTTCAGCGCCAGAAATTCATCGAGCGGGTCGACAGGCCAGTCGCTGCCATAAGCAACGCGACCGCCAGCGCGGCTGATGCTGCCCGATGGCTCCATACGGGCAAAACGCGCAGGCCCGAGATGATCGCTGGTGCCGTCAACCGTGGACGGCGCCTGCTGGGCCCACTGGAACGACATGTTAGCGGTCACATCGAGCGCCTTGAAGCGTGCATAGTCGGCGGGGTCCACCGACTCGGCGTGGGTAATTGCCGGACGAAAACCGTTGCCCGGCAGTTGCTGGCGCACGTATTCGATACCGTTCAACGAGTCACGCACCGCTCGGTCCCCGGTGGCGTGAAGGTGCGGATCGAGACCGGCCTGCACCGCTTGCAACAGCAATGGATTGAGCACCTGCGGCGGGAAGTACAGCTCACCGATATTCTTGCCAGGCGTCCACTTGGGCGCGGCATCGGTGCCGGCATTGCGCAGGTACGGCGTCAACATCGCACCGGTATCCGCTGGAGCGTTGATGATGCCGTCCATGAACAATTTCACATGACGCATGCTCACACCCGGCGCAACGTTGGCTTCGCCCTGGTCGTAGATGTTGGCCAATGCCTTGGCCTCGGCAATGGTTTTCGCCGGGTCTTCAGCAGCGGCGGCAGGGTCGAGCTTGATCGCCAGCAAGGCCCGTGCAGTCAACTCGCCCGACTGTTGCAGGGTGGTAAACGCTTTGCCATTTTCAGGTCCCGACAAGGCATCGAAGAAACTGGTGATGCCTTGTCGACGCATGGCATCGAGCGCCGCGCGGGTCTGCTTGAGTTTTTCTGCGTCGCTGGCCGGCGGCACCACGGCGGCCATGGCATCGGCGGCACCGTCTTCGCAGATACCGGTCGGGTTGCCGACGCTGTCGCGCATGTACTTGCCATCCCCCGGATTGGCCGTGTGCTTGTTGATGCCTGCCACCGCCAGGCCGCGAGAGTTTGTCAGCACGGTATGGAAGTCGGTGGAACGGACTTGAATCGGGCGAGTGGTCTTGAGCGCATCCAGCGTCGATTTGTCGGGATCGCCGTCGAGCCCGGTCATGCCGATGCGGTCCCAACTGCCCACTTCAAGCCAGACATCAGGGCCCTTGCCTTTGTCGGCATCCAGACACGCCTGAATGGTTTCCTGGAAAACCTTGCGAGTCATCGTCTGGTATTTCAGGTCGCACAACGTCATGGCGCGACCGCCGTCCCCCGGGTGCATGTGCGCATCGACGAAGCCGGGCATCAACATGCGTCCCGCCAGATCGATCAGCCGTGTCTGGGTGCCGATGTACGAGGCAACCCCTTCATCGCTGCCGACATAGACGATCTTCCCGCCCGTGACGGCAATCGCCTGCTGCACCGAGTTCTTGCCGTCGACGGTATAGATATAGCCGTTGCGCATCACCATGTCGGCCGATGTCGAACCCTGGGTCTGACACCCCACCAGCGCCATGCAGGAAAATGCCGTTGTCGACGCAACGGCGATAAACAGCCTGGAAAATTTCAACTGCTTCACCTCTATTTTTATAGTTTTGGAAGTGGCCCGAACAGACGGCCGCAAGCCTCTGGTATGCAGGGCATACCCTATAGGGCGCGGGGGGCGGATGGACCTCTACAAATGAGGAGGGGTGAGGCAATTAGATGACAGGCGTCCGATCTGGTGTAGAAGCGGAACCTGTGGGACCGGGCTTGCTCGCGAAGACGGCGGCACAGTCAACATTGACCGAAGAGGCTTGTTTAAAAGACCTCAAATTTACTTCCTGAAAGCTACAAAACCTTGCGCCATTGCCTACGGCCGCGCCAGAATCCGCCGGCTTGTGCGCCTGGAGCCCCACCGGTAACTTGATTCGCGTCACTGATTCCCAGTGATCGGGTTTAGCAGCCCGGCTAGTCATTCACGGTTGCACATGTCTTATCCAGTCAGGCATTCGCCTGCACTTGATGGTGGCTGTGCGCATGGCACCTTCGGGTGCGCCGGGTTTTGGGTGACTTACCGGTCTGCTAACTTGCGCACAGCTGCCACCCTTTCGTTTAGCAGCGAGATGGTTGCGGCCTCACTAGAGGTTAGTCACCATGTTCAAGGTAACGCCCAACCCGCCGGTCACAGACCCGGCGTCCCCCTACGAATCTCCCGATTCAAAAAAACTCAACGAGGCCGCCGAACGCGCCCTCGACTTCCACTTCCCGTCGAATGCCGACATCAAAGCCACCCAGCGAACATGCAGCACCCTGTTTTCCGTGGACCCAGAAGCCACAACCGAAACCCTGGCGGTTTTTTTGGTCGAGACGCTGGCCTCGGTCGATGTGATGGTCCATCAGTTGGTGGATCATCTGGAGGGTGAATCGCGCTACGCCCTGCTGGGCATTTCAAACAGCATCATGGTGGCGGAGATCACGGCGAACCGGGTGCTGGATAAAATCGATACGCCTTAGAACTGTGAGCTCCATTGCCCTTGTAGGAGCGAGGCTTGCCCGCGAAGAACGATAACGCGGTGTGCCAGACCTGACGCCTTCGCGGGCAAGCCTCGCTCCTACAAAGGACGCGTGTAGGCGGACTTAATCGCGGCAGGTCGCTGAACGCAGCACAGACCCCAGCTCCACCTTGCTCTTCACACCCAGTTGCAGGTAGCAGTTGCGCAAATAGGTGCGCACTGTCGCAGGACTCAATTCAAGGATCTTGGCAATTTCCTTGTACGAATGGCCGGCGGCAAACAGCATCGCTGTCGTCCGCTCGCGTGGCGCAAGCACCGCCCCGCGCGGCTGAGCTTCGAGCGACAGGATGACGTACTCGGCGTTGGGGCTCAGTGTCAGTGCGCAGCGGCCCAGACGCATGACACAGGGTGCCTTTTGCAGTTGCCCGATCACCTGCGCGGGAAGCATTGAACCGCTCCAACCGGGCAACTCACGTTCAATGGCTGCACACAGCGTTGCCCCCACGTACAGCAAGCTGCCGTCCATGCGCGCGACGCCAAAGTCAGACGCGCCGTTGCCCGTGTCGAAGCGGATCATGTCCTGCACCTGAAATCGCCACAGCTGCAACAAGTGGTCGCAGAAGGCCGAAAACAGATCGGCCTCGCTGTCGTTGAAAGCCTGGGCATCGATGCCTCGATAGAGACAGACAAAGAACATCAAGCCGCTTTCGGGTAACTCGAAGGTGATGCACATCAGGTGGTAGAGGTCGTGGCGTCGAGCGAATGCGTTCACTTCTTCATTGGGGTCGGTGAAGCCGCTGTCGCGCACGACCTCACCGGGTCGACTCATGGTGTCATGGGAGAATCTGTCGTTGCGCGCACACGTGTGCCACTCGGCGGCAAACGACTCGGGCAGATTGATTCGCCCATGCATCCAGTTTCTGGCCGAAACATCAACGCCTGACGCAGACATCTCGCCCCACCAGGCTGAAGCGAAGGGCACCAGTTGGCTGAATGCCTGCAGGCCGTCGGTGATGAACCGGGATGCACCACGATCTCGGGCAAGACGCCCCAGGTGCAATACGCAAAGATTGAACGCCTTCAGCGTTGCCATCGACGCCCCGGTGCCGACCTCATCACCCTCCTCCATCGTCCTGATCCCGTTCGCTGCATGGCATATTTTTTGACCATGCCATAGGCGCAGCGAATGCGTCCAGCCCCAGGCGCGCAAGCTCGCTCGCCACGGGGCTGGCGGTGTTTTCAGAGATTGATTTCACTGGCCGGCATAACATCGATCCGTGCCACGGAGCCGGTCAGGTGCGCCAGATCCTTGTTGTGTTCGGCGATGATGTCTTCGGCGCTCATCGTGCCGTTGTCGATGGTGGAATGGGCGTCAGCCACCAGCACGACGTCGTAGCCCAATTGATGCGCCTGGCGGACGGTGGCGTTGACGCAGTAGTCGGTTTGCAGGCCGCAGATGATCAGGCGGTCGGCCTCCAGTTCTTGCAGATGGTCATGCAAGTGGGTCTGGTAAAACGAATCCGGAGTGGTTTTGCGCACGCGCAGGTCTTGGGGTGAAGTCTTCAGACCCTCGGCCAGTTGCCAGCCTTCGCTGCCATATTGCAGCAGGTCGCCCTCTTCTTCGTGCTGGATCAGGATGACCGGGATGTCGGCGGCCCGGGCTTTGGTGCTGAGGTCGTTGATGGTTTCGATGACGCGCTGGATGTTGAAGCATTCATATTCGCCGGTGCACAGCCCGTGTTGGACGTCGATGATCAGGAGTGCGGTGCTCATGGCTTCCTTCCTTGATAAGTGGGTGGCTCGGAGACGGATTTCAACTCCCTTTTCTGGCAGCCTGCGAGGCTGTGTTCGAAGATCTGGGATCAGGGCCACCCGGGGAGTTCAGGTGGCCGGTGTTCGCCTGTTTTAGTAACCGAGTGACAACCCGGTATTACGCCGTGGATCGTTCGCTCCATAGAAGCGGTTCTTGCCCACTGGCTTGCCTTCCAGCGAAGGCGCACCTACCAGAATAGCCGCTATATGGTTGGGGTCCTGCGGCTTGGCAAATTTGTGCCCCCAACTTTCGAGCATCTTCTTCGTGTCCGGACTGATGGCGAAGTTCTCCAGGTTGGTTTCTTCCGGCAACCATTGCTGGTGGAAACGCGGTGCATCCACAGCTTCCTGGATGTTCATGCCGTAGTCGATCACGTTGAGGATGGTCAGCAGGGTTGCGGTGATGATGCGGCTGCCACCGGGGGTGCCGACCACCATGACGACCTTGCCGTCCTTGGTGACGATGGTCGGGCTCATGGACGACAGCGGTGCCTTGCCGGGGGCGATGGCGTTGGCTTCGCCCTGCACCAGACCGTACATGTTCGGCACGCCGATTTTCGAGGTAAAGTCATCCATTTCATCGTTGAGGATGACCCCGGTTTTGCTCGCCATGACGCCGGCGCCGAACCAGTCGTTGAGGGTGTAGGTCACCGACACCGCGTTGCCCCACTTATCGACGATCGAGTAATGGGTGGTATTGCTGCCTTCATGGGGTGCTACGCCAGGTTTGATCTCGCGGGACACGCCGGCCTTTTGCGGGTCGATGGCTTCACGGATTTTGGTCGCGTAGTTTTTATCCAGCAAATGGGCGATCGGATTTTTCACGAAATCCGGGTCACCGAGGTAGCTGTTGCGGTCCACATACGCGTGGCGCATCGCTTCGATCTGATAGTGCATGGCCTGCGCCGAGCGGTAGCCCAGGTCTTTCATCGGGTAGCCGTCGAGGATGTTCATGATCTCGCAGATCACCACGCCGCCGGAGCTTGGCGGCGGCGCCGAGACCACGTGGTAGCCACGGTAATCGCACTCGATCGGCGCCAGTTCGCGGGTCTGGTATTTGTCGAGGTCGGCCTGGGTGATGATGCCCTTGTTGGCCTGACTTGAGGTGACGATGGCGTCGGCCACCCAGCCTTTATAGAAACCGTCGGCACCCTTCTCGGAAATTTCCCGCAGGGTTTTGCTCAAGTCTTTTTGTACGAGTTTCTGGCCGACCTGCATCGGCTCGCCATTGCTCAGGAAGATCGAGCCCGAGTCGCGCATGTCTTTCTTGAAGACGTCGGTGGCGTACTCCAGCAAGTCGACATCGCCCTGCTCCAGCACAAAACCGTCTTCAGCAAGCTTGATCGCAGGGGCGATCACTTCCTTGCGGGGTTTGGTGCCGTATTTCTTCAGCGCCAGCTCCATGCCGGACACAGTGCCCGGCACGCCAACGGCAAGATGACCACGGGTGCTCAGGTCCGGGACGACGTTGCCCGCTTTGTCGAGGTACATGTCGGCGGTGGCGGCCAGCGGGGCTTTTTCACGGAAGTCGAGGAAGGTCTTGCGCCCGTCCGCCAATTGAATCGTCATGAAACCGCCACCGCCCAGGTTGCCCGCCGCCGGGTACACCACCGCCAGCGCATAACCCACCGCAACGGCTGCATCGACGGCGTTGCCACCGCTCTTGAGGACATCGACGCCGACGTGGCTGGCCAGATGCTGAGCCGTGACGACCATGCCGTTTTCGGCCGCGACCGGGGCGACAGAGGCCGCGTGGGCCGTCAGGCAGCTCAGCGCCAATGTGGTTGCCATGAGCGATTTGGTAAAAGGTTCGAACTTCATGAGTCGGTCTCTTTTTTGTTTTTAGGCTCTGTCAAAAACAGAGGGAACGGTTCAAGAGCAGTAGGCAAGTATGGCCGGGATTGCGTATTGCGCCTCCCCGACGAGGCAGTATGCTTGGCCCCTGTTCAGCACTTTTGCGGAGTCCGCCGGCATGACTTACACCTTCATCACCCTGGCGTCTCCGGTCGGCGAATTGAAACTGGTCGCGAAAGGCGCGCGACTGGCGGCCATCCTCTGGGAAAACGACAAGCCGGGCCGGGTAAGGCTGGGGCCAATGACGGAAGCAGCGGACAACCCGATTCTGGTACGCACCGCACAGCAACTGCAGGAGTACTTTGCCGGCACGCGTAACCGTTTCGAGCTGGAACTGGATTTTGCCGGGACGGAATTTCAGCAGAAGGTGTGGCAGGCGCTGCTGACGATTCCGTTTGGCCAGACGCGCAGCTACAGCGAGATTGCCCGGCAGATCGGCAATCCCAACGCGGTTCGTGCGGTGGGGGCGGCTAATGGCAAGAATCCGATTTCGATTGTCGCGCCGTGTCATCGGGTGATCGGCGCATCAGGGAAACTGACGGGGTTTGCCGGCGGGCTTGAGGCGAAAGAGCGCTTGCTGACGCTGGAAGGGTACGAGTGCCACGAGGCCGGCAGGATGGATGATTTGTTTATCTGATGAACCCTGCAAAAAAACAGGGAACATCCCACAGCCATTGCCTGAATCGCCGCCCACTAGATCAAACCGCTCCGAAGACATCCTTCATCGCCGCATACTGCAGCAGCATGATGGTCTTGGCATCGCAGATTTCCCCGCGATAAAACGCCGCCAGCGCCTCGTCGAACTTCCACTCCAGCACTTCCAGCTCTTCGGTTTCTTCCTCCAGCCCGCCGCCATCGCTGACTTTCGAAGACGCGTCGTACTCGGCCATGAAGAAATGCAGCTTTTCAGTGACTGAGCCTGGGCTCATGTAGGCTTCGAAAACTTTCTGCACATGGTGAACGCGATAGCCGGTTTCTTCTTCGGCTTCAGCGCGAATACGTTCTTCAGGCGCAGCGCCTTCCAGCAGCCCCGCCGCCACTTCAATCAGCAAACCATCGTGGCCGTTGACGAACACCGGCAAGCGAAACTGGCGGGTCAGCACGACGGTTCTCTTTTCCCGATTGAACAACAGAATCGCCGCGCCGTTGCCACGGTCATAGACTTCGCGGGTCTGACGTTGCCAGTCGCCGCTGTTGCGCAAGTAATCGAAAGTGATTTTCTTCAGTAGATACCAGTCGTGGGACAGCACCTGGGACTCGATGATGTTGACCCGCTCGGCTGTGTTCGACATGACAATCCATCCTTATTTTCATCAGAAGGCGTCCATGTTAGGCGAAAAAGAAAAAGCCCGGCATGGCTGCCGGGCTTCTTTTTGGGATAGAACAATCGCCGCGACCCGGATAGGCTCCTGCTCACCGCCATAAGGATGTAGCCATGACCCTGCGAATCGAATTGTCGGAAAATGCCACTCAGGAAGAACGCGAGGCGATCCTCACACCGCTGCGCGCCTACAACGCCTCAAAGGCTGGAACCACCGTGTCAGAGCAGATTGCTTTGCTGGTACGCGATGACAGCGACGAGATTCTCGGCGGGCTGTATGGCCGAGTGTTTTACCAGTGGCTTTTCATTGAGTTGTTGTCGGTGCCGGAGCAGGCCCGGGGACAAGGGATGGGCTCGAAGCTGATGCAGATGGCCGAAGACCTGGCCCGGGAGAAGGAATGCATCGGGATCTGGCTGGACACCTTCGACTTCCAGGCGCCGGAGTTTTACAAGAAGCACGGTTACAGCGAGTTGGGGCAAATTGCCGATTACCCGCCGGGCCACAAGCGCTTCTTTTTCCAGAAGCGTTTGATGGATGTGTAACCTTCGATTTTTCGGGGTGCCAACAAAAGATCGCAGCCTTCGGCAGCTCCTGCATGGGATTGCGTTCACCCTGTAGGAGCTGCCGAAGGCTGCGATCTTTTGATCTTGCTTACAAACAGGTCGCCAACGCCGCCAATCGGCGCTTGGCGACAAAATCGTCATGCTGCGCGTAGTAGTTCAACGCTGTCCCCGAAGCATCGGCGGTCACGTCCACGAAGGACTCGGCCGACCGGGTGTAGACCGTCGAACCGCCCTTCTTGCCCGGCTGCAAATAGGCGCCGGCATCGACGCCGAACACCGCTTCGTCCTGCCAGGCAAACTGCACGCACTGGGCGACCACTTTTTCCGGTTTGTCCGAGGTCAGGGTTTTGTACGGGGTTTTGGTGCGGGCGTCATTCATCACCGATCCGGCGCAGCCCGCCAGCAAGGTTGCGGCCAGCGCCACCATCAGAATTCGCATTGCGTTCGCTCATCAGGAAAAAGCGGACTGTATCACCGTGGCGCGGCGTATCGTTCTGCTTTACTTCATTTATACCGCGACACCGCGCAACGATTCGCGCACCCTGTCGCGCCATTAACGCCGCATCGCCCATTTTTCCGGGCCCATTTTTCTGGAAAGGTCATGACACCCAACGCCGAATACTACAAACCGACCGCTGAATACGCCGACAAGCTGATCAGCCAGATCGGTCAGACGCCTTCCTGGATCGCCAAGCGAATTGGCGTCACCGACAAGCGGATCCGTTACATTCTCGACGGCGAAAGAACCGTCAAAGGCGAAACCACGCCGATCCAGATGACCTACCCCGAGCAATTTGCTCTGGAGTGTCTGGCCGCGGCCGCCAAGGCGAGTAAAAAGCAGTCTTCGTAATCTCAAGGAGTGACCATGGCGGCAACCGAACAGCAACACGAGCAGGCGCTGAGGAAGTTTCTCGACGAGCGTCCTGAGCTGCGTATCGAACTGGATAACCTCAATCCGCTGTTGGCCCAGGCCAAGGGTGAGACAGCCGAGCAGTACCGCGACGAGCGTTTGCATGAAGCGTTCGAAGCCGAGGCCGAGCGTCTGGGCTTGTTTGCCTGGGAGCTGACGTTGCAATTGACCGCCGCCACGCCTGAGGATTACCAGGCTCAACGCATGGAGGTGCACAAGGAAGTCGCGGAGATGGCGGGCATGGACTGGCTGGAGTATTGCGAGTTATATGGGTTAGCCAAGTAATCATCGCTGCTCAAGGAAGTCCTCTTCAATGCTGCCTTCTCCTTCAAGCACCCGGGCCACGCCGGGCCATCTGCATACTCATAAATGGCGCGGACGCATCGGCCTGTCGCTGGTCGCCGGTTTGTCGGTGCTCGCCGGCATGACCGATGCCATCGGCTTCATGGCCAGCGGCGACTTCGTGTCCTTCATGAGCGGCAACACCACCCGCCTTGCCGTAGCGATCAGCGATGGCGATCTCGGGCTGACGTTGCGTCTGCTGATTCTCGTGGCCACGTTCGTCATCGGCAATGCCTTGGGCATTGTTGTCAGCCGGTTCGGTGGCCGACGGGCGCTGCCATTGATGCTGTGCATCGCCACGTTGCTGTGCGGCGCTGCGGCCTGGCCCTATGACCTGCAACTGCCGGCGCTGCTGGCGACGATCATTGCCATGGGCATGCTCAATGCTGCCGTGGAAGAAGTGAACGGTCTGCCGGTCGGCCTGACCTACGTCACCGGCGCGCTGTCGCGGTTCGGCCGTGGGCTGGGACGCTGGATGCTGGGCGAGCGGCGCAACGGCTGGCGGGTGCAATTGATCCCGTGGACCGGGATGTTTGCCGGCGCGGTGATCGGGGCGCTGCTGGAACATCATCTGGGGCTCAGGGCGCTGTTTGTCAGCGGCCTGCTGGCCGGGGCGCTGGGGGTGCTGTCGTTGAAGATTCCGCGGCGTTGGCAGTTGGGTTATATGCCGCGCTGATCGGGTTATCACATTCAACATTGATGTTGCCTGACACTCCGCTATCGCGAGCAGGCTCGCTCCCACAGGGGGCTGTGGTGGATTTCAATATTGTGTACGACACAAATCCCTTGTGGGAGCGAGCCTGCTCGCGATGGCAGCGACTCGGTCTATGAGTAAACGCCCTTCGCCGCCTCGCCGATAAAGCTTTATCATGGCCGCAGTTTTGCTGATCGAGCCCGTCATGAAATTCGCCATTGCGCTGTTTTCCGCCGCCCATGCGCCCTCCTCGCGCCGTGCCTTGCTGTTCGCCCAGGCCGCGCTGGCCGGCGGGCATGAGATTGTCCGGCTGTTTTTCTATCAGGATGGCGTTTACAACGCGTCCGGCAGCGTGGTCACGCCTCAGGATGAGCAGGACATGCCCAAACAGTGGCGCAACTTTGTCACCGAGCATCAGCTCGATGGCGTGGTCTGCATCGCCGCGGCCCTGCGCCGTGGGGTGTTGAACGAAGAAGAAGCCCAGCGCTATCAGCGTGAAGCCGTTGCGGTGGGCGCGCCGTGGGAATTGTCCGGCCTTGGTCAACTGCATGACGCGGTACAGGACGCTGACCGCTTGATCTGTTTTGGAGGCGTGTGAGATGGCTAAATCCTTGCTGATAATCAGCCGTCAGGCGCCGTGGTCGGGGCCTAATGCGCGGGAAGCACTGGACATCGTGCTGGCCGGTGGCGCCTTCGATCTGCCGATCGGCCTGCTGTTTCTCGATGACGGCGTGTTCCAGCTCGCGGCGAAACAGGACGCCAAGGCGTTGCAACAGAAAGACCTGAGCGCCAACCTGCAAGCCTTGCCGATATTTGGTGTCGAAGACCTGTTCGTGTGCGGTGAAAGCGTTGCTGCCCGTGGTCTGGACCCTAAAGCTCTGTCGCTTGAAGAAGCCCAGGTGCTGGCCGCCCAGGAAATCACCGCCCTTATTGACCGTTACGACCAGGTGATCACCCTCTGATGTCGACTTTGCATGTGTTGTCTCATTCCCCTTTCGGCGACGACCGCCTGAGCAGTTGCCTGCGCGTGATCGGCCCCGACGATGCGCTGTTGCTGAGCGGCGACGCGGCCTATGCCTTGCAGCCAGGCACTGCGCCGTTCAGCGCGCTGCATGCTCGCAGCCTGAAACTGTTCGTACTGGCCGAAGATACTCAAGCACGGGCGCTGGCAGTCCCGGACTGGGCCAAGGCTATCGATTACCCGGCCTTCGTCGAGCTGTCGATTCACTACGACAAGGTCAACAGTTGGCTATGAAATCCCTGACGGTCGGCGCCCGCGCCATTGAACTGGACAAGGACGGTTTCCTGGTCGAACTGAGCGACTGGTCTGCCGAGGTGGCCGTCGCCCTCGCTGCCGCCGAAGACATCGAGCTGAGCGCCGAACACTGGGAAATCCTCGAACTGCTGCGCAGCTTCTACGACGAGTTCCAGCTGTCCCCGGCGACCCGCCCGCTGATCAAGTACACCGCATTGAAACTCGGCCCCGACAAGGGCAACAGCCTGCACCTGAACCGACTGTTCAAAGGCACCCCTGCCAAACTCGCCGCGAAACTGGCGGGCCTGCCCAAACCGACGAATTGCTTATGACCGACTATCCAGCACTGACCCTCGAAACGCCCGCCGAGCACCCGTTCGCCCAGTTCGTGCGGATTCTTGGCAAAGGCAAACGCGGCGCCCGCGACCTGACCCGCGAAGAGGCCCGCGAAGCCATGGGCATGGTGCTCGATGAAAAGGTCGAGGACACCCAGCTCGGTGCATTCCTGATGCTGTTACGGCACAAGGAAGAAAGCGCCGAGGAAATGGCCGGGTTCACCGAAGCCTTGCGTGAACGCCTGAATCCACCGGCGCTGGCGGTCGATCTGGACTGGCCGACTTACGCGGGCAAGAAGCGTCATTTGCCGTGGTATCTGCTGGCGGCCAAGTGCCTGGCGCAGAACGGCGTGCGCATCTTCATGCATGGCGGCGGCGCGCACACGGCCGGTCGGCTGTACAGCGAACAACTGCTCCAGACGCTGAACATTCCACTGTGCCGCAACTGGCAACAGGTCGGCACGGCGCTGGACCGGGGCGGTCTGGCGTTCATGCCATTGGTGGATTGGGCCCCGCAACTTCAGCGGATGATCGACCTGCGCAACACCTTGGGCCTGCGCTCGCCGATCCATTCCCTGGCGCGGATTCTTAATCCGCTGGGCGCTCGCTGCGGTCTGCAAAGCATTTTCCACCCCGGCTATCAGGCCGTGCATCGCGATGCCAGCGGTTTGCTGGGCGACACCGCCATCGTCATCAAGGGCGACGGCGGTGAAATCGAAATCAACCCGGACGCCGACAGTCACCTGTATGGCACCACCGGCGGCGAAAGCTGGGATGAAGAATGGCCGCAGCTGTCGACCCAGCGCCACGTCAAACCAGCGAGCCTGGATCCCGAGCATTTGAAAGCGGTGTGGCGTGGGGACGTGGTCGACAGCTACCCGCAAATGGCGTTGATCTCGACCATGGCCCTGGCCTTGCGCGGCCTCGGCCAGCCCCGCGAGCAAGCGTTCGAAACCGCCCAGCAGTACTGGGATGCCCGGGACAGATCGATTTAACCGATCATAAACGCCCAACCTTTGCGCTTTTTGTTCGAACCTATGCGCATAAACTCCTCTCCAACGCTTATCGGTTTGAGGAGTTTTGAACATGGGTTTGTTAGTCGAAGGTCGCTGGCAGGATCAATGGTACGAAAGCAGCAAGGACGGCACGTTCCAGCGTGAACAGGCACAACGTCGCAACTGGCTGACCGCCGACGGCAAGCCAGGCCCGACCGGCGTCGGTGGTTTTGCCGCCGAGGCCGGTCGCTATCATCTCTACGTCTCCCTCGCCTGCCCGTGGGCCCATCGCACGTTGATCCTGCGCAAGCTCAAGGGCTTGGAAAACCTGATCGATGTGTCGGTGGTCAGTTGGTTGATGCTGGAAAACGGCTGGACCTTTGATAAAAATCTGGGCTCGACCGGCGACAAGCTCGATCACTTCAATTTTCTCCATCAGCGCTACACCACCGATACCGCCGACTACACCGGCCGCGTCACCGTTCCGGTGCTCTGGGACAAGCAGACGAATCGCATCGTCAACAATGAGTCGGCGGAAATCATCCGCATGTTCAACAGCGCATTTGATGACCTGACCGGCAATGACCTGGACTTCTACCCGGCGCCATTGCGGGCCGAGATCGATGCATTAAACGAGCGGATTTATCCAGCGGTGAATAATGGCGTCTATCGCGCCGGGTTTGCCACGTCGCAGCAGGCTTACGAAGAAGCGTTCGATGAGTTGTTTGGCGAGCTGGATCGGCTGGAGCAGTTGCTGGGGGCAAATCGTTATCTGACGGGCGAATACCTGACGGAAGCGGATATTCGGCTGTTCACTACGATGATTCGCTTCGATGCGGTGTATTTCGGCCACTTCAAATGCAACCTGCGGCGGATTGCCGATTATCCGAATCTGTCGAACTGGCTACGGGAGATTTATCAGTGGCAGGGGATTGCCGAGACGGTGAGTTTTGAGCACATCAAGAACCACTACTACGGCAGCCACAAAACGATCAATCCGACCGGAATCGTGCCTAAAGGGCCGGCGCAGGACTTCACTGCGGCTCATGATCGGGCGCGGTTGAAGGGGAAAGGGGTTTGGCGCAACAACCAGGAATGATCGTAATTCTGTATTGATGTTGAGGGCCCCATCGCGAGCAGGCTCGCTCCCACATTGGATTTGCGTCGTTCACAAATCCCCTGTGGGAGCGAGCCTGCTCGCGATGGGGGCGACTCGGTCTCTAGACCAGCGCCTGAGCCCCTTCAAACCAAGCCAGTTTCTCGCGCAGTTGCACCACTTCCCCAACAATCACCAGCGTCGGCGCATGCACTTCATGCTCCGCCACCAGCCGTGGAAGGTCGGCCAGGGTGCCGGTAAACACCCGCTGATTGACCGTAGTGCCCTGCTGAATCAACGCCGCCGGGGTATCGGCCGCGCGACCGTGCTTGATCAACTGCTCGCAGATGATCGGCAAGCCTACCAGCCCCATGTAAAACACCAGGGTTTGCGCCGGCGCGACCAGATCAGCCCACGGCAAATCGGTTGAACCGTCCTTGAGGTGCCCGGTGACGAAGCGCACCGACTGCGCGTAATCGCGGTGAGTCAGCGGAATCCCGGCATACGCCGCGCAACCGCTGGCGGCGGTGATGCCCGGCACGACCTGGAACGGGATGCCATGGGCCGCCAGCTCTTCGATCTCTTCACCGCCGCGCCCGAAAATGAACGGATCGCCGCCCTTCAAGCGCACCACGCGCTTGCCGGCCTTGGCCAGATCCACCAGATGCTGGTTGATCTGCTCCTGAGGCACGGCGTGATCGGCGCGGCGTTTGCCGACATAGACCCGCTCGGCATCGCGACGGCACAAATCCAGAATCGCTGGCGCCACCAGACGGTCATACAACACCACATCGGCTTGCTGCATCAGGCGCAAGGCGCGGAAGGTCAACAGGTCGGGATCACCCGGCCCGGCGCCCACCAGATAAACCTCGCCGGTAGCGACAGGTGCTTCACCCGCAATTTTCGCCAGCATCAAGCGCTCGGCTTCGGTGCCCTGCCCGGCCAGTTGCCGGTCGGCAATCGGGCCCTGGAATACATCCTCCCAGAACGCCCGGCGCTGCTGCACATCCGGAAACAGGCCTTTGACCTGAGTGCGGAAACGCGCCGCCAGACCGGCCAGCTGACCGTAGGTGGACGGAATCCAGGTTTCCAGCTTGGCGCGGATCAACCGCGCCAGCACCGGTGCATCGCCGCCGCTGGACACCGCGATGATCAATGGAGAACGGTCGACAATCGCCGGGAAGATCACGCTGCACAGGGCCGGCGCATCGACCACGTTGACCGGCACGCAACGCCGATGGGCATCGGCGGAGACTTGTGCGTTCAGCGGTTCGTCGTCAGTGGCGGCGATGATCAGCCCGCAACCGTCCAGGTCCGTTTCGGCGTAGCCACGCAACAGGCACTCACCACCGCTGCCGGCCACCAGTTCGCGCAGTTGCGATTCGATTTCAGGCGCGACCACCCGCAGCAGCGCACCGGCCTCGGCCAGCAGGCGGGATTTGCGCAAGGCAATCTCCCCCCCACCGACGACCAATACACGACTGCCGCGAAGGTTATGAAACAGCGGCAGATAGTCCATTTAGCCGATGACCTCAAGGCCACCCATGTACGGCTTGAGCACCTCAGGCACACGGATCGAACCGTCGGCTTGCTGATAGTTCTCGAGCACCGCCACCAGGGTACGACCGACCGCCAGGCCGGAACCGTTCAGGGTGTGAACCAGCTCAGGCTTGCCGGTTTCCGGGTTGCGGAAACGCGCTTGCATGCGGCGGGCCTGGAAGTCGCCACAGTTGGAGCACGACGAAATCTCGCGGTACTTGTCCTGGCTTGGAATCCACACTTCCAGATCGTACGTTTTGACCGCGCTGAAACCCATGTCGCCGGTGCACAGCGCCAGGGTGCGGTATGGCAGCTCCAGCAGCTGCAGGACTTTCTCGGCATTGGCAGTCAGGCCTTCCAGCGCTTCCATCGACGTCGATGGTTCAACGATCTGGACCATCTCGACCTTGTCGAACTGGTGCTGACGGATCATGCCGCGAGTGTCGCGACCCGACGCACCGGCCTCGCTGCGGAAGCACGGTGTGTGTGCCACGAACTTGATCGGCAGCAGTTTCGAATCGACGATCTCGCCAGCGACGATGTTGGTCAGCGACACTTCAGCCGTTGGGATCAGGTACAGATCGGCTTCGCCTTCGCGGCTGATCTTGAACAGGTCTTCTTCGAATTTCGGCAGCTGACCGGTGCCCTGCAACGCAGGCGCCTGCACCAGGTAAGGGGTGTAAGCCTCTTCGTAACCGTGTTCGTTGATGTGCAGGTTGATCATGAACTGCGCCAGCGCACGGTGCAGACGGGCGATCGGGCCGCGCAGCAGGGCGAAACGGGCGCCGGACAGCTTGGCGGCGGTTTCGAAGTCCAGCCAGCCGAACTTCTCGCCCAGGGCCACGTGGTCCTGCACCGGGAAGTCGAAAGCCTTCGGCGTGCCCCAACGGCGCACTTCAACGTTGCCTTCTTCGTCATCGCCGACCGGCACCGATTCGTGCGGCAGGTTCGGGATGCCCAGCAGGATCGAATCCAGTTCGGTCTGGATCGCGTCCAATTCGACTTTACCCGCGCTCAACTCGCCCGCCATACGCTCGACGTCGGCCATCAATGGCGCGATGTCTTCGCCGCGCTGCTTGGCCTGACCGATGGATTTGGAACGCGCGTTACGTTCAGCCTGCAATGCTTCGGTGCGGGTCTGGACGGTCTTGCGCTGTTCTTCCAGCGCTTCGATGCGCGCAACATCCAGGGCAAAGCCACGGGATGCCAGGCGGTCCGCTACGTCCTGAAGGTTGCTACGTAACAGTTTGGAATCGAGCATGTCGGTTTCTCGTTATCAAAGTTTGGTCAAGGACAGGCCAGCCCACGTCGCAAGCAGCCCGCCGAATACGCTGATGGCCGCATAGCCCAGGGCCAGCGGCACTTGCCCGCTTTCCAGCAAGCGCACCGTATCCAGTGAAAAGGATGAAAAAGTCGTCAGCCCCCCGAGGAAGCCGACCATCAACCCGGCGCGCACCTCGATCGGTACTTCCGGGCGTATCAAAAACAGGCCGTACAAAACGCCGATCAGCAGACAGCCCACGATATTAACGGCCAGCGTCGCGGTATAGAAGTGCCGCGGCCAATTCGTACTGATCCAGTTAGCCGTCGCGAAGCGCAACAGCGTACCGGCGACACCGCCGACGGAAACTGCAACGATCAAGGGAATCACGGTTTTCTCCGCTGCCGGGGGCTCAGGCGATCAAGCTGCGCGAGATGGTTAAGCTTTTCGCCGATCTTCAGCTCCAGGCCGCGGGGCACTGGTTGATAAAACCGTTGCGGTTCGAGCTCGTCCGGGAAGTAGTCTTCGCCAGCGGCGTAGGCATCCGGTTCATCATGGGCGTAACGGTATTCGTCGCCATAACCCAGTTGCTTCATCAATTTGGTCGGCGCGTTGCGCAGGTGCAGCGGCACTTCGAGCGAACCGTGTTCGGTGGCGCTGCGCATCGCGGCTTTGAAACCCATGTATACCGCATTGCTTTTCGGCGCGCAGGCCAGATACGTAATGGCCTGGGCCACCGCCAACTCGCCTTCGGGGCTGCCGAGGCGCTCCTGCACTTCCCACGCCGCCAGGCACAGACTCAAGGCGCGAGGGTCTGCGTTGCCGATGTCTTCACTGGCCATGCGCACCACGCGCCGGGCCAGGTACAACGGGTCACAGCCGCCATCGATCATCCGTGCGAACCAGTACAGCGCGCCATCGGGGTTGGAGCCGCGCACCGACTTGTGCAGCGCGGAGATCTGGTCGTAAAAGGCTTCGCCGCCCTTGTCGAAGCGACGACGGGTATCGCCGAGCAGACTTTGCAGCAGATCAACGCCGATCTCACTGTTGTCTTCGGCCAGGTCCGAGGCGTTTTCCAGCAGATTGAGCAGACGCCGGCCATCGCCATCGGCAGCAGACAACAGCATCTGGAAGCCTTCATCGCTGAGGGTCAGCTGCCGCTTGCCCAGCCCACGCTCTTCGGTCAATGCGCGGTGCACCAGCTTGCGCAGGGCCGCTTCGTCGAGGCTTTTGAGCACATAGACGCGGGCTCTTGAGAGCAAAGCGTTGTTGAGTTCGAACGAGGGGTTTTCCGTGGTCGCGCCAATGAAAATCAACGTGCCGTCTTCAACGTACGGCAGGAACGCATCCTGCTGTGACTTGTTGAAGCGGTGCACTTCGTCGACGAACAGGATAGTGCGCTTACCGTACTGTCCGGCCTGCTGCTTGGCGACTTCCACCGCCTGACGGATCTCTTTGACCCCGGCCAGCACCGCCGACACCGTTTCGAAATGCGCATCGGAGACTTCCGCCAGCAGCCGCGCCAACGTGGTTTTACCCACCCCCGGCGGCCCCCAGAAAATCATCGAGTGCAGGGCACCCTGCTCCAGGGCTTCGCGCAAAGGCTTGCCGCGAGCGAGCAGGTGTTCCTGACCGACGTACTCGTCCAGATTGGTCGCACGCAAACGGGCGGCCAGAGGCTGAGCAATCGGGGCACTTCGAAACAGGTCCATCACTACTTGCGAAACCTCACTGCCTATCAGTCAATAATTTGAACACCGTTGACCCCTGTGGGAGCGAGCCTGCTCGCGATGGCGGCATTACATTCAACATCAATGTTGATTGACCCGACGCTATCGCGAGCAGGCTCGCTCCCACAGGTTATGCGTCTTACTCTTGAATCACGTCCGCCCCTTTAGGGATGTCGAACTTGAATCTGGACGCAGGAATCGGCTCGTTGGCCTTCACACCGGTGAACAGGATATTGGTGCGCTGACCGACACTGTCGATCATCTGCATGTCATTGACCAGACCGTTGCGGAACGACAGGCGCAGGCTGTCGAACAGGGTGTCTTTGGTTTTCGGCTTCAAGGTGAAGTCGATCACGCCACCGGCTTCCTTGGCGCTGATGTCGAAGCTCTGGCTGATCTTGGACACGTCACCCGACAGCAGCAATGCCGGGGTCTGGGTCAGGCGCTGATCAAGGTTCTTGATGGTGGCCTGCTCAAGGTCCGGATCCCACAACGTCACCTTCTTGCCGTCGGAGACCATCGTTTGTTCGGCCGGCGCGTTGGTGTGCCAGTAAAACAAGCCAGGACGCTGCAAGGACATTTCACCCGCGGTTTCCTGCAACTGGGTGCCGCTGCCATCAAGGGTCAGCTGGGAGAAACGCGCGGTCAGGGTCTGGGATTTTTCCAGCAGTTGAGTCAGACGCGCCACGTCCTTGTCATCGGCGTGGGCCGAGAGCGTGGTCAAAGCCAGTACCGGCAGCAACAGCATGCGGATAAGACGCATGGGAGTCCTCTTAAACATTCGTGGGAGTGCGGGCGGCGCCTCAAGACGCCGCCCCTTTCAAAACCGGATCAGTCGCGCACCGGGCCAGGGGCCAGGACTTCACGCGAGCCGTTGGTGTTCATGGAGGTCACGACCCCGGCCATTTCCATGGCTTCGATCATGCGCGCCGCGCGGTTGTAGCCGATTTTCAGCTTGCGCTGAACCGCAGAGATGGACGCGCGACGGCTTTCCAGCACGAACTGCACCGCTTCGTCGTAGAGCGCGTCGGTTTCGGCATCATCGTCACCGCCACCGCCGCCATTTTCAAAGCCGCTACCGGCCTCTTCGACACCGGCGAGGATGTCATCGTTGTATTCCGGCGCGCCGCGCAGTTTCCAGGCTTCAACCACCCGGTGAACCTCGTCATCGGACACGAACGCGCCGTGAACACGGATCGGCAGACTGGTGCCCGGTGGCATGTAGAGCATGTCACCGTGGCCCAGCAGTTGTTCGGCGCCGCCCTGGTCGATGATGGTCCGCGAATCGATCTTGCTCGATACCTGGAACGCCATGCGGGTCGGGATGTTCGCCTTGATCAGACCCGTGATCACGTCCACCGACGGCCGCTGGGTCGCGAGGATCAAGTGAATACCGGCGGCACGTGCCTTCTGCGCGATACGGGCGATCAGTTCTTCAACCTTCTTGCCGACGATCATCATCATGTCGGCGAATTCGTCGACGACCACGACGATGGTCGGCAGCTTTTGCAGCAGCGGCGCCTCGTCGTGGATGCTTTCGCGCTTGTACAGCGGATCACTCAACGGCTCGCCGGCGTCCTGCGCTTCCTTGACCTTGGCGTTGAAGCCCGACAGGTTGCGCACGCCCATCTTCGCCATCAGTTTGTAACGCCGTTCCATCTCGGCGACGCTCCAGCGCAAGGCGTTGGCGGCGTCCTTCATGTCGGTGACCACCGGGCACAGCAGGTGCGGAATGCCTTCGTAGATCGACAGCTCGAGCATTTTCGGGTCGATCATGATCAGCTTGGCGTCTTCCGGGCCAGACTTGAACAGAATCGACAGGATCATCGCGTTCACACCCACCGATTTACCGGAACCGGTCGTACCGGCTACCAGCAAGTGCGGCATTTTCGCCAGGTCGGTGATGACCGGTTTACCACCGATATCATGACCCAGGGCCAGTGTGACCGGGGACTTGAAGTTATCGTATTCGGGGGTCGACAAGACCTCGGAGAACCGCACGATCTGCCGGTCTTCATTGGGAATCTCGATACCGACCGTGGTCTTGCCCGGAATCACTTCCACGACACGCACACTGGTCACGGCCAGGGAACGGGCCAGGTCTTTCGCCAGGTTGGAGATGCGGCTGACTTTAACCCCGGCGGCAGGCTGGATTTCGTAACGGGTAATCACCGGGCCCGGGTGAATCGAGTCCACCGAGACTTCGACGCCGAATTCCTTGAGCTTGATTTCCAGCAAGTGGCCGACGGCCGCCAGGGATTCAGGCGAATAATTGAGTTGTTTCTTTTCCGCAGGGTCGAGAATCGAGATCGGCGGCAAGGTGCCTTCGACGGCGCTGTCGACGAACAATGGTGCCTGTTTCTCTTTCTCCACGCGCTTGCTGGGCGCTGCGGGTTTGGGCGGAGCCGGGGCAATCACCGGCGGCACCTGTTTCTCGCGCTCGGACATGTGCTTGCTCAGGGCTTGCTCGCGCTCGATCAGGCGTTCCTTGACCTTGGCCTGCTCGCGTTTGTCGGTAACGGTCGGCGCGACCACGTCATGCACGCGATCGTCGACTTCACGCAGCTGGGCGACCAGTTGCTTGCGTTCGACACGGGCCGCCCACCAGCGATTGGCCGCGCCCTGAAACAGTTCGAACAGATCAAGGGTGATCTTGCCAGTGACGTCCATCACCTTGAACCACGACAGGTCGGTGAACACCGTCAGGCCGAACAGGAACAGCGCGATGAACAACAACGTGCTGCCCTGGATGTTCAGCGCGTTCCTGGCCAGATCGCCAAGGCTTTCGCCCAGAGCGCCGCCGGCGCCGGCCGGCAGACCGGTCGCCGCATGGAAGTGAATATGGGCCAGCGCCGCGCCCGACAGCACCAGAAACACCAGGCCGATCAGACGCCAGGAGAAGAGCCAGCCGCTCCACTGCCACGGCTCGTGGCGCTGACGGAAGATCTGATACGCCTTGACCGCCAGCAGCAGCGGGAAAATGTAGGCGAAGTAACCCAGAACCATGAACAGGATATCGGCGCTGTAAGAGCCGGCCGGCCCGCCGAAGTTCTGCACATCGTCGATCTTGCTGTTATGGCTCCAGCCCGGATCGTCCTTGCCATAGGTCAACAAGGCCATCATCAGGAACAGGCACAAGGCGCCGATGGCGATCAATGCACCTTCCTTGAGCCGGTAGTGCAATTGCTGGCGCCAGAGCGGAACGACTGTTTTAGGTGCTGCGGTGGATTTCTTCAAAACGCTTCTTTTCCTGCGCCTATGGCGCGTCCATCTGTTGAATGACTATAAAAACTGCCCAATCCAGGCAGGTAAAAAAGTTAACAGGCGCAACTGGGACTACTTTTAACACTGCACCCCGGGTTTTCGAAATACGGCGCGCAATGCTTTTTTGACACACACACGGTTACAGGCAGGCATTGTACGGGTTTGTTCGCCCGATGCCATGCTCCAGGTCCGTAGGTGTAGCATAGCCAACAGCACAGTACACGCGGTCCAATTTGAGCATGCATTCTCTTTTGTGACAAAGGCTTATGAGGTGTTTTTATGAGCGAAGCTAAGCATTCACGCCTGATCATTCTGGGTTCCGGCCCCGCCGGTTACAGTGCCGCCGTTTACGCCGCCCGCGCCAACCTAAAACCAGTCGTCATTACCGGCATACAGGCAGGTGGCCAGCTAACCACCACCGTCGAAGTCGACAACTGGCCCGGCGACGTCGAAGGCCTGACCGGCCCGGTACTGATGGAACGCATGCAAAAACACGCCGAACGCTTCGACACCGAGATCGTTTACGACCACATCCATACCGCCAAGTTGCAACAACGGCCGTTCGAGCTCATCGGCGACAGCGGCACCTACACCTGCGATGCGCTGATTATCGCCACCGGCGCTTCGGCGCAATACCTGGGGCTGCCCTCGGAAGAAGCCTTTGCCGGCAAAGGCGTTTCGGCGTGCGCCACCTGCGACGGCTTCTTCTACCGTAATCAGGTGGTGGCGGTGGTCGGCGGCGGCAATACGGCGGTTGAAGAAGCGCTGTACCTGTCGAACATCGCCAAGGAAGTCCACCTGATTCACCGTCGCGACAAACTGCGCTCGGAGAAAATCCTTCAGGACAAGCTCTTCGAAAAAGCCGCCAATGGCAATATCCGCCTGCACTGGAACCAGAATCTGGATGAAGTGCTGGGCGATGCCAGCGGCGTGACCGGCGCCCGCCTGCGTCACAGCCAAACCGACGAAACCAGTGCATTGCCCCTGGCCGGCGTATTCATCGCCATCGGCCACAAGCCCAACACCGACCTGTTCCAGGGTCAGTTGAAAATGCGTGACGGGTACCTGCTGGTCAAGGGCGGCAGCGAAGGTGACGCCACCGCCACCGACATCGAAGGCGTGTTCGCCGCCGGTGATGTGGCCGATCACATTTACCGCCAGGCAGTGACGTCCGCCGGAGCCGGCTGCATGGCCGCACTGGATGCCGAGAAGTATCTCGATGACATCCCCACCGTTTGACGGTTAACCTCCTTCAAGGCGGGCTCAATGGCCCGCTACCGCCCTCCCCTTCTGCAAGCCCGGATGCCATGCTGACTTGGTTACAACGCAACACCCTGACCTTTCCGCCGCTGGAAAAAGCCATGCGCGATCCCAACGGACTGCTGGCCGCGGGTGGCGACCTGTCCGCCGACCGTCTGATTCAGGCCTATCGTCACGGCTGCTTTCCGTGGTTTTCGGAGGGTCAGCCGATCCTCTGGTGGTCGCCTGATCCGCGCACCGTATTGTTTCCCGACGAACTGCACGTCTCCCGCAGCCTTAACAAACTGCTGCGCCAACAACGCTATCAAGTGACCTTTGATCGGGATTTTGTCTCGGTCATCCGTGCCTGCGCCGCGCCCAGGGATTACGCCGACGGCACCTGGATCACCCAGGCGATGCAGGACGCCTACGTCGAACTGCACAAGCGCGGTTATGCCCACTCCGTGGAGGTCTGGGATGATGGCGTGCTGGTCGGCGGGCTCTACGGCCTGGCCATGGGGCAGTTGTTCTTCGGTGAGTCGATGTTCAGCCGCGCCGACAACGCCTCCAAATATGGCTTCGCCACACTGGTGCGACATCTGAAAGACTCAGGTTTTGTGCTGATCGATTGCCAGATGCCTACCGATCATCTGCACAGTCTGGGTGCCCGAGCGATTCCCCGCCGTGAATTTGCCGGCTATCTTGCGCGGCATCTGGATCAACCCAGCCGTGCCACCTGGGTTTGCTGAGCGACTTTTGCGCGCGTGGCTTACACTTAATGCGGGGAAACGAATTGAGAACGCCCCCTAACCAAAAGCATATCCCGAGGGTTGATCATGACCGAGTTGGCGCGTTTGAAGTTCTATGCCACTCAGCCCCACTCTTGCAGTTATCTGCCCGAGGAACAGGCCACGACGCTGTTCCTCGATCCCAGTCAGCCCATGGATGTGCATGTCTACGCAGATCTGTCGGAAATGGGTTTTCGTCGCAGTGGCGATCACCTCTACCGGCCCCATTGCCAGAATTGCAATGCGTGCGTACCGGCGCGCATCCCTGTGGCGCAATTTGCACCCAACCGTCAGCAGAAACGCATTTTGAAACGCAATGCCGACCTGCAAGTGCGTCCGGCCCGACCAAAGTTCAGCGAAGAGTACTTCGACCTCTATCAACGCTACATCGAACAACGTCACGCCGATGGCGATATGTATCCGCCGAGCCGCGACCAGTTTTCGACCTTTCTGGTGCGTGACCTGCCGTTCTCCCGCTTCTACGAATTTCGGCTCGAAGGCCGACTGGTGGCAGTGGCCGTTACCGACTTGCTGCCCAACGGTCTGTCGGCGGTCTACACCTTCTACGAACCCGGCGAGGAGCGTCGTAGCCTGGGGCGCTTTGCAATCCTCTGGCAGATCGCCGAAGCCCGGCGCCTGGGGCTGGAAGCGGTCTATCTCGGCTACTGGATCAAAAACTGCAAAAAAATGAGCTACAAAACCCAATATCGCCCTATCGAACTGCTGATTAATCAACGTTGGGTCATCCTGAACTAGAACCCCTTGGCTTAAACCCCATTTTTCGGGCACAATGCACGCCGCTTTTGCCTGGCGCAGTTGCACCGGGCCATTCATTGGACACCGAGGGCTTTACTGCATGTCGAAAGAAGACAGCTTCGAAATGGAAGGCACTGTCGTCGACACCCTGCCCAACACCATGTTTCGTGTGGAGTTGGAAAATGGGCACGTCGTAACCGCGCATATCTCCGGCAAGATGCGCAAGAACTACATCCGTATTCTTACCGGTGACAAAGTGCGCGTCGAGCTGACGCCCTATGACTTGAGCAAAGGGCGCATCACTTACCGCGCTCGCTAATCAAGTCAATACAAAACGCCCGGCTATGCCGGGCGTTTTTGTTTGCCTGCAATTTTAACGCCCACCGAAACCTGCTCGCGTAGGAGCTGCCGAAGGCTGCGATCTTTTGATCTTGATTTTGCTTATGGCCGGTAAAAGCAAGATCAAAAGATCGCAGCCTTCGGCAGCTCCTACAGGGGGATCGGTGTGATAAACAGCAAAAAGGCGCCTTTCAGCGCCTTTTGCTTTATTGCGGTTAACGTCAGGCCATTTCAGCCGTGGTCTCGAACTCGAAGGTCAGCTCGCCATCCTTGAGATCGATGTGAACCACACCACCATGGTCGGCCAGTTCGCCAAAGAGAATCTCTTCCGCCAGCGGACGCTTGATCTTGTCCTGAATCAAACGCGCCATTGGTCGAGCACCCATTGCCGAATCATAGCCACCCGCTGCCAGCCAACTACGCGCAGCATCGCTCACTTCCAACTGCACGCGTTTGTCTTCCAGCTGCGCCTGAAGCTCGGTAAGGAACTTGTCCACCACGCTTTTGATGACCTCATGACTGAGGCGACCAAACTGGATAATGGTGTCCAGACGGTTGCGGAACTCCGGCGTGAAGCTCTTCTTGATCACTTCCATCGCATCGGACGAGTGGTCCTGATAGGTGAAACCGATCGAAGCACGCGCTGCAGTCTCGGCACCGGCGTTGGTCGTCATGATGACGATTACGTTACGGAAGTCTGCCTTGCGCCCGTTGTTATCGGTCAGCGTACCGTGGTCCATGACCTGCAACAGCAGGTTGAAGACTTCCGGATGCGCCTTCTCTATTTCATCGAGCAACAGCACGCAGTGAGGCTGCTTGGTGATGGCCTCGGTCAGCAGACCGCCCTGATCGAACCCGACATAACCTGGAGGTGCACCGATCAGACGCGATACGGTGTGGCGCTCCATGTACTCGGACATGTCAAAGCGAACCAGCTCGACCCCCAGCGCCTTGGCCAGTTGCCGCGCGGCTTCGGTTTTACCGACACCGGTCGGCCCTGCGAACAGGAACGAACCAACGGGCTTGTCAGGCGATTTAAGGCCGGCACGGGACAGCTTGATCGCGGTCGCCAAGGAGTCGATCGCCGCATCCTGGCCAAATACCGTGAGCTTCAGGTCACGCTCAAGGTTACGCAGCAGCTCCTTGTCGGAACTGGTGACGTGTTTTGGCGGAATTCGCGCGATTTTCGCAACGATGTCCTCGACCTGAGGAACCTCGATGCGTTTCACGCGTTTCTCGATCGGTTGCAGACGCTGATAGGCACCCGCCTCGTCGATAACGTCGATAGCCTTGTCCGGCATGTGCCGGTCATTGATGTAACGCGAGGCCAGTTCAGCAGCGGCGCGCAGGGCTTCATCGCTGTATTCGATGTTGTGGTGCGCTTCGAAACGCCCTTTCAGGCCACGCAGGATGCCAATGGTGTCTTCCACCGAAGGTTCCGACACATCGACCTTCTGGAAGCGCCGAGCCAGGGCGCGGTCCTTCTCGAAGATCCCGCGGAATTCCTGGAACGTGGTCGAACCGATGCAGCGAATATCGCCGGACGACAGCAATGGCTTGAGCAGGTTCGAGGCATCCATGACGCCACCGGACGCGGCACCCGCACCAATGATGGTGTGGATTTCGTCGATGAACAGGATCGCCTGCGGACGTTTTTTCAGCTCATTGAGCAGCGCCTTGAAGCGCTTCTCGAAATCGCCGCGGTATTTGGTCCCGGCCAGCAAGGCCCCCAGATCGAGGGAATACACCACGCTGTTGGCCAGCAGGTCCGGCACCTGGTTGTCGACAATGCGCTTGGCCAGGCCTTCGGCAATTGCGGTTTTACCCACGCCCGCCTCGCCTACCAGCAACGGATTGTTCTTGCGACGGCGCGCCAGGATCTGCGCGACGCGTTCGACCTCCAGCTCACGGCCTACCAACGGATCGATACGACCCTGGCGCGCGAGTTCGTTGAGGTTGCTAGCATAAGCATCCAGAGGATTGCCTGAAGAAGAAGACTCACCGCCCTCGTCGTCCTGCATATCTTGCTCACCTTCAGAGTGATCGCCGTGCCCCGGCACTTTGGAAATACCGTGGGCGATGTAGTTGACGACATCGATGCGCGCAACGCTCTGCTGTTTCAGCAGAAACACTGCCTGACTCTCTTGCTCACTGAAGATTGCGACCAGCACGTTGGCGCCAGTCACTTCGCGTTTGCCCGAGCTCTGTACGTGAAAGACAGCACGTTGCAGTACACGCTGGAAGCCCAGGGTTGGCTGGGTTTCACGATCCTCGTCATGGAGGGGGATCAATGGCGTGGTGGAGTCGATGAACTCCTGCAGATCATGCTTGAGTTTGTCGAGGTTTGCGCCGCAGGCACGCAAAACGGTGGCGGCAGCCTCATTATCCAATAGGGCCAGCAGAAGGTGCTCGACGGTCATGAATTCATGACGCTTCGAACGAGCCTCCTTGAAGGCAAGATTGAGGGTGACTTCGAGCTCGCGGTTTAACATAGCTTCACCTCATACCCAAGTGGTCGGCGATTAACCGTCCTTCTCGATTTCACAGAGTAGCGGATGCTGGCTTTCCCTGGCGTACTGGTTGACCTGCATGGCCTTGGTCTCGGCGATGTCGCGGGTAAACACTCCACATACTGCCCGTCCTTCTGTGTGGACGGCCAGCATGACCTTGGTCGCCAGCTCGCGATTCAGGTTAAAAAACACCTCGAGCACTTCGACGACGAAATCCATCGGTGTGTAGTCATCGTTGAACAAAACCACCTTGTACATCGGTGGCGCCTGTAAAGCAGGCTTAGCCTCCTGAACAGCAATGCCTGCGGAATCGTCGTCGTGTAAATCAGGGCGATCCTGATTGAATGTTAGTCGAATCTGGCTGATTGCATGCATGGAAAGAAAGGTTCGTCAGTTGTGCAAATACAGTGGTGGGGGCGGTTATGAACGATTTCAACTCCGACTGCCCGGTCACCTTGACTATCGGAAAATCGGTGTTACAACCAATAGAGCCCACAGTGGGTAAAAAAGGTCCGCGGAGTCAATCTATTTACAAGATTAGACTGCGGATTAACTGGATGATACTCCAGTGATGGAGTCTGTTGCAGAGGGATATGGGTATGGCTGTCGGTAAGGTGAAATGGTTCAACAATGCCAAGGGGTTCGGTTTCATTAACACCGACGCCAGAGAAGGTCGTGACGAGGATGGCAAGGAGATCGATTTCTTTGCGCACTACTCGGCTATTAAAATGGAAGGTTACAAGACCCTCAAAGCCGGACAAGCCGTAAGTTTCGAGATCATTCAGGGCCCCAAGGGGCTTCACGCAGTGGATATTGCGCCCGCTGACAGCGCGAACGAACAGGCTGCGCCCGCCAACCGGCAACAAGAAACAGTGTCGAGCTGACGCAACCTGATCATCCAGTCATAAAAAAACCGCCCGAAGGCGGTTTTTTTTGTCGGCTGGTTTACATGTGCGAGATCAACGCATCACCAAACGCGGACGACGACAGCAGTTTCGCGCCCTCCATCAGACGTTCGAAGTCGTAAGTCACGGTTTTCGCGGAGATGGCGCCGTTGGTGCCCTTGATGATCAGGTCGGCCGCTTCGGTCCAGCCCATGTGACGCAGCATCATTTCGGCGGACAGGATCAACGAACCCGGGTTGACCTGGTCCTTGCCGGCATACTTCGGCGCAGTACCGTGGGTCGCTTCGAACATGGCCACGGTGTCGGACAGGTTCGCACCCGGCGCAATGCCGATACCACCCACTTCGGCCGCCAGGGCGTCGGAGAGGTAGTCGCCGTTGAGATTCAGGGTCGCGATCACATCGTACTCGGCCGGGCGCAGCAGGATCTGCTGGAGCATGGCGTCGGCGATGGCGTCCTTGACGATGACGTTCTTGCCGGTTTTCGGGTTCTTGAACTGCATCCATGGACCGCCATCGAGCAGGGTCGCGCCGAATTCCTCAGCCGCCACTTCGTAGGCCCATTCCTTGAAGGCACCTTCGGTGAACTTCATGATGTTGCCTTTGTGCACGATGGTCAGCGAATCACGATCGTTGTCGACCACATATTGCAGGGCCTTGCGCGCCAGACGCTTGGTGCCTTCCAGGGACACCGGCTTGATGCCGATACCGCAGTTTTGGTCGAAACGGATCTTGGTGACGCCCATTTCTTCTTTAAGGAACTTGATGACCTTGGTCGCTTCCGGCGAACCGGCCTTCCATTCGATACCGGCATAAATGTCTTCCGAGTTTTCGCGGAAGATGGTCATGTCGACATCGCCTGGCTTCTTGACCGGGCTAGGCACGCCTTCGAACCAGCGCACCGGACGCAGGCACACATACAGGTCGAGTTGCTGACGCAGGGCCACGTTCAGGGAACGGATGCCGCCGCCGACCGGCGTGGTCAGAGGGCCTTTGATAGAAACGACGTAGTCCTTGACCGCGTCCAGGGTTTCCTGAGGCAGCCAGGTGTCCTGATCGTAAACCTGAGTCGCTTTCTCCCCGGCGTAGACTTCCATCCAGGAAATTTTGCGCTCGCCGCCGTAAGCCTTCTTAACAGCAGCATCGACAACCTTGATCATGACCGGGCTGATATCAACACCAATACCATCGCCTTCGATGAAGGGGATGATCGGGTTGTTAGGAACATTGAGAGAATGGTCCGCGTTGACGGTGATTTTGTCGCCGACGGCTGGAACCTGAATCTTCTTGTATCCCATGCTGAACTCCATTGTTTGGATTGAACATCTGGCTTGGTCCGAGCGTACCCCAGTTAAATCGGCGCGCAAACCCTATGTTCCGCCCAACGGCCGCAAAGCTGTACGGTTCGCGACGTACAAGCCTGAAAGCAAAGGGAAAAGCGCCAAACTCAAGCACGGTGGACGACTCTACGCCCCACGCTGGCCTGCGACCTTTAGACCAATGGACGAGAATCGTTGCATATGAACCATCGGCAGATTGCCAGCTACCTATGTATAATGCCGCCGCTGACCACAGAGTCACTACGGCCGACCGCTCTATCACAAGACGTTGGGCCCGAATAAGCCGGATTGTTATCGCAGTCCACCCGCTTGACGCTCGACTGATGCACCCAACATCACCGCGAAGAAATCTCGACATTCGGCTCATGGATGACTTTGAACGAACGCGCTTACCCGGCGCCCCTCGAGTTTCTGCGCACGCTTTAGCAAAGAAGAGAGAGTTAATCCGAATATGCCCACCCGCTCGAAGATCATCTATACCTTCACCGACGAAGCCCCAGCCCTCGCCACCTATTCACTGTTGCCTATCGTAGAGGCGTTCACCGCCTCGGCTGATATCGCCGTTGAAACCCGCGATATCTCTCTTGCAGGGCGCATTCTGGCCAGCTTCCCCGAGCAATTGGGTGACAAAGCCGTAGCCGACCACCTCGCCGAACTGGGCGACCTGGCCGTTACGCCTGAAGCCAACATCATCAAGCTGCCGAACATCAGTGCTTCGGTTCCGCAACTGCAGGCCGCGATCAAAGAGCTGCAAGCCCAGGGCTTCGCACTGCCGGATTACCCGGAAACCGTGACCAGCGATGCCGACAAGCTCGCCAAGTCGCGTTACGACAAGATCAAGGGCAGCGCCGTGAACCCGGTTCTGCGCGAAGGCAACTCCGATCGTCGTGCACCGCTGTCGGTCAAGAACTACGCACGCAAGCACCCGCACAAAATGGGCGCCTGGGCCAAAGACTCCAAGTCCCACGTGGCTCACATGAGCACCGGCGATTTCTACGGCAGCGAAAAAGCCGCCCTGATCGACGCCGCTGACGCCGTCAAAATCGAACTGATCGCTCAAGACGGCACTACCACCGTCCTGAAAGAAAAAACCACCGTACAAGCCGGTGAGATCCTCGATTGCGCCGTTCTGAGCAAAAACGCGCTGCGCAGCTTCATCGCCGCCGAGATCGAAGACGCCAAGCAAAAAGGCGTGCTGCTGTCGGTTCACCTGAAAGCCACCATGATGAAGGTCTCCGACCCGATCATGTTCGGCCAGATCGTTGCCGAGTTCTATAAAGACGCACTGGCCAAGCACGCTGACGTGCTGGCACAGATCGGCTTTAACCTGAACAACGGCATCGGCGACCTGTACGCTCGCATCAAGGCCTTGCCTGCCGAGCAACAAGCGCAGATCGAAGCGGACATCCAGGCGGTCTACGCCGTTCGTCCGTCGTTGGCCATGGTCAACTCCGACAAAGGCATCACCAACCTGCACGTGCCGAGCGACGTCATCGTCGACGCCTCGATGCCGGCAATGATCCGTGACTCCGGCAAAATGTGGGGTACTGACGGTCAGCTGCACGACACCAAGGCTGTGATCCCGGATCGCTGCTACGCCACCATCTACCAGGCGGTGATCGAAGACTGCAAGCTGCACGGCGCTTTCGATCCGACCACCATGGGCAGCGTGCCAAACGTTGGCCTGATGGCGAAAAAAGCCGAAGAGTACGGCTCCCACGACAAGACTTTCCAGATCAAGAGCAACGGCGTGGTTCGGGTTTCCGACAGCGCTGGTCGCACTCTGCTGGAACAGTCGGTTGAAGCCGGCGACATCTTCCGCATGTGCCAGACCAAAGACGCGCCGATCCAGGACTGGGTCAAACTGGCCGTCAACCGTGCTCGTGCAAGCGCAACTCCGGCCATTTTCTGGCTGGACCCAATGCGCGCCCACGACGGCGTAGTGATCGAAAAAGTTCAGGCTTACCTGAAGGATCACGACACCGCAGGCCTGGACATCCGCATCATGTCGCCCGTCGACGCGATGAAGTTCACCCTGGACCGCACTCGCGAAGGCAAGGACACCATCTCGGTGACCGGCAACGTATTGCGCGACTACCTGACCGACCTGTTCCCGATCATGGAACTGGGCACCAGCGCCAAGATGCTGTCGATCGTTCCGCTGATGAACGGCGGTGGTCTGTTCGAAACCGGCGCTGGCGGTTCGGCACCGAAACACGTTCAGCAACTGCTGGAAGAGAACTTCCTGCGTTGGGATTCCCTGGGCGAGTTCCTGGCCCTGGCCGCTTCCCTCGAGCACTTGGGTGTTACCTACAACAACCCTAAAGCGCTGGTGCTGGCCAAGACCCTGGATCAGGCCACTGGCCAGTTCCTGGATAACAACAAGTCGCCATCGCGCAAAGTCGGCAACATCGACAACCGCGGCAGTCACTTCTACCTGGCGCTGTACTGGGCTCAAGCCCTGGCCGCCCAGACCGAAGACACTGCACTGCAAGCGCAGTTCGGCGAACTGGCCAAGACCCTGGCCGAGAACGAAGCGACCATCGTTGCCGAGCTCAACGCCGTTCAGGGCAAGCCAGTGGACATCGGCGGTTACTACCACGCCAATGCCGATCTGATCAGCAAGGCCATGCGCCCGAGCAACACCTTCAACGCCGCGATCGCTGCGCTGGTTTAAGGTTGTAAGGATGCAAAGAAGCCCCGGCCCAGTGCCGGGGTTTCTGTTTGCGCCCCACACTTTTCATCTATGAAATACGGACCAATGTGGGAGCGAGCCTGCTCGCGATAGCGATATATCATTCAACATTGATGTCGACTGACCCACCGTCATCGCGAGCAGGCTCGCTCCTACACTGTTCTTTATTCCAACATTCAAGACGAGGAAGCTTCATGGATTGGCTACCCCACATCACCGTCGCCACCATCGTCGAAGACAATGGTCGCTTCCTGATGGTCGAAGAACTCAAGCACGGACAAACGGTGCTCAACCAGCCCGCCGGCCATCTGGACCCGGACGAAACCCTGATCGAGGCCGCCGTGCGCGAAACCCTCGAGGAAACCGGCTGGGACGTCGAGCCGACGGGCGTAATAGGTATTTACCTCTACACCGCGCCCAGCAACGGCGTGACTTACCAGCGGGTCTGCTTCACCGCAAAACCGCTCAAACACCACCCGGACTATCAGCTGGATGACGGCATCGTCGGCGCAAAATGGCTGACGCGTGACGAACTGCTGCAACAGCGCGCAAACTGGCGCAGTGAGCTGATCATCCGTTGTATCGATGATTATCTGGACGGCAAACACTTCGGTCTCGAACTGATCCGCCCTTCTCTTTAGCCTTGCGCGCTTCGGCCTGCTAGAATCGCGTCCTTTTTCAAGACACTCATTGAATCCCTATGCGTGATCCAGCCCCTTCTGACACACAAAAGAAGCGCGTCATTGTCGGCATGTCCGGCGGCGTGGACTCTTCCGTTTCCGCTCTCCTGCTGATCGAGCAGGGCTATGAGGTGGAAGGCCTGTTCATGAAGAACTGGGAAGAGGACGATGGAACGGAATACTGCACCGCCATGGATGACCTGGCGGACGCTCAGGCCGTGTGCGACAAAATTGGCATCAAGCTGCACACCGCCAACTTCGCCGCCGAGTACTGGGACAACGTGTTCGAGCATTTCCTGGCCGAGTACAAGGCCGGTCGCACGCCGAACCCGGACATCCTGTGCAACCGCGAAATCAAGTTCAAAGCGTTCCTCGACTACGCAATGATGCTCGGCGCCGACCTGATCGCCACCGGCCACTACGTGCGCCGCCGCGACATCGACGGTCGTACCGAATTGCTCAAGGGCCTGGACCCGAACAAGGATCAGAGCTACTTCCTGCACGCCGTCGGCGGTGAACAGATCGCCAAGACGCTGTTCCCGGTCGGCGAGCTGGAAAAACCCGAAGTGCGCGCGATTGCCGAGAAACACGACCTGGCCACCGCCAAGAAAAAGGATTCCACCGGGATCTGCTTTATCGGTGAACGCCGCTTCAGCGACTTCCTCAAGCAATACCTGCCGGCACAGCCAGGCGAAATCAAGACCACCGAAGGTGAAGTCATCGGCCGCCACCATGGCTTGATGTATCACACCATCGGCCAGCGCCAGGGCCTGGGCATCGGCGGCCTGAAAGACGCCAGTGACGAACCGTGGTACGTGCTGATCAAAGACCTGGAACACAACGAGCTGATCGTTGGCCAGGGCAACGATCACCCTTATTTGTTTTCCCGCGCCCTGCTCGCCTCGGACATCTACTGGGTCAACCCGATCGACTTGACCGAGCCGCGCAAACTGACCGCCAAGGTGCGTTATCGCCAGAGCGACCAGCCTTGCACGCTGGAAAAAACCGCCAACGGCTACCGCGCCACCTTCGATGACCCGCAACGCGCGGTCACCCCGGGCCAATCCGTGGTGTTCTACGACGGTGAAATCTGCCTCGGCGGCGGCGTGATCGAAGTGGCCGAACCCTGGACCAGCCAAGGTCAGCGTTCATGAGCCCGACTCAGGAGCAACTGACGGCTCTGGGCGGCGTGTTTCTCGCCGCCGTACTGGTCGACAAGATCGCCAAGAGCGGCCAGACCAACGAAGCCGGCCTGACCTGCATGCTCGGCAGCCTGTTGATTCGCGACCCCAAGGACACGCTGGAAGTCTATGGCGGTGACGACATCAACCTGCGTGAAGGTTACCGCGCCCTGATCGGCGCCCTGGAACGCGATCCCAGCACCCTTCAGCGCGAACCGCTGCGCTATGCCCTGGCGATGCTGGGGCTGGAGCGTCAGCTGGCCAAGCGCGACGACATGCTGGACGTAATCGGCAAGCGTCTGCCGCAGATTCAGTCTCAGGTCGAGCACTTCGGCCCGGCTCACGAAAACGTGATCGCCGCCTGCGGTGCGCTGTATCAGGATACCCTGAGCACCCTGCGCCAACGGATTCAGGTGCATGGCGACATGCGTAACCTGCAGCAACCGAGCAACGCCTCGAAAATCCGCGCGCTGTTGCTGGCCGGGATCCGCTCGGCACGCCTGTGGCGGCAGTTGGGCGGTCATCGTTGGCAGTTGGTGATCAGCCGTCGCAAATTGCTTAAAGAGCTTTACCCGCTGATGCGCAGCAGCTGAACCGCGCCCGCAATACCGCTTTGTAGTCAGTAACGCGTAATACGCCGGTCAGTTGGCAACGGACCGGCGGATTTTTTCATGTATGATACGCGCCCCATTTCGTTGCCCGACTGTCCGAGAACACCCCATGCAGCTCTCTTCGCTCACTGCGGTTTCCCCTGTTGACGGCCGCTACGCCGGCAAAACCCAGGCCCTGCGCCCAATTTTCAGCGAATACGGTCTGATCCGTGCTCGCGTTCTGGTTGAAGTGCGCTGGCTCCAGCGCCTGGCCGCTCACCCCGCCATCAGCGAAGTGCCGGCGTTCTCCGCCGAAGCCAACGCGGTGTTGAACACCCTGGCGGAAAACTTCTCTCTGGAGCACGCCGAGCGTGTCAAAGAGATCGAGCGCACCACCAACCACGACGTCAAAGCCATTGAGTACCTGCTCAAGGAACAAGCGGCCAAGCTGCCGGAACTGGCCAAGGTCAGCGAGTTCATCCACTTTGCCTGCACCAGCGAGGACATCAACAACCTGTCCCACGCCCTGATGCTGCGCGAAGGCCGTGATGACGTGATGCTGCCACTGATGCGCCAGACCGCCGAAGCCATTCGCGAACTGGCCATCCGTTTCGCTGAAGTGCCGATGCTGTCGCGCACCCACGGTCAACCGGCCTCGCCGACCACCCTGGGCAAAGAGCTGGCGAACGTGGTTTACCGTCTGGAGCGTCAGATCGCTCAAGTCGCCGCCGTTCCGCTGCTGGGCAAAATCAACGGCGCTGTCGGCAACTACAACGCCCACCTGTCGGCCTACCCTGAGATCGACTGGGAAGCCAACGCCCGCGCCTTCATCGAAGACGAGCTAGGCCTGGGCTTCAACCCGTACACCACGCAGATCGAACCGCACGACTACATCGCCGAGCTGTTCGACGCGATCGCGCGCTTCAACACCATCCTGATCGACTTCGACCGCGACATCTGGGGCTACATCTCCCTGGGTTATTTCAAACAGCGCACCATCGCTGGCGAAATCGGTTCGTCGACCATGCCGCACAAGGTCAACCCGATCGACTTCGAAAACTCTGAAGGCAACCTGGGCATCGCCAACGCGCTGTTCCAGCACCTGGCGAGCAAGCTGCCGATCTCCCGCTGGCAGCGCGATCTGACCGACTCCACCGTACTGCGCAACCTCGGTGTCGGCTTCGCCCACAGCGTTATCGCGTACGAAGCCAGCCTCAAAGGCATCAGCAAACTGGAGCTCAACGAGCAAAAGATTGCCGCTGACCTGGACGCGTGCTGGGAAGTGTTGGCCGAGCCGATCCAGACCGTGATGCGTCGCTACAACATCGAAAACCCGTACGAGAAATTGAAAGAGCTGACGCGCGGCAAGGGCATCAGCCCTGAAGCGTTGCAGACCTTCATCGACGGGCTGGACATGCCTGCGCAAGCCAAGGCCGAGCTGAAACTGCTCACCCCGGCCAACTACATCGGCAACGCCGTGGCGCAAGCCAAACGCATCTGATCGACCGCTTTACCCGTTTGAGACGCCCGGCAGCGCCGGGCGTTTTTATTCCCGTCTGAAAAGTGCTTTTTTTCAATAGGTTACACATGAATCCTGACATTCCTCTTCAACTTCTGGGCGGCATCACGGCACGGGAATTCCTGCGCGATTACTGGCAGAAAAAACCACTGCTGATCCGTCAGGCGATTCCTGATTTCGAAAGCCCGATCGACGCCGACGAACTGGCCGGCCTGGCGCTGGAAGAAGAAGTCGAATCGCGCCTGCTGATCGAGCACGGCGAGCGTCCATGGGAATTGCGCCGCGGCCCTTTTGCCGAAGATGAATTCAGCAAATTGCCGGAACGCGAGTGGACCCTGCTGGTGCAAGCCGTCGACCAATTCGTTCCGGAAGTCGCCGAGCTGCTGGAGAACTTCCGTTTCCTGCCGAGCTGGCGCATCGACGACGTGATGATCAGCTTCGCCGCTCCAGGTGGCAGCGTGGGTCCGCACTTCGACAACTACGACGTGTTCCTGCTGCAAGGCCACGGCAAGCGCAACTGGAAAATCGGCCAGATGTGCGATTCCGAGAGCCCGTTGCTGCAACACGCGGACCTGCGCATCCTCGCTGATTTCGAAGCCACCGATGAGTGGGTTCTGGAACCGGGCGACATGCTCTACCTGCCGCCGCGCCTGGCGCATTGCGGTGTGGCCGTTGACGACTGCATGACTTACTCGGTCGGTTTCCGTGCACCGAGCGCCGCTGAAGTGCTGACTCACTTCACCGATTTCCTCAGCCAGTTCCTGTCGGACGAAGAGCGTTATACCGACGCCGACGCCAAGCCGGCGGTCGATCCGCACCAGATCCAGCACGATGCCCTCGATCGCTTGAAAAGCCTGCTGGCCGAGCACATGAGCGACGAGCGCCTGCTGCTGACCTGGTTCGGCCAGTTCATGACCGAGCCGCGCTACCCGGAGCTGGTGGTGGGCCCGGAAGAGATCGAAGAAGACGACCTGCTCGCCAGCCTCGAGCAAGGCGCGGTGCTGATCCGCAACCCGAGCGCGCGCCTGGCCTGGTCCGAAGTCGATGACGACCTGCTGCTGTTTGCCAGCGGTCAGAGCCGTTATCTGCCGGGCAAGTTGCGCGAGCTGCTGAAGATGATCTGCGCCGCCGATGCGTTGCACGTCGACAACCTCGGCGACTGGCTGAGCGATGAAGACGGCCGCGGCCTGCTGTGCGAGCTGATCAAGCAGGGAAGCCTGGGGTTTGCCGATGAATAAAATTCACGTTCGTGTCGCAGACTGGCAAAAGGATAACGCCGAGATCCGGCGCATTCGTGAGACGGTGTTCATTGCCGAGCAATCCGTTCCACCTGAGCTGGAATGGGATGCCGATGACGCAACGGCAGTCCACTTTCTGGCCTTTGAAGGCGACTTCCCGATCGGCACCGCCCGCCTGCTGCCCGATGGTCACATCGGCCGGGTGTCGGTGCTCAAGGACTGGCGCGGCTTGAAGGTCGGCGATGCGCTGACGCAAGCGGTGATCAGCGAAGCCGAGAAGCGTGGGCTGAAGCAGCAGATGCTCAGCGCGCAGGTACAGGCCACGGCGTTCTATGAGCGCCTGGGCTTCAGCATGGTCAGTGAGGAGTTCCTGGAAGCCGGGATTCCGCATGTGGACATGGTGCGGCATTCGGCTTGAGACCGAGGTGCGGCCTTCGCGGGCAAGCCTCGCCCCCACAGGGATAACGCTGAACCTGTAGGAGCGAGGCTTGCCCGCGAAAGCATCCTCAAGAACACCACAAAACGCCCCGCCATCCTCGGATGCCGGGGCGTTTTGCTGTCTACGATTCAACTTGCCCCACCGCGGGCCGACAAACTGGCAATATCAAGACTTTGAAGGCGGAGATAACGGATATGTCCCTACGCACCCTGCTCACCACGCTGCTGTTGACCTGCAGTTTTTCGGTCATGGCCGCCACCGAGATCGTGCCCCTGAACTATCGCACCAGCGACGATCTGCTGCCGGTGGCGCAGAATTTCATCGGCAAGGACGGCCAGGTCAGCGCCTATGGCAATCAGCTGATCGTCAACGCAGAACAGCGCAAGATCGATGAACTCAAGGCCTTGATCAGCCAGCTCGATGTGGCCGCCAAGCGCTTGCTGATCACCGTCGACACCAACGAAAACAACTTCCAGGGCGATCAGGGCTACTCCGTGAACGGTGCCAAGCCGAGCCAGACTCGCATCATCAATCGCAGCACCGACAGCCGCGACGGCGGCATCCAGCAGGTTCAGGCCAGCGAAGGCACACCGGCGCTGATCCAGGTCGGCCAGAGCGTCCCACTCACCAGCACGCAAACCGACAGCTATGGCGACCTGCGCAGCCAGACCGAATACCGTAACGTCACCCAGGGTTTTTATGTCACCGCCAGCGTCACCGGCGACATCGTTCATCTGGCAATCAGTACTAACCGTGACCGGATGAGCCAGGAACGTCCCGATGTAGTGAACGTCCAAAGCACCGACACAACTGTCAGCGGTCGACTGGGCGAATGGATCACCCTGGCCGGCGTGAATCGTCAGACTCAGGCCGACAAACAGGGCCTGACCCGCAGCTACTCGACTCAAGGTCGGGATGACATGACCCTGCGAGTGAAAGTCGATACTTTGGACTAAAGCACCAAAAACTGACTGATTAGTCGTATTAGACCAAAGATGTAGTGCCTGAAAAAAAGCACTACAAAACGTTTGACGAGTCAAAAAAGCAAAGGCATGATGGCCTCGCTCCCGCTAATCAGAGGCCCTGGCAAGGGCTTTCGAGTCGCTGTTCGCACCTACCCCGCGAGCCGATTCGTGTCTGTACCGCCCACAAGGTGTGTTTGACGAGGTTGCCGACTGGAACGAAGTTGTCCCGAGGGACGGAAGCGTAATTAGGTAACCCGGCTCCACACTGAAGTTCGCACCAAGGCCCACGACGCCCGAATGCGCTCGCCAGTTCGCCCTTACCTGCTCACTTTCCCCTCGAGCCCATCGTTCATCCCGTCGTCTTCCCCGCCGAACCCGACTTGACCACCTAAGCTTCTGGTCAGCGAGCAGCCTTGTACGCCCTTTGAATTGCGTACCCGGTTGGAGCAGGAATTTTCCACCCAAGACCTATGCGACGAGGTTTATCTCCATGGCACTGACACGCGAACAGCAAATTGCAGCCCTCGAAAAAGATTGGGCTGAAAACCCGCGCTGGAAAGGCGTGACACGCAATTACTCCGCTGCTGACGTCGTCCGTCTGCGTGGCTCGGTTCAACCTGAGCACACCTTTGCAAAAATGGGCGCCGAGAAGCTTTGGAACCTGGTCACCCAGGGTGCCAAACCGTCCTTCCGTCCTGAGAAAGATTTCGTCAACTGCATGGGCGCCCTGACCGGCGGCCAGGCTGTGCAACAAGTCAAGGCCGGCATCCAGGCGATCTACCTGTCGGGCTGGCAAGTGGCCGCGGACAACAACTCCGCCGAATCGATGTACCCGGACCAGTCGCTGTACCCGGTGGACTCGGTTCCAACCGTGGTCAAGCGCATCAACAATTCGTTCCGTCGCGCCGACCAGATCCAGTGGAAAGCCGGCAAGAACCCGGGCGACGAAGGTTACATCGACTACTTCGCACCGATCGTGGCTGACGCCGAAGCCGGTTTCGGCGGCGTTCTGAACGCTTACGAGCTGATGAAGAGCATGATCGAAGCAGGCGCCGCCGGCGTTCACTTCGAAGACCAACTGGCTTCCGTGAAAAAATGCGGCCACATGGGCGGCAAGGTACTGGTTCCGACCCAGGAAGCTGTACAGAAGCTGACCGCTGCTCGTCTGGCCGCTGACGTTGCCGGTACGCCGACCATCATCCTGGCGCGTACCGACGCCAACGCGGCTGACCTGCTGACCTCCGACTGCGACCCGTACGACCAGCCATTCGTAACTGGCGAACGTACCCAGGAAGGTTTCTACAAAGTGCGCGCCGGTCTGGACCAGGCCATCGCTCGCGGCCTGGCTTACGCACCGTTCGCCGACCTGATCTGGTGCGAAACCGCCAAACCGGATCTGGCAGAAGCCCGTCGCTTCGCTGAAGCGATCAAAAAGGAATACCCGGACCAACTGCTGTCGTACAACTGCTCGCCCTCCTTCAACTGGAAGAAAAACCTGGACGACGCGACCATCGCCAAGTTCCAGCGCGAACTGTCCGCCATGGGTTACAAGCACCAGTTCATCACCCTGGCCGGCATTCACAACATGTGGCACAGCATGTTCAACCTGGCGCACGACTACGCCCGCAACGACATGACTGCCTACGTGAAGCTGCAAGAGCAAGAGTTCGCTGACGCTGCCAAGGGTTACACCTTCGTGGCTCACCAGCAGGAAGTGGGTACCGGCTACTTCGACGACATGACCACCGTGATCCAGGGTGGCACGTCCTCGGTGACCGCGCTGACCGGTTCGACCGAAGAAGAACAGTTCCACTGATCTGCTTCGTTTAAGCAAACGGCCCTTGCGGACCGAATAAAAAGCTAACCGCAAAGCCGCCCATCTGACGCCCCGACTGGTTCGGGGCGTTTTTTTGCCTGCGATTTTTCGACCACTGCAAAACCCGGTGGGAGCCGAGCTTGCCCGCGATGGCGGCCTGTCAGTCAACATCTGCTGCGTCTGACACACCGCCATCGCGGGCAAGCCCGGCTCCTACAGGGAACGCGTCAACCCACAACACTTTGCGAAAAACATTGATCCAGAGCAGTTTCATGATCCGGAAAAGTGGGTAAAAGGAGCACGCCCGCTACTTGCAGTAACGTGCATATAAGACAACTTCGCGAGCCTCTACCCGCTAAACAGTTTGAAAACCGCTACAAATAATATTGATTATCATTTAACGAGAGCTATGTTCGTTACATTCCCTACAAAACATAATTGACGAAACCCCCGCTAATGCCCGGACCGCATGGGCTACAGGGCTTTGGAGGTGCGCTATGTCCTTATTCTCGTAAATAATTTCGCTATCGGAATTTTACTTGCTCGGTGTTTAGCCATAAAATCACCGCGATTGATTGCTGCGACATATCGTCACTGCTTTGTTTCTTTTCAAGCTCAGAGACCTTTGCTCTCTGTTAAGGATTACCAGCATGCCCGAAGCGACCGGACTCATGGCCCACAACTGGGGCTTTGCCATTTTCCTTCTGGGTGTCGGCGGCCTTTGCGCCTTCATGCTCGGCGTCTCCAGCCTCCTCGGGTCAAAAGCCTGGGGCCGCAGCAAAAACGAACCGTTCGAGTCCGGCATGCTACCTACAGGTGGCGCCCGCTTGCGGCTCTCAGCCAAATTCTATCTGGTCGCGATGCTCTTCGTGATCTTCGATATCGAAGCCCTTTTTCTCTTTGCCTGGTCTGTGTCCGTCCGCGAAAGCGGCTGGACCGGATTCGTCGAAGCTCTCGTTTTCATAGCAATTCTGTTGGCAGGTCTTGTCTACCTATTCCGAGTGGGCGCCCTTGACTGGGCTCCGGAAGCTCGTCGTAAGCGGCAAGCGAAGCTGAAACAATGAGGCTTTGGCAATGCAATACAATCTCACCCGGATCGACCCCGATGCTCCTAACGAGCAGTATCCGATTGGCAAACGGGAAACCGTTTCCGATCCGTTAGAAGATCAAGTCCACAAAAACATTTTCATGGGCAAGCTCGAAGACGTGCTCAACGGCACGATCAACTGGGGGCGCAAAAACTCCCTGTGGCCGTATAACTTCGGTCTTTCGTGCTGCTACGTGGAAATGACCACCGCCTTCACGGCGCCCCACGACATCGCGCGCTTTGGCGCCGAGGTTATCCGGGCATCACCGCGTCAGGCGGATTTCATGGTTATCGCCGGTACCTGCTTCATCAAGATGGCGCCGATCATTCAGCGTCTCTACGAGCAAATGCTCGAGCCTAAATGGGTCATCTCCATGGGTTCGTGCGCCAACTCCGGTGGCATGTACGACATCTACTCCGTCGTTCAAGGGGTGGACAAGTTCCTGCCCGTGGACGTCTACGTGCCTGGCTGCCCGCCCCGCCCTGAAGCTTTTCTGCAAGGCTTGATGCTGTTGCAGGAGTCGATTGGCCAGGAGCGTCGCCCACTTTCCTGGGTCGTTGGTGATCAAGGCGTTTATCGCGCCGAGATGCCTTCGCAAAAGGAACAGCGCCGCGAACAGCGTATTCAGGTAACCAACCTGCGCAGCCCCGACGAAGTCTGATCCAGTCTGTTCTTACAAAGAAACAAGAAACTGGCTTCATTCTTTACGTTGACCGAAAGCGATAAATAACCATGACTACAGGCAGTGCTCTGTACATCCCGCCTTATAAGGCAGACGACCAGGATGTGGTCGTCGAACTGAACAATCGTTTTGGCCCGGAGGCGTTCACCGCCCAGCCGACCCGCACCGGCATGCCGGTGCTTTGGGTTGCCCGCGCCAAACTCGTCGAAGTCCTGACTTTCCTGCGCAACCTGCCCAAGCCGTACGTCATGCTCTATGACCTGCACGGCGTGGACGAGCGTCTGCGCACCAAGCGTCAAGGGCTGCCAAGCGGCGCCGACTTCACTGTGTTCTATCACTTGATGTCGATCGAACGTAATAGTGACGTAATGATCAAGGTCGCCTTGTCCGAGAGCGACCTTAGCTTGCCGACCGTCACCAGCATCTGGCCGAACGCCAACTGGTACGAGCGTGAAGTCTGGGACATGTACGGCATCAACTTCGCCGGTCACCCGCACCTGACCCGCATCATGATGCCGCCGACCTGGGAAGGTCACCCGTTGCGCAAGGACTTCCCGGCCCGTGCCACCGAATTCGATCCGTTCAGCCTGACCCTGGCCAAGCAACAGCTTGAGGAAGAAGCCGCACGCTTCAAGCCTGAAGACTGGGGCATGAAGCGTTCCGGCCCGAACGAGGACTACATGTTCCTCAACCTCGGCCCGAACCACCCTTCGGCCCACGGTGCGTTCCGTATCATCCTGCAGCTGGACGGTGAAGAAATCGTCGACTGCGTGCCGGACGTCGGTTACCACCACCGTGGTGCCGAGAAGATGGCCGAGCGTCAGTCCTGGCACAGCTTCATTCCGTACACCGACCGTATCGACTACCTCGGCGGCGTGATGAACAACCTGCCGTACGTGCTCTCGGTCGAGAAGCTGGCCGGCATCAAGGTGCCCGAGAAGGTCGACGTCATCCGCATCATGATGGCCGAGTTCTTCCGGATCACCAGCCACCTGCTGTTCCTGGGGACTTACATCCAGGACGTCGGCGCCATGACCCCGGTATTCTTCACCTTCACCGACCGCCAGAAGGCGTACACGGTGATCGAAGCCATCACCGGTTTCCGTCTGCACCCGGCCTGGTACCGCATCGGTGGCGTGGCTCACGACCTGCCGCGCGGCTGGGAAAAACTGGTCAAGGATTTCGTCGAGTGGATGCCAAAGCGTCTGGACGAATACCAGAAAGCCGCACTGGACAACAGCATCCTGCGTGGCCGGACCATCGGCGTCGCCGCCTACAACACCAAAGAAGCCCTGGAATGGGGCGTCACCGGTGCCGGCCTGCGTTCGACCGGTTGCGATTTCGACCTGCGCAAGGCTCGCCCTTACTCCGGCTACGAAAACTTCGAATTCGAAATCCCGCTGGCGGCCAATGGCGATGCCTACGACCGTTGCATCGTTCGCGTCGAAGAAATGCGCCAGAGCCTCAAGATCATCGAGCAGTGCATGCGCAACATGCCGGAAGGCCCGTACAAGGCGGATCACCCGCTGACCACGCCGCCGCCCAAAGAGCGCACGCTGCAACACATCGAGACCCTGATCACGCACTTCCTGCAAGTTTCGTGGGGCCCGGTCATGCCGGCCAACGAATCCTTCCAGATGATCGAAGCGACCAAGGGCATCAACAGTTATTACCTGACGAGCGATGGCGGCACCATGAGCTACCGCACCCGGATTCGTACCCCAAGCTTCCCGCACCTGCAGCAGATCCCTTCGGTGATCAAAGGCAGCATGGTCGCGGACTTGATCGCGTACCTGGGTAGTATCGATTTCGTTATGGCCGACGTGGACCGCTAAGCATGAACAGCCCGCTTATCCAGACAGACCGTTTCGCCCTGAGCGAAACCGAGCGCTCGGCCATCGAGCACGAGCTGCATCACTACGAAGACCCGCGCGCGGCGTCGATCGAAGCCCTGAAGATCGTCCAGAAGGAACGTGGCTGGGTGCCTGACGGCGCGCTCTACGCCATCGGCGAAATCCTCGGCATCCCGGCCAGCGACGTTGAAGGGGTGGCGACGTTCTATAGCCAGATCTTCCGTCAGCCCGTGGGCCGTCATATCATTCGCGTCTGCGACAGCATGGTCTGCTACATCGGCGGCCACGAGTCGGTGGTCAGCGAAATCCAGAGCAAGCTGGGCATCGGCCTGGGTCAGACCACCGCCGACGGTCGTTTCACCCTGCTGCCGGTCTGCTGCCTCGGCAACTGCGACAAGGCGCCGGCGCTGATGATCGACGACGACACATTCGGTGATGTGCAGCCTGCCGGCGTTGCCAAATTGCTCGAGGGCTACGTATGACCCTGACTTCCTTCGGTCCAGCCAACCGCATCAAGCGTTCGGCCGAGACTCACCCGCTCACCTGGCGTCTGCGTGACGACGGCGAAGCCGTATGGCTCGACGAGTACCAGGCCAAGAACGGTTACGCCGCTGCGCGCAAGGCCTTCGCCGACATGGCCCAGGACGACATCGTCCAGACCGTGAAAGACTCCGGCCTCAAGGGCCGTGGCGGTGCAGGCTTCCCCACGGGCGTGAAGTGGGGCCTGATGCCCAAGGACGAATCCATCAATATCCGCTACCTGCTGTGCAACGCGGATGAGATGGAGCCGAACACCTGGAAAGACCGCATGCTGATGGAGCAACTGCCCCATCTGCTGATCGAAGGCATGCTGATCAGTGCTCGCGCGCTGAAAACCTACCGTGGCTACATCTTCCTGCGTGGCGAATACACCACCGCCGCCAAGCACCTGAACCGTGCCGTGGAAGAAGCCAAGGCAGCGGGCCTTTTGGGTAAAAACATCCTGGGCAGCGGCTTCGATTTCGAGCTGTTCGTGCACACCGGCGCCGGGCGTTACATCTGCGGTGAAGAAACCGCGCTGATCAACTCCCTCGAAGGCCGCCGCGCCAACCCGCGCTCCAAGCCGCCCTTCCCTGCCGCCGTGGGCGTGTGGGGCAAGCCGACTTGCGTGAACAACGTTGAAACCCTGTGCAACGTGCCGGCGATCATTGCCGACGGCGTGGACTGGTACAAATCGTTGGCCCGGGTCGGCAGCGAAGACATGGGCACCAAGCTCATGGGCTTCTCCGGCAAGGTCAAGAATCCGGGGCTGTGGGAATTGCCGTTCGGCGTCACCGGTCGCGAGCTGTTCGAAGACTACGCCGGCGGCATGCGCGACGGTTACAAGCTCAAGTGCTGGCAGCCAGGCGGCGCCGGTACCGGCTTCCTGTTGCCGGAACACCTGGACGCACAAATGTATGCCGGCGGCATCGCCAAAGTGGGCACCCGTATGGGGACCGGCCTGGCCATGGCGGTGGACGACAGCGTCAACATGGTGTCCTTGCTGCGCAACATGGAAGAGTTCTTCTCCCGTGAATCCTGCGGCTTCTGCACCCCGTGCCGTGACGGTCTGCCGTGGAGCGTCAAGCTGCTGCGCGCGATCGAGAACGGTGAGGGGCAAGCCGGCGATATCGAGACCCTGCTGGGTCTGGTCGGTTTCCTCGGCCCGGGCAAGACCTTCTGTGCTCACGCACCGGGTGCCGTGGAGCCGTTGGGCAGCGCCATCAAATACTTCCGTCCAGAGTTCGAAGCCGGCATCGCGCCCACCAGCGCCGCCGTCCCGCCTCTGGCAAAGCCGATCGTAGTCGGCGCTTAACGCTTTAAAAAAGGCGAACGGTCCGTGCCGTTCGCTTTTCGCGCGATGACGCCTTTAACGGCTGTTTTGATTCGCGCGGATAACAAGATTCCATTAGCCACGCCCGCTGACACCGGGCCAACGAAGAACTTTGAACCATGGCCACTATCCACGTAGACGGCAAAGAGCTCGAAGTCGATGGGGCAGACAACCTGTTACAGGCATGTCTGTCGCTAGGCCTCGATATCCCTTATTTCTGCTGGCACCCAGCCCTGGGCAGCGTTGGCGCTTGCCGCCAGTGCGCGGTCAAGCAGTACACCGACGAGAACGACAAGCGTGGTCGGATCGTCATGTCCTGCATGACCCCCGCCACCGACGGCAGCTGGATCTCCATCGACGACGAAGAAGCGAAAGTGTTTCGCGCCAGCGTCGTTGAATGGTTGATGACCAACCACCCTCACGACTGCCCGGTCTGTGAGGAAGGCGGTCACTGCCACCTGCAAGACATGACGGTGATGACCGGCCACAACGAGCGCCGTTATCGCTTCACCAAGCGTACTCACCAGAACCAGCAACTGGGCCCGTTCATTTCCCACGAAATGAACCGCTGCATCGCCTGCTATCGCTGCGTGCGCTTCTATAAGGACTACGCCGGCGGCACCGACCTCGGCGTATTCGGCGCTCACGACAACGTGTACTTCGGTCGCGTTGAAGACGGCACCCTCGAAAGCGAGTTCTCCGGCAACCTCACCGAGGTCTGCCCGACCGGTGTGTTCACCGACAAGACTCACTCCGAGCGTTACAACCGCAAGTGGGACATGCAGTTCTCGCCGAGCATCTGCCATGGCTGCTCCAGCGGTTGCAACATTTCCCCGGGCGAGCGTTACGGTGAACTGCGTCGCATCGAAAACCGTTTCAACGGTTCGGTGAACCAGTACTTCCTGTGCGACCGTGGCCGTTTCGGCTATGGCTACGTCAACCGCGAAGACCGCCCGCGTCAGCCATTGCTGGCCAACGGCACGAAGCTGAGCCTCGACGAAGCGCTGGATAAAGCCGCCGACCTGCTGCGTGGTCGCAACATCGTCGGTATCGGTTCGCCACGCGCCAGCCTCGAAAGCAACTACGCGTTGCTCGAACTGGTCGGCGCCGAGCACTTCTACTCCGGCATCGAAGCCGCTGAGCTTGAGCGCATTCGTCTGGTCATGCAGGTGCTCAAAGACAGCCCGCTGCCGATCCCGAACATGCGCGACATCGAAGATCACGATGCGATTTTCGTCCTCGGTGAAGACCTGACCCAGACCGCTGCGCGCATGGCCCTGGCCCTGCGTCAATCGGTCAAGGGCAAGGCCGAAGACATGGCCGACGCCATGCGCGTTCAGCCGTGGCTCGACGCTGCCGTGAAGAACATCGGCCAGCACGAAATGAACCCGCTGTTCATCGCCAGCCTGGCTGAAACCAAGCTCGACGACGTGGCTGAAGAATGCGTTCACGCCGCTCCCGACGACCTGGCCCGTATCGGTTTCGCCGTGGCTCACGCCCTCGATGCCAGCGCGCCGGCCGTTGAAGGCCTGGACACTGAAGCCCTCGAACTGGCTCAGCGCATCGCCAACGCCCTGCTCGCTGCCAAGCGTCCATTGATCATTGCCGGTACCTCGCTGGGTTCCAAGGCGCTGATCGAAGCCGCGGCGAACATCGCCAAGGCCCTGAAGCTGCGCGAGAAGAACGGTTCCATCAGCCTGATCGTGCCGGAGGCCAACAGCCTTGGCCTGGCCATGCTCGGTGGCGAATCGGTCGACGCAGCCCTGCAAGCGGTGATCGACGGTAAAGCCGACGCCATCGTGGTACTGGAAAACGACCTGTACACCCGCACCGACAAAGCCCGTGTCGATGCCGCCCTGAACGCCGCGAAAGTGGTGATCGTGGCGGACCATCAGAAGACTGCCACCAGTGATCGCGCGCATCTGGTACTGCCAGCGGCCAGCTTCGCTGAAGGCGACGGTACGCTGATCAGCCAGGAAGGCCGCGCCCAGCGTTTCTTCCAGGTCTTCGACCCGACTTACCTCGACGCGAGCATTCTGGTTCGCGAAGGCTGGCGCTGGCTGCATGCCCTGCGTTCGACCTTGCTGAACCAGCCGATCGACTGGACCCAACTGGACCACGTCACCGCTGCCTGCGCTGCAAGCACACCGCAACTGGCGCGCATCGTCGACGCCGCGCCGTCCGCCGCGTTCCGTATCAAAGGCCTGAAACTGGCTCGCGAGCCGCTGCGTTACAGCGGCCGGACCGCCATGCGCGCCGACATCAGCGTGCACGAACCGCGTACCTCCCAGGACAACGACACTGCGTTCTCGTTCTCCATGGAAGGTTACTCGGGCTCGGTCGAACCGCGTCAGCAAGTACCCTTCGCCTGGTCTCCGGGCTGGAACTCGCCGCAAGCCTGGAACAAGTTCCAGGACGAAGTCGGTGGTCACATCCGCGCTGGCGACCCGGGCACTCGCCTGATCGAAAGCAGCGGTGATTCGCTGAACTGGTTTGCCAGTGTTCCGCGTGCGTTCAACCCGGCTCCGGGCACCTGGCAGGTCGTGCCGTTCTTCCACCTGTTCGGCAGCGAAGAGAACTCTTCCAAAGCCGCGCCGGTTCAAGAACGCATTCCAGCCCCGTACCTGTCGCTGGCCAAGTCCGAAGCCGATCGTCTGGGTGTCAATGACGGTGCCCTGCTGAGCCTGAACGTGGCCGGCCAGACCCTGCGTCTGCCGCTGCGCATCAACGAAGAGCTGGGCGCCGGTCTGGTCGCGTTGCCAGCCGGTATCGCCGGCATTCCGCCTGCGATCTTTGGCAAATCCGTTGACGGTCTGCAGGAGGCAGCACTATGACCCTGTTCACTCCTGAAGTGATCTACATCATCATCGCGGTCCTCAAGGCCATCGTGATTCTGCTCGCCGTGGTGGTGTGCGGCGCGCTGCTGAGCTGGGTCGAGCGTCGTCTGCTCGCCCTCTGGCAGGACCGTTACGGTCCGAACCGCGTCGGCCCGTTCGGCGCGTTCCAGATTGCGGCCGACATGATCAAGATGTTCTTCAAGGAAGACTGGACCCCGCCGTTCGCCGACAAAGTGATCTTCACGTTGGCGCCGGTCGTGGCCATGAGTGCCTTGCTGATTGCCTTCGCGATCATCCCGATCACCCCGACCTGGGGCGTGGCGGATATCAACATCGGCATCCTGTTCTTCTTCGCCATGGCCGGTCTGTCGGTCTACGCGGTGCTGTTCGCAGGCTGGTCGAGTAACAACAAGTTCGCCCTGTTGGGCAGCTTGCGGGCCTCGGCACAAACCGTGTCGTACGAAGTGTTCATGGGCCTGTCGCTGATGGGCATCGTGATCCAGGTCGGCTCGTTCAACATGCGCGACATCGTTGAATATCAAGCCCAGAACCTGTGGTTCGTCATTCCGCAGATCTTCGGTTTCCTGACCTTCTTCATCGCTGGCGTCGCCGTGACTCACCGTCACCCGTTCGACCAGCCGGAAGCGGAACAGGAACTGGCCGACGGTTACCACATTGAATACGCCGGCATGAAATGGGGCATGTTCTTCGTCGGCGAGTACATCGGCATCGTGCTGATTTCGGCGCTGCTGGTAACCTTGTTCTTCGGTGGCTGGCACGGTCCGTTCGGCATTCTGCCGCAGATCCCGTTCATCTGGTTCGCATTGAAAACCGCGTTCTTCATCATGTTCTTCATCCTGCTGCGCGCCTCGATTCCGCGCCCACGGTATGACCAAGTGATGGACTTCAGCTGGAAGTTCTGCCTGCCACTGACCCTCGTCAACATGCTGGTGACCGCTGCGATCGTGTTGCTCAACACGCCCGCCGTCGCGGCTCAGTGAGGATAGAGAATCATGAAGTACATTTTTGACATCGTGCATGGCTTCTTCACCCAGCTTCGCAGCCTGGTGATGATTTTCGGCCACGCCTTCCGCAAGCGCGACACGCTGCAGTACCCGGAAGAAGCCGTGTACCTGCCGCCGCGCTTTCGTGGACGTATCGTGCTGACCCGCGACCCCGACGGCGAAGAGCGTTGTGTTGCCTGCAACCTGTGCGCCGTGGCGTGCCCGGTGGGCTGCATCTCGCTGCAGAAAGCTGAAACCGATGACGGTCGCTGGTACCCGGAGTTCTTCCGCATCAACTTCTCGCGCTGCATTTTCTGCGGCCTCTGCGAGGAAGCCTGCCCGACCACCGCGATCCAGCTGACACCGGATTTCGAAATGGCCGAGTTCAAACGTCAGGACCTGGTTTACGAGAAAGAAGATCTGCTGATCTCCGGCCCCGGCAAAAACCCTGATTACAACTTCTATCGTGTTGCAGGTATGGCGATTGCCGGTAAGCCAAAAGGCTCCGCGCAAAATGAAGCCGAACCGATCAACGTGAAGAGCTTGCTGCCTTAAGGAAGAAAGATGGAATTCGCTTTCTATTTCGCATCGGGTATCGCGGTTGTGTCCACGCTTCGCGTGATCACCAACACCAACCCCGTGCACGCCCTGCTCTACCTGATCATTTCGCTGATCGCCGTGGCCATGACCTTTTTCGCCCTCGGCGCACCGTTCGCCGGTGTGCTGGAAGTGATCGCCTACGCCGGCGCCATCATGGTGCTGTTCGTGTTCGTGGTGATGATGCTGAACCTGGGGCCTGCCTCGGTTCAGCAAGAGCGCGTCTGGCTCAAACCCGGTATCTGGCTGGGCCCGGTCGCACTCGGCACCCTGCTGCTGGTTGAACTGCTGTACGTGCTGTTCAGCCATTCCAGCGGTCAGGCCCTCGGCCACACCACCGTAGACGCCAAGGCCGTGGGCATCAGCCTGTTCGGTCCTTATCTGCTGGTGGTCGAACTCGCCTCGATGCTGCTGCTCGCCGCAGCCGTCACGGCGTTCCACTTGGGCCGCAACGAAGCCAAGGAGCAATGACGATGCCTGCTATCCCTATGGAGCATGGTCTGGCGGTTGCCGGCATCCTGTTCTGCCTCGGTCTGGTCGGCCTGATGGTCCGGCGCAACATTCTTTTCGTGCTGATGAGCCTGGAGGTCATGATGAATGCCTCCGCGTTGGCGTTCATCGTTGCCGGTAGCCGCTGGGCGCAGCCGGATGGACAGATCATGTTCATCCTGGTGATCAGCCTGGCAGCCGCCGAGGCCAGTATCGGCCTGGCGATCCTGCTGCAACTGTATCGCCGCTTCCACACGCTCGATATCGACGCTGCCAGTGAGATGCGCGGATGAACCTTCTCTATCTGACTTTCGTATTCCCTCTCATAGGTTTCCTGCTGCTGGCGTTCTCACGCGGTCGCTTCTCGGAAAACCTTTCGGCGCTGATCGGCGTCGGTTCCATCGGCCTGTCGGCAATCGTCGCGGCTTATGTGATCTGGCAGTTCAACGTTGCGCCACCCGAGGGTGGTCATTACACCCACGTACTGTGGCAATGGATGGCGGTGGAAGGCTTTACGCCGAACTTCGCCCTGTACCTGGATGGTCTGTCCGTGACCATGCTCGGTGTGGTGGTGGGCGTGGGCTTCCTGATCCACCTGTTCGCGTCCTGGTACATGCGCGGTGAAGCCGGTTACTCGCGCTTCTTCGCCTACACCAACCTGTTTATCGCCAGCATGCTGTTCCTGGTCCTGGCCGATAACCTGCTGTTCGTGTACTTCGGCTGGGAAGGCGTGGGCCTGTGCTCGTACCTGTTGATCGGTTTCTACTACAGCAACCGCAACAACGGTAACGCGGCACTCAAAGCCTTTATCGTCACCCGCGTCGGCGACGTGTTCATGGCCATCGGCCTGTTCATCCTGTTCCAGCAGTTGGGCACGCTGAACATCCAGGAACTGCTGGTCAAGGCGCCTGAGCACTTCAAGGCCGGCGACTTCTGGATCGTTCTGGCGACCCTGATGCTGCTGGGCGGCGCTGTCGGTAAATCCGCGCAACTGCCGCTGCAAACCTGGCTGGCGGATGCGATGGCCGGCCCTACCCCGGTTTCGGCACTGATCCACGCCGCGACCATGGTGACCGCCGGTGTCTACCTGATCGCCCGTACTCACGGCTTGTTCGCCCTGGCGCCGGATATCCTGCACCTGGTGGGTGTCGTGGGTGGCGTGACGCTGGTGCTGGCAGGTTTTGCCGCACTGGTTCAGACCGACATCAAACGTATCCTCGCCTACTCGACCATGAGCCAGATCGGCTACATGTTCCTGGCCCTGGGCGTGGGTGCATGGGATGGCGCGATCTTCCACCTGATGACCCACGCCTTCTTCAAGGCACTGCTGTTCCTTGCGTCCGGTTCGGTGATCGTTGCCTGCCACCACGAGCAGAACATCTTCAAGATGGGCGGTCTGTGGAAGAAACTGCCGCTGGCCTACACCAGCTTCATCGTCGGCGGCGCGGCCCTGGCGGCCTTGCCTCTGGTGACCGCAGGCTTCTACTCCAAGGACGAAATCCTCTGGGAAGCGTTCGCCAGCGGTAACCAGGGTCTGCTGTATGCAGGTCTGGTCGGTGCCTTCATGACCTCGCTGTACACCTTCCGCCTGATCTTCATCGCGTTCCACGGTGAAGCAAAGACCGAAGCACACGCCGGTCACGGTATCGCTCACTGGTTGCCACTGTCGGTGCTGATCGTACTGTCGACGTTCGTCGGCGCGATGATCGTTCCACCGCTGCACGATGTACTGCCGGAAAGCGTCGGCCATGCCGGCGGCGAAGCCAAGCACAGTCTGGAAATCGCGTCGGGCGCCATTGCCCTGGCCGGTATCCTGCTGTCCGCGCTACTGTTCCTCGGCAAGCGCCGCTTCGTCACCGCCATCGCCAACAGCGGCGTCGGCCGCTTCCTTTCGGCCTGGTGGTTCGCTGCCTGGGGCTTCGACTGGATCTACGACAAACTGTTCGTCAAGCCTTACCTTGCGATCAGCCATGTACTGCGCAAAGACCCGCTCGACCAGACTATCGGTCTGATCCCGCGTATGGCCAAAGGCGGTCACACCGCCCTGAGCCGCACCGAGACCGGTCAATTGCGTTGGTATGCCGCCTCGATGGCTGCTGGTGCCGTGCTGGTAATCGGCGCCGTCGTGCTGGTAGCGGTCTGATATGAACCTTGCGAACTTGCGAAAGGAAACGAGCCCGTCATGATTTTGCCCTGGCTAATCCTGATCCCCTTCATCGGCGGCCTGCTGTGCTGGATGGGTGAGCGCTTCGGCGCCACCCTCCCCCGCTGGATTGCGCTGATCACCATGTCCCTGTTGCTCTCCCTCGGCCTCTGGCTGTGGGCCAACGGTGATTATTCATTTGCCCCGGCGCCTGGCGCCGACCCGACCTGGGCGCTTGAGTTCAAGCACGTCTGGATCCAGCGCTTCGGCATCAACGTGCACCTGGCCCTCGACGGCCTGTCGCTGTTGATGATCCTGCTGACCGGTCTGCTGGGTGTCCTCTCGGTACTCTGCTCGTGGAAAGAGATCCAGCGTCACGTGGGCTTCTTCCACTTGAACCTGATGTGGATCCTGGGCGGTGTCGTCGGCGTGTTCCTCGCCCTCGACCTGTTCATGTTCTTCTTCTTCTGGGAAATGATGCTGGTGCCGATGTACTTCCTCATCGCGCTCTGGGGTCACAGTTCTTCGGACGGCAAGAAAACCCGGATCTACGCGGCGACCAAGTTCTTCATCTTCACTCAGGCTTCCGGCCTGATCATGTTGGTGGCGATCCTGGGTCTGGTCCTGGTCAACTTCAACAACACTGGCGTGATTACCTTCAACTACGCCGATCTGTTGAAAACCAAGATGTCGATGACCACCGAGTACATCCTGATGCTCGGTTTCTTCATCGCCTTCGCGGTCAAGCTGCCCGTGGTGCCGTTCCACTCCTGGTTGCCTGACGCTCACGCCCAGGCACCGACCGCGGGTTCCGTGGACCTGGCCGGTATCTTGTTGAAGACGGCTGCTTACGGTCTGCTGCGTTTCGCCCTTCCGCTGTTCCCGAATGCCTCGGCCGAGTTCGCGCCGTTCGCCATGACCCTGGGTCTGATCGGGATCTTCTACGGTGCGTTCCTGGCCTTCGCGCAAACCGACATCAAGCGTCTGATTGCCTTTTCGTCCGTTTCCCACATGGGCTTCGTGCTGATCGGCATCTACTCCGGCAGCCAACTGGCGCTGCAGGGCGCGGTGATGCAGATGCTGGCGCACGGTCTGTCGGCGGCAGCACTCTTTATCCTCTCCGGTCAGCTGTACGAGCGCACCCACACCCGCGACATGCGTGAGATGGGTGGCCTGTGGTCGAAGATCGCTTACCTGCCGGCTCTCAGCCTGTTCTTCGCCGCCGCGTCGCTGGGCTTGCCGGCGACCGGTAACTTTGTCGGTGAGTTCCTGATTCTGATCGGCACCTTCGCCAGCGCCCCATGGGTCACTGTGATTGCGACGTCCGGCCTGGTGTTCGGTTCGGTCTACTCGCTGATCATGATCCACCGTGCCTACTTCGGCCCGTCCAAATCGGACGCGGTGTTGCATGGCATGGACGGTCGCGAACTGATCATGGTGGTTGGGCTTGCGGCACTGCTGCTCTACATCGGCGTGTACCCGCAACCGTTCCTCGATACCTCTGCCGCTACGATGCATGGCGTGCAGCAGTGGCTCGGCACCGCCTTCACTCAACTCGCTTCGGCCCGGTAAGAGCGCTATGGAATTCACGACTCAACACTTTATCGCGCTTGCGCCGTTGTTGATCACCAGCGCCACGATCATCGTGGTGATGCTGGCAATCGCCTGGCGCCGCAACCACTCGCAGACCTTCCTGATTTCCGTGGCGGGTCTGAACCTGGCGTTGCTGTCGATCCTGCCAGCCCTGAAAGTCGCGCCGCTGGCCGTGACTCCACTGCTGCAGATCGACACGTTCGCCTGCTTGTACATGGCGCTGATCCTGGTCGCCACCCTCGCTTGTGTCACCCTCGCCCACGCCTACCTCGGCGATGGCGGTTCGGGTTACCCGGGCAACCGTGAAGAACTTTACCTGCTGATCCTGATGGCCGCCGCCGGTGGCCTGGTACTGGTCAGCGCGCAGCACCTGGCCGGGTTGTTCGTCGGTCTGGAACTGCTCTCGGTACCGGTCTACGGTCTGGTGGCGTATGCCTTCTTCAACAAGCGTTCGCTGGAAGCCGGCATCAAGTACATGGTGCTGTCGGCCGCCGGTTCCGCGTTCCTGTTGTTCGGCATGGCCCTGCTCTACGCCGACTCCGGTAGCCTGAGCTTCGTCGGTATCGGCCAGGCCTTGGCGGCCACTGGCCTGCCAAGTTCGCTGGCTCAAATGGGCCTGGGCATGATGCTGATCGGCCTGGCGTTCAAACTGTCGCTGGTGCCGTTCCACCTCTGGACCCCGGACGTTTATGAAGGGGCTCCGGCTCCGGTGGCGGCGTTCCTGGCCACCGCATCGAAAGTCGCTGTGTTCGCGGTGATGGTGCGTCTGTTCCAGATCTCGCCAGCGGCGAGCAGCGGCGTGCTGAGCGACGTGCTGACCATCATCGCCATCGCGTCGATCCTGTTCGGTAACCTGCTGGCACTGACCCAAAGCAACCTCAAGCGTCTGCTGGGTTACTCGTCCATCGCTCACTTCGGCTACCTGCTGATCGCCCTGGTGGCGAGCAAAGGCCTGGCCGTGGAAGCCATCGGCGTGTACCTGGTCACCTACGTGATCACCAGCCTCGGCGCGTTCGGTGTGATCACCCTGATGTCCTCGCCGTACAACGGCCGTGACGCGGACGCCCTGTACGAATACCGCGGCCTGTTCTGGCGCCGTCCGTACCTGACCGCCGTCCTGACCGTGATGATGCTGTCCCTGGCCGGTATCCCGCTGACCGCGGGCTTCATCGGCAAGTTCTACATCATCGCCACCGGCGTCGAGTCGCACCAATGGTGGCTGGTCGGTTCTCTGGTACTGGGCAGCGCCATCGGCGTCTTCTACTACCTGCGCGTGATGGTCACCCTGTACCTGATCGAACCGAACCTGCGTCGCCACGATGCGCAACTGCACTGGGAACAACGTGCAGGCGGTGTGATGCTGCTGGCGATTGCAGTACTGGCGTTCTTCCTTGGCCTGTATCCACAGCCGCTGCTGAACCTGGTTCAACAGTCGGGGTTGGCGGGTTGATCGCTTAGGCGTACTCGGCAGAAAACAGAAACGGCACCTTCGGGTGCCGTTTTTGCGTTTGTGGGATTTGTTACTGCTGCCCTTCCCTCCCTTCTGCAATCCCCGAAAGTTCGCGCGGGAATGTCCGTTCCGTCCTACATCCAGCACTGCGCACTTGGCTCTATCTTGAATGACTGGCTGGATAGATAAATCAACGCGAGAAAGAACAATGAACCGTGGCATCGTCGTTCCGTTGGCCGAAGCAAAAAAAATCTGTCCAAACTCGTCGACGACGCAGCCGCCGGGCAGATCATCACGATTGCCAAACATGGTCGGGCTCTTGCGCGTCTGGTTCCGGCGGGAAAACCCTGCGGCCAGCGTATCGGTGCGATGAAAGGCAAACTGGTGCTTCCCGAAGACTATGACGCCTCACTACCGGACGACTTGCTCAATGCTTTTGAAGGCACTCAAGAATGAGGCGTCTCGAAAGCTCAGACATTGGTGACCCTTGCCCGGAACACTGCCGTGTGGCATTGCCCTGATGAAAAATCAGAGTGAATACCAACCAGCCTGAAGTTGCAGGGTTGCCCTGCAACATAGAATCTCCCACATCGAATCAGCTGCGGACACACACTATGCGATAGACGGAAATCAACTGTGGGAGCGAGCCTGCTCGCGATAGCAATGGAACAGGCACAAATGAGAGCGGCACGTTTCGGGTGCCGTTTTTGCGTTTTGAGATCGGAGCTTCAGGCGCCGAATTATGCGGTGTTTCTCAGGCCGCTTCCGAAACCTTCACAGTTTCTTCACCATAGGAACGCAGGCCAGTTGAAGACCGGAGGGGGAATGGTAAACCGCAGGTTCCTCCCCAATGTAACCACAGCGTCGATAAAAGTCGGCGGCATTCAAAGTCGCATCTAGGCGGACTTCCGCCAAGCCAAGATCCCGCGCCAGATCTTCGAGAAAGCCCACGACGCGCTTGCCCAAACCTCGTTGCATAAAGTCAGGATGTATAAAGATTGCACCGATTTCGCGGTTCTCCAGATCCAGCATGCCTGTCGCCACTGGCTCACTCTGAACGCACCCCAGATAGAAATACTTTTCCATGAGCGCGCAGTAACCGTCCTCAGCTGACCCCGATGTCCAAGTCAGCATTTGCTTCTCGGTATAGGCACCGATGCATTGATGTCGGATGGCTAGCAGCCGTATGTCGAATGCAGTCTGCGCGTCGCTTTGGGTAGCTTTTCTAATTTCGAACATTTCACTCTCCATCAGCCATGTGCAGACGGAGAATCAAAAAGCCCCGTCCATCTCTGGCGGGGCTTTGGGTAACACGTCAAATGCCAAGCACGTATGACCTTATGGCCCACCGGAAGCGGTCATAGAGGAACACATCATGTTCATTCGGCGTAGATCATTCATCGACAGATAGTGCTGTGGATGAACCGATGAGTCAATTGCGAAGTCCCCCTCCCCCAGCACTACACGAAAATTCTCACCGGACTGGTCGCTTCGTCCTACAGGCGTTTTTACGACCGAGGTCTACCTTGAAAACGGGGGACGAAAAGGATGGCTTCGATGCCTTGACCTATTCGATTATCAAGACAACACTATACGTAGGTGACGTACAAAACATGGATGCTCTTTTTATCGAATTACCTGCGTTTCAGAAACACCGCGATGACTATCTGGATGACGATCTGTTTCGCAGCTTTCAGTTGGAGCTGCTAAAAAACCCCGAAGCGGGCGATCTCATTGAAGGCACGGGCGGACTGCGAAAAATCCGCTTTTTTGATCAACGTCGCGGCAAAGGCAAGCGTAGCGGGCTTAGGGTGATTTATTACTGGTGGTCAGGTTTCGATCAATTCTGGCTGTTCACCGTGTATAGCAAAAACGAGCAAGAAGATCTGTCGCCTGACCAGAAAAAACTTTTCAGACAAACGCTGGATAGAGAAATCAACACGAGAACCCACTATGAAACGTGACATTTTTTCCGAACTGATGGAAGGCCTCGAAGCCTTGGCTGACGAGCGCCAAGGCAAGGTCACGCTGCGGACCCACAAGGTCAAGCTGCCGGAACTGGTACCCATCACTGCCGAGGAAGTGGTAGCCATCCGTCAACAGCTCAATCTTTCCCGGTCGGTGTTCGCCATGTATCTACGCACCAACACCCGAACCCTCGAAAACTGGGAACAGGGACGGGCAACACCAAATGCCCAAGCCACGACACTGATCCGCTTGGTTGAACGCTTTCCGCAAACAATCGAACAACTCGCAGCGCTGACCTGAACGTGCAGGGTTGTCATTCCACCCACATGACGAAATTGTAATTCCCCCATCACCTTGGCGTTATCCGCAGCTTGCAACGATGTCACCCGGCGACCATGCCGGCGGGCCCTTGCCCGCCGAACAATAAAACCTGCGCCGAAGCACGTTCCCGTTCTGCCGAACCCAAGGAGTGATTGATGGTTAACAATACAAAAATGTCGATGGCCGCTTTAGCGGTGGTTGTCGGCTCCGGGCCGTCCATGGTGTTGGCGGAAGATAAAGCCGAGGGGTTTATCGAGGGCAGTAGCCTGACGGTGCTCAACCGCAACGTCTACTTCAATCGTGATCACCGCAACGGCCAGTCCAGTCCCACCGGCAACGGTTATTCCGAAGCCTGGGCCCACGCGGTCATCAGCAAGTTCGAATCCGGTTTCACCCAAGGCACCGTCGGGGTCGGTGTTGATGCGTTTGCGATGATCGGCTTGAAGCTCGACACCGGTGACGGTCGCAACGGTGGCCGCAGTTCGTTTGATGTGCTGCCGGTCAACAGTGACGGCGAAGCGCGGGACGAATACACCAAGTTCGGTGGCGCCGCCAAAGTGCGCGCCTTTGATACGGTGATCAAGGTGGGCGATGTGTTCCCCGCCACCCCGGTCGTGGCGGCGGGTGACTCCCGTTTGTTGCCGGAAAGTTTCCGCGGCGTCACGGCGACCAACACCAGCGTCGAGGGTCTGTCGGTCCAGGGCGGTCGACTGCATGCGATGAGCCAACCGGTGTCCAGCGACATGCGCGAGAACTTCGCGACCTTCTATGCCGGCCCGGTCAATTCGCCGTGGATCGGTTATTTCGGCGGTGACTACTCGCTGAACAAGAACCTCAGTTTCAGCCTGTATTCCAGCCGTCTCAAGGATGCCTGGAATCAGTACTACGCTGGCACCGCATGGACTTACCCACTGTCGGATGACCTGTCACTGTTTGGCGGCCTTAGCTATTACAAGGCTGTCGACGAAGGCAAAAAGTTGCTCGGCGAATTCGACAACAACATCTGGAGCGGCCGCGTCGGCGTGAAACTCGGTGCCCATTCCTTCGCGCTGTCGCACCAGCGCAACAACGGCAATGACGATTTCGATTATCTGCGCCAGTCCGATTCGATCTTCCTCGACAACTCCATCCAGTACAGCGACTTCAACTCGCCCAAGGAACGTTCGTGGATGGTGCGCTACGACCTCGACATGACGACCTATGGCGTGCCGGGGTTGTCGTTCATGACCCGTTACGCCCGGGGCACCGACGCCGACTACTCCAACGCCAACGCCGTGTACATGCGTCGCGATGCCGACGGCAACCCGCTGACCGACCAGAAGCGCTGGGAGCGCGACATCGAAGTCAAATACGTGGTGCAGAGCGGCTCGCTGAAAGACATGTCCTTGCGCCTGCGCCAGGCCACAACCCGCGCCACGGCATTTGAGTCGGATCTGGATGAAGTGCGGGTGATTGTCGAATATCCGCTGGCGATTCTCTGATTTCACGGTTAATGCAAATTCACCTTTAGAAGCTCCTTGCTCCTTTGGTAAGAGGTGAATCTTTTGGCGTCCTTCGGGGCGCCTTTTTTATACCCTAGGATTGCCAGCTGCAAGCTACCGTAGATCGCGACCTGACTCAGTACCCATGCTGCACTCTCGGCATAATCAACCCGCTATTGCGACAACATCGAGTGCTAGCGCAGCGGCAGCATCAGGGTAATAGGGGAAATGCCTGGGCACGGAATAAATCCCGCGTACTTAATGTAGAAATTTGACAGGCGGTCGTTAAGTGGGTGGACGATGATTGCGCTCGAGCCGATAGATTGGGATGCGTTGATGGCTCGCTCAATCGCATCCTGCAGCAAGTCGATGGCGAAACCCTCACCCTGAGCTTCGCGTGTTACTCCCATACGCCCTAGTAGCGTCACTGGATGGACGCTTGGTGAATTGCGTTGATGACTTTTCGGCATGACGTTGGCACGAGCGACTGAACCGCTCGACAGAGTGTAATAAGCCATCACGATCGACGTGGCTTTGCGGCAGCTGACATAAACAACCGCCTGTTTAGCGGCTTGCGCCTTTCGTGCCTTCTTTTGCAGGTATTGATCGATGGACACTTCACCCGAATCGAAGTCATCAAGCTCGTGATGATCGTTAAGTCTTTCGGGTGCGGTCAGCTCCACCGCTTTGGACGTGCGAGCAGTTGGTGCAGGCATTCGTTACCTCGGGCCGGGTTGGCTTCAATAGCCTGTTCGAATGCGTCAAATGCAACGTCGTCGAGAAGGAACAATCGTTTATCCAGAATCACTTCTTCAGCTTTTTGACACGCTGCTTCCAGGATAAAGCTTGTGCGATCACGACCGGACATGGCAGCTGCCAGATCGATCAAGTTACGTTTCTTTTCGTCCGCTCTCATGTTGATTGGAACGGGTTTGGATTTTTCAACGCTTTCAGCTGTGGTGGACATTGTTCTGTTTCCCATCTGGGTAGGTGATGTTGGAGCCGGAGCCTCCTTATGGCATTAGCACATCAGCATGTATTTGCTTTTCATTTTTTTGACTCCTTGAGTGGCCCGGAGAGACTTGGGCCATGCTGCTTAACGTGAGATCTAACGTTTTAGGTGTGAAGCCATGAAGGCGGCGTCGGAATCGATTCTATACCGACCGTATAGCTAATGCATATACGCGTGTAGCTTTCTGATATACGGTCGACGCTCATCTAAATGTGGCGAGAAACAAAACTCTCGCCACATTGCTCAACACCTAGGCAGTCACCTCAACGTTATCCAACGCCTGATTCACCGCCAGTTCGCCCAACATGACCACTTGTGCAATACCCAGCAAAGTCTTGCGGTGGGTGCCTTCCAGCAGCGCGGCGAAGTCACCGAGCATGACCGTGGCCGAGGACAATGACTCGCTGGCATTGGTCAGCAGGGATTCGGGGTCGGCTTTGGGATTGGCGAAATACATCTGGTTAGGGGTGTAGGGCGTGGCCATGACGTGGGCGGTAGGGTTCAGGTAGTAATCGAGCGCACGTTCGGCAGCTTCGTCGAGTTTTTTTTTTTGGAGTTGATGGTGGTGTAGGGGGACGTTGAGTCGGCGTCCGCAACGGCGTCTGCTTCGGGAGGGTTGGGTGTTGGCTTTTTCATGATTTTGGTACTCAGTGTGATGGTTGGAGCTGACCCGTTCGGTTCCAATCGAAGGGGTGGCAGCTGTACGCAGGTTGGAACCCGGGCCACTGAGCAAAACCCGACAGACTCGAAGTCTCCCGCGCACAGCCGCCATAACGGAGTGCACACCATCAAGGTGCGCAAGCATACGTCATGAAAGGCGCTTTTGCTTTCAGTGGAGCCGCGGGGTTCCAATCCCGGTCGCTGAATTGGCAGCGACGAACACAGGCTAGAGACCGGACGTCCGACGGACAACCTGAAAACATTGTGGGAAGCTTCTGTACTTGCGCCACATCCGTTAAACATCCCGAATTGAAATACACACGCGTAGGAGCTGCCGAAGGCTGCGATCTTTTGATCTTGAAAAGCAAAATCAAAAGATCGCAGCCTTCGGCAGCTCCTACAGGGATTGCGTTGTGGGAGAGTTACTCACCCGGCTCGACGTTATCCAACGCCTGATTCACCGCCAGTTCGCCCAACATGACCACTTGTGCAATACCCAACAAAGTCTTGCGGTGGGTGCCTTCCAGCAGCGCGGCGAAGTCACCGAGCATGACCGTGGCCGAGGACAATGACTCGCTGGCATTGGTCAGCAGGGATTCGGTGTCGGCTTTGGGATTGGCGAAATACATCTGGTTAGGGGTGTAGGGCGTGGCCATGACGTGGGCGGTAGGGTTCAGGTAGTAATCGAGCGCACGTTCGGCAGCTTCGTCGAGTTTTTTGGAGTTGATGGTGGTGTCGGGGGACGTTGCGCCGGCTTCTGTTTCGGGAGGATTTGGTGTTGGTTTTTTCATGATGTTTCTCTCTCTTTGATAGTTGCAGCTGGCCCGTTCGGTTTCCAAGCGAATGGGTGGCAGCTGTACGCAGGTTGGAAACCCGGGAGCGAGCGACCCGGTCGACCCGAAGGTCTCCCACGCACAGCCGCCATAACGGAGTGCACACCATGAAGGTGCGCAAGCATACGTTATGAAAGGCGCTTTTGTGCTCTCTTACCTCCGGGGTTTCCAGGCCCGGTCGCTGAATTGGCAGCGACGAACACAGGCTAGAGACCGGACGTCCGACGGACAACCTGAAAACATTGTGGGAAGCTTCTGTACTTGCGCCACATCCGTTAAACATCCCGAATTGAAATACACACGCGTAGGAGCTGCCGAAGGCTGCGATCTTTTGATCTTGATCTTTAAAAGCAAAATCAAAAGATCGCAGCCTTCGGCAGCTCCTACAGGGGGGGCCGACATCAGTTGCCGCATTTGCAGGAAGGAAAGCGGTGTCAGTTGCCGCATTTGCAGAGAGGGAAGCGGTGTTAGCCACCGCGTTTGCGGCAATCGCCTGCCACTGTGTATTTGATGGTGTTGAGTTGGCCCTGAGAATCTTCGTAGGTCATGGCGGTGGGTACTGCGGTGCAGGCATCTTGCGGCCGCACAATGCTCACCACTTTGACCACGTCCAGCTTCATTCCGTATGCGTAGTCTTTCACCACCGGCGCAGGTTTTCCCTGGCTGGCAGCGTACTGCTCCATGGCTTTGGCGTTGGCATTGAACGCCCTCTCAAACGTCCTGTCACCGCCGCCTTCTGCCAGCGCATTCAATGACATCGCCATCACGCCGACGAACGCCATCCACTTAACAACTTTCATATCCAATACCTTCAAATCCGGGCTCAAAAAAAAAGCCCAGCATCGGCAATCGATGACGGGCTCGTTCAAGTGCGACGCGCTTACAAGTCTTGGTTCTTGTCGTTTTTCTTTTCATTCACGACGACGGGATCACGTGCCTGTTCCTTGGCAACAAACAGCTCCATGGAGCGGTCATTGGCCGCCATCATTTTCTCGAAAGTTCTGTCACCGCCGCCTTCAGCCATGACCAGAGAAGACATTACCAACGCCACTGCAAAGGCACTCAGTTGTGCAAATTTCATGTTTGATTCCTCGTTTAATTAACTAACGGGATCAAGGTAACAATCCGAACCTTTCGTGACGGTGGCGCGCAAATTACATATCCGTTATCTGGCGCAAAAACCTGTGGGAGCGAGCCTGCTCGCGATAGCGGTGGGTCAGTCAACATTGATGTTGAATGGACTTGCGCCATCGCGAGCAGGCTCGCTCCCACAGGGATCACCTACTTAGCCGGTGTCACATCTTCCTCACGCCGATGCGCCAACTGATACAGCACCGGCAATATCAGCAGCGTCAAAATGGTCGAAGACAGAATCCCGCCAATCACCACCGTCGCCAGAGGACGTTGCACCTCGGCGCCAGTGCCCGTCGCCAACGCCATGGGAATGAAGCCCAGGGACGCCACCAGCGCCGTCATCAACACCGGTCGTAGCCGCGTCAGCGCGCCTTCGTTGATCGCGTCGCCAAGGGAGCGCCCCTCCTCCCGCAGGTTGCGGATGAACGCGATCATCACCAGACCGTTGAGCACTGCCACCCCCGACAGCGCAATAAATCCGACACCCGCCGAAATCGACAACGGAATGTCCCGCAACCACAACGCCATGACGCCGCCCGTCAACGCAAACGGAATCCCGGTGAACACCAGCAAGCCGTCCTTGAGGTTGTTGAACATCATGAACAGCAGCCCGAACACCAACAGCAACGCGACCGGTACCACGATCTGCAAGCGTTTGGCCGCCGATTGCAACTGTTCGAACTGCCCACCCCAACGGGTCCAGTAACCGGCCGGAACCTGAACATCGCGCTCGATCACCTCGCCCGCTTCTTTAACGAACGAACCGATGTCACGACCGCGAACGTTGGCGCTGACAATCACCAGGCGCTTGCCGTTTTCACGGCTGACCTGATTCGGGCCCAGCACCAGATCGAGGCTGGCGACTTCCTTCAACGCAATAAAACCAATCTGATCGGCAGCCCCATTGAGCGGCGCCGGCACTGGAATCAGCAACACCGACAGACCTTCGATGTCCTTGCGCATGGCATCGGACAAACGCACCACCATGTCGAAACGCCGGTCGCCTTCATACAGCGTCCCGGCTTTACGCCCGCCGACCGCCACCGCAATGGTGTCTTGCACATCGCCGACGTTGAGCCCGTATCGCGCCGCCTTGTCGCGGTCGATGTTGATGGTCAGCACCGGCAGGCCGGTGGTTTGCTCGACCTTGACCTCGGACGCGCCATTGACCTTCTGCATGGCAGCAGCAATTTTCGCAGCCGTGGCGTTGAGCACGTCCATGTCATCGCCGAACACCTTGACCGCCACGTCGCTGCGCACGCCGGAGATCAGTTCGTTGAAGCGCAACTGGATCGGCTGGGACAATTCATAGTTGCTGCCCGGCAGCGTCGCAGCGGCTTGTTGCAGTTCGGCCATCAGGGTCTGGCGAGACTTGCCCGGGTCCGGCCACTGCTCTTTCGGTTTGAGCATCACGTAGCTGTCGGAGATGTTCGGCGGCATCGGGTCGGAGGCGATTTCGGCGGTGCCGGTGCGGGCGAACACGCGCTCGACTTCTGGCACTTTGCCCAGGATCAGGGTTTCCAGGCGCTGCTGCATATCGACCGACTGGGTCAGGCTGGTGCCCGGCACGCGCAAGGCTTGCAGGGCAAAGTCGCCCTCACTGAGGCTCGGCACAAACTCGCTGCCCATGCGGCTGGTCAGTACGCCGCTGAGCACAATCACACCCAGCGCCGCGCCCACCGCCACGGCGCGATGAGACATCACCCAGGCCAGCGCCGGCGCATAGGCTCGCCGCGCGCCGCGCATGACCGCCCCTTCCTCTTCTTTGACTTTGCCGGTGACGAACAGCGCGATGGCTGCCGGGACAAAGGTGACGGACAAGAGCATGGCGCCCAGCAGCGCAATCACGACGGTGAAGGCCATCGGGTGGAACATTTTCCCTTCGACACCGTTCAGGGCGAAGATCGGCAGGTACACGACCATGATGATCAACTGGCCAAAGATCAGCGGTCGGCGTGCTTCTTTGGCCGCTGCAAAGACTTCGTGGAAACGCTCGGAACGGGTCAGCAAACGCCCGTGATGTTGCTGTGCATGGGCCAGCCGCCGCAGGGTGTTTTCGACGATTACCACGGCGCCATCGACGATGATCCCGAAGTCGAGGGCACCGAGGCTCATCAGGTTGGCGCTGACCTTGTTGCTGAACATGCCGGTGAAGGTGAACAGCATCGACAACGGGATGACCATCGCGGTGATCAGCGCGGCGCGGATGTTGCCTAAGAACAGGAACAGAATCGCGATCACCAGAATCGCGCCTTCCACCAGGTTCTTTTTCACCGTGGCGATGGCTTTGTCCACCAGGTGCGTGCGGTCATACACCGGGACGGCGACCACACCTTCAGGCAGCGAGCGATTGATCTGCTCAAGCTTGCTGGCCACTGCCTGGGAGACGGTGCGACTGTTTTCACCGATCAGCATGAACACGGTGCCGAGCACCACTTCGCGACCGTTTTCGGTAGCGGCACCGGTACGCAGTTCGCGACCGACGTCCACGGTCGCGACGTTCTTGACCCGGATCGGCGTGCCGTCGACGTTGGCCATCACGATATTGGCGATGTCCTCGGTACTCGCCACCTGCCCGGGCGCACGAATCAGCAGCTGCTCGCCGTTGCGCTCCAGGTAACCGGCGCCGACGTTGGCGTTGTTGCGTTCCAGCGCCGTGACCAGATCGGTGAGGGTCAGTTTGTAAGCCGCCAGCCGTTTCGGGTCGGGGGCGATCTGGTATTCCTTGGCGAAACCGCCGATGGTGTTGATCTCGGCCACACCGGGGACGTTGCGCAATTGCGGCTTGATGATCCAGTCCTGAATCACCCGCAAATCGGTCGGTGTGTAGGCCGAGCCGTCGTCCTTGAGCGCCCCTTCCCTGGCTTCCACCGTCCACAGGAAAATCTCGCCAAGCCCCGTGGAAATCGGCCCCATCACCGCTTCGGTGCCTTCGGGCAATTGCTCCTTGGCGATCTGCAAGCGCTCGTTGACCAGTTGCCGGGCGAAGAACAGATCGGTGCCGTCCTTGAAGATCACCGTGACCTGCGACAGCCCCGAACGCGACAGCGAACGGGTCTGCTCCAGCGCCGGCAAACCGGCCATGGCGGTTTCAATCGGGAAGGTGATGCGTTGCTCTGTTTCCAGCGGCGAAAACCCGGCGGCACCGGTGTTGATTTGCACCTGGACGTTGGTGATGTCGGGCACGGCGTCGATCGGCAGTTTTTGATAACTGGCGATGCCGAGGCCGGCCATGAGCAAAACGGCGAGCAGCACAATGATGCGCTGCTCGATGGCAAACTGGATCAGGCGTTCGAACATGAGAACCTTCTCGTCGAGGGGGCGGATCAGTGGGAGTCTTCAGTGAGCGTCTTTAATGAGAGTGTTCAGCCGAGGCTTTACCCAGTTCCGATTTGAGAACGAAGCTGCCGGCCGCGGCGACTTGTGCGCCGGGTTCCAGGCCCTGCGTGACTTCCACCTGACCGGCTGCGCGACTGCCCAGCTCCACCGCTTGCGCCTTGAAGCCGTCGTCGGTGCGCACGAACACCGTGGGTTTGTGCTCGACGGTCTGGATGGCGGCTTCGGGTACGGCGACTTTGGCCTGACGGCTGTCAGTCGCCACCAGCGCGGTGACGAACAGTCCGGGGCGCCACGAGCCTTGCGGGTTGTCCAGGGTGACGCGAACGGTGGCGGTGCGCGTCTGTTCACCGAGCAAACTGCCGACGTAGGCCACGGTGCCGGCGACTTCGGCATTCAATTCCGGGGCGCTGACGGTGACCGGTTTACCCACCTGCACCTTGGTCAGATCCTTGGGCGAAACGCCGAAAGTCACCCAGACCCGGGACAGATCCGAGAGCGTGAAAGCACTCGTGGCTTCGTCGACCACTTCCCCCGGCGTCAGGTGTTTTTCCACCACTACGCCGTCGAACGGTGCGCGCAGCTCATAACGATTGCCGCCGCTGGCGACCATGCTGCCGCTGAGTACGCTGATTTTTTGTCGGGCATTGTTCAGGGCGATTTCGGCTTCTTCCAACGCCTGTCGGGCCTGGAGGAAATCCTGTTCGGCGGAAATCTTGTCCTGCCATAACTGCTTCTCGCGCTCATAGGTGGTGCGCGCCAATGCCAGACGTCGTAGCGCCGCAGCCTGCTCGCTGCGCTGATCAGAAACCTGCTGACTGGCAATCACCGCCAGCAATTGGCCCTTCTTCACCGTCTGCCCGAGATTGACCGATACCGACTCGACCACCCCTGGCACTCGCGGCACGACGTGGGCGGTGCGGTCTTCGTCAAAACGCACTTCGCCGGGGAACGGCAAACCAAGGCTGATGCTTTGCGACCGCGCTTCGGCCAGTTGAATACCTGCCGAGGCGATTTGCTCGACGCTCAGTGTCAGGTGTCCCTCTTCGCCCTCACCTTCGGCGTGCTCACCATCGGCTGCGGCGCCCTCTTCGGCATGATCGGCATGCTCCGCCGCTTCATCGGCGTGGACGTCAATGGGTGAGTTGCCCGTCCATGTCGAACCGATACCCATGCCCAGCGCCAACGTCGCCACCGCGACAACGATCAGTTTTTTATCCATGGAAACTCCTCTGCGTCAGGCCATCGCGCAGTGATCTAAAAGATGAAATTCAGGGGCTGACCGCAAACGCACCGAGATCGCCAAAAATGCGTTCGATGCGCACCCGCGCGTCCGTTGCTTCAGCAACGGCCTGGATGTACTGCGTGCGGGCGCTGATCAGGGTGCGCTGGGCGTCGAGCACGTCGAGGAAGCCGAACTTGCCCATTTCGAAACCGCGCGTGGCAGTGTCGACCGCACTCTGCGCGGCGGGCAGAATGGTCTGGTTGAACGCGTTGACTTCGCCGTTGGCGGTCTGCCATTGCTCAAGGGTGGTCTGGATGTCCGTGCGCAAGCGCAGCTCGGTGGCGTTGCGCAGATCCCGCGCCTGATCGGCGCGCCGCGCTGCCGCCAGCACGTTGCCCTGATTGCGGTTGAACAGCGGAATCGGCATCGACAACCCGACCACGTTCACCCGCTCGCGCTCCAGTTCGCTGTACTGGCTGCCGACACTCACGGTCAGATCGGGAATCCGCTGGGCCTTCTCCAGACCCAATGAGGCTTCGCGCTGATCGATCTGCAATTTGGCCAGTCGCAACTCGGCGGTCTCATTCAGACGCTCAAGCAACCGGGTCGCTGGCGGCACAGTGGACATGCCTTGCGCGGCCGTCTGCACATTGACCGACATCGGCAACGGGGCGCCCATGACCTGCGCCAGTTGCTGGTAGGCATTGGCCTGGTCGCGCTCGGCGCGGCTCAGTTCCAGGCGCACTTGCGACAATTGCACCTGCGCCCGCGTGCCTTCGACCGGCGACGATTTGCCCGCCTCGATACGCCCCTGCGCCACCCGCAAACCGTGCTCGGCCAGTTGCAGCGACTGACGCGACAACTGCAACCGCTGCTGCGCAGTCTGTGCGCTGGAGAACGCTTGAATCACATCAGCACGCAGAGCGTTGCGCTTGCGCTCCAGTTCGATCCCGGCCGCATCCTGAGCGCGGCTCGCGACGTCGATACGTGCGCCGCGTTTGCCACCCAGCTCAATCGGCTGACTGATCAGCACCGTTGTGGTTCGCGAATCGCGCCGGGTGTCTTCGGCCTCCCACGACAGTTCGGGGTTGGGGATCAAACCGGCTTGCTGTCGATCCCCTTGGGCAATGCCGATTTCCCACTGGGCGGCTGCCAAGTCAGGGTTGCCAGCAAACGCCGTTTGCAGGGCCTGATCCAGCGTCAGCGTCGAGCCGGACGAAACCGCCGCCAAACCGGGGCCGGCCAGCAACAAAAGGCAGCTGGCCGTGACCACCGCTCCTGTTTTTTTCAGGCGTGATCGCGCCGTCAGTTCTCTTAAACCGGGCAATTGAATACTTCCTTTTTAAATCAAGAAAATTCGATGCCGCCACGGTAGGGTTTTGAACTTATCGACAAGGTGACTGGAACATTACAAATTCGTTATCCACGGCCACGACAAGTTGTTTTGCTCTAGCATGCAAAGTGCAAAATCCGATATAGCAATATATAGAAACAAATGCCCTATGGTTATCCGTCGAACAGCACTTGTCTGAATTCAATTCCCATGAGGCAGATGAACTTTCCGTTTCATCCGGTGCGACATGCCGTCGCAGAGAGCAAGCTTAAAGGCTCAAAACCAAGGTCTTCAGTTGACCCTGTAGCCACTACAGACTTTATCCTGCACGCCTTCAGCTGGAGATCTCTCTGTAGGAAAACAGGAAACAAGACAACTAGTTGTTACTGAAACACGTCCGGAAGCCCCTACAAAAACAACAACTTTCCCGGCCACCTTAATTAAATACCCATTGAATAAACAGGGTGACTGATCATGCGAATTCTTGTCGTCGAGGACGAGTTTAAAACTGCCGAATACTTGCATCAGGGATTGACGGAAAGTGGTTATATCGTTGACCACGCGGCCACCGGTGCCGATGGACTGCACTTGGCCCGACAGCAGGTGTATGACCTGGTGATACTGGACGTCAATCTGCCGGAACTGGACGGCTGGGGCGTGCTGGAACAACTGCGTCGCACCCACTCCACCCGGGTGATGATGCTGACCGCACGGGGTCGTTTGGCAGACAAGATCCGTGGCCTCGACCTGGGTGCCGACGATTATCTGGTCAAGCCATTCGAGTTTCCGGAATTGCTGGCGCGGGTGCGCACCCTGATGCGCCGCAGCGAGAACATTCCGGTGCCGCAGGTGCTCAAAGTCGCCGATCTGGAACTCGATCCCGGACGCCATCGCGCGTTCCGTGGCGAACAACGCATCGACCTCACCACCAAGGAGTTCGCCCTGCTGCACCTGCTGATGCGCCAGTCCGGCGAAGTGCTGACCCGCACCCAGATCATCTCGTTGGTGTGGGACATGAACTTCGATTGCGACACCAACGTGGTCGAAGTCTCGATCCGCCGTCTGCGGGCGAAAATCGACGACCCGTTCGACAACAAATTGATCCATACCCTGCGCGGTGTCGGCTATGTGCTGGAGGCCCGGGAATGAAGCCTGCCAGCCTGTCGCTGCGGCTAGGTCTGACGGTCAGTATTCTCGGGGCACTGCTGGTGGTGTTCTTGGCGATCCTCGCGTATTTCGCCCTGACCCATGAGCTGAACGCGTTATCCAGAGACAGTCTGGAAAGGAAAATGGAGCAGGTTGAACACAGCCTGTCGCTGTACACCGATACCGGCGAAATCAGCGCGAAACCGCATATCTTGCTCGATCAAGTCATGGGGCACGACAACCTCACCCTGACCATTTACGACCGGACCAACTGGCGCACGCCGCTGCTCAAATCCGGCTCCGGCATGGCCGATCCGCGCCAACAAATCAAAGCGGTCCGGTCGGTGACCGATCAGTTGGCCTACTCCGCCAGCACCGACGCAAAGGGCGCAAAATTCCTCACCGCCTCCCGACTGATCCGCATCAAGGACGGCACCAGCGTCCCGGTGCTGCTATCGATGGACAATGCCCACGATCAGGCGCTGCTCAATGCTTATCTGCGCTCGACATTGATTGCTTTACCGTTGCTGCTGATCTTCATCGGTCTCAGTGCCTGGGCGGCGGTGCAGCGCGGTCTGGCGCCGATGCGCGAGTTTCGCAAGGTGGCGGCGATGGTTTCGACGCAAGACCTCGACCATCGGCTGTCGGTGGTGAACATGCCTCAGGAACTCAGTGAACTGGCACAAGGCATCAACTTCATGCTGCACCGCCTCGACAGCGGCGTGCAGCAGTTGTCGCAGTTCTCCGACGATCTGGCCCACGAACTGCGCACGCCGATCAACAACTTGATGGGCAAGGCGCAGGTGATACTGTCCCGGGAGCGCACGGCTGAGGAATACAAAAACGTGTTGGTGTCCTGCACTGAAGAGCTGGAGCGCGTCGCACGAATTGTCTCGGACATGCTGTTTCTGGCCCAGGTCAGTCACCCGTCGGCGCTTACGCCGTTCGAGTCGATTGCACTGGAGGATGAAGCGCTGAAAGTCGCCGATCTGTTTTCCCTGTCGGCTCAGGATAAGCAGATCAACCTGATCGTGGTCGGTAGCGCTCGGGTGCTGGGCGACCGCTTGATGATTCAACGGGCGATCTCCAACCTGCTGTCCAACGCCCTGCGTCACTGCCCGGCCGGGCAAACGGTTTCACTGCTGATTGAACAAGGGGCGACACAGGTCTCGCTGCTGGTCAGCAACCCCGGCGTGGGGATTGAAGCGCAGCATCTGCCGCACCTGTTCGACCGCTTTTACCGGGTCGACAGCAGCCGGTCCCGCTCGCAAGGCAGCACCGGACTGGGCCTGGCCATCGTGCGCTCGATCATGAGCCTGCATCAGGGGGTGGCTGAGGTGAAGAGCTTGCCGGGTACGATGACGGTGTTCAGGTTGGGGTTTCCCGCGGTTGAAGGGGTGGCGCGCTGAGGTGTCAGGCTTCAGATCTGCACTGTCAGGGCCGGCCTCTTCGCGGGCAAGCCACGCTCCCACAGGTTTCACTGGTGTTCACATATCTTGCGAACAACCGAGCCCCTTGTGGGAGCGTGGCTTGTCCGCGAAGGCGTCGGGTCAGTCGACATTGTTTTGAATGTCAGTCCGCCATCGCGAGCAGGCTCGCTCCCACAGGTTTTGCGGCGGACACAACCGACCAGTGTGGGAGCGAGCCTGCTCGCGATTGGCGGCAAAAACACCAAAGAAAACGGCACCTCACGGTGCCGTTCGCCTTCCACGGTTGAGCTTTTACTTACGCGCATCCGCCCACGACTTGAGCAGTTCGTTGTAGCTCACGGTCTCGCCTTTCGGCTTCTCGTTGGCCAGTTTCGGCTTCGGTGCGCCTGGCTGGTCGAACCAATATTGCGCGTCGCGTTCCGGGTTCATCTTCGGCGCGCAAGTGGCTTGGGCCTTGGAGCGTTCAAGCCGCGTCATGATTGCGTCCTGGTCCTTGGCCAGGCCATCGAGTGCTTGTTGCGGGGTTTTCTCGCCGCTGGCGGCTTCGGCGATGTGGCTCCACCACAGTTGCGCCAAGCGCGGATAGTCCGGCACGTTGGTCCCGGTCGGGGTCCATTGCACGCGGGCCGGGCTGCGGTAGAACTCCACCAGACCACCGAGTTTCGGTGCCAGATCGGTCATTGCCTGCGAGTTGATATCCGACTCGCGGATCGGCGTCAGGCCGACGATGGTTTTCTTCAGCGACACGGTTTTCGACGTCACGAACTGCGCGTACAGCCAGGCGGCGAGTTTTTGTTTCTCAGGCGTGGACTTCATGAAGGTCCAGGAACCCACGTCCTGATAACCGAGCTTCATGCCCTCCTCCCAGTACGGCCCGCGAGGCGATGGGGCCATGCGCCATTTCGGCGTGCCATCGGAGTTCATTACCGGCAGGCCCGGCTTGGTCATGTCGGCGGTAAACGCGGTGTACCAGAAGATCTGCTGGGCGATGCTGCCCTGAGACGGCACCGGGCCCGATTCGGAGAAGGTCATGCCCGCCGCTGCCGGAGGCGCGTAGGCCTTCATCCAGTCGACGTATTTCTGCGTCGCATACACCGCCGCCGGACCGTTGGTGTCGCCACCGCGAGTGACGCTGGAACCGACCGGGTGGCAATCCTCGACGCGAATGCCCCACTCGTCCACCGGCAAACCGTTGGGCAGGCCCTTGTCGCCGCCACCGGCCATGGAGAACCACGCATCGGTGAAGCGCCAGCCCAGGGACGGGTCTTTCTTGCCGTAGTCCATGTGCCCGTAGATCCGTTTGCCGTCGATTTCCTTGACGTCTTCGCTGAAGAATTTGGCAATGTCTTCATAAGCCGACCAGTTCACCGGCACGCCTAATTCGTAGCCGTACTTTTCCTTGAACTTGGCTTTCAGCTCCGGCCGTTCAAACCAGTCAGCGCGGAACCAGTAGAGGTTGGCGAACTGCTGGTCGGGCAGTTGATAGATCTTGCCGTCCGGCGCGGTGGTGAAGGAAATGCCGATGAAGTCTTTGATGTCCAGGGTCGGCGAGGTGTAGTCCTTGCCTTCGTTGGCCATCAGGTCGGTGATCGATTCGGTCTTGCCGTAGCGAAAGTGCGTACCGATCAGGTCCGAGTCGTTGACCCAGCCGTCATAGATGCTCTTGTCCGATTGCATCACGGTCTGCAGTTTTTCCACCACGTCGCCTTCTTGCAACAGGTCGTGGGTGACCTTGATCCCGGTGATCTCGGTAAAGGCCTTGGCCAGCACCTTGGACTCGTATTCATGGGTGGTCAGGGTTTCCGAGACGACCTTGATGTCCATCCCGCGAAACGGCTCGGCCGCCTTGATGAACCATTTCAATTCCGCGAGCTGCTGATCGGCCGTCAGGGTGGACGGTTTGAATTCACTGCCAATCCATTTTTTGGCGGCGTCTTCATAGGCATCGGCCCAGGCCGCAGCGCTCAACCCGCTGAGTGCCAGCATGGCTGCCAATGAAACGCTATGTCGCAGCTTATTGTTTTTGTCGAACATAGAGACCTCCTTTTAGGGTTTCGGAGCAACTTTGCCGAGCGATTCGACTAGCCCCAACGCATCACAGCCAACAGCCACACCAGGGACAACGCGAACGCCACCCAGATGCTCCAGTCGGTGACGCCGATTACCAGCAAATGCAGGTAGGCGCTGCCGAGAAGACCGATAAACAACCGATCGCCACGGGTGGTGGCAATCGGCAAAAAACCACGCCGAAGAATGCTCGGCGAACGCAGTTCCCAGGTCGTCATGCCCACCAGAATCAGGCCAATGACACCGAAGAACGCCGCTGTGGGGGTGGTCCAACTCATCCATTCCATCATCAGCTCCTCAGACCCGGCCCAGGGCAAAGCCCTTGGCCACGTGGTTGCGAACAAACCAGATCACCAGCATGCCCGGCAGGATGGTCAACACCCCCGCCGCCGCCAGCACGCCCCAGTCGATGCCGGATGCCGAGACCGTGCGGGTCATCACCGCCGCAATGGGTTTGGCGTTGACCGAGGTCAGCGTTCGCGCCAGCAACAGCTCGACCCAGGAAAACATGAAGCAGAAAAACGCCGTCACGCCGATCCCGGAGCCGATCAATGGGACGAAGATCTTCACGAAGAACTTGGGAAAACTGTAGCCATCGATGTAGGCGGTTTCGTCGATTTCCTTGGGGACACCGGACATGAAGCCTTCAAGAATCCACACCGCCAGCGGCACGTTGAACAGGCAATGAGCCAACGCCACCGCGATGTGGGTGTCGAACAAACCGATCGAGGAGTACAGCTGGAAGAACGGCAGCAAAAACACCGCCGGCGGCGCCATGCGATTGGTCAGGAGCCAGAAGAACAGGTGCTTGTCACCGAGGAACCGATAGCGCGAGAACGCATACGCGGCCGGCAATGCCACGCTCAGGGAAATCACCGTGTTCAGGCTCACGTAGTACAGCGAGTTGAGGTAACCGCTGTACCAGCTCGGGTCGGTGAAGATCACTTTGTAGTTGGCGAAGGTAAAACTCTGGGGAAACAGCGTCAGACCGCCGAGGATTTCGGTGTTGCTCTTGAAGGACATGTTCAGCAGCCAGTAGATCGGCACCAGCAGGAACAGGATGTAGATCAGCAGCGGGATAAGCTTTCTCTTGCTCATGGCGGGCCTCACCGATTGGCGTCAGAGTGAGTCATGGCGGTGTAGAACAGCCACGACACCAACAGGATGATCAGGAAGTACACCAGCGAGAATGCCGCCGCCGGGCCAAGGTCGAATTGCCCTACGGCCATTTGGGTCAAGGTCTGACTCAAGAAAGTCGTGGCATTGCCCGGACCGCCACCGGTCAGCACGAACGGCTCGGTGTAGATCATGAAACTGTCCATGAACCGCAGCATCACTGCGATCAGCAACACGCTCTTGAGCTTGGGCAACTGGATGTGTCGGAAAACCGCCCAGGCCGACGCCCGATCGATCCGTGCGGCCTGGTAATACACGTCCGGAATCGCCCGCAGACCGGAGAAACACAACAACGCCACCAGTGACGTCCAGTGCCAGACGTCCATCACCAACACCGTGACCCAGGCGTCCATGGTGTTGGATGCATAGTTGTAGTTCAGGCCCATGGCCTTGAGGCTGGCGCCGAGCAGACCAATGTCCGCGCGACCGAAGATCTGCCAGATGGTGCCGACCACGTTCCACGGAATCAGCAACGGAATCGCCAGCACGATCAACACCACCGAAGACCAGCGGCCCTTGGTCGGCATGGTCAGGGCGATGGCGATGCCCAGCGGGATTTCGATCAGCAACACGCAGCCGGAGTAGATGAACTGGCGCAGCAACGAGTCATGCAACCGTGGGTCGAGCAGCACCTGCTTGTACCAGTCGGCGCCGACGAAGTAGCGGCTGGACTGGTCGAAGATGTCCTGCACCGAGTAGTTGACCACGGTCATCATCGGGATCACCGCGCTGAACGCCACCAGCAGAAACACGGGCAACACCAGCCACCAGGCCTTGTTGTTCTGCACCTTGTTCATGGCTGCACCTCGTTCATGGCGTTCGCTTCCAGCAAATAATCATCGGCATAGACCATCAGCCATTGCGCCGGAAAGCTGATGTACGCCGTGCCTTCGGGCACCGGTTTGTCTTCGGCCAGACGTACTTTCAGCGGCGCGCCATCAAGGTTAAGTGTCATGATTTTGTAGGTGCCCAGGTCTTCGACGTGTACGACCTGTGCCTGCATCGCGTCATCAAAGGATTCTTCCCACACATGGACGAACTCCGGACGGATGCCGACCTTCAGGGTTTTCCATTCGGTGTCGGCGATTCGTTTCTGCATCGCGTCGGACAACGGCAAGTGGGTCCCGGCGAAACCGACACCGCCGGCTTGCGGCTGGACCTCGATCAGGTTCATCCCCGGGCTGCCAATGAAATAACCGACAAAGGTGTGGCTCGGCCGCTCGAACAATTCCCGTGGCGTACCGAACTGCACGATTTGCCCGCCATACATCACCGCGATCTTGTCAGCGAAGGTCGAAGCTTCGAGCTGGTCGTGGGTGACGTAGACCATGGTGATGTTGAACTGCTCGTGGATCTGCTTGAGCTTGCGTCGCAGCTTCCATTTCAGATGCGGGTCGATCACCGTCAGCGGTTCATCGAAGAGGATCGCCGACACGTCATCGCGCACCAGCCCACGGCCCATTGAGACTTTCTGTTTTTCATCGGCGGTGAGGTTGCGCGCCTTCTTGTGCAGCAACGCCTGAAGGTCGAGGACTTCGGCGATTTCATGCACCTTGCTGTAAATTTTCGCTTCCGCCATGCCCTGATTGCGCAACGGGAAGGCCAGGTTATCGAACACCGTCATGGTGTCGTAGACCACCGGAAACTGGAAAACCTGGGCGATGTTGCGCTTTTCCGGGGTCAGTTCGTTGACCACTTTGCTGTCGAACAGCACTTGGCCCTGGGACGGGCTGAGCAACCCGGAAATGATGTTGAGCAAGGTCGACTTGCCGCACCCCGAGGGTCCGAGCAGCGCATAAGCGCCGCCCTGCTCCCAGACGTGGTCCATCTCGCGAATCGCGTAATCCTCAGGGCCGGTCGGCGTAGGGGTGTAGCTGTGGGCAAGGCTCTGCAAACGGATTTCGGCCATCAGGCAACCCTCGCAATGCGGCGACCGGGCGCCTGAACCAGCCGCCCCTGCATATCGAACACAAACAGTTTATGGGTCGGGATATAGATGCGAATCGGCGCGTCGACGTCGTATTCATGAACACCCGGCAAATGCAGCACCAGCAGGAAATACTCGTTGCGCACGTGCAGGAAGGTTTCCGAGCCGCTGATCTCGGCCACTTCGACGGTCACCGCCAGTTCCAGATCGTCATCGTTGCTCGGCACCAGCGAAATGTGGCTGGGGCGCACGCCGAAACGGAACTCGCCCTCGCCCACCGGGCGTAGATCGACGTTCAACGGGAAATGCACAAAATTGGCGAAACTGACTTCGTTGCCGGCGATGCGCCCCGGCATCAGGTTGATCGGCGGCTCGGAGAACAGCTCAGCCGCCAGCACCGTTTGCGGCTGGTGATAAACCTCGGAGGACTTGCCGCTCTGAATCACCCGACCTTCGTGAAGAATCGTGGTGGTGCCACCCAGCGCCAGGGCTTCGTTGGGTTCCGTGGTGGCATAAATCGCGATGGTGTGCCGGGCCTTGAACAGCTCGCGCATTTCCTGACGCAGCTCTTCACGCAGCTTGTAATCGAGGTTGACCAGCGGCTCGTCGAACAGAATCAGCTCGGCGTCCTTGACCAGCGCCCGGGCCATCGCCGTGCGCTGTTGCTGGCCGCCGGAGAGTTCCAAAGGATGGCGCTGGAGGAATTTCTCGATGCGCAACATCTTCGCGGTTTCCAGCACTTTGCTCTGGATCAGCTCATTGGAAACACCGGACTGGCGCAGGGGTGATGCGATGTTCTCGAACACCGTCATGGTCGGGTAATTGATGAACTGCTGATAGACCATCGACACATTGCGCAACCGCACCGGACGCTGGGTGACGTCGACGCCGTTCATCAGGATGCGGCCACTGTCGGGCTTGTCCAGACCTGCCATCAGGCGCATGAGGCTGGTTTTGCCGGACAGCGTGCGACCGAGCAAAACGTTGAACGATCCGGGTTCGAAGTTAAGGCACGCATCGTCGATCCAGGTCTGGCCCTCGACGGTGCGACTGACGTGCTCCAGGATTAGTGACATGGCTCGGCCTTTTTATTATTGGAGTCAAGCGACCGGAGCACTACAGCGACATTCGTGCCAGAAAATCCAAGCGGTTGATCTGGCTGGAAATTCCTTCAAATGAGATAGAAACCGCGTTCGTTGCTGAACAGAAATGAACAACCGCGACTGAACAATTGAACAGTTCAACGATTGACAATGAACAAATGTGAACAACACTCTACGGATGTTTTCAGCCACACATTGCCCCCGTAGGAGCCAGGCTTGCCGGCGAAGGCGTCATCGAAATTGCCTTCGCCGGCAAGCCTGGCTCCTACGGGGTACGTGGCGTTTGAACGTGATGCAAAACCTATAACAACAATAAAAAGCTTTATTTAGAGGCTGAATGCCATGGCCGCACCTGCCCCGCCGCTCTCCCACGACGCCATCATCCAGAACTCCTGGTCCCGCTGCCGCGCGTTCGGGCTCAATCATCAGAGCGCGCCGGCGTTCGATCAGTTGCCGGCCGCTGGCATCGCCCGGTTACTGGAGAGCCAGCATTCATTGGTGCAGACCACCCATCAGGAAGTCCTGCCGTATTACGAGAACATCCTCAGCAACTCCAATTGCCTGATCATGCTCGCCGACAATCAGGGCCAGGTGCTGACGTCCTGGGGCACCCAGCGTTTCATCGAGCCGAGCCTGACCCGCGGTTTCAGCGCGGGCGCCAGCTGGATGGAACATTGCAGCGGTACCAATGCGATCGGCACCGCGCTGGCCTGCGAACAGGCAGTGCACATTGAGCACGATGAACATTTTCTCAAGGCCAACCGTTTCATGACCGGTTCCGCCGCGCCGATTTTCGATGCCGAGCGCAAGGTGATCGCGGTGCTGGATGTGTCCAGCGACAGCTACCTGCCGCCGTCTCATACCCTGGGCATGGTCAAGATGATGAGCCAGACCGTGGAGAACCGGCTGATCCTCAACCTGTTCCACGGCCAGCATTTCCAACTGACCTTCAACACCGGGCTGAACAACCTCGACAGCCAATGGGCCGGGTTGCTGATCTTCGATGAAAGCGGCCAGGTGCTGTCCGCCAATCGCCGGGCCGACAATCTGCTGGGCATCAGCCTGTCGCGGGTGAGTGTCGAGAGTCTGTTCAAGGTGTCGCTGCTGGAATTGATCAATCAACCCGATGGATTGCCGTTCGCCTTGCAGACATCCGGGCGTAATCGTTTTCAGTGTTTGTTGAAGCGACCGAAGCAGGCATCGATTCAGCCCAGGGTGTTTGCTGAGCCCAAAAGTACCGAGCCGAAAGTCGCCGCATCGAACGCGATCAGCCTCAACACCCTGCATTTCGGCGACAGTCGCGTGGAAAAAGCCGTGCGTCAGGCCGAGCGCTTGCTGGAGAAAGACATCCCCCTGCTGATCCACGGCGAGACCGGGGTCGGCAAGGAAGTGTTCGTCAAAGCCCTGCACCAGGCCAGCTCGCGCAGCAAACAGCCGTTCATTGCCGTCAACTGTGCAGCCATCCCCGCCGAACTGGTGGAATCCGAGCTGTTCGGCTACGAGAAAGGCGCGTTCACCGGCGCCAACCAGAAAGGCAGCATCGGCCTGATCCGCAAGGCCGACAAAGGCACGCTGTTCCTCGATGAAATCGGCGACATGCCGTTGCCGACCCAGGCTCGGTTGTTACGCGTTTTGCAGGAACGTTGCGTGCAACCGGTGGGTAGCAGCGAGCTGTTCCCGGTAGACATCCGGATCATTTCAGCGACCAATCGCTCATTGCGCGAGCAGGTTCAGTTGGGGCGGTTTCGTGAAGATCTTTATTACCGCATCGGTGGTTTGACCCTGGAGCTGCCGCCACTCAGGGAGCGCAGCGACAAGCAGGCGCTGTTCAAGCGCTTGTGGGAACAGCATCGTGAACCATCGCAGTGGGCTGGGTTGAGTCCCGAAGTGATGGAGCTGTTCAGTCGTCATCCATGGCCGGGGAATTTACGTCAGGTGAGCAGTGTGATGCAGGTAGCGCTGGCCATGGCCGAGGAGCAACCGGTGCGGCCCGAGCATTTGCCGGATGATTTTTTTGTCGATCTGGAGATGGAACCGGTGGATTCGCCGGAGCCGGTAGCGATTGATTTGAATGATGCCGAGGCATTGAATCGGCAGTTGCAGGCGGCGGGAGGCAATATTTCCCATTTAGCCCGCAGGCTCGGGGTTAGTCGCAACACCCTTTACAAGCGATTGCGCCAGCTGGAAGGTTAAAAGCGAAGATCAAAAGATCGCAGCCTTCGGCAGCTCCTACAGGATTTCGTTCGCCCAATGACGCGGTTGGACGCCGTCCGGTGCAGGAGCTGCCGAAGGCTGCGATCTTTTGATCTTCAAACAAACAAAAACCCGCACAAGGCGGGTTTTCGTTTTTGTGAAAGGCGTAACGAACGCAGCAATCAGTCAGCCAATCGCCAGGTCGTCCCGCCCTTGCCGTCTTCCAGCACCACGCCCATGGCGGTGAGCTGGTCGCGGATGCGGTCGGATTCGGCCCAGTCTTTATTGGCACGGGCCGTCAGACGAGCCTGAATCAGTGCATCGACTTGCGCCGCATCGACCCGCCCTTCGGCACCGGCCTGCAGGAAGTCATCGGCCTCAAGCTGCAACACACCCAGGACGCTTGCCAGTTCCTTCAAGCGCGCCGCCAGACCGGCCGCCGCATTGAGATCGCTCTCGCGCAGACGGTTGATCTCGCGCACCATCTCGAACAGCACCGCGCAGGCTTCCGGCGTGCCGAAGTCATCGTTCATCACCTGAGTGAAGCGCTCGACGAAGGCTTCGCCGCCAGCCGGCGCCACGCTCGGCAGGCCTTTCAACGCATGGTAGAAACGCTCCAGTGCGCCTTTGGCGTCCTTGAGGTTGTCTTCCGAATAGTTGATGGCGCTGCGGTAGTGGCTCGACACCAGCAGGTACCGCACGACTTCCGGGTGGTACTTGTCGAGCACGTCGCGAATGGTGAAGAAGTTGTTCAAGGACTTGGACATCTTCTCGCCATTGATGCGAATCATGCCGCAATGCATCCACGTGTTGGCGTAGGTCTTGCCGGTGGCCGCTTCGCTCTGGGCGATTTCGTTTTCGTGGTGCGGGAACTCGAGGTCGCTGCCGCCGCCATGAATGTCGAAGGTCTCGCCGAGGCAGCAGGTCGACATCACCGAGCACTCGATGTGCCAGCCCGGACGACCGGCGCCCCACGGCGATTCCCAGCTCGGCTCGCCCGGCTTGGCGGCTTTCCACAGCACGAAGTCCAGCGGGTCCTGTTTCGACTCGTCGACTTCGATCCGTGCGCCGATGCGCAGGTCTTCGATCTTCTTGCGCGACAACTTGCCGTAGCCCATGAACTTGGCGACGCGGTAGTACACGTCGCCATTGCCCGGTGCGTAGGCATAGCCCTTGTCGATCAAGGTCTGGATCATGGTTTGCATGCCAGCGATGTGATCGGTGGCGCGCGGTTCCATGTCCGGCTTGAGGATGTTGAGGCGCGCCTCGTCCTCGTGCATCGCGGTGATCATGCGCTCGGTCAGCGCGTCGAACGGCTCGCCGTTCTCCTTCGCCCGATTGATGATCTTGTCTTCGATGTCGGTGATGTTACGCACATAGGTCAGGTTATAACCGCTGAACCGCAACCAGCGGGTCACCAGGTCGAACGCGACCATGCTGCGGCCATGGCCAATGTGGCAGTAGTCGTACACGGTCATCCCGCAGACGTACATGCGCACATTGTTGCCATCCAGAGGCTTGAAGACTTCTTTGCTCTTGGTGAGCGTGTTGTAGATCGTAAGCACTTTAGTTTCCTTGAATCACTGGCCCCACGAATCACGCAAGGTCACGGTACGGTTGAACACCGGATGACCTGGTTTCGAGTCCTTGATATCCGCGACGAAGTAACCTTCGCGCTCGAACTGGAAACGGTCTTCCGGCTGTGCATTGCCAAGCGAAGGCTCGGCACGACAACCGGTGAGGACTTGCAGCGAGTCAGGGTTGATGTTGTCCAGGAAACTGGCGCTGTCTTCGGCCTTTTCAGGGTTGGCCGAACGGAACAGGCGATCGTACAGACGCACTTCGCATTCGACGCTGGCCGCGGCCGGCACCCAGTGCACCACGCCTTTGACCTTGCGGCCTTCAGGGTTCTTGCCCAGGGTTTGCGGATCGTAGGAGCAACGCAGTTCGACGATGTTGCCCTCGGCGTCCTTGATCGCTTCGTCGGCACGGATCACGTAGCTGCCGCGCAGACGCACTTCGCCGTTCGGCTCCAGGCGCTTGTAGCCTTTCGGCGGCTCTTCCATGAAGTCTTCACGGTCGATGTAGAGCTCACGGGCGAACGGCAGGACGCGCACGCCCATGTCTTCTTTCGGGTGGCACGCCAATTCGAGGTTCTCGACCTGGCCTTCCGGGTAGTTGGTGATCACGACTTTCAACGGACGCAGTACGCACATGGCGCGCGGAGCGCTGTGGTCGAGGTCGTCACGGATGCTGAATTCGAGCATGCCGAAATCGACCACGCCGTCGGAACGGTTGGTGCCGATCATTTCGCAGAAGTTGCGGATCGATTTCGGCGTATAGCCACGGCGGCGGAAACCCGACAACGTGGACATGCGCGGATCGTCCCAGCCATGAACGTGCTTTTCATCGACCAGTTGCTTGAGCTTGCGCTTGCTGGTGATGGTGTAGTTCAGGTTCAGGCGGCTGAACTCGTACTGACGCGGGTGCGCCGGCACTGGCAGGTTGTCGAGGAACCAGTCGTACAGCGGACGGTGGCTTTCGAACTCCAGGGTGCAGATCGAGTGCGTGATGCCTTCGAGGGCATCCGACTGACCGTGGGTGAAGTCGTAGTTCGGGTAGATGCACCACTTGTCGCCGGTCTGGTGGTGATGCGCGTGACGGATGCGATACATGATCGGGTCGCGCAGGTTCATGTTCGGCGAGGCCATGTCGATCTTGGCCCGCAGCACGCGTGCGCCGTCAGGGAACTCGCCGGCGCGCATGCGGGCGAACCAGTCCAGGTTTTCTTCCACGGAGCGGTCACGGAACGGGCTGTTTTTGCCCGGCTCGGTCAGGCTGCCGCGGTATTCCTTGGCCTGCTCAGGGGTCAGATCGTCAACGTAAGCCTTGCCGGCCTTGATCAGCTCTACCGCCCAGTCATGCAACTGGTCGAAATACTGCGAGGCATAGCGCACTTCACCGGACCATTCGAAACCCAGCCATTTGACGTCGCTTTCGATCGCGTCGATGTATTCCTGGTCTTCCTTGGCCGGGTTGGTGTCGTCGAAACGCAGGTGCGTGACACCGCCGAATTCCTGGGCCAGGCCGAAGTTCACACAGATCGACTTGGCGTGACCGATGTGCAGGTAGCCGTTGGGCTCAGGCGGGAAACGGGTGACGATCTGCGTGTGCTTACCCGAGTCCAGGTCTGCCTGGATGATCGGCCGCAGGAAGTTGACCGGCACGGCAGGGCCAGTCTTGGAATTCGAGGTAGGGTCGACAGTGGGCTTGCTCATAGGATCCTTGAACGTACAAGTGCGCGGCCAGTTGGCCAAATCAAAGCGGCTGTTATAAATCAAAGGGGCTTATCATAGCCGATGCTGTCAAGTGGCTGACAGAGCAGGCCGGCAATCGGTTGCATTTAATCGGTTGCCAATGAAAAACAGCCTCGAAATTCGCGCCCGGCACGCTAAACTGCGCACCTTGGCCGAATTTGGCCGGACCGGTTGAGGGCCTGAACGCCCCGAAACCCACGAATTCATAGAAAACGCTTTACCTCATAAAGAGTGATGATCATGACCCAAGTCAAACTGACCACCAACCATGGCGACATCGTCCTGGAACTGAACGCTGAGAAAGCCCCGATCACCGTGGCCAACTTCATCGAGTACGTTAAAGCCGGTCACTACGAAAACACTGTTTTCCACCGCGTCATCGGTAACTTCATGATCCAGGGCGGCGGTTTCGAGCCAGGCATGAAAGAAAAGAAAGACAAGCGCCCAAGCATCCAGAACGAAGCCGACAACGGCCTGCCGAACGTGAAGTACAGCGTGGCCATGGCCCGCACCATGGAGCCGCATTCGGCTTCCGCCCAGTTCTTCATCAACGTGGCTGACAACAGCTTCCTGAACCACAGCGGCAAAACCACTCAGGGTTGGGGCTACGCGGTGTTCGCTAAAGTCGTTGAAGGCACCGATGTAGTCGACAAGATCAAAGGCGTGGCCACCACCTCCAAAGCCGGCCACCAGGACGTACCCGCAGAAGACGTGATCATCGAGAAAGCCGAGATCATCGAAGCGTGATATTGCTGATTTCAGACTTGCATCTGGAAGAGGAGCGCCCGGACATTACCCGGGCGTTTCTGGATTTGCTCGCCGAACGCGCCCGCTCGGCGAGTGCGTTGTACATTCTGGGCGACTTTTTCGAGGCGTGGATTGGCGACGATGCCATGACGCCGTTCCAGCGTTCCATCTGCCAGGCCCTGCGCGAACTTGGCGACAGCGGCACGGCCATTTTTCTGATGCACGGCAATCGCGACTTCATGCTCGGCAAGGCCTTCTGCAAAGCAGCCGGCTGCACCTTGCTCAAAGACCCGAGTGTCGTGCAGTTTTACGGCGAGCCGGTGCTGTTGATGCACGGCGACAGCCTCTGTACCCGCGACGTCGGCTATATGAAGCTGCGACGCTACCTGCGTAACCCGATCACCCTGTTTGTCCTGCGGCACCTGCCCTTGCGCACTCGCCATAAACTGGCGCGCAAGCTGCGCAGTGAAAGCCGTGCGCAGACGCGGATGAAGGCCAATGACATTGTTGATGTCACGCCGGAAGAAATACCGCGGATCATGCAGCAATATGGCGTGAAAACCCTGATCCACGGGCACACCCATCGCCCCGCCATCCACAAGTTGCAGATTGGCGAGCAGGCGGCCAAACGCATTGTGTTGGGGGATTGGGATCGTCAGGGCTGGGCGTTGCAGGTGGATGAGCAAGGGTTTGCGCTGGCGCCGTTTGATTTTGGTAACCCGCGCCTGACTGCAGAGTGAAATCCTTGTAGGAGCGAGGCTTGCCCGCGAAGGCGTCATATCAGTCAACATTGATGTTGAATGTGGTGACGCCTTCGCGGGCAAGCCTCACTCCTACAGGGTTTCGCTCAATGACCGGCAGCAGCCGGCCCCGCTTTCGCCGCAAACGGCGGTTTCGCCAGCCACACCAGCACAATCAACCCCATGAACGCCCACCCCAGCAACGTGAAGTAATCCACGGTGGAGAGCATGTACGCCTGACTGGTCAGCACATGATCCAGCTGCGCGTAGGCCGGGTTGCCCGCCCCGCCCAGCGCATTCAGGGCATCCCGGGTCGCCGGCTCATAGGTGGAGATGCTTTCACTCAAATAGGCATGGTGCTGATCGGCACGGCGAATCCAGATCCAGGTGGTCAACGACGCGGCAAAACTACCGCCCAGGGTCCGCAGGAAGGTCGCAAGCCCCGCGCCATCGGCAATCTGGCTCGGTGGCAAGTCCGACATCAAGATGCTCAGGGTCGGCATGAAGAACAGCGCCACGCCAATGCCCATGAACAGCTGCACCAGGGCGATGTGCTGGAAGTCCACTTCGTTGGTAAACCCGGCACGCATGAAGCAGCTCAGGCCAATCGCCAGGAACGCCAGGCCGGCCAGCAGCCGCAGGTCGAACTTGTGTGCGTATTTACCGACAAACGGCGACATCAGCACCGGCAAAATACCGATCGGCGCCACCGCCAGCCCCGCCCAAGTGGCCGTGTAGCCCATCTGGGTTTGCAACCATTGCGGCAGGATCAGGTTGATGCCGAAGAACCCGGCGTAACCCAGCACCAACACAACGGTGCCGATGCGGAAATTACGGTAAGCAAACAGCCGCAGGTTGACCACCGGGTGTTTGTCGGTCATTTCCCAGATCACGAATACCGCCAGTGCTATCACCGAAATAGCCGCGCCGATCAGGATGAAATTCGATTCGAACCAGTCCAGGTCATTGCCCTTGTCGAGGATTACCTGCAGTGCGCCGACACCAATGATCAAGGAGATCAAACCCACGTAATCCATCGGCTGGTAACTGGTCTCCACCGGACGCGCCTTGAGTTGCTGGCGCACCACCATCACCGCGAAAACCCCGATCGGTACGTTGATAAAGAAAATCCACGGCCAGCTGTAGCTGTCGGTGATCCAGCCGCCGAGGATGGGCCCTGCAATCGGCGCCACCACCGTGACCATTGCCAGCAACGCCAGGGCCATGCCTCGCCTGGCGGGCGGATAGACCGCGATCAACAGCGTTTGGGTCATCGGGTACAACGGCCCGGCCACCAAGCCTTGAAGCACCCGAAAGCCGATCAGCTCCGGCATCGAGGTCGAGATACCGCAGAGAAACGACGCCAGCACGAACAGCATCGTCGCCCAGAGAAACAGCTTCACCTCGCCAAAGCGCCGGCTGAGCCAACCGGTCAGCGGCAGCGCAATGGCGTTGCTCACGGCAAACGAGGTAATCACCCAGGTGCCCTGCTCCGAACTCACGCCCAGGTTGCCGGAAATCGTCGGCAAGGCCACGTTGGCGATGGTGGTGTCGAGCACCTGCATGAACGTCGCCAGCGACAGGCCGATGGTGCTGAGCACCAGGCTGGGCGGCGAGAAAGAGGCGTTTTTGCTCATCGCGAATCCTTTGGAACGAGGATGGCGCTGCGCCTGTTACTGACGCAGCTGACCTTGTGGGAGCGAGCTGTGGCGAATCAGCGGTGCGCGGTTTTAATGACCGCGGCGCTGTTGTCGTGGATCAACTGGGTGATCATCGCGTCGGCCTCGGCCAACTGACGGTCGTAGACACTGGTGCTGAACGACGCCTGTTGCGGCGGCTGTTGCGCCAGCACCGGACCGCTCTGGTCATGCAGGTTCACATCGACCTGAGTCGACAGGCCGACCCGCAACGGGTGCTTGGCCAGTTCTTCGGTGTTGATGTGAATGCGTACCGGCACCCGCTGGACGATCTTGATCCAGTTACCGGTGGCGTTCTGCGCCGGCAGCAAGGCAAACGCGCTGCCGGTCCCGGCGCCAAGGCTGTCGATGGTGCCGCTGTATTTGACGTCGCTGCCGTAGAGGTCGGCTTCGATGTCCACTGGCTGACCGATGCGCATGTCACGCAGTTGGGTTTCCTTGAAGTTGGCGTCGATCCACAGTTGATCCAGCGGGATCACCGCCATCAGCGCGGTGCCCGGCTGGACCCGCTGCCCCAGTTGCACGCTGCGTTTGGCAACGTAACCGGTGACCGGTGCGATCAAGGTGCTGCGGGCATTGTTCAGGTACGCCTGACGCAATTGCGCGGCAGCGGACATTACGTCCGGGTGCGACGACACCACGGTGTCATCGACCAGCGCGCTGGTGGTCATGAGCTGTTGTTTGGCGTTGGCCAGGGCGTTTTGCGCCGAGGTCAGGTCATCGCGAGCATGGGACAGTTCTTCCTGGGAAATCGCGCCGCCAGCGGCGAGGTTTTTCCGGCGATTGAAGTTGTCCTGAGCTTTTTGCACTTCAGCCTGCTGCGCATTGACCTGGGCTTTCATGCCGTCGACGTTGCTGTACAAACCGCGCACCTGACGCACGGTGCGGGCCAGATTGGCCTGGGCACTTTGCAGCCCGACTTCGGCATCGTTCGGGTCGAAGTTGATCAGCACCTGGCCTTCGTGGACCAGATCGCCATCGTCGGCGCCAATGCTGACCACGGTACCAGTGACCAGCGGGGTGATTTCCACCACGTTGCCGTTCACATAGGCGTCGTCGGTGCTTTCATTCCAGCGACCGAAGAGTTCGTGATAACCCCAGACGCCGAGCCCGGCGAGGATGACCACGAGGGTCAGTACAAACAGCATCACTTTGCGTTTGCGTGGATTGCTCGTGTCTTGAGCGTTGTCAGACGCTATATCAGTTGGAGCAGGGGTTGTATCGACAGTGGCCATGACGAGTACCTTGAATTAGTTGTGCTGCGTGGCTGGGATTGCGTTGGCTGCGGTCAGGGTTTCGCCCTGAAAACCGCCACCCAGCGCCTGCATCAATTGAATCGACAGGTCGATCTGCTCGGCATTCAGGTTGGCCAGCTGACGCTGGGCCTGGAGCAATTGCTGCTCGATGCTGAGCACGTCCAGGTAGTTACCGATACCGGAACCGTAACGCTGGACCACGGTGTTGTAAGAATCCTGGGCAATGTCGGTCGCATGTTGCTGGGCGCCGATTTGCCGGCCGATATCACGCAGCTGGTTGATGGTGTCGCTGACATCGCCCAGGGCTTTCACCAGGCTTTTGTTGTACTGCGCCACCGCGAGGTCGTAATCGGCGTCGCGGGAATCAAGGTCGGCACGCAAACGGCCGCCGTCGAAAATCGGCACCGAGATGGTCGGCGCGATATTGAAGAAGCGACTGGCGGAACCGAACATTGCGTCTCCCAATAACGATTCGGCACCGGCCGCGGCGCTAAGGTTCAGATTGGGATAGAACTGGGTTTTGCCGGCGGCGATGTTCTTGCTCGCCGCTTCGACCCGCCAGCGGGCGGCTACCAGGTCTGGACGACGACCCAGTAACTCGGCCGGCAACACCGATGGCAGTGCCACTGCGCTGGCCTGAAGGATTTTCGGCCGGGCGATTTCATTGCCGCGATCCGGGCCTTTGCCGAGTAGCACAGCCAAAGCGATTTTCGCGCTTTGCAGGCGTTTCTCGGCGTCTATCAGGCTGGCTTCGGCGCTGGCTTCCAGGCTTTCGGTCTGCTGGAACTGGTACTGACTGTCGATCCCCGAGTTCAGGCGACGCTGGCTCAGGTCGAGCATTTGCTTGGTGCGCTTGAGGTCTTCACTGGCCAGGTCATGGATGATGTGTGCCTGGCCCAAATCGCTGTAGGCGCGGGCGACGTCGGCGGACAAGGTCAGCTGCGCGGCCTGCTGATCGACTTCGGCGGCGCGGGCCTGGCCCAATGCGGCTTCCCAGGCATCGCGCTGACCGCCCCAGAGGTCGAAGTTGTAATTGAACTTGGCGCCGAGATTACGCACGGTGGAGTAGGTGCCGCCCTGCCCGCTCGGGTCCTGATCGCGAGCCAGACGCGAACGACTGACACCGGCGCTGGCATCCAGAGTCGGCATCCGTGCGGCATCGGCGGCATACGCGGCGGCGCTGGCCTGATGGGCACGGGCGTCGGCGATTTGCATGTCGGGGCTGTCGTGCAGGGCTTCGCGGATCAGACCGTCAAGCTGCGGGTCGCCGAGGTTTTTCCACCAGTCGCTTTTCGGCCACGCGGCGGGTGACAGGGTCACGCCGTTGAGGGATTGCCCGGCCTTGAGATTTTTCGCATCGAGGCTGACGCCTTCGGTGGTCAGGCCGCTGTAACTGGCGCAACCGGCAAGGCTCATGGCCAACAGCACCAGGCTCAGTCCGCTACGCAGGCTTTTACTGTTCATCGCCACCTACCCGCAACAAGGTGATCGAGTCACCCGCTGCTACCAGAATTTTCTTCAGGATCTGTTCCAGGGTTTTCAATTCTTCCGGGGTGATGGCGCCGGCCAGTTCATTCATGGCGTCGGCGCCGATCTGCGGCAACTGGTCGGTCAGCTGCTGGCCCTGTTCGGTCAGCACCAACTGAACCTGACGGCGGTCCGCCTCGGAGCGTTGGCGGGCGAGGAAACCTTTCTGTTCCAGACGATCGAGCATGCGAGTCATCGAACCGCTGTCCAGCGATAGGTGACGGCATAGCTCGGCCGGGGTATCGACGCCGAACTGGGCCATGATGATCAGCACCTTGAACTGCGCGGCGGTGATGCCGTGGGGTTCCATGTGCGTGTCGATGATCCGGTCCTTGAGCAGCGCGGCGCGTCCGAGCAGGAGGCCGAGATGGCAATTATGGAAATCGTATGAGCTGAAATGTTTCATCTGAACACCAATTAGCTGCCTAGGCAGAGAATGTATGTCGAGATATTACTGCCTAGGCAGCCAATGTCAACGCATTAGTTAGGATGCTTTGTATTTGGCTGATCAGCGGCGGGGAACGAAGGGGCAAATCGTCGGCAGGAACAGGTTCACGCACATGATCGTGAACCTGTTCGCCGATGGGCTTGAAGGCGGGCTTACATCAGGGGAATGGAATAGCTCACGATCAGGCGATTCTGATCCTGGTTGCGGGCGATATCGCTGCGTAACATTGCGTTGCGCCAGCCGAAACCGACGTTTTTCAACGCGCCACTTTGAATTACATAATCCAGGGATATATCGCGCTCCCATTCGCTCGCGTCCTGGCCGCTGGTCGTCTGGATGTTGTTGCCCTTGAGGTACATGACCGACGCCTTCAGGCCCGGAACTCCCATTGCGGCGAAGTCGTAGGCGTATTGCGCGAAAGCGGTCCGTTCGCCGGCCTGGATGAAGGTTTGGATGGTGCGGTCGGTGTACAGATAAAGACTGGCGCCGCCCTCGCCTTTGTCGACCAACCCGCCCTGATTGAGTTGAGCAAAGTTGCTGTCATCGGAAACGCTTTGATAACCCGCCGTAATGGCATGGCCGCCTAACGAGTAAATGAATGCCGCACTCCAGGTATCGTTGTCGATTTCACCCGTCCCGCCTTTGGTATAACCACCAAACTTGTAACCACTGGCACGCCCGGCTGCATTGCTGTTCTTGCCATCGGAAGTGGTCTTGAAATATCGCAAGTCGGTTTTCAGCGAGCCGTATTCACCCAACGGCAGAACATGCAATAAACCGGCGAAGTGCTGTTGGTAATAGTCTTCGAGATTGGCGTAGTAATACTGGGCAGTCAGGTCTTTAGTCAGTTTGTAATCACCGCCGGCAAAGGTGAACTTGTTGCTTTCCTGGGTGGCGCCCGCCACCGCCAGGCCGGCACTGTCGCTGGAACCGCGGCCAGTAGCATGCTCAATTTGGCCGGCGGTAAAGGTCAGGTTATCGAGTTCGTTGCTGGTGACCTGACCGCCTTCAAAGGTTTGCGGCAGCAGTCGACCATCGTTCGCCACCAGAATCGGCAACTTCGGCTGCAAGGTGCCGTAGCGCAACTCGGTCTTGGAGAACCGCATCTTTGCCGTCGCACCGACACGCCCCCATTGATCCGCGGCCTTATCGCCATCGCTGGGAATCATTGAACTGCCGACATGCCGTCCTTCACCGCTATCGAGCTTGATCCCAAGCAAACCGATCGCATCCAGACCGAAACCCACCGTACCGTCGGTGAACCCCGACTGATAGTTGAGCATGAAGCCTTGGCCCCACTCTTCGGTTTTCGACGGCGCGGCGGCACCGTCGCGGTTATCGTTATTGAAATAGAAGTTACGCAAGTTCAAGTTGGCTTTACTGTCATTAATGAAATCAGCAGACGCCAGGGGACTCAGGGCCATGCCCAAACCGCCGGTCAAAAAACTTAATACTTGAAGCGAGGCTTTCATCAGGGCGAACTCCAGCGCAGAAACCATGTTCTGTGCGCAGTAAAAAGACAGCAGGAAGCAACGGGCCCGCCAATGGATAAGCCCGAGCATTAAGTCATCATTGAGATAAACGTCGTGTAACCGTACTAAGTGGCCGTCGTTAAAACCTCCCCAAGCTAAATAAGGACAGCATCGTCATCGTCCTGGTGTTATCAGTCGATCAATCCATGAACGTCATAAAATGGATAAGGCCCGGCGTATTCACCGAACACGGCGTTGTGGGTCACCAGACCTTGTTGCGGATGCCAGCGATGCACCAGGTACCCCGCTGGCTCCAGATTGAAATGTGCGGGCGCGGATGCCTCCAGATCCAGCACAATCTGGTGGGAAGTGCCGGGGCACACACAACTCAGCGAGCCGCCGAAGCGACGCTGCATCGGCCGATGCAGATGCCCACAAAGCAAGCGTTCTACCTGCGGATGGCGAGCGACGAGCGCTTCCAGCGCCGCGGTATTGATAAACGGCTCGTGGTCCATGTGGCCGATACCGGTGATAAACGGCGGATGATGGAGAATCAACAGCGTCGGTACATGGGGGCGACGGGACAATTGCTCATCGAGCCAGCGCAACTGGCTGTCCAGCAATTGACCGCCATGGGCGCCCGGCCGGGTCGAGTCCAGGCCGATCAGGCGTACCGGGTGCTCCTCGACCACCCAATCGAGCGGCGCATTGGCGTTAGTCGGCAAATAAGTGTGATGGGTAAATCCCGCCAGTAGCTGCTCGCGATCATCGTGATTGCCGGGTACCAGATAGACAGGCATGTGCAATCGCGCCAGTTCGCGCTTGAGCACCGCGTATTCATCGGCACGGCCGAAATCCACCAGGTCGCCGCTGATGACCACGATGTCAGGGCGTGGTTGGCTGGCATTCAAATGATCGACCGCGCGCCGCAACGCGCCCAGACAGTCGACCACGCCATAGGTCAGCTTTTGATCGGCTTTAAGGTGCAAATCGCTGATCTGCGCAATAAGAAACGGACTGTTCAAAATAAGTGCTCTTAAACAAAAAACATCACGAATGCAGGGTGAACAACACGTGTGGCTCGATGGCCAGGGCAATCAGCGCGCCGGTGGCATGAATGACGCCGTCAGCGCTGTCGACCAGCAATGGCTGCCCAGCCCCAACGTCCACCAACAGGCGACTTTGCGCCCCCTGGAAAAACTGCCCGACCAGACGACCGCGCACATGCCCGGCACCGTCCATCACCCGCAAATGCTCAGGACGGCAGTACACCGTCGTCGGCACAGGGATGCCCTTCCAGGGCAACTCGCCGCCGCTGACCTTCAAGCCATGGGCGGTCGGCTCGATCACCGGGAACGCATTGAGGTTGCCGACGAAACTGGCGACAAACGCGTTGGCGGGTTGCTGATAGATGTCTCGCGGCGTGGCCAGTTGTGCGATGCGTCCGCGCTCCATGACCAGGATCCGGTCCCCCAGCGCCATGGCCTCGCCCTGGTCGTGCGTCACAAACACCGAGGTAATGCGCAAGCTGCGCAGCAGTTGATCCAGCTCGCTGCGCAGCCGTTCGCGCAACTGCGCATCCAGCGCTGCCAACGGCTCATCAAGCAGCAACACCCGAGGCCGGGGGGCCAACGCACGGGCGAGTGCCACCCGCTGACGCTGGCCGCCGGACAACTCGTGAATGCGGCGTTTGCCGTGACCCTGCAGGCCGACCAGTTCCAGTAACTCGGCGCAACGCTTGTTGCGTTCGGCGGGCGACAGGCCTCTTATCTTCAGGCCGTAAACAATATTGCCGGCCACGTCCAGGTTCGGAAACAACGCGTAATTCTGAAACACCATGCCCACGTCGCGGCGCTCGATGGGCAGGCGTGTGACGTCACTGTCGGCAAAGAAAATCTGCCCGACATCCGGGCGCTCAAGGCCGGCGATCATGCGCAACGTGGTGGTTTTACCGCAACCGGACGGGCCAAGGATCGCCAAGGTTTCCCCGGCCTCGATAGTCAGGTTCAAATCGTCTACAGCAACGGTTCCGTCAGAGAACGCCTTGCGGCAACCCTGCAGGCGAATAGTGGTTCCAGTCATCGACGCTCTCCACGAGAAAGACGGGCGCTGATGGCCTGCAACGCAATCAGCAGCGGCACGATCATCAACAGAAATATGAGGGTGTAGGCGCTGGCCACTTCCAGCCGCGCCGAGGCATAGCTGTCAGCCAGGCCCACTGGCAAGGTCTTGGTCATCGGTGTGTGGAGCATCCAGGTCAGGTTGAACTCACCCAGCGACAGGGTGACGACCATCAGCACTCCGGCCAGTATCCCGGCCCGACAATTGGGCACCACCACACTGAAGAAACGCTTGATCGGCCCGGCACCGAGGCTCGCCGCCGCCTCTTCGAGCGTCGGCAAGTGCTGGCGCTGCATCACCGCCATCACTGGGCGCACCAGAAATGGCAAGGTAAACAGCACATGACCCACCAGGATAAACAGCCAACTGCTGCGAAATTCACCGAACTGCCCGTAGGTCAGCAGCAACGCCAAAGCAGTGGCCAAGCCTGGCATGGCCACGGGCAATACCATCAGCTCTTCGAATGCGCGGCTGAAGCGGTTGTTCATCCGCACCAGGGCATAAGCCGCCGGCACGCCGATCACGCAAACACACACGGCACAGGCAACCGCCAATTGCAGCGATAACCAGACCGTCGGCGAGTAGCTTTGCCAGACCTGAATCAACCAGTCGAACGTCAGGCCACCGGACACCCCGACGAAGTAATTGCGCGTCAGCCCCGCCAGCAACGACATCAGCACGGGCAGCAACATGAAGGCACAGACCAGCAGGGTAAAAACCAGCTGTGCGATAAACAGTGTTGTTCGTTTCACAAAACCGTCCCCGACTGTTTGGCCACGCGCCGTGCCAGTAACAGCACCGCCCAGGTGACCGCTCCGAGGATGACCGACAGCGCAGCGGCCACGGTGAAATTGGCGTAGTTGGTGAACACGTTATAGATGGCCACGGGGGTCACGTTCAGCCGCGTGCCCAAGGTGAACGCAGTGCCGAAAGCGCCCATCGACGTCGCGAAACAAATGGCGCCGCAGGACACCAGCGCGGGAGCCAACCCCGGCACGATCACGTCGCACACCACCCGCCAATGCCCGGCGCCGAGTGAGTGCGCGGCTTCTTCCAGGCTGCGATCCAGGCTTTCACACGCGGCCATCACCGTGAGAATCACCCGCGGAATCGAGAAGTACAGATAACCGATGAACAGCCCCGTCAGCGAGTAAGCGAAAATCCAGCGCTCACCCGCCAGCTCCAGACCGAGCGAGGCAAAAAGGCCTTGTCGACCGGCCAGCAGAATCACCAGAAAGCCGACCACCACCCCGGGAAACGCCAGCGGAAACGTCAGCAGCGCAACCAACGCCGAGCGCCCGAAGAACTGCTGGCGAGCGAGAAACACCCCGCTGATGCCACCGACCAACAACGCCGCCAGTGCCACCAACGCCGCCAGGAGGCAGGTCTGCACCAAGCTGCCAAGGTATTGCGCACTACTGAGCACTTGCCAATAGCCACTGTCGCTGCCGTCGCGCCGTTGCCCACCCAGCAGAATCAAATGCGCCAGCGGCAACAGCCAGAACGCGAGCAGAACCGCCGCCGCCGGGGCCAGCGCCCAGGCGGCCGTTGGTCGCAAGCGCTGTAAAACATCGTGGCGGGACGAGACGTCCTGCACGTTGAGCGGCACAGTCGTCACTTACTTGACCTCACTCAGATAGCGCGCAGCAAAGGCTTCCTGCACCGCCTCCATTTTTTCGTAATCGACCACGCCGGCGCGGGCATAGTCACTGTCTGGAAGGAACTGCGCGGCGACGTCGGCCGGCATCTTCATCTCACGAACCGGACGCAGATATGCCTTGGCCCATAACGCCTGCCCCTGGTCGGACAGCACAAAATCCAGGACCTTTTCGGCGTTGGCGCGATGCGGCGCGTTGTCGACCACGCTCATCACGTAAGGCACGCTGATGCTGCCTTCCCTGGGGATCACGAAAGCGACGTTGGCCTTGTCTTTGTAGCGCGCGCGGTAAGCGTTGAAATCGTAGTCGACCAGAATCGGCAGCTCACCGGAAAGCACCCGCGCATACGCGGTTTGTTTCGGCACGATGGGCGCGTTTTTCGCCAGTTTCTGGAAGTAATCAATGGCGGGCGCGAAGTTATCCAGGGTCCCGCCCATGGCCTGATTAATGGCGACCGCCGACACGTAACCGACGAATGCACTGGATGGGTCGAGGTAGCCGACCATGCCTTTGTACTCAGGCTTGAGCAGATCAGCCCAGCTCTGCGGAACCGGCAAGCCACCCAGCGCATCGACGTTGACCATGATTCCCAACGTGCCGGAATGAATTGCAAACCAGTGCCCCTGCGGGTCTTTCAACCCCGTCGGAATCTGCTCCCAGCCTTTGGGTTTATAAGTCCCGACCACTCCGGCTTTTTGTGCCTGTAAACCGAACGTCACGCCGTAATACACCACGTCCGCCACCGGCGCGGCGTGCTCGGCAACCAGCTGCGCCAGGGCCTGGCCAGAGTTTTTGTTGTCCAGCGGTACCTGCACGCCTGTGGTGTCGGCAATGGCCTTGAGTTGAGTGCCCCAATCCGCCCATTCCGGCGGACAGTTGTAGCAAATCGCCGTTTCAGCGGCCTGGGCCAGGCTGGCCACACCGCACAGCCATAACGCCGCCAGGGTTTTAGTGAAGCGGATCATCGAGTTTCTCCTCATAGGGTTGAGTACTTTCGCCTGGCCGGACATGGCAAGGCAGGCAATGGGAAACCGGGGCGGCGCCAGCAATTTGTGCCAGCAACTGGTCAATGACCGTGCTGGCCAGCGTTGCAATTGGCTGCACCACGCTGCACAGCGTGGGGTGCATTTGCGTGCCCAGGGCGATACCGTCGAAACCGATCACTGACAGTTGCCGAGGCACATTCCAGCCGTGTCGGCGCAGTTCGGCGATCAGGCTGATCGCCAGCAAATCGTTGGAACAGACCAACGCGCTGGGCGCCTGTGGTCCGGACAAAAAAGGTTCAAGGGCGGCGAAATCGGCTTGGGTATGGGCGGGCATTTCGATCACCGGCAAGCTGTCGAGGCCGTGCTCACGCATCGCGTCGCCATAACCGGCGTAACGCAGACGGGCACGGTCAGACTGCAATGCCGGGCCGGCGACCATGCCAATGCGCCGATGCCCCGCGTCCAACAAGTAACGCGTGGCCAGTGCCATCCCGGCGCGGTTGTCGACCGACACCGCGCTGTAATCGGGATTGCCCGGTTGGTGATAAGCCAGCACAAACGGCGTGTCCTCGCTGGCGAGGCTTTGCAGCACGCGGTTGCTTTCGGCATCGGTGACGGTCAGCACCAGCCCGTCAACCCGCTGGCGCAACAACTCCTCGACCACCGCGCTTTCACGCTCGCTGTTGTAATCGGTGGTCGCCAGCAACAAATTGTAGCCACGCAAACGCGCGGCCCGCTCCATTGCCTGGAACTGCTCGGCGAACACCGGATTGAGGAGATTGGGGACCACCACCCCGATCAGGTTGGTGGTTTGCAAACGCAGTTGGCGGCCGAGGCGATTGGGCCGAAAACCCAGCTCGCGGGCAGCGGCGAACACTTGCTCGCGGGTCGCCGGACGCACCACTTCGGGGGAGGCAAAGGTCCGCGCGGCAGTCGCCCGCGATACACCTGCCAGTCGTGCAACTTCTTTCAAATCAGTCATTGTCGCTCGCTTGAGATCGATCTCATTGGCGAGAACATTACTCAGCGAACATGGCGTTCATGCGATTAAAAGATGACATTTTGATGTCAATCGCGGCATCCGATTACCCCTCAAGCAGGCCAGTTGCTCAATGCCATTTCTGCGATGCAAGGGGGCCTGAAGCGCACCCTCACACAAATCGCCAACGCTTCGGATCAACTGGCCTCGGCCGCCGAAGAACTGTCAGCCGAGACCGAAGAAAGCACACGCGGGTTAACCCGTCAGAATGATGAAATCCAGCAGGCTGCTACGGCGGTCAACGAGATGACCGCTGCGGTTGAAGAAGTAGCACGTAACGCCGTCACCACTTCACAAGCCTCAAGCAGCGCCAGTAGCGACGCCGTTAACGGTCAGTCACAAGTAAAACAGACCGTGACAGGCATCACCCACATGGTGGCCGAAATCACCGGTTCCAACCAGGCAGTGACCGAACTGGCCGGCAATGTCCGGGAGATCAGCAAGGTGCTGGACGTGATTTGCAGCATCGCCGAGCACACCAACCTGCTGGCCTTGAATGCCGCTATCGAAGCGGCCCGTGCGGGTGAGCAAGGTCGTGGTTTTGCCGTGGTTGCCGACGAAGTTCGTGCCTTGGCCCATCGCACTCAGGCCTCCACCGTGGAAATCGAAGGCATGATCAGCACCGTGCAACGCGGAGCCGACGGGGCCGTGAACGCCATGGGCAAGAGCCTGGCACTGGCCACTCAAAGCGCCGCCGCCCCACTCCCACAAAGACCACACCGAACCGTGTGGGGGCGGGCCTGCTTACGATGGGAGCGACCCGGTCTATCTGAAAGGATCGAGGTTTTAGAAATCCCGCTTGTAGAAGATATCCAGCGAACTGGCCACGCCGCTGGCGGCTTCGAGGTAGACTTTTTTGCTCAGTTTGTAGCGCAAGGCAATGGTGTTGGCGGGTTCGAACACCCCAACCCCATAACGCAAGCTGAGTTTTTCCGAGATGTTGCCACTGGCCACCACCGCAGTGTTGGTCCCGCTGCCCTGGGTATCAAGCTGGAAGTCCTGAATCCCCAGGTCCTTGGCCAAGCCGCTGGTTACACCCGAACTGCCCATCAAGCCCAACCCGAGGGCGGCCTGGGCGAGCATGTTGTTGTCTTCACCGGTGGTGCTCAGCGGACGCCCCAGCACCAGATAGGACAACGCCTGCTCCTGACTCATCGCCGGTTCGGAAAAGATCTGCGTGGTCGGCTGCTCGGCACTGCCACTCAGGCGAATGCCGGCGATCACGTCGTCGGTCTGGCGGATCGCTTCGATGTCCAGATACGGCTGATCGATGGGGCCGGCAAACAACAGACGCGCCCGGCGCACCGTCAGCCGCTGACCGTAGGCGCGATAACGCCCGTCGTTGAGCCACAGCTCGCCTCGGGTGTCCATGTTGTCGCCAATGTGCACATGACCTTGCAGGTTGGCGGTCAGGCCGAATCCGGCAAAGCTCAGCTTGTCCTCCCCCACCACCACATCGATGTCCATCGCCATGGCCATCGGCGGTTTGCCCTCTTCGGTCTGCTGACCGACGATCACCGTGTCATCGGAGACCTTGACCGTGGACGGCGGCAGCTCACGCACGGTGATCTCGCCCTTGGGCACCAGCACCTTGCCGACAATCGCCAGTCTGTCGTCCTTCATGGAGATCTTCAGGTCCGGCGCGACTTCCAGTGCGGCGTAGGGCTCAACGGTGACCGGTAACTGCGAGCCCTTGAGCGCCAGATCCACGACCAACGCCTGGCCCCAGGCGATGTTGCCATTGAGGTTGCCCTGCCCGGTCTTTCCGCTTTTCCAGCCGCCATGCAACTGCACGGTTTCACCGGCAATCTCGGCTTGAAGTTGCAAGGCATGGAGCGCCATCGGCAGCTCAGGCCCGGAGATTTCACCGTCGCGCAGCTCAAGGTTGCCGTTGACCAGCGGCGCCAGCAACCCGCCGGAGAGCGTGCCGCTGCCGTTCAAATGCCCGGTGAGTTTTTCGACCATCGGCACAAACGGTCGCGCTACCGACAAGTCCAGACCACTGAGGCGGAATGAGCCGGTCAGCGGTTTGTTCTTCGCCAGCGGGTTGATCTGCGCCTGAAGCATCAGCTCACCGAGCTTGCCACCGACAAAGTTGAGGTCGGTGTCGATGCGTTTTGGCGTGAGTTTGCTGGTGAGTTTCAGGGTCTGGTACGGGAAGTCCAGCCATTGCTCCTTCTCGCGCATACGCAACGTGCCGCCACTGGCATCGATGCTGACCTGGCCGTTCGGGCCGCTGGCCGGTAAATCCAGTTGCAGGTCGGCATTGAGCTTGCCCTTCCAGGCGAAATCCTTCGGCAGCCATTGCGCCAGGCTGTCGATGGGGAATTGCTTGAGGTGGTAACGCAGCTTCGGCTCGGGCATCAAGCGCTGGTCTTCGCCACACAAGCTGGCCTCACCGGACATCCAGCAATGGGCGCCAACGTTGATTTTGCCATCCGCCAGTCGCTCAAGCTTCGCCGGATTTTGCAGCTTCCAGTCCTGACCGCCGGCCTGGATATCGCCACTGGCCAGACGCCCGCGCCAATTGCCCTTGTCCAGCGTGCCGTCGAGGCCAAGCGCCAGTTTCAGCTTCGGCCCCTGAAGGTCGAGGGCCAGTTTCTGGTTTTTGATATCGCCCTGGCCATTGACGGTCAACGTACCCAGCGACGTGTCGCCGGCCTGAATGCCGCTGCCCTTGAGATCGATCTTCGCCCGCTGGGCGCTGTCGAGGGTGGCGTCCAGATTCAGGCTTTGCAGATGATTGTCTTCGAACGCCAGTTGCGTGCCTTGCAGACCGAGCTTGCCTTGAGGCGCCTTGAGCGTGCCGGCGACATCGACCCGACCATTGAGTTGACCGCGCAGTTGCGGCCAGAGCTGGGCCAGACGCGGCATCTTGATGTCGATCCGGCCGGCGAGTTTCTGTTGCAGGCTGCCTTGACCGTTGATGCTGTTGTCACCGAGACGAATCTGCAACGCGCTGAGGTTCCATTGCTCGCCGCCGCCCTCGGCCTTGGCTTGCAATACGGCCGGTTGCCCGCGCAGTTTGCCTTTGAGGTCCAGGTCGGCGGTCAGGCTGAGCGCTTCGTTTTTCATCTCGCCCTTGCTGCGCAAGGAGCCAGCCAAGGTGCCCGGCAACTCCGAGAGCCAGTACGCCGGGTTGAGCGCCGAGAGGTCCAGCGCGGTATCCCAGGCGATGCCGTCGGCAAATTGCAGGTTCAGGTGCCCTTCGGCCTTGCCCTGCCCGGCTTCGAGCTTGAATTGCGGCAGATGGATTTTGCTCAGATCACCGCTGAACGGGCTGCTCAGACTGAACGCCCCGGCCGGCCCATCCAGTGCGGCTTTGAAGTTACCGATGTAGTTGCCGTCGGTATAAGAGACTTCACCGTTAAAACTGCGCAGCGCCACTTGCGGCTCGTCGATCAACGGATAGAGACGGTGCCACGGGAAATCCATCCAGTCGATTTTTGCATCAGCGCTCAGGCCTTTGCTCCAGTCCACAAGCCCGGTGAGTTTGAGGCTTTGTTTGTCGTTGGCCGTCAAGTCGAGACCGGCGATCTGCGCGCCCTTGGCGTCGACCTTGCCTTGCAGCAACAACGCGACCGGGCCAAGTTCGGCGGGTAACGTGGCTTTGCCGAGCAACTGGTAGCCATTTTTCAGGTCGCCGTCGCCGGTGAGTTCCAGTTGATTGAGTTGCAAGGTGTCCGGTAGATCGGCGCTGGGTTTGAAGCCGTCGGCGGTGATCCGCACGTTGGCCGGCAGGTTTTCCACCAGCGGTTGCAGCTCGCCGCTGAGTTGTCCGTTCAGGTAGCCGCTGCTGTCGGCTTTCAGGTTCAGGGTTTTCAGCAGGTCGCCGTCGACCTTCAAAGCCAGAGCCCAAGGCTCGGTGCCTGGCGCCGGCAAGGTCAGTTTGCCTTCGACGTTGAGCGGCCAGTTGCCGGTGGGTTGCAGCAGGCCAGACAGATTCAGGCTCAGTTCGTCACGCTGCAAGTGCACCGAGTCGATCTGCAAACCTTTGGCGGTCCAGTGCGCAGCCAATTGCAGCCCTTTGAGTTCTTCGCTGCCGTTGAATATCAGACGGCCAACCTGCACGTCACCCAATTCAATGGCCAGCGGCAACTTCAAGTCCGGCAGACGGATCGGACCGCTGCTTGGCTCTTCCACGCCGGGCGGGAACTGCAGGCTGACCTGCTCGGCCTGCAATTGCTCGATGCACAGTGTCATCCGCGTCAGGCACAGCGGCGACCAGGCGAAAATCGCTTTGCTCAGCTCAACCCGGCTGCTGTCCTGCTGCCACACCAGATGATCGGCGCTCCACTGTCCCCCCAAACGCCCCTGGAAATTCTCCACCGTCAAACCCGGCACGAACCCGAGCGCCCAACGACTGCCCGCCGGAGTACCAAGGACCGCGGCCAGTGTCAGCACGATCAGCATCAGCAGCGCCGGGATCACCAGCAGCGTTATTTTCAAACCACGCTTCACAGCTCAGGCCCCATGGAAAAGTGCAGTCGAATGCCGCCGTCGTCGTCCAGCGCATGGGCCAGGTCGAGGCGAATCGGCCCCACTGGCGAGACCCAGCGCACGCCAATACCGACACCGGTCTTGAGGTTCGGCAATTGGAGTGTGTTGAAGGAGTTGCCCTGATCGATGAAGGTTGCGACCCGCCATTTTTCGGCGATGGAGTATTGGTACTCGACGCTGCCGGCAACCATGTAACGGCCACCGATACGGTCGCCATCGGAGTTTTCCGGGGACAGGCTCTGGTAGTCGTAACCACGCACGCTCTGATCGCCACCGGCGAAGAAGCGCAAGGATGGCGGCACTGATTTGTAGCCGTTGGTGGCACTACCGCCGACCTGCACCCGACCGAGCAAACGGTGTTTATCGAAGACCGTGGTCAGGCCTTTGACCAGTGCCGTGCCGTAGACCAGATTGGTGTCCGAACCCAATCCTTCCTTGGCGACTTTGGTTTCGAATTGCAGGCGATAACCGTTGTGCGGGTCGATGCGGTTGTCGCTTTTGAGGTACGAATAACTCACGCCGGGCATCAGCAAGGTACTGAGCCCCGAGTCGTCGCCGAGTTGATATTCCTCGCGTTGCCACTTGAGGGACACCACCCGCTGCCAGCCGCTGGGCAACTTGCTGTGCCATTCGGGGCCGAGGGTCAGCAGCTTGCTCAGGGAGTCGGTGCCCGCGATTTCTTCATATTGATAGCCGGCGGCCCAGCGCAGTTTGTCGGTCAGCGGCGGGTCCAGGGGAATGTCGTAAAACACCCCGACGTTCTGCCGCGGTGCCGACAGCTCGGCTTCCCAGCCATAGCTGTCGCCTTGCGGGTTGACCCAGTGCCGGGTCCAGTTGGCCTTGATTCGCGGGCCGACGTCGGTGGAGAACCCCAGACCCAAGCCCATGGTCCGAGGCTTGCGGGTTTCGAGCTTGACCGCCACCGGAATCACATCGTCTTTGGAGGCGGTCGGCGCCGCGTCCACGCGCACGCCCTCGAAATAACCGCTCGATTGCAGCGCCTGATTGAGTTCGGCGATCAGTTCGGAGTCATAGGGCGTACCGGCCTTGAACGGCACCATGCGTTGCAGCAGGTCTTCGTCGAACGGCGTGTCGCCTTCAAAACTGACTTTGCCCAGCGCATAGCGCGGGCCGCTGTCGTAGATCAATTCGATGTCGGCGACACCGGCACGCGGGTCCACCAACAGTTTCTGGCGGGTGAAATGCCCACTGAAAAAGCCATAGCGCGAGGCTTGATTCTGGATCAGCCGCTTGGCGTCTTCATAGTGTCCGTGGTTAAGCACCGCGCCGGATTTCAGCAGGTCGCTTTGGGGTACACGAAAAGATTTGAGCGAGGCCGCCGGGCCTTCGATGCGCACCGTGACGTTGCGCAAATGGATGGGCTCGCCGGGGTCGATGTTCAGCACCAGGCGCGGCGTCTTGCCGCCCTTCACGTCGCTGTCGATGTGCGGCTGGTAATAACCCATGGCCTGGGCCGCCTTGCGCGCCTGTTCTTCGGCGCCACGACTGAAGCGCAGCAAGGCTTCTTCATCGCGATCGCCGAGGCTACCGATATAGCCCTCTATATTGGCCTTCAGTTCATCGTTGGACGGTTTGATCCGCACATCCAATTCACTTTGCGCCAGCACCGTGCAGCTGGAGATCAGCATGATCACGCCACTGGTAAATCTTCCGGAAAACTTCATAGCGCGGATGCTATCACGAGCTTGGGAGCCTGATAGAGCCTGACCTGCCGCGAAAGTTCTACTTTAAGCCGTTGCTGTTTGTAACACCTGCGGGTTGGCGTGGAAAAACACGTGCTCACGAATCGGCCCTACGGCCACTTCGCCGATTTCCTCGTAGCCCTGACGCTTATAGAACTCAAGATAACGAGGATTCCCGGTGTCGAGGATCACGCCCTGGGAGTGCTCATCGACCGCGCACCAGTTATGGACTGCTTGCAGCAATTGTTCGCCGAAGTGCTTGCCCTGAAATTGCGGATGAACGCCCAGTAATGGCAAGACGTGCACCGCGTCGGACGGCACGCACGCCATCACGGCGCCGTGGTAATCCAAGTAGCGTCGAGTGCAGCGAAAACCGGTGCTAAGTACCATCCGCAGGCGCCAGGCCCAGCTTTCGGTGATGCCCAGGCGGCGTTGCGGCGGTGCGATCAGGGCAATGCCAATCAAGCGGTCATTGACCAGCAGGCCAATGGCCGGCAAATCCTGCAGAAAGTGTTGTTTGACCAGTTCGCGCACCGTTGCCCGTACCCGCTGTTCATAACCGGGGCGTTCGGCTTCGAACAGGTAGCCGAATGTCGGCTCGTGCCGGTACGCCTGATACAACAGGGAGCGTGCTTCGCGGGAATAGCCGCTGTCGAGCATGTGAATATCGGCAATGACGGTCGAGGTTTCGGGCATAACGGTAGATCTCCCCTGGGGCGCGGCTCAGAAGGCCGCGTTCTTATTGGTACGAGCCTTTGGGTAGCTTCACAGTTCCCCTGACAGGTATAGACCAAGCCAGGATCTTCATCGACTGGGCTGACGCCTTCGCGGGCAAGCCTCGCTCCTACAAGTTTGATGTCGATCATTTAATCGTGGCTCGACGCGAACCTTGTAGGAGCGAGGCTTGCCCGCGAAGAGGCCCGATCTGCCAACACATCTCTGACAGAACACAACGAATCGCCTCACCCCAAGGCTGGCCCCATTCCTACATGTCAGCTAGCATCGCATTTTTGCCAGGACTGCCGACCATGAAGATCGTCTCCTTCAACATCAACGGGCTGCGCGCTCGCCCCCATCAGCTGGCGGCGCTGATCGAAAAGCATCAACCGGACGTGATCGGGTTGCAGGAAACCAAGGTCCATGACGATCAGTTTCCACTCGCTGAGGTCCAGGCGCTGGGTTATCACGTGCATTTCCATGGGCAAAAGGGCCACTACGGCGTCGCCCTGCTGTCGCGTCAGGCGCCGCTTGCCCTGTACAAGGGGTTTACCACTGACGAAGAAGACGCTCAGCGGCGTTTCATCTGGGGCACGTTCGCCGACGCCAATGGCGTGCCGGTGACCATCATGAACGGCTATTTCCCACAGGGCGAAAGTCGCGATCACCCCACCAAATTCCCGGCCAAGGAACGTTTTTACAGCGATTTGCAGCAGTTGCTGGAAAGCCGGTTCAGCAATGAACAGCCCGTTGTGGTGATGGGCGACGTAAATATTTCTCCGGAAGACTGCGACATCGGTATCGGCCCGGACAACATGAAACGCTGGCTGAAAACCGGCAAATGCAGTTTCCTGCCCGAGGAACGCGAATGGATGGCCCGCCTGAAGAACTGGGGCCTGGTGGACAGCTTCCGTCACCTGAACCCGGACGTTGCCGACCGTTTCAGCTGGTTCGACTACCGCAGCCGCGGTTTTGAGGATGAGCCCAAGCGCGGGCTGCGGATTGACCTGATCCTGACATCCCATGGATTGTTGCCGCGAGTGAGGGATGCCGGCGTGGATTACGATCTGCGCGGGATGGAAAAACCCTCCGATCATGCGCCGATCTGGCTTGAGTTGAGCTAATCCTACAAATCTACACAAAGCTAATGTGGAAGCGGGCTTGCTCGCGAAGGCGGTGGGTCAGTCGACATCAATGTTGAATGATCGATCGCCTTCGCGAGCAAGCCCGCTCCCACACTTGGTAACTGTCATCGTTCAGAAACCTTACTGTCTTATTCTCCCGGCACTTTCTTTGGCTTATAAGGTGCCGCATGACGCTGCGCATGTTGTTCCTGTGGATGCTCGCCACCGTGCTGCCCTTGACGGTGTCGGCCGGCGATTTGCCGACGCCCGAACGTGGCCCGGTGCTGCGCATCCAGGGCTCCAATACCATTGGCGCGGCATTGGGCCCGGCGCTGGTCGAGGGGATGATGCGCGAACAGGGCCTGCTCAAGGTTCATCGCGAAGTCCCGGACAAAGCCAATGAACAACGCATCGTCGGCGAAACCGTTCAGGGACACCGAGTCGAGGTGGAGGTCGCGGCCCATGGTTCCAGCACCGGGTTCAAAGCCCTGAAAATTGCCTCTGCCGATCTCGCGGCGTCGTCGCGTCCGATCAAGGACAGTGAACGGGCGGATCTTGAACCGCTGGGCGACCTGAAAAGCCCGGCAGCCGAGCAGGTCATCGCCATCGATGGGCTGGCAATCATCCTTCATCCGCACAATCCGCTGAAGCAACTTGACACCGTACAACTGGCGCGAATCTTCAGCGGTGAAGCGAAAACCTGGGAAGCACTCGGCGGCACCGGCGGGACGATTCATCTCTATGCGCGGGATGATCAATCGGGCACCTATGACACGTTCAAGGAACTGGTCCTCAGCCCGCATGGGAAAACGCTGAGCACCAACGCGAAACGATTCGAATCCAGCGAACAATTGTCCGACGCCGTCAGTCTGGACCCGCAAGGCATTGGCTTCATCGGTTTGCCTTATGTGCGCCAGGCCAAAGCCGTGGCCATTGTCGATGGCGACTCCCAGGCCATGCTGCCGCTCAATAGCCTGATCGCGACGGAAGATTACCCGTTGTCCCGTCGGCTGTTCTTTTACCTACCGCCAAATGGGAAAAATCCCTGGGCCCAGGCCTTGGTGAAATTCGCCCAAAGCAATAAAGGCCAGGCGATCGTCGCCGCCAATGGTTTTATCGCTCAGACCGTTCAGGCCATGGCGGTCACGCCAAATGCATTGATGCCAGAGGGTTATCAGGCGCTCAGCCGCCATGCCCAGCGGCTGACGGTGAATTTTCGCTTCGAAGAAGGCAGCGCAACACTGGACAACAAGGCCCGACAGGACTTGTCGCGGGTGCTCGACTATATAAAGCAGCACGACAAAACCAATCGACAGGTGACGCTGGCAGGGTTTGGCGACGCCAAGAGCGACCCGGCGCGGGCCGACTTGCTGTCGAAGCTGCGGGCCATGGCGGTGCGGCGAGAATTGGTGAAAAGCGGCGTGGTGTTTCGCGAGATTCGCGGTTTCGGTGCCGAAATGCCGGTGGCGGCCAACAGCGGGGATGAGGGGCGGATCAAGAATCGGCGGGTTGAGGTTTGGGTGTATTGAGTCTGATGTTGATGGGTTGAATGGGCCGACGCCATCGCGGGCAAGCCCGCTCCCACAGTTGCAGTGGTGTTCACAGATTTTGTGTACGACACGGACACTGTGGGAGCGGGCTTGCCCGCGAAGAACGATGACGCGGTGTTACTGCCCGCTGCGCATCATCTCCTTCGGCACATATTTGCCGATCTCGAACTTGCCGATCGCCGCGCGGTGCACTTCATCCGGGCCGTCGGCCAGGCGCAGGGTGCGTTGCATGGCATACATGTAGGCCAGCGGGAAATCGTTGGAAACCCCTGCCCCGCCATGGATCTGGATCGCCCGATCGATCACCCGCAATGCCACGTTCGGCGCAACGACTTTGATCTGTGCGATTTCGCTCTTCGCCACCTTGTTGCCGACGGTGTCCATCATGTACGCCGCTTTCAATGTCAGCAGTCGCGCCATGTCGATCTCCATCCGCGAGTCGGCGATTTTGTCGATGTTACCGCCCAGCCGCGCCAGGGGTTTGCCGAATGCGGTGCGGTTGACCGCACGTTTGCACATCAGCTCCAGCGCACGCTCGGCCATGCCGATCGAACGCATGCAGTGGTGAATCCGGCCCGGGCCAAGGCGACCCTGAGCAATTTCGAAGCCGCGTCCTTCACCCAACAGGACGTTTTCGTACGGCACCCGGACGTTTTCGAACAGCACTTCGGCGTGGCCGTGAGGCGCGTCGTCGTAACCGAACACCGGCAACGGACGCACAATCTTCACGCCCGGGGCATCCACCGGCACCAGAATCATCGAGTGCTGCGCATGGCGCGGTGCATCCGGGTTGCTCAGGCCCATGAAAATCAGAATCTTGCAGCGTGGATCGCAAGCACCCGACGTCCACCATTTCTTGCCGTTGATCACCCACTCGTCGCCATCACGCACGGCACGGGCGGCCATGTTGGTGGCGTCGGATGAGGCCACGTCCGGTTCGGTCATGGCGAACGCGGAACGGATCTCGCCGCGCAACAGCGGTTCGAGCCAGCGTTGTTTCTGTTCTTCATTGGCGTAACGCACCAGCACTTCCATGTTGCCAGTGTCCGGCGCGGAGCAGTTGAACGGTTCAGGGCCCAGCAGCGAGCGGCCCATGATTTCCGCCAGTGGCGCATATTCGAGGTTGGTCAGGCCGGCGCCGAGTTCGGATTCAGGCAGAAACAAATTCCACAAGCCTTCAGCTTTGGCCTTGAGTTTGAGTTCTTCCATGATCGCCGTCGGCTGCCAGCGATCACCCTCGGCGACCTGGCGTTCGAACACCGCTTCGGCGGGATAAACGTAGGTGTCCATGAACGCGGTCACGCGCTCACGCAGTTCCTGGACCTTGGGCGAATAAGCGAAATCCATGGCAGCTCTACCTTTTTAACAGAGGGTTCAGAGGAGTTGTTCAGGTCATGCAATCGATGCTAGAACAGCGTTGATAATTTACCTAGCCTATTCTCGGCGTGTATTAACATTCATCACCGATATATGATCGACTGATCGAGCTACCTTCCTAAAACAAGAGCAGAGAGCGCAGTGCAATGAATCTGAGCAAGGTCGACCTCAACCTTTTCATCGTCTTCGACGCGATCTACACCGAAGCCAACCTGACTCGCGCCGGGCAGATTGTCGGCATTACTCAACCGGCAGTCTCGAACGCTCTGGCCCGCCTGCGCGAGACCTTCAACGATCCGCTTTTCGTGCGCACCGCCCAAGGCATGGTGCCGACGCCAATGGCGCAAAACATCATCGGCCCGGTGCGTAATGCCCTCTCCCTGCTGCGGGTGTCGGTGCAGGAAAGCCGCATTTTCAACCCGTTGCAGGCGGTCAAGACCTATCGCATCAGCATGACCGACCTCACTGAGGCGGTGATCCTGCCGCCGCTGTTCCAGCGCCTGCGTCGCCTGGCGCCGACGGTGATCATCGAAAGCTTTCTGTCCAAACGTCGGGAAACCACCAAGGAACTGGCGGCCGGGCGTCTCGATTTCGCGGTGGATGCGCCGCTCAACACTGACCCGCAAGTGCGTCACGTCAAGTTGATGGAGGACCGTTACGTGTGCGCCATGCGCAAGGGGCATCCGTTGGCGGGCAAAGAGAAGTTCACCCTCGACGATTACCTGTCGCTGACCCACATCCATATTTCCAGCCGCCGCAGCGGTCTGGGCTATGTCGACCTGGCCCTGGGCAAAATGGGCATCCAGCGCAAGATCGCCCTGCGCTCTCAGCATTACCTGATGGCGTCCCAGGTGTTGCAGCAGACCGATATGGTCATGACCGTGCCGGAACGCTTCGCCCGTCGCCATGATTTGTACTCCGTGAACCTGCCGGTCAACGACGTTCCGCCGGTGGAAACTCATCTCTATTGGCATGAAAGCACCGACCAGGACCCGGCTAACCGCTGGATGCGTGAGCAGATGATCGAGTTGTGCCAACAGGTCACGGCGCATGAGAAGAAGCTCGATAAGGTGTAGGGGCCGCGGCGCCCTCATCGCGAGCAGGCTCGCTCCCACAGGGAATCTCTGTTTCACACAAATGTTGTGTTCACCGTAGAGCTACTGTGGGAGCGAGCCTGCTCGCGATGAGGCCTGCAAGCACACTGAAAATCCATGCCGCTTGACGTAAACGTCAACCTGCCATTAGCTTAGCGCCATGACCTTTTTCGAGCGCTTCCATGAGCAGCCAGACCTATAGCATTTCCGACCTCGCCCGCGAGCTCGACATCACCACCCGGGCCATTCGCTTCTATGAAGAGCAAGGCCTGCTCAGCCCCGAGCGTCGTGGCCAGGAACGCATTTATTCGCCCCGTGACAAGGTCAGCCTGAAACTGATCCTGCGGGGCAAACGCATTGGTTTTTCCCTGGCCGAATGCCGCGAACTGATCGAGCTCTATGACCCCTCCAGCGGTAACACCAAGCAATTGCACAGCATGCTGGCGAAAATCGCCGAGCGTCGGGAACAACTCGAACAGCAACTGCTGGACATCGAACAGATGAAACTGGAACTCGACACGGCCGAAGAGCGCTGTACCCAGGCGCTGGAGCAAACGATCAAGAGCCAGCAAGCGGTTTAACCATTCCATTGTGGGAGCGAGCCTGCTCGCGATGGCGGTAGCGCATTCAACACTTATGTCGACTGACCCGGCGCTATCGCGAGCAGGCTCGCTCCCACAGGGTTCTCTGAACATTCAGACAATCAACACAGGTCAACTCCATGTCCCTACCCACCCACGTACGCCTGGTCGAAGTCGGCCCCCGCGACGGCCTGCAAAACGAAGCCCAACCCATCAGCGTTGCGGACAAGGTGCAACTGGTCGACGCACTGACCGCCGCCGGCCTGGGCTATATAGAAGTCGGCAGTTTCGTCTCGCCCAAATGGGTGCCGCAAATGGCTGGCTCCGCCGAGGTCTTCGCGCAGATCCGGCGCAAGCCGGGCGTCACCTATGGCGCCCTCGCCCCCAACCTGCGGGGCTTTGAAGACGCCATCGCCGCCGGGGTCAAGGAAGTCGCCGTGTTTGCCGCAGCGTCCGAAGCGTTTTCCCAGCGCAACATCAACTGCTCGATCAGCGAGAGTCTGGAGCGGTTCGTGCCGATCATGGACGCCGCCAAGCAACACGGTGTCAGTGTGCGCGGTTACGTGTCCTGCGTGCTGGGCTGCCCTTATGAAGGTGACGTCGCACCTGCACAAGTCGCCCGGGTGGCGCGCGAGCTTTACGCCATGGGCTGCTACGAAGTCTCCCTGGGTGACACCATCGGCACCGGCACCGCCGGCGCGACCCGCAAGATGTTCGAAGTGGTGTCGGCCGATGTACCACGTGAAAAACTGGCCGGGCACTTTCACGATACCTATGGCCAGGCCATGGCCAACATCTACGCCAGCCTGCTGGAAGGCATCGCGGTGTTCGACAGCTCCATCGCCGGCCTCGGGGGCTGCCCGTACGCCAAGGGCGCCAGCGGTAACGTCGCGACCGAAGACGTGGTTTACCTGCTCAACGGCCTGGGCATCGAGACCGGAATCGACCTGGACGCCTTGATTCGAGCCGGCCAGCAGATTTGCGCGGTGTTGGGGCGCCCTACCGGCTCGCGCGTGGCCAAGGCCCGCAGCGCGCAGTGACAGTATCGATGTGTCCGGGTGTTACCGCGTGTTCTGAGACGTGGGGCGGAAACGAGTAACACGGAAACAAATTGTCGGGTTTGGGTTGGATGAAAAATCTTACTAAAAACTCAAAGCATTGAATTTAAAGGGTTTTTAAAAGTTGGCACGGCTTCTGCTATCTCTATGGCATAACAAGAATAAAAACTGCAAACCAATAAAAATAAGACGTAACGACTCTGACATAACAAGAACAACACGGCAGAGACGCAGCTAACAGATTTTTTTGGAGAAGGTGTGCTTTTCAGGGTGCTTTTCGAAGTAACCCGCAACCGGGCAGAGAACAATAAAACTACCTTCAGGTAGCTCCCGAACTGGTTGGATCGCTTGGCGAAAAAGTAGATCAGCGCTCAAAAAAATACGTTTGCTCTTGATCCCGGATGGGGATCGACAAAAACAGCGGTAAAGGGCCACGGTTGCCAAAAACAACAACAGACCGCCCCTCAATAATAAAAAAAGAGCACGTACGACAAAATTAAAGGGGAGCTTCGGCTCCCCTTTGTGCTTTATCATGTTTGCCATTTCCACTGCGCCCCCCTGTGGGAGCGAGCCTGCTCGCGATAGCGGTGGTTCAGTCGACATCTATATTGGATGTGCTGCCGTCATCGCGAGCAGGCTCGCTCCCACAAGGAATTGTGGTCAGGCGTGATTACCTCGCAGCTCCTCGATACTGATCTCGCGCATCCGAAACTTCTGGATCTTGCCAGTCACCGTCATCGGAAACTCCTCGACGAACTTGAAGTAACGCGGTGTCTTGAAGTGTGCGATGCGCTCCTTGCACCAGGCTTGCAGTTCCTGCTCGGTGGCGCTGTGGCCGGGGTGGAATTTGATCCAGGCGACGATTTCTTCGCCGTACCGGGAGCAAGGAATGCCGATCACCTGCACGTCGGCTATCGCCGGGTGGGTGAAGAAGAACTCTTCCAGTTCTCTTGGGTAAACATTCTCACCGCCGCGGATGATCATGTCTTTGTTACGCCCGGCGATGCGCACGTAGCCTTCGTCGTTCATGCTCGCCAGATCGCCGGTGTGCATCCAGCCCGCCTGATCGATAGCCTCAGCGGTGCCTTGCGGGTTATTCCAGTAGCCGAGCATCACGCTGTAACCCCGAGTGCACAGCTCGCCGATGGTGCCGCGTGGCACCAGGTTGCCCGCCTCGTCGATGATCTTGCTTTCCAGTTGCGGCTGGGTGCGGCCGACGGTGGTGACGCGCAATTCCAGCTCGTCTGACGGACCGGTCTGTAAAGACACCGGACTTGTTTCCGTCATGCCGTAGGCAATCTGCACTTCGCTCATGTGCATTTCGTTGATAACCCGGCGCATCACCTCGATGGGGCACGTTGCCCCGGCCATGATCCCGGTGCGCAGGCTCGACAAATCGAACTCGGCGCGCTGGGGCTGATCGAGCATGGCGATGAACATGGTCGGTACACCGTAAAGCGCAGTCGCCTTTTCTTCGGCGACGGCAGTCAGGGTCAGCAGCGGATCGAAGGCATCGTTGGGGTAAATCATGGTGCTGGCGTGGGTGACGCAGCCGAGGTTGCCCATGACCATGCCGAAGCAGTGATACAGCGGCACCGGAATCACCAGCCGATCATTGGCCGTCAGCCCGAGGCTTTCGCCGACCATGTAACCGTTGTTGAGAATGTTGTAGTGACTGAGGGTCGCGCCCTTGGGGAAACCGGTGGTGCCAGAGGTGTACTGGATGTTTACCGCCTGGTCGAAATACAGGCTGTCCTGGCGTTCGCGCAATTGCTCGACCGACACGCTGGCCGCCAGATCGGCCAACTGCGACCACGGCAGAAAACCCGAGGGCGGCTGCGCATCCAGGCTGACCACCCCGCGCAGTTCCGGCAGGCGTTCGCTCTGCAACTGGCCGATGGATTGCTCCGCCAATTCCGGTACCAGCCCTTGCAACATGCCATGGTAGTCGGAGGTCTTGAAGGCCCCGGCACAGACCAGCCATTGGCAACCCGATTGCTTCAACACGTATTCGAGCTCGGAGCTGCGGTAAGCCGGGTTGATGTTGACCAGAATCACACCGATTTTCGCGCTGGCAAACTGGCTGATGCACCATTGGGCGCAGTTCGGTGCCCAGATGCCGAGCCGGTCACCGGTTTGCAAGCCCAACGCCAAAAGTGCTCTGGCATGCACGTCGACGGCCTCTGACAACTGCTGCCAGGTGTAGCGCAGCTGCTGATGGCGCACGACCAGCGCCTCCCCGTTCGGGTATTGCGCGACTGTGTTATCGAACGCCTGACCGATGGTCATCGCCAGCAAGGCTTTATCCTGGGAACCACGGGTATAGCTGCGCTGCGGGCTTGCACTGGGTTGATCCATGACGACCCCTGTTGTCTTTTTTAATGGGCTGCCGACGGTCACCCGTGGGAGCGAGCCTGCTCGCGAAGCGGCCGAACATTCAACATTGATGTCGACTGATCCGACGCTTTCGCGAGCAGGCTCGCTCCCACAGGGTTGGTCCGCTTTTCTATCTTGAACTGGCTCTACTCTCGCTCAAGTTGACGTTAACGTAAAGGGTGATTGACAGCCATTCGTCACAGGCTTACGTTAACGTAAAGGTGAGAGCCGAATCACTGCCCTCCCCACCCTACAAAAATGCCAAAAGGTGCCCCATGAGCTACCCATCCCTGAACTTTGCCCTCGGTGAAACCATCGACATGCTGCGCGATCAGGTTCAGTCCTTCGTCGCCAAAGAGATCGCCCCGCGCGCCGCTCAGATCGACATCGACAACCTGTTCCCCGCCGACCTGTGGCGCAAATTCGGCGACATGGGCCTGCTCGGCATTACCGTGCCGGAAGAGTACGGCGGTGCTGGCCTGGGTTACCTGGCGCACGTCGTCGCCATGGAAGAAATCAGCCGTGGTTCGGCCTCGGTTGCGCTGTCCTACGGCGCCCACTCCAACCTCTGCGTCAACCAGATCAACCGCAACGGCACTCACGAACAGAAAAGCAAATACCTGCCGAAACTGATCAGCGGCGAGCACATCGGCGCCCTGGCCATGAGCGAACCGAATGCCGGTTCCGACGTGGTGTCGATGAAGCTGCGCGCCGACAAACGCGGCGACCATTACGTGCTCAACGGCAGCAAGACCTGGATCACCAACGGCCCTGACGCCAACACCTACGTGATCTACGCCAAGACCGACCTGGAAAAAGGCCCGCACGGCATCACCGCGTTCATCGTCGAGCGTGACTGGAAAGGCTTCAGCCGCAGCAACAAGTTCGACAAGCTCGGCATGCGCGGCTCGAATACCTGCGAGCTGTTTTTCGATGACGTCGAAGTGCCGGAAGAAAACATCCTCGGCGTGCTCAACGGCGGCGTGAAAGTGCTGATGAGCGGCCTCGATTACGAACGCGTTGTCCTGTCTGGCGGCCCGACCGGGATCATGCAGGCCTGCATGGACCTGATCGTTCCGTACATCCACGACCGCAAACAGTTCGGCCAGAGCATCGGTGAATTCCAGCTGATCCAGGGCAAAGTTGCTGACATGTACACCCAACTCAACGCCAGCCGCGCCTACCTTTATGCGGTGGCCCAAGCGTGCGAACGCGGCGAAACCGCCCGCAAGGACGCCGCCGGAGTCATCCTCTACAGCGCAGAATGCGCCACCCGAATGGCCCTCGACGCGATCCAGATTCTCGGCGGCAACGGCTACATCAACGAATTCCCGGCCGGTCGTCTGCTGCGTGACGCCAAGCTGTATGAAATCGGCGCCGGCACCAGTGAGATCCGTCGCATGCTGATCGGTCGCGAACTGTTCAACGAAACCCGCTAAACGGAGCTGTCCATGGCTATCCTGCATACCCAGCTCAACCCCCGTTCAGCGGAGTTCGCGGCCAACAGCGCGGCGATGCTCAAACAGGTCGACGCCCTGCACACCCTGCTCGCGCAAGTGCAGCAAGGTGGTGGCCCGAAGGCTCAAGAACGCCACACCTCGCGGGGCAAACTGCTGCCCCGTGAACGGATCAATCGTCTGCTCGATCCCGGCTCGCCGTTTCTCGAGATCAGCCAACTGGCCGCCTACGCGGTGTACGGCGAAGACGTTCCCGCCGCTGGCGTGATTGCCGGTATCGGCCGGGTGGAAGGCGTCGAATGCATGATCGTCGCCAACGATGCCACCGTGAAAGGTGGCTCGTATTACCCGCTGACGGTGAAAAAACACCTGCGCGCGCAAACCATCGCCCAGCAAAATCGCCTGCCCTGCATCTACCTGGTGGACTCCGGCGGCGCCAACCTGCCGCGTCAGGATGAAGTGTTCCCGGACCGCGAACACTTCGGGCGGATCTTCTTCAACCAGGCCAACATGAGCGCCATGGGCATTCCGCAGATTGCGGTGGTCATGGGCTCCTGCACCGCCGGTGGCGCCTACGTACCGGCGATGGCCGATGAAGCGATCATGGTTCGTCAGCAGGCAACGATTTTCCTCGCCGGCCCACCGCTGGTGAAGGCCGCGACGGGTGAAGTAGTCAGCGCCGAAGACCTCGGTGGGGCCGATGTGCACTGCAAGATTTCCGGTGTCGCCGACCACTACGCCGAGAGTGATGAACACGCCCTCGCATTGGCCCGACGCAGCGTTGCCAATCTCAACTGGCGCAAGCTCGGTGAACTGCAACAACGCACGCCAATCGCGCCGCTGTACAGCAGCGACGAGTTGTACGGCGTGGTCTCGGCAGATGCCAAGCAACCGTTCGACGTGCGCGAAGTGATTTCGCGACTGGTGGACGGCTCGGTGTTCGATGAGTTCAAGGCATTGTTCGGCACGACGTTGGTGTGCGGGTTTGCCCACCTGCACGGTTATCCGATCGCGATCCTCGCCAACAACGGCATCCTCTTCGCCGAAGCCGCGCAGAAAGGCGCGCACTTCATCGAACTGGCCTGCCAGCGCGGCATTCCGTTGCTGTTTCTGCAAAACATCACCGGTTTCATGGTCGGTCAGAAATACGAAGCAGGCGGCATCGCCAAGCACGGCGCGAAACTGGTCACCGCCGTGGCCTGCGCCAAAGTGCCGAAATTCACCGTGATCATCGGTGGCAGCTTCGGTGCCGGTAACTACGGCATGTGCGGTCGGGCGTACGATCCACGCTTCCTGTGGATGTGGCCGAACGCACGGATCGGCGTGATGGGGGCCGAACAGGCGGCGGGCGTGCTGGTGCAGGTCAAGCGTGAGCAGGCCGAGCGCAGTGGCCATGGTTTCAGCGCCGAGCAGGAAGCCGAGATCAAGCAACCGATTCTCGATCAGTACGAAGAACAGGGGCATCCCTACTACTCCAGCGCCCGGCTGTGGGACGACGGAGTCATCGACCCGGCGCAAACCCGCGACGTGTTGGCCCTGGCCTTGTCGGCGTCGCTGAATGCGCCTATCGAACCGAGCCGCTTCGGCGTGTTCCGGATGTGATCCGACCTTGTAGGAGCGAGGCTTACCCGCGAAGGCGTCGGCACATCCAATATAGATGTGACTGACAAACCGCTTTCGCGGGCAAGCCTCGCTCCTATCCAGAAAGAGTTGTGGAGACGGATGAATATGAGCGACTTCAACACCCTCGAACTGCTGAGCGATCCAAGGGGTTTTGCGACCTTGTGGCTCAGCCGTGAAGAAAAGAACAACGCCTTCAACGCCGAAATGATCCGCGAACTGATCCTTGCTCTGGACAAAGTGTCGAGCGATGCCAGCCTGCGCTTTCTGTTGATCCGCGGGCGCGGCAAACATTTTAGCGCCGGTGCCGATCTGGCCTGGATGCAGCAATCGGCCGAACTCGATTACCACACCAACCTCGACGACGCCCGGGAACTGGCGGAATTGATGTACAACCTCGCCAAACTGAAAGTCCCGACCGTGGCGGTGGTGCAAGGCGCGGCCTATGGTGGCGCGCTAGGCCTGATCAGCTGCTGTGACATGGCCATCGGTGCCGACGACGCGCAGTTCTGCCTGTCGGAAGTACGCATCGGCCTGGCGCCAGCGGTCATCAGCCCGTTCGTGGTGCAAGCCATCGGTGAACGCGCGGCACGCCGCTATGCCTTGACCGCCGAACGTTTCGGCGGGCAACGGGCTCGGGAAATCGGCTTGTTGTCGGAGAGCTATCCGACGGTTGAACTGGAGCAGAAAGTCGATCAGTGGATCGACAACCTGCTGCTCAACAGCCCGGCGGCCATGCGCGCCAGCAAGGATTTGCTGCGTGAAGTCGGTCATGGCGCGCTGACCCCGGCGTTGCGGCGCTACACCGAGAACGCCATCGCCCGAATCCGCGTCAGCCCCGAAGGCCAGGAAGGATTGCGCGCTTTCCTGCAAAAACGCTCGCCAGCCTGGCAAGCCGAAACCACCCTCAAGGAGCCGCGTTGATGAGCGCACCTGTTCTCACCACCCTGCTGGTGGCCAACCGCGGCGAAATCGCTTGCCGAGTGATGCGCACCGCCAAGGCCCTGGGCCTGACCACCGTGGCTGTGCACAGCGCCACAGACCGTGACGCCCGGCACAGCCGCGAAGCAGATATACGCGTCGACCTGGGCGGCAGCAAAGCCGCTGACAGTTACCTGCAAATCGACAAACTGATCGCCGCCGCGCAAGCCAGCGGCGCTCAGGCGATACATCCCGGTTATGGCTTTCTCTCGGAAAACGCCGGGTTCGCCCGCGCAATCGAAGCGGCCGGCCTGATCTTCCTCGGCCCGCCCGCCTCGGCCATTGACGCCATGGGCAGCAAGTCCGCGGCCAAAGCCTTGATGGAAACCGCCGGCGTGCCGCTGGTGCCCGGCTATCACGGCGAAGCCCAGGACCTCGACACCTTCCGCGACGCCTGCGAACGCATCGGTTATCCGGTGCTGCTCAAGGCCACGGCGGGTGGCGGCGGTAAAGGCATGAAAGTGGTCGAGGATGTCAGCCAACTGGCCGAAGCGCTGGCCTCGGCGCAGCGTGAAGCGCAATCGTCGTTCGGCGATTCGCGGATGCTGGTGGAGAAGTACCTGCTCAAGCCGCGCCATGTGGAAATCCAGGTGTTCGCCGACCAGCATGGCAATTGTCTGTACCTCAACGAACGTGATTGCTCGATCCAGCGTCGGCATCAGAAAGTCGTCGAAGAAGCACCGGCTCCAGGTCTGAGCCCGCAGGTGCGTCGCGCCATGGGTGAAGCCGCCGTGCGTTCAGCGCAGGCCATCGGTTACGTCGGTGCCGGCACCGTGGAGTTTTTGCTGGATGCGCGCGGTGAGTTCTTCTTCATGGAGATGAACACGCGCCTGCAGGTCGAACACCCGGTTACCGAAGCTATCACCGGCCTCGACCTGGTGGCCTGGCAAATCCGCGTGGCTCGCGGTGAAGCGCTGCCGATGACTCAAGACCAGGTGCCGTTGATCGGCCATGCGATCGAAGTGCGGCTGTACGCCGAAGACCCGGGCAACGACTTTCTGCCGGCCACCGGGCATCTGGCGTTGTACCGCGAATCCGCCGAAGGACCGGGACGTCGCGTGGACAGTGGCGTCGAAGAAGGCGACGAGATTTCGCCGTTCTACGACCCGATGCTCGGCAAGCTGATTGCCTGGGGCGAAGACCGTGAACAGGCGCGGTTGCGATTGCTGAGCATGCTCGATGAGTTTGCCATTGGCGGGCTGAAGACCAACATCAACTTCCTGCGCCGGATCATCGGCCACACGGCGTTTGCCGCGGCCGAACTGGATACCGGGTTCATTCCGCGTTATCAGGAACAACTGCTGCCAGAACCTGCGCCACTGAGTGATGCGTTCTGGCAAGCGGCGGCCCAGGCGTTTGCGCAAAGCCAGCCGAATACTCCGCGCGCCGATGATCCGAGTTCACCTTGGGCGATCAACAACGGCTTGCGTGCCGGACTGCCGTCAGAAATCACCCTGCATTTGAGTTGCGAAGGGCAAGACCGGGCGCTGACTTTGGGTGATGCCGACACTCATACCGCGCAGCTCAAGGGTGAATACCTGCTGACCGAACACAACGGCATGCGCCGCCAGCACCGGGCAATCCGCTGTGGCGATACGCTTTATCTGCAATGGGACGGCGAACTGCGCCGCATCGAGTCGTATGACCCGATCAGTGCCGTCGAAGCCAGTCACAGCCATCAGGGCGGGCTCACCGCGCCCATGAACGGCAGCATCGTGCGAGTGCTGGTGGAGGCCGGGCAAACGGTCGAAGCCGGGGCGCAACTGGTGGTGCTGGAAGCGATGAAGATGGAGCACAGCATTCGCGCGCCCCATGCCGGAGTGATCAAGGCGCTGTATTGCCAGGAAGGCGAAATGGTCAGCGAAGGCAGTGCGTTGGTGGAGTTGGAACAAGCGTGAAATGAAGATCGGTCCTACGCGTTGCGAGGACCGATCTGATTAGAATTTGGCAGTTGCCTGAACCACCACGCCGATGATTCGGCATTCTTCGGTGTAAAGGGCTTTCGGATATGTCGGATTGAGCGGGACCAGGTAACGCTGCCCGCCCTCTTCGATCAGTTTACGAAAAACCGCCTCGGTGCTACCGGGCCATTGGGCGATCACCAGCTTACCGGGCTCTGGCACGATGGCCGGATCCACCAGAATCAGCATGTCCTCGGCAATGCTCACACCTGTGGGTGCGGTCATCGCATCGCCAGCCACCACCAGCCAGAACGCCGCGCCCTGTGCGTGGTAATCGGACAGTTCGAAACGCGGCTTGCCGGCAGCCGATGAAGCGCCGTAGGTCGATAGCTCTCCATCGCGCACCTCCCCCGTTTCTCGCCAGTCACTGACGGGGTAGCGAAAGTACGGGTTGTACTTTTGCGTCAGAGAGACTTCCTCTTCCCGTGAGGTCTGCGGTTCCCTGATCACCATCGCGACTTCCAGATAGTCCATCCCCAGCGCCTGCAAGACACGGTTCATCTCTTGGATGCCGGGTTGACGACGTTTATTCAGCCAATGGCCGACGCCGCCCTGGGACATTCCGATGCGCTCGGCGAGTATCTCTTGAGTGACTTTGAGTTCACTCATTTTGGCCTTGACCAATTCAATCCATTTATCCATGTGCGGCACGATACGTGGGGTACTCCGACCATCAAAACACAAATTGTAGTATTTAAATTCAAGAAACAAATACAGTACGTACTAAGCTGGGCTCACGGATCTGAATCTATTACGGAGCTTGCCATCGTCATGACCCTGCCCAGCAATTCCCTGCCCGACATGCAAATCGACACCACCCTCACCTCGCCAAAAGGCTCTGCCGCCGCGCAGCGCGCGCTGGACTATTACTTGAAACCAGCTGTGTCAGAAGAGGCCAGCGAAGAACGTTTCTTCGATGTGAACCGTAGCATCAGCAGCGAAGAAGCGCTGGTCCATGCTTCGGATCTGTTGCGGTGTGCCGCCGCCACCGCGCATGAATCAGCCAACCATCTGCAGGGCACAAACCGGGATCTGGCGTTTTCGACGGTGCACATGATCGACATGGCCAAGGCGATGGTAGATCGATCCCTGGAAGGCGTCCGGCCCGAGTGAGGTGAATCGCTGGAGGAGGAAAGAAAAGACTTTCCCAATCGAGCAGATAAAAACATTTGACTTGTAAATGATAATGATTATTATTGCATGCATCTGGTCGCGAGATCAGTCGATGGACCAGGGACCTTAGGTCGGTTTCCTGGACTATCTCCTCATCAGGCTAATCACGGTTTTTGACCCGGCTTTTTGCCGGGTCTTTTTTTGCCCGTTAATCTGGCTTTGAGCTTCAGGCTAATGAAGTCTGCAGGCGCTGCGAATTCGATTGACGCGGATGATATCAAAAGAATATCTGCTGGCCAGAGAGGCCCGGCAGCATTGGGCCAAACTAACGAAAATAGCACTTGAGAATCACTCGTGCAGTCTCTAAGCTGCATCGGCGTCAAGGAGGACGCCCCCCCTTTTTATCCCCCCGCAATTTCCCCCGGTTTCTCCCTCCCTTGCGTGTAAAGTAGCAGCCATAAAAATCATATTCAGGAACCGACTATGGCCGTGGGTAAATCTTCTTTCGACATCAGCGCAAACTTTGACAGCGGCAACATCGAAGTGCTGGACATCAGCAATCCTCTGCAAGCGCTGCTGGCGATCAAGCCAGACACCCGCAGCCAGCACTTCCAGTGGTTCCATTTCAAGGCCAGCGGTCTGCACGTCGGTCAAGATCATTGGTTTCGTCTGAACAACGCCAGCAAATCCTCGTATAACAAGGCCTGGGATGGCTATCAGGCGGTGGCATCCTATGACCACGTCAACTGGTTCCGGGTGCCGACCATCTTCGAAGGCGACTGCCTGCGTTTCAGCCTCGAAGCCACCGCCACCCACGCCTGGTTCGCCTATTTCGAGCCCTACAGCCGTGGTCGGCATGACTGGCTGATCGAACAGGCGCTGACCAAAGCTGGCACTGAACTGCTGGCCACCGGCAAAAGCGTTGAAGGTCGCGACATTCAGCTGTTGCGCAAAGGTACGGGTGCCGAAGGTCAGCGCAAGGTCTGGATCATCGCCCAGCAACACCCCGGCGAACACATGGCCGAATGGTTCATGGAAGGCGTGATCGAGCGCCTGGAGAAACACGACGATCCGGTGCTGAAAAAGCTCCTGGCCAGCGCCGACCTGTACCTGGTGCCGAACATGAACCCGGACGGCGCCTTCCACGGTCATTTGCGCACCAACGCCATGGGCCAGGACCTGAACCGCGCCTGGCAGAGCGCCAGCCAGGACATCAGCCCGGAAGTGCTATTCGTTCAGCAGCAAATGGAAAAATATGGCGTCGACCTGTTCCTCGACATCCATGGCGATGAAGAAATCCCCTACGTGTTCACCGCCGGTTGCGAAGGCAACCCGGGCTATACGCCCCGTATCGAGAAACTCGAAGCGCATTTTCGCGATCATCTGAAACACCAGACCAAAGACTTCCAGACCAAACACGGCTACACCCGCGACGAGCCTGGCAAAGCCAACATGACGCTGGCCTGCAACAGCGTCGGTCAGAAGTTCGACTGCCTGTCGCTGACCCTGGAAATGCCTTTCAAGGACAACAACGACGCACCGAATGCCCTCACCGGCTGGTCCGGCAAGCGCTCGAAGCAGTTAGGCAAGGACGTACTGACGACCATCGCCGACATGGTCGATACCTTGCGCTGATCGCCCCTGAGATCAAAAGATCGCAGGCTTCGCCAACTCCTGTCGAAGGCTGCGATCTTTTGACGTTTCACTTGGCAGCAATCCGCACACAATCCTCCGGCCCCAACAAACGCCCATCTTCGGCACGCAACTCCAGCGGCCGCACCGGTCGACCGTTCTCACGATCGACAACCCGCGAATGCGCCTCCCCCGCCTCATAGAAAAACGCCTCGCCCCACTGCCGCAACCCGATGATCAATGGGAACAGGCCCTCGCCCTTCTCCGTAAGCACGTATTCCTGATACGCGCTGCCGTCCGACGCTGGCACAAGGTCGAAAATCCCGTGAGCCACCAACGTGCGCAGGCGGGCCGAGAGAATGTTTTTGGCCATGCCCAGATTGCGCTGAAACTCACCGAATCGCCGCAGGCCATCGAACGCATCGCGCACGATCAATAACGACCACCAATCACCAATCGCATCCAGTGAGCGGGCGACCGGGCACTCGGCACCTTCCATGCTTGTACGTTTAACCATGATCGCGTCCACCGGCAACAAATGTGGTTGCAATATAAAACCAGACTCCCTACCGTACAACTGGTTTTGTTTTGAAACCACAAAAGGAAGTCTGTGATGAAACCTGACCACCCGTTAAGCGGCACAGTGGTGCTGTTGTTTGCCATCGCCTGCGGCCTGGCCGTCGGCAATGTGTATTACGCGCAACCGCTACTCGACGCCATGGCAGAAGCCTTCGCCATGGACCCGGCAACCATCGGTATCGTTGTCACCCTTACCCAGATTGGTTATGGCGTGGGTCTGTTGTTGCTGGTTCCGCTAGGGGATCTGCTCAATCGCCGCCGGCTGATCGTCCTGCAAACCCTGCTGTCGGCGCTGGCCTTGTTGATGATTGCATTAGCGCCGAGCAGCACCTGGCTGTTGCTCGGCATGGCGCTGACCGGGTTATTGGCGGTCGTGACGCAAGTCCTGGTGGCCTACGCCGCGACTCTGGCCATCCCGGCGCAACGTGGACGTGTGGTGGGCGTGATCACCAGCGGCATTGTCGTCGGCATCCTGTTGGCACGAACGGTGGCGGGCGGCATGGCCGATCTGGCTGGTTGGCGTTCAATTTATCTGTTGTCCGCCGGGTTGACCCTGGTGATGGCACTGCTGTTGTTTCGCGTACTGCCCAAGCATGAAGATTCTCGACCGGACAGCGCTTACGGTGCATTGATCGGCTCGGTATTCACGTTGTTCAAGGAAGAACCTGTATTGCGTCAACGGGCCATGCTCGCCCTGCTGACCTTCGCCAGCGCCATGGTTCTGTGGACACCCTTGGTATTGCCGCTGAGTACCCCGCCGCTTTCACTTTCCCACACCGAAATCGGACTGTTCGGACTGGCCGGAGCTGCCGGCGCACTGGCCGCCGCTCGTGCCGGGCATCTGGCCGATCGCGGCCTGGGGCAATGGACCAGCGGACTGTCGTTATTGCTGATGCTCGCCTCATGGCTGCCCATCGCACTCACCCAATCCTCGCTGTGGGCCCTACTGCTTGGAGTGATCACGCTGGATCTGGGCTTACAAGCCGTTCACGTTACCAGTCAGAGCATGATCTACAGCGTGCGCCCCGAAGCACAGAGCCGACTCACCGCCGGCTACATGCTGTTCTATTCGATCGGCAGCGCCTTGGGCTCTATCGGTTCGACGACGATGTATGCCTGGGCCGGATGGCTTGGAGTGTGCCTGTTGGGAGCGGGGATCAATGCCGTGGCGTTGATTTATTGGTGGATGACGTTGGCCACAAAGGACCAACCTATGGAAGCAGCTTCACGCTGACGCGTAGGAGCTGCCGCAGGCTGCGATCTTTTGATCTTAGAAATCGAAGGTGTCCCCAAGATCAAAAGATCGCAGCCTGCGGCAGCTCCTACATTGACCGCGTACATCCACAGTATTTAGCTGCGGCTGCTAGGATCAGCCGCGATCCTTACCTCGCAGCATGCTGTTCAGCACATCATCACGACGCACCCAGCCGTGAAACAACGCCGCCGCCAAGTGCAGCAGCACGGTTAGAAACAGCAGATACGCCAAATACCCATGCGCCTTGCGCAGGAACGCAAACACCTGCGCATTGGCCGGCAGGATCGACGGCAACTGCAGCGAATTACTGAGCATCACCGGGTCGCCGGCCGCCGAAATCATTGCCCAGCCCAGCAGCGGCAAAATCAGCATCAAGGCATACAGCAAAACATGTGAGGCCTTCGCCGCGAGCACTTGCCACCCCGGCAGGTCTGCCGGCAGCGGTGGTTGCCGGGTCGAGAAACGCACGGCCAGACGCACGACTACCAACAGTAGAATCGCAACGCCCAAAGGTTTGTGCAGGTGGATCAGCCACTCATGTCGCTCGGACACTGAGGCCACCATGCCCGCGCCAATAAACAGCATCGCGATGATCATCAGCGCCATCAGCCAGTGCAGCAGTCGCGCCAATGGCGCGAAATGGTTCGATTGAGCACTCATTGTTGAGACTCCTGTTTGGCGTTGGGCAACTGCTTCACTTCGCTGGTGCGGCGCAGGTAGGAACGGGCGTAACCCGCTGAGCGAGCGGCGAGCAGCGGGTCGTCGGAGCCTTCGATACCACTGGGCAATACCAGTGGGTCGTAGTTGATGTCACGGCACTCGCCATTGAGTTGCGGCTGGGTACTTTCGAGCACCAGAGTGCCGGCGTTCAGCACTTTGCGGCCGTCGGGCCATGCCTTGCTCGCGTCGTTGACCGGATCCCCAGGGTTCGCCAGGGTGATGTTCAACTGCCAACGCAGCGGGCCGGCGGACAAGCGCTGCACCAGATCTTTCTCAAGGAAATCACCGCCCTCGGGGGCCGTTGCGCCTGCCGCGTCCTGAGCGACCGGCACCATGCTCCAGCGCACCGCCTGCCGCTGCCCGGCCCCGTTGACGAGGTAAAACGCATTGACGCTGTTATAGGTTTCCGTCGCGTAACTGGCCGAAGGTTTGGCGGTCTTGATCCAGGCCAGAAACGGCGCGGCTTCCGGGTGAGAACCGAAAAACGCTGGCACAGCCGCAGGGTTCGGTTTGCCGGTAGCCGGGTCCGGTGATTGCGCCTGTTGCAGCTGATAGAACGCCTCCGGTGTGCCCACCGGGAACACCGGCATGCTGTTCATCCCGGTGCGCCATTGCTGACCGTTGGCCTGGGTGAAACGCAACGCCAGACTGCGGATCGGCACGCTGTTGTCCGGCGCGTAAGGGTTGCCGGCAGGCAGTGCGAAACGTCCGACCACCGGGGTCCGCGCTTCGCTGAACACCTGGGCACTGGAATACTCGCGCGCCTGGCTGCTGCTCTCGAAATGCCCGATCACGCACACGCCTTTGGCGTGATTGCGACGAAACCCCGGATGCACGCCGTTGTTTTTCTCCAGCACATTGATCAAGGCGTTCGGTGTCAGACGCTGTGGGTCGAGTGTGCCGTTGACGTAGGCAAAAGCCCCGGCCAGCGCGGCGACCACCAGGGCAATGCCGGTCAGGCGCAACGTCAGGCTCGCGGCACTCAGCGGTGGCCGGCCAGGCCCCGTTGGTGGTGATGAGCGATCTACCATGAATGACTCCAGGGCCATCGGCCACAAGTGAGAAGAATCAGGCAGACGACCCCCACCAGGGTTTATTCCATCGCCCGGTGTTTATTTTTTCAGGCGTGGAATAACCTCCAATGCCGGGCGTCTTCCTGAACACTCAAGCGTAGTGACTAGTCCGAACTTCATGAACGATATCGACGAACAACTCAGGGAAATCATTCCAAGGCTGCGGCGTTTCGCCGTATCGCTGACGCGCAACTCCAGCAGCGCCGACGATCTGGTGCAGGCCTGCCTCGAGCGCGCGCTGTCGAATTGGGACGGCAAACGTCCCGAGGGTGATTTGCGTGCCTGGCTGTTTTCGATTCTTTATCGACAGTTCCTCGACGCCCACCGCCGCTCCCGGCGTTATGCGCGGATGCTCGAATTCTTTACCGGCCGTGACGATGCGCAGCCTTCGGCAGAACGCACGGTGATCGCCCAATCGACCCTGCAAGCCTTCGATCAACTCAGCACCGAACAGCGCGCGCTGCTGCTCTGGGTATCGGTGGAAGGCTTGAGTTATAAGGAGGTCGCCGAGATTCTCGACGTCCCCACCGGTACCGTGATGTCACGCCTGTCCCGCGCACGCCAGGCCTTGCGCCAGCTCAGCGACGGCGAAATCACCCGCCCTTCCCTGCGGAGACTCAAATGATCAGCATGCCTCCCAGTGAGCGTGACCTGCATGCCTACGTCGATCACCAACTCAGCGATGCCGACCGACATCGGGTGGAGACTTATCTGGCCGGCAACGTTGAAATGGCCGCGCAAGTACGCGCCTGGCAGCACGATGCCCAACAATTGCGCGCGGCCCTGAACGGCGCCTTGCAGCAACCGGCTAACCCGGAACTCGACCCGGCGCTGATTCGCCAGCGCCTCAAACGCCAGTCCCGTCGTCATCTGGCCAGCGCCGCGGTGTTGCTGATCGCGCTCAGCGTCGGCGGGTTGGGCGGTTGGCAGGCCCGGCAAATGACCCTGGTCAGCGCCCCGCTGCCAATGACCGATGCGATGCAGGCCTACCGGCTGATTGCCCAGCAAGGCATCCTGCCGGCGGATTACACAGTCAGCGATGACGGCGACATGCAGGGCTGGCTCGATCGGTATTTCAACCAGGCCCAACGCCTGCCGAACCTGACCGCTGCCGGGTACACACCCATCAGCGGGCGGCTGCTCAGCACCGAACAAGGGCCAGCGGCGATGGTGGTGTACGAGGATCAGAACGGCCATAAAGTCAGCTTCTACGTCCGTCCACCCGGGCCGAAAAACACCCTGCTGCCTCGCGGTAGTCGCAGTGATGGCGAGTTGCAGGCTGAGTACTGGTCGGGGGCCGGGTACAACTACGCGATGGTCAGCCTGAGTGACACGCCGGCGGCGCAGATGCTCAAGCAGACGTTGAAGTTCTGATCACCATCATTCCCCTGTGGGGGCGAGCCTGCTCGCGATGAGGCCGGTACATTCAACATTTAATGTCGACTGATACATCGCTATCGCGAGCAGGCTCGCTCCCACATTGGGTCGGCGGAGGCTTGGAGATTGCAGTCACCCCTGCCCGAAGACCTGCGAAGGCCTTCGCAACAGCGGATCAAACGGATTGATCCGCGGCCCGATCAGCGCGGCTTCGCGCTTGAGCATTTCCACCACGGTCGGCAAACGATCCGGCCCCAGGCGATCGCTGACCGTGGCCACACTCAGCGCCGCCACTGCCCGGCCTTCACGGTCGAGGATCGGCACCGCCACCCCGGCCATGCCTTGCAACACGCCGGTGTTGCGCCCGGCGTAACCGAGGGTGCGCACATTGTCGACTTCCGAGCGCAGGAACACCTCGTCATACAGGTGAAAATCCTTGAGCCGCGGCAAGTTGTAATGAATCACCGTGTCGCGCTCCTCTTGCGGCAGAAACGCCAGAATCGCCAGACTGCCCTGCCCCACACCGAGCGCCACCCGCCCGCCAATGTCACCGGTAAACGTGCGGATCGGGAACGGCCCTTCACTGCGGTCCAGACAGATCGCATCGAAGCCGCTGCGCGCCAGTAAAAACAACGAATCCCCCAACGAAGCCGACAGCCGCAGCAATGCCGGCCGCGCCAGTTCGCGCAAATTGCCCGTGTTGCCAGCGCGGGCCGCCAGCGCAAAAAACTCCAGGCTCAGGCGATAGCGTTTGCTGCGCGCGTCCTGCTCGACCATGCCCTCGTCCATCAGGCTGCGCAGCAAGCGGTGGGTGGTCGGTTGCGACAAACCGATGCGTTGGGCCAGTTGCGTCACGCGCTCTCCACCTTCGACGGTGTCCCCCAGACTGCGCAGTACCGCAAATAGCCTTGAGACGGCACCGACGCCGACTTCATTTTTATTTTCATTCCGCTCAATGGAATCAGGCATGTGATTTCTCGACGATAAATTTACTCACTGAATGAAACTGAAAATAGTCATCGCTTCAGTGAAATAGGTCATTGAGCCCATCCTATTCTTCGTCCTACTCTGCGTCCATACAGGGGCGATTCGAACAACAGCGGCAGCCGACAGAAGTCGAGCGCCAACGCACCCCGGCAACATCCTTTTCGTATCTGCCCATACAAAAAAGCGCGCCTTTGGCGACGCATAACAATCTCAGGTGGAGCGCAGTCATGGCCTTCGTGCAACTTGAAAACCTCGGCAAACGTTACGGCGAAATCGACGCGGTCGTCGCCACCAACCTGTCGGTGGAGAAAGGCGAGTTCGTCTCCTTGCTCGGCCCCTCCGGCTGCGGCAAAACCACCACCCTGCAAATGATCGCCGGCTTCGTCGAAGTCAGCAGCGGGCGCATTGTGCTGGACGGTCGCGACATCACCCACGCCAAACCTGCCAGTCGCGGTCTGGGCGTGGTGTTCCAGAGTTACGCGTTGTTCCCGCACATGACCGTGCAAGACAACGTCGCCTTCGGCCTGCGCATGCGCAAAGTACCCAACGCAGCGTTACAGCTGCGAGTGGATCGGGTGCTGAAACTGGTGCGCTTACACCTGCACGCCGAGCGTTATCCACGGGAGCTTTCCGGCGGTCAGCGCCAACGGGTTGCGCTGGCCCGGGCATTGGTGATCGAACCGCCGGTGTTGCTGCTCGACGAACCGCTGTCCAACCTCGACGCCAATTTGCGTGAAGAGATGCAGTTCGAAATCCGCCGCATCCAGCGCGAAGTCGGCATCACCACGCTGATGGTCACCCACGACCAGTCCGAAGCGCTGTCGATCAGCGACCGGGTGGTAGTGATGCAGGCCGGGCGCATCACCCAGATCGACGCGCCCTACACCCTCTACGAACACCCGCGCACCGAATTCATTTCCGGCTTCGTCGGCAAGGCCAACCTGCTGCCCGGTGAGCGGGACAGCGCTGGTGTCGTGCAGGTCTGCCATCGTGGCGACGGCGAACTGACCCTGAGCCTGCGTCCGGAAAAAATCGATTTGCTGGATAAAGGTCTGGGTCGACTGCAAGGCAAGATCGCCAGCCGCTTCTTCCTCGGCAGCCAATGGCTGTACGGCGTATCGACATCGTTGGGCGAACTCTGCGTGGTACGTCGTAACGACGGCTCGGCCCCCTTGATCGAAGGCACGGCGGTCGGGCTCGACTGGGACGCGGCGCTGTTGCGGGTGCTGAGTGTCGACGAGGTGTCGGCATGAGTACGCTTGTCGCCATTCGCCACGGACACCAAGGACGCCAGGGTTATTGGCTGTCAGCACCGGCCCTGGCCTTGTACCTCGGTTTACTGGTCATCCCGTTGGGCCTGACGCTGGTGCTGTCGTTCAACGTCTTCGATTACAGCTCGGGGATCAACAGCGACGCCTACACCCTCGTCCATTACAGCAGCCTGCTGGGTGACCCGTACTTCTACGAAATCTTTCTGCGCACGTTCTGGATCAGCGCCCTGACCACCCTGCTCTGCGTGGTGATCGGCGTGCCCGAGGCCTACATCCTCAGCCGCATGGGCGCGCCGTGGCGCTCGATTTTCCTGATTCTGATCCTCACGCCGTTGCTGATTTCGGTGGTGGTGCGCGCCTTTGGCTGGAGCCTGTTGCTCGGTGCCGACGGCCTGGTCAACCAGACGCTGCGAGCCTTCGGTGGTTCGCCGATGAAGCTGCTTTACACGCCGTTCGCGGTGGTGATCGCGCTGGTTCACGTAATGCTGCCGTTCATGATCATTCCGGTCTGGACCTCGCTGCAAAAACTCGACCCCGCCGCCGAACAGGCTGCGCTGTCACTGGGCGCCAGCCACCTCACGGTGATGCGCAAAGTGGTGCTGCCGCAAATCATGCCCGGTGTGCTGTCCGGCACCTTGATCGTGTTCGGCCTCGCGGCCAGTTCATTTGCCATTCCCGGATTGCTCGGCGGACGCCGGATAAAGATGGTCGCCACGCTGATCTACGACCAGTACCTGTCGGAACTCAACTGGCCGATGGGCGCCGCGATTGCCGTCGCCCTGCTGTTGCTCAACCTGCTGATCATGCTGTCGTGGAACCGGATGATCGAAGGCCGCTACAAGAAGTCATTGGGATAATTCGTCATGTCCAGAAACGGTCCTTTCGCCCTGCTGTTCCATACCCTGGTGGTGCTGTTCATGCTCGCCCCGCTGGTGGTGGTTTGCCTCGTCGCCTTCACCCCGGAAAACACCCTGAGCCTGCCGACCACGGAGTTCTCCCTGCGCTGGTTCCGCGCAGTGTTCGAACGCGCGGACTTTGTCGATGCGTTCTACAACAGCCTGATCCTGGCGTTCTGCGCCGCCACCCTGGCGACGCTGATTGCGGTGCCGGCAGCCCTGGCGATCACGCGCTTCGAATTCCCCGGACGGGACTTTTTCAACGGTCTGTTCCTGTCGCCGATCATCATTCCGCACCTGGTGTTGGGGGTGGCGTTGCTGCGCCTGTTCGCGCTGATGGGCGTCAACGGCAGCTTCACCTGGCTGATCTTCGCCCATGTGCTGGTGATCACGCCGTACGTGCTGCGACTGGTGTTGGCCTCGGCCATTGGCCTGGACCGCAGCGCCGAACATGCCGCGCAATCCCTGGGCGCCGGACGCTTCACGCTGTTCCGGCAAATCACCTTGCCGATGATTTTGCCGGGGGTCGCCGGTGGCTGGCTGTTGGCGTTCATCAACAGTTTCGATGAGGTCACGTTGTCGATCTTCGTCACCTCGCCGGCCACCCAAACGTTGCCGGTGCGCATGTACGTGTACGCCACCGAATCCATCGATCCGATGATGGCGGCGGTGTCGGCCCTGGTGATCGCGCTGACCGCGCTGACGATGATTCTGCTTGATCGGGTCTATGGCCTGGATCGGGTTCTGGTGGGTAAACAATGAGGGCGCCATGGCTCTGCTGAAACGACTGGCCGAAGGCGACCGCCCGGCCCTGGACTTTACCCTCGACGGCAAGCCTGCCCGTGGCCTGCTCGGCGACACCTTGCTGACGGCCGTGCTGACCTGCAGCGAACACCTGCGCGGCAGCGACTTCAGCGCCGAACCCCGCGCCGGTTTCTGCCTGATGGGCGCCTGCCAGGACTGCTGGGTGCGCCTGGGCGATGGCCGCCGGGTGCGGGCCTGTTCGACGTTGCTTGAAGCGGGGCAACACATCAGCCGCGAACCGGGGCGATCCCTGTGAACTTTTTTTCTACCTGCACAACCGAGCTCCCCTGTGGGAGCGAGCCTGCTCGCGATAGCGGATTGTCAGCCAGCACCGATGTTGAATGTACCCCCGTCATCGCGAGCAGGCTCGCTCCCACAGGGGTTCCGTGCAAATCACAAAACAGGTGGGCAACACCAATCAACTGTGGGAGCGGGCTTGCTCGCGAAAGCGGACTGTCTGCCAGCATCAATGTTGAATGTACCCCCGTCATCGCGAGCAGGCTCGCTCCCACAGGGGTTCAGCGGCGGTCACAAATAATCTGGGCAACGCCAACGAGGTGGGTATGAAGTCTGTAGTCATCATCGGCGCAGGCCCCGCTGGAATCCGTGCGGCGCAAACCCTCGTTGCCCACGGCGTGCGCCCGGTGCTGCTGGATGAAGCCGCACGCGGTGGCGGGCAGATTTATCGGCGTCAGCCGGCCAACTTCAAGCGTTCGTCGGTCAAGTTGTATGGCTTCGAAGCCGCCAGGGCCAACGCGCTGCATCAAACAATTGACGGGCTGCGAGAACAACTCGATTACCGCCCCGACACACTGGTGTGGAACGCCGAGGCCGGCGCGCTCGACACCTTGCATGAAGGCCGCGTTATGCGCGTGGAGTTCTCGCGCGTGATCGTCGCCACGGGCGCCACCGACCGGATTCTGCCGGTGCCGGGCTGGACGTTGCCCGGGGTCTACAGCCTTGGCGCAGCGCAGATCGCCTTGAAGTTTCAAGGCTGTGCCATCGGTGAACGCGTGGTGTTCGCCGGCAGCGGACCGTTGCTTTACCTGGTGGCCTATCAATACGCCAAGGCCGGGGCAAACGTGGTCGCGGTGCTCGACAGCTCGCCCTTCAGCGCTCAAGCCCGCGCCCTGCCCGGCCTGCTGTCGCAACCCTCCACGCTGGCCAAAGGCATTTATTACCGCGCCTGGCTGACCGCCCACGGCATCCCGGTGCACCAGGACGCTACCTTGAAACGCATCAATGGCGAACAGCGCGTGCAATCGCTGAACTGGCGCAACGCAAAAGGCGAACATCGAATCGACTGTGACGCCGTGGCCTTCGCCCATGGTCTGCGCAGCGAAACCCAACTCGCCGATCTGCTGGGTTGTGAATTCATCTGGAACCCGCTCAACCGCGCCTGGTTGCCGCAGCGCGACAGCGTCGGTCGCAGCAGTGTCGCCGAGGTGTACCTGGCCGGTGACGGCGCCGGCATCATGGGCGCCGACGCGGCGGAAATGGCCGGTGAACGGGCCGCTCTGGCACTGCTCGAAGACATCGGTTACCTGATGGCACCGCAACGCGCCATCCAGCTGGAACAGTCGCTTCAAACTATCGGCAGGTTCCGCCAAGGCCTTGAACGCGCCTTTATCTTTCCCGAAAGCTGGGCCGCCGACGCTGCGGATGACCTGATGATTTGCCGCTGCGAGGAAGTACGCGCCGGCGACATCCGCCAGGTCGTGCGCGAAGGCCATTGGGAGATCAACCGGGTCAAGGCCCATTGCCGGGTCGGCATGGGTCGCTGTCAGGGACGAATGTGCGGTGCCGCAGCAGCAGAAATCATTGCCTGCGAAAGCCAGCGCCCCGTGTCCGACATCGGCCGATTGCGGGCTCAAGCACCGATCAAACCCTTGCCGTTCGGTCTGGAGGTCGAGCCATGATCGAGGTTGATGCAATCATCATTGGCGGTGGCATTGTCGGGGCCTCCGCCGCCCTGTTTCTGAGCAAGGCTGGCCGGCGCGTTGCATTACTGGAGCGGGATTTTTGCGGCTCGCATTCCAGCGGCGTGAACTACGGCGGCGTGCGTCGTCAGGGCCGGCCACTGTCGCAATTGCCGCTGTCGCAACGGGCTCATGAGATCTGGGGCCAGCTGCCGCAGTTGATCGGCATCGACGGCGAGTACCAGCGCAGCGGCCATCTGAAACTTGCCCGCAGTCTCAACGACCTGCACGCCTTGCAGGACTACGCCGACAGCAGCCAGGGGTTCGGCCTCGATTTGCAGGTGCTTGATCGCGATGAAGTGCGCGCACGTTTTCCGTGGGTCGGTGAGGTGGCGGTCGGCGCCTCGTTGTGCCCGGACGACGGCCACGCCAACCCGCGCCTGGTGTCCCCCGCCTTCGCGCAGGCGGCGCGTCGGCACGGTGCACAAATCCATGAACAATGCGCAGTGACAGCGGTGGAGCACGACGGTCAGCGCTTTCGCGTCAGCACTCAATCCGGCGTCGAAGTGCAGGCTCCCTGGCTGCTGAACTGCGCCGGCGCCTGGGCCGGAAAGCTCGCCGCGCAGTTCGGTGAAGCGGTGCCGATGCACGCCGGGCACCCGGCGATGTTGGTCACTGAGCCGTTGCCACTGGTGATGAATGCCAGCACCGGTGTCGAGGGCGGCGGCATCTATGCCCGTCAGGTCGCTCGCGGCAACTGCGTGTTGGGTGGCGGCCAGGGCTTCGCCCTCGACGGTGCCCGCGCCAGGCCTGGTCAAAACGCAGTCATCGAGATTCTGCGTCAGGCCGTCGAGCTCTACCCGTTTCTGGAAGGCGCCCAGGCGATTCGCACCTGGAGCGGCACCGAAGGTTATCTGCCCGATCGCCAACCGGTGATCGGCCACAGCAGCACTCAACCCGGTCTGTTGCACGCGTTCGGCTTTGCCGGCGCGGGCTTTCAGATCGGGCCTGCGGTAGGCCAGGCGCTCACCGAGATCATCTGTAGCGGCGCGTCAAAGACGCCGCTGGATGCGTTTTCCATCACCCGGTTTCACTCCATCTCCGTAGCTTGATAGAGGAAGGTCGCACCATGAATCATTTCAAACGCAGTGCACTGCTCGGTTTCTCTTGGCTAAGTTTTTCTTGCGTGGGCGCCCTGCTCACGGTCAGCCAGGCCCAGGCCGAACCGACGCTTTACCTGGGCATGAACGGCGGAACCATGGAGCGGCTCTACGCCGACAAGGTGCTGCCGGCTTTCGAGAAAGCCAATAACGTCAAAGTGGTGATCGTGCCGGGAACCTCCGCCGATATTCTGGCCAAGGTCCAGGCCAGCAAAGGCAACCCGCAGATGCACGTGATGTTCCTCGACGACGGCATCATGTACCGCGCCATCGCCATGGGTTTGTGCGACAAACTCGAAGACAGCCCGACCCTGGCGCAGATTCCGGCCAAGGGCCGTATCAAGGATCAAGCGGTGGCGGTCAGCCTTGGGGTCACAGGGCTGGCGTACAACACGCGACTGTTCAAGGAAAAAGGCTGGAACGCGCCGACCTCCTGGATGGACATGGCCGACCCGCGCTTCAAGGACAAACTGGTGTTCCAGTCGATGGCCTCCTCGACCTTCGGCCTGCATGGTTTCCTGATGTTCAACCGGATTCAGGGCGGCAGCGAAACCGATGTCGAACCAGGGTTCAAGGCCTGGCCGAACACCGTCGGACGCAATGTGCTGGAGTACATTCCGAGCTCGGCGAAGATTTCCGAAATGCTCCAGACCGACGAAGCGGCGCTGTTCCCGCTCACGCCGACCCAGGTCACCGCGCTGAAACTCAAGGGCATGCCGGTGGAATATGCGCAGCCGAAGGAAGGCGCCGTGGTGCTCAACGTTGCCGAATGCGCCATCGCCAACAACACCCAACCGGCACTGGCGCAAAAACTCGCCGCCTTCCTGCTGACGCCCGAAGCGCAAGCCGCCGCGCTTGAAGACGGCGATCAGATTCCGTCCAACCCGAATACGCCAACCACCGACAAGACCCGCGGTCAGGTCGAGGCGATGAAGCAGTATCTGGCGACCGCGATCGCCATCGATTGGGATCAGGTCAACGAACAGCGGCCGGCGTGGAATGACCGGTGGAATCGCAGCATCGAGCGCTAGCCTCGAAGATCAAAGGATCGCATGTGGCAGCTCCTGCCTGTGGCGCGGAGTGAGCGACGAAAATCCTGTAGGAGCGAGGCTTGCCCGCGAAGAACGATGACGCGTAATACCTGTAAAACCGCAGTGCATTCTTCGCGGGCAAGCCTCGCTCCTACAGGTCTTAGGGACACAGGAGTTTCATCGACACCAGTGGAAGGCAAATTCCCCATTTGGTTACACTACGCCGCCGCGGCTCAGGGAGCCGGCCTGAAGATTATGGGGTGACACCACAGTGGCCGCTCGACCGCCCAACCGTCCGCGACTCACGCCACGCTGGCCCGCGCTACGCCGTTTCTTCGGCACGGCATTCGCGGCCCCGGCCAGTGGCAGCGCGCAGGGTCGGGTGATTCATGACTACTTTCGCCATAAGGCCCATGCCCTGGGCTACACCCTCAGCCACAGTCAGCAGCGAGTGATCGACTGTATGGCGCAGCACGCGTCGGCGCTGCTGGGCACATCGGCGCCAACACGCCCCGGTCTTTATCTTTATGGTGCAGTCGGGCGCGGCAAGAGCTGGTTGCTCGACGGTTTTTTCCAGGCCATCCCGCTCGAGGAAAAACAGCGCCTGCACTTCCATGAGTTTTTTGCTCGACTGCACCAAGGCATGTTCAGCCATCGCGATCAGCCCGACCCACTGGCGACCACCCTTAACGAACTGCTGCAAGATTGCCGGGTGCTGTGTTTCGATGAATTCCACGTGCATGACATCGGCGATGCGATGCTCATCACGCAGCTGTTCAAGGCGCTGTTTCAGCGCGGTATTGTGCTGCTGGTGACCTCCAATTACCCACCGGAAGGTCTGCTGCCCAACCCGCTCTACCACGCACGTTTCAAACCGGTGATCGACTTGATCAACGCGCACATGCAGGTCATGGAAGTCGGCGGCCCCCATGATTACCGCGGCCAGGTGAAAACCCACGCCCAGCAGTTGTTCACCCAGGGCCAGTATGTCTGGCCAGCCACGGTGGCGCAGCGTCAGGCATTGAGTCTGCCTGAACACGACGCGCCGGCCATCCCGTTGCCCGTCGGGACACGCCACCTTCAAGCCCGATACTGCGCGGGGCGAACCATCGGTTTCACCTTCGGCGACCTGTGCGAATATCCCACAGCGGTCATGGATTATCTGGAACTGTGCCGGCGGTTCGACCGCTGGATCATCGACAAACTGCCCAGCCTGGCGGACTGTTCGATCGCTGCTCAACAGCGCTTCATCAACCTGATCGACGTCCTGTATGACCAGGACAAGCACCTGATTCTGCTCGGCCAACAGGCATTGCGCGAAAGCCTGGGTGGCGATGCCATCGACCTGGCGCGGACGCGCAGTCGGTTGGGGCAGTTGGTGGAGGTCAGGGATCTGGCTTGACCGCAGGGTTTGTGGTGCGGCACCGGCCTCATCGCGAGCAGGCTCGCTCCCACATTGGATGTCCAGTGGCTACAAAATCCGCGAACAATGGCGGTCCAGTGTGGGAGCGAGCCTGCTCGCGATGAGGCCCTGACAAGCACCACAACATTCCCGCTATCATGTCGCCCATTTCCAGGCCCCCACGCCCTCCTCCTGATCAATAGCGAACCTGCCCATGGATACCCTCGCACAACTACGCACCGGCCAACTGTCGGGCATCTCCCGTCTGGATCTGGCCTGCGGCCTGACCGAGTTCCCCCGGGAAATCTTCGACCTGGCGGACTCGCTGGAAGTGCTCAACCTCAGCGGCAACGCCTTACGCAGCCTGCCGGACGACCTGCACCGCCTGACCCGTTTGCGCGTGCTGTTCTGCTCGGACAACCTGTTCACCGAACTGCCCGCCTGCCTCGGCCAGTGCACGGCGCTGACGATGATCGGCTTCAAGGCCAACGCCATCGAAAAGGTGCCGGCCGCCGCCCTGCCCCCGCTGTTGCGCTGGCTGATCCTCACCGACAACCGCATCACCGATCTGCCGAGCGAACTGGGTGATAGACCGCACCTGCAAAAACTCATGCTCGCCGGCAACCGGTTACAGCGTTTGCCCGAAAGCCTGAGCCGCTGCCATCGACTCGAACTGATCCGCATCGCCGCCAATCAGCTCACCGAGCTTCCCGAGTGGCTGCTGACCCTGCCGAGCCTGACCTGGCTGGCGTACGCCGGTAACCCGCTGGAAACCGAAGCCGATGCGGCGGCCCTCGACGCCACGGCGAGCATTCCCTGGTCCGAGCTGAATCTGGAGAAAAAACTCGGCGAAGGTGCGTCGGGGATTATTCATCAGGCGTTGTGGGAGCAAACGAAACGGGTCGCGGTAAAACTCTACAAAGGCGAAATGACCAGCGATGGCTCGCCGTTGCACGAAATGAACGCCTGCATCACCGCCGGCCTCCACCCCAACCTGATCCGGGTCGAAGGGCGCATCGTCGGCCATCCGCAGGCGCAGGCCGGGCTGGTGATGCAACTGATCGATCCGAGTTACCGCAACCTGGCCGCGCTGCCGAGCCTGGCGTCCTGCACCCGCGACGTCTACACCGACGACACCCGGTTCAGCGCTGGCGTGGCACTGCGCATCGCCAGTGGCATTGCTTCAGTGGCTGAACATTTGCACCGCCAAGGCATCACTCACGGTGACCTCTATGGTCACAACATTCTCTGGAACGAGGACGGTGATTGCCTGTTGGGAGACTTTGGGGCGGCATCCTTCCATGCCACTTCGGACAACCTTGAAAGCCGCGCGCTGCAACGGATCGAGGTGCGGGCGTTTGGTGTTTTGCTGGGGGAATTGCTGGAGCGCATCGACTCGGGGCTGAGCGATGCAGGGCGTGAGTCGTTAGTGGCATTGCAGCAGCGCTGTTGTCAGCCGCAGGTGCTGGCGCGGCCGGGTTTCAGCGAGGTTGTGCGGGAATTGAAGGGACGGTGACCGCTATGCGGTCAATCGCGAGCAGGCTCGCTCCCACAATTGATCTGTGGCGTTCACAAATCTCCTGTGGGAGCGAGCCTGCTCGCGATGACGGCCTGTCAGGTAACAGAACCATCAATGACAGCCAGACTTAACCCGCCAACCCGACAAACATGTCCTGCACGTCATCATGGTTATCGAGGCCTTCGAGGAACGCTTCGACTTCCGCCATCTGCTCGTCGCTCAAACCAGTGACCGGGTTTTTCGGCTGGTAACCCAACTTGGCCGACAACACGGTGAAACCCTGCTCCGGCAGTGCTTTTTGTACCGCGTCCAGGTCCGCCGGTTCGGTCAGGAACAACGTCGCGCCGTCTTCACCCGGCTCGAAATCCTGAGCACCGGCTTCGATCGCAGCCATTTCCGGGTCGGCGTCAGGGCTGTCCGGGGACGCCTCGATCATGCCGACGTGGTTAAAATCCCAGGCCACCGAACCGGAAGCGCCCAATTGGCCCTTGCGAAACGCGACGCGGATTTCAGCGACGGTGCGGTTGATGTTGTCTGTCACGCATTCAACGATCAGCGGCACCTGATGCGGTGCGAACCCTTCATACGTCACGCGATGGTATTGCACGGTTTCGCCGAGCTGGCCGGAGCCTTTCTTGATCGCGCGTTCCAGGGTTTCGCGGGGCATCGAGGCTTTTTTCGCCTGTTCGACCACCAGACGCAGGTGTGCGTTGGTGGCGGTATCGGCACCGTTGCGGGCAGCGATGGTGATTTCTTTCACCAGTTTGCCGAAGATCTTGCCCTTGGCGTTGGCTGCCGCTTCTTTGTGTTTAACCTTCCACTGTGCGCCCATTACTCACTCTCTTGATCTGTGGCGCCGAGACATCTATTGGCCGACGCGTTGCGCAAGTTTATACGGCCTAAAGATGCCAATCGACCAAAAATTCCAAGAACTTCACCCCGTGACGTATCGACATCTTCACCAGCGTTTGTAGGGCGATTCTGAAAAGTCGATTTGCGGTGACGCTTCAGGGCTGTGGTTTCGTACCCTCTGCGCCCATCCTCCCTGGCAGAAGCGCGTTCGATGCACAACGACAAGGAAAGCCCCTTTACCCTGACACTCATCGACGGCGGGTTGAGCATGCAGGTGTTGCAGTTCAGTGGCCGTGAAGGCCTCAACCAGCCCTATCGATTCGACATCGAAGTGATCGGCCTCGCGCCGGCGATGAACCTCGATCAATGGCTACGGCAACCGGCATTCCTGAAGCTGGTGGATGACCAGGGCATTCACGGTGTGATCCACAGTGTCAGTCGTGAACATCGCGGCCCGCACCGGGTCGGCTACCGACTGGTGTTGGTACCTCACCTTCAAGTACTGGCGTGTCGCAGCCCGCGTCGGGTGTTTCATTGCCTCAGCGTGCCAATGATCATGCGTCAGTTGCTGGAGGAACATCGGCTGCCCGAGCATAGCTATCGCTTCAACCTGACAAGCGGGCGCTACCCGCTCCGGCCTTTTTGCATTCAATACGACGAAAGCGATCTGGCCTTCATGCAGCGGCTGTGTGAAGAAGAAGGCATTCACTATCACTTCGAACATCAGCGCGACGGGCATGTGCTGGTTCTGGCCGATGACAGCCTGAGTTTCCCGCAGGAGCCGCTGCTGACGCCGTTCCATGACAATGCATTCAATGCCCCGCTCTCGCCGGTGATCAGCGAACTGTTCCTGCGCCATGACTCGACCCCCACCTCTGCGCAATGGGATGCCAGAAACCGCGGCACGCCGATAAGCGGCGATGGAGCGGCCAATCATCCGCTCGCCAACACGGCCCCCGTGACGACACGCCACGCGCCCGAACAGCTTTATCGTGATCAGCTCGGCCGCCGCTTACTGGAGCGTCTGCGTTGCCAGCACCGACAGATCCACGGCCAAAGCAACCAGAGTGAGTTGCGCAGTGGACGGATTCTGCAAGTGGCGCAGCACCCGCTCTCGAGCTTCAACGATCAGTGGCTGCTCACCGAGATCCAGCACCAAGGGCAGCAGCCGTCGATTCTCACCGAGGAGAAGCCTGGCATTGCCCGGCGCTACAGCAATCGGTTCACCGCCATTCCCTGGTCAACGGCGTACAGGCCGGCGCTCAAACAGGCCAGGCCAAGTATCCCGGGCTATCAGAGCGCTCGGGTGCTGGGCCCCGTCGGGCAACCGGCGCCGCTCGATGATCAGGGCCGCATCCAGGTAAGGCTATGGCCGACGCCGGCGTTCGAGGCGGAAGAATCCGTCGGCCTCTGGCTACCGGTCGCCCTCGCCATGCCGGACAGTCGGATCGATCCGGCCAGGCTGCCCATGGCCGGCACCGACGTGCTGATCAGTTTTCTCGACAGCGACCCGGACCGGCCGGTGCTGTGTGCCGGCATGGGCCATCTCCAACCTTCCCGGCCAGCCCCCGAAACACACCGCGATGGCCGTCTGCTGCTTGATTGGCTGATCAACCGCTCGGATCCCATGCAGTGACGCCTTTGTCGATTACCGATTGCACACGGCGGGTGGTGGCGACATTTCTGGAGAGGGTTCGCGAGAATCCGGGTTGAACACACTGCCCACCGTAGGAGCTGCCGAAGCAGACTGTGTGAAAACGCAATATTAGCGGATCAAGCAAACGCCCCGACTTGTTCGGGGCGTTTGCTTTTGTGCGGGAAGCAGACGAAAAAAGGCTTTTCAGCCCATTAACGCCATCATTTTGGGGAC
>NZ_JAHBDQ010000065.1 GCF_019956555.1 Pseudomonas sp. A-RE-19 | reverse complement strand
TTACGGTTCCTGGCCTTTTGCTGGCCTTTTGCTCACATGTTCTTTCCTGCGTTATCCCCTGATTCTGTGGATAACCGTATTACCGCCTTTGAGTGAGCTGATACCGCTCGCCGCAGCCGAACGACCGAGCGCAGCGAGTCAGTGAGCGAGGAAGCCTGCAGCGGCCGCTACTAGTAGGTCTCTAAGCTATAAACGCAGAAAGGCCCACCCGAAGGTGAGCCAGTGTGACTCTAGTAGAGAGCGTTCACCGACAAACAACAGATAAAACGAAAGGCCCAGTCTTTCGACTGAGCCTTTCGTTTTATTTGATGCCTGGACCTTTATTATTTGTATAGTTCATCCATGCCATGTGTAATCCCAGCAGCTGTTACAAACTCAAGAAGGACCATGTGATCTCTCTTTTCGTTGGGATCTTTCGAAAGGGCAGATTGTGTGGACAGGTAATGGTTGTCTGGTAAAAGGACAGGGCCATCGCCAATTGGAGTATTTTGTTGATAATGGTCTGCTAGTTGAACGCTTCCATCTTCAATGTTGTGTCTAATTTTGAAGTTAACTTTGATTCCATTCTTTTGTTTGTCTGCCATGATGTATACATTGTGTGAGTTATAGTTGTATTCCAATTTGTGTCCAAGAATGTTTCCATCTTCTTTAAAATCAATACCTTTTAACTCGATTCTATTAACAAGGGTATCACCTTCAAACTTGACTTCAGCACGTGTCTTGTAGTTCCCGTCATCTTTGAAAAATATAGTTCTTTCCTGTACATAACCTTCGGGCATGGCACTCTTGAAAAAGTCATGCTGTTTCATATGATCTGGGTATCTCGCAAAGCATTGAACACCATAACCGAAAGTAGTGACAAGTGTTGGCCATGGAACAGGTAGTTTTCCAGTAGTGCAAATAAATTTAAGGGTAAGTTTTCCGTATGTTGCATCACCTTCACCCTCTCCACTGACAGAAAATTTGTGCCCATTAACATCACCATCTAATTCAACAAGAATTGGGACAACTCCAGTGAAAAGTTCTTCTCCTTTACGCATCATTAAAACACTCCTTTAAGACAGTTTTGACTGGCTGTGATAAAGGTTAAACCTTCCAGCAAGGGGAAGGTCAAGAAATTAATAAACCAGGCGAGTAAAAGTCCGTAAAGATTAAAAAATTGGCTCAATTTGCATCAGGATTAGACATTTATCTCTTTGTTTTCCTGAAGTTAAGTTGCGGGTGCTAAGTTAAATCAAGATGCCTGAAAATCGGCACCGGGGTGAGGAATTACCTCCCGCATCTATAAAAAGGAGTTAACAAAAGATGTTAGATGCAAACAAATTACAGCAGGCAGTGGATCAGGC
>NZ_JAHBDQ010000064.1 GCF_019956555.1 Pseudomonas sp. A-RE-19 | reverse complement strand
CAGACTGTGTGAAAACGCAATATTAGCGGATCAAGCAAACGCCCCGACTTGTTCGGGGCGTTTGCTTTTGTGCGGGAAGCAGACGAAAAAAGGCTTTTCAGCCCATTAACGCCATCATTTTGGGGACTCCGAGCACGTTGATCGCTCTTTTGAGGTTATAGGCGTTTATCGCCAGGGCCATTTCCGCTCTCGCGCCTTCCAGCTGTCGCAGCAGAAAGCGGCCGTTGCCCAACAGCCATTGTTTGAGGTTGCCGAAGGGATGTTCAACGATGGATCTTCGACTCACCATCATCTCTGGATGGGCCTGCATCCGTTGCTCCATTCGCTCAAAGGCGTCTTCGTTCGCATGCCGCGAGACATACCGACGAGGCGCATCGGTGCACTGCGCTTTTAATGCGCAGGAGGTGCAATCCTTGGTGGCCTGGTACTCACGATTGCCGTTGTGCAATTGCTTAAGTGTCAGCAATTGGCCGGCGGGGCATTGGTAATGGTCGTGTTCTGCATCGTAAACAAAGTCTTTTCGGTCGAAAAACTCCTTACCTTTGCGGCTGGAATTCTTTGATCGGCTGGGCGGCACATAGGCCGTGATGTTGGCGTCTTCACATGCCTGAAATTGCTGGCCATTGGAGTAGCCCGCATCAGCCGTCACCGTGAGTTGTTCTTGCTGCAGCTGTTCTTTAGCCGTCTTGGCCATCGGCTCCAACTGACGCCGATCGTCGCCATCCTGAGTCACGTCATGATGCAGAATCAGGCAGTGCTCAGCGTCCACCGCCGTTTGTACGTTGTAAGACACTCGCGGCCCTTTGGCGGTACGCATCATCCGGGCGTCGCTTTCACGAGCATTGAACTGCTCGAGGTCCATGGACTTCATCAAGTCCTGGCAAGTCCGGTTATTCGACTGCTTGTCTTCAAGTCGCGCCAGCGCGGTTTTGATAGCGCTGCGATCAACCGTTTCACCCGCCTCATCCTTGTCGGCCTCATCCAGCTGTACCAGATACTGGGCAATGCGCTTGTCCAGCTTTTCCTCCTGGCGCTTGAGATGTTTGAGATTCAGATGCCGTCGTGCAGACGCGACCGCCTGAAATTTACTCCCGTCGATGGCAACCAGCTCGCCCGCAATCAAACCGACCGCGCGGCAGAATTGGACAAAGGCCCGGCACGCGGCAACGAACGCGGCTTTGTTATCCCGGCGAAAGTCGGCAATGGTTTTAAAGTCGGGCTTGAGTCGATTGATCAGCCACATGACTTCGACGTTGCGTTGGCACTCGGCCTCAAGTCGGCGCGAGGAGCGAATCCGCTGAAAATAGCCGTAGAGGTACAGTTTGAGCAGGTCGACAGGATCATAAGAGGGGCGTCCAGTGCCTTTGGGAGTCGCTTTATCGAAGCCCAATTGCACAAGATCCAGCCCAGCGACATAGGCATCAATCACGCGAACGAGATGATCGTCAGGTATTAAATCTTCCAGAGAAACCGGGAATAGGCTGGTCTGGTTTCGTGGTTCACCTTGGATATACGCCACAGCAAAAATGCCCCGTATCTTTCAATACGGGGCATTTTCTTGAATCGTTGCGCAAATGGCTAGGTTTTCACACAGTCTG
>NZ_JAHBDQ010000063.1 GCF_019956555.1 Pseudomonas sp. A-RE-19 | reverse complement strand
GGTTCCTGTGTTGCATGGGAAAGCATCGCCCGGGCATCTTGAAGATCGTCGAGGATCTTGCGGCAGCGTTCATAGAACAACTGTCCCTCCGCAGTCAGGCTGACTTTGCGGGTGCTGCGGTGCAATAACCGCACATTCAGCGAAGCCTCAAGTTTGGCGACGTTTTTGCCCACGGCCGAGGCAGAAATCCCCAGCGCCCTGGCGGCGCTTATGAAACTGAGCGCCTCGGCGGTTTTTACGAATGAGATCACCCCACTAAGACTGTCCACAACTCGATTGCATCCTTTTGGTTCACTATAAGTGGAATAAAAGCCCGTTTATCTTCGATTGTATCCTAACTAGAGTGTACGAACGATCGCGCGCCTCGGCCTGGACAGCACGGATACTTCATAGATATGCAGGGAATCACCTAATGAACTCAGCTACCGAACCGCTGCCGGCCCATGGCCGGCACTCCATATTGGCTGCAATTTGCCTCGCCGCCTTGGTATTGCCCATGAGCTTTACCGGCGGGGCAGTGGCCACGCCGTTCATTGGTCAAACCTTTGATGCCCATCCCACGGAACTGGCCTGGATCACCAATGCCTTCATGCTTAGCTTCGGCAGCCTGCTGATGGCCGCCGGCACCCTCGCTGACCTCTACGGACGCAAGCGACTGTTCATGTGCGGCATGGCGTTGTTTGCACTGGTGTCGATCCTGTTGGCGGCGGTCCCCGATATTTTCTGGCTGGACCTGTTGCGTGGCGTGCAAGGCATTGCCGCGGCGGCAGCCCTGGCCAGCGGTTCGGCGGCACTGGCGCAGGAATTTGATGGGCATGCCAGAACTCGTGCTTTCAGCCTTCTGGGCACCACTTTCGGGGTTGGCCTGGCCTTCGGTCCGTTGTTATCGGGGTTGCTGATCGAGTACTTGGGCTGGCGCGCAATTTTCCTTTTCACGGCCCTGCTCGCCATCCTTTCCTTGATATTTGCCCTGCCGAAAATGCGCGAAAGCCGCGACCCGCAAGCACAGCGACTGGATACGCCCGGCGTGCTGACGTTTTCCGGCCTGCTGATCATGTTTACCACGGCGGTGATCCTAGCACCTGAGCAAGGCTGGGGCTCGCCGGTCATCCATGTACTGCTTGGAACGTCGGCGGTCTTTTTGCTGCTGTTTATCATTGTTGAGAATCGGGCAAAACATCCGATGCTGGAACTGGGGCTATTTTTGTTTCCGCGCTTTGTCGGTGTACAGATCCTGCCGATCGGCACCTGCTATTGCTACATCGTCTTGATCGTATTGCTGCCGTTTCGGTTTATCGGCGTGGAAGGGGCCAGTGCCTTTGAAGCGGGGCTGATGATGTTGGCACTCTCTGCCCCTATGCTGATTGTCCCGATCATTGCCGCGTCGCTAACTCGCTGGTTGTCGGCGGGCGTACTCTGCGCAATCGGTTTCGTGATCGCAGCGGCCGGGCTCTACTGGCTGAGTACGATCCCGGTCGGCACGCACGCGCAGATCATCGCGGCCATGCTGCTGACCGGTATCGGTACAGGCCTGCCCTGGGGTTTGATGGATGGTTTGTCGATCAGCGTGATCCCCAAGAAACGGGCGGGGATGGCCGCTGGTATTTTCAACACGACGCGGGTGGCCAGCGAGGGTGTCGCCCTGGCGATCACTGTTGCGGTGCTGACGGCTCTGGTCGCACACCATCTGAGCATCAGTACCTCGGTCAAACTGTCCGCCGTTGACTATTCAACTATCGCGCAACGCCT
>NZ_JAHBDQ010000062.1 GCF_019956555.1 Pseudomonas sp. A-RE-19 | reverse complement strand
GTCCATTGGTTAAGCCCCAATCAGCGTGGCCCATCCCCACCCCCGTTCCAGGAGATACCCATGAAGCGTTCCGCCCTGGCTGGACTGCTCATCGCTACAACAATGCTGGCCTCCTCCGCATACGCCTCAAACGATAGCGATCAGTGCGTAATGAAGCTCCAGGAAGTCAACAGCAAGCTGTCCAGCGCAGCCACGCTGGACGCCGCCACCAAAGGTGTCGTCATCACCAAAGCCGAACAAGCCAAGGCCGCCCACGACGCCAACAATGACAGAGAGTGTGTTTCCCTGACGCAGCAAGCGCTCCAGGACATTCAAAGCCACTTGAATAGCCATTAGCGCCGGGCCAGATAACACGCAGGTAAGGACAGAAGGTCGACTCGCCGCGCGCATTGGCGTACACTGCGCTTGCCTGCCGGTTACACACAGCAGGTTCGGGGCCGTTTAGGATTCGACGCCGGTTGCGAAACTTTAGGTGCATGCCGAGTTGGTAACAGAACTCGTAAATCCACTGTTGCAACTTTCTATAGTTGCCAATGACGAAACCTACGGGGAATACGCTCTCGCTGCGTAAGCAGCCTTAGCCCTTCCCTCCTGGTACCTTCGGGTCCAGCAATCATCAGGGGATGTCTGTAAACCCAAAGTGATTGTCATATAGAACAGAATCGCCGTGCAGTACGTTGTGGACGAAGCGGCTAAAACTTACACAACTCGCCCAAAGCACCCTGCCCGTCGGGTCGCTGAGGGTTAACTTAATAGACACGGCTACGCATGTAGTACCGACAGCGGAGTACTGGCGGACGGGGGTTCAAATCCCCCCGGCTCCACCAATCGAAGCTAACAAAGCCCGCCAAGTGCGGGCTTTGTTGCATCTGGGGGTTGGTAAATCGCCGGCCACCGCACATCCCCTGTAGGAGCGAGGCTTGCCCGCGAAGAGGCCAACCAGACCAGCACAAATCGCCCGTGGGCAAAGATGCAACCGTCGCCGCGACCGCCCTCGGAGATGCCCTGCGCCAAGCCCTCTTGATCATCGACGTGCAGCCCAGCTTCGCCCCTCCCCAATGGCTCATCGACGGCATCCAGACACTCATCGGAACTCTGCCCGGTGTCGTCGCCATCGAACGCCACGACGAATCCAAAACTTCCTTCCAGAAACAACTCGGCAGGCACCCTGCGCCGGACGACGACAGCCTGATCCCGGCTGACCGCGTCTTTATCAAGTACGGTTATGCGCCTTCGCCAGAGACCATCGAATATTTGAAAAGCCTGAAGGTGGCTCGGGTATTGGTGTGCGGCTTTGGCAGCATCACTTCAAGCACACGGTGGAGGTGAGTGAGGTTTGATGGGTACTGCCGTAGAGTGATAAGGAGCAGGACACGATTGTGGTCTGGCCCCGTTTTGTCCCTCAGGCATGGCTCCAAAGCAGCTTTCAGGTATCCGATGAGAAACGGACGGCATCGGGCGCGGATTCAGCGCCGACTTCGCTTTGGCGTCCCAGGAATAGAAAGACCACGGCGGCAGTGAACAGCGTGAACATCGTCAGCAGTTGCAACAAGGTGTTGAACCCGGCGGTATAGGCCGAGCGCAGTATCGTCAGCGGGATTTGGCTGGCGTCGGTGCTCGCGTGCTGGATATCACCCATCACTAGGCGTTGCGCGATAGTTGAATAGTCAACGGCGGACAGTTTGACCGAGGTACTGATGCTCAGATGGTGTGCGACCAGAGCCGTCAGCACCGCAACAGTGATCGCCAGGGCGACACCCTCGCTGGCCA
>NZ_JAHBDQ010000061.1 GCF_019956555.1 Pseudomonas sp. A-RE-19 | reverse complement strand
TACTACGACCGGGCAGACAGGCCGAGAATTGATGCCTGGCAGACGCTGGTGAATCACCATTACGGTCTGCATGACCCCAACGCCCCGGAGAACCGCCGGACGCTGACCCTTCCTGATAACCTGCCGGAAACGAAACAGGCGCTTGCTGAGGGCGTCACACGCGGGATAGACGCGCTTTACCATGCCGGAGAGATAAAAGGCCGTCAGGATGTGATTCAGGCGCTCACAGAGGCGGGGCTTGAAGTGGTCAGGGTGACGCGAAGCAGTATCAGCATTGCAGACCCGAACGGCGGGAGGAATATCAGACTGAAAGGAGCGTTTTATGAGCAATCTTTTACAGACGGGCGCGGAGTTCGAGAAAAAGCTGAAAGAGAGAGCCGAATCTACAGAGAAAATGCTGAACGACGAGTTCAGGAAGCTCGAAGAATCTGTAAACAGGGAACTGACCTCAAACGAATCTTTAATCAGGAACGCTATCAACGACCATACAACAGCCCTGAAAGAACTGCTGGAGAGGTATCAGAAAACGACCGTCGATACGATGGACGCGCACTGGAAAACCGTACTGAAAATGAGCGTGAAACGCTGGCTGTGGCTGATTATCGTCTCAGTACTGATGTTTGCCACGACCGGGAGTCTGCTGTGGTACCAGGGCATGAAGATAAACGCGAATATGAATATTCTCCGCGAGCAGAAAGAGAGTCTGGAGAAGCTGAACGCGAAGACATGGGGCGTGCGTTATCACGAGGACAGCAACGGACGTTTTCTGGTGTTGCCGAAGGGGATGAAAGCCGAAACGAACTGGACGAAGGACAACGGCAAACTGAACGCAGTGAGACTGGTGCAGGAGTGACAGAGCATGACGGAGCTGGAAAGACATTTGCTGAACGCATTAGAGCAACTGCAACAGGACTATATGCAGCGGCTGAACGAATGGGAGAACGCCTTCGTGGAATTGCAGAAAATGTTTTCGCTTACGCAACGGGACAACGCGATGCTGAACGGGCGAGTCATGCAGTTGAGTCAGCAGGTGCAGCACTTGAGCGAGCGGACAGAACGCTTGAGCCAGTTATACAGCGAGAACAGGAGATAAGGGATGAACGGCTGATGCAGGAACGCGAACATGAGTTATCTCTGGAGCGGGAGCGTCAGCCGGAAATCCAGGAGCGGACACTGGATGGCCCTTCGCTGGGATGGTGAAACCATGAAAAATGACGTGTTCAGTGGATTAAGGCGGGCTAATGTGGCCTGTAGCATCTGGTTGCATAGGTATTCATGCGGTTAAAATTTATCAGGTGCGATCGCGGCAGTTTTTCGGGTGGTTTGTTGCCATTTTTACCTGTCTGCTGCCGTGATCGCACCGAACGCGTTTTGGCGGTGCGTACAATGCGACGTTATGGTAAATGGAGCGGATTTTCAGGAAGGAGTGATACTAACAACTCGAACACTGTGCAAATAATGATTTTTTTAAAATATCGGTAACGATAATAAATTATTTCGTTTTACGCCGGTAATAAATATAATGTAGTTTCAGTATATAAAAAAATATATGAGGTGTCTTGTGGGAGCTTTCATGAATCTTCAACAACGTATAAATAAACTACCACAATTATCATCCAGTTTTTCATTTGGAAAAGATATTGATAATATTCATTCATTTATCTTTAACGAAACTTCTAAAGATAAAATTGAAGATTTACTAAGAAAATGGGTGTCAGGCAATCAGCCCTGTGTATTTGGTAAATTGGCAAGCAAGAAAATTAAAGGGCTTGATTTCCATTTATCT
>NZ_JAHBDQ010000060.1 GCF_019956555.1 Pseudomonas sp. A-RE-19 | reverse complement strand
GCTCGCGAAGGCGGTGTGTCAGTCGACATTATTATTGCCTGACACACCGCCTTCGCGAGCAAGCCCGCTCCCACAGTTATGCGTTGAACCGCACGCCCGGTTTGGCCCGCTCATCCACCGTCAACTCAAACACGTCCGGGCGCGCGTAGTGCCCGACTACGTCGTAGTCATAACGGGCGCGGATCAGGTCGTCGGTGTTGATTTCGGCGGTGAGCAAACCCGCCTCGTCGCGCAGTGGCCCGGCGAGAATGTCGCCCATCGGCCCCACAATCACGCTGCCGCCGGCAATCAACGGGCGTTGCGCCGGCCAGTTGGCGATTTCCACGCCCAAGGCTTGCGGTGAGGCCTGGACCTGACAGGCGCTGACCACAAAGCAGCGTCCTTCATGGGCGATGTGGCGCATGCTGACCTGCCACATTTCCCGCTCATCCACGGTCGGCGCGCACCAGACCTCGACGCCTTTGGCGTACATCGCGGTGCGCAGCAGCGGCATCATGTTTTCCCAGCACACCACTGCGCCGATTCGCCCGACCTGGCTGTCGATCACCGGCAAGGTCGAACCATCGCCCTTGCCCCAGATCAGTCGTTCAGTGCCGGTGGGCATCAGTTTGCGGTGCTTGGCGACCAGACCGGCCTGCGGATCGAAATACAGCGCGGTGCAATACAAGGTGCTGCCCGCCCGTTCGATCACGCCGATCACCAGATTGGCCCCGGTGCGTGAGGACAATCCGGCTAACGCTTCTGTCTCGACGCCGGGCACGTCGATGGCGTTGTCGAAATACCGTGCAAACGCTTCACGACCTTCCGGCAGTCGATAGCCGAGTTGCGTGCCGAAACCCTCGCCTTTGGGGTAGCCGCCAAGCAACGCCTCAGGCATGACCACCAGTGCGGCGCCGGATTCGATAATGGCGGTTTCCCAGGAGAGGATTTGATCGAGGGTATCGGCCTTGCCGCCGGGCAAGGCGCCGATTTGCAGGGCAGCAACGATGGACTTGGGCATCGCGGTGACTCCGTCAGTAATGAGGTGTTGCTCATTCTCCGGCGCCACAGGATCATGAATAAAGCCCGACTCACTGCTGAATGATATGAATCAAATGAATATCGCCACCGTCGATCTCAACCTGCTCAAAGTCTTCGAAGCCTTGCATGAGGAATCCAGCGCCAGCCGTGCCGCGCTGCGTCTGGGCGTGACGCAATCGGCGGTCAGCGCGGCGTTGCGCAGGTTGCGAGAGGTGTACGGCGATCAGTTGTTCGTGCGCACGGGTCGAGGCCTTGCGCCGACGCTCAAGGCCAACCAATTGAAACCGGTGGTCAGCGATGCGCTGGATAAATGCCGCCAGAGCCTGGCGATGGTCGATCCGGCCGCCCATCACTACGACGGACGCTCGGTGGCGGTGGGTTTGTCGGATGATTTCGAAATCGCCTACGGGCGGCGATTGATCGATGAGATCGCACGATGTGCGCCGAAACTGCGGCTGATTTTTCGCCAGACCCATAGCCAGATCGTCGCCAGGGCCTTGATGGAACGCAGCATCGATCTGGCGATCACGGCCGGCGGGTTCGCCGAGCGACTGCTCAGTCGTCAGGTGCTGGGTGAAGGGGGTTATCTGTGTCTGGTGGACCCACTCAGCCTGGCCGAGGGGCAGCAGGCGATCAGCCTTGAGGAGTTTGTCGCCCGCGAACACATCCTGGTGTCTTCGGGGGGCTTTATCGGAATTACCGATGAGGGCCTGGCGGCGTTGGGGCTGAGCCGGCGGGTATGCGCCTCGACCACGCACTTTGCCGCGTTGCCGCATCTGCTCAAGGGCAGTCAGGCGGTGGCAACCATTCCGGCCCATGCGGCCCAGAGTATCGCCGCGCTCAGTGGACTGGCGCTACTGCCCTGCCCTTTGGCGCTGCCACGCTATCCGATCGAACTGGGCTGGCGCACCCATACTCAGCTCGATCCGGTGGTGTTGAAAGTGCGCGAGGCGATTATCACGACCTTTTCCCACCCGTAGGAGCTGCCGCAGGCTGCGATCCTTTGATCTTCGGCAGTTTCGAAACCGGCAAAAGAGCAAGATCAAAAGATCGCAGCCTTCCAGACTGTGTGAAAACCTAGCCATTTGCGCAACGATTCAAGAAAATGCCCCGTATTGAAAGATACGGGGCATTTTTGCTGTGGCGTATATCCAAGGTGAACCACGAAACCAGACCAGCCTATTCCCG
>NZ_JAHBDQ010000059.1 GCF_019956555.1 Pseudomonas sp. A-RE-19 | reverse complement strand
ATTTAAACTTGCCGTCCTGATATATTCTGAAATTGTCAGTCCTTCGTTCTTCGCTCGCCGTCTGATTTCGCTTGCGACTCTGTTATTTACTCTAAGGGTGATAACCTTAGTTCTCTGCCGTACTTCTGAACCACTACGTTTATTTTTAGCCATCGCAATGACTCTCCATTTTGCACGTTTGGGGTGTCGGGGCTTGCCCTGACAGGAGGTATTCTCATGCAAGCGAATGTATTCGCGGTATGACGAATACACATCCTGTCCAATTTTCCGCTACAACTTTTCGACGAAAATAAAATACCGCGTCGTAACCTGGTATTTCTGATACAAAAAAATGATGCTTCATTCAATATTATTTACACAGATTTTAAAAATTATTGCTTGTTATTTAATAAATAACATCGAATTAATTGATGTCTTTGTTGTCTGTCGTTTGTGGATTATTGGAGGGATAAAGATTAGATCTTCCTCGTTATATAATCCATTGCCTGTTAATGATACGGAGTGTGTCCAAGGAACAGGAAGCGGAAGAGCAAGATAGTAGCATGTACATAAAATATAAATCCGTGAGTTATTGATATCGCGTTTATATATTAAAAATATAACTTAACATTGCTCTTAATATTTATTTTGTCCTGGCAATGGGAGCATTAATCCCCGTGCAGTGCTCCGCCAGCTGCTGACAACCTCGACATATAACCATCGATACGATAGAACATCAGGGCGCGTTTCCGGCAAGAACTAACCATGGGGATGGTTTGCGTGCCGACAAACGCCGGAACGCGCCTCAAATCCACCAAGCCACCACGGTTCCGGCAGCGCCTTGAGCGCAACCGGAAACCGTCTGGGGAGAACCCCAGACCCCCACCGCTGCAACATCATCGGTCTACGACCACCTACCAACCGAGTGGCTACCTGTGCCGTGCGAACAGGCTTTGCAGGGGGCTGGCGCGGTTCCTGGCGACCTGAAAGCCCCTGGTTAGGGGTATCGGCGCGCCTGGCCTCCTGAAACCCTCTGTAAGCGTTTTTCGCGCCTTTCATGCCCTGACGGGCATTTAAACCCCGTTTCGTGCGTCTGGGAGGCTCTGAGCGCGTTTAACAGATGACCAGCGACTCGATCGCCTGAGATCAAATCGGGATCATCAACGATATGCGAGAGGTGGCACCGCTCGCCGCAGCCCCAGCGACCGAACGTAGTGAGCGAGTGGGCGAGGAAGCGGAAGAGAACCGGAAGCTACATTGAGCACGCACGCTCAATATTAAAATTGTCACTTCGTAATATAGAGATTATGCCTCGTGCTTATGGATACATTTAAAAATATAAGATATCCGAATTAGGCTACATACGGGCTGATCGCCAATGTTGTAACGTGTAGAAGATACACCTGTAACGTGTACAGGATACTCCTGTAACGTGTGGGCGGTATTGTCGTAATCTATATTGAGTGACATTTTGTTTTTTTGGCATTATATTGTCTGTCACCTTTATAAAGTGACAAAGGCGATAAAATGAACATTACTGAAAGAACGGATAGCAAGAAAAAAGTTTTAAGACAAAATATTACTGAGGTTATAGATAGAGAAACTGGAAACATAACACAAGAAATAACCGATATAACAGTTCAATTTCCACAAGAACCTGCGTATGTGAAAATTTATATTGATAATTTATGTGCTGTCACAAAAGCACCTGATTCTCTAAAAGATGTTTTATTTTTAATTCTTAGGAAATTGGATTATGACGGATATATTGCATTATCAACTAGATACCGTAAGGAGATCTGTAAATTATTGGGAATAAAAGACGGAACATTACGTAACAGATTGTATTCATTATCAAAAATGGGGATTATTGCTAGTTGTGGCGGTAATGAATATCAGGCGAACCCTAATTTATTTGCTCGTGGTGAATGGAAAAAAATAATTGAACAGCGTCGCGAGTTTGAAATGAGAATTAAATATTCACCTAACGGTGAAACTATTATAACAACCGAAGAAATAAAATAATGTGCACCTAAATAAGGTCTTTTTAAAAAGACCTTATTTGAATAAATCCGAACCTGGATATTTATTTTTATGTATCCTTTTTATTATTTTTATTTCATCCTTTATTAAATCCATTTCATTATATACATCAGAAATTCGCTTCGTTACTATTTTCATTTCATCGCAAAGTAAAATTATTTTATGCATCACCTCGAGGTACTCCTTATCCTTCGGCCGCTTTCCCTTATCAAATAATTTCTTCTGCATCCGACCAAGTCGGATTAATTCATCTAAATACCTGGAAGGTACGCGCTGTTTTATTTCATTATTTAAACTTGCCGTCCTGATATATTCTGAAATTGTCAGTCCTTCGTTCTTCGCTCGCCGTCTGATTTCGCTTGCGACTCTGTTATTTACTCTAAGGGTGATAACCTTAGTTCTCTGCCGTACTTCT
>NZ_JAHBDQ010000058.1 GCF_019956555.1 Pseudomonas sp. A-RE-19 | reverse complement strand
GCAATACCCCAAATACCTAATGTAGTTCCAGCAAGCAAGCTAAAAAGTAAAGCAACAACATAACTCACCCCTGCATCTGCAGCTTTCTTCTCTAATGTAAGAAATAGTGGCTTCCAGTCACCTGTATCCTTAATTTTTAGGATATCAGATACCACATCATATCCAAAAGAAACATGCCCCGTAATCTTCAAGTACTTGGCAAACTGATCTAAATGTTTAGCCCAGTCATCATACTTCACCGATGCCAACGCATTAAAAATAGCATCACGATCGGCTTTGCTGAATTTCTTATTTAAAACATCCTTGTATTTTTCAAAAGCAGCGAGAGCTTCATTCACATTGCCGATTTTCTTACCTTTAGACTTATCAGCAAGTTCCTGTGCCATTTTCGAATATTTTTCACCATATTTTTCAGTCAGCGTTTGATAAAAGCTAACTGTTGCATCAACAGCATCCTTAATCTGTGAATTAAGGAGATTATTCTGTGCTTTTTTCAAATTTTCTTCAGCTTCATGAACACGAGCGATACCGGCATTACGATTATTACTGACCTGAGAAATAGCCTTCTGGATCTGAGTTATATCAGCATTTATCCGGTTAATACGTGTTTCTGATGCTGTTACCTGTTTTTGTTTTTCTTCTCTAATCTTACCGGCCCCAACCCGTCGTCTGGTTGCTTCAAAAAAAGGACGGTTCTGAAGCGGATCATTGGCTCTTGGTGATAGTTTTTTGACCAGCTCATCCAGTTCTTTATATTTAGCGGATGCCTGAGCCAGTTCATTTCGTTTTCCAGCGAGCGTTTTCATTTCTGCATCACGGGCATGGATACTGGAGCTTAAACGAGAATTGAGAGTCTTAATCTCTCCATCCATTTTCACCACTTCAGATTGTGCAGCAGAAAGTTTTTTTTGGGCGATCTCAACAGCTTTAGCTTCTTCACTCAATGCAGCCAGTCGTTTCTCTTCAGCTTCAGCCAGTTTCAACTGGCGTTCTGTTTCAGCCTTCTCCCGTTCAATCTCTTTACGTCGTTGTTCTGCTTCCTGAAAAGCCTTTTCTGCTGCTTCCGCTTCTTTACGGGCTTTTTCTTCTGCTTTCGCAAGGCGCAAACGCTCTGCTTCCGCCTGCATAGCTGCATTATTAGCATGAGCAAGCTCTGTTGCTGAAGGCGTACGTGAGGCATTGTGACGAAGAGCCTCATTCACGATATCCTTCAGGCGCTGAGTCAGCGCATCCCTGTTTGCCTTTGCTTTCGCCTGTGCTTCCGCTGCAGCTTTTGCCCGGGCAGCCTGCTCTGCCTGTGTTTTCTTTAATTGAGCAGTAGACCATTTAGCAGTTGCATGAATAGCTGCAGAACTTTCACTTTTACTGCCTCCTTTTCCACCTCCGCCGCCAGAGCCACTCCCGTCAGGAGTACCATTCAAAAGAGTAATAATTACCTGTCCCTTATCATCATAAGGAACACCATCTTTATAGTACGCTACCGCGGTTTCCATTATAAAATCCTCTTTGACTTTTAAAACAATAAGTTAAAAATAAATACTGTACATATAACCACTGGTTTTATATACAGCATAAAAGCTACGCCGCTGCATTTTCCCTGTCAAGACTGTGGACTTCCATTTTTGTGAAAACGATCAAAAAAACAGTCTTTCACACCACGCGCTATTCTCGCCCGATGCCACAAAAACCAGCACAAACATTACCGTTCTCAGACCTCATTATGTTTTACTGAAACTATGAGATGAGACATCTATGGGACACTGTCACTTTATGGCATGGCACACACTCCGGGACGCACTAAAAATGACAGGCAGATCGCGTTCACAGTTTTACCGTGATATGCGCGCAGGCCTTGTCAGTTACCGTACCGGCAGGGACGGACGACGGGAGTTTGAAACCAGTGAACTGATCCGGGCATACGGCGAATTAAAGCAGAATGAGACACCAGAAAGGCACAGTGAGGGACATGCAGAAAATCCACATGATCAGCAGACAGAACGCATTCTCCGGGAACTGAATGAGCTGAAACAATGCCTGACGCTGATGCTTGAGGATAAACAGGCACAGGATATGGATCGCAGACGCCAGGAAGCAGAACGGGAACAGCTACAAAATGAGATAGCCCAGCTCAGGCAGGCACTGGAACTGGAAAAGAAACGGGGATTCTGGTCCAGGTTGTTCGGTCGCTGAACGCTGTCAGAGACTGATGATAAAATAGTCTTCGGATAATAACTCACCGAGAATAAATACTTTAAGGTAGGGAGACACTCATGAGACGTACCGGAAACAAACTTTGTCTTATCGCCATGATAACAGCAACAGTAGCTCTCACAGCCTGTACCCCAAAGGGCAGCGTGGAACAACATACCCGGCATTACGTATATGCTTCTGATGACGGTTTTGATCCCAACTTTTCCACCCAAAAAGCCGACACAACACGAATGATGGTGCCTTTTTTTCGGCAGTTCTGGGATATGGGAGCTAAAGATAAAGCGACAGGAAAATCACGGAGTGATGTGCAACAACGCATTCAGCAGTTTCACAGCCAGGAATTTTTAAACTCACTCCGGGGCACAACTCAATTTGCGGGTACTGATTACCGCAGCAAAGACCTTACCCCGAAAAAATCCAGGCTGCTGGCTGACACGATTTCTGCGGTTTATCTCGATGGCTACGAGGGCAGACAGTAAGTGGATTTACCATAATCCCTTAATTGTACGCACCGCTAAAACG
>NZ_JAHBDQ010000057.1 GCF_019956555.1 Pseudomonas sp. A-RE-19 | reverse complement strand
TCATAAGCTAGAGCGAGGAGACGTGGAGGTCTCTTATACGCTCTGGGTGGAAAGCAGAAACCGCAAGAACGATCAAATGCTTCCCCCGTCCATTTGATAATGTTGCTCTAGCGTTCATGGAGGTTCGTCATGCTGAATATCGAGAGAGCCCTGTGGTACATCGAGCTGGAGCTAGGATCCCACCTCGATCTAGGACGTGTCGCGCGCCATTGCAATATGTCTCCTTTTGCACTGGCCCGTTTATTTCCGCTGTCGACGGGTTGGTCGGTGATGCGTTACATCCGTGCGCGGCGTTTGAGCCAAGCGGCACTGACCTTGCGTCGAGGTGCACCGGATATCCTGCAAGTAGCGCTGGATGCTGGCTACGGCTCACATGAAGCTTTTACGCGTGCCTTCTGCGATCTGTTTGGGTTCACTCCGAAGCAGGTTCGTGAGCACGAGGATGAACACCTCTCACTGGTGGAGCCTTTACGCATGAAAGAAAGGAAGCTCATAACCCTATCTGAACCCCGCTTTGAAACTAGATCCGAGTTTTTCATTGCTGGTCTGGGGGATCGTTTTACCTTCGATAGGAACGAAGGGATCGTCAGTTTGTGGCAAGCGTTCGCCCCTTACATAGGGCGAATACCAAGTCAGGTAAACTGCTGGAACTATGGACTATGCTGTAATCCTGAAGAGGATGGTAGTTTTGAGTACATTGCTGGCACAGAGGTGTCCAGCGTCGACAGTCTTCCTCCCGCTTTTAGGTACTTCAAAGTGCCTCAGCAAAACTATGTCGTGTTTCGACACCAAGGCCATATCTCGACAATCCATCAGACATTCTTCACCATTTTCAATCACTGGTTGCCTGAATCTGAATATGAGCTTGTCGACGCTGCTGAATTCGAGCAGTACAGCTCTGATTTCGAACCATCCCAAGGTAAGGGTTACGTGGATGTGTGGATACCGCTTGCAAGAGCCCAAGCCTTCTAATTGTGGGATCGAAGCCTGCTATAAATCTATAAATCAGACCACTAGGTATGGAGTCTGCCCAATGAGTTTTAACTGGCACAGTGATCAGCTCACTAGAAATACGACAGTTTGCAAGAGTTATCGAAATACACAGAATGTTCGCAGATTCATGGTGGAACTCTGCGGCGTGGACTTTAAATTTGACAGGGATTTTATGGCCTGGATACGTAATGACGTGCCTAAAACTCTCGGAGAAGTCGTCGATGAGTGGCTGCACCAACATCGCGATACCAATTGAGCGCGCGGCAAGTATCAGGCCAACAACTCTTCAAACGGTTGCCTATTTGGTAAGCATGCCAAACCCACCTTCCTGATGCTTACGCTGAGGGCGATGGAGTCCATCTATTGAGATACCCTCTCCCGTCGGGCAAACTCCGGTTGCTTCATTGGCCGATAACAGGAGTTTACGGATGCCATTTCCACTGACGGAACATAATGCCTTGTTGGCCCTAAAGGGCGTAGGGCCGGCCGTTATCGCTCGCCTTGCGCAGATGGGCATTGACTCGCTAGCTGTGCTCAGCAAAGCGAATGCTTGTGACATCCTGGCTCAGGCATCGGCAGCAGTAGGATCGACTTGCTGGAAGAATAGCTCCCAAGCTCGGGCCGCCATTACCGTGGCCATTGAGCTTGCAAAGGACTCTCAGTTGAGCACACCTGGTGCGTAAAGCTGATCGCTTATTTCAATTGGTAAATCTGATTCGTGTCCATCAGCCAATCTCTGCTGAACGACTGGCTAGCCGAATTGGCGTTTCCGTTCGCTCAATCTATCGATACATCGACGACCTTTCCTTCAGTGGAATCCCAATCTATGGTACCGCTGGCGTGGGGTATGCCTTGGATGCCGATTTTGAGATGCCGCCTTTAACGTTGAACAGGCTCGAACTGGATGCATTGATGCTCGGGATGGAAATGCTTTCAGCTTCCGCCGATAACGAACTAAGTGCTGCGGCAAGGATGTTGTTGAGCAAAATCTCAGCGTCCATAGTCCATCACAAGGTTGACCCCAGCACGGCAAAAATCAGGGCACTTGGAACAACACCTTCCTCGACGCGTGGCCATTTGGCAACCCTTCGAAATGCCATCGAAAACACTCAGGCGCTGACGATAACTTATACCAGCTTGGACGGTGCGGTTTCGCAACGCCTCATTTCCCCCCTTGGCCTTTTCTACTGGGGAGGAAAGTGGACAGTTGGAAGCTGGTGTAGTGCCAGGGCGGCTTACCGTGATTTTCGGGTCGATCGCATAGCCTCCATCGCTATTGCCCAACAACCATCACCCGACAATCCTGCCCTTGATCTCCAAGCGTACATGAAGCACCAGGCAAACCAGTGGAAAGCGATCACCACTACTGACACTACGCTGTCAGTATGAGCCACTCATGATTGGGACTCCTTAACACACAGAAGGTCATCTCAATGCAGCACTCATCTCATGTACTCGAATTAGCCATTTTCAAGGTCAAACCGGAATGCGTTGCGCAAGTGCCTGTGCTCCGCGCAGGGCTTCGTGAAACGCTAAAGACCTTTCCTGGTTTGATCGAGTACCGTGCCTACTGCCCTATGAGCGACGACCGAGTCTTCGCGGACTTGGCAATGTGGGACAGTCTTGAGAACGCACAAAAAGTGGCAAAGGCGTTCAACGATGGAGATCCGAGATTCTCTGAGTATATGTACGCTATTGAAAACCTGACGTTCATGAGTCACCTCGTTCCAGAGATGAGTTGACCCCCGACAGACTGCCAGAGCAGGCAAGAGACACCAATGCCTTTGCTGTCAGGCATCGGTGTCGTCACTTCCAGTGTAAGTGTTCTCA
>NZ_JAHBDQ010000056.1 GCF_019956555.1 Pseudomonas sp. A-RE-19 | reverse complement strand
TCACCGAGGTGAACACCCTGACGCCGGAGGCCGGCGGACAGGTGTCCTTCCTCATTGGGAGTGATGGCACGAATCTGATCGACGCGGTTCAGCTCACGATGGGCCGAGGCACTGTCAAGATCCCGGTAATCCAGTTCATTCAGCAGACCGAGAACCTGGCCAGCGATGTCCAGCTGTCGTTCCACGCGACGCTGACGGACAAGGATGGGGACTCGGCATCAAGTACGTTTGACGCCAACCTGTTCGCCAACGACCCAGCCAACGCACTCTTCGACTTCACCCTGGTTGGAACCAGCGGTGAGCGTGATGCCTTCAACGTCGATTTGGCAGCCAACCAGAACCGGTACCAGGTCACCGGCTTCGATGCGAGCGCAAACCTGCGAGACACGCTGGTGCTCAACGGCGACCAGAGCTCCGTTGTCCAATCGATCGACAACAGCGGCGCAAACAGCGTCGTGACGGTTGCCGAAACGGGTGGGCAAGTCACGACCATCACCTTGGTCGGGGTCGATCTTCTGAGTACCGACATTGTTCATGGCAGTGCCTGATACCGCGAGCGCGTGAAAGGATGCGAGGGTGGTGGAAGCCACCCTCGCATTTTTTTTTGCGGTTCCAATATGAGATCCGCACGATCGCATCAACCTGGTCACCCTGCAGCAGGCCACCGACAAGGCCCGCTAGTCCGAAACTCCCACCCCGCTCGGGAGTTTCGGCCGATGCGCAATCCACGGCGTTTATCCATAGTTGCGGCCAAAGGTCAACGGTCAGGCCTCGATGACCGCAATTGCCCAGGTAAACGTCATGACTATTCAAGAACAAGATTTATTGCTGACGAGCGCTCTGAGCGTCGTAGGGGCTGGTGCGAACGTTACGCTGGACGAAACGGCCGGGTTGCAGAACGCCACCGCCACGCCCACCCCTGCGGGTGACGCTGACGACAATGACATTCTGCTGGCCTCCCTGCCCTCGACGTTCTCTACCCGTCTGACGGCACTGGGTGCCGGTACCGCAACGGGTGCAGCGTTGAGTGGCTATACCGGTGCCGCGGGCAACACGGGCAGCAACGCGTTCACCGTCACCCCAGACCCCGGAGCCAGCATTACCAATATCAGCTTCGTCGACAGCGCTGGCGCACCGCTCAATGGCCTGGACAGCGGCCTGGATACCCTCGATGGCACCAGCATCCTTCTCTATACGGATACGAACAACGACAACATCGTTCTGGGCCGAGCCGGTGGCTCGAGCGGCGCGATCGTGTTCGCCGCCTATATCGAAGAAACCGGATCGCCGGTCTCGGGCGGCAAAATCTGGACCGTGGAATACCAACCGCTCAAGCATCCAGATGCTACGAACGCCGATGATTCGCTCAATCTGCTGAATAAGGTGTACGTCGGAGCCAGTCAGGACACGGAATTCAGCCTGGCCGGTGTGCCCTCCGGTTCGAACCTGTTCCTGATGTTCACGAAAGCGAACCCGACAGTTGTCGACGACGGTGGTGTCTTGCGGATCACGGACCCCACCATCATCGCCACCGGCAAGGACCCTGCAGACCAGTCAAGCGGCGCCAATATAAATACTGGCGACACGATCATCACCAGCCAGGCGGCCAACCCGACCACCTTCGGCACCAACAACCAGATGATTACAGAGCAGGAAGGCATCCGCTTTTCGTTCGTCACCGGTGCCAGGCAGGATGTGACCATTCCCAACCTCAGTCAAAACGAAGCAGATGTTGAAGCCAACATCGACTTTACCGACGTCTTCAATGCGAAGATGGCCAGTTTCGACGTCGTGCAGTTGCAAAGCGGCAAGAGTGCTGTCGTAAAAGTCAGCGCATTCACCACTGCGGCTGAACCTGGTGTGAATTTCATCAACGGCTATGCGAACGATACATCGGTTGCCATCACCCATGTTAACGTCATCAACATCAGCACCGGGCAGGTGATCGAGAATTCAGATGGATCGGTGAATGATCCGGCCATTACCATTACCATTTCTGGTGGAGTTGCAACCATCACCGGCGTTTTGGCCGGCTACCAGATTGAATACACCACAACGTCGGATCACAACCGCGTGCTCGTCGAGAACGGCGCGGCCCTCGACGCCAAGGGCAATAACCACGCCGCTTTTGATGTCGGTGGCTTCACGCTGGTCCAGGCCTCTGTTTCGACCGCCGAAATCGGCTCCAAGATGCTGTTCGAGGACGATGGGCCGAGCATCAGCACCACCGGCACCGAGCCGACGCTGACGGTGGACGAGACCGTCCTGGCGACCAACGCCACCCAGAGCTTTGCGGCCAACTTCAGTTCGGCATTTGGCGCCGATGGCGCTGGCACGCTGACCTACGCGCTGGGCGTGGTGGCCGGTGCCTCCGGGCTGACCGACACAGCCACCAACGAGGCGGTGAACCTGTCGCTCAACGGTGGCGTGGTAGAAGGCCGCACAGCCACGACCAACCTGCTGGTGTTCACGGTCAGCGTCGCCGCCAATGGCAGCGTCACGCTCGACCAGATACGCGCGGTGGTGCATCCCGATACCACCAATCCCGATGATTCGAAGAGCCTGACGGCGGACAACCTGGTGACGCTGACGGCGACCAAGACCGATGGGGACGGCGACAGCGCCCAGGCGACCCTCAACATCGGGTCGAATCTGGTGTTCAAGGACGACGGACCGAGCGTCAGCACCACCGGCACCGAGCCGACGCTGACGGTGGACGAGACCGTCCTGGCGACCAACGCCACCCAGAACTTTGCGGCCAACTTCAGCTCGGCGTTTGGCGCTGATGGCGCGGGTACGCTGACCTATGCGCTGGGCGTGGTGGCGGGTGCCTCCGGACTGGTGGACACGGCCTCGGGCCAGGCGGTGAACCTGTCACTCAACGGTGGCGTGGTGGAAGG
>NZ_JAHBDQ010000066.1 GCF_019956555.1 Pseudomonas sp. A-RE-19 | reverse complement strand
CGCGCATTCTACAGCAGCCTCTGTTGCTGTCAAGCGGTTATTTTCAGAAGTTTTCAAAGTTTCGCTTGGAAATCTTTAACAACTTCAACCACTTGCGCTTCCGATCTCTCGTTAGCGGGAGGCGAATTCTACAGCGTTACTCGCTGCTGTCAACACCTCTTTTTCTCCGCTTTCGACCGAGAAGATCGAACCGTTAAAAGAGCCAAACAACACCGCTCTTTCAACTCCTTCTGGCTTCGATGAACTGAAGCGTAACCGCTGTCGAAAACTGCGTAACTCTTTGTTTACCAAGGAGTTTTCCGTTTCGACTGCGCCGGAAGTGGGGCGAATTATAGACGTCCAGAATCTGCCGTCAACCCCTGATTACGCTTTTCTATCAATAACTTGCAGAAAGCCGGAAAACTGCGCATTCCCTTCTATATAGGAGAGCAAAACCAGCCCTGCTATATAGAAGGAATCCTCAGAGCACTCCAGATGCCTTGAACCCAGCAACGACGTCAGCATCCAGCCCCAACACCCGCTGCAGTATCTCCAGCGTGTGCTCACCCAATAGAGGAGGCGCACTCCGGTACTCCACCGGCGTCTCGGACATGCGTATTGGGCTCGCAACCTGCGGCACCATTCCGGCCAAGGCATGGGGCAGTTCAATGGCCAACCCACGCGCCTGAACCTGAGGATCGGCAAATACCTGAGCAAGATCATTGATCGGCCCGCACGGCACACCTGCCTGCTCCAGCTGGGTCACCCATTCATTGGTGGTCTTGAACACGGTCGCCTGGCGGATAAGTGGAATCAATACCGCTCGGTTAGCCACCCGCAGCTTGTTGGTCGCAAAACGCGGATCATCCGCCCACTGCGGCTGTCCGGCCACTTCCGCAAACTTGCGGAACTGCCCGTCGTTACCCACCGTGAGGATGAAGTCACCATCTGCCGTAGGAAAGTCCTGATAAGGCACGATGTTCGGGTGGGCGTTGCCGAGGCGCTTAGGCGCAATACCTGTAGTCAGATAGTTCATCGCCTGGTTGGCCAGACAGGCCACCTGAACATCCAGCAAAGCCATATCTATATGCTGACCGCCGTCGCCCTGATCCCGATGAGCCAGAGCCGCCAAAATCGCTACCGTTGAATAGAGGCCAGTCAAAATATCTGTCAGCGCCACACCGACTTTCACCGGGCCCGCACCTTCATCTCCTTCGGGGCGACCAGTCAAACTCATCAGGCCGCCCAGCCCCTGGATCATGAAGTCATAACCTGCCCGCTTGGCGTATGGGCCGGTCTGACCGAATCCGGTGATCGAGCAATAGATCAGCTTCGGATTAATCGCCTTGATCGACTCATAGTCCAGCCCATAAGCCGCCAGGCCACCGACCTTGAAGTTCTCGATGAGGATGTCCGACTTCGCCGCCAACTCACGTACCAGCTGCTGCCCCTCGGGCCGCGTGAAATCGATGGTCACCGATTGCTTGTTGCGGTTGGCGGACAAGTAATACGCCGCTTCGCTAGTGTTCTCGCCATAGGCGTCCTTAAGGAACGGAGGCCCCCAGGCGCGCGTGTCATCGCCATTGCCCGGGCGCTCGACCTTGATGACTTCAGCGCCAAGGTCCGCCAGGATCTGCCCAGACCAGGGCCCGGCAAGCACCCGCGATAAATCCAGTACTCGTAGATGCGAAAGCGCGCCCATGGCCGTTCTCCTATTAATAGAACGCCTGGATGCCGGTCTGCGCGCGACCGAGGATCAGTGCATGGACGTCATGCGTACCTTCGTAGGTATTCACCACTTCCAGGTTGACCAGGTGGCGGGCGACACCGAACTCATCGGAGATACCGTTGCCACCCAGCATGTCGCGCGCCATGCGGGCGATGTCGAGGGACTTGCCACAGGAGTTGCGCTTCATCATCGAAGTGATCTCGACCGCAGCCGTACCTTCATCTTTCATGCGACCCAGACGCAGGCAGCCTTGCAGCGCCAAAGTGATTTCAGTCTGCATGTCGGCCAGCTTCTTCTGGATCAACTGTGTAGCCGCCAATGGACGACCAAACTGCTTACGATCCAGGGTGTACTGACGGGCGGTGTGCCAGCAGAACTCGGCAGCACCCAGAGCCCCCCAGGAAATGCCGTAACGTGCCGAGTTAAGGCAGGTAAAAGGGCCTTTCAAGCCACGGACATCCGGGAAGATGTTCTCTTCAGGGACAAACACGTTGTCCATGACGATCTCGCCGGTGATGGATGCGCGCAGGCCAACCTTTCCGTGAATCGCCGGAGCGCTCAGGCCTTTCCAGCCCTTCTCCAGAACAAAGCCACGGATATCGCCCGCATCGTCCTTACCCCAAACCACAAATACATCGGCGATCGGGCTGTTGGTAATCCACATCTTGCTGCCGGTGAGGCTGTAGCCACCTTCCACTTTGCGTGCACGAGTAATCATCGCGCCCGGGTCGGAACCGTGGTCAGGCTCGGTCAGACCGAAGCAACCGATCCACTCACCCGAGGCCAGTTTCGGCAGGTACTTCTGCTTCTGTGCTTCGGTACCGAATTCGTTGATAGGCACCATGACCAGCGAGGACTGCACGCTCATCATCGAGCGATAGCCGGAGTCGACACGCTCAACCTCACGAGCAATCAGGCCGTAGCTGACGTAGTTCAGACCGCTGCCACCGTATTGCTCAGGAATGGTCGCACCCAACAGACCGACTTCGCCCATCTCGCGGAAGATCGCAGGGTCTGTCTTCTCATGACGGAAAGCTTCGAGAACACGCGGCGCGAGCTTTTGCTGAGCGAATTGCTGGGCCGTGTCGCGAATCATGCGTTCTTCTTCAGTGAGCTGTTGATCCAGCAGCAGGGGATCGATCCAGTTGAAGCTAGCTTTACCGCCCATGAGTGAGTCCTCTCGAATCGGGTCAAATAACGTGGACCGATCCTAGGCCGGCTTCGGCGTCACGACAAACGAGGATTTTGCATACTGTTGTGCTAATTTCTCACTCCGTAGCGTCGCAAAATAGCCAAAATGCGATGTATTAGTGAGATTGACGTACATGCGCAGGAAGATTCCCAGCACAACTGCCCTGATCAGCTTTGAAGCGGCAGCGCGACACGAGAGCTTTACCAAGGCCGCCCAGGAACTTTCCCTCACGCAGGGAGCGATTTGCCGACAGATCGCCAGCCTTGAGGAGTTCCTTGGCGTCGAACTGTTCCGACGCTCGCGGCGCGGAGTGAAGCTCACCGAAGCCGGGCTTTCCTACAGCCGCCGAGTGGCCACCCAACTCGACGCGGTGGAACGGGACACCTTGTCAGTGATGGGCCAGCAAGGCGCCAACGTGATCGAACTGGCAGTGGTGCCAACCTTCGGTACTCAATGGCTACTGCCGCGCCTCAAGGATTTCCAGCATAAGCACCCAGAAGTGACGGTCAATCTCACCAACCGTACACGTCCCTTCCTGTTTGCCGACACCGACTTCGACGCCGCGATCTATTTCGGCGACGCCGACTGGTCGGGTACCGAATCCCACAGGCTGATGGGCGAAAATCCGATGCCAGTGTGCAGCCCCACATTACTGGGCAAAAAAGCGAGCCTGAGCCCCGGTGAAATCGCCGAACTGCCCCTGCTTCAACAGACCACACGTCCTTATGCCTGGCGCCAGTGGTTCAACTCCCAAAACCTGAATATCCCACGAGACATGACAGGACCGCGTTACGAGCTATTCTCCATGCTTGCTCAAGCCGCGATGCACGACATGGGGATTGCGCTGATTCCGCCGTTCCTGATTCAGCACGAATTGGCGGAGAAGCGCCTGGTGATTGCTAATACCCAAGCTTTATCGAGCATCAAGGCTTATTACCTGATGATTCCCGAACGAAAGGTCGAGTCAGCCTCTTTAAAGGCATTTCGCGATTGGCTGGTGAATCAGGCACAAAGCTACAACCTAGAAGGATAAAGGCCTACACCAATTAGCTGACCACGTAGTCAGCAAAACAAAAGCACTACAGACATAAGTATTTGTCGCATATCGGCAAACTGTACCGAGGAGCAGTACAAACGTCCCACAACGGCCTGAATACGTGGCCTTGAGCCTCTATTGGCAAGCAATGACCCCTCATTCACGGTGCCGATGTGCAAATTCTTAAAATTTTAATGAAATCCTTACAAGGCACGGCCTGCAAGGGATTGAACCGGTTGGTTGCGACATTCGGTCACGGGGTGACTTGTAGTTAATTTTCCGTCACCCGTCATAATCCCTTGAAGGGCACAAAGTTCGCCTGCAAAATGCCGCGCCCCGCCCTGATTAGGCGGGATCGTGCTGATCGGCCGCCCCAGACGCACCATCCGAAGTGCCTGGGTTTACTCAATAAGATCACGCAGGAGATTTGACGTGCACATTGGTGTTCCTCTCGAAACCCAGACGGGTGAAACACGGGTTGCTGCAACCCCGGAAACCATCAAGAAGCTGATCGGCCAGGGTCATAAGGTCACTGTGCAAAGCGGCGCCGGCATTAATGCCAGTGTGGTCGACAGTGCTTATGAAGCGGCAGGCGCAACCATTGGCAGTGCCAACGATGCGTTTGGTGCCGAGCTGATTCTCAAGGTGGTCGCCCCCAGCGACAGCGAGCTGACGCTGATCAAGAGCGGCACCGTAGTGGTGGGCATGCTCAACCCGTTCAGCAATGAAACCATTGCCAAGCTTGCTGAGTGCGGCATTACCGCGTTCGCACTGGAGGCCGCGCCGCGCACCTCCCGCGCCCAGAGCCTGGATGTGTTGTCCTCCCAGGCGAACATCGCCGGCTATAAGGCCGTGTTGCTGGCCGCTCACTACTATCCACGCTTCATGCCGATGCTGATGACGGCGGCGGGCACCGTGAAAGCGGCGCGCGTGCTGATTCTTGGCGCTGGCGTAGCCGGTTTGCAGGCGATCGCCACGGCGAAACGTCTGGGTGCGGTGATCGAAGCGTCCGACGTACGTCCGGCGGTGAAGGAACAAATCGAATCCCTGGGTGCGAAATTCGTCGATGTGCCGTACGAAACCGATGAAGAGCGCGAATGCGCCGTCGGTGTCGGCGGTTACGCACGCCCCATGCCGGCCAGCTGGATGCAGCGTCAGGCCCTGGCCGTGCACGAACGCGCCAAGCAGGCTGACATCGTCATCACCACTGCACTGATCCCGGGCCGCAAGGCGCCGACGCTATTGAGCGCCGAAACCGTGGCACAAATGAAACCTGGCTCGGTGGTCATCGACCTCGCGGCAGCCCAAGGCGGCAACTGCCCGCTGACCGTGGCCGATCAGGTGGTCGTCGAGAATGGCGTGACCATTTGCGGCCCGACCAACCTGGCCGGCGCGGTCGCGGCAGACGCGTCGGCACTGTACGCGCGCAACCTGCTGGACTTCCTGAAGCTGGTCTTCAACAAAGAAGGCCAGTTTGAAGTGAACCTCGAAGACGACATCGTCGCCGCGTGCCTGATGTGCCGCGACGGCCAAGTCATCCGCAAAAACGCCTAAGCAGGGATTCAGACGATGGAAGAGCTTATCTCCCCCGGTATCTACAACCTGATCATCTTCGTGCTGGCGATTTATGTCGGTTATCACGTGGTCTGGAACGTTACACCTGCACTGCACACGCCGTTGATGGCGGTGACCAACGCCATTTCGGCGATTGTGATCGTCGGCGCCATGCTGGCGGCCGCTTTGACCGTGACACCACTGGGCAAGACCATGGGCACCCTGGCGGTGGCTCTGGCGGCGGTGAACGTGTTCGGTGGTTTCCTCGTAACGCGTCGCATGCTTGAGATGTTCAAGAAAAAAGCCCCGAAAGCCGTAAAAGAAGAGGCGCCCAAGTAATGAGCATGAACCTTGTCACGACGCTCTACTTGATCGCGTCGATCTGCTTCATCCAGGCCCTCAAAGGCCTGTCGCACCCCACCACGTCGCGGCGCGGCAATGTCTACGGCATGCTCGGCATGGCCCTGGCGATCCTCACTACCGTGGGCCTCATTTATAAGCTGGGTGCCGAGCTTGCTACTGCCGGCATTGGCTACGTCATCGTCGGTCTGCTGGTCGGCGGCACCGCCGGCTCGATCATGGCCAAGCGCGTTGAAATGACCAAGATGCCGGAGCTGGTCGCCTTCATGCACAGCATGATCGGTATGGCCGCAGTGTTCATCGCCATCGCGGCAGTGGTCGAGCCACAGTCACTGGGCATCGTTAAACACCTGGGGGATTCGATTCCGGCGGGCAACCGTCTGGAGCTGTTCCTCGGCGCTGCCATCGGTGCAATCACCTTCTCCGGTTCGGTGATCGCGTTCGGCAAGCTGTCGGGCAAGTACAAGTTCCGCCTGTTCCAGGGCGCACCGGTACAGTTCGCTGGCCAGCACAAGCTGAACCTGCTGCTGGGTATGGCGACGCTGGCACTGGGCATCACCTTCATGCTGACCGGCAATCTCAGCGCGTTTGCTCTGATGCTGGCCCTGGCCTTCGTGATGGGCGTGCTGATCATCATCCCGATCGGCGGTGCCGACATGCCCGTCGTGGTGTCGATGCTCAACAGCTACTCCGGCTGGGCAGCAGCGGGCATCGGTTTCTCGCTGAACAACTCGATGCTGATCATTGCCGGTTCGCTGGTGGGCTCAAGCGGTGCGATCCTCTCGTACATCATGTGCAAGGCGATGAACCGCTCCTTCTTTAATGTACTGCTCGGCGGGTTCGGCAACTCGGCAGACGCGGCCGGCCCGGCGGGTTCGAAAGAGGCTCGTCCGGTGAAATCCGGCTCGGCTGACGACGCCACGTTCCTGCTGACCAACGCCGACACCGTGATCATCGTTCCGGGCTACGGCCTGGCGGTAGCACGGGCGCAACATGCGCTGAAAGAGCTGACCGAGAAACTGACCCACCGCGGTGTGACCGTGAAGTATGCGATCCACCCGGTTGCCGGTCGGATGCCTGGCCACATGAACGTGCTGCTGGCCGAGGCCGAAGTGCCTTACGACCAGGTGTTCGAGATGGAAGACATCAACTCCGAGTTCGGCCAGGCCGACGTGGTGCTGGTGCTCGGTGCCAACGACGTGGTCAACCCGGCGGCCAAGAACGATCCGAAATCGCCGATTGCCGGCATGCCGATTCTCGAAGCGTTCAAAGCCAAGACCATCATCGTCAACAAGCGCTCGATGGCCAGCGGTTACGCCGGCCTGGACAACGAACTGTTCTACCTCGACAAAACCATGATGGTCTTCGGCGACGCCAAGAAAGTCATCGAAGATATGGTTAAAGCGGTCGAGTAAAACTTTTCGGTCACCTGAACGCCCCGACTCGTCGGGGCGTTTTTGTTTGTATCTGTTACAGATCCTGTAACGGTGTTTTGTCTGAAAGACCCAGAATAGACACCTGGAATGCGACCTTGGTAGCGGGACGCAGGCTCATCAAATTCACTAGACTGCGTACCTTGCTTCCGTTGCCCCGAGAAAACAATTATGTACCGTGACCGTATTCGCTTGCCTTCGTTGTTGGACAAGGTGATGAGCGCCGCCGACGCTGCCGCTCTGATTCAGGACGGCATGACCGTCGGTATGAGTGGCTTTACTCGCGCCGGCGAAGCCAAGGCCGTGCCGCATGCACTGGCCGAGCGCGCCAAGGTCACGCCGCTGAAAATAAGCTTGATGACCGGCGCCAGCCTGGGCAACGACCTCGATAAACAACTCACCGAAGCCGGCGTACTGTCGCGGCGCATGCCGTTCCAGGTGGACAGCACACTGCGCAAGGCGATCAACGCTGGCGAAGTCATGTTCATCGACCAGCACCTCTCGGAAACCGTAGAGCAACTGCGCAACCAGCAACTCAAGCTGCCGGATATCGCGGTCATCGAAGCGGTGGCAATCACCGAGCAGGGCCATATCGTACCGACCACCTCGGTGGGCAATTCCGCCAGCTTCGCGATTTTTGCCAAGCACGTGATCGTCGAGATCAACCTGGCGCACAACCCGAATCTCGAAGGCTTGCACGACATCTATATCCCGACCTACCGGCCGACTCGCACACCTATTCCGCTGGTGAAGGTCGACGATCGCATCGGCAGCACCGCCATCCCGATACCGCCGGAAAAGATCGTCGCGATCGTGATCACTAATCAGTCCGACTCGCCGTCCACTGTCTTGCCGCCGGACAGCGACACCCAGGCCATCGCTGACCACCTGATCGACTTCTTCAAGCAAGAAGTGGCTGCCGGGCGCATGACCAACAAGCTCGGCCCGCTGCAAGCCGGGATCGGCACTATCGCCAATTCGGTGATGTGTGGCTTGATCGACTCGCCGTTTGAAGACCTGACCATGTACTCCGAAGTGCTGCAGGATTCGACGTTTGACCTGATCGACGCCGGTAAACTGAGCTTTGCTTCGGGCAGTTCGATCACCCTGTCGAGCCGGCGCAATGCCGATGTATTCGGGAATCTGGAGCACTATAAGGACAAGCTGGTGCTACGCCCCCAGGAAATCTCGAACCACCCCGAAGTGGTACGGCGCCTGGGCATCATCGGCATCAACACTGCACTGGAATTCGATCTGTACGGCAACGTCAACTCCACCCACGTCTGCGGCACACGGATGATGAACGGCATTGGCGGCTCGGGTGACTTCGCGCGCAATGCGCACCTGGCGATCTTTGTCACCAAGTCGATCGCCAAGGGCGGTGCAATTTCCAGCGTGGTCCCCATGGTCAGCCATGTCGACCATACAGAACATGATGTCGACATTCTCGTGACCGAGATAGGCCTGGCCGATCTGCGTGGCCTGGCGCCGCGTGAGCGTGCCCGGGTCATCATCGACAACTGTGTTCACCCCGACTATCGCCAAGCCTTGAATGATTACTTCAGTGCCGCTTGCACTGTCGGTGGTCACACCCCGCATATCCTGCGTGATGCCCTGAGTTGGCACATAAACCTGGAAGAAACCGGGCGCATGCTGGCGGTGTAATTGATACAAATAGCAGCTGACGCAAACACAGTTTCGTCAGCTCGCTATTGCAGCCCCTTATCAGTCAAAAACTGTACTGCTGTACCGGTCTTTTCCTACCGTAATTGCCTACCTTTTCCGATGATTCACTCAAAAACGCACCATATTAGTGCCGATAGGTACAGTTGCCTCAATTTCGACCAGTACACCGTCGTTTAACAGTTAACTGGTCTCTCACAATACAGGTGAACTGTATCTACAGAGACTGGCCAAACGAGAGGATCATTGGCATCAGTTAAACCACTACCTAATCCCGCCACAAGCGGAAGGATGTCAACCATGGAACGTACACTCAGTTCCGAACTGTTCTTCGAAGACAAAGCTGTAAACACCCAGGCTTCCCTGCCTTTGCGCGTTCTCGCCAACCTGATGCTGTGGCAGCGCCGCATCTCCAGCCGCCATCAACTGGCTCGTCTGGATTCGCGTCTGCTGGCTGACGCCGGGATTAGCGAAGCACAACGCTACGAAGAGCTGAGCAAGCCGTTCTGGCGCTAAGTTAGCGTCGCTGGCTCTGACCCACCGGGTCCACCGCCAGCAACCCGAATTGAACAAACAAAACCCGTCGCGGGAAACCGCGACGGGTTTTGTCGTTCTGGAGCGTCATATTGGGTCATGCAGAAGAGATAGCCGCCGACAGGTACAGTTTATAGTTACTTAAAACTTAACCAGTACACTTCTATCGGAGTGTGTCTGTGCCTGCATGAGTGACGATCACTATTGAGTCCCCACCTCATTGGCAAAAGGACGACGCCTCATGAATAACTTACTAAATGTTTCCATCGTCACGCTTCAAACGAAGCCTCGATTCGGCACGCTTCGGCGATTGCTGCGCTCATCAATAGCCTGGAAAGGGCTCGCACCCGGCGCTTGCTGGGCCAGCTCAACGATCGACAGCTCTCGGACCTGGGCATCAGCCATGCAGACCAACTCAACGACGTGGGCAAACCATTCTGGCGCTAGCTTGTCCATTAAGAGGCGGGCCTGTTCTAACTGATGTGCACAGGCCTAATATCCAGACAGAACGTGGCGAACGCTTTACAACAGGCGTCTGATCCTGCGCCACCTCTCAATCGATCTACCCAAAGGAGTTTCTTCCATGTCCCGTCTTCGTCTGCTCAGTGCCGCAGCCCTGCTTGCCGTGGCTGCCAATTCCCACGCCTCCAGCTTTATCGTGACCACCGATACCGTTGTGGATGGGCTTAAGGCTTCCTCCAATGCGACGTCGGATGTCGTCTCGTCTTCCTTTCGCGACGACAAAATTGTCCGTGCTGCCCATGACGACGCCGCCAGCTTCGTCGCCAGTGAAGGCACTATCCGTGGCGTGAAGCTGGAAAGCGCACTCGACCATATTCGCCAACAGGCTCCGCAATTGAATGCGACCGACGCTCAGCTGGCTCAAGCTATCCTGACGATCTAAGCGATAGCTCTGAAACGGGACACGCCCGTCGTGTCCCAATGTTTCGGCGCTGGCTCTAGTCCAGGCATTGCGCTAGCCTTGGGGCTCGCTTTCAGCTATCGAGTCTCATGCGTTTTCCTTCAAGTCTGTTGATTACTCCGGTTTGTCTTGCGATCTGCTGGTCGGGCTCAGCCCATGCCTTCGACGCCTTTAACCTGTCCACACAAGGCACTGTGGCCAGTGGTTATGCCACCAGCATGGTGACCTCCGCGCCCTTCGACCATAAACTGCTGATCGCCGCCCGGGATGACGCTGCCGCGTTCATTGCCAGTGACGGCCAACTACGAGGAGCACAACTGGAGTCCGCCTTGATCTACCTGCGCCGGACCCAGCCAAAACTTCATGCCAGCGACCTTGAACTGGCACAGGCAATTCTCGTCCAATAGTTATCCCTTGTTCCTCCGGAGTCGTTCCATGCGTAGCCCGCTGATTGCTACCACCCTTTGCCTGCTGTTGTTGGCCGACGTGGCCCAGGCGCGCACCCTGGTAGCCACCAGTAACATCATCATTCGTGCCTCTCAGCGCACGCTTGATTTCACATCTGATACCACGACGTCCATCCGCGATTCGAAGATCGTCCGTGAAGCCCATGACGATGCGGCCAGCTTCGTCGCCAGCGACGGTGAAATCCGTGGTGCACACCTGGAAGCAGCTTTCGACACCTTGCGCACTCGCGTACCGGAAGCCCGCGACGCCAGTGATCAGGTTCTCGCCGAAGCCATCCTCGCCCTGTGAAGTCTCTAGGCGCCTGTCTGCTGGCCGGGGTCGTGTTGCTGTTTGGCAACACGGCTCAGGCCGGCCTGCAATTACGGCTCAAGACCGACGGTCTGAGCCCCGCGCAACAGCAGGCCAGTCAGGCACTGCTCGATGAAGCCATGCAGGCGTTACCGCCGCGCTTCATCGAGCAACTGGACCGACGCATCGACGTCGGCTGGACCGACGACATGCCAAGCGATGCCTATGGCCAGGCGTCACTGGTGTCCGAGCTGGACCTGAATCGCAAGCTGCTCGCCAGCCTCACCGATGGCAGCGCTGCCACCCAGAAAACTTATCGCCCCCATGGCACCGTGCGCCGGGAAATGCTCGCCACGGTGTTGCACGAACTCACCCATATTTATGACCGCGCGCGCCTGTGGCCAGATGCCGAGCGCACGCTGATCCAGCGCTGCACGCAACGCAATAACAGCTCCGGGCTAATCGGCATCCCGGATCAATGCCGCGGTCAGACCGCACGACGCTGGACCCTCAGCGACGACCCTCGCCTGCTGGATTTGGCCGGCTGGCCGCAATACGTCGGTCGGCGCGGCGAGCGCGAACAGCACAACCGACAGATCGCCCGCAGCCCGGACATCTACGAAACGAGCAGCCCGAAGGAATTCGTCGCGGTCAACATGGAGTACTTCCTCCTCGACCCAAGCTATGCCTGCCGCCGCCCTGCACTGTATCGCTACTACAAGGAACACTTCGGCTGGGCGCCCGCCGCCAAAGACAAATGCGACCAATCATTCGCCTTCCTTAACGCGGGTAGCGACTTCGCCAAGCAGCCCTTGGGTCGGGTTGATCCAGAACGGGTTTACGCCGTTGATTATCTGCTGGCTGAAGCCAACCAGAACTGGGTCAGCCGCTGGGGCCACAGCATGCTGCGACTGGTGATCTGCGCACCGGGTCGGCCTCGTGGGCCGGATTGTCGACTGGATCTGGATCAGCATCTGGTGTTGTCCTACCGCGCCTTCGTCGATGACCTGCAGCTATCGAGCTGGGATGGGCTGGTGGGTAAATACCCGTCGCGCCTGTTTGTCTTGCCGTTGGCCCAAGTGATCGACGAATACACCAAGACCGAACTGCGCAGCCTGGCCTCGGTGCCACTGAACCTGTCGCGCAGCGAGATCGAAGACGTGGTGGAACACGCCGCGGAGATGCACTGGAGCTACGACGGCAACTATTTTTTCCTGTCCAACAACTGCGCGGTAGAAGGCCTGAAATTACTGCGCAGCAGCACCAACAATGCGCAACTGGTTGGCCTCGACAGCATCATGCCCAACGGTTTGCTGGAAGTGCTCAAGGGCCGCGGGCTGGCAGACACCAGCGTACTGGATGATCCCCGCGAAGCATTGCGTCTGGGCTATCGCTTCGATTCCTTCCGCGAGCGTTATCAAGCGATGTTCGAAGTGCTGAAAAAGCATTTACCGATCAAGCAGGACAAGGTCGAGGACTGGCTGTCATTGAAAGCTGATGAGCGCCGTAAATGGATCGACCAGGCTGACTTGCGTACCAGTGCGGCCTTGCTGCTGCTGGAGCAGGCCAGTTTCCGGCAGCAGTTGGTGTTGGCCCAGGACGAAGTGAAGCAACGCTATCTGGGCGCTCGGGAATTGAACAACGGCGGCATGGACAAGGCCAACGCGACCTTGCAACAGATTCTCGCCAACAGCGGCTTCCTCAGCCGTCCGGCCGAACTGCTCGGCACCGGCGGTTATGGCTTGCCACAACCGAGCGAGTGGACGCGCCTTGAATCGGAAAGCAGCCTGCGCCAGAAGCATCTTAAAGCGCTGACCGGGGACCTCGACACGGAAGTCAGAGCCCTGCTCGAACCGAGCCGCGCCGCCGAAATGGCCGCCAACGAAGCCAATATGAAGCAGGTTGGTGAACATCTGCGCAAGCTGCACAAGGCTGCGGGTGGATTGGAGTTGCCCTGAAAGCAAAAGATCGGTCAGTAGAGCACCCCATCCAGAATTTCATAAACGATCCCCGTTCCTACGGCGATCAGCACAATGTCGCCGCCCGCGCGACGCCACTCGTAACCCGGGTAATGCGGCAGCCGGCCCAGAGCACGGTTATCCAGACGCTCGCCGTAATAACCATGAGGTAACGGTCGACCACGGACCAGATGAATGCCTGGAGGTGGTGGCGCACCGCGTACGAAATAACCATGGTTATCGTGGATGGTCTGGCGCACCGGGCCGAAATCCCGTGGTGGACCGCCGCGACGATCGTCCTGTGGGCCACGCTGATCGTCGCCACGATTGTCACCGCGATTTTCGTAATGGCCCTGCTGCGGGCCGCCGCGGTCGTGATCGTCGCGCTGATCGGCGCTCACGTGCAGCAACGGGGTCGCGCTGAGCATCAGCACACCCAGGCTGGCAATCAGACGTTTCGGCATTTTCATCAGATCTTTCCTCACAGCCATACAGCAAAAAGGGCTTCAGAACGTAGTCCTGAAGCCCTCGGTCTTGCTGTTTAGTCTGTGCCGCGAGGCTCTAATTCCTCTGTATCAGGAACTTTACCTTCAGCTGACCCGCGCTTTACGTACGCCGTCAGACAAGGCTGCGCACAGGCTGAGTACGCCCTCCACAGCCTGATCCGGCGTCGAGGCATTGGCGATGTGATCGATCAGCGCCGACCCCACCACCACACCGTCAGCCAGACGCGCGATGGACGCCGCTTGCTCCGGAGTTCGGATACCGAAACCGATGCTGATCGGCAGATCGGTGTGACGGCGCAGACGAGTAACCGCTTCCTCGACATGCTCCAGCGTTGCCGCACCGGCACCGGTCACACCGGCAACCGACACGTAGTAAACAAAACCGGAACTGCCGTTGAGCACCTTCGGCAGACGCACATCGTCGGTGGTCGGCGTGGTCAGACGGATGAAGTCCAGACCGGCAGCCTGGGCCGGGTCGCACAGCTCTTCGTTGTGCTCCGGCGGCATGTCGACCACGATCAGGCCATCGACACCGGCTTCTTTGGCCTCCGCGATGAAACGCGGCACGCCATACATGTGAATCGGGTTGAAGTACCCCATCAGTACCAGCGGAGTCTCGCTATTGCCTTCGCGGAACTCGCGAACCATTTGCAGGGTTTTCGCCAGGTTCTGTTTGGCGCCCAAGGCGCGAATGTTGGCCAGTTGAATCGCCGGGCCATCGGCCATCGGATCGGTGAAGGGCATGCCCAGCTCGATCACGTCGGCACCGGCTCCCGGCAAGCCTTTGAGGATCGCCAGGGATGTGTCGTAGCTCGGGTCACCGGCGGTTACGAAGGTCACCAGGGCGGCGCGGTTTTGTTCCTTGAGTTCGGCAAAACGCTTTTGCAGGCGGCTCATCAGTGTTTCTCCTGCTTGGATTGCTCTTGTTGAGACTGTTCCATGTGGTGCATCACGGTTTGCATGTCTTTGTCGCCACGGCCGGACAGGTTGACCACCATCAGGTGATCTTTCGGCAATGTGGGTGCGCGCTTGAACACTTCGGCCAAGGCATGGGCGCTTTCCAGTGCAGGAATAATCCCTTCCAGACGACAGCATTTGTGGAACGCATCGAGGGCTTCATCGTCAGTCACCGAGGTGTACTGGACGCGGCCGATGTCATGCAACCAGGCGTGCTCCGGGCCGATGCCTGGATAGTCGAGGCCGGCGGAAATCGAATGAGCGTCGATGATCTGGCCGTCGTCATCCTGCAACAGGAAAGTACGGTTACCGTGCAGCACACCCGGTACGCCACCGTTCAGGCTGGCTGCGTGCTTGCCGGTTTCGATGCCGTAACCGGCGGCTTCGACGCCAATGATCTCGACGCTCTTGTCATCGAGGAACGGGTGGAACAGGCCCATGGCGTTGGAACCACCGCCGATGCAAGCCACCAGGCTGTCGGGCAGTCGACCTTCCTGGGCTTGCAACTGCTGGCGGGTTTCCTTGCCGATGACCGCCTGGAAGTCGCGAACCATGGCAGGGTATGGGTGCGGGCCGGCCACCGTACCGATCAGGTAGAAGGTGCTGTCGACGTTGGTCACCCAGTCACGCAGGGCTTCGTTCATTGCGTCCTTGAGAGTGCCGGTGCCAGCAACCACCGGGATCACTTCGGCGCCCAGCAGCTTCATGCGAAACACGTTGGCCTGCTGACGTTCGATGTCGGTGGTGCCCATGTAGATCACGCAATCGAGGCCGAAACGCGCGGCCACGGTAGCCGTCGCTACGCCATGCATGCCGGCGCCGGTCTCAGCGATGATGCGCTTCTTGCCCATGCGCCGCGCCAGCAGGATCTGGCCGATGCAGTTGTTGATCTTGTGCGCGCCGGTGTGGTTCAGCTCTTCGCGCTTGAGGTAAATCTTCGCGCCGCCACAAAACTCTGTCAGACGCTCGGCGAAATACAGTGGGCTTGGACGTCCGACGTAATCACGCTGGAAGTAGGCCAATTCTTCTTTGAACGCCGGATCTTCCTTGGCCGCTTCGTATTCGCGGGCCAGATCGAGGATCAACGGCATCAGGGTTTCGGCGACGTAACGGCCGCCGAACGCGCCAAACAGGCCGTTGGCGTCGGGGCCGTTGCGCAGATTAGTCTGGGTCATGGGTCGCTCCAGTTGTATTCGAGAGGTGACGATGGGGTTCACTCTACCCCTGACATCCCGCACTGAAAACCGATAAGATCGCCACAACCTGTCAGGAAAACTCACACATCACATGAGCCATGACCTTCCTCCGCTGAACGCTCTTCGCGCCTTCGAAGCCACTGCCCGCCTGAACAGCGTCAGTCAGGCCGCCGAACAGCTGCATGTCACTCATGGGGCGGTCAGCCGGCAACTCAAGGTGCTGGAAGATCACCTCGGGGTGAGTCTGTTCATCAAAGATGGACGCGGCCTGAAACTCACAGATGCCGGCATCCGTTTGCGCGATGCCAGCGGCGAAGCCTTTGATCGCTTGCGCAGCGTTTGCGCCGAATTGACCCAAAGCACCGCCGATGCGCCGTTCGTGCTCGGCTGCTCGGGCAGCCTGCTGGCGCGCTGGTTCATCCCGCGTTTGGGGCGGCTCAATGCGGATCTGCCGGATTTGCGCCTGCACCTGTCGGCTGGCGAAGGCGATCTCGACCCTCGGCGGCCTGGCCTGGATGCCTTGCTGGTATTTGCCGAACCGCCATGGCCGGCAGACATGCAGGTCTACGAATTGGCCAGCGAGCGCATCGGCCCGGTCATGAGCCCACGATTCGTCGGCTACGAAAGGCTGCAGAACGCACCGGCAAACGCACTGCTGACCGAGCCATTGCTGCACACCACCTCACGCCCGCAAGCCTGGCCAAGTTGGGCACAGCAAAGCGGCCTCGACGCCAAGGCGCTGAAGTACGGTCAGGGTTTCGAGCATTTGTATTATTTGCTGGAGGCGGCAGTGGCCGGGCTGGGTGTGGCCATCGCTCCTGAGCCGCTGGTGGCCGAGGACTTGAAGGCCGGTCGCCTGGTTGCGCCATGGGGTTTCTGTGAAACCCCGGCGCAACTGGCGTTGTGGCTACCCAAGCGCGCCGCGGACGGCCGCGCTCGGCAATTGGCGCAGTGGCTTAAAAACGAGCTGCGCCAGGCCTCTTAATGACCGCGCTTGCACAGCAGGTAGGCCGCGAGCAGGCCCAACGCACCAACAGCGACACCGGCTGTAGTCCAAGGGTGTTCCTGGGCGTAGTCACGCGTCGCGATCCCGGTTTCACGGGTTTTGACCTTGACCTCTTCATAGGCATCGGCGAGCAGATGGCGCGAATGTTTCAGCGCGTTCTCGGCGTTGATTTTCAGCGTTTTAAGGGTTTTACGCGACTCGTCCGAGGCGTCGTCCTTCAGGCTTTCCAACGATTTCAGCAGACTCTCGATCTCGGCTTCCATGCTTTGCAATGAGGCTTTGCGTAACGAGGTATTGGCCATGGTGGCTCTCCTGCATTATTTGAGTTGCGTGTGTGTTGGTTGGGACTTCAGGGGTTCGAGAAAGTGCAGTAAATATGAACTTCCTCCCGGATTGGTCGACAGAAGAAATAAGAAAAATCACTGCTAGGCTGTATTTCACACCCTTAGGAGAACGCCATGACTGACCATCACACCTACAAAAAAGTCGAGCTGGTCGGCTCGTCCACCAGCAGCATTGAAGACGCCATCAACAATGCCTTGGCCGAAGCCAGCAAAAGCCTCAAGTACATGGAATGGTTTGAAGTGACCGAAACACGCGGGCACATCAAGGACGGCAAAGCGGCACACTTCCAGGTGACGCTGAAAGTCGGGTTCCGGATTGCCAGTAGCTGAGCTTGAGCTAGTCTTCTGAACTTGCGCGCTGGCCGAATGCCATGTGGAATGGCAAAGCGCTACATGGTAAGTGCATCCGGCCGATGGCAGGATGTCCTCCGCCTATTGATCCGACCAGGGAGTGCAACGCATGAAGAAGTTTATTTTGGCGGTAGGTTTGTTGAGCCTTGCGGGAACAGCCTTTGCCCAGGGCAAGTCGTGCGAAGAGCTGAAAGCCGAAATCGCAGCGAAACTGGATGCCAAGGGCATTTCCAATTACACACTGGAGATCGCCGAGAAAGGCGCTGCCGTCGACGGAAAAGTCGTTGGCTCCTGTGAAAAAGGCTCCATGAAAATCGTCTACAAGCAGGGCTGACTGCCTTCAAAAATGAAAAAGCCGACGCAATGGCGTCGGCTTTTTTGTGGGTGCAACTTGAGCGTCAGCCCTTCATGACCTGCGCCAGCAGCTCATAGGAGTGCACGCGATCAGCATGTTCGTATAGATCACAGGTAAAAATCAGCTCATCTGCCTGAGTCTGTTCGATCAGTACGTCCAGCTTGGCGCGAATTTTCTGCGGGCTGCCGACCATCGCCAGGCCAAGGAAATCACCGACCGCTTCTTTCTCATGGGGCAGCCACAGGCCGTCCATGGTCTTCACGGGTGGACGCTGCACCAGGCTCTGGCCACGCATCAACGCGAGAATCCGCTGGTAGACCGAAGTGGCCAGGTAATCCGCCTGCTCGTCAGTGTCCGCAGCCACCAGCGGTACGCCGAGCATCACGTAAGGCTTATCCAAAACCGCTGAAGGCTTGAAGTGGTTGCGATAAACACGAATCGCCTCATGCATGAAGCGAGGTGCGAAATGTGACGCGAAGGCGTAGGGCAGACCGAGCTCACCGGCCAGCTGCGCACTGAACAGGCTCGAACCCAGCAACCAGACCGGGACATTGGTGCCTGTTCCCGGCATGGCAATGATCCGCTGATCCGGCGTGCGTGGGCCGAGGTAGCGCATCAGTTCGGCCACATCTTGCGGAAAGTCGTCGGCACTGCCGGAGCGCTCGCGACGCAAAGCGCGGGCGGTCATCTGATCGGAGCCAGGGGCGCGACCCAGGCCCAGGTCGATCCGTCCCGGATACAGACTTTCAAGGGTGCCGAACTGTTCGGCGATCACCAGCGGCGCATGATTGGGCAACATCACGCCACCCGAACCGACACGAATGGTCGAGGTACCGCCGGCCAGGTAGCCCAGCAGGACCGAGGTCGCCGAACTGGCGATCCCGTCCATGTTGTGGTGCTCGGCGACCCAAAAGCGGTTGTAGCCAAATTTTTCGACGTGCTGCGCCAGGTCCAGGGAATTGTGCAGGGACTGGGCCGCACTGCCGTTCTCCCGCACGGGCACCAGATCGAGGGTCGAGAATTTGATATCGGACAGTCGTTTCATAAACCTGCTTCTCCAATGGGTAAGCAGGTTTTTCACGAACGAAAACCTGCCGAGTCTATAAGCGTGCTCTATGCAATGAGGGCATATACCCGAGTTTCAATAGAAGAGACAAAATTCCTACGCGATTAGAGGACTGATCAGATGAGGTGAACTTTGCCTGACGGTCTATCCTCAGAACCCTGGTAACCGAAACCACGAAGGCGCGACGCTTCGCGCCGGATCTTGAGGAGGCAGACATGGCTATCACAAAGAAGGCATCGGCTCATTGGGAAGGTGATCTGAAAACCGGTATCGGCTCGATTTCCACGCAAACCGGTGTCCTCAAAGAAGCGCCCTACGGCTTCAAGGCCCGTTTCGAAGGCGGCAAAGGCACCAATCCGGAAGAGCTGATCGGCGCGGCCCACGCGGGCTGTTTCTCCATGGCATTTTCAATGATTCTCGGCGAGGCCAACCTTAAGGCCGACAGCATCGACACCACTGCCGAAGTCACTCTGGACCAGGTAGACGGTGGCTTTGCAATCACAGCGGTCAAACTGATTCTCAAGGCGAAAATCCCCGGGGCGACCCAGGCGCAATTCGAGGAGCTGAGCAACAAGGCCAAAGAAGGCTGCCCGGTATCCAAAGTGCTGAATGCGAAAATCAGCCTGGAGGCGACGTTGGTCAGCTGATAGTGGGTTGATACGCTAGCGGGTAAAAGATCGCAGCCTTCGCGGGCGCCCTATCGCAGGTTGCGGTCTTTTTTGCCCTGAAACAAAACCTGACTGGCAAAACTGTGGTCGAATAAATGACAGCAGCTTTAGCGCATCACCGTGCGCGCTGCCTCAAGGGAGCTTCAACCATGAAACGTTTTGCCTTGGCGGTTATCTGTTGCTCGCTGGCCACTTCGGCCCTCGCGGCACCGAAATCCTGTGAGGAACTCAAGGCCGAGATCGAAGCCAAGATCCAGGCCAACAACGTCTCGTCCTACACCCTGGAAATCGTCACCAACGACGAAGTTCACGATCAGAACATGGTCGTTGGCTCATGCGAATACGGCACCAAAAAAATCATCTACCAAAAAAATGATCGCTGATTCGTCTCACATGAGGCAGTAGGTATCTCGATCTTCAGCGACGATCTCCCGCTTGGCGTTGTACAGCCGGGCGCTGGGGGTGAACGCCATGGAACGCGCCTCCAGCAGGTAACGCTGGCCGGCCTCGAAATGGTCGTAGTTGATGGTCAGGTAGCACAACCGCTCCAACGGAGCATTCATCAAGCCCGAGCCACCGCCATACACTTCAAAATCGTAACGCACTCTCAGTTCATGGCTACCCGGGGTGACCTGAAAGTAACGCCCGTCGCTCAGCCGCTGGTTGTCCAGCCGATCGGCCATCAGCAGTTTCCCGCCGGGGCTCGACACAGCGAAGTCGATCCAGGCCATCTGCGGATCGACCGCCGGTAACGGGCTTGTGCAACCCACGAAGGTGCCTGCAGCGAGTAACAGCAACAGCCTGCGCATGATGAATATCCCAAGGACCGTTCATTCAGCATAGCGCCGATCAGGTACGTTGGCAGCCGGCCGGGGAGCCCTGCCCAATCACTTTTCGCTGCTGATCATAGAGCTTCGCCCACGGCCGAAAACCGATATTCCCCGCTTGCAGCTGATATCGCTGCCCGGCATTGAAATCCTTGAATTTCACATTCAACTGGCAGTCGCGCCACAGTGGCTCGGCGCCGGGGCCAATATTGGTCGGCTGGACTGCGAACAAGTAGCGAACCTTCAGCTCATGGCTGCCGGGCTGTACCTCGAAGTAACGCTTGTCGATGGAAGCCTTGTTATCGACTTCCATCGCTTGCAGCGCGGTGTCTTCTTGCCGCGAACCCAGATCGATCCACGCTTGCGCCGGATCAGGGTCAGGCAATCCAGCACAACCGGCCAGCATCAGCAGGCCTCCCGTCAGCATCAACTTGCGCATAGCGGAGCTCCAATAGGCGGGATAGTCTTGCGGGCAGACTTTCCAGGGATTTTTTTATTTTGATCAGGCCGCGTCCAAGCCTTGGGTTACTTGATCGCGTTTTACGCATTTTGTTTCCGGGTGTGATTTTTTTGTTGCTCAACGGTTGCGCAAGCGTCAGCTATTACGGCCAGTTGGCCAGTGGTCAGCTGCATTTGCTGCGGGCACGGGAGCCGGTTTCCAGTGTGATTGCCGACACCGGCCGCGATCAGCAATTGCGCGCGCATCTGGCCCAATCACAAAAGGCCCGGACATTCGCCAGCCAATACCTGCACCTGCCGGACAACCAGAGTTACCGCTTGTACGCCGACATCGGCCGACCGTTTGTAGTCTGGAACGTGTTTGCCACGCCGGAGTTTTCGCTGAAGCCGCAGAACCATTGCTTCCCCATCGCCGGCTGCGTCGCCTATCGCGGGTATTACAGTCAAAGCGCTGCACGCGGGGAGGCGGCATTGCAACGACTGCAAGGTATGGACGTGTCGATTGGCGGCGTCGAGGCCTATTCGACGCTCGGTTGGTTCAACGACCCGATCATCAGCTCAATGATGGGTTGGGGCGACGAACGGTTGGCCACGCTAATTTTCCATGAGCTCGCCCATCAACGTTTTTATGTGAAAGACGACACTGAATTCAACGAGTCCTTCGCCACCTTCGTCGAGCAGGAAGGCACTCGCCAATGGCGAGCATTCCGCGGCATGCCACCGGACGACGGAGCTTTGGTGCGGCAACGCGACCAGTTCACTCAGTTGATTCTGGACACCCGCACCCGGCTGGAACGGCTTTACGCCCTGCCGCTGGCTACCGAGCAAATGCGCGAGCGAAAAGCAGCAGAGTTCGAACAATTGCGCCGTGAATACCGCACGCTACGCGACAGCCAATGGGCCGGGAACAAACGCTACGACGCCTGGATCAACGCCCCGATGAACAACGCTCGATTGCTCCCGTTTGGTTTGTACGACCAGTGGGTGCCGGCGTTTGCCGCGTTGTTCAGGCAGGTCGATGGGGATTGGACGAGGTTTTATGCGGCGGTGGAGAGGCTGGGCACATTGCCGGTAGCGGAGCGTAAGGCGGCATTGAAGGCGTTGGCCGGATCATAAAACCTTGATGACTGAACGGGCCTCTTCGCGGGCAAGCCTCGCTCCTACGGATGATCGAAGGCTCTTGTAGGAGCGAGGCTTGCCCGCGAAGAGGCCGGCCAATGTTCCCAAGTCGGCTACAACCAAATTGCATCCCACAGCGGGTAGTCCCCGATCTTCTTCACCAATCCCGCTCGCAACGGATTGGCGACGATGTATCGAGCAACTGCCTGCAAGTCTTCTTCCTTGCGAATGGCGCGATCATGATAACCATGTTGCCAAACTGGACCTTGACGCCGAGTCGAGCGATTGACCGTCACCGCAATCCGGGATTTGGTACGAGCCATCAGTGTGGATAGTTGAGTGTTCTGTAGCTCAATCAACCAATGAAAATGATCGGGCATAACGACCCAGGCTAACGATGTTGCAAACTCTTCTCGCTCAGCCGTTCTAAAGGCGTCTACCACCAAACGCCCGTATCTGAAGTCGCGGAACAACGGCTCTCGATTCAGAACCACCGCCGTCAACAGGTAAATCTGCCCACACTCTGAATATCGCCCGGTGCGCAATCGATGAGCATGTTTGAGCTCTGCCAATGATGATCCTCCTTGATCGTGGCCTGAATGCTAAGGCTAGGACGATAAGAAGGGATCGGAGTGAGAACAGTTGCTCTGGATGTGTCTGGGGGGACGCCTTCGCGGGCAAGCCTCGTGCCTACAGGGGTCTTCGATCATCTGTAGGCGCGAGGCTTGCCCGCGAAGGCAGTTCAATTAACGCTGCAAAAACGCCTGATGCATCTCCTCCAGCGTTTCAAAGTGATACGCCGGTGCTTCGGCGCTCAACTCCTCTCGACTACCAAAACCATAACCCACCGCCGCCGCGTCCAGCCCATTGCTGCGAGCACCGATCAGGTCATGTTTACGGTCACCGATCATCAGGGTACTGGCCGGGTCCAGGCCTTCTTCGCTCATCAAGTGCGCAATCAGCTCGACTTTGTTGGTTCGCGTGCCATCCAGCTCACTACCGTAAATCACCTTGAAATGCTTGGCGAAGTCGAAGTGCCGGGCGATTTCTCGGGCGAAAACCCATGGCTTGGAGGTCGCGATGTACAGCTGTCGTCCTTGCCCACCGAGGGTTTCCAGCAGTGGCATAACCCCGTCGAATACGCGGTTTTCATACAGGCCGGTGACCTTGAAGCGTTCACGATAGAAGTTCACCGCTTCCCAGGCCTTGGGCTCATCGAAGTCGTAAAACTGCATGAACGCCTGCAACAACGGCGGGCCGATGAAGTGCTCAAGCCTGGTCAGGTCCGGCTCATCGATGCCCAGTTTGCTCAGGGCGAACTGGATGGAGCGGGTGATGCCTTCGCGCGGGTCGGTCAGCGTGCCATCGAGGTCGAACAGTACGGTTTGGTAATGCATGAAAATTCCTGAGCTATTAAAAGGCTTAGAGCTAATCGAAGCCTTCGGCCAGATGCAGGTCCTTGAGCTTCACGTAGTTCGCCGCGCTGTAGGTGAAAAAGGCTTTCTCCTTGTCCGTCAGCGGCCGGATCTGTTTCACCGGACTACCGACATAGAGGAAGCCGCTTTCCAGGCGCTTGCCCGGCGGCACCAGACTGCCGGCGCCGATGATCACATCGTCCTCGACCACCGCACCGTCCATGACGATGCTGCCCATGCCGATCAGAATCCGGTTGCCCACGGCACAACCATGGAGCATGACTTTATGCGCGATGGTCACATCGTCACCGATCAGCAACGGGAAGCCATCGGGATTGAACGGCCCGGCGTGGGTAATGTGCAAGACACAGCCGTCCTGCACGCTGGTGCGTGCGCCGATTCGGATGCGGTGCATGTCGCCGCGGATCACCGTCAGGGGCCACACGGAGCTGTCTTCGCCGATTTCAACGTCGCCGATCACCACTGCCGAGCCGTCGACAAAGGCGCCTTTGCCCAGCAGCGGCGTGTGGTTCTGATACTTGCGAAGGGTCACGATAGGCTCTCTCTCTTTTGCTGATAGCTGCGGTGAGCGTCGATTGTAATTAAGATGGCGCAATGTTTCTTCCAGCCAAGGTGCCAACCGTGAGCGTGAACAACCCTCTTCTGCAGTCCTACGACCTGCCGCCGTTCTCGGCGATCCGTGCCGAACACGTGCATCCGGCCATTGAACAGATCCTGGCTGACAACCGCGCCGCCATCGCCGACATCCTCAAAACCCAGGGTAAACAACCGACCTGGGCCGGCCTGGTGCTGGCGATGGATGAACTCAATGATCGTCTGGGCGCCGCGTGGAGCCCGGTCAGCCATCTTAACGCCGTGTGCAACAGCGCCGAGTTGCGCGAAGCCTACGAGTCCTGCCTGCCGGCCCTGAGCGCCTACGCCACCGAGCTGGGTCAGAACCGTGAACTGTTTCAGGCCTATGAAGCGCTGGCCAACAGCCCTGAGGCTAGCGGTTTCGACGTGGCGCAAAAAACGATCCTGGAACACGCCCTGCGTGACTTCCGTCTGTCGGGTATCGACCTGCCGGAAGCAGAACAAAAGCGTTACGCCGACGTGCAGAGCAAACTGTCGGAGCTGGGCAGTCGCTTCTCCAATCAGTTACTCGACGCCACTCAGGCCTGGACCAAGCACGTCACCGACGAAGCCGCCCTCGCCGGCCTGACCGAGTCGGCCAAGGCGCAAATGGCCGCCGCCGCACAAGCCAAAGAGCTCGACGGCTGGCTGATCACCCTGGAATTCCCGAGTTACTACGCGGTGATGACCTACGCCCACGACCGCGCCCTGCGCGAAGAAGTCTACGCCGCCTACTGCACCCGTGCGTCGGACCAAGGCCCGAATGCCGGTCAGAACGACAACGGCCCGGTCATGGAAGAAATCCTCGACCTGCGTCAGGAGCTGGCAAAACTGTTGGGCTTCACCAGCTTCTCGGAGCTGAGCCTGGCCACCAAAATGGCCGAGTCCAGCGATCAGGTACTGAGTTTTCTGCGCGACCTGGCCAAACGCAGCAAGCCGTTCGCCGCCCAGGATCTGGAACAGCTCAAGGCCTACGCCGCCGAACAGGGTTGCCCGGACCTGCAAAGCTGGGACAGCGGTTTCTACGGTGAAAAACTTCGCGAACAGCGTTATAGCGTCGCCCAGGAAACCCTTCGCGCGTACTTCCCGATCGACAAGGTTTTGGGTGGGCTGTTCGCCATCGTCCAACGCCTGTACGGCATCGAGATTGCCGAGCTGAAAGGCTTCGACACCTGGCATCCGGACGTCCGCCTGTTCGAAATCAAGGAGAACGGCCAGCACGTCGGTCGTTTCTTCTTCGACCTGTATGCCCGCGCCAACAAGCGTGGCGGTGCCTGGATGGACGGCGCCCGCGATCATCGCCGCACGATCAATGGCGTGCTGCAAAGCCCGGTGGCGAATCTGGTGTGCAACTTCACCCCGGCCGATAGCGGTAAACCGGCCCTGCTGACTCACGATGAAGTGACTACCCTGTTCCACGAATTCGGCCATGGCCTGCATCACCTGCTGACCCGCGTCGAACACGCTGGCGTGTCCGGCATCAATGGCGTGGCTTGGGATGCGGTCGAGCTGCCAAGCCAGTTCATGGAAAACTGGTGCTGGGAGCCGGAAGGCCTGGCGCTGATTTCCGGTCACTACGAAACCGGCGAGCCGTTGCCTCAAGATTTGCTGGAGAAGATGCTCGCGGCGAAGAACTTCCAGTCCGGCCTGATGATGGTCCGCCAGTTGGAATTCTCGCTGTTCGACTTCGAACTGCACGCCACCCATGGCGACGGTCGCAGCGTGCTGCAAGTGCTCGAAGGCGTGCGCGACGAGGTTTCGGTCATGCGTCCACCGGCCTACAACCGCTTCCCCAACAGCTTCGCCCACATCTTTGCCGGTGGTTACGCGGCGGGTTACTACAGCTATAAGTGGGCTGAAGTATTGTCGGCCGATGCCTTCTCGAAATTCGAAGAGGACGGCGTGCTCAATGCCGAGACCGGTCGTGCATTCCGTGAAGCGATCCTTGCTCGCGGTGGTTCTCAGGAGCCAATGGTGCTGTTCGTCGACTTCCGTGGCCGTGCGCCATCGATTGACGCACTCTTGCGCCACAGCGGCCTGAGTGAGGACGCGGCAGCATGAGTGAGGGACCTGTGATTACCAAAAAACGCTTTATCGCCGGGGCGGTCTGCCCGGCCTGCAGCGAGCCGGACAAGTTGATGATGTGGAACGAAGACCTGGTCCCGCATCGCGAGTGCGTGGCCTGCGGTTATTCCGACACGCTGAATGAACAGGGTTTGTCAGTGCCCAAGGAATTGGGCACCCGGGTCAATACTTCGGCACTGAAAGCGCCAGGTGCCAAGGTTCAGGCCGTGCAGTTTTTCCCGAATCCGAAGCTGAAGAAAAAGTCTGACTGACAGCACCGAAGGCCAAAACCACCTTCCACTGTGCAATGCAGTGGAAGGCGTTACTTACTCGACATGGGCCGATTTGAACCAGTTCTTCATCGAGCAACTGGCAAACGGACTGGTGCTGCAATCACCATTGGCCAACGCCGTACGAAGTTTGTCGACATCAGCCTGCATCATGTAGCGAATACCGTCCTTGAAGTGGGTGCTATCGCCAAAACCGCCCTGAGTCATTTCACTCAGCGCATCTTCCTTGCTCCAGCCCTGCACCACCACCCGGTACATTGCCGCCATCAGGCCAGTGCGGTCCGAGCCGTGCTTGCAATGCATCAACACCGGGCCCTTGGTCTCGGCGGTCTGAATAGCGCGAATGGCTTTTAGCACATCACTGTCGTCCACGTGATTGGTGCGGTAAGGCAGCTGTATCTGGGTGATTCCGGGCGTGGATAACCAGGCCGAGTCCGACTCAGGCAGAAAGTTGATCACGGTTGCGACCTTTAGTTTTTCCAGCAAAGGCAGCGCCCCGCGGTCCGGTAATGCGCTGCGATAGAGGGTCGGGGACATCTGATAGAGGTTGTACTGAACCTCCACCGATTGAGCCCAGTCCGCAGGCCGGGGTAATGCCGCGTCGTCAGCGTGGGCCAGCGTCAGGTTGAAAAGTGCGGCCAGCGACAAAAGGAGCATCGCGGGTAGAAGGCGCAGTAGGGGCATGCTCAGGTTGACCGTGAGTGTGGAAAAGTAACCGACAGCCTGAACCCGGGACAGTCAAAAGCCTGTGAGGCCACTGTCAAAGAATCGTGAATCAAATGGCGGATGTCCGACGCAGAGGGACATCCCGGGTGTTGCAGTCGACATGTCCGACCTCGCTGATTGACATGATATAAAAGCGGAAACTCTAACGTTCAGTGATGCATTAGTTTCGACATCAGCAACGGGCGATAAGACCAGGCCTGCAGATACACTCATGCAGGCCTGGCAACAACAATCAACTTCAGGGATTTACAATGCTGCAATAAGCCTTGGCCAGAGCCAGCAGTTTTGCCTTGTCGTCATTATCGATATCGCCGTCCCCGTCCACATCGCTGTTGACAGTCTTGATAGTGAAGGACCGGCCAGCATCGCTGGAAACCGCTGTCACATGGACGGAGTCGACCAGTGCTGCGGTCTGCACCTCATTTACCGGGTCCCACTCCAACTCTTTACGGGCAAGTTGCATCGATACCTGAGCTTCATTAGGGTTGGTAATGCTTGGCGCCAGCAATTGTAAAAAAATACCGCGCTGATTAAAAAACGACATGATTAGATCCTTCTAATTATTGATCCACGACAACTTCGTGTGGAGCGGATAGTACCGGCAGTTTTTGTAAGTGCGCCACGTGGTATATGTTTCTCGCGATGACTGTCGGGGGACTTTTTTGATCATTAGTTCATTTTTTAGTTTGTTTAATTTATATCGAGCAGGAAGCTGCCGAACGGCACTGGTCTGTCGTTTGATGTTCGGATACTGTATGCACATACAGCTATAGGGCTTTTATCGATGAATACGCCTCTGCCACCCCGCGGTCGCGGCACCGCCACCAATCCGCACAACCGCTTCGCGCCCAATCGCTCGGTGGCCGAGGACGATGGCTGGTATCAGGAAGTGCCGATTACCCAGGGCACGGAGGTGCGCATCGAGACGGCGAAAACCATCATTACCCGCAATAACTCGCCGGATTTGCCCTTCGATCGTTCGATCAATCCCTATCGCGGCTGCGAGCATGGGTGCATCTACTGTTATGCGCGGCCCAGTCACGCCTATTGGGACCTGTCGCCGGGACTGGATTTCGAAACCAAACTGATCGCCAAGACCAACGCCGCCGACGTACTGGAAGAACAACTGTCCAAGCGCGGCTATCAATGCGCGCCGATCAACCTGGGTTCCAACACCGACCCTTACCAGCCGATCGAGCGCGAACACAGAATCACCCGTAAAACCCTGGAAGTGCTGCTGCGTTACCGCCACCCGGTGACCATCATCACCAAGGGCTCGCTGATTCTTCGCGACCTGGACCTGCTGGCCGAGCTCGCCGAGCAAAGGCTGGTGGCGGTGATGATCAGCCTGACCACGCTGGATGACGAACTCAAACGCATCCTCGAACCTCGCGCCGCGGCGCCCAAGGCACGACTGCGGGCGATCCGGGTGATGCGCGAAGCCGGGATTCCCGTGGGGGTTTTGTGCTCGCCGATGATTCCAATGATCAACGACAGCGAACTCGAAAGCCTGCTCACCGAAGCCCATGCGGCTGGTGCGCAAAGCGCGGCCTACATGATGTTGCGCCTGCCGCTGGAAGTGGCGCCGCTGTTCGAAGAGTGGCTGGCCGCGCATTATCCTCAGCGTGCAGCTCACGTGTTGAGCCTGATCCGTCAAAGCCGTGGTGGCGAGCTCTACGACAGCCGGTTCGGGGCCCGAATGCGCGGTGAGGGGCCATTTGCCGACCTGCTGGCGCAACGATTTGCCAAAACCATCAAACGGTTGGGACTCAATCATCGGGAAGGTTTCAATCTGGATTGCGCAGCCTTCTGTCCGCCGGGTCGCCAGATGTCGTTGATTTAAGGACAATTGGCCCTATGGTTGAGTAGAGAAAAAGATGCACCGCGTTTAGGCTGGTCACGCTTCTTGTGACCTGGAACACTCGTTCTAGAGCGTTTTATTCAGTTTGAATTAAGTTTCGACGGCTACCTTGTTCATCGAGTGACTGATGGGTCTGGCTTTTTGACCTGGATGTTTTTTAAACAGCCACTGGCTTCACATCGGACAAAACGGGAAAATTCCCTGACTCCGCCAAAGAGGATGAATCATGAGTGACAAGGATAAACAGCCGTTGGCTGCGTCGGCTTCAGCCCAACCCGAGGCGGAAACCGCCGATGCAGCGCTGCAGCATATCGTTGACGGTTTTTTGCACTTTCATCACGAGATCTTTCCGCAGCAGGAAGAACTCTTCAAAAAACTCGCCACGGCCCAGCGGCCCCGGGCGATGTTCATCGCATGCGCTGATTCGCGCATCGTTCCCGAACTGATCACCCAAAGCGCCCCCGGCGACCTGTTCGTGACCCGTAACGTCGGCAACGTCGTGCCGCCTTATGGGCAAATGAACGGCGGTGTTTCCACGGCCATCGAATACGCGGTGCTGGCCCTCGGCGTGCAGCACATCATTATCTGCGGGCACTCCGACTGCGGCGCCATGCGCGCGGTACTCAATCCGCAGAGCCTGGAAAAAATGCCAACGGTCAAAGCCTGGCTGCGTCACGCCGAAGTGGCGAAAACCATGGTTCAGGACAACTGCCATTGCACTGACGAAAACGAGAGCATGCACATCCTCACCGAGGAGAATGTGATCGCTCAGTTGCAGCATTTGCGCACGCACCCGTCGGTGGCCTCGCGCATGGCCAATGGTCAGCTGTTTATCCATGGTTGGGTCTACAACATCGAAACCAGCGAAATCAAAGCTTACGACGCGGATCAGGGGGGGTTCCTGCCGCTCGATGGCAGTCATCCGATTCCGGTGGCGACGCCTAAAGCGCGCTTCTAAATCCTCCGTGTGGTTTAGCCGAGGCTGCTGATCTGGCAGCCTGCTTTGCCATGCCTGAAGAAAACTTCGGGAGAGTCACCATGCGTGCTGCTCAACTAAAAGCTGTTCTGCCACGGGAGCTACTGGCTTCGGTGGTTGTGTTTCTGGTCGCCCTGCCCTTGTGCATGGGCATCGCCATCGCCTCGGGACTGCCACCGTCCAAAGGACTGATCACCGGTATCATCGGTGGCCTGGTGGTCGGTTGGCTTGCCGGCTCGCCGCTGCAAGTCAGCGGCCCGGCGGCGGGTCTGGCGGTATTGGTGTTCGAACTGGTGCGCCAGCATGGTATTGCCATGCTTGGGCCGATTCTGCTGCTGGCGGGTTTTCTGCAATTGGTGGCCGGGCGCCTGAAACTGGGTTGCTGGTTTCGGGTCACGGCGCCGGCTGTGGTGTACGGCATGCTTGCCGGGATTGGGGTGTTGATCGTGCTGTCGCAGGTGCATGTGATGCTCGACGCCGTGCCCAAGCCGTCGGGGCTGGATAATCTGGCGGCCTTCCCCGCAGCAGTGATTCAGGCTTTGCCTTCCTTTGGCTGGCAAGCGGGTTTGCTCGGCTTGTCGACCATTGCCGTGATGTGGCTGTGGGAAAAATTCCGCCCGCATTCCCTGCGTTTCGTTCCCGGTGCATTGCTTGGGGTCGGTCTGGCAACGGTCGCCAGTCTGATGCTCGCATTGCAGGTCAAACGCGTGGAAGTCCCGGCCAACCTGGCAGAAGCCATCGATTGGCTGCGCCCGGCAGACTTGCTCAACCTCGCCGACCCGACCCTGCTGATCGCCGCCTTCGCCGTGGCCTTTATCGCCAGCGCCGAAACCTTGCTGTCCGCCGCCGCGGTGGACCGTATGCACAACGGCCAGCGCTCGGACTTCGATCGTGAACTGTCGGCGCAAGGTGTGGGCAACATGCTGTGCGGTCTGCTCGGCGCGCTGCCGATGACCGGGGTGATCGTGCGCAGCTCGGCCAACGTTCAGGCCGGCGCCACTACCCGATTGTCGACGGTGTTTCATGGCCTGTGGTTGCTGGCTTTCGTGCTACTGCTTTCGAGCGTGCTGCAAAGCATTCCGGTGGCGAGTCTGGCGGGGGTCCTGGTTTACACCGGTTTCAAACTGGTAGACCTCAAGGCCTTTCGCGGCCTGGGCCGTTATGGCCGAATGCCGATGTTTACGTATGCGGCGACCGCACTGGCAATCATCTTCACCGATCTGCTGACCGGTGTGCTGATCGGCTTTGGCCTGACACTGGCCAAACTGGCCTGGAAGGCTTCGCGCCTGAAAATCAGCCTGATCGATCTGCCGGCGGACGGCGAGATGGAGCTACGACTGGTGGGAGCCGCGACCTTTCTCAAAGTGCCGGCGTTGACCCAAGTACTGGGGAGCATTCCGGCAGGCGCGACAGTGCATGTGCCGCTCAATAACCTGAGCTACATCGATCACTCGTGTCTGGAGTTGCTGGAGGAGTGGGGCCGGGCCAATGCGGCCAAGGGTTCGAAGCTGTTGATTGAAGCGCGGGGGTTGAAGCGCAGGCTTGAAGGACGGTTGCGTACTACGACCGGAGTAGGTTCAGCCGGTTAAACCACCTGTAGGAGCGAGGCTTGCCCGCGAAGGCGGCGTGTCAGTCGACATCAATGTTGAATGTCATGCCGCCTTCGCGGGCAAGCCTCGCTCCTACAGGTATTGCATAGACTTACGCCGCTGGCTGATCCAGCTCAAGGCCCACGCCCAATTGGCGCGACAGGCACGGCCAGCGCTTCCACGCAGCGCCGGTGTCCGGGCTGCTGAGTTTGTCGCGGTAGGCCTCTACCGATTCCAGCGCGAAACTTTCATCGTTCAGCATCTCGTCCACGGCGTGATGCACCGCCTCATCCAGTTGATTGGCAAATGCTTCGCCGATCAGTTGGTGGGCGATCAGATTGGCAACCGTCATGTCCAACGGGATCAATGGCTGGCCAAAATGCTTGATGTAAAGGTCATTGACCTCTTCAACCAGGCGATGCGCCAGATAAGCTTCATCCAGCAGGCTGTCCAGGCCGATGTGACCCGCCATGATGACCGGCGGCTGGAGGAAGAACTGCTCGGCGATTGTCAGCACCGGTCTGATCTGCGATTCAATGCCCGCTTCCTTGGCGACTTCATTGGCTGCATCCAGCAGGTCCGGTACTTGTTCTATATACGCGGCCACAAAACGCGTCATCACGCCGTTCGCGTCGACATCCGGCAATTGGATGGCGGAGTGAAGGTGCGGCAGTTGGGTTTCCAGCTGACGGGTCAGCTGGCTGGTCTCGGCCTCATGTTGTTTGGCTTTTTGGATCTGCTCGCGCAATGCGGCGGTGTTCATGAAAGCTCCAGGAAACAAAGGCAATGAAATAGGGAAGACATAACTTAGCTGGCTTGTGAAAAATGCTAAGACGCATTTGTCATAATTATTTCATCCTTGAGACATCAAAGTTATATCGATTTGCCACCACTCGTCTGCATCCTTCTCCATTCGTGACCTGGAACGCAAGTTCAACCTGTTTCAGCTGATTTACCCCATCGCGTTGCGAGGTGGCAGTCGCTGTCTATACTCGGTTCTGAATGGAGTTAGCTGATGACGCCCGACTGCATATGCAGCAAGGCTCGGCGATTCAAGTTCGTAGTCTGAAAATGCCGCTCCCTTGCCGCAGGTGAAAGCCGGCGGGATAAAAAGAACTATAAGGGGAACCCGCAATGATGCGACATCCACATGTCTGGATGGGCCTCCTGTTGTGGTCGATTTTCAGTCAGGCGCAAGCGGCCTGGACTGTGAATATGGCGCCTGGAGCGACTGAGATCAGTCACGCAGTATTCGATCTGCACATGACCATTTTCTGGATCTGTGTAGTGATCGGCATCATCGTCTTCGGCGCCATGTTCTGGTCGATGATCCTTCACCGCCGCTCTACCGGGCAGGTGGCCGCAAAATTTCATGAAAGCACCACCGTCGAAATCCTCTGGACCATCGTGCCCCTGCTGATTCTGGTGGCCATGGCGGTTCCCGCTACCGCGACCCTGATCAAGATGTACGACAACACGGAGCCGGATATCGATATCCAGGTCACCGGTTATCAGTGGAAATGGCACTACAAATACCTGGGTCAGGACGTCGAATTCTTCAGCAACCTGACCACACCCGCCGATCAGATCCACAACAAGGAAGCCAAGGGCGAGCATTACCTGTTGGAGGTCGACAAGCCGCTGGTATTGCCGATCGGCGCCAAGGTGCGCTTTCTGGTGACCTCCGCCGACGTCATCCACTCCTGGTGGGTGCCGGCCTTCGCGGTCAAGCGCGATGCGATTCCGGGCTTCGTCAATGAATCCTGGACCCGTATCGACAAGCCCGGCATCTACCGTGGTCAGTGCGCCGAATTGTGCGGCAAGGACCACGGCTTCATGCCGATTGTGGTCGAGGTCAAGGAAAAGGCCGACTACGAAACCTGGCTGGCCGAACGCAAGGCAGAAGCCGCGCAACTTAAAGAGCTGACCAGCAAGGAATGGACCCTGGACGAGCTCAAAGAGCGCGGCGACAAGATCTATCACACCACCTGCGTGGCCTGTCACCAGGCCGAAGGCCAGGGCCTGCCGCCAATGTTCCCGGCGCTCAAAGGCTCGCCGATTGCTACCGGGCCCAAAGCCGACCACCTGCACCGCGTTTACTTCGGCAAACCCGGCACCGCCATGGCGGCGTTCGGCAAGCAGCTCTCGGAAGTCGATATCGCAGCGGTCGTGACCTACGAACGTAACGCCTGGGGCAACAACAAAGGCGACATGGTCACCCCTAAAGAAGTGCTGGAGCTGAAACAGGCGCAAAGCAAATGACCCGGTCTATTGCGTACGTAAGGAACCGCTCGGGGCATGACGCCCCGGCCCGCCCAGCCCATCCGTTTGCAGGAGACAGGACATGACAGTTGTAGTCGATGACCATGTTCATACCGGCACCGCCCACGCCCACGGCCCCGCCAAAGGCCTGATGCGCTGGGTGCTGACCACCAACCACAAGGATATCGGCACGCTGTACCTGTGGTTTGCGTTTTCCATGTTCCTGCTGGGTGGCTCGTTCGCGATGGTGATTCGTGCCGAGCTGTTCCAGCCAGGGCTGCAAATCGTCGAGCCGGCGTTCTTCAACCAGATGACCACCATGCACGGTCTGGTGATGGTCTTCGGTGCGGTGATGCCGGCCTTCGTCGGCCTCGCCAACTGGATGATCCCATTGATGATCGGCGCGCCGGACATGGCTCTGCCGCGAATGAACAACTTCAGTTTCTGGCTGTTGCCGGCAGCGTTTCTACTGCTGGTATCGACCCTGTTCACCCCCGGCGGCGGGCCGAACTTCGGCTGGACCTTTTATGCACCGCTGTCGACGACCTACGCGCCGGAAAGCGTGACGTTCTTCATCTTCGCCATCCACTTGATGGGCATCAGTTCGATCATGGGGGCGATCAACGTGATCGCGACCATCCTCAACCTGCGCGCCCCCGGCATGACGCTGATGAAAATGCCGCTGTTCGTCTGGACCTGGCTGATCACCGCGTTCCTGTTGATCGCGGTGATGCCGGTGCTGGCCGGTTGCGTGACCATGATGCTGATGGACATCCACTTCGGCACCAGCTTCTTCAGTGCCGCCGGTGGTGGTGATCCGGTGCTGTTCCAGCATGTGTTCTGGTTCTTCGGTCACCCTGAGGTGTACATCATGATCCTGCCGGCCTTCGGTGCCGTCAGCTCGATCATCCCGGCCTTTTCGCGCAAGCCGCTGTTTGGCTACACCTCGATGGTCTATGCCACGGCCAGTATTGCCTTCCTGTCATTCATCGTCTGGGCTCACCACATGTTCGTGGTTGGCATTCCGCTGGTGGGCGAGTTGTTCTTCATGTACGCCACGCTGCTGATCGCGGTGCCCACCGGGGTCAAGGTGTTCAACTGGGCCAGCACCATGTGGCAAGGCTCGCTGACCTTCGAGACACCGATGCTGTTCGCCGTGGCGTTCGTCATCCTGTTCTCCATTGGCGGGTTCTCCGGGTTGATGCTGGCCATCGCCCCGGCGGACTTCCAGTACCAGGACACCTACTTCGTGGTCGCGCACTTCCACTACGTGCTGGTGCCGGGGGCGATCTTCGGGATCTTCGCCTCGGCCTACTTCTGGCTGCCGAAATGGACCGGCCACATGTACGACGAAACCCTCGGCAAATTGCACTTCTGGCTCTCGTTCATCGGCATGAACATGGCGTTCTTCCCGATGCACTTCGTGGGTCTGGCGGGCATGCCACGGCGGATTCCGGACTACAACCTGCAATTCGCCGACTTCAACATGGTGTCGTCGATCGGCGCGTTCATGTTCGGGGCCACGCAGATCTTCTTCCTGTTCATCGTGATCAAGACCATTCGCGGCGGCGAGCCGGCACCGGCCAAGCCGTGGGATGGCGCCGAAGGACTTGAGTGGAGCGTTCCATCGCCCGCGCCGTATCACACCTTCACCACACCGCCGGAAGTGAAATGAACGCTCTAGCCTCTGTGGGAGCGGGCTTGCTCGCGAAGAACGATGACGCGGTCCGTCTGCCAAATCGCGGCGCCTGCTTCGCGAGCAGGCTCGCTCCCACAGGGTTCGATGTGGAGGGCTTGCATCGTGGCTGATTCCATTTCGATGAAGAAACTGGTCACCCGCCTGTTGCTGGTGGTGGTGGCGATGTTTGTCTTCGGCTTTGCCCTGGTGCCGATCTACGATGTGATGTGCAAGGCGTTCGGCATCAACGGCAAAACCGCCGGGCAGTATGAAGGCGAGCAAACGGTCGACGTCTCGCGGCAGGTTCGCGTGCAGTTTCTGTCGACCAATGCCGCCGACATGGCCTGGGATTTCTATCCCAAGGGTGATGAACTGGTCGCGCACCCGGGGGCGGTGAACGAGATGATTTTTATCGCCCACAACCCCACCGATCGCCCGATGAGCGCTCAGGCGGTGCCGAGCATCGCGCCCAGCGCCGCCGCGGCGTACTTCCACAAGACCGAATGTTTCTGCTTTACCCAGCAAGTGCTGCAGCCCGGTCAGCGAATCGAAATGCCAGTACGGTTCATCGTTGACCGCGACATGCCCAAGGATGTGAAGCACCTGACGCTGTCTTACACGCTGTTCGATATCACCGCACGTCATCCGCCCGTGGCCGTTGCAGCCAGCACCGGCGGCTAGGCGTTAAAGCGTGCCCGATAAGGAGAACAATAAATGGCAACTCATGAACATTATTACGTTCCAGCCCAGAGCAAATGGCCGATCATCGCCACGGTCGGCATGCTGGTCACGGTGTTCGGCCTGGGCACCTGGTTCAATGACCTGAAGGCAGCGCGGCCGGAATCCCACGGCCCGCTGATCTTTTTCGTCGGCGGACTGCTGCTGGCCTACATGCTGTTCGGCTGGTTCGGAACGGTGATCAAGGAAAGTCGCGCGGGGTTGTACAGCGCACAACTCGATCGCTCGTTCCGCTGGGGCATGAGCTGGTTCATTTTCTCGGAGGTGATGTTCTTCATCGCCTTTTTCGGTGCGCTGTTTTATGTGCGCAACATCGCGGGCCCGGCACTGGGAGGTGAAGGCACCAAAGGCATCGCCCACATGCTGTGGCCAACCTTCGAGTTCAGCTGGCCGCTGCTGAACAACCCGGACTCGAAACTCTTCCCTCCACCCAAGGAAGTCATCAGCCCCTGGGGCCTGCCGCTGCTCAATACCGTGCTGCTGGTGAGTTCCAGTGTCACCGTGACCATCGCTCACCACGCCTTGAAAAAAGGCCATCGCGGCGCGCTGAAAATCTGGCTGGCGCTGACCGTGTTGCTCGGTTGCGGGTTCCTTAGCTTTCAGGCCGAAGAATACATGCACGCCTACCACGAGCTGGGCCTGACCCTGGGTTCCGGCATCTACGGCGCGACCTTCTTCATGCTCACCGGTTTCCACGGCGCCCACGTGACCATCGGCACCATCATTCTGTTCGTGATGCTGATGCGGATCATGCGCGGGCACTTCGATGCCGACCATCAATTCGGCTTCGAGGCGGCGAGCTGGTACTGGCACTTCGTGGACGTGGTGTGGATCGGTCTGTTCGTTTTCGTCTACGTGCTTTGAGCCTTGGCGCTCATGACTACCAAGGCACGTGAGACACCAACTGGCCGCTGAAAAAGCCCCAGGCGATCAAGCCAACAGTGGTGGCGGCCAGCGCAACACGAATACTCAAGGCGATGACCAGGCGATTGGAGTGGCTGTCGTCCTTGACCAGAAAAAACAGGCCGCTGAACAGGCTGACAACCGTGGCAATCAGCATCAGGACGATGGCTGCTTTGAGCATGGTGACACTCCGGGGGACAGGCGATGCACTTGAGTATAGCTATCGCGACTACCGACTTTCTGGCGACGCCATGAAACGCTTCCGGCCGGGCCTCGTGCCGACCCTCGTGGTGGCGGTGCTGCTGCCCTTGCTGGTGTCGCTCGGGTTCTGGCAGTTGAGCCGGGGCGCGGAGAAAAGCGCGCTGCTGCAAAACTACGCCGAGCGCCGGGCGGCCGAACCGATGGCCAGCACCGAACTGCAACACACCGAAGATCCGGCCTTTCGCCGGGTTCGCCTGCACGGCCAGTTCGACGCCGAGCACAGCCTGCTGTTGGATAACCGTCAGCGCGACGGCAAGGTCGGGGTCGAGTTGCTGCAACCGTTTCAGGATCAGGCAACCGGGCTGTGGCTGCTGGTCAATCGTGGCTGGCTGCCGTGGCCGGATCGGCGCGCACCGCCGCAATTTACGACGCCCACCCAGACATTGAGCCTCGACGCCTGGGTCTACGTATCCCCCGGCGCAACGTTCCAATTGCATGCCGACCCAAACGCCACGACCTGGCCACAACTGATCACCGCCGTTGAGCCGGCCAGGCTGTGGACGGCGCTTGAGCGTGACGGTTTCGCCTACGAATTACGCGCACAAAGCGGTCCCGCGACTTACCGGGCCGATTGGCCGGTGGTGGCCATGGGGCCGGAAAAACATTTGGCTTATGCCGTGCAGTGGTTCGCCCTGTCGATTGCCCTGCTCGGCCTTTACTTCTATCTCGGCTGGCACAACGCAAAGGAGAAAAATAATGGGAGCGGCCATGAATCCACCCGGCATGTCTGAGGCGAAAGCGCCGGTCAATCGGCGGCGCGGGCGCTTGCAGTTGTTGCTGATCCTATTGGGGGTGATCGGTCCGATGATCCTCGCCACGGGCATGTACAAATTGCAGTTCTGGGTGCCGGAGGGCCGCAGTTATCACGGCGAACTGATCGGCAACGGCCAGACCCGCGACGACATAGGCGTACAGGCGCAGGAAGACCGCTGGCAAATACTGGTGACAGCGCCCAAGGACTGTTCGGTGGACTGCCAGCAGCTGGTGTATCTGGCGCGGCAGATCCAGATCGGCCTCGGTCGCGATGCTTCCCGCGCCAGCCATGCGCTGGCCATCGCGCAGCCGCTGAACAGCGATTACGAGACTAAACTTCAGCGTGAGTACCCGCAGCTGCAACGTTATTCACTGGACTTGCCGAGCTATATCAAAGGCGCCCAGAGCAACGACACGCCGCACCTGTGGATCATCGACCCGCACGGCAATCTGGTGCTGCGCTATGACCCGACCGTGAAGGGCAAGGACCTGCTCAACGACCTGCGCCACCTGCTGAAACTGTCGAACATCGGATAAGGGCATCGTCATGGCCAAACCAGGATTTCGCCTCGCGCTGTTTGCCACCTTGCTGGCACTGATTGTGGTGTTGCTCGGCGCCTACACGCGCTTGACCCACGCTGGCCTCGGCTGTCCGGACTGGCCCGGCTGCTACGGTTTTATCAGCGTGCCGAAAAGCGAAGCCCAGCTGGCCCATGCCGAGTTGCATTTTCCCGACACTCCGGTGCAAGCCCACAAGGGCTGGAACGAGATGGTCCACCGCTACTTCGCCGGCACCCTGGGGCTGTTGATCGCGGTGCTGGCGGGCCGTGCCTGGACCCACCGTCATCACCCGGGGCAGCCCGTGAAATTACCGTTGTTTTTGCTGGCGGTGGTGTTCGCCCAAGCGGCGTTCGGCATGTGGACGGTGACACTCAAGCTTTGGCCGCAGGTGGTCACCGGGCATTTGCTCGGCGGCTTTGCGACGTTGAGTCTGTTGTTTCTGCTGACCTTGCGCCTGTCCGGCGTGTTGCCGGCGCTGACCGTGCCACGGCGTTTGCAGCACTGGGCAACCGCCGGGTTGCTGCTGGTGATCCTGCAAATTGCCCTGGGTGGCTGGGTCAGCTCCAATTACGCGGCGGTGGCCTGCATCGACTTTCCGACCTGCCACGGGCAATGGCTGCCACCGGCTGATTTCGCCAACGGTTTTCACCTGACCCAGCACATCGGCCCCAACTACCTGGGCGGGCAGCTGGACAGCGATGCCCGCACCGCGATTCACCTGACTCACCGCATCGGCGCGTTGCTGGTCACCCTCGTGCTGCTCGGTCTGGCCTGGCAACTGAAAGTCGTCGGCATGACGCGCCTGGCCGCCATGGTGCTGATCGCCCTGGCCGCACAAATCACCCTGGGCATCAGCAACGTGGTGTTTCACTTGCCGCTGCCAGTGGCGGTCGCCCACACCGCCGGCGGTGCAGCGCTGTTGCTGACGATGGTGCTGGTCAATTATCACGCGCGAACCAGCCTGGTTCGGGTCAAGCATCAGCCCCCGGTGCGCTGGCGTCTCAGCCTGCGTAAACACTCGGCCGGCCCCATAACAATAAAAGGAGAAATGCCATGGCGACCCTGATCGGCGAACGTCACAGTCAGGCAATCTGGCGCGATTACCTGGAGCTGACCAAGCCGAAAGTGGTGGTGCTGATGCTCATCACCTCGCTGGTCGGCATGTTCCTCGCGACCCGCGCCGGGGTGCCGTGGACGGTGCTGGTGTTCGGCAATCTGGGGATCGCCTTGTGCGCTGGCGGTGCGGCGGCGGTCAACCATGTGGTGGACCGGCGCATCGACGCGGTCATGGCCCGAACTCACAAACGACCTCTGGCCGAAGGTCGGGTGTCACCGACCGCTGCACTGACCTTCGCCCTGGTACTGGCGATGCTCGGCCAGGTCTTGCTGCTGATCTTCACCAATCCGCTGACAGCGTGGCTGACCCTCGCCTCCTTGCTCGGTTATGCCGTGGTCTACACCGGTTTTCTGAAACGCGCGACGCCGCAGAACATCGTCATCGGCGGCCTCGCCGGTGCGGCCCCACCGCTGCTCGGCTGGACCGCCGCCACCGGTCATGTCAGCGCCGAACCGTTGCTGCTGGTGCTGATCATCTTCGCCTGGACCCCGCCGCACTTCTGGGCGCTGGCAATTCATCGCAAGGAGGAATACGCCAAGGCTGACATTCCGATGCTGCCGGTGACCCATGGCGAGCACTACACCAAAGTCCACATCCTGCTTTATACCTTTGCGCTGCTGGCCGTCAGCCTGATGCCTTATGTGATCCACATGAGCGGCGTGCTCTACCTTATTTGCGCCCTCGCTCTGGGCGCGAGGTTTCTGCAATGGGCCGTGGTGCTGTACCGTGGCACTCGGCCGCACGCGGCGATCAACACGTTCAAGTACTCTATTTACTACTTGTTCCTGCTGTTTATCGCGCTGCTCGTAGACCACTACTTACTGTTGAACCTATGACTCGAACTCAGAAAACCGTCTTCATTCTCGTCGCCCTGATCGCGCTGATTCTGGGCCTGACCATCAATAAAGTACTGAGCGGAAAAAACCAGGGCGACCCGACGGCGCTGATCGATGCGGGGATCATTCTGTTGCCCCAAAGCCGTAACCTGCCGGACGTGACGATGACCGATCAGGACGGCAAGCCGGTAGTGATCAACGAGCTGAAAGGCAAGTGGAGTCTGCTGTTCTTCGGCTACACCTTCTGCCCGGATATTTGCCCGACCACCCTCGCCCAGCTGCGGCAGATCAAGAGCGAACTGCCGGCAGACGCGGTGGACAAGTTGCAGATCGTGCTGGTCAGCGTCGACCCGAATCGCGACACGCCCAAGCAACTCAAGCAGTACCTGGGCTACTTCGATCCGCAGTTCATCGGGCTGACCGCGTCATCGGTGGAAGACATTCAGAAACTGGCGAATGCGGTGAGTATTCCGTTCATTCCGGCGGACACCAGCAAGCCAAATTACACCGTCGATCACAGCGGTAATCTGGCGGTGATCGGGCCGGACGGGGCGCAGCGTGGGTTTATTCGCGCACCGTTGAACAACCAGAAACTGGTGGCGCAGTTGCCGGTGATGCTCAAGCGCGAATAACCGACACAGAACTGTAGGAGCCAGGCTTGCCGGCGAAGGCGATCTTGCGGGCGCCTTCGCCGGCAAGCCTGGCTCCTACAGGGTAGGTATTTCAGGCATAAAAAAACGGGGACGCAATCAATGCGTCCCCGTTTTTTTTTGCGTCAGATCAGAACGCCGGCAATACCGCGCCTTTGTACTTCTCGAGGATGAAGGCTTTCACTTCCGGGCTGTGCAGGGCAGCAACCAGTTTCTGCATCGCCGCGCTGTCCTTGTCGTCCGGACGGGCCACGAGGATGTTCACGTACGGCGAGTCGTTGCCTTCAATGACCAGCGCGTCCTTGGACGGATCAAGCTTGGCTTCCAGCGCGTAGTTGGTGTTGATCAGCGCCAGGTCGACCTGAGTCAGCACGCGCGGGATGGTCGCGGCTTCCAGTTCACGGAATTTCAGGTCCTTGGGGTTCTCGGTGATGTCCTTCACGGTCGACAGGATGTTGTTCGAATCCTTCAACTTGATCAGGCCAGCCTTCGCCAGCAGCAACAGCGCACGACCGCCGTTGGTGGCGTCATTCGGGATCACCACGTTGGCGCCGCCCGGCAGCTCGGTCAGCGCTTTGTACTTGCTGGAGTAAGCGCCCAGCGGCTCAAGGTGCACACCGGCAACGCTGACAAGGTTAGTGCCCTTGGCCTTGTTGAACTCATCCAGGTACGGCTGGTGCTGGAAGAAGTTGGCGTCCAGACGCTTCTCCGCTACCTGCACGTTCGGCTGGATGTAGTCGGTGAAGACCTTGACCTTCAGATCCACGCCTTCTTTGGCCAGGGCCGGTTTAACGAACTCGAGGATTTCCGCGTGCGGCACCGGGGTGGCCGCAACCGTCAGGGTGTCGGCAGCGTGTGCGGAAAACGCTGCAACGGCAGCGAACGCGACGAGTAGTTTTTTCATTCAGCTAACTCCTTGTGAGGCGCCCGTTTGGCGCCTGCCAGCGAATGGCCGGCTCATGTCTTGGTTACGTGAACTGTTTATTTGCGTGAGAAGTGTACGACCAGCTTGTCGCCAACGGTTTGCAACACTTGAACCAGCACCAGCAGCAACACCACGGTGACCACCATCACGTCGGTCTGGAAACGCTGGTAACCAAAACGGATCGCCAGGTCACCCAAGCCGCCGGCGCCGACCACACCGGCCATCGCCGTGTAGGACACCAGTGTAATCGCTGTCACCGTAATCGCCGCGAAGATGCCCGGGCGGGCTTCCGGCAGCAAGGCGTTGATGATGATCTGACGTGTCGTCGCGCCCATGGCCTGAGTCGCCTCGATGATGCCGCGATCCACTTCACGCAGGGCGGTTTCCACCAGTCGTGCGAAGAACGGCGTCGCGCCCACTACCAACGGGGGAATTGCACCGGCGACACCCAGGGAGGTGCCAGTGATCAACACGGTGAACGGAATCATCACGATCAGCAAAATGATGAATGGCAGCGAACGCAGAATGTTCACCACCAGCGACAGCATTGCGTAGACGCCTTTGGCTTCCAGCAACTGACGCGGGCTGCACAGGAACAACAACACACCCAGCGGCAGGCCCAGCAGCACGGTGAACAACAGCGAACCGCCGAGCATCAGCAGGGTATCGCCGGTGGCCAGCCAGATTTCGTACCAGTCGATATTGGAAAAGAAACTCATCAGGACTTCCATCAGCGCAGCACCTCCATGTGGACGTCAGCTGCGGTGAAGTGAGCAAACGCCGCTTCCATGTCGCCACCGGTGACGGCCAGGGTCAATTGCCCGTAAGGGACGTCTTTGATGCGATCGATACGACCGGCCAGAATGCTGTAGTCCACCCCCGTTTCCCGAGCGACGGTCCCCAGCAACGGCGCGTAGGTCGCTTCGCCCTGGAAGGTCAGACGCACGATGCGCCCCGGTACATGAGCGAAGTCGTCGCGCTGTTCGCTTTCGTCGATTTGCTCGTCTTCCTGCACGAAGCGCTTGGTGGTCGGGTGCTTGGGATGCAGGAACACCTCGGCCACCGAACCTTGCTCGACGATTTTGCCGGCATCCATCACCGCCACCTGATCGCAGACCCGACGGATCACGTCCATCTCGTGGGTAATCAGGACGATGGTCAGCTTCAGCTCTCGGTTAATCTCGGCCAGCAATTGCAGGACCGACGCCGTGGTTTGCGGGTCCAGGGCGCTGGTCGCTTCATCGCACAGCAGGATTTTCGGCTTGGTCGCCAGGGCGCGGGCGATGCCGACGCGCTGCTTCTGACCGCCGGACAGTTGCGCCGGGTACTTTTTCGCATGGTCAGACAAGCCGACCCGCGCCAGCAACTCCGCCACACGCCGGTCGATCTCGCTGCGCGACAATTCACCGGCGAGGGTCAGCGGCAGCGCGACATTGTCGGCCACGGTCTTGGACGCCAGCAGGTTGAAGTGCTGGAAAATCATCCCGACCTGCTGACGGAAACGCCGCAGGCTATTGGTATCCAGCGCCGTGACTTCTTCGCCATCGACGATGATCTTGCCGCCACTGGCGTTTTCCAGGCGATTGATCAGACGCAGCAGAGTACTTTTTCCCGCACCGGAATGGCCGATCAGGCCAAAGACCTGACCGTTCTCAATCGTCAGACTGGTCGGATGCAGGGCGGGAATATCCTTACCGGCGACGCGGTAAGTTTTGTGGACGTTTTGAAACTCGATCACGTAGCGAACCTTGTGGGGCGCGTTAGAAAAGGATCAGCGGTTAGCCGGGCGCGCATTTTAGCCTGTCCGTATAGAGGTTCTTAGCATTTATTTCGTATTCAACCTGTCATTTGGCAATAACGCGATCAAAGGTCAAAAAAAAGGAACGGCGCAAAACTCCGTCAGTCACTCATTAGGCAACTCGCAAATGCCCGGGGCCGTGCCTGGGTGATTGCTCATGAGTCCTGGCTACGACGGGAATCGCAACGAGGAGTACGTCTGATGAGTACTAAAAAGCCTGCCGCATCCAAGAGCCAACTGGCGGGGACCGATACCCTGGATCGTGGTAACACCAACGCCAAGCTCGACAGCCTGGAGAAATTTCGCTCCGATGCCACCGAACAGGCCCTGCGCACTAACCAGGGCGTGAAAGTCGCGGACAATCAGAACACGTTGAAGGCCGGCGCCCGCGGGCCGTCGTTGCTGGAAGACTTCATCATGCGTGAAAAAATCACGCATTTTGACCATGAACGCATTCCCGAGCGCATCGTCCATGCTCGAGGCACTGGCGCCCACGGTTACTTCCAGGCCTACGAAAACCATGCCGTGCTGACCAAGGCCGGATTCCTGCAAGACCCCAGTCAAAAGACTCCTGTTTTTGTGCGCTTCTCCACGGTGCAAGGCCCGCGCGGATCAGGCGATACCGTGCGGGACGTACGAGGTTTCGCGGTGAAGTTTTTTACCGACGAAGGCAACTTCGACCTGGTGGGCAACAATATGCCGGTGTTCTTCATTCAGGATGCGATCAAGTTTCCTGACTTCGTGCACGCGGTCAAACCCGAGCCCCACAACGAGATTCCTACCGGCGGTTCGGCCCACGATACCTTCTGGGATTTCGTCTCTTTGGTGCCGGAATCCGCGCACATGGTGATGTGGACCATGTCCGACCGAGCGATTCCCAAAAGCCTGCGCACCATGCAGGGCTTTGGCGTGCACACGTTTCGCATGATCAATGCCGAAGGTAAATCGCGCTTCGTCAAATTCCACTGGAGCCCCGCCGCCGGCACGTGTTCGCTGGTGTGGGATGAGGCGCAGAAACTCGCCGGTAAAGACTCCGACTTCCACCGTCGTGATCTCTGGGAGTCCATCGAGACGGGGGACTACCCGGAATGGGAATTGGGCGTACAGATCATCGAAGAAGAAAACGAACATGCCTTCGATTTCGATCTCCTCGATCCGACCAAGATGATTCCCGAGGAAATCGTACCGGTCACCCCGCTGGGCAAAATGGTACTCAACCGCAACCCGGACAACTTCTTCGCTGAAACCGAGCAGGTTGCCTTCTGCCCTGGACATATCGTGCCGGGGATCGACTTCTCCAATGACCCTTTGCTGCAAGGTCGACTGTTTTCCTACACCGATACGCAGATCAGCCGACTGGGTGGGCCGAACTTTCACGAGATTCCGATCAACCGCCCGGTGGCACCGTTCCACAACGGTCAACGGGATGCGCAGCACCGCACCACCCTCGATAAGGGACGCGCCTCCTACGAGCCGAACTCCATTGACAGCGGCTGGCCGAAAGAAACCCCACCAACAGCACAGGACGGTGGTTTCGAGACTTATCCGGAGCGCATCGACGCCGCGAAGATTCGCCAACGCAGCGAGTCGTTCAGCGACCACTTCTCTCAGGCGCGGCTGTTCTTCCACAGCATGAGCAAGCACGAGCAGGAACACATCATCGCGGCCTACAGCTTCGAGCTGGGCAAGGTCGAGCGCGAGTTTATTCGTGCACGTCAGGTCAATGAGATTCTGGCCAATATCGATCTGGAACTGGCCAAACGCGTGGCGCAGAACCTGGGCTTGCCGGTGCCGACATCCGGAACGGTCGAGGTGCGTAAAACGTCACTGGACCACTCCCTCGCCCTGAGCCAGGCCAACCTGCTGTCGGGGGACATCAAAACCCGAAAAGTGGCCATTTTGGCGGCCAACGGGGTGGATGGCGCCACGATTGATGCCATGCAGAGAGCACTGATGGCCGAAGGCGCGCACGCCAAACTGCTCGGCCCGACCTCAGCCCCCGTGACAACCACAGAGGGCAAGATGCTGGCGGTGGATGCGTCGATGGAGGGTTTACCGTCCGTGGCGTTCGACGCCGTGTTCGTGCCGGGTGGCGCGGCGTCGATCAAGGCGCTGAGCACTGACGGCGTGGCGCTGCATTACCTGCTGGAAGCCTATAAGCACTTGAAAGCGATTGCGCTGCATAGCGAGGCCAGGCAGCTGTTGGATGTATTGAAACTGGAAGTGGATGAGGGGTTGATCGTGGGTAACGATGCCAAGCTGTTCAACGCGTTTTTTGCCGCGATCGGTCAGCATCGAGTGTGGGAGAGGGAGCCTAAGGCCAAGGCGGTTCCGGCTTAAGATATTTATCGTCAGGAAGGTCGCCTTCGCGGGCAAGCCTCGCTCCTACAGGTTCAGCGTCGTTCGTTGATTACGTGAACGACACCCAAACCTGTAGGAGCGAGGCTTGCCCGCGAAGCTTTTTAAGGCTTGCGCGGACTCAAAACCATCTGCGCCGGCACGTTGCGCAGAATCTGTTTCTCCAGCTTCAGATCAAACTCTGAATCCAGTTTCTTCACCCGTTTGGCCAGTAACGTGGCCAGCCACGGATAATCCTGGGTGCGTGGCGCCTGAATGCTCACGTCGCACTGATAATTCACCACATCGGCGGCGATGGCATCCAGTTGACGCCGAAGCTTGCTCATATCGGTGAGGTTCAACGCAACCGTGGTGCTTTCAGCCGTCGGATCGATCACTTTCGCTGGCGGCTTGGCTTCGGCGGCCTTCAGAGCCGCTTCGGCTTTATCCAGCTCAGCCTTGCGCGCATGAACGATGGCGTTATTAACGCCACCGGTCAGCGCCGGGGCCTTGGGCATCAATACCCGGGCACGGCTGAGGGCAGTGGCTGCAGCATTCACATCCCCTTTTTGCAAAACGATCTGGCTACGCAGCAAATAAGCTTCGGCCAATTGCCGCTGATATTGCTCGAGGGATTGATCGTTGGGCGACTCGGCCTGCAAGGCAGCCAATTGGTCCTCGGCGGTGGCCAGCTCACTACTGGCCAGGCTTTGTTCCAATTGTGCAATGGCTGCAGCCCGCGCATCAGGGGCCTCGGTGGCCACCGGCTGGGTGCTTTGACAAGCACCCAGTAACAGCGAAAATGCGGCAAGGAGCAGATAACGGGAGGCGAACGGCTTCATTCCTGCGACTCTCTATTTGCGCAAAAAACGAGCAAGTCTACACCCCTCGACGGGGCAGGACAAAACTCAGCAGAAACAGCGCGGCGGCCGCTACCACAATTGACGGGCCGGCCGGGGTGTCCTTGAACCAGGACAACGCCAGCCCGCCACACACGGCGAGCATGCCCAGCAGGCTCGCGCCCAGTGCCATCTGCTCCGGTGAGCGGGCGTGACGTTGTGCCGCAGCCGCTGGAATAATCAGTAACGAAGTAATCAGCAAAACACCGACAATTTTCATCGCCACCGCGATCACTACCGCGATCAGCAACATCAGGATCAGGCGCAAGGCGGCCACTGGCAAACCTTCCACCTTGGCCAGTTCTTCGTGCACCGTGATCGCCAGCAAAGGTCGCCAAAGCGTGACCAGCAAGGCCAGCACCGCCGCGCTACCGCCGAGGATCCAGGCCAGATCGGTCGGGCTGATCGCCAACAGGTCACCGAACAGATAGGCCATCAGGTCGATCCGCACTTCATGCATGAAGCTTAGTACCACCAGGCCAAGCGAGAGCGTGCTCGGTGCGAGAATCCCCAACAGCGTGTCGGAGGCCAGTGGCTGGCGCTGTTGCAACGTCACCAGCAACACCGCCAGCAGCAGGCAGCCTACGGTGACGGCCACGGTCGGGCTGATATCCAGCAGAAAACCCAATGCCACACCCAACAGTGCCGCGTGGGACAGGGTGTCGCCGAAATAGGCCATGCGCCGCCAGACCACAAACGAACCCAACGGGCCCGCGACCAGCGCCAGGGCCAGACCTGCAAGCAGGGCGAAGAGCAGAAAATCAGCCATGCTTGCAGCTATCTCCATGGACGTGGGTATGGGCCGAAGGCGCCGCACTGACCACCGAACCGTGCAGGTCGTGGGCGTGGTCATGATGGTGGTGATAAATCGCCAGGCTTTGTGCGTTCTTTCCGAACAACTCGACAAACGCCGGATCGCCGCTGACCTGCTCGGGATGTCCGGAACAGCAGACGTGGCGATTCAGGCACACCACCTGGTCGGTGGTACTCATCACCAGATGCAGATCGTGAGAGACCATTAATACGCCGCAACCATGACGGTCACGCAGGCGGGTAATCAGGCTGTAGAGCTCGGCTTGACCGGCCACATCGACGCCTTGCACCGGCTCGTCGAGTACCAGCAACTCCGGCTCGCGCAACAACGCCCGCGCCAGCAGCACCCGCTGCATTTCACCACCGGAAATACTTTGCACCGGGCTGTCGATCACCTGCTCGGCACCGACTTCCTTGAGGGCCGCCAAGGCCCGAACGCGGTCTACGCCCGGGACCAGACGCAAGAAGCGCAATACCGAAAGCGGCAGGGTCGGATCGACATGAAGTTTTTGCGGCATGTAACCGACGCGCAACTTCGGCTTGCGCCAGACGCTGCCGCTGTCCGGTTTCAACAGACCGAGCACCGCGCGCACCAGCGTGGTTTTGCCGGCACCGTTGGGGCCGATCAGGGTGACGATCTGCCCCGGCTCGACGCTAAGCTCGATGTTGTCCAGCACGTTTTGCCCGGCAAAGGTGACGGCCACCTGCTCGAGGCGAATCAGCGCGTTGCTCATCAAGCCCCCTGGCAACCCGAGCAGAGACCGATGACTTCAACGGTCTGGGCCTCGACGACAAATCCGACATCTTTGGCGCTATCGATGATCGCGTTGCTGATGGATTTCTGTTCGAGTTCGATAGCGGCGTGGCATTCGCGGCAAATCAGGAACTGGCCCTGGTGGGCGTGTTCCGGGTAATTGCAGCCGACGAAAGCGTTCAACGAGGAAATACGGTGTACCAAGCCGTTTTCCAGCAGGAAATCCAGCGCGCGGTACACGGTCGGAGGCGCGGCGCGGCGGCCGTCCTGCTCGCTGAGCACCGCCAGAATGTCGTAAGCACCCAGCGGTTTATGGCTTTGCCATACCAGTTCCAGCACCCGCCGACGCAAAGCGGTCAGACGCAGCCCCTGACGTGCGCACAGGGCATCGGCCTCAGACAATGCGCTATGAACGCAATGAGAGTGGTCGTGGGGACGGCTGGCAATCGGTGTTTTAGGCATGAGCGGCGACGAGTATTGTGAGAGACGTTATTATGTTACCCGTTCTCGCCTCCTCGAGTGGTCATCGTGTCCCGACTTTTTTCTATCTTTGTCGCATTTTTCGTCAGTTTTCTGCTGATCAGCCCGGCCCAGGCCGAAGTCAAAGTCCTCACCAGCATCAAGCCCCTGCAGCTGATCGCCGCTGCGGTACAGGACGGTGTAGCGGTTCCGGAAGTCTTGCTGCCGCCCGGCACCTCGCCCCATAACTATGCCTTGCGCCCATCCGACGTACGGAAAGTGCAATCGGTGGACCTGGTGTACTGGATCGGCCCGGACATGGAAGGTTTCCTGCCTCGCGTTCTGAAAGGTCGTACGCTGCCCAGTGTCGCGGTACAAGATTTACCTGACCTGAAACTTCGACGTTTCGCCGAAGATAGCCACTCCCATGCCGAAGAAGCCGACGAGCATGATCACGATCACCGGCCCGGCAGCCTGGACGCGCACTTGTGGTTGTCACCGATCAACGCCCGCGTGATCGCCGCCAAAATGGCCGCCGATCTGAGTGCTGTCGATCCGGCCAACGCGGCGCGCTACCAAAGTAACCTCAAGGCATTCGATGAGCGTCTGGATGCCCTGGACCTGCGCCTGAAGGCTCGCCTGGCAGGCATCGCTGGCAAGCCTTACTTCGTGTTCCACGAAGCCTTCGACTACTTCGAAGACGCCTACGGCCTCAAGCACACCGGCGTGTTCAGTGTCGCAGCCGAAGTGCAACCCGGTGCCCAGCACGTCGCGGCGATGCGCACGCGGTTGCAGGAAGTCGGCAAGACCTGCGTGTTCAGCGAGCCACCACTGCGCCCGCGCCTGGCAGAAACCCTGGTGGCCGGGCTCCCGGTGAAACTGGCGGAACTGGATGCTCTGGGCGGGTACACGCCAGCGACCGCTCAGGGATATGAGCAGGTGCTGGAAAAGTTGGGGAATGATTTGGCGGGGTGCCTTGAGTCGTTGTAACCGCTGATTTTCGGCGCCCCCATTCGCGGGCAAGCCTCGCTCCTACAGGATTTGTGCCGTTTGGGTGAACGACACAAATCCCGTAGGAGCGAGGCTTGCCCGCGAAGCTTTTAAAGGGCGAACGGCAACGGCGTGCTGACCTTCTGCCGCTGCGCCAGGCGCTGCTGAAACTCCACCGGATCGTGAATCAACACATCCTGCCCAGCGAAAGACTCCGCAGCGATCAAGCGCGACAACCAGAACCGTACGCACGCCACACGCAGCATGGTCGGCCATAGCTCGGCTTCGGCAGCGGTAAACGGTCGCAGCGCGGCATAAGCGCCCAGCAATGCCCGCGCCCGAACGCCATCGATCTGCCCTTGCTCGTCCGAACACCAGTCGTTCAAGGCAATCGCAACGTCATAGAGCATCGGCCCCGAACAGGCGTTGTAGAAGTCGATCAACCCGGTCAGGTGCGTGCCTTCGAACATCGCGTTATCGCGGAACAGGTCTGCGTGGATGTTCGCTCGCGGCAGCGCCAGAATTTTCGTCTTCTGCTGCGTGATTTCATCCAGCGCCCGCTGCAGCAAATCACTTTGCTCGGCATTCAGATGCGACAGCAGCTGCGTGCCCTCCTCCAGCATCCAGTCCAGGCCGCGATCGGTTTTGCGTTTGATCATGTTGGCCTGGGTCGCCAGGTGCAGATGAGCCAGCAGCTCGCCAACCTGGACGCAATGCTGCGCATTGGCTTCCTTGACGTGCTTGCCGGCCAGACGTGGCTGCAACAGCGCAGGTTTACCGGCCAGTTCACGCAAGGCGACGCCGTCGGTGGTGCGCAGGGCATAAGGCACCGGCAGGTCGGCGTCGTGCAGCACGTCGAGCAGCTCGATGAAGAACGGCATCTCCTGCACCGGACCGCGCTCAACAAGCGTCAGGACAAACTCGCCCTGTTCCAGGCTGATAAAGAAATTGGTGTTTTCGCTACCGGCGGCAATCCCCTGGAAATCAAGCAGGCGGCCAAGCCCGTAAGGGGCGAGAAAGGTTTCCAGCTCGGGCCGAGCCAGGGGAGTGAACACAGACATGGTTAAAACTGCCAGTACGGGCGCCGCGGTTGAGCCAGCGCCGATTAAAGTTAAGAACGGCTTACCACTTAAAGATTTCCCACGCAGGAATCAGCATATCCGGCTGATCCGAGCGAATGTAGTTTCCGTCCGAGCCATCAGCGCGTATCAGAAAGTACGGTTTTCCGACCTTCGGGGTGACCTTGATCGCGTACACAAAGCCGTTCTGGCGGTACTCCTGAATGGTTTTATCGCCTTCCGTGCGGATCGTGACTTCCGGGTCTGCCGAGGGCTTGTCATCCGCCGCCATGACAGCCAATGGTGTGATTGCAAACAAGCCAGCCAGCAACAAGCGATTTAGTGTGCGCATGATAACCTTGTCCCTTTGTCGTCAACGGTCCCGCTATTCTAGCGCCGGACCCGCCGAAAAGGTTGATCCTGCTCATGAGCCAAGCCCCCCTCGTCCTGGTGGACGGTTCTTCTTATCTGTACCGCGCCTTTCATGCGCTGCCACCGCTGACCACGTCCAAAGGCCTGCCTACCGGTGCGGTCAAGGGCGTCTTGAATATGCTCAAGAGTCTGCGCAAGCAGTACCCGGACAGCCCGTTCGCCGTGGTGTTCGACGCCAAGGGCGGGACGTTCCGCGACGCGATGTTCGCCGAATACAAGGCCAATCGCCCAAGCATGCCCGACGACATGCGGGTCCAGATCGAGCCGCTGCACGCCAGCGTCAAGGCCCTGGGCTTTCCATTGCTGTGCGTGGACAACGTTGAAGCGGACGATGTGATCGGCACCCTGGCCCGCAGCAGCGCGGCCGCCAACCGCCCGGTGGTTATCTCCACCGGCGATAAGGACATGGCGCAACTGGTCGACGGGCACATTACCTTGGTCAACACGATGACCGGTAGCGCGCTGGACGTGGAGGGCGTGAAGGAGAAATTCGGCGTCGCTCCCGAGCAGATCATCGATTACCTGGCGCTGATGGGCGATTCGTCCGACAACATCCCGGGCGTTCCGGGTATCGGCCCCAAGACCGCTTCCGGCCTGCTGGTCGGCGTGAACGGCGGCCTGACCGAGCTCTATGCGCAGCTCGACATTGTCCCGACCCTGCCTATTCGCGGCGCCAAGACCCTGCCAGCCAAGCTCGAAGAACACAAGGAAATGGCTTTTCTTTCTTATCGGTTGGCAACCATCAAGATCGACGTACCGCTGGACTTCGGCCTCGACGACCTGCACATGGGCCCACCGGATCACGAAAAACTCGCCGAGCTGTATTCCCTGCTGGAATTCAAGAGCTGGTTCGAAGAAAACCAGCGCGATGCCAAGCGCTCGGGTCAGGACATTGTTGAAGTCGCCCAGGAGCAGCCGGGCGCCACTGAAGCGAAGTACGAAACCATCCTCGACCAGCCGCGTTTCGAGGCCTGGCTGGACAAGCTCGACAAGGCGCCGTTGATCGCCTTCGTCACCGAAACCAATGGCAGCGATGCGCAACACGCACAACTGGTGGGCCTGGCGTTTTCCGTCGCGGCCAACGAAGCAGCCTACATTCCGCTGACCCATTCCTACATGGGCGTGCCCGAGCAACTGGATCGCGACACCGTGCTGCTGGCGCTGAAACCGCTGCTGGAAAACCCGAATAAGCTGAAAGTCGGCCAGCACGCCAAGTTCGAAACCAATATCCTCGCCAACTGCGCCATCGGCGGTGATCAGCGCAACGGGATTAATGTTCAGGGCATTGCCTACGACACCATGCTCGAGTCCTACGTACTCGACTCGACAGCCACCCGTCACGACATGGACAGCCTGGCGCTCAAATACCTGGGCCAAAGCAAGACCGACATTCAAGGGATCGCGGGCAAAGGCGTCAAACAGCTGACCTTCGATCAGATCTCTCTTGAACTGGCCGGCCCCTATGCCGCCGAAGACGCCGATGTCACCTTTCGCCTGCATCTGGCATTGCAGGAAAAACTGGCAGCAACGCCAAGCCTGGGCAAAGTGCTCAACGACATTGAAATGCCGCTGATGCCGGTGCTGGCCCGGATCGAGCGCCAGGGCGCGCTCGTTGACGCCAACCTGCTGGGCATCCAGAGCGTGGAGCTGGGCGAGAAACTGGTCGCCCTTGAGCGTGAGGCGTTCGCCATTGCCGGTGAAGAATTCAACCTGGGTTCGCCGAAGCAGCTGGGCGTGATCCTCTACGAAAAGCTCGGTTTGCCCGTACTCAGCAAAACCGCCAAGGGCCAGGCCTCGACTGCCGAGGCGGTATTGGCCGAGTTGGCCGAACAGGACTACCCGCTGCCCAAGGTGCTGATGCAGTACCGCTCACTGAGCAAACTCAAAAGCACCTACACCGACCGTTTGCCCGAGCAGATCAACGCTCGCACCGGGCGCATCCATACGTCTTATCAGCAAGCGGTCGCGGCCACCGGACGTTTGTCGTCGATCGACCCGAACCTGCAGAACATTCCGATTCGCACCGCCGAAGGCCGGCGGATTCGTCAGGCGTTCGTCGCGCCCAACGGCTACAAGCTACTGGCCGCGGACTATTCGCAAATCGAGTTGCGGATCATGGCGCATCTGGCCAAGGACGCAGGCTTGTTGCACGCCTTTCGCAACAACCTCGATGTACACAAAGCCACGGCCGCGGAAGTCTTTGGCGTCGAGCTGGGCGCAGTCACCAACGATCAGCGTCGTAGCGCCAAAGCCATCAACTTCGGCCTGATCTACGGCATGAGCGCGTTCGGCCTGGCCAAGCAGATCGGCGTTGACCGCAAACAGTCCCAGGCCTACATCGATCGCTACTTCGCCCGTTATCCCGGGGTGCTGGAATACATGGAGCGCACGCGCGCCCAGGCTGCCGAGCAAGGTTTCGTCGAAACCATCTTTGGTCGTCGCCTGTACCTGCCGGAAATCAACGCCAAAAACCAGGCCCTGCGCAAAGCGGCCGAACGCACGGCGATCAACGCCCCGATGCAAGGCACTGCGGCGGATATCATCAAGAAAGCCATGGTGGCGGTGGATAACTGGCTGACCACGTCAGGCCTGGACGCCAAAGTCATTCTGCAGGTACACGATGAATTGGTGCTCGAAGTGCGTGAGGATCTGGTTGATCAGGTCAGTGAAGACATTCGTATGCACATGAGCAACGCGGCGAAGCTGGATGTGCCGCTGCTGGTGGAAGTGGGGGTCGGCAATAACTGGGATGAGGCTCACTGAGCCATTTGAAAGGCATTTTCTGCGCGGCGAATGCCGCGCCAGAAAGGACCAAGGCTTAGCGCAGAAAACGATGAAGATTATTTCAAATGGTTTTTGAAAATGTTCTGAACTAAATCCGTGAACGGCCACTCAGAGTAACTGAATGGCTGGTGAAGCCCTTCGATGCTCCTATGTTGTGTTAAGTGTTGGCAGATATCTGGACCCCGCCCTAGCGGTCCGGAACTTGAACCCCGGTCTTCTCCCTCCCCATACGAAGTCCGGGGTTTTTTTTGCCTGGCTTTTACCTGTAAAGCCTTATTCGGCAGTCTCGCTGCCCTTGTCCGCCAGCTCCATCCAGCCCGCCAACACGGTGTAGGCATCTTCCAGGCCCATGCGTTTGGGTGCCGAAAACAGCTGGATAGTGATCGTATCGCCCCAGCCCTTGCGGATTTCCGACTGAACCTTGAGCAGCGTGTTTTTCGCCGCGCCGTAGGTCAGCTTGTCTGCCTTGGTCAGCAGAATATGCATCGGCATGCCGCTGGCGACGGCCCAATCGAGCATCAGCAAGTCGAAATCGGTCATTGGATGACGGATGTCCATCATCAAAATCAAACCTTTCAAACTCTCGCGACCGCCCAGGTAGGCTTCGAGGTGACGCTGCCAGTGCATCTTCAACGGGATCGGCACTTTCGCGTAACCGTAACCCGGCAGGTCGACCAGACGGCGTTCATCGTCTAGCTTGAAGAAGTTCAACAGCTGCGTGCGACCCGGTGTTTTCGAGGTTCGCGCCAGGCTGGCGTGCGTCAAAGTGTTCAACGCACTGGACTTGCCGGCGTTGGAACGCCCGGCGAAGGCCACTTCAAAGCCTTCGTCGTCGGGGCATTGGTCGACTTTGGCGGCGCTGAGCATGAAGGTGGACTGTTGGCACAGGCCGAGGATGGGATTCTTGAGTTGCATGGGATTTCCGATGTGGGCGGCGCCGGGAATGGACGCGGCAAGCTGTGTCGTTTCCGTTTCAGTGACGCCAGTATATAATGCCGCAGATTTTGTGTGCGCTTTGTCCCAGCGTAGGATGAAGTTCACGAGAGCGATTGACCTTGATTGCGCACTAGAACGCAGCACGCTCTCAACCCTGAAAAGGTCGTTTTATGACGAAATGGCTGCTAGCTGCCGGTGTCTTGATGCCGCTTTACAGCGCTCAGGCTACACAGGATCCGGAAGCTGTGTACAACCGTGTTTGTGGTGCCTGTCATTCCGGCCAACTACCCATGGCGCCCCGCAAGGGCGATCAGGAAGCTTGGACGCCGAGGTTGGCGAAAGGTATGGAGACGCTGGTGCAACACGTGACCCAGGGTTTCAAGGCGATGCCGCCGCGTGGTTTGTGCATGGACTGCAGTGCCGAGGATTACCGAGCCATCATCCAGTGGATGAGCGAGTAAACCCGGCCCATAACTCTTTAACCCTTAGCCGTAGTTGGATTAGCTGATGAACAAATTGATCGTGAGTCTGCTGTTGACCGTGGGGATCTCCGGCATTGCCCATGCTGCAGGTGATGCGACTGCTGGTCAGGCGAAAGCCGCAGTATGTGGCGCCTGTCATGGCCCGGATGGCAATAGCATGGCGCCTAACTTTCCGAAACTGGCAGGCCAGGGCGAGCGTTATCTGAACAAACAGCTGCACGACATCAAGTCCGGCAAACGCACGGTACTGGAAATGACCGGCCTGCTGACCAACCTGAGCGATCAGGACCTGGCTGATATCGCCGCCTACTTCGCCAGCCAGAAAGGCAGCGTTGGCGCCGCCGACCCGAAAGTCGTGGCTCGCGGTGAAGCACTGTTCCGTGGTGGCGACCTGGCCAAAGGCCTGCCAGCCTGCACTGGCTGCCACTCGCCGAATGGCGCAGGCAACGCAGCTGCCGGCTTCCCGCACCTGGGCGGCCAGCATGCTCAGTACGTCGGCAAGCAACTGACCGAGTTCAGAAAAGAAGAAGGTGGCCGCACCAACGACGGCGATACCAAACCGATGCAAAGCATCGCTAAAAAGCTGAGCGACGAAGATATCGCCGCCGTCTCCAGCTATATCCAAGGCTTGCACTAAGGCCTGCGATCGAGGGTTGCGAGGGGTGCACATCCCTTGCAACGTTAACACTCGATTAATCTATCGATGCAAACATAAAAAGGGTGGCTTTGGCTGCCCTTTTTTGTGGCCGCTGCCGTTACACTACAAACTCAAGCCCGCCGGAATCTGTCTGAAAACAGGTCGCGCGAGGCGACCCAATTGTCCAGGAGTAAAGCATGCGTAATCTGATCATCAGCGCCGCACTCGTCGCTGCCAGCCTGTTCGGCATGACTGCCCAAGCTGCCGAAGCACCCGCCGCGCCATATGTTGAACTGAGCAATCCCGTTCCAGTGGCCGTACCTGGCAAGATCGAAGTGGTGGAGCTGTTCTGGTACGGCTGCCCGCATTGCTATGCCTTCGAACCAGTGATTAACCCTTGGATCGAGAAACTGCCTTCCGACGTGAACTTCGTGCGCATTCCAGCCATGTTTGGCGGCCCTTGGGATGCACACGGCCAGATGTTCCTGACGCTTGAAGCCATGGGTGTCGAGAGCAAGGTGCACTCGGCCGTGTTCGAAGCGATTCAGAAAGAACACAAAAAACTGACCGACAAAGAAGACATGGCGGACTTCCTGGCGACCCAAGGCGTAGACAAGGACAAGTTCCTGGCCACCTTCGACTCCTTCGCCATCAAAGGCAAAATCGTCCAGGCCAAAGAACTGGCCAAGAAATATGAAATCTCCGGCGTGCCTACCATGATCGTCAACGGCAAGTATCGCTTTGACATCGGCTCTGCCGGCGGTGCCGAACAAGCGCTGAAACTGGCCGACCAACTGGTCGCCAAAGAGCGAGCGGCAACCAAGGCCGCCGCCAACTAAGCGCGGCCCCTGCCATGCGCCGCTGGGGAACTGAACGCATCGTTGGCCTGCATGCTCCGCAGGTCAACGAGCATCACCTGGAATCAACGGGGTTGCCCGTGGACAGTCGTCTGCGTTTGCTCAGTTTCAATATCCAGGTCGGCATCAGTACCGAGCGTTATCGGCACTATCTGACCCGTGGCTGGCAGCATCTGTTGCCGCACACCGGGCGCGCCGACAATCTGCAAAAAATTGGCAACTTGCTGGGCGACTTCGATCTGGTCGCCTTGCAGGAAGCCGATGGCGGCAGCCTGCGATCAGGCTACGTCAACCAGGTCGAACACCTGGCACAGCTCGGTGCCTTCCCCTACTGGTATCAACAACTCAATCGCAACCTGGGTCGTCTCGGCCAACACAGCAATGGCGTGCTCAGCCGCTTGCGCCCGTGGGCGATTGAAGATCATCCGCTACCGGGGCCCAAGGGTCGCGGCGCCATTCTGGTGCGCTTCGGCGAAGGCCCGGAGGCGCTCGTGGTGGTGATGATGCACCTGGCGCTGGGCGCTCGCGCCCGTAGCCTGCAACTGGCCTATATCCGCGAGTTGATCGGCGGTTATAAACACCAGGTGCTGATGGGCGACATGAACACCCATGCCAGTGACTTGCTGCAAAACTCTCCATTGCGTGATTTAGGCCTGCTCGCGCCGCAACTGGAAGCGACTTTCCCCAGCTGGCGCCCTCAGCGTTGCCTGGACCATATTCTGCTCAGCCCCACTCTGACCCTTGAAAAGGTAGAAGTGCTGGCACAACCCATTTCCGATCACCTGCCGGTCGCGGTAGAGATTCGTCTGCCGGGTTCGCTCACGGCCGATGCGTTGCCCGCGTTGAGTCCTGCCTGAATGAGCGACGAAGCACAGCGCTGGAAAGAGAAATACCTCAAAAGCATCGAACAACAGGAAAAACTCGAACGTCGATGGGACGCCCGGCTCGACCTGCTGCGTCGTGGGCTGGTGCGCAGCACCCTGGCCGCAGAAGGTACCGACCGCGCCGTTGACCAATGCATGAAGGAAATGCGCGAAGTCGTGCGCACCGATGACATGGATGCCGGTCTGGCCGCCTTGTTGCCGCGCCTGGAAAAAGCCGTGCTCGATTCCGAGCAGCGTCGGGAAACCCGGGTCGATCAAGTCAGCGCCGCCCTGACGTCGCTGGTCTCTCAGCTGCAAGCGTTGCCGCTGCCTCGGGAGGTGAGCCGGCCACTGAAGAATTTCGCCAAGCAACTGGACGGACGTGTCGGCCAGGCTCGCGAAATTCCATTGCTGCTCAGCGAACTGAGTGGTCTGCAAGGCAAAGCCTTGAGCCTGCTGGACAACCCTGCTGAACCTGATCGTCCGGGTTTTCTGCAGCGGCTGTTTGGTAGCCGGGAAGCGGATGAGGTCGCGACACCGATCACCACTCCCCTATCACAAATGCCTGCCCAGCCACCCGCCGAACCGGCTGTAACTGCGCCTCCACAAGCGACACTCAATGTCGCGCCCGTCGCCGATCAGCCGCAAAAGGCGGTGCCAATCGTAGAGGCCGCCCTGCCCCCCGCTGAGCACTGCGAACCACTGGAAATTCAGGCATCACCCGCAATGGCACTTGCGCCGGACGTCGTGACATTTGTCCCGCCCGTCATTAAAGCTGTGAAGAGCCAAGCTCCAGAGGCGCAAACCCCGCCGATCATCGAACAACCGCAAGCGCCGCAAGGGCCGGCTCCATCCATCGACCTGGAAGCCATTCAGGCCCCATCGGCAGTCAATCCGGATGAACTGACCCCGGTGGCTGTCGTCGCGGAACAGCCCGAGCACGACATTCTGTATGCCCTGCCGGATTCACCGGAACCGTCCTACAGCTCTGTCGCCAAGCACATCGAAGACACGTTGCTGGGCCTTCTCGACGACCTGGCGCTGCCCGAGCGCCATCGACCACAAGCCGAAGCGATGCGTGATCGTCTTCAAAACGGTTTGAACTGGTACGAGTTACTGCCCATTCTCGACGATCTGGCAACGTTGATGTTGGCGATCACCGACAGTGGCCAGCACGAATTCGAAGCGTACCTGCAGCAACTCAACGAACGTCTCGAGTCATTCCAGAGCAACCTGCAAGCCGCGAGCGAAGGCCACGCCGACAACCGCTCAGCCGCGCGGGAGATGGACACGCAAATTCGCGAGCAAGTCGACGGTTTGCAAAGCAGCATGCAGGAAGCGGCGGATCTTGATGATCTCAAGCACGTACTGGAAAACCACCTCGAAGGCCTGCTCGGCACCATGGACCAGCACCAGAAGCAGCGCGATGAGCGCGAGCAAGAGGTAGCGGCCCGCCTGCAAAGCCTGGCCGAAAGGGTTGCCCACATGGAGCAGGAAGCCCTGGGCTATCGCGAGCATCTCGAAGAACAGCGCCAAAAGGCCTTGATCGATCCGTTGACCGGTCTGCCGAATCGAGCGGCCTGGAGCGAACGGCTGGACCAGGAAATCGGTCAATGGCAACAGCACGGCAACACCCTGTTGCTGGCGATGCTCGATCTCGATCATTTCAAACGCATCAACGATAACTACGGCCATCTGGCGGGTGACAAGGTGCTGAAAATCATCGCCAGCGTGTTGCGTAAGCGCTTGCGCGGGACGGATTTCATCGCCAGATTCGGCGGTGAAGAGTTTGTGCTGTTGATGCCTGCCACGGTGCCGGCCGTCGGCATGAAATTGCTGGAAACCTTGCGCGCATCGATCGAAGCCTGCCCGTTCCACTTCAAAGGTGAGCGAGTCACCATCACCATTTCCATGGGACTGACGGCATTCAGGCCAGGTGAACATGGTGATCTGGTGCTTAAAAGAGCCGATCAGGCGCTATATCGTGCGAAAAATGGCGGCCGCAATCGAGTAGAAACAGGCTGACGGTCAATTGTTCCATTTTGTTTAAAACAGCACTTTTGCCGTCTGCGCGCAAAGCAATACCGTTACACTGTTGCATTATCGTCTTGCGTGTATTGCCTCCTGCCATGAAATGTCTTGCTCTTATAGCGTCGCTGCTTCTATTAGCCGGTTGTGCCAGCGGCCCACGAATCGATACCAGCCATCCATCAGCCAATTACGACAGTCGTATTCAGTTCGTGGTGATGCATTACACCTCCGCATCCCTGGAGACCTCGCTGCAATTGCTGACCCATGGCGAGGTCAGCAGCCACTACCTGATTGGCGATGACAAGCGCGCCACCATCTACAAGCTGATGGATGAGAATGTCCGGGCGTGGCATGCAGGGGAAAGCGAATGGCAAGGCCGGACCTGGCTGAACTCCAGCTCCATCGGCATCGAGATCGTCAATCCGGGCTTCAAGGACACCCCAACCGGACGCCTCTGGTACCCCTACAGCGAAGCCCAGGTTCAATCGTTGATCTTCCTGCTCAAGGACATCAGCAAGCGCCAAGGCATCACCCCCCGCCACATCATCGGCCACAGCGACATCGCACCGATGCGCAAGCTCGACCCCGGCCCGCTGTTCCCCTGGAAGCGCCTGGCTGCCGAAGGCCTGGGAATCTGGCCGAACGAGCAGGCCGTGGCGCGGCAACAAGCGCAGTTCGCCGTGCAACTGCCGAGCATCACTTGGTTTCAGGGACAGCTGGCCCGCCTGGGCTACGCTACGCCACAGACCGGCGAGCTGGATGTAGAGACACGTAATGTGCTGGCGGCTTTTCAGATGCATTTTCGTCCGTCCCGTTTCGACGGCACGCCAGACGCACAAACCGCAGCGCTCCTCCAGGTGTTGAACCAGACAAAATAATGACGCCCGCCCGACGGTCAGCGCTTTTTCCAAATCAGCAGCTATAACTCATTGGTAATCCTTCGGATATTCCATGATGGCTGCTGCTCGGGAGAGACTGCATTGCTGGTTCTATCGCCCTTGGTTTTTGGCGATGCTGGCTACTGCCTTGAGCGCGACGCTACTGACGGCCGGCAGTCTGTTCATGGCGATGCGCCAGGTCGAGCATAACGAAAGTCAGGAAATGAATGCCCAGGGTGAGCGATTTCTGGCCCGTCTGGAGCAACTGTTCGGGCAGCTGCGCGAAAGTCTCGATGATCTGGAAGCCCAGCCGCTGCGAGGTTGCGATGATGAAATGATCGCCACCCTGCAGCAGGTCAGCTTCAATTACCGCTTCGTTTATGAAGCCGCTTACATGGACGCTTCGCGAATCTGCTCCAATCGCCCCCGCCAGGAAGGGCTGTCGCTGATCCGGCCGCCAGACATCAAGGGGCCCACCTACAGCTATTGGCTGAACACCACCACCGAACCTGATGAAAACCGCGCGGCGCTGATGCTCGGACGCGGGAATTTTCGGGTCGCGACATCCCGTGGGCATTTGACCGATATGGTTGATCTCTCTCCGGGAAGCAGCCTGCTGGTGGTACTCGACAACGGCACCCGGGCGATTCCGGTACTCGGTGTCGCGCAGACCTGGCCCCCGGAGGAACCCTGGCCCCCGAAAAGCCGAGAAGCCCTGCAAATCACCCATACCCGCCTGATTTACCGAATGCCCACCCATACCCCCGAATACCAATTGGTACTGATTACCCCTCGCTCCGGGGTACGGGTGCCCGCCGTGTGGTGGTGGTTATTGCCGGCCAGCCTGGCGCTGAGTGCTTGTGTCGGCATTCTGGTGTTTCTGCTGGTGCGCCAGCGGCAGTCGATGGATGCCGAACTGCAAGGCGCCATACGACGAGGCGAGTTGCAGGTGTTGTATCAACCGATCTTCGACCTCGACAGCCGCAACTGCGTCGGTGCCGAAGCCTTGTTGCGCTGGCGAAGGCCGGACGGCAGTTTGACCAGCCCCGACCTGTTCATTCCAATGGCGGAGAACACCGGCCAGATCCGCCAAATGACCGACTTTGTATTGCAGCGCCTGCTGGAACAGCTCGGGCAACTGTTGCGATCCAACCCGCAGCTGTACATCTCGGTGAACCTGGCGGCCTGCGACGTCATGGTGCCGCGTATCGGCGAGGTGATTGCGCGCCTGCTGAGTGTGCACCGGGTGGCAGCCAGGCAAATTGCTTTTGAAGTGACCGAGCGCGGATTGGTGGATGTGATGGTGGCCAGAGAAAACCTGCAAGCCTTGCGTGATGTCGGGCATCAGGTGCTGATCGATGATTTTGGCACCGGTTATTGCAGCCTTGCCTATCTGCAAACCCTACCGGTGGACTGCCTGAAAATAGACAAGGCGTTTATCGATGCGCTGGGCCATGACGCGGCCAGCAGTGGTGTGGCGCCGCACATCATTCGCATGGCCCAGGCTTTGGAACTCAAGGTCATTGCAGAAGGCATCGAGTATGAATCCCAGGCAGCATTTCTGAGCAGCGAGGGCGTGAAGTTCGGTCAGGGCTGGCTGTTCGCCCATGCCTTGAGCGCCGTTCAGTTCATTGAGCTGATTACCCGCGGCCGCCGGATGGCCACACGACGCGTGGATGACGAAGCCTGAGATGACTCAGGCTCATATCGCCAGCGCCATATAGAACTGCGTACCCTGCCCTGGCCGCGAGTAAACCCCCATTCGCCCGCCATGCAGCTGCACGATTTCCTTGCACAGCGCCAGACCAAGCCCGGCACCGCCCTTCTTGCGGCCGACCTGGACAAAGGGCTCGAAGATCCGTCCCTGCTGGCCGTAGGCAATACCTTCGCCGTTGTCCTCGACGCTGATAATCATCCGCTCCCCATGGCGCCGGGCCTGCAAACGGATCAATCCGTCGTGGGCGGTATGGCGCAAGGCGTTGTCGATGAGGTTGTCGAGCACCCGCTCCAGTTGCGCCTGATCGGCTTGCAGCTGCGGCAATGGCCCCTGCACTTCCACTAGCAGCTCAATGCCCTTCTCCTGCGCCGGGCCGGCAAAACGTATCTGGGCCTGATCCAGCAGATCTTCGATGGAGCACGGTGCCAGCGTGAGTTTTTGCAGGCCGTTCTGATAGCGAGAGAAATTCAACAGGTCGTTGATCAACTGCATCAAGCGCTGCATTTCTTCATTGACGGTGTCCAGCAGGTCGGCTTCGCGGGAGTCTTCGGCAAAATGCGTCCGCTCGCGGAACAGCCCGAATGCCATGTGCATCCCGGTGACCGGCGTGCGCAACTCATGAGAAGCACGCAAGACGAACTCGCTGCGTACCCGCTCGAATGCACGCTGTTCGGTGACGTCATGCAACACCATCACGGCGCCGAGAATATGACCCTGGGTATGGCTGACCGGCGTCAGGCTATACGTTAGCAATCGCGACTCTCCATCAACCTCGATGCTCAGGTCGTCCGGCGCTCGTTCCAGGGTGCCGCCACGCAATACCAGTTGCAGTTGTTGATCGAGTTCGGGTCGTTCAAGCGCCGTGCCCAACCCTTTGCCGAGACGCTCGGTGTCCCAGCCTAACTGACGCTGAGCCACCGGATTGAGGTGTTCGAGATGACCCTGACGATCGATGATCAGCAAACCGTCGTCAATGCTGTCGAGCACCGCTTGCAAACGTTGCTGGCCGGCGAGCAGCTCGTCGATATTGGTAGCCTGGTGCTCACGCAGGGCCTCGGCCATGATTCCGAAACGCCGGGTCAGCTGGTTCATTTCCACCGCGGAGGAAATCGGCAGGGTGACTTCGAAATTGCCTTGGCCGATGTTGTCAGCCGCCGCCGCCAGGGCCTCGATCGGCGCCCCGAACCGCCGGGCGATCGCATGGGCAGTAATGAACCCGATGAACAGTACCGCCACCCCGACCAATCCAAGCAGGCCAGCAATCAGCAACGCCCGCTCCCGGGCCAGGCGTTCGGTTTCGTTGATGCTATCGAGCGCACGCTTCTGTTCAGAGATCAAACCGTTGCGTAGCGCATTGAATTTTTCGGTGAGATCCCCGCTGCCAGTGAGTACCTGCGCAGGATCGGGGGAAAGATCGAGGGCCTGTAGAAAGCTCTGATAATCATCCTTGGCCTTTTGGAACCCGTACCGGGCACCGTCGTCGGACGGCTCATGAGCAATGCCTTCATCGAGCAACTGAAGGTACTGCTGCCTGGATGCCTCAAACGCCGCAGGATCAGGTTTCTCGCCAAGCATGATGATCAGTTGATCACCCAGGGTCTGACGCAGCTTCAATCCCAGATCCAGCCTGACGAAGTTGTCACGGATCAGGGCTTCCTGAGTCCCGGCCATCTGCATCACGCTGACCAGCCCGAGCAGGAGCCCGAGCAGCGCTACCGTGATCAGCGCGGAGATACTCAGAAACAGCCGGGTGCGCAACGTCATCGCCAGTTTCATCGGGCACGACTCACAGGTTGTACTGCTTGCGTTTGCGGTACAGGGTCGAAGCGTCGATACCCAGGGTTTTGGCCGCCTGATCCAGCGTGTCGGCCGTGGCCAGGACTGCACCGATGTGGGCTTTCTCCAACTCATCCAGGCTCAACGCCGCGCCAATGCGCGGTGCGTTGTTGACCGGGGTCTCGGCCATGCCCAGGTGGCTGAGCTCGACCCGTTCCTGCGGACAAATAATGCTCGCGCGCTCCACCACGTTGCGCAGCTCGCGGATGTTGCCCGGCCAACGGTAGCTGAGCAGCGCTTCGCGGGCCTCGTCGCTGAAGCACCGGGCCGGACGCGAGTACTCCTTGACGAAACGCGCCAGGAAACGGTCAGCCAGATTCAGAATGTCTTCCCTGCGCTCGCGAAGCGGTGGCAGGTGCAAGGTGATGACGTTCAGGCGATAGAGCAAGTCTTCACGAAAACGGCCATCGCGAACCATGTCTTCAAGGTTGAGGTTAGTGGCCGCGAGGATTCGCACATCGGCACGACGGGTCACCGGATCACCTACTCGTTCGTATTCCTTGTCCTGAATGAAGCGTAGCAACTTGGGTTGCAAAGTCAGCGGAAAATCGCCGATCTCGTCGAGAAACAAGGTTCCACCGTCGGCCTGATTGACACGGCCCAAGGTGCTTTCGCTGGCACCGGTGAACGCGCCACGGCTGTGACCGAAGAGCTCGCTGTCCATCAATTCTGCTGTCAGGGATGGGCAGTTGATGGTGACGCAGGATTTCTTCTGGCGTTTGCTCCAGCCGTGAATGGCCTGTGACAGCTCACCTTTACCCGTGCCGGATTCGCCGAGAATCAGAATGTTGGCATCAGTACTGGCGACCTGGCGCGCAGTTTCGAGCACCACTTTCATGGCCGGACTGTGGGAATCCAGGCCCTCCTTGGGTTTGCGCTCACCTTCAAGGGCTTCCAGGCGCGCCGAGAGCTGGCGCACTTCCAGTTGCTTGGCGGTGGCCAGACGCAACTGGTCGGGGCTGCAAGGTTTGACCAGATAGTCGGCGGCGCCAGCCTGAATCGCATCCACGGCAGTGTCCACGGCCGAATGTGCAGTGACGATGACGACCCGCATCCAGGGCGCCTGAATGCGCATCTGGGCCAGCACATCAAGGCCATTGTCTTCACCCAGGCGCAGATCGAGGAAGCATAGATCGAAAACCTGGCGCTGCAACAAGGCTTCGGCCTGAGCAGCGCTGGTCGCGGTGGCCACGCTGTAGCCTTCGTCTTCGAGGCAATAGCGAAAGGTTCGAAGGATGGCGGACTCGTCGTCCACCAGCAGAATTCGGCCTTGATGCTCAGTGGCTGATTCCATGTTCCTACGCTCCTTTAATTGTTGATTTTGGTTAGGCCCAGAAAAATCGGGCAAGTTGCATGATTGATTGTGGCCGATTTCAGTCAAATCAGCGGAGCCATCTACTTATCAACAAGATAACCAACTGATTTATTTGATTTTTTATTAATTAGCCGCTCTTCGGTGATTGCCTGCGTCCCTTTCTGACATCTGCGCCCTTCCCTCAATTCCAAAAATATTCAAAGTTTCGGTGAGTTCATCGTGCATTACGCACGACCTCAGACATGCCATCGTGCAGGATGCGTCCAAAACGATTTTCGCAAACCATCTAACCAATTGATTTTAATCGTATTAATCCTGACAAAAAGGTGGCATGCAGGCTGCAGGAGTCTGGGTAACCAGGGCATTTAATGAACCAGCGCCCGCCAAGATTACTACCCAGCGTGGGAGGAACTTCAGGATGAATCGCCAAGGTGCCGTCCAGTTGCGTCTCTCGCGATTGCATGTCCAGCAAGGCTTGTTTGCCTTGCTAGCGCTATTGATCACCTTGATTGGCGGCCAGCAGTACTTGCGTTGGGAACAGAGCCAGCAGCCAGAGGCACCCCACGTGTCGATTTCACATGCAACCCAGACCCATTTCAGCGCCGCCAGCAGCAATCCGGCTGACAGTGCCTCGATGCGAATGATGGATGTCGACCAGGCCCGGCCTGTGGATGAGACGTCTCGTCAGGAACGTTGGGTGTTTTAAGCAAATGAACTTGGCGCGCCCGACGCGCCGGGAAAAGCACCACAAGCAACACCTTTAAACAGAAAGCGTAAGGAGAATCACCATGTTGAGCTGGGCAATCACATTCTTGATCATTGCCATCATCGCTGCAGTACTGGGCTTCGGTGGTATCGCGGGCACCGCCACGGGTATCGCCAAGATTCTCTTTGTCGTATTCCTGGTGATGTTCATTGCTTCCTTCTTCTTTGGCCGTCGCGGTCGAGGCTGAAGATGAGCATTTCGTTAAAGACAGTGGCAGCCGCCCTGCTTCTGGGCGGCGGCGCCAGCCTGGAACTGAAGAAAGACCCGAACGGGTATTGAGTTTCGAAACACGAAAGAGGCCATAGCTTCTTTCCACTGCGCTACCCGAGGACGGTAGACGCATGACCAAGGGGTCGGGACGTTCTGACTGCTTCAGGGTCGGAGTGACCTACGGGTACAGGGAGTACCTGCTCACGGGCCGGGTCAGGTAAAGCGCGACGCAAGTTCGCCCGACCTGCAAGGGTTCGACGAACTTGCGGAGAGCTTCAACGTGCAAAACGTTGATCTAGAGCATTCAACTCATCTGTTCTTGCTGCATATTCCCCGCAAAACCGTTTCGCGGTGTTTCTCCGTGACCGTATATCGAGAAAGCTCCGACTTCCCCTGGAAGATAATTCGCAGCCCAACGTAGGCTTTTTCCTAAATTTCCGCCCATTTTAAAAACATCGACCTGCGCTGAAATGGCCGGCTCACGGCACTTATGCCCGCCGAAATGTCGCCGTCGAACCGGTTGGGACGCAGCTTTCAGTTGGAAAATCTCATGCCGATTCGGCATAGGGTAGGCGTTTACGGCATTAGACGGCGCTTCGCGGCATCGGAATAGTTGCGCCTTTTTTCACTGCCTGAGAGCTGTAAATGCTCGCTCGCGGGGACCTTATACGGGGGCCGATGCACAGACTTCTTCGCCATTAGGTGTTTCAGTTCATGCATCGGCCTGAGTCAAACGCAAGTAAGGGTAACGATATGAAGAAGGCAAAGCTTAGCCTCGCCTGGCAGATCCTCATCGGTCTGGTTCTGGGGATAGCAATCGGTGCAGTACTCAACCATTTCAGTGCCGAAAAAGCCTGGTGGATCAGCAACGTTCTGCAACCGGCAGGCGATATCTTTATCCGTCTGATCAAGATGATCGTGATCCCGATCGTGATTTCCTCGCTGGTCGTCGGCATCGCTGGCGTAGGGGATGCGAAAAAACTCGGGCGTATCGGTCTGAAGACCATTCTTTACTTCGAGATCGTCACCACCATCGCCATTCTGGTCGGTCTGGTGCTGGCCAACGTGGTCCATCCGGGCAGCGGCATCGACATGAGCACCCTGGGTACCGTGGATATTTCCAAGTACCAGGCCACCGCCGCCGAGGTTCAGCATGAACACGCGTTCATCGAAACCATCCTCAACCTGATTCCGTCGAACATCTTTGCGGCCATGGCGCGCGGCGAGATGCTGCCGATCATCTTCTTCTCCGTATTGTTCGGCCTCGGTCTGTCGAGCCTGCAATCGGACCTGCGCGAGCCGCTGGTGAAGATGTTCCAGGGCGTGTCGGAAAGCATGTTCAAAGTCACCCACATGATCATGAATTACGCCCCGATCGGCGTGTTCGCATTGATCGCGGTGACCGTGGCCAACTTTGGCTTCGCCTCCCTGCTGCCGCTGGCCAAACTGGTCGTTCTGGTTTACTTCGCCGTCGCGTTCTTCGCCTTCGTGGTGCTGGGCCTGATCGCTCGCCTGTTCGGCTTCTCGGTGATCAAGCTGATGCGCATCTTCAAGGATGAGCTGGTCCTGGCCTACTCCACCGCCAGTTCCGAAACCGTGCTGCCGCGCGTGATCGAGAAGATGGAAGCCTACGGCGCGCCGAAAGCCATTTGCAGTTTCGTGGTGCCGACCGGTTACTCGTTCAACCTCGACGGTTCGACCCTGTACCAGAGCATCGCGGCGATCTTCATTGCCCAGCTCTACGGCATCGACCTGTCCATCAGCCAGCAATTGCTGCTGGTACTGACGCTGATGGTCACCTCCAAAGGCATCGCCGGCGTACCGGGCGTGTCCTTCGTAGTGTTGCTGGCGACTTTGGGCAGCGTCGGCATTCCGCTGGAAGGCCTGGCGTTCATCGCCGGTGTCGACCGCATCATGGACATGGCCCGTACCGCGCTGAACGTGATCGGCAACGCCTTGGCCGTGCTGGTCATCTCCCGTTGGGAAGGCATGTACGACGACGCCAAGGGCCAGCGCTACTGGAACTCCCTGCCGCACTGGCGCAGCAAGGAAAAGCTGCCGGCTGGCGAAATTTCCAGCAACTAATGCAAAAACCCTGTAGGAGCATGGCTTGCCAGCGAAGAACGATAACGCGGTGTAACTGAAACACCGCGGCGTCCCATTCGCGGGCAAGCCTCGCTCCTACAGAGGCAATCGCGATTCCAGACAAACCCCGGAGAAATCCGGGGTTTGTCGTTTCTGCCTACCCCGCTATCATTCGCCGCATCTTCCGGGGGATTTGACTGATGCTTAATGGCCTGTGGCTTGGCTTCTTCATCGTGGCAGCCGTATCGGCGCTGGCGCAGTGGCTGATCGGCGGTAACGCCGGGATCTTTGCGGCGATGGTGGAAAGCATTTTCGCCATGGCCAAATTGTCGGTCGAGGTCATGGTCCTGTTGTTCGGCACCCTCACCCTCTGGCTGGGGTTTTTGCGGATCGCCGAAAAGGCCGGGATCGTCGAGTGGCTGGCCAAGGCGCTGGGCCCGCTGTTCCTGCGCCTGATGCCGGAAGTGCCGCCCGGGCACCCGGCCATCGGCCTGATCACGCTCAACTTCGCCGCCAATGGCCTGGGCCTGGACAACGCCGCCACGCCGATCGGCCTCAAAGCCATGAAGGCGCTGCAAGAGCTCAACCCCAGTGCGACGATCGCCAGCAACGCGCAGATCCTCTTCCTGGTGCTCAACGCCTCCTCCCTGACCCTGCTGCCAGTGACGATCTTCATGTACCGCGCCCAGCAAGGTGCGCCCGATCCGACGCTGGTGTTCCTGCCGATTCTGCTCGCCACCAGTTGCTCGACCATCGTCGGCTTTCTGTCCGTAGCGTTCATGCAACGACTGCGCGTCTGGGACCCGGTAGTGCTGGCGTATCTGATTCCCGGTGCCTTGGCCCTCGGCGGCTTCATGGCCCTACTGGCGACGCTCTCGGCGACCGCTCTGGCGAGCCTGTCATCGATTCTCGGCAACGTGACACTGTTCGGGCTGATCATGTTGTTTCTGGTGATCGGCGCGTTACGCAAAGTGAAAGTCTACGAAGCGTTCGTCGAAGGCGCCAAAGAAGGCTTCGACGTGGCCAAGAACCTGCTGCCGTATCTGGTGGCGATGCTCTGCGCCGTGGGTGTGCTGCGGGCATCCGGGGCGCTGGACTTCGGCCTGGACGGGATTCGTCATCTGGTGGCGTGGGCCGGTTGGGACACGCGTTTCGTCGACGCGCTGCCGACGGCCATGGTCAAACCTTTCTCCGGCAGCGCCGCCAGGGCAATGCTGATCGAGACCATGAAGACCTCCGGGGTAGACAGCTTTCCAGCGCTGGTGGCGGCAACGGTCCAGGGCAGTACCGAAACGACCTTCTATGTGTTGGCGGTGTACTTCGGCTCGGTGGGCATTCAGCGTGCACGGCATGCGGTGGGCTGTGCGTTGCTGGCGGAACTGGCGGGTGTTCTTGGCGCGATCGGGGTTTGTTACTGGTTCTTCGGTTAAATCAAGAACTCTGTGGGAGCGAGCCTGCTCGCGATGAGGTCGGCACATTCAACAATTCTGTTGGCTGTTAAACCGCCATCGCGAGCAGGCTCGCTCCCACATTGATGTGTGTAGGTCTTCAAGGCCTCAGCGGTGGCGCAACCTTCTGACCTTGCTCCACCGTCCAGGCCACCACCTGCGCCGTTAACTGGTCGCTCGCCTGGCCAAACCCGGCGACAACCGCAGGCACTTTCACATCGCTCAATGGTTGACGCACTTCAAAGCGCCGGCTGGCGAGGATTCGCTGGTCATACCCACGCACCAACAACGCATCCAGGCGCACGACCACGCTCGCCGCCGTGCCCTGGTACTCGGTCTGGAACGCTTGCAGGTTGCCGCCCAGTTCGAGGTCCGCCTGAAGATTGCTGTCATCGGTGCTGAGCAACGGCACGCGACCGTCACGCTGGAAACCATCGAGCAGACGATTGCGCAACAGCACCGGTGCCGGATCGCTCCAGCGTGAAGCCTTGTAGCTGCTGATCAGGTCACCCTGAGGGATTACGGCGATTTTCGGGTTGTTCAAGGCCTCGCTGGTCTGAGGCTTGGCCAGGCGCAACGACCAGCGCTGCGGCGTGCCGTGTTGGGTCGATGCGTCGCTCTGTGCCGATGGCAGTCGATAGACATCCGACGGCTCGCTCTTGGGGAGAATCGAACAGGAAGTGATCAACGCAAAACCGGCGAAAAGGGCGAGATAAGCCAGCTTCATGGGGTGAACTCCTTGTTTTTGTCACTGCCCAGCAGGTAACCGCTGGGGTTGGCCTCAAGCCGCTGGGAAATGGTTCGCAGCGAACTCAAGGTATCGCGCAGCTCACGCACCGCCGGTGCCAGGCCATTGAGGCCCTGCATGCCGTTGTTGAGGGAATCCTGATTGGCGGAGAGCAACGTGTTGAGGGTCGCGCTGCTTTGTTCCAGGGACTTCATGGCTTGCTCGGCACTGCCGAACATCTGCTTGCCCTGGTCATTGAGCAGGCCGTTGGCGTTGCGCATCAACGCGGTGGTCTGTTCCAGGGTGGCGCTGGCCTGCTTGCCTACCGAAGCCAGTTGCTGCATCGCCTGACGGATGTCGCCGCGCTGATCGGCGATGGTGCCGGTGGTTTGCTCCAGGTGCTCCAGGGTGCTGCTGATAAGCGCGACGTTCTCCGAGGAAAACAACTGATTGGCGTTGTGCATCAACACGTTCACGCCCGCCATCAGATCGTTACTGTCGTTCATCAATCGGGCAATGGGCGAGGGCGATGCAACGATTGTCGGCAAATTGCCGTCCTTGCCCTTGAGGGTCGGACTTTGTGGTGTACCGCTGCTGAGCTGGATGATCGAAGTCCCGGTGATCCCGGTCAGCGCCAGTTTGGCCTGAGTGTCGACCTTGATCGGAGTGTCACCGCCCAGACGAATCCGTGCCAACACCCGGCGCGGATCGTTCGGGTCCAGACGCAGCGTCACCACGTCGCCGACCTTGATCCCGCTGTACTGCACGGCGCTGCCCTTGGACAGGCCGCTGACCGCCTCGTTGAAGACGATTTCGTAATCCTTGAACTCGGTGTCGACGCTGGACTTGGCCAGCCACAGACCGAAGAGCAGGGCACCTGCCACCACCATCACGGTGAACAGGCCGATCAATACATGATGGGCTCGGGTTTCCATGTCAGACCTCGTTGAGCTGGTTAGCGGCCGTCAGCGCCGCGCGGCCGCGAGGGCCATGGAAGTATTCGTGAATCCACGCATCATCGGTTTCCGACACTTTGTCGATGGCGTCCGCCACCAGCACTTTCTTCTGCGCCAGCACCGCCACCCGGTCGGTGATGGTGTAGAGCGTGTCGAGGTCGTGGGTCACCAGAAACACGCTCAGGCCCAAGGCATCGCGCAGGGTCAGGATCAGTTGATCGAAGCCTGCGGCGCCAATCGGATCGAGGCCGGCGGTAGGTTCGTCCAGAAACAGGATGTCCGGGTCCAGCGCCAGCGCCCGGGCCAGCGCCGCGCGCTTGATCATGCCACCGGACAGCGACGCGGGGTACTTGTCAGCCGCCGACAACGGCAGCCCGGCCAACGCCATTTTCACTGCCGCCAGGTGCTCGGCATCGGCACGGCTCAGGCCGGCGTGTTCGATCAGGGGCAGGGCGACGTTCTCGGTCACGGTGAGCGAAGAGAACAGGGCGCCTTTCTGGAACAGTACACCGAACCGCCGTTCGACCAACGAGCGCTCGTGCTCCGACAGGCTCGGCAAGTTTTTACCGAAGACCTTCACCCGCCCTTCGCTGGGCTGACGCAGGCCGACAATGCTGCGCAGCAGCACCGATTTGCCGGCGCCGGAGCCACCGACCACGGCAAGGATTTCGCCCTTGTACAAGTCCAGGTCGAGGTTCTCGTGCACGCTCTGGCGGCCGAAGCGATTGCACAGCCCACGGACTTCAATCACCGCCTCTGAAGGCGCTCGGGGTAAACGACTCACCAGCTCATCTCCATGAAAAACAACGCAGCCACGGCGTCGAGCACGATCACCACGAAAATCGACTGCACCACACTGGACGTGGTGTGCGCGCCGACGGACTCGGCGCTGCCGCTGACCTTGAAGCCCTCAAGGCAGCCGATGGCGGCAATCAGGAACGCAAAAATCGGCGCTTTGACGATCCCCACCACAAAGTGCTGAACGCCGATGTCCGATTGAAGCAGTGACAGGAACATCGCCGGCGAGATGTCCAGCGACAGCGCGCAGACTACGCCACCGCCGACAATCCCTGACAACATCGCCAGAAAGGTCAACATCGGCAACGCCACCAGCAACGCCAGGACGCGGGGTACTACCAGCAACTCTATCGGGTCAAGGCCGAGGGTGCGGATAGCGTCGATTTCTTCGTTGGCCTTCATCGAACCGATCTGCGCGGTGAACGCGCTGGCGGTGCGGCCGGCCATCAGGATGGCCGTGAGCAACACACCGAACTCCCGCAGAAAAGAGAACGCCACCAGGTCCACGGTGAAAATACTCGCGCCAAAACTGGCCAGCACCGTCGCCCCGAGAAACGCCACCACAGCCCCCACCAGAAACGTCAGCAGGGCGACGATGGGCGCGGCGTCGAGGCCGGTCTGCTCGATGTGGGCGACCATCGGCGTGATGCGCCAGCGCTTGGGCCGAAACAGCCCGCGAGCGATGGTTTGCAGAATCAGGCCGACGAAACCCAACAGTTGCAACGTGTCCTGCCAGACCGCGTCGACCGCACGGCCGATGCGGGTCAGCAGTTGAATGCCAACGCCGGTTTCCGGCTCTTTGATTGGCACACAGAAATCGGTCAGCGAGCAGTACACCGTCTGCAACAAGGCGCGATCAGCGGAGGAAAGGGTGCAATCGGGGTGTTCGGCAGATTTGCCCAGACGCTCGGCCCCCAGCAACTCCACCAGCAATGACGCGCCCGCCGTATCGAGCGCGCCAAGGCCATTGAGATCGATGTGGGTGTTGTTGTCGTATTGGCCACGGAGCTTTTCGCTCAGGCGGCTGAGATCGGTGTAATGGGCGAGCGTCCAGTCACCCGTGACCCGCAACAGGGCAGGGGTGTGCGAGGTGTCCAGTCGGGCACTGCCGGGCGTTGTGCTGCTCATAAACTCCGTGCTTGTTCGGCTATTACGCAGAACTGACTAATAGCACGAACCGCATTACTTTTCTTTGGTGGGTGTGCTGTCCGGGACCTTGAAGCGCAGCACGCCAATCACCTGACCGTCCTCAGTCAGCACCCGAACCTGCCAATCGCCGGCGGGGTTGCCGGGGAAGTTCTGCTTGTGAGTCCACGCGCGGTAGCCTTCCTTGCGCCCCCCGTTGATATCCAGCGGGATACGGTCGACTTCTTTACCGTTGAATATCCAGACGTGATAAATCCGCTCGGCCAGCCCCCGCGGGGCATTGATCGCGGTGTACGCGTACAGCCCACCTCCGCGAATCTGCTCGGCGCTGACTTCTTCCAGACTCTTGCCTGGGGTTCGGTCCTGCATTTGAGTGCTGATCGCCACATCGGTCATCCACAGGGTCGCCGGCGGAACCCAGGAGCGCAGCACCCAACCGGCGGCGCCGATGCCGAGGGTGATGCTGAGGATCGCCAACGCATTGCGCACGGTGCGAATCGGGAAGATCGAGGCCAGGCTCGGGAACGACAACACCATGGCAATGCCCAGCGCCAGCTTGAAGCTCTGGGCGGTGGTCAGGTGCAGGATGACGGGCAGGGCGGTCAGCAGGGCCGCGAACAGGGTCAGGGTGTGCAGCGCCAGGAACGCCCAGCGGCGCGGTGCCAGCCATTTGTAGTAGAGCGGGTCGATGATCGAAATCAGCGCCGCCATGCTCAGTAATCCCGTGAAGAACAACTGGCCGCTGTTCCAGGTGGTGGTGATTAAAAAGAACGGCAGGACGAAGAACAGGCTTTCCTGATGGATCATCTGCGTCGCATAACGCAGCAAGGGCTGGGGTATTTCGCGCTTGAAGACCCTGGCGAACAGTTTGGTGAGGCTGTTTTCCAGCATCAGCCAGACCCAGCTGACCAGCATGATGGTGGTGATCCAGGTCGCCAGACTTTGTTGGCGATCCACCAGCATGAAACTGCCGACCCCTGAAATGAAACCGCCGAGCGCGATGACTCCGGGATAGCGCTTCATCAATTCCAGGATGCGCTGTACGTACAGGGTCAGATTCGGCATTCGGCGGTTCGCAATAGTCGTGGGAAAAATCCCCGACAGGGTACCGTCCGAGCGGCGGTGTGGCGAGGGGGCGGCCTCAATGCCGCGACGAAGATCCTGTGGCTTGCCACAGGGAATGCTTACTTTCTGCGGTGAGCGCGCCAACCCAATATGCCAAACACCATCAGTCCAACTCCCCCGACGATCGCCCACATCACCTGGTCATAACTCATCAGCGGCTTCTCGATCCGCAGATACCCCGGCTGCAGCAGCAACTCGCGCATCGCCTTGTTTGCCTCGTCCAGCGTCACGCCCTGCAGTTCCTTGGCCGGATTGGCGAAATGCCCGTCCTCGTAGTCCCCCAGAGCGCTCCAGTAGTAATCCGCCAGCGCGCTGTTGCCTTGCACGGCCCAGGTCTGGCGATCAATGGCGGCTTGCTTGAGGCGGGCGAAGGTGGTGGTGTCGAGACCGTTCTTGAGCAGATCGGCTTTCAATTCATCCAGTACCTGCTCGGCTGCGGACACGTCGTCGCGTTCAAGGTCGGCGTTCAGGCTCATGAAACCCACCCCGCCAAACACCTCGCGCTCGGCCGAAGGCCCATAAGACAACCCATGGACCAGGCGCAATTGGCGATAGAGTGCCCAATCCAGATAATCCTTGAGCAAGTCGAAGGTTACGTCGTGCTGGTCCTCCAGCACCGGTTCCGGCATCAGCCAGTGCAATTTGGCGCCACCACCGACCAAACCGTGACTCAATATGCGCTCGTGGGCCGCGCTGGCCTGAATTTCCGGCAGCGGCAGGTGGGCGCTCGGCTCAACCGCTTCGAGTGCGCCATAGGCCCGTTCCAGATAGGCCGGCAGCAGGCGGTCGAGGTCGCCGACCACGATCAGGGTCATGTTGTTGGGTGCGTACCAGCCCTTGCGCACCTTTTCCAGTTGCTCGCGGGTCAGGTGATCGACTTGCGCGCGTTCGGGGCACTTGAGGCCCAGCTCCACCGCCAACTGATTACTGGCGGTGTGGCCCAGGTCCTGGCGATCCAGCCAGCGCTGCAGGTGTGAATAATGACCACCGTCTTCACGCTCGACCACTTGCTTGGCGACGTTGATCGCGTTGTCGTCGATACGGGTCTGGGTCAACAGCGCCAACAGCAGGTCGAGGACCTGGCGCTGGTTTTTCGCCGGGGCTTCGATGACGAAGGTTGTGTCGGCGTTGCTGGTGTAGGCATTCCACTCACCGCCCAAAGCCTGCATGCGTTCTTCCAGACCGCCTTCGCCGGTGGCGTCGATACCGCTGAACAGCAAATGCTCGAGCAGATGCGGCAACTCTTTGTCGGCGCAACTGAAATCATCCAGGCCGACGCCAACCACCAGCCGGATCGCCACATGCCCGCGCTCGGTGCCCGGTTTGAGGACCAACTGCAGGCCATTGGGCAGCGTATAGCCCTCAACCTGAAAGCGATCCAGGGCAAATGAAGGAAGCGAACCAAGCAACAGACAAGCGAACAGCAGACAGCGCATAACGAGTTTCCGTACGACCAGCGTAAGTTCAACAGACTTCAGGTAACGGTGGACGTTCAGGGTGAATGAGTAATGTCAGTCATATCGTCGACCAACAGTGCCCCCGTATCTGAAGAGCCTAATACTGCATAGGCACTGCTGCAAAACAATGAATTCAAGCGTCTCATGTCGGCAATCAGCTCCAGGTGCAGCGAACTGGTCTCGATACTTTGCACAATCTTACGGTGTAAACGGCTGACGTGAGCGTGGGCCAGACGGCGCTCCTGTGCGCGAAAGCGACGTTTCTCGCGCAGTAACTGCCGGGCACTTTCCGGGTCTGCACTAAGGAATACCGACAACCCCAGACGCAGGTTGGCAATCAGCTGATGGTGCAGCCCCGCCAACTCCTCCAGCCCGACCTCGGAAAAAGACCGGCGTTGCGCGGTTTTTTGCTGCTGAACCTTGCGCAGCATGCGCTCGATCACGTCGCTGGCAAGTTTAAGGTTGATCGCCAGTTCGATGGTTTCCGCCCAGCGCCGGCTGTCCTGTTCGCTGAGGTCTTCACGGGGCATTTGCGCCAGATAGAGTTTGATGGCGCTGTAGAGCGCTTCGACATCATCGGTCAGACGACGCATTTCCTGGGTGACGGCGGTCTGTTTGCCACGCAGTACATCGAGCATGGCTTCGAGCATGCTGTCGACCAGATCGCCGATGCGCAGGGTTTCCCGGGCGGCATTGGCCAGCGCCAGGCTGGGCGTGACCAAGGCTGTCGGGTCAAGATGCCGCGGTTTGGCCGTGCCGTTGATATCTGGCCGCTCGGGCAGCAACCACGCACAAAGCCTGGCCATCAACTCGACACTGGGCAACAGGATCAGGCAGCGCGCGGTGTTGTAGAGCAGGTGGAAGCCGATGACCATTTCCTGAGCGCTGAAGTTGAAGCTGTCGATCCAGTGCACCAGCGGATCAAGCACCGGGATGATCAGCAGCAGGCCAATCAGTTTGTACAGCAGGCTGCCGAGCGCCACCTGACGGCCCGCCGCGTTCTGCATGCTGGTGCTGAGGAAAGCGAGAATGCCGCTGCCGATGTTGGCGCCGATCACCAGGCCGATGGCCACTGGCAGGCTGATCACGCTGGCACCGGCGAGGGTCGCGGTCAGCAGAACGGCGGCCAGGCTGGAGTAGGAAATCATCGCGAACAGCGCGCCGACCAAAGCATCGAGCAAGATATCGCCGGTCAGGGAGGCGAAGATGACCTTCACGCCCTGAGCATGAGTGATCGGCGCGGCGGCCTCGACGATCAGTTGCAGCGCCAGAATGATCAGGCCCAGACCGATACCGACCCGACCCATCTGCCCAACCCGGGTCTGCTTGCGCGACAGAAAGAAAATCACCCCGAGGAAAATCAGCAGCGGCGACAGCCACGACAGGTCGAGGGTCAGTACCCGCGCCATCAGCGCGGTACCAACATCGGCGCCGAGCATGGTCGCCAGGGCCGGCGTCAGCGCCATCAGGCCCTGACCGACAAACGAGGTGACGAGCATGGCGGTGGCATTACTGCTCTGGACCATGGCAGTCACCATGATCCCGGCGACAAACGCCAGCCAGCGCCTGGACATGTTATGGGCAATCACGTGGCGCAAGTTGGAGCCATAAACCCGCAGGATGCCGGTTCGGACGATGTGCGTGCCCCAGATCAACAAGGCCACGGCCGATAACAAATTGAGCAGGGTGAGCATGCAGGCCCCCTGTGGTGGTAGCGCCCCAAAGGGGCAAGTCGACGGTGCCGCGCGTTTTTCTACGTTCTGTACTTAAGCTGTAGTTGGCTAACGGTCTGGGCGCCAGCATCGCATAGCTAAAGAGGCGATTGAAACAAAACTGTCATGAAAACAGCTTGATGCGGAGGAAAGAAAGGAGGCGTGCAGATAGCCACAAATGCCTGTTCGTTGAGCAAAAAAATGTGGGAGCAAGCCTGCCTGTAGGAGCAAGGCTTGCCCGCGAAGACGGCGTGTCAGTCGACATTGTTGTTAACTGACACACCGCTTTCGCGGGCAAGCCTCGCTCCTACAGGCAGGCTAGCTCCCACAGGTTTTGTGCACTCGGGTTATTGACCCGGAACATCCTTGCGCAGTTTCACCGGTTCCTGCTGTTTGCGCTTTCTCGCCATCGCGGTGCGCATTTTGATGTTGATCGCTTCCACGGCCAGCGAGAACGCCATGGCGAAGTAGACGTAGCCTTTTGGCACGTGCACATCAAAGGACTCGGCAATCAGCACGGTACCGACGATCAACAGGAACGACAGCGCCAGCATCTTCAGCGACGGGTGCTTGTCGATGAACTCGCTGATGGTGCCCGAAGCCCACATCATCACGAGCACAGCGACGATGATCGCCGCGACCATGACCGGCACGTGGGACACCATGCCAACGGCAGTGATGACCGAGTCCAGCGAGAACACGATGTCGATGATCGCGATCTGAATAATGGTGTAGAGGAAGTTGCCGCCCTTGCCACTCGGCTCGTCGCTGGTTTCGTCTTCACCTTCCAGCGCGTGGTACATCTCTTGCGAGCTTTTCCACAGCAGGAACAGACCACCGAAGAACAGGATCAGGTCACGCCCGGAAATACCTTGGCCGAACACTTCGAACAGGTCTGCGGTGAGGCGCATGACCCAGGTGATCGACAGCAGCAACAGAATCCGCGTGACCATGGCCAGCGCGAGACCGAAGATCCGGGTGCGCGCCTGCATGTGCTTGGGCATGCGGCTGACCAGGATCGAAATCATGATGATGTTGTCGATGCCCAGGACGATCTCCAGGGCGGTCAGGGTGAAGAAGGCAACCCAGATTTCAGGGTTGGTCAGCCATTCCATGTGTATTCCTTTGAGGATGTGTTAAACCACGAAGGGCCCGGACTTCAAACAGCAAAGCCTGGACCCGTCATGGTGAGTCTTGAGCTTATAGAGTGCTGAACAGCGGAAAAATCCCCATCAGCAATGCGGCAACCAGTATGCACAGGCAAACCAGTACTGCCCATTTCAGGGTGAACCGCTGGTGATCACCGAATTCGATACCGGCCAGGGCCACCAACAGGTAAGTCGATGGTACCAGCGGGCTCAGCAAGTGGACGGGCTGACCAACGATCGAGGCACGTGCCATTTCCACCGCGGTTATACCGTAATGACTAGCGGCTTCGGCAAGTACCGGTAACACGCCGTAATAAAAAGCATCGTTCGACATGAAGAACGTGAACGGCATGCTCACCAGTGCGGTGATCACGGCCAGGTACGGGCCGAGGAAATCCGGGATGACCGACAGCAGGCTTTTCGACATGGCATCAACCATGCCGGTGCCCGACAGGATACCGGTGAAGATACCTGCAGCAAAGATCAAGCCGACCACCGCCAGCACGCTACCGGCGTGGGCCGCGACGCGGTCCTTCTGCTGTTGCAGGCATGGGTAGTTGACGATCATCGCGATACTGAAGGCCACCATGAACAGCACCGGCAACGGCAACAGACCGGCGATCAGGGTGCCCATGAGCGTCAGGGTCAGCGCGCCGTTAAACCAGATCAGCTTTGGACGACGGGCGTCCGGGAACTGCGAAACGCTGATTTCGCTGTGGTCGACTTCATCACCGACCAGATGCAGTTCACCCAGACGCGCACGCTCGCGTTTACCGTAGAAGTAGGCAATCGCCAGAATCGCCACCACGCCGGCCAGCATCGCAGGAATCATCGGCACGAAAATCGCGGACGGGTCCACATGCAGCGCACTGGCTGCACGCGCAGTCGGACCGCCCCAAGGGGTCATGTTCATCACGCCACCGGCGAGGATGATCAGGCCGGCCATGATCCGCGGGCTCATGCCAATACGGCTGTAGAGCGGCAGCATGGCGGCCACGCAGATCATGTAAGTAGTGGCGCCATCACCGTCCATGGACACGATCAGCGCCAGTACGGCGGTACCGACCGAAACTTTCAGCGGGTCGCCCTTGACCAGTTTGAGGATCTTGCGCACGGCCGGGTCGAACAAGCCGGAATCGATCATCAGGGCGAAGTAGAGAATGGCGAACATCAGCATCACGCCGGTCGGCGCGAGCTTGGTGATGCCTTCGAGCATCATCGGGCCGATCTTCGGTGAGAAACCGCCGAACAGGGCGAAGATGATCGGGATGATGATCAGGGCGATCAGCGCGGACAGGCGCTTGGTCATGATCAGGAACATGAACGTGATGACCATGGCAAAGCCAAGGAAAGTCAGCATAGGAATACTCCAGGCGTAGCGCGGCTAGGGAATGGGCGAACCGGATGAGGTCAGCGCAGAACGGGAAGCACGAAACGTACGGGCGGAGTTGCAGCGAAGAGGCGGGTAGCAGAGGACATCAGAATCACCATTGTTGTTGTTAAATGGACCGGGCGAGCGATAAAACACTCGCATTGGCCAACCGGTCTGTTGCCGGCAGTGAGGGCGATCCTAATGGGGGAAGCTTTCAGCCAGCTTTCGCCAGTGAAAGCATTGACCGAATGTACGACCGGTCGTCGGCCAGGTTGAGAGTCCGTAAACACGGGGTCAGGAGTAAAAGACATAGGTTTTGTGGACAAATACGCTATCCATTCAACGGGCCGTTGCATGGACATTGCCATCGCTCGATTTGCCGCCCGGCGAGACCCAAGAACAACTCTGATCAAAAAACAGACAGGTTCAGCGGCCGGATCGCCCCCATCCAGATCGCGTGTTCGGTGTGGTCGAGCAAATCGTCGCCGGTGTCCGGGTGCAGGAACACCACCAAACCTTTGCGGTTGAGCGCCAGCCACGGCAAGACCTCGCCAATGTATTGCGGCTCGAACGCCAATTGGCAGCTCCAGTCCGGGTGCGGGCCGACCGGGCGCTCGTGCATGCGACCCATTTTTATGGGAAACAACTGCGCCGCCTGCTCACACAAGGCCCGTGCCTGTGGCAGGGTGCTGGCGTCGAAATAGACATGGGCGTGGTAGCCCTTGATCTGTTGCATCTAAAAGCCCTCTGAAACCTGTTCGAACTCACATAGCTCCCCACAGGCCATACTCTATATAGGCAGCAAGTACGGAGCACGGCCATGAAAAATGCCGAAACCCCGGTGGTGAAGATAGTGCTTTATGGTGCCATGAGCAGCCTGGGCAGTGCGCTGATGGCTGAAATGCTACGGCGCCAGCATGAAGTGATCGCGATTCTCGACGACCTGACCGCGCTCGCGCCGCGCCCGGGTTTACGCACCAAGGCTGGCGACCTGTTCGATGCCAAGCGGGTCAAGCAGAGCGTGGCCGGCTGTTCAGCGGTGATCTGCCTGCTCGATGCGCCAGGGTTGCCGATGAACAGTGAGCACATCGAAAAATCCTTTGTGCCCGGTCCGGTCGAGGAGGTGCTGGCGGTGGATGCGCTAATCGACGGCATGCAGGCGGCGGGCATAGCACGGCTGTTTGTGGTGGGCGATTTCGAGGTGCTGGACGATCCGGAAATAGAAGACCCGTTGCAACGCCACGCCGCCGAAGAAATCCGCGAGGCTCTGCAAAGCAGCTCTTTGCATTGGACCCTGGTGAACGCACCACGCCGCGTGCCCGGGCTGACCCTCGAGCATTTCAGTCATGTCAGCAGCAGCCTGGAACCTGGCCTGGCCACAGCGCTGGAACAGCTGAACAGGGTGGCCGTGGGAATTGCCGATGAGCTGCACCTGAACCTGCATGTCGGTGAGCATGTGAATTTTGTCGGGACTTCGGAACCGTAAAAAGATCGCAGCCTTCGCCAGCCCCCACAGGCGCGTAGGAGCTGCGATCTTTTCGCTTTACACCGCAATCGAAGGCAAAGGAAGACCATTGAGCGATTGCGCACTGCTGGCCTGTTCCGCCATCAACCAATCCACAAACTTTTGAATCAATGCCCCGCGTCGTTTGCGCTGGGGCAGGACCACGTAATAACCCAGCCTGGAGATCACCGTTTCGGCGATCGGACGACACAACAGACCTTGCGCCAATAAGTTATCCACAAGGTGGCGCCAACCGATCGCAACGCCCTGGCCGCCAATCGCCGCTTGAATCAGCAAGGTGTAATTGTCGAAGCGCAGTTGCCCCGGCGCCGGCGCCGACGTGATCCCCAATTCGCGAAACACGCCGCTCCAGTCGAACCAGTTGCTGCTATGTTCGCCTCGCAGGTGCAGCAGCGGAAACTCCAGCAATGACTGAGCCGGCAAGGGCAGGGGACGGTCCTTCAATAGCAGCGGGCTGCACACCGGAAACACTTCTTCGCTGAACAACCAGTGGCTTTCACCTTGCTTGAACCGGCCATCGCCGAATAGCACGGCTACATCGATATCGGTGCGCAGCATGTTGTGACTGCGTTCGCTGGTGACCAGGCTGACGTCCACTTGAGGATTGGCTGCATGGAAGCGGTGCAGGCGCGGCATCAGCCAGTAGGCGGCGAAGGCGAAGTCGGTGGCCACCTGCAACACTTCGTGTTGTTGCTGTGCACTGATCGCGTTCAATCCTGCATCGATATTCTGCAAACCGAGCTGAACCTGCTCGAAAAGAATCGTCCCGGCCTCGGTCAGTTCGATGCCGCGATAAATACGGTCGAACAGCCGTGTAGCGAGTTGTTCTTCCAATCGCTTTATCTGCTGGCTGATGGCCGGTTGCGTGGTGCCCAGCTCCACCGCGGCGGCGGTGAAACTGCGTTGCCGGGCCGCGGCTTCAAAGGCACGCAGCAGGTCCAGAGACAAATCACCAAGGGCGTCATACATAAGCTGTGCTTATCCTAGTCATTGCCTGGCATGGGCTTTACCGCAAAGTGCGTGGACTCCATGCTCGATCGCAGCACTCTCGCATAAATATCTACTATGGAATGCCGCGATCACATGAAGCGCAAGAATATTCTTTTCATCATGGCCGATCAGATGGCCGCGCCAATGTTGCCGTTCTACGGCCCTTCGCCCATCAAACTGCCGAATCTCAGCCGCCTCGCCGCCGAAGGCGTGGTGTTCGACGCCGCTTATTGCAACAGCCCGCTTTGCGCACCATCGCGTTTTACTCTGGTCAGTGGTCAGTTGCCGAGCAAGATCGGCGCCTACGACAACGCAGCCGATTTCCCCGCCGACGTTCCGACCTACGCCCACTACCTGCGTCGCCTCGGCTACCGCACCGCGCTGTCGGGCAAAATGCACTTCTGCGGCCCGGACCAATTGCACGGCTATGAAGAACGCCTGACCAGCGACATCTACCCGGCCGACTATGGTTGGGCAGTGAACTGGGACGAACCGGACGTGCGCCCGACCTGGTACCACAACATGTCGTCGGTGCTGCAAGCCGGACCCTGCGTGCGCACCAATCAACTGGATTTCGATGAAGAGGTGGTGTTCAAGGCCCAGCAGTACCTGTTCGATCATATCCGCGAGGAGGGCGATCAGCCGTTCTGCCTGACCGTGTCGATGACTCACCCACACGACCCGTACACGATTCCCAAAGCCTTCTGGGATTTGTACGACGACGCCGACATCCCTTTGCCCGAAACACCCGCACAGGATGAACTCGATCCGCACTCCCAGCGCCTGCTCAAAGTTTATGACCTGTGGGACAAGCCGCTGCCTGTGGATAAAATTCGCGACGCGCGCCGTGCCTACTTCGGTGCATGCAGCTATATCGACAGCAACGTCGGCAAACTCCTGCAAACACTCGAGGAAACCGGGCTGATAGACGACACCATCATCGTGTTCTCCGGTGACCACGGCGACATGCTCGGCGAGCGCGGCCTCTGGTACAAAATGCATTGGTATGAAATGGCTGCCCGTGTGCCGCTGCTGATCAGTGCTCCGGGGCAATTCGGGGCTGGCCGCGTCAGTGCGGCGGTGTCCACTGCTGACCTGCTGCCGACCTTTGTCGAACTGGCCGGTGGTTCACTGCAACCAGGTCTGCCGCTGGACGGCCGCTCGCTGGTTTCGCACCTGCAAGGGCAGGGCGGTCACGATGAGGTGTTCGGCGAATACATGGCCGAAGGCACCATCAGCCCGCTGATGATGATTCGCCGCGGAGCCTACAAATTCATCTACAGCGAAGACGACCCTTGCCTGCTCTTCGATGTACACAACGACCCGATGGAACAGGAAGAACTCAGCCCATCGCTGCAGCATCGGCAGCTTTTCGAGGATTTTCTTGCCGAAGCGCGGGCCAAATGGAATATCCCGGCGATCCACCAACAGGTGCTCGCGAGCCAGCGGCGCCGACGCTTCGTCGCCGACGCCCTGACCATTGGCAAGCTGAAGAGTTGGGATCACCAGCCGCTGGTAGACGCCAGTCAGCAGTACATGCGCAACCACATCGACCTCGACGATCTGGAGCGTAAAGCACGTTATCCACAACCCTGCCAAAACCAATAATGTTAAGGGGAAGTCCATGCAAAAGTTATCCACAGCAGTGACGATCGGGCTTCTGGCTCTGAGCAGTGCGTCGGCCTATGCCGAGCAAAGCTGCGAGACGGTGAAGATGGCCGACCCTGGCTGGAGCGACATCGCCGCTACCAACGCCCTCACCGGGTTTGTGCTGGACGGCATGGGCTACAAGGCCAAGGTCGACACGCTGGCGGTGCCGATCACCTTTGGTGGTCTGAAGGATGGCCAGGTGGATGTGTTCCTGGGTAACTGGATGCCGGCGCAGCAAGGTTTCTACGACAAGTTCGTGGCCAACGGCGATGTGACTCAACTGGCGAAGAATCTCGACGGCACCGAGTTCACACTGGCGGTCCCGGATTACGTTTGGGACGCGGGTGTGCATAACTTTAACGACTTGAACAAGTTTGCCGACAAGTTTGACAAGAAGATCTATGGCATCGGCTCCGGCGCCCCGGCGAACATTTCGCTGCAAGAGATCATCAAGAAGAACGACTTCGATATGGGTCAGTGGAAGCTGGTCGAATCCAGCGAGCAGGCGATGCTGGCCGAAGTGTCCCGCGCGGTGAAGAAACAGAAGTTCGTGACCTTCCTCGGCTGGACACCGCACCCGATGAACGTGCAGCTGAAAATGCATTATCTGAAGGGCGGCGAGAAATACTTTGGTGACACTGGCAGCGTTTATACACTGACCCGCAAAGGTTATGCACAGGCCTGCCCGAACGTCGGCAAGTTGCTCACCAACCTGAGTTTTACCCAGGAAATGGAGAACAGCATCATGGCCGAGGTGGTGAACAAGAAGGTCAGTAATGCCGAGGCGGCCAAGGCGTGGCTCAAGGCCAATCCGGCGGTGCTGGATAAGTGGTTGGACGGTGTGAAGACGGTGGACGGGAAGGATGCGTTGCCGGCCGTGAAAGCCAAGCTCTAAACCCGCCCCTGTAGGAGCGAGGCTTGCCCGCGAAGGTCTCGACGCGGTTTTTCTGAAGAACCGCGTTATCGTTCTTCGCGGGCAAGCCTCGCTCCTACAGAAGGAACGCTCGTTGCTGTCCTGATACTCTTTCGTAAAACCCTGCCCGAGAGGACCCATGGCCTTCCCCAGCCGCCATTCACTCTTTCCCTTCCTGACCTGGTTGCCCCGGCAAACCCGCGCCAGCGTCGGACGTGACCTGATCGTGGGCTTGAGCGGCGCGATTCTCGCGTTGCCACAATCCATTGCTTACGCCCTGATCGCCGGTCTCCCACCGGAATACGGTCTTTATGCGGCAATCATTCCGGTGCTGATCGCTTGCCTCTGGGGTTCGTCGTGGCATTTGATCTGTGGTCCCACGGCGGCCATTTCCATCGTCCTGTACGCCAGCGTCAGTCCTCTGGCCGTTCCCGCGTCGCAGGACTACGTCACGCTGATCCTGCTGCTGACACTCCTTGCGGGCATTTTCCAGTGGTTGCTGGGTTTGCTGCGTTTCGGCGCCTTGGTGAATTTCGTCTCTCACTCGGTGGTACTGGGCTTCACCCTCGGCGCCGCGGTGGTGATTGTCATCGGGCAACTGCCGAACCTGCTGGGGCTGGATGTGCCCAACCAGGCCACGGCGCTGAACAGTTTGATGATGTTGCTCAATCATCTCGGCGAGGTGGACAAACCCTCGCTGATGTTGGGCCTGGCCACGGTCGTGGTGGGCATCGTGCTGAAACTGCTGCTGCCCCGTTGGCCGACATTGTTGATCGCTCTGGCCCTGAGCGGATTACTGGTATGGCTGTGGCCAGCGATGTTCGGTCATGTGCAGTTAGTCAGCGCCTTTGTCGGGCGGCTGCCGCCCTTCAGCCCGCTGCCGCTGGATCTGGACCTGGTGTTGCGCCTGCTGCCCAGCGCGGTGGCCGTCGGCATGCTCGGGCTGGTGACCAGCCTGTCGATTGCCCGTTCCTTGTCGGCTCGCTCGCAGCAGTTGCTCGACGCCAATCAAGAAGTCCGCGCCCAGGGTTTATCGAACATGGTCGGGGCGTTTTTTTCCGGGTCGCTGTCAGCCGGCTCCTTCACCCGCTCGGGCCTGAGCTACGACGCCGGTGCCTGCTCACCGTTGGCGGGGGTTTTTTCGGCGTTGTGGGTGGCACTGTTCGCTATCTTCGGGGCGGCCTTGATCGCGCACATCCCGATCCCGGCCATGGCTGGCAGCATTCTGTTGATCGCTTGGGGATTGGTGGACCATCGCGGCATTCGCGCGTTGTTGCGGGTCAGCCATGCCGAATTTCTGGTCATGGCGCTGACCTGTGTCGCCACGCTGTTGCTGGAGTTGCAAACGGCGATCTACGCCGGGGTGCTGGCGTCACTGTTTTTCTACCTCAAACGCACATCGCAGCCACGGGTGCAGCATTGGCGTGAGGGTGATGAAGACATTCTAAGGGTCGGCGGTTCAATCTTTTTCGGCGCCAGCCATTACCTGCAAGTGCGTTTGCAACGGATGCACGGCGCGCGGGTAGTGATCGAGGCGCAACAGATCAACTTCATCGACTATTCGGGCGTGGAAATGCTGCACCAGGAGGCGCGACGATTGTTGCGCCAGAATCGCAGCCTGACCCTGCGGCGGGCACGGCCGCAGGTGGTGGAGGAACTGAGGAAGCTCGAAGGCGCGGAGAAATGCCCGATTCGCTTCGAAGATTGAAACTCTCCCCCTGTAGGAGCGAGGCTTGCCCGCGAAGAACGATGACGCGGTATGCCTGAATCATCGCGGCGCTCCCTTCGCGGGCAAGCCTCGCTCCTACAGGGGGTTACGCTGCGAGCTGGCGACGGAGCTCGGCCAGCACCGGCGCCGTATCCGGGCGTACACCGCGCCACAGGTAGAAAGCTTCCGCCGCCTGCTCGGCCAACATTCCCAGGCCATCCATCGCCACCGCCGCGCCGTGCTCGCTGGCCCAGCGACAGAACGAAGTCGGGTCTTTGCCGTACATCATGTCGTAGCAAACCGTCTTGCCCGGTTCGATCAAACTGCTGGCAATCGGCGGTACATCGCCTGACAGACTGGCGGACGTGGCGTTGATAATCAGGTCCACCGGTTCCTGCAGCCAATCGAAACCACTGGCCGACACCGGCCCCAGGTCAGCGAACAACTCCGCCAGCAATTCGGCTTTTTCAACCGTGCGGTTGGCGACGATCACCGATGCCGGTTGCTCCGCCAGCAATGGCTCCAGCGCACCGCGCACCGCGCCGCCGGCACCCAAGAGCAGGATGCGTTTGCCCGCAAGGCTGAAACCGGCATTGACCGTCAAATCCCGCACCAGCCCGGCACCATCGGTGTTGTCACCCAGCAGACTGCCATCGGCCAGTTTGCTCAGGGTATTCACCGCACCGGCCCGTTGCGCTCGCTTGGTCAAGCTGCTCGCCAAACGATAGGCGTCTTCCTTGAACGGCACCGTCACATTCGCCCCACGCCCCTCGCGGAAAAATGCCAGGGCACAGCCGGAAAAATCATCGAGGGGCGCCAGCAAGGTGCTGTAGTCCAGTTTTTGCCCCGTCTGCTCGGCGAACAAACGGTGAATCAGTGGCGACTTGCTGTGGCCAATCGGGTTACCGAATACGACGTAACGGTCCATCTACATTCCTCAACCGTAGGAGCTGCCGAAGGCTGCGATCTTGACTGCAGCCCTGACGATGCAAAAACTCAAACCCTGGAATCAGCCCTTCGCCAACCAGTCGCGGTCTTGCAGGAAGTACTCGGTCAGGCGTGCTTCTTCACTGCCTGGCTCGGCTTTCCAGTCGTAAGCCCAGCGCACTTGCGGCGGCAGCGACATCAGAATCGACTCGGTACGCCCGCCCGATTGCAGGCCAAACAGCGTGCCACGGTCGTAGACCAGATTGAATTCGACGTAACGGCCACGACGGAATTCCTGGAACTCACGTTGTTTGGCAGTGAACGCATCGTTCTTGCGACGTTGCACGATCGGCAGGTATGCATCGATGAACGCGTCACCGATGGCACGCATGAAGGCGAAGCTGGTATCGAAGTCCCACTCGTTCAAGTCATCGAAAAACAGACCGCCGATGCCACGTGGTTCATGACGATGCTTGATGTGGAAATAACTGTCGCACCAGGCCTTGTAGCGCGGGTAGACGTCCGGGCCGAACGGCGCGCAGGCCTGTTCGGCGACGCGGTGCCAGTGCACGCAGTCTTCTTCATTGCCGTAATAAGGGGTCAGGTCGAAGCCGCCACCGAACCACCAGACCGGCTCTTCACCTTCTTTTTCAGCGATGAAAAAGCGCACGTTGGCGTGGGAAGTCGGCACATGCGGATTGTGCGGATGAATCACCAGAGACACGCCCAGGGCTTCAAAGCCTCGGCCGGCCAGTTCTGGCCGATGAGCGCTGGCGGAGGGTGGGAGACCGCTGCCGAAGACGTGGGAAAAGTTGACGCCTCCCTTTTCGATGACCGCGCCGTTTTCGATCACCCGGGTACGGCCGCCACCGCCGGCGGGCCGGGTCCAGGCGTCTTCGACGAAACGCGCACCGCCGTCTTCGGCTTCCAGGGCAGCGCAAATGCGGTCTTGCAGGTCGAGCAGGTAGGCTTTTACGGCCTCGGTGCGGGTAGTCATGGCATCACCTTGAATCGGGCAAAGCTACGCGGCGTTCATACAAGCCGGCGGCAAATTGCTGCGTAGGATAACACTGCACCTTGTGCCGCCGCAGTTGACGAAGGTCAAGCTTGAGAGTTCGATAGGGCGCTTGACGCTACAACTCTAGAAGCCAAGACCTAAGGAGAGTGCAAATGGCAAAGCGTATCCAGTTCCGCGCCCATGGCGGCCCCGAAGTACTCGAATACGTGGACTACCAACCCGCCGAGCCCGGCCCGCAGCAGGTACGCGTGACCAACAAGGCCATCGGCCTGAACTTCATCGACACCTATTACCGAAGTGGCCTGTATGCGCCGCCAGCCCTGCCATCGGGCCTGGGCGCAGAGGGTGCGGGCGTAGTCGAAGCGGTCGGTAGCGAAGTCACCCGTTTCAAGGTTGGTGATCGCGTGGCTTACGGCAGCGGCCCGTTGGGCGCCTACAGCGATGTCCATGTATTGCCGCAAGACAACCTGGTGCACTTGCCGGACGCCATCAGCTTCGAACAGGCCGCCGGCGTGATGCTCAAGGGCCTGACCGTGCAGTATCTGCTGCGTCAGACGTATGAACTCAAGGGTGGCGAAACCATCCTGTTCCACGCCGCGGCTGGCGGCGTCGGTTCCCTGGCCTGCCAATGGGCCAAGGCCTTGGGCGTTAAACTGATCGGCACCGTCAGCTCACCAGAGAAAGCCGCCCTGGCGAAAGCCAATGGTGCCTGGGCGACCATCGATTACAGCCATGAAAACGTCGCACAACGGGTGCTGGAATTGACTGACGGTAAAAAAGTCCCAGTGGTGTACGACGGTGTAGGCAAAGATACCTGGCTGACGTCGCTCGACAGCGTCGCGCCTCGGGGGCTGGTGGTGAGTTTTGGCAATGCTTCGGGCGCAGTAGATGGCGTAAATCTGGGGATTCTGGCAGCCAAGGGCTCGCTGTACGTGACCCGGCCGACCCTGGCGACCTACGCCAACAACGCGCAAAACCTGCAACGCATGGCCGATGAGCTGTTCGAGATGATCATCAGCGGCAAGTTGAAGGTGGACATCAGTCAGCGCTATCCATTGGCAGAAGCGGCGAAAGCGCAGACCGAATTGTCGGCGCGGCGCACCACGGGCTCGACCGTTTTGTTGCCTTGAGGACGCCATCGCGGGCAAGCCCGCTCCCACAGTGGATCTTTGTTGAACACAAGATCCATGTCCAGTGGAGACCTAATGTGGGAGCGAGCCTGCTCGCGATTGGCAGCGCCGCGGTCTAATCCGGGCGCACCACGTGGCCGGTCGCCAGATCGCGAATCACGCTCGGATTCTTCCGTCCACCCAGATTGCCACCCAACACCCAATCGACCTGCCCACGGAAATACTGCTCCACGCGTATCCGCGTCCGCGCCGCCGGCCGCCCCTGAGGGTTCGCCGAGGTCGACACCAATGGCCCGACCAACGCACACAAATCCCGCACCAATGGGTGATCGCTAACCCGCAACGCTACCGTTTCATGCACACCGGTAATCCACTGGGGCAACAGATTCTGATGGGGCACCAGCCAGGTGTTGGGACCCGGCCAGGTGCTGGCCATACGGTCCATCCACAATTCCGGGAAGTCTTCGAAGAGAAAATCGAACTGACGAATGTTGTCGGCCACCAGAATCAGGCCTTTATCCACAGACCGTCCCTTGATCAGCAGCAGACGATCCACCGCCTCTTCATCCCACGGGTCGCAACCCAGGCCCCAGACAGCTTCGGTTGGGTAGGCAATGACCGCCCCGGCGCGAATTTCTCGTGCGGCTTGTTGCACACGCCAACTGTTAACCATGAAAGACTCTCCGGAATAAGGCTCTGCGCAGTTTACCGATCTTCCCTGTAAAACCTAGTTTACCCGCGCAAACCATCGACCGCTTTCGCAGACCGCCCGGCCATCCATTTCCAGTTCAGTCAGCGCTGCCAGCACTTTCGACAACGCCCAGCCGCTGGTGACCGCCAAGGCTTCGCTGGTATGGGGCGCCGCATGGAGCAACAGGAGCAGCGGATGAGTCACCGTCGGCGCTTCTGTGGATAACGGCAGCCGTTGCCAGCCGCGCAAGGCTTCGAGGATATGCTCGATGGTTTCCACCAGCACCGCACCGTCGCGGATCAACTGATGACAACCCTTTGCGCCGGGGTGATGGATCGACCCTGGAATCGCATACACCTCACGCCCCTGCTCCGCCGCCAGCCTCGCAGTGATCAACGAACCGCTGGCAACGCTCGCCTCGACCACCAGCACCCCAAGGGACAAACCGCTGATGATTCGATTGCGCCGGGGAAAATTGCTGGGGGAAGGGCCAGCGTCCAGCGGGAATTCTGAAAGTACCGCGCTTCCGGAAGCGATCATGGCGTCCGCCAGTCGTCGATTGCGCTGTGGATAAAAATTTTCAAGCCCCGTGCCAAGCACCCCGACCGTTTGTCCGCCGACGTCCAGAGCCGCCTGATGCGCGGCGGCATCGATGCCCAGGGCCAGACCGCTGTTAATGACAAAACCGGCACCGGCCAGACTGCGGGAAAACGCGGCAGCGGTGTCCATGCCCGGTCGCGAAGCGCGACGACTGCCAACCATCGCCAATTGCGGTTTTTCCAGAATGCCCGGATCGCCTGCAACGAATAACAGCGGCGGCGCATCACTGATTTGCGCCAGCAGCGCAGGGTAGTCAGGTTGGTCCAACATCAGTAAATGCTGGCCCGGACGCTCTAACCAGGCCAATGCGTGACTGGCGCCATCACGGATTTCACTGGAGCGCCGAGCCTCTGCGCAGGCGAGGGGCAGGCCCAGTGCACGCCACGCGCTGGCCGGTGCGCTGATGGCTTTGGAGGCAGAACCAAAGGCCTCAAGCAACTTCTTGAAACGTGCCGGACCGAGTTCCGGCAAACGGTGCAGGCGTAAACGGGCTTCCAGTTCCGCAGGGGAAACCGGCATACAGGCAGACAGCGACATGGATCATCCTTGATCGTTATAAAGTCCCATCGAATCGGGAATAAGCTGTGGATAACTCTGTTGGTAACTTGTGGAGCAAGCTTAAGGATTTCGCACCTTGTCCATCACCGCCAAAGAACGCGATGCGTTAAGGACCAGTCCGTAGCTGAGCTTGTCGTAGGTGCGGAAAACCATCAGCAGACCCGCCCGTTCATCGGGGATTTTCAATGGCTGACCGGTAATCCGGTCACGCACGGTTTCACCGGTTTTCATTACCGCCAGCACATTGCCTTCGGCCAGGCCGTCGCGTTGTCCTTTGTTCAGCGTGACGACGTCCAACGCACCAATCTGGGTAACCCCGCGTGGCACATCGATGATCAAGCCGTCGATTTCGGTTGTTGGCGCACTGGGCATGAAGGTCGAATTGATCGAGCGTTCTTCGCCGCTGAACAGCCGGTCGCCGAGTCGCACTTCCTGAGTGGTACGTTGCAGGGCCAGGGTAGCGACATCGCCTTCAGTGGCAATGATCTCGCCGCCACCAATGTCGTCAGCGTTGATCCCCAGGAACTCCTTGCTCTGTGGGTCGGTGTAGACCTTGCCTTGGCGGAAGATGCCGTACACCGGTTGTGCCGGGTCGAAATGACCACGGGCGAATATTCGATCACCGGTGCCGCTGAGCACCCGTTCGGCATCGCCGGCGACGATGTAGGGCGCTTTGTTGAAATCCTCGACCTTATCGACGATGCGGTTGCTCAGCAGAAAGCTGTTGATCGATTTCAGCGGAATGCTCGGAATGGCGTCGGCCACCGGCGAGCTGCGAATTCGTGGCGAAAGCTTGATGGTGCCCCGTGAAGCGCCGCGATTGAGGGTCAGCCGCGGCTGGCCGTTGACGTAGACCAGCGACAGCGTATCGCCGGGATAGATGAGATTGGGGTTTTCGATTTGTGGATTGGCCTGCCAAAGCTGCGGCCACTCCCAGGGTTCTCGCAGGTACTTGGCGGAAATGTCCCAAAGTGTGTCCCCTGCCACCACGGTGTATTGCTGTGGGAAACCTTCCCTGAGTTGCACTTGCCCATGCGCAAAACCGGCCGAGGCCAGAAGGAGCAAGGCGAGTAGTGATTTCCTCATGCGGTGAATCCCTTTATTATGTACGTTCGCGTGAAACGTCAGAGCCCTCGTGGCTCGCTTCCAGCTCATTATTGAAAAGCCGGAAGCTACGTTCACAACGGTAGCCTGCATCCTCGGACTCGCCAGGCCATCGACCCGACTTTACCTCACACGTGCAGCAATTGAGCTTATGGCCATTTTAGACATCCTCGAATTCCCCGACTCGCGCCTGCGTACTATCGCCAAACCAGTGGCTGTAGTGGACGACGAAGTGCGTCAGTTGGTCGATGACATGTTTGAAACAATGTATGAAGCGCCAGGCATCGGCCTCGCCGCGACCCAGGTCAACGTGCACAAACGTATCGTCGTGATGGACCTCTCCGAAGACCGCAGCGAGCCGCGGGTGTTCATCAACCCCGAGTTCGAAATCCTGACCGACGAGATGGGCCAGTACCAGGAAGGTTGCCTTTCGGTGCCGGGCTTCTACGAAAACGTCGATCGCCCGCAAAAGGTCAAGATCAAGGCCCTGGACCGCGACGGCCAACCGTACGAACTGATCGCCGAAGACCTGCTCGCCGTGTGCATCCAGCATGAATGCGACCACCTCAACGGCAAATTGTTCGTCGATTACCTGTCCACGCTCAAACGCGACCGGATCAAGAAGAAACTGGAAAAGCTCCATCGCCAGAACGCTTGATGCCCTTCTTTCAAAGGCTTGCTGCGGCAAGCCTTTTTCTTTTCAAGATGCTTTGTAATCGAGAGCTTTCATGACTGAGCCACTGCGCATTGTCTTTGCCGGCACCCCGGAATTCGCCGCCGAACACCTCAAGGCCCTGCTCGACAGCCCTTACGAGATCGTTGCGGTCTACACCCAACCGGATCGTCCGGCGGGCCGTGGGCAGAAGCTGATGCCGAGCCCGGTCAAGCAATTGGCTCTGGAGCACAACATTCCGGTGTTGCAACCGCCGACCCTGCGCAACGAAGACGCTCAGGCTGAATTGGCCGCGCTGAAACCCGATTTGCTGGTGGTGGTCGCCTACGGCCTGATCCTGCCGCAAGTGGTGCTGGATATTCCGCGTCTGGGCTGCATCAACAGCCACGCATCCTTGCTGCCTCGCTGGCGCGGTGCGGCGCCGATCCAGCGCGCCGTTGAAGCGGGCGACAGTGAAAGTGGCGTGACCGTAATGCGTATGGAGCTGGGTCTGGATACCGGGCCGATGCTGCTCAAGGTCACCACGCCGATCAGCGCCGAAGACACCGGTGGCAGCCTCCATGATCGCCTCGCAGAGATGGGCCCACCGGCCGTGGTGCAGGCAATTGCCGGTTTGGCTGCGGGCACTCTGGAAGGCGAAGTGCAGGACGACAGCCTCGCCACCTACGCACATAAATTGAACAAGGACGAAGCGCGCATCGACTGGAGTCGCCCGGCCGTTGAGCTGGAGCGTCTGGTTCGCGCCTTCAATCCCTGGCCGATCTGCCACAGCACACTGAACGGCGAAGCGCTGAAAGTGCTGGCCGCAAGCCTCGCCGAAGGGCAGGGCGCACCGGGGGAAATCCTCAGTGCCAGCAAGGACGGCTTGATCGTCGCCTGCGGTGAACAGGCGCTGTGTCTGACCCGTCTGCAATTGCCCGGCGGCAAGGCGCTGAACTTCAGCGACTTGTTCAACAGCCGTCGTGAGAAATTTGCCGTCGGCACCGTCCTTGGCCAAACGGCGGACGCTCAATGAACCCACGTCTGGCCGCCGCCAAGGCATTGGCTGCTGTTCTTAACGGAAAAGCCTCACTCAACAGTTCTCTGCCGACGCAAATGGACAAGGTCGAAGACCGCGACCGCGGCTTCACCCAGGACTTGGCGTTCGGCACTGCTCGCTGGCAGCCGCGGTTGTCGGCGCTGGCGGCCAAGTTGCTGCAAAAGCCGTTCAAGGCCGCTGATGCCGATGTTGAAGCGCTGTTGCTGGTTGGCCTCTATCAACTGCTCTACACCCGGGTTCCGGCCCACGCCGCCATCGGCGAAACCGTCGGTTGTGCCGACAAACTGAAAAAGCCGTGGGCCAAAGCCTTGCTCAACGCCGTGTTGCGCCGCGCCCAACGGGAAAGCGAAGCGCTGCTGGCCGAGCTGGAGCGCGACCCGGTGGTGCGCACCGCCCACCCGCGCTGGCTGCAAAAATCCCTGAAAGCCTTCTGGCCTGAACAATGGGAAGCCATTTGCGCGGCGAACAATGCCCACCCGCCGATGATTCTGCGGGTCAACCGCCGCCATCACACTCGCGACGCTTACCTCGGCTTGCTGACTGAAGCGGGCATCGCTGCCACGCCGTGCGTTTACAGTCGGGACGGCATCGTCCTCGACGCCGCCGCCGACGTGCGCAGCCTCCCGGGTTTCGCCGAAGGCTGGATCAGCGTCCAGGACGAAGCTGCGCAACTGGCCGCCGATCTGCTGGACCTGGCACCAGGCCAACGGGTGCTGGACGCCTGCTGCGCGCCGGGCGGCAAAACCTGCCACATCCTTGAAGCCGAGCCCAAACTGGCCGGCGTGGTGGCCGTGGATCTGGAAGCCAAGCGCCTGGTGCGGGTGCGCGAGAACCTCGCACGCCTGGGCCTGAGCGCCGAATTGATCGCCGCCGACGGCCGCGATACCGCCACCTGGTGGGACGGCAAGCCGTTCCAGCGCATCCTGCTGGACGCCCCCTGTTCGGCCACCGGCGTGATCCGTCGTCACCCGGACATCAAACTGACCCGTCAGCCCGACGACATCGCTGCACTGGCGGTGCTTCAGGGCGAGCTGCTCGATGCCATGTGGATAACGCTGGAAGTGGGCGGCATCCTGCTTTACGCCACCTGCTCCACCCTGCCGACCGAGAACACCGAAGTCATCGAAGCCTTCCTCGCTCGCACGCCGGGTGCTCGCGAACTCGACATCGCCAGTCAGGCCGGCATCAAGCAACCCCATGGTCGCCAATTGCTGGCCCAGGAAGGTGGCCACGACGGCTTCTACTACGCCAAGCTGATCAAGATCGCCGCCGCGCGCGGTTAACCGGTTTCAAGGGAGTGACTGGATGAAAATCATCATCCTCGGCGCAGGGCAGGTCGGCGGTTCGCTTGCAGAGCATCTGGCCAGCGAGGCCAACGACATCACGGTGGTCGACACCGACGGCGAACGCCTGCGCGACCTCGGCGATCGGCTGGACATCCGCACCGTGCAAGGCCGTGGCTCGCTGCCAACGGTACTGCGTCAGGCCGGCGCGGACGATGCTGACATGTTGGTTGCAGTGACCAACAGTGACGAAACCAACATGGTGGCCTGTCAGGTCGCTCACACGCTGTTTCACACACCGACCAAGATTGCCCGGGTCCGCGAAGCGGCTTACCTGACCCGCCCCGAACTGTTCGATAACGAAGCGATTCCGGTCGACGTGCTGATCAGTCCGGAGCAAGTCGTTACCAACTACATCAAGCGCCTGATCCAGCATCCCGGCGCGTTGCAGGTGATCGACTTCGCCGAAGGCAAGGCGCAACTGGTGGCAGTGAAGGCCTATTACGGCGGGCCGCTGGTGGGCCAGCAACTGCGTCAGTTGCGCGAACACATGCCGAATGTCGAAACCCGCGTGGCGGCGATTTTCCGTCGTGACCGGCCGATCCTGCCCCAGGGCGATACGGTGATCGAGGCCGATGACGAAGTGTTTTTCATCGCCGCCAAAGCGAATATTCGCGCGGTGATGAGCGAAATGCGCCGCCTCGATGAGAGCTACAAACGCATCGTCATCGCCGGCGGCGGGCAGATTGGCGAGCGTTTGGCCGAGGCCATCGAAAGCCGCTATCAGGTGAAGATCATCGAGATGAACCCGGCCCGTTGCCGCCATCTCTCGGACACCCTCGACAGCACCGTGGTGTTGCAGGGCAGTGCCTCCGACCGCGACTTGCTGATGGAAGAGAACATCGCCGACGCCGACATCTTCCTGGCGCTGACCAACGACGACGAAGCCAACATCATGTCGTCGCTGCTCGCCAAGCGTCTGGGCGCGAAGAAGGTGATGACGATCATCAACAACCCGGCCTACGTCGACCTGATCCAGGGCGGCGACATCGACATCGCCATCAGCCCGCAACTGGCGACCATCGGCACCTTGCTGGCCCACGTGCGGCGCGGCGATATCGTCAGCGTGCACTCATTGCGTCGAGGGGCGGCCGAAGCCATTGAGGCCATCGCTCACGGTGATGCGAAGTCGAGCAAGGTGATCGGCAAGGCCATCGAAAACATCGGCCTGCCGCCGGGCACCACCATCGGCGCGATCATCCGCGACGAAGAAGTGATCATCGCCCACGACAACACCGTGATCGAAACCGGCGACCATGTGATTCTGTTCCTTGTGGATAAGAAGCATATTCGGGATGTGGAAAAGCTGTTCCATGTGGGGTTGAGCTTCTTCTGATCCGGCATTTTGCGGCGTCTGAGCGGGCCTCTTCGCGGGCAAGCCTCGCTCCTACGGGGTTCCGTCGATCGCATAATATGTGGACGACGGAACCCTGTAGGAGCGAGGCTTGCCCGCGAAGGCGATTTCGAACTTCACCCAAAAACCAAAGGTGCCATCAATGATCGAATCCCTGGAAAAAATGCTCGCCAAGGGTGTGGATAACTCGCTGCTGCGCTTCGGACTGGGCAAGGGTTATCTGGATCTTGGTGAAAATGCCAAAGCCGCAGAGCATTTCCAGCGCTGTGTCGAGTTCGATCCAAAGTATTCGGCGGCCTGGAAGCTATTGGGCAAGGCCCATCTGGCGTTGGCGGATTACGCAGCGGCGCGTCAGGCCTGGGAACAGGGCCTGGAAGCCGCCCGCAACCATGGCGACAAGCAGGCGGAGAAGGAGATGACGGTGTTTCTGAAAAAGCTTGAACGTCAGGCGCACTGATCAAAGATAACGCAGGCCAATCCCTTCGGCGTCCACCAGCACCACTTCCATGCGCACTCGCGGCGCGCCTGTGGGTAAATCCTGCACCTGGCCATAGACCACCGTGCCCTTGGGCAATGCTGCCAAGGCCGGATGCTTGACGTAGACGCCCGTGGTCGACAGGTTGCGGGTCTGGCCCAGGCATTCGCCAAAGCTTTCGTGACTGATCTTGATGCGAAACGATTTGCGCTGTTCGGACATCTGCTGCGTCCTTGAATGAACGGTTGTGGATAACCAAGGTTATCCACAGATCATGCCAATCGCCTCAATACCAGCGAGCTTCGCCGGGCGGACGCTTCTTGAAGCGCTTCATGCTCCACATGTACTGGCTCGGATAGGCCCGCACATAACGCTCGACCACCTGGCTCATGGCCGCGCAAGACGTCTCGGTATCGGTGCTGTACATGGCCTCGGGCGCGGCTTCGAGGATTACTTTGTAACCCGAACCGTCCGGCAACCGCAGGGCATGCAGGAACACGCCGACCGCTTTACCGCCGGCCAGCATGTTCGGTACGAATTTGCTGGTCAGGGCCTGAGTGGCGAAGAATGGCACGAAGATCCCGGCGGATTCGGCCGGTTCCGGGTCAGCCGGAATACCTACTGCACCACCTTTGCGCACTTCTTTGATCACGCTGAGGATGCCTTCCTTGGTAGAGGCGGCAACCCGGTTACCCAATTGCACCCGCTGCTTGCGCAGCAAGTCATCCACAGCCTTGAGCTTGGGCGGACGATAGAAAATGATCGGTTTGCACTGGCTGCAATAAAAGTGGTTCAACACTTCCCAATTGCCCAGATGGCTGGTGATGCCGACAACACCTTTGCCGGATGCCAACGCCTCTTTCAGAACGTCGAGGCCTTCGACTTCCCGCACCAGGTCAATTGAACGCTGAGCCGGCCAGATCCATGCGCACGCGCTTTCGGTCAGGGATTTGCCAATGTCTTTCAGGCTCTGGCCCACCAGACGCTCGCGCTCGGCAGGGTCCATTTGCGGGAAACACTTGGCGAGGTTGATCCGCACCACGTCTCGAGAACGGTTGGGGGTTTTCCACATCACCCAGCCAATCGCCGAACCTACCGCCTGCACTGCCCGCCACGGGAGCAGGGCAAACAACCGCAGAGCGCCTACCAGCAAGGCGCCTTTAAACTTATCCACAGGTCACTCCTGATCTTGTGCTGTGCGCGAGGCGGCTATTCTAACCGCCGATCGCCAAAGTGGCGTAGCGATCGCAATCCCGAGTGTGGTCCATGACCATGCCCGAAGCCTGCATCAACGCGTAACAAATGGTCGGGCCGACGAACGTGAAGCCGGCTTTTTTCAGGCCTTTGCTCATCTCGACGGCGACCGGTGTGACGGCCGGAACTTCACTGCGATCCTTGAAATGATTGATCACAGGTGTTCCACCGACGAACGACCAGAGAAACGCCGCCGGGTCCTCCAGCGCCAGCCAGGCCTGGGCATTGCGTCGAGCCGCGTTGAGCTTGAGGCGATTGCGGATGATTCCCGGATCGAGCATCAATTCATCGATTTCCGCATCGCTCATCTGCGCCACGCGCTGCACGTCGAAGCCAAACAGCACCTCGCGATAACGCTCTCGTTTGCGCAACACAGTGATCCAGGAAAGCCCGGCCTGGAACCCTTCGAGCAAAAGCAACTCGAACAAACCCTGCGCATCGCGTAGCGGCGTGCCCCACTCCTGATCGTGATAAGCCATGTACAGCGGATCTTCGGTACACCAAAAGCAGCGTGGCATAAGGCTCCAGGGGGCGTGCGCAGGACCGAATCGGGTATACTCCCGCTCTTTAAATCGCAGCCCAAGAAACAGGTGAATTTCGTGAGCCAGCCTACGCCAGCCGTGCGTACCTTCCAAGACTTGATCCTCGCCCTCCAGCAATACTGGGCCGAGCAAGGTTGTGTGGTACTTCAGCCCTACGATATGGAAGTAGGCGCCGGCACTTTCCACACTGCCACGTTCCTGCGCGCCATCGGCCCGGAAACCTGGAACGCCGCTTATGTGCAGCCCAGTCGTCGCCCGACTGACGGCCGCTACGGCGAAAACCCGAACCGTCTGCAGCACTACTATCAGTTCCAGGTAGTCCTGAAGCCGAACCCGGACAACTTCCAGGAACTGTACCTGGGCTCCCTCAAGCACGTGGGCCTCGACCCGCTGGTGCACGACATCCGTTTTGTCGAAGACAACTGGGAGTCGCCAACGCTGGGCGCCTGGGGTCTGGGCTGGGAAGTCTGGCTCAACGGCATGGAAGTGACGCAGTTCACTTACTTCCAGCAAGCGGGCGGTATCGAATGCTACCCGGTGACCGGTGAGATCACTTACGGTCTGGAGCGTCTGGCCATGTACCTGCAAGGCGTGGACTCGGTCTACGACCTGGTCTGGGCTGACGGTCCGTTCGGCAAGGTGACCTACGGCGACGTGTTCCACCAGAACGAAGTGGAGCAGTCGACCTACAACTTCGAACACGCCAACGTCGAGAAGCTGTTCGAACTGTTCGACTTCTATGAAAGCGAAGCCAAGCGCCTGATCGAACTCGATCAGCCATTGCCGTTGCCGAGCTATGAAATGGTGTTGAAGGCGTCCCACACCTTCAACCTGCTGGATGCGCGCCGGGCGATCTCGGTGACCGCGCGTCAGCAATACATTCTGCGTGTACGCACCCTGGCGCGTTCCGTTGCGCAAGCCTACCTGCTGGCTCGCGCCAAGCTGGGCTTCCCGATGGCGACCCCGGACCTGCGTGATGAAGTACTGGCCAAGCTGGAGGCTGCACAATGAGTGCTCAAGATTTTCTGGTTGAACTGGGCACCGAAGAACTGCCACCCAAAGCCCTGAACACCCTGGCCGACGCGTTTCTGGCCGGTATCGACAAAGGCCTGCAAGCTGCCGGCCTGAACTACGAAACCAAAACCGTCTACGCCGCGCCTCGTCGTCTGGCCGTGCTGATCACCGCGCTGGCGACTCAGCAGCCGGACCGCAGCATCAACCTCGACGGCCCGCCGCGTCAGGCCGCATTCGATGCCGAAGGCAACCCGACTCAAGCAGCCCTGGGCTTCGCCAAGAAATGCGGCGTCGAGCTGAGCGAAATCGATCAGAGCGGTCCGAAACTGCGCTACAGCCAAAGCATCGCCGGCAAGCCGACCGCGAGCCTGATGCCGACCATCGTCGAAGACTCCCTGAACGATCTGCCGATCCCCAAGCGCATGCGCTGGGGTGCTCGCAAGGAAGAATTCGTTCGCCCGACCCAGTGGCTGGTGATGCTGCTCGGTGATCACGTCATCGACTGCACCATCCTTGCCCAGAAGGCCGGCCGCGATTCCCGTGGCCACCGCTTCCACCATCCAGAAAGCGTGCGCATCACCTCGCCGGCCAACTACCTGAGCGATCTGCGTGCTGCTTACGTTCTGGCCGATGCCAACGAGCGTCGTGAACTGATCAGCAAGCGCACCGAAGAACTGGCGACGCTGCAGGAAGGGACGGCCATCGTGCCGCCGAGCCTGCTCGACGAAGTGACCGCACTGGTTGAATGGCCGGTGCCGCTGGTGTGCTCGTTCGAAGAACGTTTCCTCGACGTACCGCAAGAAGCGCTGATCACCACCATGCAGGACAACCAGAAGTATTTCTGCCTGCTGGATGCCGACGGCAAGTTGCTGCCTCGTTTCATTACCGTGGCCAACATCGAAAGCAAAGACCCGCAACAAATCATCGCCGGTAACGAGAAAGTGGTTCGCCCACGCCTGACCGACGCCGAGTTCTTCTTCAAGCAAGACAAGAAGCAGAAACTCGAAGACTTCAACCTGCGTCTGCAAAACGTGGTGTTCCAGGAAAAACTCGGCAGCGTCTACGACAAGGCCGAACGCGTTTCCAAACTCGCTGCGTTCATCGCTCAACGCATTGGCGGCAACGCTGTCTGGGCTTCCCGTGCAGGCCTGCTGTCCAAGTGCGACCTGGCGACCGAGATGGTTGGTGAGTTCCCGGAGATGCAAGGTGTCGCCGGTTACTACTACGCCCTCAACGACGGCGAGCCTGAAGAAGTCGCCTTGGCGCTGAACGAGCAGTACATGCCGCGCGGTGCCGGCGCTGAACTGCCGACCACCCTGACCGGTGCGGCAGTTGCTATTGCCGACAAGCTCGACACGCTGGTGGGCATTTTCGGTATCGGCATGCTGCCGACCGGTAGCAAAGACCCGTATGCCCTGCGCCGTGCTGCGTTGGGTGTACTGCGGATCCTGATCGACAAGAAGCTCGACCTCGATCTGAACGACGCCGTGGCGTTTGCCGTGAATGCGTTCGGTACCAAGATCAAGGCCGCCGGCCTGAATGACTCGGTGCTGGAATTCATCTTCGACCGTCTGCGTGCCCGTTATGAAGACGAAGGCGTTGACGTCGGGACTTACCTGTCGGTCCGTGCCCTGAAGCCAGGCTCGGCGCTGGACTTCGATCAGCGCGTACAAGCGGTGGAAGCCTTCCGCAAACTGCCGGAAGCTGCAGCCCTGGCCGCCGTGAACAAGCGCGTTTCGAACTTGCTGAGCAAGATCGAAGGCAGCGTTCCGTCGGTCGTTGAAGCCAAGTACTTCGACAACGCCAACGAGTTCTCGCTGTATTCGGCGATCCAGCAGGCTGACCAGGCTGTGCAGCCAATGGCCGCTGCGCGTCAGTACAGCGAATCGCTGGCGCGTCTGGCCGCCTTGCGCGAGCCGGTGGATGCGTTCTTCGAAGCGGTGATGGTCAACGCTGAAGACGCCAAGGTGCGAGCCAACCGCTATGCGCTGCTGGCGCGTCTGCGTGGGTTGTTCCTGGGCGTCGCTGACATTTCGCTGCTGGGCTAAGGGGCTGCTGTTGAAACTGCTGATTCTCGATCGGGACGGAGTGATCAATTACGACTCCGATGCGTACATCAAGTCGGTGGAGGAGTGGATTCCGCTCCCCGGTTCGATCGAAGCGATCGCGCAGTTGAGTAAGGCCGGCTGGACGGTGGCGGTCGCTACCAACCAGTCCGGTATCGCTCGCGGCTATTACGACATCGCCACCCTGGAGGCCATGCACGTTCGTTTGCGCGAGCTGGTGGCGGAGCAGGGCGGCGAAGTCGGGCTGATCGTCTACTGCCCGCACGGGCCAGACGATGGCTGCGATTGCCGCAAGCCAAAACCCGGGATGTTGAAAACCATCGCCGCGCATTACAACGTTTCGCTGACGAATCTATGGTTCGTCGGCGATACTCTCGGTGACCTGGAAGCCGCCAGAGCCGTCGACTCTCAGCCAGTTTTGGTAAAGACCGGGAAAGGCGAAAAGACTCAGGGCAAAACCCTACCGGCGGGCACCTTGATTTTTGACGATCTGGCGGCGATTGCCGCGGAACTTATCCACAACTAAGGCTCTTCTGACATCCTGACCAAGGACTGATCGGGAGTGCGCTTGAATAGGCGGGCAATGCCCGCAACGGTAAATATCGCCATGTCGATACTGCAGGCCATCAGAACTTTCCTCTTTTACCTGCTGCTGGGCACCAGCTCTTTGCTCTGGTGCACCCTGAGCTTTTTCATCGCGCCGTTTCTGCCGTTCAAGGCGCGTTATCGCTTTATCAACGTGTACTGGTGTCGCTGTGCCTTGTGGCTGAGCAAAGTCTTTCTGGGCATCAGCTACGAAGTGAAAGGCGCCGAGAACGTGCCCGACCAGGCCTGCGTGATTCAGTCGAACCACCAGAGCACTTGGGAGACGTTCTTTCTCTCGGCCTATTTCGAACCGCTGAGCCAGGTGCTCAAGCGTGAACTGCTCTACGTGCCGTTCTTCGGTTGGGCCATGGCCATGTTGCGGCCGATCGCCATCGACCGTGGCAACCCGAAAGCGGCGCTCAAGCATGTGGCGAAAAAGGGCGATGAGCTGCTTAAGGACAATGTCTGGGTACTGATCTTCCCGGAAGGGACTCGCGTTCCCTACGGCACCATCGGCAAGTTCTCCCGCGGTGGCACGGCGTTGGCCGTCAATGCGTCACTCCCCGTGCTGCCGATTGCGCACAATGCCGGCAAGTTCTGGCCGAAAACCGGTTGGGCGAAGAAACAGGGCGTGATCACCGTCATCATCGGCGCGCCGATGTATGCCGAGGGTAACGGGCCACGAGCCATTGCCGACCTGAATGACCGGGTGCAGGCCTGGAACGAACAGATGCAGCGTGAGATGGGTTCGCTGCCAGCAGCGCCGGCGGCACCCAATGCCACCGATCAAGTGACTGTCTGAGATTCTGTGGATAACCTGTGTACCGTTTTGTTGAAAAACGTCGAAATTTGTTTTTAAGCTTATGATTTATATGCATATTTCTTAAGCAAATAAAAAGTCGAAAAACGTGCATAAGTTTTTTCGGACGTAAAAAAACCGGCTGATATCGCCGGTTTTTTTATGCCCGTTGAAAGCGTCTGGCTTCAGTCGCTCAATAGCGGCAGCTGGACAGTGAACGTCGTGCCTTGCCCCACCACGCTATGACAGGAAATCCTCCCGCCATGACGATCCACCACGGCCTTGACCATGGACAAACCCAGCCCCAGGCCGTCGCTGCCATGAGCCGAGGTAAAACGCCGATACTGACTGAACAACTCGGGAAGTTCTTCGACGGCAATCCCTCGGCCCTGATCAGCGATCTCGCACTTCAACCAGCCCCCGGTACAACTCACCCGCACCGAGATCTGCGAACCCGCCGGACTGTACTTGATGGCGTTTTCCAGCAGGTTGAAAAGTGCCCGTGTCAGTAGCGATTGATCGGCCAGGACCAACGGCTCAGCGTCTTCATCGAGGTCATGCCGCAGTTGAATGTTCTTCAGATGTGCGATGCTCGAGGCTTGGTCGAAGGTATCGAGCAACAGCATCGCGAATATGCTCGGCTGAAACTGATAGGCCTCGGACTCGGCTTTTGCCAACTGCACAAAAGCTTCGGTCAGGTTCAGCGCCTTGCGTACTTGTAACTCGATTTGGCTGAACACCTGGGTGTCGCCGGCCACTTGATGCCGCTGAACGTCGAGCAAAGCCAGAATCGCCGAGTGGGGAGCCCTGAGGTCATGGGACAAAAAGCGCAACAATACGGCTCGCTGTTCTTCAGCATCCCGCTCGACACTCAAGTCAGTGAGGCTCAGCAGCCAGCCAATCACAGAGTCACCTTCGGCCGGCAACAGCGGTGCCCGATCCAGACGCAGGCTGCGAGCCTGAATATCGCGAAACTCCACCGTCTCCAGGGTCGACAATGCAGATGGCGTTCCGTCGGACAGCGCCGGGTAGCCCAGGTCGCTCAGTTGCTCGAGCACGTCCTCGCCCACCAGACCACAGGAAAACACCTCTCGCGCTTTGCGGTTGGCCAGCAGAATACGCCCGCCCGGATCGCTGATCAGCGTCGCCACCGGCAGGTATTCCAGCCCATCGGCAATGAAACGCCGGGTGTCGCGGGTCCGGCTCATGGCCTGCTCCAACGCGACGATTTGCCCTTGCAGCACATCGCCGGCCGGGGCCTGGGTGCGGCGGCGTTCGGGAAAGACTTTTGGCTCACTGTCCAGACGCGCCAGTTCCCAACCGAAATAGGCGAGCACCGCGTTCAGCCTTCGCCAATTCCAGATCAGGTAACCCAGCAAAATACCCAGCAGACTGGCAGCCGGTGACCACCACCAGCCAAGCCGCATCAGTACACCCGAACCCAGCAGAGCGGCCGCCATTGCACCCAGGGTCAGCCACAGGGCGCGACGCGGACGCACCAACAGCAGGCCCAGCAATTCACCGACAATCACCACCGACAGCAACGCCGCCAAGTGCTGATCGAGAACCACAATGTTGCGCTGTTGCAGCAGCCCGTTGAGGATATTCGCCTGAATCTCGATGCCCGGTGTGGTGCCGATGCTCGCCGATTGCGGTGTCACATAACGGTCCCCCAGGCCTGGAGCGGTTGAGCCGATCAGGATCAAACGATCGCGCAACAACTCGGGCGGGACTTCGCCACGCAGTACGCTGACGTAAGGGACACTGGGAAAACCCGCGTCGGAACGGATGAAAGGAATCCGTATTTCGTGGGCTCGTTGCCAGCCTTGCGCCGATGGCAGGGCAGGAACGCCGGGCATCGGGGCTTTTTCCTTGTCGGCGAGGGCTTCTTCATACAGCAGCCAGGCCAGTTGTGCGCGTGGTTTCTGCGCCGATCCTTCGCTTAAATACACGCTGCGCACGATCCCGTCGGCATCCGCTTCGGCATTGATGTGCCCGATGCCTTTGGCGCAATGGCTCAACGGGGCCACCGGTTCAATTTCCCCCAGAGGCTGCCCATATCGCGCGACGCCTTCGCGCAGCAGCGGCACGAAAACATTCCCGGCCCGACAAGCTGCCTGGGCCAATAGCTGATCACTGCCGGGGTGACTAGCGGGCTCGCTGAAGATTACGTCGAACAGAACGCCTTTAACCTTCGCGGCGCTGAGCCTATCCAGCAGTTGCGCGTGCACGGCCCGCGACCACGGCCATTGGCCAAGCTGCTGCAAGCTGTAGTCGTCGATCGTGACGATGAGTATTCGTGGGTCCACCGGCAGCGGGCTTAGCCGGCGCAGGTTGTCGTACAGCAGATTGCTCAAGGTCAGGCCTTGGCTCATGGACAGCATCGCCGTCAGCGGCAACAGGATCAAACTGACCCATAGCCACTCGCGAACCATCCGCCGAAACAGCCGCTGAGCCTGGGTCGGCTCGCGGTCGTCCTTCCCTGGTCGTCTTCTCATCGGTCGTAGGCCAGGAAGCTATGGGACACGTGTGGTCCTGGGGTAATAGAAAATGTCATATACCCCGGTCTCTCCCTCTAACCCCTGAGCGTCATATGCCGATAGGCGAACATGGTAGAAAAACGCTTTCAGCCCGCTGAATTTGACCTCGGGCGTGCTGGAAAACTGTTCTTGCTTGATGTCCAAAAAAGCCGCGTCAGTGGCCACCTGCGCGCGATAACGCGTGGCCCCTTCGATGGGTTTCATGATCAGTTGCCAGACAGGCACATCACCCACCTGGCCGGTCTGGCCCAACAAACGTGGGGCGGGTAACAAGTCGATTGGCGTCAACGCGCCTTGTTGTTGAATACGCAGACCCTGCCGGGCCATGACCTGGACCTCATCTTCCGGGCGCTGAGTCCGTTTGGCAGCGGGCCGGGCCGGGCGGGATTCCGACAGTTCCTCGTCACGATTGACCGCCACTTGCCCGTTCAACACTTCCAGCAGTGCCTCGCCACCTTCATCGTTGCGCACCCGAAAGTGCGTGCCCCGTACGCCCAGTACACCCACCGGCGTGATGATCTGAAAACGATCATGGTCACTGGCACGCTTGATCACATACGACTCGACCTGCCCCTGCTCAAGGATGACCTGAGGGATCGAATGTTCTTCGTTGAGGTGCAAGGTGATTCGGGAACTGGACGGCAGCACCACCCGTGAGCCATCGCCCAGGGACAGGCTGACAAACGCCGAAGGTGAGGTCTTGACGCCTTCCTGCTCGTTGATCGACATGCCTTCCTGCAATGGCGTCTCCTTGCCTTTGGCATCCAGCTTCCAGGCCTCTCCAGTCAGATGCTCGACAGTCGCCGGCAGCGGTTGAGCACGGCATAGCTGGTTTTCATCGATATATGGCAAACGTTTTGCCGAAGCGACCGCTGCTGATGCACTCTCGATGAGCAATCCCATCAGGCCGGCAACCAGTAAAAGACAGACGCCAGAACAGCGTGGAAGCAATAAGGTCATGGGGTTCATGGATTGCTTTTTAGGCTCTTTTCGAAATCATGCCGGGAACGCGCGCGCTGGACGCACGATACCTGACCGGACGCTCTGGCAGATAGCCATGGGAGCAAAATGAGATGACACATCCTTGTGTCGGAGCCGAGCAGGCACTCCGTGTGTTTTCCCCTGACCTGAACTGCAGACTGTCGAAAACCGGTAATCGACGGTCCTGCCAGGTTGGCATTGACGCTCCCTGCGTCGGGACACATCCCAATGCCCCTGTGCCGCTCGGCGAGAACGAATTTACCGACATGGGAGCCTTGGGAGGCAATTCTCAACATTTGTTCAGAATTGGTCGGGGGTTAAAACACCCACCGTTGTTGCGTTGAGCGTAAAGCGAGCGGGGCGTTTTCTGTCTGTAGTGAGTGCACAGGAGCAAAGCCTGGCGAATCACCCATTACCAAGTTTGTTTCTGTCGAATCGAAGTAATGCGCCGCAGCCTGATGATGAATAACTGGAATCGACTGGACCGCAGAGCATCCCAGCCCAATGCCAGCCGCCAACATCAACGCCGTCAACTTGGTGAATCCATTAGAGAGAATCTTCAAGCGCATCTTTCTCACAGTTCTTTTTAAGCATTCTTCCAATAACTCATCGCCTGCCGGCGAAGTGATATCAGCGTAGCCATACCGGAGAAATTCACAGCAATTCACCACAATTGTTCAGATTCGATCAATCAGCCTAAACTCTTGTAGGAATTTTCTTAACGTTACACTTACGAGATGAAGGAACTACTCGGCATGCGTGTCGCAATACTGGATGACGAACCCGCCGAGCTCCGCCGGGTGGAACAGACACTGCGACAGATCCCCGCAACGGGAGAGCAAGCATGGACGTTGCACAGTTTCGAGCGGGGAGAGGACTTGCTGCGGCAACTTCGACGGGAGACCTTCGATCTGCTGATCCTCGATTGGCAACTGCCCGATATCAGCGGCCTGTCGTTGTTGCGCTGGACCCGTGAACATATGGAGGCACCACCTGCCGCGATCATGCTCACCAGTCGCGATACCGAAAGCGATATCGTCCAGGCATTGAACGCCGGGGCTGACGATTACGTGAGCAAACCGTTTCGTCCCAACGAGCTGATGGCTCGGGTCAGCGCGGTGCTTCGTCGGCATCGACTGCAACGCGCGGCAGCCACCGAAATACTGACATTCAATGACCTTCAATTCGACGACGCCGAACTCACCGTCACCCGCGCCTCCACCCCCATCAGCTTGACCGAACGGGAATACCGTCTCGCCCGCTGCCTGTTCGCCAACCTGGGCCGTCCCTTGTCCCGTGAATACTTGTATGAGCGCTTTTGGACCCATGAAGAAATGGTGTCCTCCCGCCCGCTGGACACTCATATTTATCGTCTGCGCAACAAGCTGGGCCTGACGGCTGATCGCGGTTGGCAACTGCTGACGATTTACGGGTATGGGTATCGACTTGAGAGCGTGGCCACTGCGAGCGAATGACGACGTTTCGACGATCAATAAAAAAGGCCAACGCTAAGCGTTGGCCTTTTTCGTTTAGCGGTTTTGCCGGATGATTCGGCAGCCCTGGCAAACGCTGGCGAAAATGCATAGTTCTGGCACGACCGATTCAGTCAGGACGGAACGCGGCTTTGGGGGCGGCATTAATTGTGCCGGGGGACTTACGATAGAGGCCGACCGCCAATCCCATAATGATGATCGCAATTGAGATCAAGTTCGGTGTCGAGATGTGTTCGCCGATAATCAGCATCGAACTGCCGATGCCGAATACCGGAATCAGCAACGACAGCGGTGCCACTGTTGATACAGGATAAAGCTTCAACAGCGAATTCCATCCCCAATAGGCAAAGTGTGTGGCCAGGTAAACCTGGAAAACAATCGACAGTACAGCCGTCAAGTCGAGACTGCTTTGCAGGTTCTCAAAGGGCGCGGCGCCCTGCATGAGCCAAGCGATGAAGAAGAGCGGGAAGGGTGGAAACAGACTGGCCCAGACCATGAATGAAAAGATCTCTTTGACACCGGATTTCTTGATAATCACGTTGCCTACGCTCCAAGCGACTGCACTCAACACTATCAGCAGTACTCCAAGTATTGCGTGCTCTCCTTGCTGGGTAGAAATGATGCCCGCCAACCCGACCAATGCCAGCAGTGCCCCGATAAGCTGAGCCCCACGTAGCTTCTCTTTAAACAATAACGCCCCCCAACCCATGGTGAAGAACACACTGAGCTGGATGATCAGCGAAGCAATACCGGGGCTGACACCGACCTGAATGCCATAGTTGATCACGCCCCACATACCCAATCCGAAAATGAAGCCGTAGGCGACAACATAGCTGAACTTGATGGCGGGGCGCTTTATGAAGAACACCAAGGGTATGGCGGCGAGTGCAAAGCGTATTCCGGTTAACACAAAGGGATCGATCAAGCGTAAACCCAGCTTGGTGATTGGAAAGTTCACTCCCCACACTAAGGTGACGAATATCGCCAGAACCAAATGTTTTTTCTGCATGTCCCTAGCCTCACATTAAGCGGCACACCGCGTAGGCGGTGTGCCGCTTTCCAATCAGTTCAATGCGAACCGTTTCTGCATCAGTTTTTTTTGGAGATGCGATTCTATGGTCCAAAATTTTGGCCTGCTTGCTATAGCAGGTCTATTTTTGTCAAAATCGGGCCATGTCGATCAATCAAACACTGGATCCCTACGAGCATGGAAGCCCCGATGCTGTGGTGAGCCTGAGCAAGTATTCTTCGGGTACTGTTTTTGCCCGGCACACTCACAGTCGTGGTCAGTTTGCGTACGCCTCGACGGGCGCGTTGAAGATGTTCACCGATCTGGGGAATTGGGTTGTCCCGCCTCAAAGAGCGCTTTGGGTTCCCGCGTGCGTGTCGCATGAAATGCATATGCGCGGCGACGTGACCATGATCAATACTTACCTCAATGAGGCTGCCTCCATCCGCGCCGGTTTGCCTGAGCATTGCCAGGTCTACAATGTTTCGCCGCTGCTCAGGCACCTGTTGGAAGCAGCGTTGGCCATTGATCCGGAGCAACCGCCCAATATCCGAAGCCAATCCGTGCAGATGCTACTGGTGGATGAAATCGGCGCCATGTCGGAGCTTCCACTGAGCGCACCTTTGCCTTCAGAACCTCGACTGGCCCAATCGTGCCATCGGTTCCTTGATGCACCCACGCAGAATATTTCCATCAGTGAAATGGCCAGTTGGTCGAACATGAGCCGGCGAACGTTCACGCGAAGTTTTCGGGAAGCGACTGGCATGAGTTTTGTGTTCTGGCGGCAACAAGTCTGTTTGCTAGAAGCAACATCCAGACTGAGTAATGGTTCATCTATCACCGAAGTGGCGATTGATCTGGGTTACAGCAGCCCAAGCGCATTTACCTCGGTGTTTCGGCGCAACCTGGGGGATTCACCGGGGCGTTATCTGGCCAAGTCCAAAGGTGCATCGATGTTCTGAGCGATTGATCGAGAAGGGGAACAATCGACCCCTTGGCACGTCGATACGCCGTTTCAACGGAGTGAGAGTCACCAATCTGCGAACCCTGGCCTACACCATGATCGGCAGCTTCCTCGATATGCCAGGACTGGCCATTCCCTCTGGAGTTGATCCACAAGGGCTGCCGACATCGGTCCTGATCTCTGCACTCCAGGGCCGAGACGACGTGCTAGGTGTCGGAATAACCATCGAGCTTCGGATACAGGCGGCTCTGCGTATACCGCAACCGTCCCCGTTCAGTCGCGGTGCTCAAGTGCAGGAAACGATGGCCGGAACGATGCAGCACTGTGTTCGCTGAACTGAGCCTCAGAATAGGTTGATCGGCACGTTGGCGACGATGCGGAACTCGTCGTAACTGCCGTCAATCTGCCCGCCGCTGGCGAGGTGGTTGTAGACGATGGTGCGCAGCACCGAGTTTTTGAGTTTTCCGGACTGGATGATGTAGCCCAGCATCAAACCGTTTTCGTAGTGTTTCGCGCCGTCCAGGCCGCGCACGTTGTAGCCGGTATTGCGGCCGTAGCGGTCGCCGGCGTAGTGGGTGCCGTCGATGTCCCAGCCTTTGGCGTGCCACAGGCTGGCGGTGAGGCCAGAGACTCCGTAGGTCGTGAAGTCCAGGTCGTAGCGCAATTGCCAGGACTTTTCGTTGGGGCCGTTGTAGTCCGCGTATAACGAGTTGGCCATGTAGTTGCCAGTGGATTCCCACACATAGTCAAAGTACTCATTGCCGAATACTTGCTGCCAGGCAAGCGTCAGGCTGTGGGCCCGGTGAGTGCCGGTGAAGGCCAGGCTGGCGGCGTTGTTGTCGATGTAGCCGAGGTTCTTCTTGCCTGAATCACTGGTGTGGTAGTAGTTGAAGGCGGTCTTGAGGGCCAGATTGTCTTGGGCGCCCATGCGGTGTGTAACGCCGACGTAGGTCTGGTCCCACATGTCTTCGAAACGCGAGGCATAGACGCTGGCTTCCAGCCCATAACCCGGTTTGACCGTGGCCCCTAGGTAGCTGATGCGCGCGCCACTGTAGGCGCGGTTGCCGAAGGTGGTGGTCAGCTTTTCGGCGCCGGTGCCGGTGCGCGGAATCGCCCGTTCGAAGCTGCCGCCCTGCATCGACAGCCAGTCGAGTTCGTTGCTGAGCAGACCCACGCCCTGAAAGCTGGAGGGCAGGGCGCGGTTGTCCTTGTAGCGCAGGATCGGATTGTCGGTCATTAGCCGGCCGGCCTTGAGCTCGGTGTTGGACAGGCGAACACGCACATCACCTACCCCCAGGCGACTCCATGTGGGAATCGCATCGCCGTCGCCGTCTACCAGCACCCGGTCGCCGCCGTTGGCCACCTTTCCGTGGCCGCGCTCCAGGTTTACGGCACTGAAGATCCCTGCATCCATGCCGACGCCGATCAGACCCTGGGTATAGCCGGAGCTGTACTTGAGCATGCTCGTCTGCACCCAGGTTTCGCGAACACGGGTGGGCTCGATGCCGCCGGGTTTCTTGATGATCAGGTGAGTGGTGCGTTTGGTGTGCTGGTTGGAATAGTAGTGACGCAGGTTCAGGTCCAGGGTACTGCCTTCCAGAAAGCCTGGCGCGTTAACTTGGGCCTGCTCTCGGGAAAATGGCTGAGCGAAAGCCTGGGTGCTGGATGCCAAAGTGACGGCCAGCAAAAGACGTGGATACATGGTAAATCCCGTACAAATCAGATGTAAGGCAACCGTCCCGGAAAGGCCTGGGGACGCGTTTATCAGCGGACCTGGGCTTCTGCAAGCCGGGTTTCGCGGGCGGGGCGTTCGGGCAGCGACGGACGCGTTTCCTTGGCGAACCAGGCGGCGGTCAGGCACACAAGGTTAGCGATCAGCAGGTACCAGACTGGTGACATCGGGTCACCGGTGGAGCCGATCAGCCAGGTAATGATGATCTGCGCCGTACCGCCAAACGCTGCTACACCGAAGGCGTAGACGATGGAGAAACCGGTGGCGCGCACCGATTTCGGGAAGCTCTCCACCAGCAGCACGATCAACGCTGCGCCGCTCATGCCATGCAGACCCGAGAGTACCGCCAGGGTCAGCAGGAAGGTCGCCGAGCTGGGGTGCTCGGTCATCAGTTGCAGGGCCGGGAACAGGATCAACAGCAACACCACTCGGGGCGTCATCAGGGTCACCCGACGCCCAAAGCGGTCGCAGAGCATGCCACCGGCCACCGCGCACACAGCCATCGCGGCGCCGGCCACCAGGGTCGAGAGCATGGAAATGCTGGTGGGCAGCTTCAATTCGGTGAGGGCGAAGGTGGTCATGTAGTTCAGGAAGTACTGGGTGATGGTACTGCCGGAAAGAATCAGCAGCCCCAACACCAGAGCGCGCCGGTGTTTGCCGCCTATTTCCCGTACCAGATCGCCGGTGCGGGTTTGTTCGGAGTGGCCGTGGAAGGTTTCGGCAAGATTGCGGCGGATGTAGATACCGATCGGCAACACCAGCAGGCCGAACACGAACGGTACACGCCAGCCCCAACTATTGAGGTCTTCCGGGGACAGGACTTTGGTCAGGGTGAACCCCACCAGCCCGGCTACCATGGCGGCGAAGCCCTGGGCAACCACTTGCCAGCAGGCGTAGGTGCCGCGTTTGTGGGAGGGCGCCGCTTCAAGGATGTAGGTGGTGGCGGGGCCGGCTTCACCGCCCCAAGCCAGGCCCTGGATCATGCGGGTGACCACCAGCAGGATCGGCGCGGCGATGCCGATGGTCTCGTAGCCGGGCAATATCGCGATGCTGCCGGTGCCCACAGCCATCATCACCAGGGTCAGAAGCATCGCCGGTTTGCGCCCGACGCGGTCGGCGTAGGCGCCGATCAGTACCGCACCCAGGGGCCGGACGATAAAGCCGGTGCCGAACGCGATGACCGACAGCATCAGACTGACGAAGGCACTGTCGGACGGGAAAAACGTATGGCCGATCATTACCGCAAACGTTGCGTATACACCGAAGTCGAAAAACTCCACGGCGTTACCCAGAACTACAGCGAAGATGCTCTTCTTGCCGGCGCCCGGGGTTGGTGTGTCGAGTGCAGGATCGGGTCGTGTCAATTGTTGTACGGGCATTCCATTGCCTTTCAGGTCGATAGAGCACCGGCCAGGACGGCCCGGAGCTACAAGGTGGGAGGGGAATTCTTGAAGGGTTGAATTCAGGCAGGATTCGGCCAGCAGTGAATTGCGCCACGCCAGCTTTCGTAGGTTTTTGCGATTTGCAGCAGCCATTGATCGGCAAAGCGCGGGGCGATCATCTGCAGTCCGATGGGCATGCCGTCGGCGGCGAAACCGCAGTTAATCGACAGCGCCGGTTGTTCGCCCATGTTCCAGGGCACGGTGAACACTATGTGTTCGAACGGTTGCTGCGGGTCATTGCTCGGTGACGGCCAGTCGGCCGCAAAGGCGTTGATCTGGTTGGTAGGGGAGAGCACCAGGTCGAATGTGTCGAACAACTGCGCGGCGCGGCGGCGCATTTCGAAGGTCTGGTTGAAGCCCCGTACGGCTTCCACGCCGGTGATATCGGCGCCTGGGGCGGCCCAGTCGCGGATATACGGCAAGACTTTGTCGAATTGCTCGCTGCTCAAGGCCGACAGCTCAGCCCATTGGCGAGCGCGCCAGAACTGGTCGAGACCGTCGAGCTGGGCGCGGTCCATGATCGGCGCAATCAACGTGACCTTGGCACCGTGGGCTTCGAACAGCCCCGCTGCTTGCTCCACCGCTTTACAGACGAAATCTTCAGGTGTGAGGCCGGCACCGGGTTCAAGCATCAGGCCGACACGCAGGCCCTTTACCGACAGCGGCTGATTGCTCCATTCAGTGGTAAGCGGTGGCAGGCTGGTAGCGTCGCGCGAATCGGGGCGGGCCAGATGTTGCATCAACAACACGCAATCATCGACCGTGCGGGTCATGGGGCCGGCTGTGCGGCCGGTGTAATACGGGTCGATGGGGATGCGCCCCAGCGTCGGCTTGAAGCCGACCAGCCCGCACCAGGCCGCGGGCAGTCGCACCGATCCACCGATGTCGGTGCCGACGTGCAGAGGCCCGTAACCGGCGGCTGCGGCGGCGGCGGCCCCGGAACTCGAGCCGCCAGTGTTGTTGGCTGTGTTCCATGGGTTGCGGGTGATGCCGTGGAAACTCGATAGGCCCGAAGAGAGCATGCCGAAATCCGGGATAGTGGTCTTGGCCAGGATGATTGCCCCGGCTTCACGCAAGCGCGCGGCGGGCGGTGCATCCTTCAGCGCCGGCGTCAGGCGGGTGGCGGCGCTGCCCAGCGGGATGGGCACGCCCTCAGTGGCGATCAGTTCCTTGAGGGTCACCGGCACACCGTCGAGGGCGCCGTTGGGTTGGCCTTTGTTCCAGCGTTCAGTGGAGGCTTGGGCCTGCTGACGTACTTGCTGCGGGTCGAAGGCGTAGAGCGCATTGATCTGCGGCTCCCAGCGGTCGATGTGGGTCAGAAGCTGGTCGTAATAGTCGATGGGAGCGAGTTGCCGGCTGGCGAATCGGGCCAGGAGTTCGGCGGCCGTAAGGGTGTGCAGGTCACTCATCATTCTCTTCCTTGGAATGGGCCGGCGGGTTGCAGTGGGGGCGACTATATACACCCCGCTGTGCATCGGCCAACACATGTTCAGCAAAAGCGCTGGGCCGTATTTGTATAGACCTTTGTTTTTGGCGCAGGGAACGACGTCGAAGATATGCCAGGTTATTGGCCAGCGTCGGTTGCCAACAGTTCAAGCCATTGCTGCGCCGCTACCGACAGCTGTGAGCTCTTGCGCCAGATGACGACGAGTTGCCACTGTAGTTCGGCGCATTCGAGCGGGACGATTTCCACACCGGGTGGGATATGGTGTTGAGCCAATAGCCTGGGCAATACCAGCAGGCCTGCGTTCGCAGCCACCAATGACAAGCAAAAGGCCAGGTTGTCGCTTTTGGCCGCCTGTAGGCGACTGACGTCCAGAGCAGGGCAACAGAGCTTGATGCGGTGATTGAGGATAGAGGCACCCTGTAGCTGCACCCATGGGTGATGCGCTAAATCCGGCAGCGTCAGTCGATGGTGGTTGGCGAGTGGGTGGCGAGGCGGCAGGACGACAACGAGTGGCTCCTCACAAATCGGAAGCCAGGCCAGGTCGTCTCCCTCTGGTCGCAGACTGATAGCCAGTTCTATCTCGCCCTTGCGAACGGCCTCCTCCAGGGCTTGTCCTCCTTGTTCACGCAATTGGAGTTCCACTTGGGGAAAGCGTCGCTGAAACTCGGTCAACACGACCGCTATATGATCGGTACTGCCTAAAGGAGGTAACCCCAGCCGAAGGACGCCGGTGACGAGGCTATTGAGCAAGTTCACGTCGGTCAGCATTTGCTTGCTGCGGCTCAGCAATCCCTTGGCGTGGCGGAATACCACTTCGCCCGACGGGGTCAAGCGTGATGGCACGCCTGGACGGCTGCGAACCAATAGCGTCGTACCCAGTTCTTCTTCGAGCAATTGAACGGCTTTGCTAAGCGCCGATTGGGTGACGTGAATGTTGTGGGATGCCTTCGAGAAGCTGCCATGCTCTGTCACTTCCACGAAATAGCGCAAGTTCTTCAGATCCATCTGTATTCCATTTCCGCATAGAGTTTATAAAAATTGTTCATTCACTTAGGTTGGAGAAATCCTCCTACTATCGATTATCGATCTTCCAAAACGTCCGAATGCCAAGACGGGGAACGTCAAATTAGTAGTAGAGGCCAACCTTGTTCAATGATTGTATTCGGCTTGATCAGACGCTGGTTGAAGCTGCACAGCGCTATCCACAGAGGCCCGCGCTACAAGCGGAAGATGCGTCATTCAGCTATCAACAACTGAACGAAGCGGTTAATAAATTATGCGAGTTGATGCGTGCAGAAGGGGTGCATGCTGGTGATCGAATAGGCATCTATATTGCGAAGAGCGCAGCCGCTGTTGTGGCCATTTATGCCGCATTAAGGCTGGGGGCATTAGTCGCTCCGATGGATGTCAAGGACCCCGCGGAACGGGGCGCACGGATGTTGGCCAACGCCGACCTGGATTTTTTATTGGCGACCCCTGCAAGCCAAGCAGCAGCATCCAAGGTGGTTTCCATTCATGGTCAGTCTGGCGATGCTCGCACAGTGGGCGGGCTATGGCTGTTCCCCTTGCGAGGACAACCACTTCGACATGCTGGGTGCGAGGGTGGCTATGTTTTGTTTACATCAGGCAGTACCGGCGCGCCCAAGGGTGTATGCCTGTCCCATGCCAACGTCCTGCATTTTTGTGCCTGGGCGGCACGCGCAGTTGCTCTGGACTGTGAGGACCGTGTTGGATCACAAGCGGCACTCACATTCGATCTGACGACCTTCGATCTATTCTCGACTGCACTGGCTGGAGCCTGCCTTTGTCTGTTGCCAGACTATCTTAAGACTTTTCCTCGCGATGTGACGCGTTGGCTGGGTGAGCAGAGTATCTCAGTGTTCTACGCAGTACCCACCTTGTATCAGATGCTGCTACAGCAGGGCGGGATTGAGCAATCGAGGCCGTCTGCACTACGCGCTGCGTTGTACGCAGGTGAACCTTTCCCGCCACAACTGCTTAAGCGCTATCTGACTGCATTCCCCGACTTGCCGTTCTACAACCTGTATGGGCCTACGGAAACCAATGTGTGCACCGCAGAACAGGTGAGTCTGCCGAGTATCGAGACGGTTTTGCCGTCGATCGGTTGGGCGATTGATGGAGTGGAAGTCGAAATCATCGGTGACGACGGTCGTGCAGCGTCGGAGGGTGAGATTTTCGTTGCAGGGCCGACGGTGTTCGCTGGTTATTTGGTTGATGGCGTATGTCGCGATGCCCGCCGTGCAGTGTATTTCCGCGATGGAGTGGAAAGGTTGGCCTATGGCACGGGGGATATCGGGTATCAGGCGGCGGATGGTCGCTTTCATCTGCAAGGTCGACGTGACCATCAGGTGAAGCGTCGCGGCCACCGCATTGATCTTCTGGACATAGAAAGTGCGGTATTGGCATTGCCGGGTGTTGAAACTGCTGCCGTTGTGGCTCGCCAAGGCACAGAGCCGGATTGCGAGATCTGGGTACATGTGGTGAGTGCTGGCGCAGGTCGCGATGACATTGTTCGCGGTTTGAGCGAAGCATTGCCGAAGAGGATGCGACCGGATGGAGTTCGTATGGCGCGAAAGCTGCCAGCTACTGCCAACGGCAAAATAGATCGACGTGCTTTGAGCATGTTGAGTGTAAACATGGAAGAGATAAGTAATGAAGAACATTGAAGCGCTGTGCTCGCTGATTCAGTCAAATCTGCTAACGCAATACCAAAGTGCAGACCTTACTGTGGTACCGGACACGGCGTTACTGGAGGAAGGTTGGTTGGACTCTCTAACGATCATATCCATTGTCGTCGACGTTGAGAAAAAGTTCGAGATAGCTTTCCCTGAAAACAAAGTCGTCGCAGCTTCATTTCGCACGCCTGCCGCGCTATGGGCCGTAATTGAAGCCAGCCTGGTCGAGCTCGCTTGAGTCTGTGCCGATAAGAGAGGGCGAGTGATGCTGTTCGGAGACGAAGACAAGATCGTTGAACAAACGGTGCAGGAGGGCTGCATCCAAGGGGAGGCTTTGCTGCCTGAGTTGGAAGGAAAAACCTTCCGCGAGCAATGGTTGTTGGCAGCGGCTACAGGGCTGCTGCGTTCTTCCAATAGCACGGTGACAAACAAGCTCGCCATGGTGGAAGGATTGGGCATGAGCGGCGTGAGTCCTGCCCTTTGCTATGCACTTGCTTCACAGTTGTTCGGTATGCAATTGCCCATGCAGACTTGGCTGAATACCGAGCAGCGGAAACAACTGGCAGGCCTGGAAGATGGGGAGACGCTGTTGTGTCACGCGCTGACTGAAGCGCATGGCGGTAGTGATCCGATGTCGATGGAAACCGTGGCTGAACGTCAGGCGGACGGTAGTTATCGGTTGACGGGCGAGAAGCGCTTCATTACCGCTGCCCCGGTAGCAGATCACGCCTTGGTGTTCGCTCGTACCGGTAAGGGGCGATCACCATTCGATTTATCAGTCGCACTAGTTGACCTGTCCGATGCGGGCGTACTGCGTAGTGAGCCGCTGGACAAGGCCGCATTGCCCGGTGTACCGATGGGCGTGTTGACCTTTGACGGTGTGCGGTTGGAGGAGCACAGCCTGTTGGGGGGCGAGGGTGCAGGTTTCTCTGTATTGACCGCGACTACTACCTGGGAGCGAGCTCTCCTCATGGGGTATGCGCTAGGCCCCATGCGCAGCATGCTGGTTCAGACGGTGGAGTGGAGCCGGGATCGAAGTCATTTCGGAAGATCAATGGGTTCCAGTCACCTAGTGGCCGGGCATGTGGCCGACATGAGCATGGCCCTTTATCGTTCGCGAAAATTGCTATATGGCATTGCGCGGCGCATCGATGCCGGAGTGACTATCCGTCAATTGAGTGGTGAGGCTGCGATGGTGAAGATATCGGTTTCTGAAGACTTTACGCGGCTGTCGCAGTTGGCAGCCCAGTTAGGTGGTGTGCGTTCTTACATCGCAGATTCCGGTCGGGCGATCGATCTCATCAGTCCATTGGCTTCAATGACCTATGCGGGGGCGAACGATCTGCTACGTATCAGCGTGGCGCGCCAGGCTGGTTTGCCAGTCGAGAACTGAGCGTTAGCGCTTTTTGAATAATATATAAGGTCAACGTAAATGGCTTTGCCACACCAAATCGATGAAATTCTCTCGTTGGTAGACCGCATCGGAACACAGCTGGTCGACTTGGCTCCGTTGGTGGATAACCAACAATCGGATAGTAGCGAGAGCTATCGACTGATAAAGGAATCTGGTCTGTTGGGGTTGTTGATCCCTCGCGATGCTGGGGGGGCGGGTCTGAGTTATCTGGAATATAGCCAGGTTCTGGCACGACTTGCCCAGTATGACGCGGCAACTGCGCTGGGATTCAATATGCACAATGTGGCGCTTGGCTCGTTGTGTGAGTCGGCGGGGAAATCGCTGTCAGCGGCTGCGGATGCCTTTCGCTCCTGGGTATTTGATGAGGTGATATCGCACAACAAGATGTTTGCATCTGCGACATCCGAGCTGGGCAGTGGTGCGCGGTTGCGAGGTATCCAGACACATTATCGACCGCATGAAGGCGGCTTCCTGCTCAATGGCAACAAGTCTTTTGTGTCGTTGGCAGGCGCTGCAGATTACATCGTAGTAACGGCAAGACCCGAGGGTAACGACAGCGACAGCGAAATCAGCCACTTCGTGGTCGGTCGCAATGACGAAGGCGTGCATTGCGGCCAGGTTTGGGACGGGTTTGCAATGAATGGTACCCAGACCGCCAGCATGACTTTTGAAAATGTGCTTTTGACCCGCCAGCGTTTGTTTCTTGCAGTCGAAGGGATGTCTTTATTCAAGCTGGTACGTGAGCCCCATTGGATGATTTCCGGCTATACCGGTGTTTATCTTGGGATTGCTACTGCGTTGTTGCAATACATCACCGAGGCCGTGCGCACCACGCCTTCCCAACGAGAATCCAGCGCGATCCATCAGGAAGTAGGCAGGCTGTCGGCTGAATTACAAGCGGGGAGAGCGTTGCTGAATCATGCTGGCACACTCATCGAACAACGGCGCGGAACGATAGATGCAAATGCCGCTGTGCATGCCGCCAAGTACTTCATCGGTGAACTTGCGCCGAAGATGGCAATGGCGGCGGTGAAGCTTTGTGGTGCGAGCACATTGAATCGTAGCCGACCGCTGGAACGACTGCTGCGCGAATCGTTCTTTTGCAGTGTTATGCCGGCCAAGCCAATGGACTGTCTGGAATACTTAGGCAAGGCCCAACTGGGGGTTAATCTGTTCGATGCACGACAGATTAACTGGTAATGGCTCATGCGAATTCCAGCCCAATTCAGACGCGCCGCCTGGCTCAGCACTTATCTGTTGTTGGTGGTGATGATGGTGGGGACGTTACCGACGCCATTGTATCCACTCTATGCCACACAATTAGGCTTGTCTCCGTTTGTAGTGACGTTGGTATTCGCGTCCTACGCACTGGCCATCCTGTTCAAACTAATGGTGTTTGGTCGATTGTCTGATTTGTTGGGCCGACGAGTAGTGCTGGGGCTCGGGATCGGGCTGACATTTGCAAGTCTGTTGAGCTTTTTACTCTGGCCCACGTTAGCCGGTTTGTTCGTTGGGCGAATATTGTCCGGGATGGCAGTAGGGTTGATGGTGGGTGCCACGACTGCCTATCTGACCGAGTTGCTATGTAATCGGTCACTCGCGGCTCTGATCTCCAGCTTGAGCAACATGAGTGGTCTAGGGCTTGGAGCGTTACTGTCTGGCTGGGTGGCAGAGAATGCGGCGCATCCGCTCCATGCCAGTTATATAGCACTGCTGTTCATGCTGTTGCCAAGTGTGCTGTTGCCATGGCTACCCGAAACAGTGATGCATGGAGGTTCTCGCCCACCGTTACGATTGCAGCGATTGAGGATACCGAGTGAGATGCGGCAAGCCTTTATGGCCGTGGCAATGTCGGTGCTGTGCGGCTTTAGCTTTCTTGGCTTGTTCGCAGCACTGGCAGGTCGTTTCCTCGCTGTTGGATTGCATCACAGTGGCCTTCTGTTGAGCGGAGGCATTGTATTTTTGACTTTTTGCAGTGCTGCCATTGGCCAGTTGTTGGTATTGCGATTGTCGGCCCGTCGAGTCGTTCCCGTGGGTGTCTGGCTACTGCCCCTGGCTTTGGCCTGTGTCTGGCTGGCCTTTCATTTTGCATCCTTGTCCTTGTTCCTGGGGGGAGCGGTGCTGGGAGGGATGGGGGCGGGCATGGTGCTGCGCGGAGGTCTGGGACTGGTGACGATGTTGTCTCCTGCCAATCGTATTGCGGAAGTCAGTTCGGGCTTTTTCGTCGCGGCATATTTGGGGTTGATTGTGCCCGTGGTGGGGGTGGGTTTGCTTTTGTCCGTATGGGACATGTCTTCAACCATAGGCCTGTTTGGTGGACTGGTGACGATATTGGTGATTTTCAGCAGTCGTGCGATTTTGGGGCTTGGCCCGGTACCGGAACCCGGTTTGTCTATCGCAGTAGGGGGTGAATGATGGCGACGATCTCGCTGAATGGCGGAGAAATTGATTATTTGCTGATCGATGGAGCGTCGGATCTTTCTCCACTTGTACTGCTGCATGAGGGGCTCGGTTGCATTGCGATGTGGCGGCGTTTCCCGTATCGACTGGCAGCAATGACCGGACGCCGAGTGCTCACTTATAGCCGCTATGGTTACGGTCACTCGTCTCGAGCGGATCTGCCACGTCGTTCTGACTATATGCACGTGGAGGCGCAGCAGGTATTGCCTGAACTGCTGGAAAAACTGGAGCTTCGCAATCCAGTGCTGGTTGGTCATAGCGACGGCGCGTCCATCGCGCTGCTCCACGCGAGCAAATTCCCTGTTGCGGGGCTGGTGCTGTTTGCTCCACATGTTTTCGTCGAATCCATCACATTGAGCGGAATCGACGCCGCGCGGAATTCGTTCCTGACCGGAAACCTGGAACGACAACTCGCTCTGTTTCATCCCGATCCCAAAGCAGTATTCGAGGGGTGGAGTAGTGTCTGGTCATCCGATCATTTTCTAGACTGGAATATTGAGCAGTGCCTGGCCGATATCAGTTGTCCTGTCTTGTTGTTGCAGGGAGATCGGGACGAGTACGGAACGCTGGCGCAGTTGAGCGCGATTCAACGGAAGATACCCGCAGTTGTCACCCAACATTGCCTGATCGATTGCGGACACTCGCCGCATCTTGATCAGACCGACCACGCACTTGATCTTATAGTCGAATTCTTTGACCGGATGACGGGCGCATCACCCAAAGCCGAATTGGCGTCTGCGTCGATTTAAGAGGTCCTTCCTTCAACGCTATTTTCGCGAGGAGCTAACTTCATGAGTACCGCAGTCAGTGAAACCCGCCGTCTAACCGTGCCCGACATCAGGGCTTGCAAGGGCAAACGCAAGATCGTGTCGTTGACCGCACACAATCGATCGCTCGCTGAGATCGTTGACGAATTTGCCGACGTTATCCTGATGGGGGATTCGACCGCGATGGTTGCCTACGGGCAGCCCAACACGCTGGATTTCACATTGGATCAGACGATACAACATAGTCGCGCGGTAGTGCGTGCAACACACCGCGCGTGCGTGGTAGCTGATCTGCCGTTCGCCTCCTACCAGGAATCACCGGCTCAGGCATTCCGCAGCGCAGCGCGGTTGATGATGGAGGCCAATATCGCAGCAGTAAAGTTGGAAGGCAGTGCGGTCATGGCGCCCACTGTGCAGTTTCTGGTGGAGCGGGGCATTCCAGTGATGGCGCATATTGGGTTGATGCCTCAGTTCGTCAACACCATGGGTGGCTTCAAAGCCCAAGGTATGGACGAACAATCGGCAGACTCTATCCGTGAGGCAGCCATGGCGATGGAATCAGCAGGTGCCTTTTGCATCGTGCTGGAGGGGGTAGCAGAGCCGCTGGCCCGAGAGTTGACCGAGGTACTGCGCGTGCCAACCATCGGAATCGGGGCCTCGCCCGCGTGCGATGGCCAAGTGCTGGTGCTCGAAGATATCCTGGGTCTTGGTGGTGAGTTCGTACCGCGTTTCGCTAAACGTTATGCCGATGTCCATGCTGTTATCCGCGATGCAGTGGGCCAGTACGCATCTGATGTCCGCAATGGCTGCTTTCCTGAACTCTCGCACTGCTTTGGAGTGAAACGCTGACATTAATACTGCTTAACTCAGGCTGACTGTCTCAATGCCTCCAATAACTGGGCAAACGTGTGTGCGGTGAGAAGTTCGCGCTGGTTCTTCCGACCACCGACTACTGGGAGCATTTCGGTGGAGAGGCCGTTAGGAACAAAGCGCAAACGCCGATTCCGTGCAGGTGCGTCGGCTATTTGAAGTTTAAGATCCTTATCCGTCATTCTTGAGCGTTCTGGGTAAGCCCGATGGCACAATTACTTCATGTAACGCCCCTGATGTAGGCGCCTTCCTCGGGCGGGCACCAGCACTCTGCCTGGCAGAAGGGCAGATACCGAATTTTCGAGCGCACACAAAAAAGGCCAATTCAAAGAATTGGCCTTTTTTGTGTTGAGTCCGTCGATCATCTATTTGTGAAAATGATCAACTATTTTGGGAACCTACACCGGATCAGAAGTCCAGGTTGGAAACCGCCAATGCGTTGCTTTCGATGAAGTCACGTCGAGGTTCGACCGCATCGCCCATCAGGGTGTTGAAGATCTGGTCTGCGCCAATGGCGTCTTCGATGGTCACTTTGAGCATCCGGCGCTGGCTTGGGTCCATGGTGGTTTCCCACAGCTGATCGGGGTTCATTTCACCCAGACCTTTGTATCGCTGGATGGTGTGACGCTTGGTGCTTTCAGCCATCAGCCATTCAAGTGCTTCCTTGAATTCGGTGACCGGCTTCTTGCGCTCGCCGCGCTGGATGTACGCGCCCTCGTCAAGCAAGGTGCTCAATTGAGCGCCCAACGACACAACAGTCTTGTAATCGTTACTGCCGAAGAAATCGCGGTTGAAGGTGATGTAGTTCGACAGGCCGTGGGAGATCAGTTCGACCTCTGGCAGCCAGACGTTACGTTCACGGTCTTCACGCAGGCTGGCTTTGTAAACCAGGCCGGATTTCTCGACGGTGCGCAGGCGAACTTCGAACTGAGCCATCCAATCCTGCATCGCTGCGTGATCGGACAGTTGCTCCATGCTCACCGCTGGCAGGTAGATGAAGTGCTCGGTCAGTTCCTGCGGGTACAGGCGCGACAGACGCTTGAGGGTCTTCATCACCAGGCGGAAGTCATTCACCAGACGCTCAAGCGCTTCGCCGGAGATCCCCGGGGCTTCTTCGTTCAGGTGCAGGCTCGCGTCTTCCAGGGCCGACTGCGTCATGTACTCTTCCATGGCGTCGTCGTCTTTGATGTATTGCTCTTGCTTGCCTTTCTTGACCTTGTACAGCGGTGGCTGAGCGATGTAGATGTAACCGCGCTCAATCAACTCCGGCAACTGACGGAAGAAGAAGGTCAGCAACAGGGTACGGATGTGCGAACCGTCGACGTCAGCATCGGTCATGATGATGATGTTGTGATACCGCAGCTTGTCGATGTTGTACTCGTCACGGCCAATGCCGCAGCCCAGCGCGGTGATCAAGGTGCCTACTTCTTGCGAAGAGATCATCTTGTCGAAACGTGCCTTCTCGACGTTCAGGATCTTGCCCTTGAGCGGCAGGATGGCCTGGGTGCGACGGTTGCGTCCCTGCTTGGCGGAGCCGCCAGCAGAGTCACCTTCCACAAGGTACAGTTCGGAGAGGGCAGGGTCTTTTTCCTGGCAGTCAGCCAGTTTGCCCGGTAGGCCGGCGATGTCCAGCGCGCCTTTACGGCGGGTCATCTCACGAGCCTTACGCGCCGCTTCACGCGCACGCGCCGCGTCGATCATCTTGCCGACGACCAGCTTGGCTTCGTTCGGGTTCTCCAGCAGGAAGTCAGAGAAGTACTTGCCCATTTCCTGTTCAACCGCGGTCTTCACTTCGGAAGACACCAGCTTGTCTTTGGTCTGGGAACTGAACTTCGGATCCGGCACCTTCACCGAAATAATCGCCGTCAGGCCTTCGCGGGCATCGTCACCGGTAGTGGCAACTTTGTGCTTCTTCGCCAGACCTTCAGCTTCGATGTAAGTGTTCAGGTTACGCGTCAGTGCGGAACGGAAACCCACCAGGTGAGTACCGCCATCGCGCTGTGGAATGTTGTTGGTGAAGCACAACAGGTTCTCGTTGAAGCTGTCGTTCCACTGCAGGGCGATTTCCACGCCGATACCGTCTTCACGCTGGATGTTGAAGTGGAACACCTGGTTGACCGCAGTCTTGTTGGTGTTCAGGTATTCAACGAACGCACGCAGGCCACCTTCATACTTGAACAACTCTTCCTTGCCGCTGCGCTCATCCTTGAGGACGATGCCGACACCGGAGTTGAGGAAGGACAGTTCACGAATCCGCTTGGCCAGGATGTCCCAGCTGAAGTGGATGTTTTTGAAAGTCTCAGCCGAGGGCTTGAAATGAATCTGGGTGCCGGTGGTTTCGCTCTCGCCAACGATCTTCATCGGCTCTTGCGGAACACCGTGGACGTAAGTCTGTTCCCAGATTTTGCCGCTACGGCGAACGGTCAGGACCAGTTCTTTGGACAGCGCGTTCACAACCGAAACACCTACACCGTGCAGACCGCCGGATACCTTGTAGGAGTTGTCGTCGAACTTACCGCCGGCGTGCAGCACGGTCATGATGACCTCGGCTGCCGAAACGCCTTCTTCTTTGTGCACGTCTACCGGGATGCCACGACCGTTGTCGCGAACGGTGATGGATTCGTCCGGATGGATGATGATGCTGATGTCGTCGCAGTGGCCGGCCAAAGCTTCGTCGATCGAGTTATCGACCACCTCGAACACCATGTGGTGCAGACCACTGCCATCGTCGGTGTCACCAATGTACATACCGGGACGTTTGCGTACGGCATCCAGGCCTTTCAGCACTTTAATGCTCGTTGAGTCGTACGTATTTTCTTCGCTCAATGCCTTCACTCCCGATGGTCGTGGGTCTGGGTGATACGGCCCTGTTCCACGTGGAACAGAGCGACTGGCGTTTCCGTCTGCCAGCCTTCCCTCAATAATTCGTGATCTACACAGGTGATAAAGACCTGGCAGCGTAAGTCTTCCAGCAAGCGGCAAAGCGCGCGACGGTGGTGCTCGTCCAGTTCGGACGGCAGGTCATCCACCAGATAAATACACTGGCCGCGTCGGGCCTGGCTAACCAAGTGCCCCTGGGCGATCCGCAATGCACAGACCACCAACTTCTGCTGACCACGGGACAAGATGTCCGCGGCGTTATGTGCGCCCAATCTGAGACGCAAATCAGCGCGTTGTGGTCCGGCCTGGGTATGACCCATTTGCTGATCCCGTTGAAGGGACCCGGCGAGCACTGCACTCAACTCTCGGTCTTTGTCCCAACCCCGGTAATAGCTGAGCGTTAAGCCCTCAAGCTCAACCAATTCGCTCAAGGTCTGTTCAAAGACTGGTTTCAAGGCTTTGATGTAAGCGCGGCGGTATTCATCTATTTCAGCGCTGGCCTGGCACAGTTCCCTGTCCCAAACCGCTTGCGAAACGGCGTCAAGTGTACCATGCCGCAGCCAAGAGTTTCTCTGGCGCAAGGCCTTCTGCAAGCGCTGCCACGTGGACATGAATCGCGGTTCCACGTGGAACACACCCCAGTCGAGAAACTGTCGCCGAATCTTGGGTGCGCCTTCCAGCAGGCGGAAGCTGTCCGGGTTGATCAATTGCAGCGGCAGAATTTCTGCCAGTTGTGCAGCACTACGGGCGTTCTGACCGTCGATACGGATCTGGAACTCACCTTGGCGGTCGCGAGATATCCCCAGTGCGCTATGCCCACCCTCAGCCAACTCAACCTGGCCAAACACCGTACACGCCAATTGCTCGTACTGAATGACCGGCAACAAGCGGCTACTACGAAAGGAACGGGCAAGCCCCAGCAGATGGATGGCTTCCAGAACACTGGTTTTGCCGCTGCCGTTAGCGCCGTAAAGAATGTTGATTCGGGGAGAGGGGGAGAAGGTCACCGGGTGCAGATTGCGCACCGCGGTGACCGAGACGCGACTTAAGGACATCTAGCTTCTGCTGAGCATGATTACAGACGCATCGGCATGACAACGTAGGCCGAGTCGTCGTTGTCGGACTCTTGCACCAGCGCACTGCTGTTGGAGTCGGACAGGATCAAGCGAACCTGCTCGGTGGTCATCACGCCCAGTACGTCGAGCAGATAGCTCACGTTGAAACCGATTTCCAGAGAGCCGCCGTTGTACTCAACGCCCACTTCTTCTTCCGCTTCTTCCTGCTCCGGGTTGTTCGCCTGGATCTTCAGCTGACCATTGGCCAATTGCAGACGGATACCACGGTACTTCTCGTTGGACAGAATCGCAGTACGGCTGAACGCTTCACGCAATGCCTGACGATCGCCGAGTACCAGCTTGTCGCCGCCTTTAGGCAGAACGCGCTCGTAGTCAGGGAATTTACCGTCGACCAGTTTCGAGGTGAAGGTGAACTCGCCGGTAGTGGCGCGAATGTGGTGCTGGCCCAGCACGATGCTGACATTGCCGTCCGGTTCAGTCAGCAGACGCGCCAATTCCAGAATACCTTTGCGTGGCACGATGACTTGATGACGGTCCGGCTGACCGATATCGGCCTGCATCGAGCACATGGCCAGACGGTGACCGTCGGTGGCCACGGCGCGGATAATCCCGGCCGAGACTTCCAGCAGCATGCCGTTGAGGTAGTAACGTACATCCTGCTGCGCCATGGCGAAGCTGGTACGTTCGATCAAACGACGCAATTTGCTTTGCTCGAGGCTGCAAGTCAGCGAGCCCGGGCCTTCTTCCACCGTCGGGAAGTCGTTGGCTGGCAGGGTCGACAGGGTGAAGCGGCTACGGCCAGCCTTCACCACGAGCTTCTGCTCGTCGACCTTGATGTCGATCAGTGCGTCGTTCGGCAAGCTCTTGCAGATGTCCATCAGCTTGCGCGCAGGCACGGTGATGGAACCTGGGTCCGCAGGTTCTTCAAGTTGCACACGACCGACCAGCTCGACTTCCAGGTCGGTACCGGTCAGCGACAGTTGCTGGCCTTCGACAACCAGCAGCACGTTGGAGAGCACCGGCAAGGTCTGTCGGCGCTCGACGACGCCTGCGACCAGTTGCAGGGGTTTCAACAGGGCTTCGCGTTGAATGGTGAAATGCATGGTCTAGTCCCTTGCCTTAATAAGCTGCGCTGGTGTTCATCAAGTGGTCAGTGTACGCAGCAGGTTCTTATAGTCCTCGCGGATGTCCGCGTCGGATTCCTTAAGCTCGTTGATCTTGCGGCAGGCGTGCAAAACAGTCGTGTGGTCGCGGCCGCCAAACACATCGCCGATTTCCGGCAGGCTGTGGTTGGTCAATTCCTTGGACAACGCCATGGCGACCTGACGCGGACGTGCCACCGAGCGTGAACGACGCTTGGACAGCAGGTCGGAGATCTTGATCTTGTAATACTCGGCGACGGTGCGCTGAATGTTATCCACAGAGACCAGCTTGTCTTGCAGCGCCAACAAGTCTTTCAAGGATTCGCGAATCAGCTCGATGGTGATATCGCGGCCCATGAAGTGCGAGTGGGCGATCACGCGTTTGAGCGCGCCTTCCAGCTCACGGACGTTGGAGCGAATACGCTGGGCAATGAAGAACGCCGCGTCGTGTGGCAAATCGACTTTGGCCTGGTCGGCCTTTTTCATCAGGATCGCCACACGGGTTTCCAGCTCCGGCGGCTCGACGGCAACCGTCAGGCCCCAGCCGAAACGTGACTTCAGGCGTTCTTCAAGGCCTTCGATTTCTTTCGGATAGCGGTCACTGGTAAGAATGACCTGCTGGCCACCTTCAAGCAGGGCGTTGAAGGTGTGGAAAAACTCTTCCTGGGAACGTTCCTTGCGGGCGAAGAACTGAATGTCATCGATCAACAGCGCGTCCACCGAACGATAGAAGCGCTTGAACTCGTTGATCGCATTCAGCTGCAAGGCCTTGACCATGTCCGCGACGAAACGCTCGGAATGCAGGTACACGACCTTGGCATTCGGATTCTTCTTTAATAGGTGGTTACCCACAGCGTGCATCAAGTGGGTTTTACCCAAGCCGACGCCACCATAAAGGAAGAGCGGGTTGTAACCGTGCTTGGGGTTGTCCGCCACCTGCCAGGCTGCAGCACGAGCCAACTGGTTGGACTTACCCTCGACGAAGTTTTCGAAGGTGAAAGTACGGTTCAGGTAGCTGGTGTGCTTTAGCGCACCTTCAACCTGCACCGTGCGCTGTTCAGCGCGAACCGGAGCCTGTTGCGAACTGGCGCCGGCCATTGGATCGAAGCTGTCGCGGGATGGCTCTTCACTGACATCAGCAACTTTTTGCGTCGAGCGTTTGGTCGATGCAGCTGCCGGGGCTGGCGCCGGAGCGCTGACAGGCGCTTGAGCGGCCTGCGCCTGGGACGCCGCAGCGGCCAACGGGGCATTGGGTGCCGCACGCGGTGCCGAACTGCGTTTGCTGCCTATTAATAAGGAAAGCGCCGGCGCCAGGCCATTGCCATGCTCATCCAGCAGTTCAAGTACGCGCCCCAGGTACTTTTCATTGACCCAGTCGAGAACAAAACGATTAGGCGCGTAGACACGCAGCTCGTCGCCTTCGGCTTCGACCTGTAGTGGACGGATCCAAGTGTTGAATTGTTGGGCAGGCAGCTCATCGCGCAAAAGCTCCACGCACTGCTGCCAAAGTTCCACTGACACGGATATCCCCTAAGTTGAAAGCCGGTGAGGCAAAAACAAGCGGTCATTGTAGCGACCAGACGTCCACTTATCCACATGCAGGTTGCGCACAGGGCATGATTTATCAATGCGTTAACCCTGGAAAAGAAGACCAACGGTATGTGCATAAGCTCTGTGGATAACCGTCCATGAGGGCACTGGACAAGTGGGGGCGAAACTCGGTGGATAACCTGACTGTGGATAACTGGCCTTTCCACACACAGCTTATCCGACAGCGCAGCACAGGCTGATCACCGTTTTCCACCGTAGTTGTCATTCTCTGTACATCACGGTTTATAAGGCCTTAAAGCAGTTATCCACAGATGATCGTGTGCCTAGCTTTTATAAGCTTTACAGAAAAGCTTTAAATAATTCCCTTCTTTATTTCTATATCTAGCGAACGACCTGCGGGCGAGCAAAACGTCTGGAGATCTATTTATAAGGAAACGCTGGTTGGAAATTGACCTAGAGGCTTGCTTTCTCTAGAATCCCCGGTCTCTTAAAACGGGGGCCATTCCGGCCCGTTGTGGACGAACCAGGTAACACGACAATGAAACGTACTTTCCAACCAAGCACTATCAAACGCGCTCGTACCCACGGTTTCCGTGCTCGCATGGCTACCAAGAACGGTCGTGCCGTCCTGTCGCGTCGTCGCGCCAAAGGTCGTGCGCGTCTGGCAGTTTGATAATCCGGCACTGGAGGTGAGTCAGGACTTCAGTCGGGAAAAGCGTCTGCTTACTCCCCGGCATTTCAAGGCAGTCTTTGACTCCCCTACCGGCAAGGTTCCGGGGAAAAATCTCCTGCTCCTTGCGCGCAACAACGATCTTGATTACCCCCGTCTCGGGTTGGTTATCGGGAAAAAGAGCGTAAAGCTCTCCGTCGAGCGCAATCGCCTCAAACGTCTGATGCGCGAATCGTTTCGCCTGAACCAGGATTCACTGGTCGGTTGGGACATCGTTATCGTCGCGCGTAAAGGTTTGGGCGACGTAGAAAACCCCGAATTGATTCAGCATTTCGGCAAACTCTGGAAACGTCTGGCACGCAGCAAGCCAGTATCAGCAGTCAAAACCGAAACTGTAGGGGTAGACAGTCCCGATGCGTAAACTGGCGCTCGTTCCGATCCAGTTTTATCGCTATGCCATCAGTCCCCTGATGGCCAGTCACTGTCGTTTCTACCCCAGTTGTTCCTGCTACGCGTATGAAGCCATTGAAAATCATGGCCTTCTGCGCGGTGGCTGGCTGACCTTTCGTCGTTTAGGTCGCTGTCATCCGTGGAATCCCGGTGGTTATGACCCGGTTCCATCTATCCCTACCTCCCGTTCTTCTTCGATGGCCGAGTAATCATGGATATCAAACGCACGATCCTGATCGTCGCCCTGGCAATCGTGTCCTACGTTATGGTTCTTAAATGGAACCAGGACTATGGTCAGGCTGCCCTGCCGACTCAGAATGTTGCTTCCAGTACTACCGCACCGGGCCTACCGGATACGGCAACTGGCAATAATGCTTCTGTCAGTGACGACATTCCCCGCGCCGCAAGCGATACCAGTGCAACTGCACCTGCTGAAACGCCAGTAGCTGCAAGCAAAGACCTCATCCAGATCAAAACGGATGTGCTCAATCTGGCCATCGATCCACAAGGTGGTGATGTTGCCCAGTTGACGTTGCCGCTGTATCCACGTCGCCAGGACCATCCGGAAATTCCGTTCCAGTTGTTCGATAACGGCAACGAGCGGACTTATCTGGCTCAAAGCGGTTTGATCGGCACTAACGGTCCGGACGCAAGTCCTGCCGGTCGTCCGGTTTACTCCTCCGAGAAGAAGATTTATCAACTGGCTGACGGTCAGGACCAATTGGTCGCAGACCTGAAGTTCAGCAAGGACGGCGTCAACTACATCAAGCGTTTCACACTGAAACGTGGCCTGTATGACGTAACCGTTTCCTACCTGATCGACAACCAGAGCGCTCAGCCCTGGTCCGGTGCAATGTTCGCGCAATTGAAGCGTGACGCCAGTTCCGACCCTTCTTCCAGCACCGCCACCGGCACCGCGACTTACCTGGGCGCCGCCCTGTGGACAAGTAACGAGCCGTACAAGAAAGTGTCGATGAAGGACATGGACAAGGCTCAGCTGAAAGAAACCGTCACCGGTGGCTGGGTTGCCTGGTTGCAACACTACTTCGTGACTGCCTGGATTCCGGCCAAGGGCGAAAACAACGTCGTCCAGACCCGTAAAGACAGCAAAGGCAACTACATCATCGGTTACACCGCCCCGGCAATGACTGTCGCGCCAGGTGCGAAAGCTGAAACCAGCGCCGTTCTGTACGCCGGTCCGAAAAGCCAGGCTGTGCTGAAAGAGTTGTCCCCAGGTCTGGAACTGACGGTCGACTACGGCATTCTGTGGTTCATTGCCCAGCCAATCTTCTGGCTGCTGCAACATATCCACGCACTGGTCGGTAACTGGGGCTTTTCGATCATCTTCCTGACCATGCTGATCAAAGGGATTTTCTTCCCGCTGTCGGCTGCCAGCTACAAATCCATGGCACGCATGCGTGCAGTGGCACCGAAACTGGCGGCGCTGAAAGAGCAACATGGCGATGACCGGCAGAAAATGTCGCAATCGATGATGGAGCTGTACAAGAAAGAGAAGATCAATCCATTGGGTGGCTGCTTGCCAATCCTGGTGCAGATGCCGGTTTTCCTTTCGCTGTACTGGGTTCTGCTGGAAAGCGTGGAAATGCGCCAGGCGCCGTTCATGCTGTGGATTACTGACCTGTCGATCAAGGATCCGTTCTTCATTCTGCCGATCATCATGGGTGCAACCATGTTCATCCAGCAGCAGTTGAACCCGACGCCTCCGGATCCGATGCAGGCCAAGGTGATGAAGCTGATGCCAATCATCTTCACCTTCTTCTTCCTGTGGTTCCCGGCGGGTCTGGTGCTGTACTGGGTTGTGAACAACTGCCTGTCCATCGCCCAACAGTGGTACATCACGCGTAAGATCGAAGCGGCTACCAAAGCAGCTGCCTGATTTACACTGTGGATAACCACTCAAAACGCCCCCTAGTGGGGCGTTTTGCTATCTGTCACTTTTGTCTGGATACCGGTTTATGAGCCTTCCTCGTGAAACCATCGCTGCCGTCGCTACCGCTCAAGGTCGCGGCGGTGTGGGCATCGTCCGTATTTCCGGGCCGCTGGCGAGTATGGCGGCCAAAGCCATCAGCGGTCGCGAACTGAAACCGCGGTTTGCCCATTACGGCCCGTTCCTCAGTGCAAATGAAGAGGTACTGGACGAAGGCATCGCGCTGTATTTCCCGGGACCGAACTCGTTTACCGGCGAAGATGTGCTCGAGCTGCAAGGGCACGGCGGGCCGATTGTCCTGGACATGCTGCTCAAGCGTTGCCTGGAACTGGGCTGCCGTCTGGCCCGGCCGGGTGAATTCAGCGAGCGCGCCTTCCTCAACGACAAACTCGACCTGGCTCAGGCCGAAGCCATTGCCGACTTGATCGAGGCAAGTTCTGCACAGGCAGCACGAAATGCTCTGCGTTCGTTGCAGGGTGCGTTTTCCCAACGTGTGCATAACCTCACCGAGCAACTGATAGGCCTGCGTATCTACGTCGAAGCGGCCATCGACTTCCCCGAAGAAGAAATCGACTTTCTCGCCGATGGCCACGTCCTGAGCATGCTCGACAAAGTGCGTGACGAATTATCCACAGTGCTTCGTGAAGCGGGGCAGGGAGCCTTGCTGCGTGACGGCATGACGGTGGTCATTGCCGGTCGGCCGAATGCCGGCAAGTCCAGCCTTCTGAATGCCTTGGCCGGACGGGAAGCGGCGATCGTGACTGAAATCGCGGGCACTACCCGGGACATTCTTCGTGAACATATCCACATTGATGGCATGCCGTTGCATGTGGTCGACACGGCTGGTTTGCGTGATACCGATGACCAGGTGGAAAAGATTGGCGTCGAACGGGCCTTGAAAGCCATCGGCGAAGCGGATCGAGTACTGCTGGTGGTCGACGCCACAGCTCCCGAGGCTCTTGATCCCTTTGCCTTGTGGCCTGAATTCCTTGAAATCCGCCCGGACCCGGCCAAAGTGACACTCATCCGCAACAAAGCTGACCTGACGGGGGAAGCGATTGCCCTGGAAGTCAGTGACGATGGCCATGTCACGATCAGCCTCAGTGCCAAATCCGCCGGCATGGGACTGGAACTGTTGCGCGAACACCTCAAGGCCTGCATGGGTTACGAGCAGACTTCTGAAAGCAGCTTCAGCGCTCGCAGGCGGCACCTGGAGGCACTGCGTCATGCAAGTGCGTCCCTGGAGCACGGCCGTGCGCAGCTGACATTAGCGGGGGCCGGTGAACTGCTGGCCGAAGATTTGCGCCAGGCGCAGCAGTCTTTGGGTGAAATCACCGGTGCATTCAGCTCCGATGACCTGCTGGGAAGGATCTTTTCCAGCTTCTGCATCGGTAAATAGCCCTCTGCATTATCCCCAGACAGGCCGTTCTGGCCTGTCTGCTCTCCCTTTTCTGAAATAGTCCTCTGCTGCCGGGCAGATTTTTCTGCCTGGGCGGATTTTCCGTGCCCGGGATTTGCTCATTCCGTCCTTTTCTGTGGATTAAGCCCTGTGAATAACTGCCGCTAAGGGCAGTTGATAACAGGGCTTCAAAACTGAAGATAACCGCCTCTGTGGATAACCACCCCTTTCATCCACAGGCTTACACCGGTTATCCAAGGGCCTCCTTGGCACATGACCACAGGGTTTTGAATCTCTGTACATATTGAAAACAAAGGGCTGTATGAATCTATCCACAGAAAGGTGGGTCAGTAGAAATAAACATAAAAACAAAGATTTAATAAATTTCTCTCTTTTTAATTTCTATAACCCTGACTTCTCCACAGCTGGTTAAATTTTGTGCAAAGGGTTCTTTAGGAAGGGCGAAGTCCCTATACTTGCCGACCAGGTCCAAAAACCTGAGCTCAAACTATTCCGGATTACCTGACTGAAGCAGGCACGAGGTGCGTGGTGGATTTCCCTTCCCGTTTTGAAGTGATCGTCATCGGCGGCGGTCATGCCGGTACCGAGGCAGCACTGGCGTCAGCACGTATGGGGGCAAAGACCCTGTTGCTGACGCATAACGTGGAAACCCTCGGTGCCATGAGTTGCAACCCCGCCATTGGTGGGATCGGCAAAAGTCATTTGGTTAAAGAAATCGATGCCCTGGGCGGCGCGATGGCCATGGCTACCGATAAAGGTGGTATTCAGTTTCGCGTATTGAACAGCCGCAAAGGCCCCGCCGTGCGTGCAACCCGCGCTCAGGCAGACCGGGTTCTGTACAAGGCCGCTGTCCGCGAAGCCCTGGAAAACCAACCGAACCTGTGGATATTTCAACAAGCCGCCGACGACCTGATCGTCGAGCAGGAACAAGTGCGTGGTGTTGTCACCCAAATGGGCCTGCGTTTCTTCGCAGATTCCGTGGTGTTGACCACTGGCACCTTCCTCGGCGGACTTATCCACATCGGCATGCAGAATTATTCCGGCGGTCGCGCTGGTGATCCGCCGTCGATTGCTCTGGCTCATCGCCTGCGTGAACTGCCATTGCGGGTCGGTCGCCTGAAAACCGGTACGCCGCCGCGTATCGACGGTCGCTCTGTGGATTTCTCGGTGATGACCGAGCAAGCAGGGGATACGCCAATTCCGGTGATGTCGTTCATGGGGTCCAAAGAGCAGCATCCGAAACAGGTCAGCTGCTGGATTACCCACACCAACGCCCGCACCCACGAAATCATCGCCTCCAACCTCGATCGTTCGCCGATGTATTCCGATGCAGGGGTGATCGAAGGCATCGGACCGCGTTATTGCCCATCGATCGAAGACAAGATCCACCGCTTTGCCGACAAGGAAAGCCATCAGGTCTTCATCGAGCCGGAAGGCTTGACCACCCACGAGCTGTACCCGAACGGGATATCCACATCCCTGCCGTTCGACGTGCAATTGCAGATCGTGCAATCGATCCGTGGCATGGAAAACGCGCACATTGTTCGTCCCGGCTACGCCATCGAATACGACTACTTCGACCCGCGTGACCTGAAGTACAGCCTGGAAACCAAAGTGATCGGCGGTTTGTTCTTCGCCGGGCAAATCAACGGCACCACCGGTTACGAAGAAGCCGGCGCCCAGGGTTTGCTGGCCGGAGCCAACGCCGCACTGCGCGCTCAGGGCAAAGACGCCTGGTGCCCGCGTCGCGACGAGGCGTACATCGGCGTTTTGGTCGACGACCTGATTACCCTGGGTACCCAGGAACCGTATCGGATGTTCACCTCCCGCGCCGAATACCGTTTGATCCTGCGCGAAGACAACGCCGACCTGCGCTTGACCGAAAAAGGTCGCGAATTGGGCCTGGTGGATGACTCGCGTTGGGCAGCGTTCTGCAAAAAACGCGAAAGCATCGATCTGGAAGAGCAACGCCTGAAAAGCACCTGGGTTCGCCCGGGCACCGAGCAGGGCGATGCGATTTCCGAGAAGTTCGGTACGCCGCTGACCCACGAATACAATTTGCTCAACCTGCTGAGCCGTCCGGAAATCGACTACGCTGGTCTGATTGCCGTGACCGGTGGGGGCGCAGAAGATCCACAGGTCGCCGAACAGGTCGAAATCAAGACCAAATACGCTGGTTACATCGATCGTCAACAGGATGAAATCGCCCGCCTGCGGGCCAGTGAAGACACCAAATTGCCTGTGGATATCGATTACACGAACATCTCCGGTCTCTCGAAAGAGATCCAGAGCAAGCTCGGTGCGACCCGTCCAGAGACCCTGGGCCAGGCTTCGCGTATTCCGGGCGTGACTCCGGCAGCGATTTCGCTGTTGATGATTCATTTGAAAAAACGCGGCGCGGGCCGTCAGTTGGAGCAAAGCGCTTGAGTTCGTTGGTTACCTCGCAACATGCAGAAGAGTTATCCACAGGTGCTCGCCAGCTTGGTGTCACGCTGACAGAAACCCAGCACGCTCAGCTGCTGGGTTATCTGGCCTTGTTGATCAAATGGAACAAGGCTTACAACCTGACCGCCGTGCGCGATCCGGACGAAATGGTTTCCCGTCACCTGCTCGATAGCTTGAGCGTGATGTCGTTCATCGAAAACGGCCGTTGGCTGGACGTTGGCAGTGGCGGTGGCATGCCGGGGATCCCGTTGGCGATCCTGTTTCCAGAGTCCCAAGTGACCTGTCTGGACAGCAACGGCAAGAAAACCCGCTTCCTGACCCAGGTCAAACTCGAACTCAAACTGGATAACCTGCAAGTTATCCACAGTCGCGTCGAAGCTTTTCAGCCTGAACTGCCATTCAACGGGATCATTTCCCGGGCGTTCAGCAGCATGGAGAACTTCAGCAACTGGACTCGCCATTTGGGCGACGCCGATACACGTTGGCTGGCAATGAAGGGCGTTCATCCCGCCGATGAGCTGGTAGCATTGCCGGCAGACTTCCACCTCGATAGCGAACACGCCCTGGCCGTACCCGGTTGCCAAGGCCAACGCCATCTGCTGATACTGCGCCGCACGGCATGATTGGGAACACAAGCAAGAATGGCTAAGGTATTCGCGATAGCGAACCAAAAGGGTGGTGTGGGCAAGACCACCACCTGCATCAACCTCGCAGCTTCCCTGGTCGCTACCAAGCGTCGGGTGCTGTTGATCGATCTTGATCCACAGGGCAACGCCACCATGGGTAGCGGTGTGGATAAACACGGCCTGGAAAACTCGGTCTACGACCTGCTGATCGGCGAATGCGATCTGGCTCAGGCCATGCACTATTCGGAGCACGGTGGTTACCAGTTGCTGCCGGCCAACCGCGACCTCACCGCGGCCGAAGTCGTTCTGCTGGAAATGCAGATGAAGGAAAGTCGTCTGCGCAGTGCGTTGGCGCCGATCCGTGAAAACTACGATTACATTTTGATCGACTGCCCGCCGTCGCTGTCGATGTTGACGCTCAACGCACTGGTAGCCGCCGACGGGGTCATTATCCCCATGCAGTGCGAGTACTTCGCGCTCGAAGGGTTGAGCGACCTTGTGGATAACATCAAGCGCATTGCCGAACTGCTGAACCCGAACCTGAAAGTCGAAGGCCTGCTGAGGACGATGTACGATCCGCGCCTGAGCCTGATGAACGACGTTTCGGCGCAGCTCAAGGAACACTTCGGCGATCAGCTCTACGACACCGTGATTCCGCGCAACATCCGTCTGGCTGAAGCGCCAAGCTATGGCATGCCGGCACTGGCGTACGACAAATCATCGCGGGGCGCGATTGCCTATCTGGCATTGGCCGGCGAGATGGTTCGCCGTCAACGCAAAAATTCACGCATTGCCGCTGCTCAGGCAACTTAAGGAATCCCCATGGCCGTCAAGAAACGAGGTCTCGGACGTGGACTGGATGCACTGCTGAGTGGTCCGACTGTCAGCTCGCTGGAAGAGCAAGCAGTGCAAGCCGATCAGCGTGAGCTGCAGCACCTGCCGCTGGACCTGCTCCAGCGCGGCAAATACCAGCCGCGTCGGGACATGGACTCACAAGCGCTGGAAGAGCTGGCGCAATCGATCAAGGCCCAGGGTGTGATGCAGCCGATCGTGGTTCGCCCGATCGGTAGCGGGCGCTTCGAAATTATCGCCGGCGAACGCCGCTGGCGCGCCAGCCAGCAGGCTGGCCAGGAAACCATCCCCGCGATGGTTCGCGATGTGTCAGATGAAACTGCCATCGCCATGGCGCTGATCGAGAACATCCAGCGTGAAGACCTCAATCCGATCGAAGAAGCGGTAGCCCTGCAGCGTTTGCAGCAGGAATTCCAGCTGACTCAGCAACAAGTGGCCGAGGCTGTGGGTAAGTCCCGCGTCACCGTGGCCAACCTGTTGCGCCTGATTGCATTGCCGGAAGTCATCAAGACCATGCTGTCTCACGGCGATCTGGAAATGGGTCATGCCCGTGCCTTGCTCGGTTTGCCGGAAAATCAACAGGTTGAAGGGGCGCGACATGTTGTCGCACGGGGGCTGACTGTGCGCCAGACTGAAGCACTGGTTCGCCAGTGGTTGAGTGGCAAACCGGAGCCTGTGGAACCGGCAAAACCGGACCCGGATATCGCCCGGCTCGAGCAGCGCCTGGCCGAGCGCCTAGGCTCTGCGGTGCAGATCCGCCACGGAAAGAAGGGTAAGGGGCAGCTGGTGATCGGCTACAACTCTCTTGATGAACTTCAAGGTGTGCTTGCACACATCCGCTGAAACAATTCCTCATGTAGCGTGAAGTCGGAAATCACTACCTGACAGTTGAATAGGGGCAGAACCGCCCCTATACTCTGCGCGCATTTTGTCGGCACAAATTATGCCAAGTTATTGAATTCTGGCAGCCGACCATTGGGGAGCAAAAGAGATGGAAAACCGCACGCCAGACCGCTTGCCGTTCCATCGCCTGGCAGTTTTCCCGGTGTTAATGGCTCAATTTGTCGTTTTGCTGATCGCCGCTTTGGCGCTCTGGCAATGGCATGGAGTCGTTGCCGGGTACTCAGGACTCTGCGGAGGCCTGATAGCCTTGCTTCCCAATGTTTATTTCGCTCACAGGGCATTTCGGTTTTCCGGCGCCCGAGCAGCTCAAGCCATCGTCCGGTCTTTTTATGCCGGCGAGGCGGGCAAACTGATTTTGACGGCAGTGCTGTTTGCATTGACGTTTGCAGGTGTGAAGCCATTGGCGCCGCTGGCTGTATTCGGCGTCTTCGTGCTGACCCAACTGGTTAGCTGGTTCGCTCCCCTGCTAATGAGAACAAGACTTTCGAGACCTTAGGGCGTTTGAGGCAACCATGGCAGAGACAACCGCTTCGGGCTATATCCAGCACCACTTGCAGAACCTGACCTTCGGTCAGCACCCAACTGGCGGGTGGGGTTTTGCCCACACCGCAGCAGAAGCCAAAGAAATGGGCTTCTGGGCTTTCCACGTCGATACCCTCGGCTGGTCGGTCGCGTTGGGTCTGATCTTCGTTCTTCTTTTCCGCATGGCGGCAAAGAAGGCGACTTCCGGTCAGCCTGGTGCTTTGCAGAACTTCGTTGAAGTATTGGTCGAATTCGTCGATGGCAGCGTGAAAGACAGCTTCCATGGCCGTAGCCCGGTGATTGCGCCGCTGGCACTGACCATCTTCGTCTGGGTGTTCATGATGAACGCCGTCGACCTGGTACCGGTCGACTGGATTCCTCAACTGGCCATCCTGATCTCCGGCGACCACCACATCCCGTTCCGTGCCGTGTCGACTACCGACCCGAACGCGACCCTGGGCATGGCGTTCTCGGTATTCGCACTGATCATTTTCTACAGCATCAAGATCAAGGGCCTCGGCGGCTTTGTCGGCGAACTGACCCTGCACCCGTTCGGCAGCAAGAACATCCTTGTTCAGGCGCTGCTGATTCCGGTGAACTTCCTGCTGGAATTCGTGACCCTGATCGCCAAGCCGATCTCCCTGGCGCTGCGTCTGTTCGGCAACATGTATGCCGGTGAGCTGGTGTTCATTCTGATTGCGGTGATGTTCGGCAGCGGTCTGCTCTGGCTCAGTGGCCTGGGCGTCGTGCTGCAGTGGGCGTGGGCGGTGTTCCACATCCTGATCATCACCCTGCAAGCGTTCATCTTCATGATGCTGACCATCGTCTACCTGTCGATGGCGCACGAAGAAAACCATTAAGACCGGTCTCGACTAGTCTGATGTTCCTCCCGGTCAAACGGGAGGGCGCTCCTCACGGGGCACACTGAAACGATTTGTTTTACCGCTTTAAAATCTAAAAAACCTAAACCATACGACGTAAAAGTCGGGAGGAAAGATGGAAACTGTAGTTGGTCTAACCGCTATCGCTGTTGCACTGTTGATCGGCCTGGGCGCACTGGGTACCGCAATTGGTTTCGGCCTGTTGGGCGGCAAGTTCCTGGAAGGCGCAGCGCGTCAGCCAGAAATGGTTCCAATGCTGCAAGTCAAAATGTTCATCGTTGCCGGTCTGCTCGACGCCGTAACCATGATCGGTGTTGGTATCGCTCTGTTCTTCACCTTTGCGAACCCGTTCGTTGGTCAAATCGCTGGCTAATTACTCGGATTTTCCGGGTAATTTGGTGTGATGGACAACGTAACTGCGAGGTGTTGGCGTGAACATTAATGCGACCCTGATTGGCCAGTCCGTTGCGTTCCTGATTTTTGTACTGTTCTGCATGAAGTTTGTATGGCCTCCGGTCATAGCAGCACTGCACGAACGTCAGAAGAAGATCGCGGATGGGCTGGACGCTGCCAGCCGAGCAGCTCGCGACCTGGAGTTGGCCCAAGAGAAAGTGGGTCAACAACTGCGCGAAGCGAAAGCTCAGGCAGCTGAAATCATCGAGCAAGCCAAGAAACGCGGTAATCAGATCGTCGAAGAGGCTGTTGAAAAAGCCCGTGTCGACGCTGAACGTGTGAAGGTTCAGGCTCAGGCCGAGATCGAACAGGAACTGAACAGCGTCAAAGACGCGCTGCGCGCCCAAGTGGGTAGCCTGGCCGTTGGCGGTGCTGCGAAGATCCTGGGTGCCACAATCGATCAAAACGCGCACGCAGAGCTGGTTAACCAACTGGCTGCTGAAATCTAAGCGAGGGCGATCATGGCAGAACTGACCACGTTGGCCCGACCTTACGCTAAGGCGGCCTTCGAGCACGCTCAGGCCCACCAGCAACTGGCCAATTGGTCAGCCATGCTCGGCCTGGCAGCAGCGGTGTCGCAAGACGACACCATGCAGCGCGTGCTCAAGGCCCCGCGACTGACGAGCGCAGAAAAGGCCGCCACGTTCATTGACGTGTGCGGCGACAAGTTTGATGCCAAGGCACAGAACTTCATTCACGTCGTTGCCGAAAACGACCGTCTCCCGCTTCTGCCGGAGATCGCCGCTCTGTTTGACCTGTACAAGGCCGAACAAGAGAAATCGGTAGACGTTGAAGTGACCAGTGCTTTTGCATTGAACCAAGAACAGCAAGACAAACTCGCCAAGGTTCTCAGTGCACGACTCAACCGGGAAGTGCGCCTGCAAGTCGAGGAAGATTCATCCCTTATTGGGGGTGTTGTCATCCGCGCCGGCGACCTGGTTATCGATGGCTCGATTCGCGGCAAAATCGCGAAACTTGCCGAAGCATTGAAATCTTGAGTTTGAAGGGGCAGCAGAGCAATGCAGCAACTCAATCCTTCCGAAATAAGTGAAATTATCAAGGGCCGCATCGACAAGCTCGATGTGACCTCTCAAGCCCGTAACGAAGGCACTGTCGTCAGCGTATCTGACGGTATCGTGCGGATTCACGGTCTGGCCGACGTCATGTACGGCGAGATGATCGAGTTTCCGGGCGGCGTCTTCGGTATGGCTCTCAACCTGGAGCAAGACTCCGTAGGTGCCGTTGTATTGGGCTCCTACCAGTCTCTGGCTGAAGGCATGAGCGCCAAGTGCACCGGCCGCATCCTCGAAGTTCCAGTTGGTAAGGAACTGCTGGGTCGCGTAGTCGACGCACTGGGTAACCCGGTTGACGGCAAAGGTCCGCTGAACAACACCGAGACCGATGCGGTCGAGAAAGTTGCTCCAGGCGTGATCTGGCGTAAGTCGGTAGACCAGCCTGTACAGACTGGCTACAAGGCTGTCGATGCCATGATTCCTGTCGGCCGTGGCCAGCGTGAGCTGATCATCGGTGACCGTCAGATCGGTAAAACCGCTCTGGCGATCGACGCGATCATCAACCAGAAAGACAGCGGAATTTTCTGCGTCTACGTAGCTATTGGTCAGAAGCAATCGACCATCGCCAACGTTGTTCGCAAGCTGGAAGAAAACGGCGCACTGGCTAACACCATCGTCGTGGCGGCGAGCGCTTCGGAATCTGCAGCACTGCAATTCCTGGCACCGTACTCCGGTTGCACCATGGGTGAATTCTTCCGCGACCGCGGTGAAGACGCGCTGATCGTTTATGACGATCTGTCCAAGCAAGCAGTGGCTTACCGCCAGATTTCCCTGCTGCTGCGCCGTCCACCAGGCCGTGAAGCTTACCCAGGCGACGTGTTCTATCTCCACTCCCGTCTGCTGGAGCGCGCATCCCGCGTTTCGGAAGAATACGTAGAGAAGTTCACCAACGGCGCAGTGACCGGCAAAACCGGTTCCCTGACCGCACTGCCGATCATCGAAACCCAGGCTGGCGACGTTTCCGCGTTCGTTCCGACCAACGTGATTTCCATCACCGACGGTCAGATCTTCCTGGAATCGGCCATGTTCAACTCCGGGATCCGTCCTGCAGTGAACGCCGGTGTTTCGGTATCCCGTGTGGGTGGTGCCGCTCAGACCAAGATCATCAAGAAGCTCTCCGGTGGTATCCGTACCGCTCTGGCTCAGTACCGTGAACTGGCGGCATTCGCCCAGTTCGCTTCTGACCTGGACGAAGCGACCCGTAAGCAACTTGAGCATGGTCAGCGCGTTACCGAGCTGATGAAGCAGAAGCAATACGCACCAATGTCGATCGCTGACATGGCGCTGTCGCTGTATGCCGCTGAGCGTGGGTTCCTGACTGACGTCGAAATCGCCAAGATCGGCAGCTTTGAACAAGCGCTGATTTCTTTCTTCAACCGCGATCACGCCGAATTGATGGCGAAGATCAACGTGAAGGGTGACTTCAATGACGAAATCGACGCTGGCATGAAAGCCGGTATCGAGAAGTTCAAGGCCACCCAAACCTGGTAAGCCGCAGCGGGAGCCGCAAGGCTCCCGCTTGCTAACCTGATAGGTGTTACATGGCAGGCGCAAAAGAGATTCGCAGTAAGATTGCGAGCATCAAAAGCACGCAAAAGATTACCAGCGCCATGGAAAAAGTGGCGGTCAGTAAAATGCGCAAGGCACAAATGCGCATGGCTGCTAGCCGTCCTTATGCGGAGCGCATCCGCCAGGTTATTGGCCATCTGGCCAACGCCAACCCGGAATATCGCCACCCATTCATGATCGACCGTGAAGTAAAGCGCGTCGGTTACGTTGTGGTGAGCAGTGACCGTGGTCTGTGTGGTGGCTTGAACACCAACCTGTTCAAGGCCCTGGTCAAGGACATGGCGGTAAACCGCGAAAACGGCGTCGAGATTGATCTGTGTGTCGTTGGTAGCAAGGGTGCGGCTTTCTTCCGCAACTTCGGCGGTAACGTCGTTGCAGCTATCAGCCACCTGGGTGAAGAGCCGTCGATCAATGACCTGATCGGCAGCGTCAAGGTGATGCTGGATGCCTACCTGGATGGCCGTATTGACCGCCTGTCCGTGGTATCCAACAAGTTCGTCAACACCATGACGCAATCGCCTACCGTGGAGCAGTTGATTCCACTGGTGGCAACCCCGGATCAGGAACTCAAGCACCACTGGGATTATCTGTACGAACCGGACGCCAAAGAGCTGCTTGACGGCTTGATGGTCCGTTACGTGGAGTCGCAGGTCTACCAGGCGGTGGTCGAGAACAACGCGGCTGAACAAGCTGCGCGGATGATCGCGATGAAGAACGCTACCGACAACGCCGGTGATTTGATCAGCGATTTGCAGCTGGTCTACAACAAGGCGCGTCAGGCTGCGATCACCCAAGAGATCTCGGAAATCGTCGGCGGCGCTGCCGCGGTTTAACGGTTCAAATATTCAGAGGATCCAGCTATGAGTAGCGGACGTATCGTTCAAATCATCGGCGCCGTTATCGACGTGGAATTTCCACGCGACAGCGTACCGAGCATCTACAACGCGCTGAAAGTAGTGAGCGCGGCCGAAACCACTCTGGAAGTTCAGCAGCAGCTGGGCGACGGCGTGGTTCGTACCATTGCGATGGGTTCCACCGAGGGCTTGAAGCGCGGTCTGGAAGTCAACGATTCCGGCGCAGCCATCTCCGTCCCGGTCGGTAAAGCGACTCTGGGCCGGATCATGGACGTACTGGGCAACCCGATCGACGAAGCTGGCCCGATCGATACCGAAGAGCGCTGGGGCATTCACCGTCCTGCGCCAACCTTCGCCGAACAAGCGGGCGGCAACGACCTGCTGGAAACCGGCATCAAGGTTATCGACCTGGTTTGCCCGTTCGCCAAGGGCGGTAAAGTCGGTCTGTTCGGTGGTGCCGGTGTAGGCAAAACCGTAAACATGATGGAACTGATCCGTAACATCGCCATCGAGCACAGCGGTTATTCCGTGTTCGCCGGTGTGGGTGAGCGTACTCGTGAGGGTAACGACTTCTACCACGAGATGAAGGATTCCAACGTTCTGGACAAAGTGGCACTGGTTTACGGTCAGATGAACGAGCCGCCGGGAAACCGTCTGCGCGTAGCACTGACCGGCCTGACCATGGCCGAGAAGTTCCGTGACGAAGGTAACGACGTTCTGCTGTTCGTCGACAACATCTATCGTTACACCCTGGCCGGTACTGAAGTATCCGCACTGCTGGGCCGTATGCCTTCCGCAGTAGGTTACCAGCCGACCCTGGCCGAAGAGATGGGTACTCTGCAAGAGCGTATCACTTCGACCAAAAACGGTTCGATCACCTCGATCCAAGCGGTATACGTACCTGCGGATGACTTGACTGACCCGTCGCCAGCGACCACCTTCGCCCACTTGGACGCCACCGTCGTTCTGTCCCGTGACATCGCTTCTCTGGGTATCTACCCGGCGGTCGATCCACTCGACTCGACTTCGCGTCAGCTGGACCCGAACGTGATCGGTCAGGACCACTACGACACCGCTCGCGGCGTACAGTATGTTCTGCAGCGTTACAAAGAACTGAAGGACATCATTGCGATCCTGGGTATGGACGAGCTGTCGGAAGCCGACAAGCAGTTGGTAAACCGTGCTCGTAAGATCCAGCGTTTCTTGTCGCAGCCGTTCTTCGTGGCTGAAGTCTTCACAGGTGCTTCGGGTAAATACGTTTCCCTGAAAGACACCATTGCTGGCTTCAAAGGCATCCTCAACGGTGACTACGACCACCTGCCAGAACAAGCGTTCTACATGGTCGGCGGCATCGAAGAAGCGATCGAGAAAGCCAAGAAACTGTAATCCCGGCGCCCGGCAACGGGCGCTAATTTAGGTTGAGGCAATCAGATGGCTATGACAGTCCATTGCGATATCGTCAGCGCGGAAGGGGAAATCTTTTCCGGCCTGGTCGAGATGGTGGTTGCGCACGGTGCACTGGGTGATCTTGGTATCGCCTTGGGTCACGCGCCGCTGATCACTAATCTCAAGCCGGGTCCTATCCGCTTGATCAAGCAGGGCGGGGAAGAGGAGGTGTATTACATCTCCGGCGGTTTCCTCGAGGTTCAGCCGAACATGGTCAAGGTTCTTGCCGACACTGTGCAACGTGCTGCCGACCTGGACGAAGCCTCCGCTCAGGAAGCCGTTAAGGCTGCCGAGAAGGCCTTGCATGAGCGAGGCGCGGAATTCGATTACGGTTCTGCTGCCGCACGTCTGGCCGAGGCCGCAGCTCAGCTGCGCACCGTCCAGCAGATCCGCAAGAAGTTCGGCCACTAATCGGCCATCAACTTGTTGTGCGATTGATTAAAAAGGGTAGCCTCGGCTACCCTTTTTTCTTTTCCGACTTTCATTACCTGGTCGCAGCCGCTGACCACCCCAGGATTGGTAGCCAGTCATGTCTCTTGAAATCGTTATCCTCGCTGCCGGCCAAGGCACTCGCATGCGTTCGGCCTTGCCTAAAGTCCTGCATCCGATCGCCGGTAACTCCATGCTCGGCCATGTTATCCACAGCGCCCGGCAACTTGATCCACAGCGCATCCACGTAGTGATCGGCCATGGCGCCGAAGCCGTGCGCGAGCGTCTGGCCGCCGATGACCTGAATTTCGTCTTGCAGGACAAACAACTGGGGACCGGTCATGCCGTGGCCCAGGCCGTGCCGTTCATTGAGTCCGACACCGTGCTGATTCTCTATGGTGACGTGCCGTTGATCGAAGTCGAAACCCTGCAGCGTCTGCTCAAGCAGGCTGCACCGCAGCAATTGGGCTTGCTGACTGTCGAGCTGGATGACCCGACGGGCTACGGCCGCATCGTCCGTGATGCCGCCGGCAAGGTGACCGCCATCGTCGAGCAGAAAGACGCCAACGAAGCCGAACGCGCGATCACTGAAGGTAATACCGGCATTCTGGCCGTTCCTTTCGAGCGCTTGGGCGACTGGATGAGCCGGCTCTCCAACAACAACGCCCAAGGCGAGTACTACCTGACCGACGTGATCGCCATGGCGGTCAGCGATGGTCTGGTGGTGGCTACCGAACATCCTCACGATGCCATGGAAGTGCAGGGCGCCAACGATCGCAAACAACTGGCCGATCTCGAGCGTCACTATCAGCTGCGCGCCGCTCGTCGTTTGATGGCTCAAGGCGTGACCCTGCGCGACCCCGCACGTTTTGATGTGCGCGGCGAAGTCATCATTGGTCGCGACGTACTGATCGATATCAACGTGATCCTCGAAGGCAAAGTGGTCATCGAGGACGACGTGGTGATCGGCCCGAACTGCGTGATCAAGGACAGCACCCTGCGCAAAGGCGTGGTGATCAAGGCCAACAGCCATATTGAAGGCGCGATACTCGGCGAAGGCAGCGATGCCGGCCCGTTTGCTCGTTTGCGTCCCGGTACGGTGCTGGAAGCTCGGGCGCATGTGGGTAACTTCGTGGAACTGAAGAACGCTCACTTGGGCGAGGGCGCCAAGGCCGGTCACTTGACGTATCTGGGCGACGCCGAGGTCGGGGCGCGTACCAACATTGGCGCGGGCACCATCACCTGCAACTACGATGGCGCGAACAAGTGGAAAACCGTGCTGGGTGAAGATGTGTTCATCGGTTCCAACAACTCGTTGGTGGCGCCTGTGGATATCTCGGCGGGTGCGACCACGGCGGCGGGGTCGACCATTACCCAGAATGTGGATAAGGCTCAGTTGGCCGTGGGTCGGGCGCGGCAGAAGAACATCGATGGCTGGAAGCGGCCGGAGAAGATCAAGAAGAGTTAAGTTATCCACAGCGCATGATGTGACGCTCATGAGATCGCTTTCGCGGGCAAGCCTCGCTCCTACGGACGGTGATATTCCGTAGGAGCGAGGCTTGCCCGCGAAGCTTTTTATCCACAGATCATTTTGTCGTGTCCCGCTTGACGAAGTTTCGCTAATAGGCTTTGATTGCTTACGTTATCTTTCGAATCGAAACTTACCAAGCCATGTCGAAACGCAATACGCCCCAACGCCGCCATAACATCCTCGCCTTGCTCAACGAGCAGGGAGAAGTGAGCGTGGATGAATTGGCCAAGCGCTTCGAAACCTCGGAAGTTACGATTCGCAAGGATTTGGCAGCGCTTGAAAGCAACGGTCTGCTGCTGCGTCGTTATGGCGGAGCGGTCACCATGCCTCAGGAGTTGGTCGCGGACGTTGGCCAACCGATTTCCAAGTACAAGCAGGCCATTGCCCGCGCCGCCGTCACGCGGATCCGCGAGCATGCACGAATCATCATCGACAGCGGCAGCACCACCGCTGCGATGATCCCGGAACTCGGCCAACAACCGGGTCTGGTGGTGATGACCAACTCCTTGTATGTCGCCAATGCTTTGAGCGAACTCGAGCACGAGCCGGTGCTGTTGATGACCGGGGGCACCTGGGACCCGCACTCCGAGTCCTTCCAGGGTCAGGTGGCCGAGCAAGTACTACGCTCATATGACTTCGATCAGTTATTTATCGGTGCCGACGGCATCGATTTGGTGCGCGGGACCACCACTTTCAATGAATTGCTGGGCTTGAGCCGGGTCATGGCCGAAGTTGCCCGCGAAGTGATCGTGATGGTCGAGGCCGACAAGATCGGCCGCAAAATTCCCAATCTGGAGCTGCCATGGAGCAGCGTCCATACCCTCATTACCGATGATCGTTTGCCATTGGAGGCACGCGATCAGATTCAGGCCCGCGGCATTAATTTGATTTGCGCCGCCGTCAGTCAGGAGAACTAGCATGTGTGGAATTGTCGGTGCAGTCGCAGAACGTAACATTACCGCCATCCTGCTCGAAGGCCTCAAGCGCCTGGAATACCGTGGCTATGACAGCGCCGGTGTGGCGGTGTACACCAACGATGAAAAACTTTTGCGCGTGCGTCGTCCGGGCAAGGTCAGCGAACTGGAACAGGCGCTGATCCAAGAACCTCTGGTCGGCCGTCTGGGCATTGCCCACACCCGCTGGGCGACCCATGGCGCGCCGTGCGAACGCAACGCTCACCCGCATTTTTCAGGCGATCTGGCGGTGGTGCACAACGGCATCATCGAAAACCATGAAGCCCTGCGCGAGCAACTCAAGGCTTTGGGCCACGTGTTCACGTCGGACACTGATACCGAAGTCATCGCGCATTTGCTGCACGAAAAACTCAATGAGCAGCCCGATCTCACCGCGGCCCTGAAAGCGACCGTCAAAGAGCTGCACGGTGCTTACGGCCTGGCCGTTATCAGCGCTCGGCAACCGGATCGTCTGGTCGCCGCTCGCAGTGGCAGCCCACTGGTGATCGGTCTGGGCCTGGGTGAAAACTTCCTGGCCTCCGACCAATTGGCGCTGCGCCAGGTCACCGACCGCTTTATGTACCTGGAAGAAGGCGATATCGCCGAAATTCGCCGCGACAGCGTGCAAATCTGGGACATCAACGGCGCACTCGTCGAGCGTGAAAGCGTCCAGTACCGTGACGGGGCCGAAGCCGCCGACAAAGGCGAATTCCGGCATTACATGCTCAAGGAGATTCACGAGCAGCCGGCTGTGGTGCAACGCACTCTTGAAGGTCGTCTGAGTCAGAACCAGGTGCTGGTCGAGGCGTTCGGTCCCCAAGCTGCCGAGCTGTTCGCCAAGGTGCGCAATGTACAGATCGTCGCCTGTGGCACCAGCTATCACGCCGGTATGGTTGCCCGTTACTGGCTCGAAGAACTGGCGGGCATTCCGTGTCAGGTTGAAGTCGCCAGCGAATTCCGCTATCGCAAAGTAGTGGTGCAGCCGAACACGCTGTTCGTGAGCATCTCTCAGTCCGGTGAAACCGCCGACACCCTGGCCGCCCTGCGCAATGCCAAGGAGCTGGGTTTCCTCGCCAGCCTGGCAATCTGCAACGTCGGCATCAGCTCTCTGGTGCGTGAATCGGACCTGACCCTGCTGACCCAGGCCGGTCGCGAAATCGGCGTGGCCTCGACCAAAGCCTTCACCACTCAACTGGTCGGCCTGCTGTTGCTGACCCTGTCTCTGGGTCAGGTTCGCGGTACGTTGGCCGAAGGTGTCGAAGCCACGCTGGTCGAAGAACTGCGTCGCCTGCCGACCCGTTTAGGTGAAGCGCTGGCCATGGACAGCACCGTGGAGAAAATCGCCGAGCTGTTCGCCGAGAAGAACCACACATTGTTCCTCGGTCGTGGCGCGCAATTCCCGGTGGCGATGGAAGGTGCTCTCAAGCTCAAGGAAATCTCCTACATCCACGCGGAAGCCTACCCGGCGGGCGAACTGAAACATGGCCCGTTGGCGCTTGTGGATAACGATATGCCGGTGGTCACCGTGGCACCCAACAACGAGTTGCTGGAGAAGCTGAAGTCCAACCTCCAGGAAGTCCGTGCCCGTGGTGGTGAGCTGATCGTCTTCGCCGACGAGCAGGCCGGCATGACCGATGGCGAAGGCACTCATGTTGTCCAGATGCCGCACATCCACGACATCCTGTCGCCGATCCTCTATACCATTCCGTTGCAGCTGCTCTCCTACTACGTCGCCGTGTTGAAAGGCACGGACGTTGACCAGCCGCGCAACCTGGCGAAGTCGGTGACGGTGGAATAAGTTATCCACAGGTGATCGAAATCTCACTGTCACAAAACAACAGAGGTTGTCACGGTTGCTTCCCCGGCGTCGGGGTCGCAACCGCAATCTTTATGAGGTTGTGACGCTATGCACCCTGCGCTGTGACTCGATAGCATGAGGTCCCCTCTCTGCCAGCAACTCCCCGCGACATGGCCAAAAAGCTGTTCAAGGTATGTGCGCTACCGTAGTCGTTCAGTTGGCGGGTACGGTGATCACGGGCGTCTGTGGCGCCACGCCCGTTTCGGCGAGCGAAAACAGTACGAGAACGAACAAGAACTCCGATTTGGATTTCATGTCGCGGTCATCGATCCAGAACCAATAGTCGCGATAGCGAACGGCCGCATAGGCATCGATTGGCCGTTCCCTGCTCGAATGAATGCGCACCAATGGTTCGTCCCATGGGCTTGCGTGCTCAGGCGCGGCAGGCGCCGGGTTTGCACGTCCTTCCTGCAAATGTGCAGGTGGAACCTCGATGGTTGCGGCCAGCTCCACGAAGATTTCCGACATGGAGCGAGTGAGTAACGCAACCTCGGTGTCATACCTTTGCACCATGCCGAACGTCAGACTCAGTTCGCTAGCATCGGGGCTCAGGTGAAGGAGTTCTCGCACCTTTCGGCGATCGTTCTCGACCTCGCCGGAGACGTCCCGCGAGATCAGGACGAGCATGCTTTCATCGCTGCTTCGTTGATTGATGCGCATCCCCAGTGACTCGGAGCGCTGGATCCGTCTGAACGCTTCCAGTAACTCGTAGAAACGTGGATCCGCTGCTCGAAAACGTGAGGGTGATGTGGATCGGTTATAGACACCGTTAACGGCACTGGTGGTCAATTGCAGGACGCGATCGATGGGATAGCCCGCCTGAATCAGGGAGAATACGGCAGCCGGCGATAGGGGTTGCAGCAAATAGCGAGAGAATCTCTCCCCGGAAAGCGGGGTGTAGCTGATCGTCGGGCGATCCGTATACACGCCGGAAGCCCCGATGGCCTGGCTGTTTCCGTCGTTGGGAAATCCCGAATACCAACTGGCTGCGAGGTTGACCTGACTTTGCATCGCGCTCGAGGCGATGACCGAGGAAACTTCGAGGAACACCGGCGCATCTGCGTAGCGCAATTTGACGATATTGAGCAGTGTCTGTTCTTTCCAGGTCGAGGCAATGACCGTGCTGTAATCTGTACGGTCACGCTGAATCGAGTTCGGCCCCATCGTTGTGCATCCGGCGACGCAGCAGGCAACAACGAAGAACGCTACTTGGCGGGTACAGCCCGGCAAAAGCCTGGTCTTCGATGCTGAAGGATCGTGATCCATGGCCTTGCCTCACTACGTTTTGTGGCACCTGGCAATCGGGTTCTGCATGCGAGCAAGGTTGCACGCGGGATCGGTTTCATAAGTCTTCTTCTCTCAACGCTTTGATGCGTCCTGATTTTTCAGCGGCCACCAGCGATGCATAGTCTTTCGCATTTTGCTCTGCATAGCTCAGGGCAAACTTGCCAATGGCCAGATCGAAGGTGTCCGATTTTCCCAAATAGCCACTGATGAGTGCAGCATCCCCGGATTTGGCGTGGGCACGGGCCAGGGTGAGACCGCACAACTCGGCATACAACTTCATTTGATCGACCGTCGCGCCTTCGACAGGGGCCGCCATTTTCATGTCCCGCAACTGCCGCACGAAGAAATGCCGGCCATTTTTCCCCTGCGTCCAGCCCAGAAAAATATCGCTGGAGGACTGCATCAGCCGTTGCCCGGTGACAACGCGCTCACCTTGATTCTCGAAGTCGCTCTTGTCTGTAAAAGGAGCCAGCACCGAGGGACAGGCTTCCTTGAATTGCAGGAGCAACGGGTGGTTTTCCGCGGAAAAGAACAGGCCGACAAAACAATAGGTGCCGACGCTGCCGATCCCGACAGCCTTGACGACAAAGTCTTCGAGTCGGTAACGATCGAAAAGCACACGCCGTTCAAGGGGCAGCGATAATCGATAGTCTTTCAGCGCCATCTGCACGCGTTGTGCGAAGTCCTTTTCATAGATATGAAACAGTATCGGCGGCTGATCGAGCAGGCGCCGACGCCCCGCCACTTCGTTGCTGATCGTCGGATAAAGGTAATCGCCGATGCGTGCTTTGGCCTTGGCGATCAGCTGTTCTCTATTTTTTTTGATTTTGGCATTGGGGGCCATGTCGATGATCATTTGAGCGTCCATGCGGTCATACCAGACCTCCAACGGGCTCATCTTCGACAGTTTGCGCAGTCGCTCGCGGTAAGCACGAACACACTCGACCGTTATCGCCTGGGCGTCTTTGTCGCTGAGCCGGTTGTCCCGGGCGGCCACGACGAAACTGACTGCCAGGCGTTTTACATCCCATTCCCAAGGGGCAGGAAGGGTTTCGTCGAAATCGTTGATGTCAAAAATCAGGTTGCGTTCAGGGGTCGCAAACAGTCCGAAGTTCAAGAGATGACAATCCCCGCAAGCCTGGACCTGAATGCCCGTATTCGGAGTATTAGCCAAGTCATGAGCCATCACCCCCGCAGAGCCGCGCAGAAAGGTGAACGGGCTATGTAACATGCGCCCGTAGCGGACAGGAATCAGATTGGGCAGGCGATATCGATTCGACGCTTCCAGGATTTCAATAGGGTCGCGGTGTTTGCGCTTCGGCTTCCAAACGGCGTGAAGTGCGTGCGGCAAGCTCTCGGATAAACGTTCACCCGCTTCCAGGCGTTCTTTGCGCGAGCGAAAAATCGGTTCGTCACCCCCCATGCTCTTTGCGTCCTTCACCGCACCTTTGATAGGACTCTTCTTGCTGCGAGACATGTCCGCTCCTTTATTCAACGAAGTCGAGTGCTCTTGGGTACTACTCAGTCAACCCACGGTTGCAATAAGCCGTAATCAGGACAAGGCCGTAGCCACTTTCCATCCTGAGGTTGCACCGATTAATCGCTCAGCCAGCAATCTACCGCTGGCCTGATTGTTCGGCGGCGGTTGCCGTCAGCTTGTCAGCCTGATTCACCCAACCTCCGCCGGTTGCCTTGTACAGATCAATCATGCTGGTGAACACCGAGCCACGGGTGCGGGTGTAATTCAATTCGGCATCAAACAGGCTACGCTCGGCGTCCAGCACCTCGATGTAGCTGGTGTAGCCGTTGTCATAGCGCAGCCGTGCGTAATGGGCATAAGTGCGCAGAGCCTCCACCTGCCTTGACTGGTAGTCCATCTGCTCTCTGGATTTGCTCGACGCGACCAAGGCATTTTCAACGTCCCTGAACGCTGATTGAATCGCCTGTTGGTACGTCAGCAGCGCTTGTTGTTGGAAGGCTTCGGCTTGCTGCACCTGCCCGGCGATACCGCCGGCAGTGAAGATCGGCATGCTCGCCGCAACACCATAGGACCAGGTGGAGGCGGGCCCGGTGAACAGGTTCGACAGTTGATTGCTGACAGAACCCAACAGCCCGGTCAGGGAAATGGTCGGGAAATACTGGGCCTTGGCCGCGCCGATCTGGGCATTTGCCGAGATCAGATTCAGCTCTGCCTGACGCAAATCAGGTCGCCGTTCGAGCAAATCCGACGGTAAGCCGGCAGGCACCGATGGCAGATTCAGTTGAGCCAGGTCATGCCCGCGGATGATTGGCCCCGGGTTGCGGCCAAGCAATACGGCCAGGGCGTTTTCCTGTTGCGCGACCAACGGTTCGAATTGCGCAACCGACGCCTGGGTGCGCTCGTATTCGGATTGGTTCTGCGCCAATTCCATTTCGGAAATGGTGCCAGCACCATAGCGCAGTTTGAATATCTCGTAGGAATCACCGCGCGCCTTGGCGGTCGTGCGGGCGATTTCCAGCTCCCGGTCGAGATCGCGCAGGGTCACGTAACTCGACGCTACCGAAGCCACCAGGCTCAATATGACGCTTCGACGGCCTTCTTCCGAAGCCAGCAGATCGGCACGGGCGGATTCGTCGAGGCGGCGCAAACGGCCCCAGATATCAAGTTCCCAGTTCACGCTGAGAATGGCCTGGTAGTTGTTGAACACCGGATCTACCGACGGATCCAGCGGTACCGGACCATTGTCTCGCGGCGACCGGCTCCGCTGACCCTGGGCTCCCAGCCCGACTTGTGGAAACAACAGGGAACGGGTCTGGCCGTAACGGCCCTGGAACTCTTCCACCCGCGCGGCGGCAATCTTGATGTCTTTGTTTTCGAGCAACGCGGTGCGGATCAGATCATTCAGGACGGGGTCCTGGAACTGCTCCCACCACAGCGTGTTCGACAGATTCTTTGCTTCATTGTCCGCATAACGGTAGGCCGCGGGGGTTTCAACATTTGGGTGTTGGTAGTCAGGACCCACCATGCAACCCGCCAGGCTCAGACACAACAACAGTGGGAGAGGGAACTCACGCATCTCAATCCCCCTCATGTCTGTTTTGCGCCGCGCCGTCGGGAATCTGCGCAGCCTGCGCCGGTGCAACCAGCTCAACAGCTTTTTGGGCTCCCTCCTTTTCCCCGAACATTCGCTCCACCAGGTAATAGAAGAGGGGGATAAAGAAGATCGCGATCACCGTCGCCGCCAGCATGCCGCCAATGACCCCTGTACCAATGGAGTGACGGCTGTTCTCGGAGGCACCGACAGCAATGGCCAGCGGAACGCAGCCGAGGATGAACGCCAGGGAAGTCATCACGATAGGCCGCAAGCGCTCCCTTGCGGCGGTCATGGCGGCGTCGTAGGCAGACATGCCGTTTTCCCGGTTCAGGACCGCAAACTCGAATATCAGGATGGCGTTCTTGGCGGCCAGGGCCACCAGCATGGTCAAGCCGATCTGGAAGTAGACGTCATTGCTCAACCCCCGCATCAATACCGCAAGCAGCGCGCCGAACAATGCAAAGGGCACGGCCAGCAGCACGCCGATGGGCAGGGACCATTTTTCGTATTGGGCCGCCAGGATCAGGAACACCATGACCAGGCCGAAGATGAACACCTGAGAGGAGGCCCCTCCGCTTTTTTTCTCCTCGAATGCTTCGCCACTCAAGGCCAGGGCGTAGTCGTTGGTCATGATTTCAGCGCTGATTTCTTCCAGGGCCTTGAGCGCCTGGCCGGAACTGTAGCCGGGGGCTGCGTTGGCGGTGAGTTTGACCGCAGGGAAGTTGTTGAAACGGGTCAGCAGATCGGGACCTGTGACGTAGCGGGTGGTCAGCAAGGCTTTGAGTGGCACCATTTCAAGGTTTTTGCTGCGCACGTAGATCTGTTGCAGGTCTTCGGCCTTGAGCCGATAGCTCGGTTCAGCCTGCAGAATCACCTGCCACAACCGGCTGAATTTGTTGAATTGAGAAACATAGAGAGAGCCGAACATGGTTTGCATGGTGCTGTATACGTCTTCCACCGGCACGCCCAACGTCTCTGCCTTTTCCCGGTCTACGTTGACCAGCAATTGCCGGGAAAACACATTGAAGGTGGAGGTAATGGCGCCGAGTTCCGGGCGCTGTTTGGCTTTTGCGACAAGGTTGCCGACCATTTCAGCCAGTTGGTCGACACTGGCGTCCCCCTTGCTTTGAACCCATACCTCCATGCCGCCTGTGGTGCCCAGGCCGGGAATGGACGGCGGATTGACCGGCAGAATGATCCCGCCCTGTACCGTGGAAAAAGCGCGGGCGGCTTTTTGAATCACCACAGGGGCGCTTTGTTCCTTGATCGTTTCCGAGTCCTTGTAGCGCTCCTCGAAATCCTTGAACCCGACGAAGAAGGCGGCAGCATTGTTCTTGTTCTGGCCGTCGAGCAGGCTGTAGCCGTTAACGATGGCGACGCCCTCGACGGACTCATCGTTCATGAAGAAGTCACTGGCTATTTTGCCCACCTCGCCGGTGCGATCCAGGCTGGCGGCATCCGGCATGATCACGGCCCCCAGCAAATAACCCTGGTCTTCCGGTGGCAGGAAGGCACTGGGAATGCGCTGCGCCATCACCAGAATCAGCGCGATCATGCCGGCAAAGAGTAACAACGCCAGCACAAAGCGCTTGATCATAAAGGCCACCGCGCGCGAGTAGCCCTCGGTCATGCGTTCGAAGCTGCGCTCGAACCAGCGAAAAAATGCGTTTTTATCACCATGCTGAGGCTTGAGCAGCAGCGCGGCCAAGGCCGGTGAAAGTGTCAAAGCGACCAGGCCGGAGATCACCACGGAGATGGCAATGGTGATTGCGAACTGTTTGTAGAGTTGGCCTGTGATCCCCCCCATGAATGCCACCGGGATGAACACCGCGCACAACACCAGCACGATCGCCACCACCGGCCCCGCCACTTCATCCATGGCCCGTTTGGCGGCGTCTTTGGGAGACATTTTGTGGACCTGCATATTACGTTCGACGTTTTCGATCACCACGATGGCGTCGTCCACCACGATGCCGATCGCCAGCACCATGCCGAACAGTGTCAGCATGTTCACTGAAAACCCCAACGCCGACATGCCGATGAAGGTGCCGACAATCGACACCGGCACCGCCAGCACCGGGATCAGGGTGGCACGCAGGCTCTGCAGGAAGATGAAAACCACCACAACCACCAACACCAGCGCTTCGAAAAAGGTGTGTATCACCTCGGAAATCGACGCGCGGGTAAACGCCGTAGTGTCCATGACGATCTTGTATTCGATCCCCTCGGGAAAGGTCGACTTCATTTGCGCCAGGGTCGAGGTGACCGCTGCCGAGACGTCGAGTGCGTTTGCGCCGGGTTGTTGATACACCGCAATCAATGTCGCCGGACGGCCCTGGTAGGTACTGCGCAATGAGTAGTCTTTCTGCCCGAGCTCGGCCCGGCCGATATCCTTGAGACGAACGATTGCAGCCCCATCATTGCTGGCGCGCAAGATGATGTTCTCGAACTCGGCAGGTTCGGTCAGCCGGCCTTTGGTCGTCACTGCAAAGGACTGCTCCACGGCCTGGCCCGTAGGGGATTGACCGACACGGCCTACGGCGAATTGCTGGTTCTGGTTGGCGACAGCTTTCTGCACGTCGGCGGCGGTAATCCCCAACTGAGCCATTCGATCGGGTTTAAGCCAGATCCGCATGGCGTAGTCCGGCGTACCAAAAATACTGGCCTGGTTGGCGCCCGGAATACGCTTGATTGCATCCAGAATGTAGAGGTTTGCGTAGTTGGCGACATAGGTGCTGTCATAACGCTCGCCGGCAGAGTACACGGCGAGAACCATCATGAACGCCGAGGATTTCTTCTGCACCTGTATACCCTGGCTCTGAACGGCGGAGGGCAGTTGCGGCAAGGCCAGATTGACCCGGTTTTGCACGTCCACCTGGGCAAGAGAAGGGTCGGTGCCAATCTCGAAGAAGACGTTGAGGGTCATGTTGCCCGTCGCGGAGCTCGACGAGTTCATGTAGATCATGTTGTCGGCGCCGTTGACCTGCTGCTCGATAGGCGCTGCCACATTATTGGCCACGACTTGTGCATCGGCCCCCGGGTAGGTCGCTGAAACCGTAATTTGCGGCGGCGTGATATCCGGGTACTGGGCGACCGGCAGTTTGACCATCGCAACTGCGCCAGCCAAGGTGATGATGATCGAGATCACCGAAGCGAAGATGGGGCGATCAATGCAATAGTGTGAAATGCTCATGGGCTACGCCCAGCGTCTTGCGCCGACGTACCGGCTTTCGGTTTCGCCGTCGTCTCGCCTGCCTGCGCGGGGGGAGGGGGGGCGATGATATTCAGCTGCGCTCCGGGTGCCACTCTGATCGCACCATCGACCACTATGCGCTCGCCGGCTTGCAACCCTTTGGTAATGAACCAGTCATCACCATGCCAGTCGCCCACTTCGACAATGCGTTGCTCGGGCTTGCCCTCTGCATTGACCACCCACACGAAATGGCTCTTGGCGCCCTCCAGTACCGCCTTCTGCGGCACCACAATGGCGTTAGGCCTGGAAGCTCCGATTGCCCGCGCCCGCACGAATTGCCCGGGACGCAGTTGGGCGGTCGGGTTGGCGACTACGGCGCGGACCAGAAAGGTACCAGTCTCCTGGCTATAAGAGGGCGCGGCAAAATTCAGGCGACCACGGTCAGGTACCACTGAGCCGTCGGCCAGCACCACCTCGACGACAAACTCACTGCGCGGGGGGAATATGAGATGTCCGGCAGCAATCTCGTCGCGGTATTTGAGCGTCTCGTTTTCCGAAAGACTGAAGTTGACATAGATCGGGTCCATCTGTGACACAGTGGTCAACAGCCCTGATTCGCCTGGAGTGACGTAACTGCCTTCCTGTTTTTTGGCAAAACTTGAAAGACCGGTGAGGGGGGAGGCTATGGTGGTGTAACTGAGGTTCAACTGCTCGGTGCGAACCGTGCCCTCGGCGGCGAGTACGGCGGCCCGTGTCTGACGCTCATCGCCGACGGCGTTGTCCAGATCCATCTTGCTGACCGCATTCTGCGCCGCCAAGGGACGGACGCGGGCCAACGTAGACTTGGCCACTTCCCAGCGTGCCTGTTGTTGAGCCAATTGCCCCTGGGCTGACAGCAACGCGGCTTCAAAAGGTTTGCGGTCCATTTGAAACAGCGTTTGCCCGGCCTTCACCAAATCGCCTTCGGTGTACAGCCGTTTCTCCAGGAAGCCGGCAACTCGAGCGCGGATCTCCACCTCGCGGGAGCTCTGTGTCTGGGCAACGAATTCGAACGAGACCGGGGTGTCGCGCGCGGTGACCGTCATGACCGTTACATCGGGGGCTTGACGGGCCAGGGTAGTGGGCTCTTTGCCACAACCGGCAACCAGGCCCAAGACCCCTATCATCATCGCGATGGGCAAGCCGACGAGCTGTCTGACGACGTTCATGTTTGCGCCCATGCCTATGCTCCGTAAAGGTCACTCGAACAGAAGCGTAGCCACTATGTCTTCACTATGCGAACCAACAAACCGTGGCAAATTTGACGGAAATCAATGATCACGACGAGCCAGCCGAGCAACCCATGGATTGGCACTCAAGCCATGCAGTAGCACGCTGAGTAAAACGGTGCAGACCGCGACAGCTATCAGGGTACGACTGGCTTGTAGAGGGTAGTCCAATATCATGACGGCGAAGACGATGCTGGCCAGACCTCGCGGGCCGAACCAACCGATGAACAGGCGGGTTTCGAAATCGAAGCGGGTTCCCACCAGACTGATCAGCACGGGCAGCAGGCGAATCACGGTCAAGCTGAGCACTGCGTAAAGCCAGATGTTCAAGGTAAGACTGCTCCAGGCCCGAGGGATGACCAGCGCCCCGAATACGACCCAGGTAATGACCGACAACAGGCTGGCGAACTCTTCGCTGGCCTCGAGCAGGTGATGTTTTTGCTCGGGAAACAAATAACTGGCGAACAACCCGCCGACGAACGCGGCGATAAACCCGCTCCCGCCTAATGCTTGCGCTGTGGCGAAGCAAAGAATGGCTAACCCGGGCAGTGTCAGTTGTGACCACATGGGGGTTTGCCAATGGTGTTTTTCGGAGTAACGCTGCAACAGCCAGGCAATAAGCGTAAGGGCGATACCGATGACGGCACCGATGCCCAGCTCCTCGATAACCAACTCCATTGCCAGCGCGAGGGGTGACTGCGTCTGCTCTTCGACCAGCAGGGCCAGGAACATCAACAGGACGGGAACACAGATGCCATCATTCAATCCGCTCTCCACGTTTAACCCTTCACGCACGGACGCCGGAACCTTGGGATTGCTCACAACGGCCTTACCCAGTGCAGCATCGGTGGGAGCCAGAAGGGTCGCCAGTATTGCCAATTCCACCGAGGGTACCTGCGGGAACAGCCAGATGCCGACCAGCCAACCGCTCAGAATGGTCAGTGGTAGCCCTATCATCAACAAGCGCAGCGGCAATCCTTCGTGTGCTCTTAGAACCTTGAGGTCAGCGTTGGCCGCATCGCTGAAGAGCACAATTGCCAATGTCAGTTCTGCCAGGATTTTGAGGCCGTCCTTGTCAATCCGAGGTTGCAGAATGCCCAGAACCGCCGGGCCGAGAATCAGACCGGCAAGCATGAACATGAGCGGACCATTGAGCAGGCGTGACTCGAAACGCCCTGCAAATATGCTGTAGGCCAGCAGGAAGGCGGCAAGCAGAGCCAGGTTCTGATACATCGATGGCCTGCCTGTCGAGGGGTGGAGTCATGTCATTGTGGTCGGGGAATGACTCATCCGCCAACCTGTGCGGCGGCATCGGTGGAGGCTTGGCAAATGAACTACATTGATCCAGATGGATTTGAGTGCGCGACGAATAGTTGATTTAAAGCAAACCCCGACGCCCGCGCGTTCCCATACTGAGTCCGTATAGATCACTTGCTGAACTTGGTCTCACTTGGGAGTTTTCAATGAGTCGGCGCCCCTCTGAACCGAATACCCCCCAACAGATCGACCAGGCCAAAGTCGCACTTGGGCATTCGAGTCGCAGATCGCGTGTGCCGGTACCGGAATGGATGCGCAACTATCGGCAGACCTGGCTCAAAGGCGATACGGTTGCAGGTCTGACCACAGCGGCTGTTGTCATACCCAAAGCGCTGGCATATGCAACCATTGCCGGCTTACCGGTACAGGTAGGGCTTTACACGGTGATGGTGCCGATGTTGATTTATGCCGTGCTCGGTTCGTCGCGGCCACTCAGCGTCAGTACGACTACGACACTCGCCATCCTTGCCGGTTCGGCACTCAATCAGATTAGCGCGTCCGGCGATCTGGCAGACTTGATGACAGGATCAGCCACGTTAGCCTTGCTGGTAGGGGTATTCCTCGCTCTGGCGGGGCTTTTGCGCATGGGCTTTGTCGCCAACTTTATCTCCGAGCCTGTACTGGTTGGATTCAAGGCAGGAATCGGCATTGTAATAGTGCTTGATCAAGTTCCCAAACTAATCGGCATCCATATTGATAAGGGCAACTTCCTCCATAATTTGCTAGTCACGCTGCAGGGAATCCCTGATGCGTCGTTGCCTACTGTTGCAGTCGGGGCACTCATGGTGCTTATCCTGATCACCATGAAGCGCTTTACGCCGGCCATACCAGCACCATTGGCAGCGGTGGCCATTGGGATTGTCGGGGTGAGCCTGCTTGGGCTGAATCACCATGGTGTTTCGGTCGTCGGTCATGTTCCAACCGGTTTACCTGCCTTGACGTTGCCCAAATGGGGGCTGGTGGCACAGCTCTGGCCTTCCGCTGCAGGCATTGCGTTGATGAGTTTTACCGAAACAATCGCCGCGGGGCGTGCCTTTAGTAGCAGTGATGAACCCTCGCCTCAAGCAAACCGGGAATTAATCGCGACAGGCATCGCAAATATAGGGGGTGCCTTCCTCGGAGCCATGGCTGCCGGAGGGGGCACGACTCAGACGGCGGTGAATCGCCAGGCAGGGGCTCACACTCAGTTGGCTGGATTGATAACAGCCGTTTTGGCATTGGGTGCCTGCCTGTTATTGGCCCCCTATATTGGCTTGATGCCCAATGCCACATTGGCTGCCGTGGTTATCGTCTATTCTGTTGGGCTTATTGACCCTTCCGAATTTCGAGAAATTCTCAAAGTGCGCCGCACAGAGTTTATCTGGGCGCTTGTCGCAACTTTAGGGGTCATGATGCTTGGAACATTGCAAGGCATCCTCGTCGCAATAATCGTCTCACTGTTGGCCTTGGCTCATCAGGTTTCCGACCCCCCGGTCTATGTGATGGTTCGCAAGCCAGGCACCAATGTTTTTCGTCCAGAGAGCGACGCCAATCCCCTTGATGAACATTTCTCGGATTTACTTTTACTTCACCTCGAAGGCCGCCTCTTCTTCGCCAATGCTGAGAGAGTCGGACAAAAGATGCGCACATTGGTCGACCAGGCGAGACCACGCGTTGTGGCGCTTGATTTCAGTGGTGTATTCGATCTGGAATACACCGCGCTCAAAATGCTGACGGAAGGTGAGCGCCGATTGCGCGATCAAGGCGTGACACTTTTGCTCGTAGGTATGAACCCCACTGTATTGGCTATGATGATGCATTCGCCGTTGGCAGAACTGAGCCGCACACGAATGCTCTTCAATCTTGAGCAAGCGGTAGCAAGTTATCAGAAGTAACCAAGAGCGGGACTTACTTCTAAAGTGAACGCGCCATCCAGGGGGCTTGCTGAGCGGCAACGGGGCAAGCACTGTCCCGACTGAGTAGGGACTTACAGGCCGCGGACTACGCGGGGCACTGTGACAACCTTTATTGTTTCGTCACTATCACTTCTGATCCTTCGCCACACACAAAACGACCCGCCGTGTGCGGGTCGTTTTTTGTGTGTGCTGTCTTGCCGATGTTTACCTGAGAGCACGTGCCAGGCCGAACCCACGGCTGACGCCTGCCATCAATGCGGTGTTTACATCAGAATTTGCCGCTCGCGTAGCCGCCATCGATGGCCCTGGATCATTTACGCTACACAGAAATAAAAATCGCAGCCTACGGTTGCGATTTCTTATCTCAATGAAGGACATGCCCGATGGACCGATTCCAGGAAATGCAGGTCTTCGCTGCCGTCGCCCAGGAGCAAAGCTTCTCGGCGGCGGCGCGGCGTTTGGGGATGTCGGCGGCCAGTGTCACCCGGGCAGTGGCGGCACTTGAGAGGCGCATTGGCACTCAGTTGCTGACGCGTACCACCCGTAGCGTGCATTTGAGCGAGGCGGGTCAGCGTTATCTGGAAGACTGTCGGAGAATTCTCACCGAGGTGCAGGAAGCCGAGGATTCGGCGGCGGGCAGCCACGCCCAACCCCGTGGGCAACTGACGATCACCGCGCCGGTATTGTTCGGTGAGTTGTTCGTCACGCCGGTCATGGTCGGTTACCTGACTCAATTCCCTGAAGTCAGCATCAACGCATTACTGGTCGACCGGGTGGTGAGCATGGTCGAGGAGGGTATCGATGTGGCTGTGCGCATCGGTGAGTTGCCTGACAGCAATCAGCATGCAATTCGCGTGGGCGAAGTGCGGCGGGTGATCTGCGCGTCCCCTGGCTTCCTGACTGACCATGGTCGGCCCCGGCATCCTGCCGATTTGAGCGCGGCCCCGATCATCGCAACCTCGTCCATTGGCCAGCACAGAAGCTGGCCATTCCTTGACGCGGGAGAGCCGATCAGCGTTCGTCCGGAACCGCGTCTGGTGGTCACCGCCAATCAGGCGGCTATCACGGCCGCCACCATGGGACTGGGACTGACTCGAGTGCTGTCGTACCAAGTGGCGAACAAGGTCGCCGCCGGTGATCTGGAAATTGTTCTGGCTGACTTCGAACTGCCGCCATTGCCCATTCATGTGGTCTACCAGGGTGGGCGCAAGGCCCCGGTGCGGGTCCGTAGTTTTGTGGACTTCGCGGTGAAGGTGCTGCGCGAACACCCTGCCCTGCACGGCTGAAGGGTTATTGCACTGGCTGAAATAATGGATTGCGTTTGCTGGTTATTCTGTTGTTTTGGTGGCAGGTGGAAGATAGCCCGCTATCGGCGCTGATCTTTCCTGAACGGCGCCACCACCCAGCGGAGTCGACCATGCAAGCCATCAAACTCTACAACTTCCCTCGTTCCGGCCATTCACACCGTGTGGAGCTGATGCTGTCCCTGCTGCAATTGCCGACCGAGCTGATCTTCGTCGATTTGGCCAAAGGCGCTCATAAGCAACCGGACTTCCTGGCGCTCAACCCGTTTGGTCAGGTTCCAGTGATTGATGATCAAGGCGTGGTGCTGGCCGACTCCAACGCGATCCTGGTCTACCTTGCGCTGAAATACGGTAACGGCCACTGGCTGCCAACCGATCCGGTCGGTGCGGCCAAGGTTCAGCGCTGGTTGTCGGTCGCCGCCGGGCCGATAGCCTTCGGCCCTGCCAGGGCAAGGCTGATCACTGTGTTTGGCGCGCCTTTCAATGCGCAAGAGGTGATCACTTATGCCCACACCTGGCTCAAAGCGATCGATCAGGAACTGGGCGCAACGGCCTATCTGGCCGGCAGCGAGCCGACCATCGCCGACATCGCCGCGTACAGCTACATCGCCCATGCACCGGAAGGCAATGTGTCGCTGGACGACTACGCCAACATCCGCGCGTGGCTGGCGCGAATTGAAGCCTTGCCAGGGTTTGTCGGCATGCCGCGCACCGTTGCCGGTTTGCAAAAAACTGCCTGATGCTCACGGCCCGACTCATCCGGGCCGTTCTTATTGCGCGAGGAGCGCAGGGGAGAAGCCGTTATGGAACGTTCACCTTGGCACGCAGGCGAGAAACAGTTGCAGGCTCACGTGGGTGTCGCCGAGCGAATGGACACATTGGGTTGTAGGGTGATTCGCAGCGAGATGCCGGATCAGCACCGCACGTTCTATCAGCAACTACCGTTCATGCTGTACGGCGCGGTGGATGCTGACGGCAACCCTTGGGCCAGCATTCTTGAAGGGGCGCCGGGCTTTGCCCATTCTCCCGAGCCTGCGCTATTGCAGTTCGGCAGCCTGCCTGGCCACGACGACCCTGCGCAACTGCAAGACGGGGCGGCGATCGGGCTGCTCGGCATCGAGCTGCATACACGACGTCGCAACCGTCTCAATGGTCGAGTCGGCGCTGTAACGGCGAGTGGCTTCGACGTGACGGTGGAGCAATCTTTCGGCAATTGCCCGAAATACATTCAATTGCGCCAGTTTCGCTCGGTGCCCCTGGCGGATCCGGCGACCCGTATCGCACAGCACCTCAATGGGCTGGATGACGCGGCCAAAGCCATGATCGCCGGCGCTGATACTTTCTTTGTCGCCAGTTATGCGGATGTCGATGGCCAACGCTCGGTGGACGTTTCTCATCGGGGTGGCCAGGCCGGTTTCGTCCAGGTAGAGGGCAATCGCCTGACCATCCCGGACTTCGCTGGCAACCTGTTCTTCAATACCTTGGGCAACCTGCTGATCAATCCTCGAGCCGGTTTGCTGTTCATCGATTTCGATTCGGGCGACCTGCTGCACCTCAGCGGTCGCACCCAAGTGATTCTCGAAGGCTCGCAGGTCGAAGCTTTTCAAGGGGCCGAGCGGCTGTGGACATTCGAGGTGGAGCGCGTGGTACGGCGGCCCGCGGCGCTGGCCTTGCGTTGGCGCTTTGACGGCGCGTCACCCACCAGTTTGCTGACCGGCACCTGGGCGCAGGCGAACGCACGCCTGCAAGCCAAGGCTCTAGGGGGGCTGCGGCCAGGTGAATTATCCACAGCCCCCGACAGGAGTGCCGGATGACGGACAGGTGCTGATTTGTTGCGCGGTGCCGGCGCAGGGTTCGGAGCCTTTGGTGCTCGATCTTTTGATCTTCAGGCAGTCCTACAGACGATGATTTTGGGGGGATGTTTCCGACAGGTTTTGACGGTTGTCGGTCGGAAATGGGGTGGATAGGCTTTGGGGGTCGCTGGCAATTCAGCGATCGGGCCTGGAAAACCCGAAGTACAGGATCACAGCAGATGACATAATGCGGCGCTTTTTCAGCTCTGCAGTTATGGCGGCTGTGCGTGGGAGACCTTCGGGTCTGCCGGGTTTGATCCTTTACCGGTTTTTCCAGTCCGCGTACAGCTGCCACCCCTTTCGTCTGGAAAACGAAAAATGGCAGCTCCATCTCTTTAAGGATCTTTGCCATGTTTAAGCCGACACCAAATCCGCCCGAAGCGGACAGCACTTCCCCTTACGAATCCCTCAATTCAAAAAAACTCAACGAAGCCGCCGAACGCGCGCTCGATCACTACCTCAACCCAGCCGCCCTCAAATCCCCCGTGGCCCGCAAGCCGAGCACGATGTATAGGGTTGCGCCGGATATCAAAGACGAAGACCTGTTGGCCCACACCTGTGAATCGTTGGCCCAGGCCAGTGTGATGGCGAGTGATTTTGCGGGGTATCTGGAAGGGCCGCACCGGCACACGGCGATGGCGATTCAACAGATCGTCATGCTGGCAGAACTGGCGGCGAACCGGATGCTGGATAACGTGGGCGTACCAAAACCTGCGCCACACAGCTAACCCAATGTGGGACCGGGAATTCTCTTCCAGTAGCGCCTGGTACCGAAAAGTCAGGTGATCATTGCCCGCAAGCCAATGGCTGAGTAGGGTAACGAGCAGAGCGACAAAGGGCCTTCAGAGGCCCTTTTTGTAATTCAGGGATAAGGTTTTTCATGGTTTTTTTCACACGCTTGCTCGTTTTGCTGACAGCGGTGTTGCTCAACGGTTGCGAGCGACCGGACACGCCGCCGCTCGATCGGCAACTCTATGTCTGGCAACGCCAATGGACGCCGGCCCATGACGCCGCGCTGCGCGACAGCCGCGCCGATTTCTCGACCTTGCGCGTGCTGGCCTTGCAGGCATTTCCGCAGGCCGGTTGGAGCCGGGCGCGGATCGATCCGGCGCTGCTCAAGCGGGATGGTCGACCGCTGATTGCAGTGGTTCGTCTGGATGGCCAGCTAAAGGGGCTGGATCAGGGCGAGGTCACGGCGCAAATCCAGCAAGTGCTCAGTGATTGGCAAGGGCAGGGGCTGGTCCTCTCCGGTGTGGAAATCGACCACGATGCGGGTAACGTCCGGCTACCGGCCTACCGCGAATTTCTCACGCATTTGCGCGCCGACCTGCCGGCTTCCTTGCCGCTGAGCATCACCGCGTTGCCGGCCTGGCTCGACAGCCCTGAGTTGCCGGCGCTGCTGGCGACGGTCGACAGCAGCGTCTTGCAGGTGCATGCGGTGAGCGATCCACGACGTGGGCTGTTCGACCCGGATCAGGCCCGGCAGTGGGCCAAGGCCTGGAGCCGTATTACTTCGAAACCATTTTATCTGGCGCTGCCGGCTTATGGCGTGGCGCTGTTGCCAGGGGCCAGTGGTGCGCCGGTTGTGGAAAGCGAAGTGCCCATCGAGCGGGGCGGCAAACGCCGGGAATTGCTGGCAGACCCGCAGCAACTGAGCAAACTCGGCGCCGAGTTGCGCGCCGATCCACCGGCTCATCTGGCCGGACTGATCTGGTTTCGTCTGCCGCTGGCCAATGATCGCAGGGCCTGGAGCCTGACGACGCTTATCGCTGTGGCGCGCGGCGATACCCTCGACAGTCGTGTGGGGCTGAAGCTCTCGGCGCAGGACGGTCTCTACGACATCAGCGTCAGCAACCAAGGCAACCTCGACAGCGCCTGGCCCGAACGCCTGACACTGGCGGTGCAGGGCTGCGATGGCGCCGATGCATTGGCCGGTTATGCATTGCAACAGCGCCCGGATCTGCTTACCTTCACCCGCCTGCGCGAGGGTCGAATACCGGCCGGCGGGCAGCGCGCCATCGGTTGGGCACGCTGCGCAAATATTGATCAAGGAGGTTCGAATGTTCACCCGTAACTGGCCCCGCCATGTGCTTTGCCTGAGCCTCAGCCTGCCGTTGGGTTCGGCGCTGGCCTGCGGGCCGGACTTCCCCATGCGCCTGCTGGACAACCGTGACCAGTCGCTGGCGGAACTGCCGGAAGGCAACTTCAACCTTGAGATCAACCGCCTCGGGCATGCCATCGCGGGACTGAAAAATGTCACCGCCGCCACCAACATTCCCGGGGACGGTTATGGCGATGCGCCCGATTACACCGGTCAGCGGGACACTGCCGAACAGGCCGGTTTGACGCCCGAGCAACAAGCGCGGGTGAAACAGCTGCGCAGCCTGACCGATGCCCGTCAGGTAGAAGAGCAAGGCGCGAATCTGCCGACCGAGTTCACGTTCTATCTGGCTGGCGCGGTGGCATTCAACGCCGGTGACCATGGTTTGGCCGCCGAATACTTTCAGAAAGTGCTGGCGCTGCCGGCGGATCAACGCCCGTTGCGCAGCACCTGGGCGGCTTATTCGTTGGGGCGGGCACTGTTCGCCATGAGTTCAGAAGCGGGTGCCGGCCCGGACCTGCTGGCTCAATCTCGAAAGGCCTTCGAGCAGACTCGTCAGTTGAGCATCGACGGCTTCAGCGACCCGTTGGAACTGGGTGTCGCCAGCCTCGGCGAAGAAGCGCGAGTGGCCCGCACCGCTGGCGACTGGAACAACGCCATCGAACTCTACGCCACGCAAAACCTTCACGGTTCGGCGGTGGGTTACACCTCGCTGAAGCTGTTGATGGCCGATCTGGCGGCGATGCCTGACGATCAACTGGCCGAGGTGCTCAAGGGCAAAGCGGTGCAGCAACTGGTGACGGCGTCGTTGATCAGTCGACTGGGCTGGTCATTCGGTGATCAACCGCCGAACGAACAAAAATTGATCAAACTGCTGCAAAACAGTACCCGTGGCAGTCTGGATAACGCTGATCGCCTGGCGGCGATGAATTATCAACAGGGCGATTACGCCAGCGCCAAAGCCTTCCTCGAGCAGGCCGGTGACGGCGGCCTCGCGTGGTGGCTGCGGGCCAAACTGGCGTTGCGTGAGGGCGACAAAAGCGCTGCCGCCGCGGCCTACGCCAAGGCAGCCCAGGCCTTCCCGCAGAACGAGTCCTGGGGCGAACGACGGACGCCGGACTGGGATTACGAAACGGTGCAGCCCAAGTGCCGGGTCGACGGCGAAAGCGCGATTCTGGCCCTGCAACGCGGGGATTATCTGCAAGCCTTCGATCAGCTCTATCGCAGCCAAAACATTTACTGGTACGACGCGGCCACCGTTGCCGAACGGGTGCTGACCCTCGATGAACTCAAGCAGTACGTCGACACCCAGGTACCGGCACCGCCGCCGCTCAGTCAGCAGGATCGTGACAATTATGTGCCATTGCCGGTGGCCGCGAGCCTGCGCAATCTGCTGGGGCGGCGCCTGTTGCGTGAAGGGCGTTATGACGAAGCACCGGCTTACTTCGACAACGTCGATCTGCAGAACAAGGCCAAGGCGTATGGGCAGTTGCGTCAGGAGGCGGACGCTGCCTGGTGGCCGACCAAGCGTGCTGCTGCCCTGTTTAACGCGGGTTGGATGGCGCGTGAGTGGGGGATGGAGATTCTCGGCTACGAAATGGCGCCGGATTACGCCACATTGGGTGGTAATTACAGCCTTGAGAGCCGTGAGCTGAAGGTCGGTCCATTAGTGGCTGAGGATGAAGTCCTGCGTCAGCAAGCCAGCGCCGCTCAACCCGATGAGCGCTATCACTACCGTTATGTCGCAACGGCTTTGGCCAGTCGTGCTGCCGATAATCTGCCTCATACCAGCCAGGCTTTTGCGGCGGTGTTGTGTGCGGCGGCGGGATGGAACACCAGCCTTGAAGAGGAAAGTGCCTTCTATCAACGCTATGTAAAAGAAGGGCCGTACGTGGATTGGGCGGTGAACTTCGGTCACCAATGCCCTTATCCCGATTTTCAGAACGCCAGCAAACGTTATGTAACCCAGGCCACCGACGCTGCACGTTCGATGCTGCGGCCCTACAAGAAGCCGGTGCAAGTAGGCGCAATTGTGGCGTTCACGGCAGCGGCGCTGTTACTGATCAGTCGCCGCCGTCGTAGAGTGCGATAACCCTCAGGCCTGCTGTACAAAGGTCAGCCGCACCGCGAAGCCGATCAGCAGGCTGCCGAACAACCACTGCTGCACCCGCTGGGCCGATGGGCTGCGTTGCAGCCAACGGCCCAGCGCAGCGCCGACCAGCGCGTAGGCGCTGTCGAACAACAACCCGACACCGACCAGCATCATGCCCAGCGTTGCAAATTGCGCGAGCACTGGCCCGGCGTGAGGTTCGATGAACTGCGGCAACAGCACCGAGCAGAACAGCAGCGCCTTGGGGTTGAGCAGGTTGGTCAGCAAGCCGCGTTGGATCGCCTCGCGCCAATGCGGTTTTTCGGTCGTTGCGCCTGCACCGTTCAAGCTCGGCAGCATTGTGGTGCGCAGGCACTGAATGCCGATCCACAGCAGGTAAGCGGCCCCGACCAGGCGCACCACATCAAAAGTCCAGGGTGCCGTCTTGAACAGCGCCGCCAATCCCAATGCCGCCAAGGCCACATGACAACCACGCGCCACGCCCAGCCCCAGCGCCGTGGCGAGCGCCGCGCCTTTGCCCTGACGCGCGCCGGTCTGCAACAGCAAAATCATGTCCGGGCCGGGCAGCAGGTACACCACTGTCAGTGCCATGAAAAACAGCCAGAGTCCTGCCATGTCGCACCCCATTCGTTGTCGATTTGGTGAGGTCAGTCTACGGCCGAGGGGCAGGGCAGGTGGTTGCGTAGTCAGCTTCTAATGCTTCGATATTTGGCATAACCTGCCATTTTGTGATGATCGAACCATCGGGATCTGCCAAACCATGAAACTTGACGCTTATGACCGCAAAATTCTCGCGGCGCTGCAACGAGACGGTCGCCTGAGCAACGTGCAGTTGGCTGACGAAATCGGTTTGTCCGCCTCACCCTGTTTGCGTCGGGTACGGATGCTGGAAGAAGCGGGAGTGATTCGCGGCTATCAGGCCAATCTGGATCGAGATGAAGTGGGGCTTGGGCTGACGGTGTTTGTCGGGGTCAAAGTCGAACGGCATAACGATGAACAGGCCGAAGCGTTTCGCGAGGCCGTGACGGCATTGCCTGAGGTGATTTCGGCTTTTCTGGTGTCAGGGGAATCGGATTTTCTGCTGCAAGTGGTGGTGCCGGATTTGCGCGCCTATGACCGGTTTCTCACCGGGCGACTGCTGAAACTGCCGGGTGTGAGCGACATTCGCAGCAATTTTGCGATTCACACGGTGAAGACGCCAGGGGCGCTGCCGTTGGAGCATTTGCCGCTTTAGACCGAGTCGACTGCATCGCGAGCAGGCTCGCTCCCACATTTGATCTGTGGCGTTCACAAAACCAATGTGGGAGCGAGCCTGCTCGCGATAGCGGTAGTTTAGTCTCCATCGACCTCCAGGCTTACATCTGTGTCGCCATCCCCTCCACATCCATTGCCGCCTGGCGCAGGGCTTCGGAGCGGGTCGGGTGGGGATGACAGGTCAGGGCGATGTCTTCGGCCGAGGCGCTGAACTCCATGGCCACGCAATATTCGCCAATCATTTCACTGACGCTGGGGCCCACAAGGTGCACGCCGAGGACTTCGTCGGTGCGCTCATCGGCCAATACTTTGGCGAAGCCTTCGGTTTCATGGTTGATCTTCGCCCGGCTGTTGGCGGTGAAGGGGAATTTGCCGACCTTATAGGCGCGACCTTCGGCCTTCAGCTGTTCTTCGGTCTTGCCGACGCTGGCCAACTCCGGTTTGGTGTAGATCACGCTGGGAATCAAGTCGTAATTGACCTCGCCGGCCTTGCCGACGATCTGCTCGATGCAGGCCATGGCTTCGTCTTCGGCCTTGTGGGCGAGCATCGGCCCAGACGTGACATCACCGATCACCCAGACGCCAGCGGCTTCGGTGCGGTGGCCCTTGTTGGCGAGCATGCCGCGTTTGTCCGTGGCGAGACCGACGTTTTCCAGCCCCAGGCCTTGGGTATAAGGGCGCCGACCAATGGCCACCAACACGTAATCGGCTTCAAGCAACTCGGCTGTGCCACCCGCGGCCGGTTCGACGCGGAGCTGAACACCGCTCGCCGACGTCGTGGCGCTGGTGACTTTCGAACTCAACTTGAAGCGGATGCCTTGCTTGCTCAATGAGCGCTGAAGGGTCTTGCCCGCTTCGCCATCCACACCGGGGCAGATCCGATCGAGAAATTCGACCACCGTCACCTGAGCGCCCAGGCGCCGCCATACCGAGCCCAGCTCCAGGCCGATCACTCCGGCACCGATCACCACCAGGTGCTTCGGCACTTCGCCCAGCGACAGCGCGCCCGTGGAGTCGAGGATGCGTTTGTTGTCGATGTCCACGCCGGGCAGGGGAGTGGGTTCGGAACCGGTGGCGATCACGATGTCCTTGGCGCTCAGCTCGCTCCTGGTGCCCTGGCTGTCGGTCACCGTGACTTTGCCCGGCCCGTCGATGTGGCCCCAGCCCTTGATCCAGTCGACTTTGTTTTTGCGAAACAGAAACTCGATGCCTTTGGTCAGCCCGGTAACGCTTTCATCCTTCTGTTTCATCATTTGAGCAAGGTTGAGGACAGGTTTGACCTCAATCCCCAGGTTGGCGAATTCCGCCCCCATGGCCGCATCGTAGAGTTCGGAAGCATGCAGCAGGGCCTTGGACGGCATGCAGCCGACATTCAGGCAGGTCCCGCCCAGAGTGGCGCGGCCTTCCACGCATGCCGCTTTCAGACCCAGCTGCCCGGCGCGGATCGCTGCGTTATATCCGCCGGGGCCTGCGCCCAGAATCACGACGTCATAGGTGCTCATAGTGGTACTCCTGGTGAAAGGGGGCAGGATCGATAAAAGTAACCTTCGATAAAAATTACGAACGTAATATGTGCGTTTCGAGCCATTTCGGTCAAGGCTTCAGCTTGGCGACAGGTTCAGCGCTTTTAGATAGAGCGATTTACGACGAATATTTCACCACTTTCGTTATATCGTAACGAATTGTGATGTGAGCGATGGCTGGGGTGGTATGCAAGTCGATCTCGATGACGATGGGGCACAAATAGCAGCGCTGCCGCGCTTTCAGCAGGCGGTCGTTCAAGGGCGTCGATTGCGACAGATCGCAATCGGTCTGGGTGCCTTGGCAGCAGCAGGGTGGGTGCTGGCGTTTTTTGTCGGGCTGTTTGCGCCGCAGTCGTTGTGGGCGGCGTTGCTGGTCAATCAGAGCGCCGGTTTGCTGGTGCTGGTCGCCGGCTTGCAATCGGCCTGGTGGGTGACGCAGTGGCGGGTACGGGCGATGAATCCGGCCGTGCTGGTGCCGGTGGCCATCGTTGAAGAAGCCGTTGCCGCCGAGGGCTGGTACGAGCGGTTGCTGGACCGGATCAGTCAGGGTTGGTGGCGCTTGCTGGGGCAAATCGGTGCTCCAACACTTTGGCTGGGTGGCTGGGCGCTGTTGACGTTGTTCAGCATCGAGCAAGTCTGGAACCTGGCTCTGCCGCCCGCTACGTTGGGAGGGGCGGCCAGTGTCGGCGCCGCGCTGTCGTTGCTGCTGGCGTTCGGTTTGTTGGTGCTGGAGCGGCAACTGGCCCAGGAAAACGTCGCCCAATGGCCCGAAGCCGGGTCGTTGGCGCAGCTGACGCGGGTTGCAATTATTGGCCTGGTGCTCAGCGCATTGTGTTTGTTGTTCGGCAGTGAAACGTCAGTCTGGCCAGTGCGTCTGGCGGTGCTGATCGGCTTGTTGCCGGGGCTGGTCGCCGTCGAGCTGTTGCTGCGCGCGGTGTTGTCGCTGTTCAGCCCCCGTCGTGAACAACTGGAACCGGCCTTGCTGGCGCGAAGCTTTGTTGCCGACATGCTGCGCTGGCCGCCGCAACCCCTGCTCGCATTGCAGCACGAAATACACAATCGCTTCGGTATCGATCTGCGGCAGATCTGGGCCTTTACTTACATGCGCCGCGCTTTTTTGCCGGTGCTGGCGGTGGTGGCAATCGTCGGTTGGTCGCTCACCGGCATTCACGAAATACCGCTGCAAGGGCGGGGTATCTACGAGCGTTTCGGCAAACCGGTGGAGGTGTTCGGTCCTGGTTTGCACACGGGTTTGCCATGGCCGCTGGGCCGCGTGCTGAGCGTCGAGAACGGTGTGGTCCACGAGTTGGCCACCAGCGTGGGCGAAACATCGGCACCGGTCGAGGTCGAACCCGCCGAAGGCTCGGCACCGGCGATTGCCAATCGCTTGTGGGACGCCAGCCATGTGAATGACAAATCCCAGGTCATTGCCAGCAGCCGTGCCGACAAACAGAGCTTCCAGATCGTCAACATGGACGTGCGCTTCGTCTATCGCATTGGGCTGAGCGATCAGGCGGCGCTGGCCGCGACCTACAACAGCGCCGATTTGCCGACACTGATCCGTAGCACCGCCAGCCGGATTCTGGTTCACGATTTCGCCTCACGAACCCTCGACGGTTTGCTCGGTGAAGACCGGGTAGGGCTTGCCGACCAGATCGGCCACGCAGTGCAGGCTGACCTGCAAAAACTCGACAGCGGCGTGGAAATTCTCGCCACGGTGGTCGAAGCCATTCACCCGCCGGCGGGGGCTGCCAACGCTTATCACGGCGTGCAGGCGGCGCAGATTGGCGCTCAGGCATTGATTTCCCGCGAGCGCGGGGCAGCGGCGGAGGCGACCAACCAGGCGCAGTTGCAGGCCAGCATCGCTCGTGATCAAGCCACGGCCAGTGCGCATGAAATCAACTCGAGCGCCCAGGCCGCCGATCTGAAATTTGCTGCCGAGCGAAAGGCTTACTCCAGCGCCGGCCAGGCTTTTGTACTGGAGCAATACCTCAGCCAACTGAGCCAGGGTTTGGCCAACGCCAAGCTGCTGATTCTCGATCATCGTCTGGGCGGCAGCAGCAATGCGCCGACCATCGACCTACGCACCTTCACGCTGCCGGCTGACCTTGCGCCGCCGCGTAACACTGCTCAGCCAGGAGCCGCCCATTGAGCCAGTCGACGCCGACTCACAATCACGATCACGATGACCACACCGGGCACGATCATGGCCATGGCGGGCATCACCACGGCCATCACCATCATCACCACGGTGATCCACACGAAGCTGGCCCGTTCCCGTGGCGGCGAATGGGCTGGGCGGCGCTACTGGTGGCGTTTGCCATTGCGGCAGCGAGCCTGGTGCAAGTGCGCTCAGGCGAGGCCACGGTGATTACGCGCTTCGGCAATCCATCGCGGGTGTTGCTGGAGCCGGGTCTTGGCTGGCGCTGGCCCGCACCGTTCGAGGCGGCGATCCCGGTGGATCTGAGACTGCGTACCACCTCCAGCGGTTTGCAGGATGTGGGCACGCGCGATGGTCTGCGCATCATCGTGCAAGCCTATGTGGCCTGGCAGGTGCAGGGTGATCCAGACAACGTGCAACGCTTCATGCGCGCGGTACAGAACCAGCCGGACGAAGCAGCGCGGCAGATTCGCACCTTTGTCGGCTCGGCGCTGGAAACCACCGCCAGCAGTTTCGATCTGGCCAATCTGGTGAACACCGACGCCAACCAAGTGCACATCGCTGACTTCGAAGCACAGCTGCGTCAGCAGATTGATCAGCAGTTGCTCACCACCTATGGCGTGCGAGTGTTGCAAGTCGGCATCGAACGTCTGACGTTGCCGTCGGTGACGTTGACGGCCACCGTCGATCGTATGCGTGCCGAGCGTGAAACAATCGCCACTGAACGCACGGCCATCGGTAAGCGTGAAGCCGCGCAAATTCGCTCCGCGGCCGAGCGTGATGCGCGAATCGTGCAAGCCGATGCGACGGTGAAAGCCGCAGACATTGAAGCTCAATCCCGCGTCGAAGCCGCGCAGATTTACGGTCGCGCCTACGCCGGTTCGCCGCAGCTCTACAACTTGCTGCGTTCTCTCGACACCTTGGGCACCATCGTCACGCCGGGCACCAAACTGATTTTACGTACCGATGCCGCGCCGTTCCGGGTATTGGTTGACGGCCCGCCGACCCTCGATAACAAGTCCGGGTCGCAGCCATGAGTTTGGTTCCACGTGGAACACATGAGTTGAGTAGCCCCTGGATTCAGGCCGGGCGCCTGGCTTTTTTGGCGCTTTACGCCGTGACCGTGCTGGCTGCGTTGGCGTGGGCATTCTCCAATGTGCGGCAAATCGACCCGCAAAATCGTGCCGTGGTGTTGCACTTCGGCGCGCTGGATCGCATTCAGAATGCCGGGTTGCTGTTGGCATGGCCGCGCCCGTTTGAGCAGGTGATCTTGTTGCCGGCAGCGGATCGAGTAATCGAGCGTCGGGTGGAAAATCTTCTGCGCACCGATGCCGCGTTGCAGGCTGATCGAGTGGCGAGTTTCGCCACGCCTATCAGCGATGCGCTTGCCGGTTCCGGTTATCTGCTGACCGGGGATGCGGGCGTGGTGCAACTGGATGTGCGGGTGTTCTACAAAGTCACCGAGCCTTATGCCTTTGTTCTTCAGGGCGAACATGTGCTGCCGGCGCTGGATCGGCTGGTGACGCGCAGTGCCGTGGCGCTCACCGCTGCGCGAGATCTGGACACCATTCTGGTGGCTCGACCAGAACTGATCGGCACCGACAATCAGGCCGCCGAACGTCGCGAACGCCTACGTGGCGATCTGGTGCGGGGCATCAATCAACGCCTGGCCGAACTGACGGCGACCGGGCAGGGCTTGGGCATCGAAGTGGCGCGGGTCGATGTGCAATCGAGTTTGCCCGGCCCGGCGGTGAATGCGTTCAACGCGGTGTTAACCGCCAGCCAGCAAGCCGACAAAGCGGTGGCCAACGCGCGCACCGAGGCCGAGAAACTGACCCAGTCCGCCAACGAACAAGCCGACCGCACGCTGCAAGTGGCTCACGCCCAAGCGAGCGAACGACTGGCCAAAGCCTCCGCCGACACCGCCACGGTGCTGAGTTTGGCCAAGGCGCAACAGCAGGGCACTGACCCGCAAATGCTGCTGCGTATTTACCGTGAGCGGATGCCGAAGATTCTCGGGCAGGCCGGTTCGGTAACCACGGTCGATCCGAAAGACGATTCCCGCCTGATCATTCAGGGAGCTGCGCAATGACTGCCCAAACCGCCGCCGCGCCGAGCATGTTGTCCTCGGCTGAACAACGTAGCGCCGCGCGCCAGTTGACCCTGGCCATGCTTGCACTGGGCTTGCTAGCGCTTGGCCTGATCTGGCGCTGGTTGTCGCCGGAGCAGACCGGCGTCAGTCAATTGCTGCTGGGTTTTGCCTCCTTGCTGGTGGCCGTGCCGGTCATGCGCTCGGCGTGGTACAGCCTGCGTTATCCGAGCCTGCACGGGATCACCGATCAATTGATCGCCCTGGCCATGCTCGGCGCCTGGGCCACGGGCGATCTGCTGACCGCCGCACTGTTGCCGATCATCATGATCTTCGGCCATGTGCTGGAGGAGCGCAGCGTGATCGGTTCCCAGGAAGCGATTCATGCACTCGGCAAACTGACGCGCAGCCATGCACGCAAGATTCAGGCAGACGGCTCCATCGTCGAAGTCGATAACGGCACACTCAGGGCCGGCGACCTCGTGGAGGTGCGTGCCGGTGATCGTGTGCCGGCGGATGGCCGAGTGCTGTCCGGACAGGCAAGTCTGGACACCGCCTCAATCACCGGTGAGTCGGTGCCAATAGAAGCTGGCGTGGGCATGCCGGTGTTCGGCGGGGCGATCAACCTCGATGGCCTGCTGCGCCTTGAAGTGACTCGCACAGGTAAAGAATCGACCCTGGGTAAAGTCATCGCACTGATGCAAAGCGCCGAACGCTCCAAGCCGCCGATCACCCGTTTACTCGAACGCTATGCCGGCAGCTACATGGTGCTGGTGTTGCTGCTGGCCGCCGTGACCTGGTTTGTCACTAACGATGCCCAAGCGATGCTCGCGGTGCTAGTGGCCGCTTGTCCTTGCGCGCTGGTGTTGTCGGCTCCGGCCACGGCCATTGCCGGGGTGGCGGTGGCAGCCCGGCACGGGATTCTGATTCGCAGCTCAGCGTTCCTTGAGGAGTTGGCTGACCTGACTTCGCTGGTGGTCGACAAGACCGGAACCCTGACTTTCGGCACCTTGCGCCTGCAATCGATCGACAGTCCGCTGGAGGATCGCAGTCACGTTGTAAAACTCGCCGCCAGCCTCGGTTCCGCGAGCAGCCATCCGGTCAGCCGCGCATTGGCCGGGTTGGTCACGCAGGAGCACTTTCTACTGCTCTCAGACATTCGCGAGCGTCAGGGGCTCGGCGTGGTGGCGATGACAGAGCAGGGCGAGGCAGCCCTCGGTCGCCCCGAGCTGTTCGCGCAATTGGGCATCGTTACTTCAGCGGTTCCCGAACACGACGGCCCGATTGCCGGGCTGGCACTCGACGGTGAATTTCTCGCTTGGTTGTTGCTCGCTGACAGCGTCAAACCCGAGGCACGGTTTGCCTTGAGTGAATTGCGTGAGCTTGGCCTCGGCCGCCAGTTGTTGCTCACCGGTGACAGGCAAAGTGTGGCGCACACGCTAGCCCGGGATGTAGGCATCAGCGATGTCGAAGCCCAGGCCTTGCCCGAGGACAAACTCAATCGCGTGCTCAAAGAAATCGGCAGCGGTTTCCGGCCGATGGTGGTGGGAGACGGTATCAACGATTCCCTGGCGCTCAAGGCGGGTGTGGTTGGCGTGGCCATGGGCGCCGGCGGTGCTGACATCGCGCTAGCCTCCGCCGATATCGTCCTGATCGGCAGCGACCTGCGCCGACTCGGAACCTGCGTGCGCTTGAGTCGCCAGTGTCGGCAAACCCTGCAGGTCAACGTGATTATCGGATTGGGCTGGACCCTGGCCATTGTCGCGTTCGCCGCATTCGGCTGGCTTGGGGCGGCCGGGGCGATGATTGCCGCCCTGTTGCACAACTTGAGCACGTTATTGGTGCTCGGTAATGCCGGGCGTTTGCTACGCTTTCAGGAACCCCTACTCAAGCTTAAGGATGAGGTATGAGCGCCTACAACTTTCAGAACTGTGTGTCGGGTTTGTAGTCATCTAGGGTAAGGCGATCATTTTCAACGGTCGCCCGCTACTTGGCTTCACCGTTGGTGGCAACATCAGGAATAGAAAAAGGCTATTAAATCGGTAGCCTGCTATTTTTCAAGGATGGTCTACCCTCAGATTTGACGTCTGAACAAGGGGGACTTTTCATGCTCGCGCAACTTCCACCGGCCTTACAGAATCTGCAATTACCGCTTCGCTTGCGACTGTGGGACGGCCATGAGTTCAATCTGGGGCCGACGCCCAGCGTCACCATTGTGGTCAAGGACCCACACATGGTTACCCAATTCACCCATCCAAGCCTCGACGCGCTGGGGGCGGCGTTTGTCGAAGGCAGGCTGGAGCTGGAAGGCTCCATCAGCGACGTGATTCGTGTCTGCGATGAATGGAGTCAGGCGCTGATCAACGAGGACGAAGATGAACAACCGGTGCGCTCGGTTCACGACAAGGAAACCGACGCCAAGGCCATCTCCTACCACTACGACCTCTCCAACGCGTTTTACCAACTGTGGCTCGACAGCGACATGGCGTATTCCTGTGCCTACTTCGAGACCGGCAGTGAAACCCTCGAGCAAGCCCAACAGGCCAAGTTTCGCCACTTGTGTCGCAAGCTACGGTTACAGCCAGGCGAATATCTGCTGGATGTCGGTTGCGGCTGGGGCGGATTGGCGCGGTATGCGGCTCGGGAGTTCGGCGTGAAGGTGTTCGGGATCACGCTCAGTAAGGAGCAATTGGCACTGGCCCGCGAACGGGTGAAAGCCGAAGGCCTGGAGGATCAGGTCGAGCTGCAACTGCTCGATTACCGCGATCTGCCTCAGGATGGGCGTTTCGACAAGGTGGTCAGCGTCGGCATGTTCGAACACGTTGGCCACGCCAATCTGGCCGAGTACTGCAAAACCTTGTTCGGCGCGGTGAAAGAGGGTGGCCTGGTGATGAACCACGGGATCACCGCCAAACACATCGACGGTCGTCCGGTCGGGCGCGGTGCCGGTGAGTTCATCGAGAAGTACGTGTTCCCCAACGGCGAGCTGCCGCATCTGTCGATGATCTCGGCCGAGATCAGCGACGCGGGGCTGGAGATCGTCGATGTCGAGAGTCTGCGCCTGCATTACGCGCGAACCCTGGACCACTGGAGCGAACGCCTGGAAGACAATCTGGAAGCCGCCGGCAAACTGGTGCCGGATCAGGCTCTACGGATCTGGCGGCTGTACCTGGCGGGGTGCGCCTATGCCTTCGCCAGAGGCTGGATCAACCTGCATCAAATCCTTGCGGTGAAGACCCATCCCGATGGCAGCCATGAACTGCCCTGGACCCGCGACGATATTTACAATTAGAGAATCGGTGAAATCAGCCGGGCGATCCGCATGCCGACCTGTTGCAGGCGGCGGGTCTCCCGGCCTTCTTCTTTGGCGATTTCATGAGCCTGGGCAAAGTCATCGTTAAGCATCTGTTCCACTTGCGCGGCAAACGCGCTGTCGACCGTCAGCAACATCACTTCGAAATTCAGCCGGAACGAACGGTTGTCCATATTGGCGCTGCCAATGGCGCTGATTTCGCTGTCGATCAGCACTACTTTCTGATGCATGAACCCGGGTTGATAACGGAACAAGCGCACTCCGGCGCGTACCGCTTCAAAGGCATAAAGGCTGGAAGCGGCATAGACGATCCGGTGATCCGGTCGCGACGGCAGCAGAATCCGCACATCCACACCGCGCAGCACCGCCAGTCGCAACGCGGCGAATACCGCTTCGTCGGGGATGAAGTAAGGGCTGGTGATCCACACCCGTTCCGCCGCCGCATGGATGGCTTCAACGAAGAACAGCGAACAGGTTTCATAGGCGTCTGCCGGGCCGCTAGCCAGCAATTGGCAGAGCACGCCGTCGTCCGGATATGCATCCGGCAGGATCAACGGCGGTAGCGAACGGGCTGCCCAGAACCAGTCTTCGGCGAAGGACTCCTGCATGCTGGCCACCACCGGTCCACGTACTTGCACGTGAGTGTCGCGCCATGGCGCCAGGGGCGGTTTCTCGCCCATGTATTCGTCGCCGACGTTGAGCCCGCCGACAAATCCGACAATCCCGTCGACCACCACGATTTTTCGGTGGTTGCGGAAATTGACCTGAAAGCGGTTGAGCCAGCCGCTGCGGGTGGCGAAGGCTTTGACCTCGATGCCGGCATCACGCAACGGTTGCACATAGCCGTGGGGCAGGGAGTGGCTGCCGATGCGGTCGTAGAGCAGGTAAATGGCCACGCCCTCGGCCGCTTTCTTCATCAGCAGGGTTTGCAGGCGTTGGCCGAGACGATCGTCGTGGATAATGAAAAACTGGATCAGCACCGCTTCGCGGGCCTGGCTGATGGCTTCGAAAATCGCCTCGAAGGTGGCCTGGCCATCGATCAACAAGCGCACTTCGTTATTCGCCAGACACGGCATGCGCCCTAACTTCGGCATGGCCCTCAGGGACGCGTAAGCGCTGGAAGCGCGAGCGGCCAGCGCCTCTTCTACCCAAGGGCGCCAGTTCAACTCGGAGATTGCCTTGCGCATTTCCTCGTTGGCTTGCCGCCGGGCCTTGATGTAGCCATCGAAGGTGCTGCGACCGAAGACCAGATAGGGGACGAGCGTGAGATAAGGAATGAACAGCAGAGACAGCGCCCAGGCGATCGAGCCCTGAGCGGTCCGAACGGTCAATACGGCATGAATGGCGGCGAACAAGCCCAGCGTGTGCAGCAGAGCGATCAGATAACCGAAAACATGCGGTCCAAAATAATCCATGGGGCAGCCTTGCTCCTGAAGATTCAATGCTTAAAAGACCATGTTCCGTGCAGAATGTCGCTATTTAATTGGCCCATGAACCGAAGCCCCTGGCTGACGTCTAACGGCCACTAATGATCAGGAGTTACTCGATGAACGTTCGTCTGCTGGGTTTGGCCATGGCGTTTGGTTTGGCACTTCCTGGGGCCGCTCAGGCACAGATGCTGCAACCGGGTTTGTGGGAATTGACCTCAAGCAACATGAAGGTCGATGAACAGAACCTGCCCGATCTGCAGCTGATTCTCGGCCAGATACAGAGTCAGATGACCCCTGAACAGCGCGCGCAGCTGGAGAAGCAGGGCATCACCATGGGTGGCAAAGGGATTCGGGCGTGCCTGACGCCTGAGCAGGTGAAGAGCGACAACATTCCACTGACGGATCCGCAATCGGGCTGCAAGCAGCAAATCACCGAACGTACCGGCAACCAGTGGAAATTCCGTTTCAGCTGTCCGAAAGCCCAGGGCACCGGAGTCGCCACTTTTATGAGTGATCGTGAGTTCACCACCAAGGTCAACGGCACCTTCAACGCCACCGGGATTCAGCAGAAGGGTAGCCTGGATACCCGCGCTGTGTGGCTGGGACAGGATTGCGGGACCGTTAAGCCACGGGCCTAAAGCATCGCGAGCAGGCTCGCTCCCACAAGGTCATACGCGATCCCTGTGGGAGCGAGCCTGCTCGCGAAGGCATTCGCTCAGACGCCTCCAGTCTTCGGTGGACCCAACAATTCACACACCGCCTCAATCCCTTTCTCCCCGAAATCCTCTCCACTGCCGCTGCGCATGCTGACAAATCCGCCGTGCTTTTCCTTCTCTCCCACCACCAACAGATACGGCACTTTCTGGCTGTGCTGGCGAATTTTGTGGCTGATTTTCTCGTGACGCAGGTCCGAGTTGGCGCGCAGTCCGCGGCGGCGTAGCGCTTCGGTCACCGAGTGCGCATAACCGGTCTGACGTTCATCGATGTTCACGACCATCACCTGTGGCGGCGCTCGCCAAGTGTCCAGCTCCTGTTGGCTGGACCAGCATGTGCCGTAGATCCGTTGCTGCAATGCGCCGCTGATGTGATCCAGAGCGAAGGCCTGCAACAGCTTGGTAGTGGGAACATGCGGGCCTGCAGCAAAGCTTTCAAAATCCCCCAGGCGATACAGCGATAACCGTTCGGTTGACGTCATCTGGGGAGCTGTTTCCCGGCGGATCGAGTGGTTGGTCGCCGCCAGTGCACGCATGCGCGCTTCAATCAGGGGCAGCTCGGCCAGGGTTAAAGAGCGCTGGAAAGCAAACTCATAAAAGAAGCCATCACCCAGCGACGATCCTGCCCCCAACTGCACATTCGGATGGAGTTGCTTGACGGCCATCGCCAGCATCAGCGCGCAGGAACGACGAAGGATCTCCAGCCCGTCGGGTTCCTGGGGTGTGACGATGCTCACCCGGGCATCGCCCTTGATCAGGAACCCACAGTCCACCAACACGCCGTCGACCCGACCGGCCACCGCCGCGTTAGCCAACCCGAGACTGATACTTGCAGCCACTTCATACACAGACAGCGGCTGATCGTACTCACGCAATGAACCATCGGGCAGGGTTATATGGATCATGATCGGTATTCTCAAAGGCTTTCTAAACGTGCGTTAGCGCATGAACCGCAGGGGTAAACCCTGGCAGTTCTCATTTAGACGTTTGTCATGCCAGGCAATTTGCCCCGACACGACCGTGGTGCTGACACTGTGGCGAAAGCGGTGCCGGGCGAAGGGCGTCCAGCCGCATCGCGAGAGGATCGGTTGCCGGGAAACGGCAACCCCAGCGGGCTCGGCTTTGATCAATGCCAGGTCGGCCCAATAGCCTTCGCGCAGGTAGCCGCGGTCGGGGATGGCAAACAGATCGGCGACCCGGTGACTGGTCTTGGCCACGAGGGTGGTGATCGGCAATATCTCATCGCACACCAGCTCCAGCAACGCGGGCAGGGCGTGTTGCACCAACGGCAAACCGGACGGCGCCTGATGGTAGGGCCGCTGCTTTTCGGCCCAGGTATGAGGCGCGTGATCACTGCCGATCACATCCAGTCGATTGCTCAACAGCGCTTTGCGCAAGGCGTCGCGGTCGGCCTGGGTCTTGATCGCCGGGTTGCACTTGATCAGGTTGCCAAGGCTCGGGTAGTCGCGATCGTCGAACAGCAAGTGATGCAGACAGACCTCGGCGGTGATGCGCTTCTGTGCCAGCGGCTGGTCTTCAAACAGTGCCAGCTCACGGGCAGTGGTCAAGTGTAAAACGTGCAGTCGGGTGCCGTGTCGCTTGGCCAGATCAACGGCCATTGAGGAGGAGCGAAAGCACGCTTCGGCGTTGCGGATCAGCGGGTGAGCAGCGGGCGGAAGGTGCTCGCCGAACAGCTCTCGCAGGTTCGCGGCATTGGCTTCGATGCTGGGTGTGTGTTCACAGTGGGCCAAAAGAAGGGTCGGCACCTCGGCGAATAGCCGTTCGAGAATCCGTGGATCGTCCACCAGCATGTTGCCGGTGGAGGCGCCCATGAACACTTTGACGCCGGCCACCTCGCAAGGATTGAGCGCGGCGACGGTGTCGAGATTGTCGTTGCTCACGCCGAAATGAAAACCGTAATTGGCCACTGAACGGGTCGCTGCTCGACGTTTCTTGTCGGCCAGCGCGGCGAGGGTCAGGGTGGCCGGGGAGGTGTTGGGCATGTCCATGAAACTGGTGATACCGCCGGCCACTGCCGCACGGGATTCGGTGTGAAAGCTGCCTTTGTCCGGTGCTCCTGGATCGCGGAAATGTACCTGGTCATCAATCATGCCCGGCAGCAGCCATTGACCGTTGGCGTCGATTTCCACGGTGGCCGTTTCGCCTTCGATGCTGCTGGCGATCTTGACGATGCGACCGTGGCTCACCAGCAGATCGCCGTCGAATTCACGACCTTCATTGACCAACCGGGCGTTGCGAATCAGCACGCTGCTCATGGTCAGAACTCGTTTTGCAGGGCTTTATAGCCCCGCACCAAATCGACGTTGGTGCGCGCCACGTCTTCGGAAAACTCCGAGGCGCTGACACTTACCGGTGGGAACTGCGACAGGTCGGTATTGGGACCGATGCGCGTGGTGGAGGGCACATAGAAGTCCTCAGGCAGGTCACGACCGTCGACCACCGAGTTGTGCCGCACCACGCAACCGTCGCCCACGGCGCAGTTGAACAGCACGCTGTTGAACCCGATGAACACACGGTTACCAACGGTGCAGGGGCCATGCACGATGGAGCGGTGGGCGATGGAGCTGAACTCGCCGATGGTCACCGCCGCACCGGACTTGGAGTGAATCACCACGCCGTCCTGAATGTTCGAATTGGCTCCGATGGTGATCGCTTCCATCTCACCGGAATCATCCACTTCATCGGCGCGAATCACCGCGTACGGACCGACGAACACGTTCTCGCCAATCACCACTTTGCCGCAGATGATGGCGGTTTTATCCACGTACGCCGACTCTGCAATCGACGGCAGATCGCCCGAAGGATTCTTGCGGATCATGGCTTGCTCAACGCGTCGTACAAAGTGTTGAGGTTGTATTCGAACAACCCGGCGAACGTGCTGGCCGGGCCGGTCTCCGCGAGGGCATCGGAGTACAGTGTGCCGCCGATATGCGCGCCGCTTTCATCGGCGATTTGCTTGAGCAGGCGTGCGTCCTTGATGTTTTCCATGAACACCGCTTTGACCTTGGCCTGGCGGATCTGAGTGATCAGCGCAGCGACTTCGGCGGCCGACGGTTCGCGATCGGTGGACAGTCCTTGAGGTGCCATGAAGTCGATGCCGTAAGCCTGACCGAGATAACCGAAGGCGTCATGAGAGGTCACGATTTTGCGATTACCCGGCGGCAGCGAACCGAGCTTGGCTTTGGCCTCGGCGAGCAAGGCGTAGATCTTTTTCAGGTAGGCCTGGCTGTTGTGTTCGTAGTCGGCTTTGTTCGCAGGGTCGGCGGCGATCAGCGCTTTGGTGATGTTGCTGATGTACAGCTCGGTGTTCGCCAGATTGTGCCAGGCGTGCGGGTCCGGGATGGTTTCGCCGTCTTCATCCAGCGAGCGTGGAATGACACCGTGGCTGGCGCTGATGACCGGTGCTTTGGTCTCGGTGCTGGTCACCAGACGGTCCAGCCACGGCTCGAAACCTAGCCCGTTCTTGATAATCAGTCTGGCTTTGAGCAGTGCCTTTGCATCGTCTGGAGTGGGCTCGTAGGTATGGGCGTCGGCATCCGGCCCAACCATGTTGGTGATCTGAATGTGATCGCCGCCGACCTGATGGGTCATGTCGGCGAGGATGCTGAAGCTGGTGACTACCTGGAGTTTTTCCGCGGCAGACAACGACATCGACAGCATCAAACTGAACAGCACGAGTAAAGCGCGCATCGGGCAACACCTCATTGGGATGTGAGCAAAGGCGGGCGGCGCAGCAAACCGTGCACCGGACCGAACACCACGGACAGCAGATACAAACCGCCAGCCACCAGCACGATCGCCGGACCGCTGGGCAGCGAGTAGTAGAACGACAGCAACAAGCCGAACCAGACCGAGAGGCAGCCGAGCAGTGCGGCGATGGCGATCAGTACGGGCAAGCGGCGACTCCAGAAGCGAGAAGCGGCGGCCGGCAACATCATCAAGCCGACCACCATCAGGGCGCCGATGGCCTGGAAACCGATCACCAGGTTCAGCACCACCAGCGTCAGAAACACTCCGTGAGCCAGTGGCCCGAGGCGGCTGACGGTTTGCAGAAAGAGCGGGTCGAGGGTGTCCAGCAACAGGGGTTTGTAGATGAGGGCCATGGCGATCAGGCTGAAGCCCGAGACCCAAAGCATGCCGGTCAACGTCGGACCATCGACCGCCAGCGCCGAGCCAAACAACAGGTGCAACAGGTCCAGACGCTTACCGGCGATGCCGAGGATCAGCACGCCGCTGGCCAGCGATATCGGGTAGATCGCGGCCAGGCTCGCGTCTTCCCGCAGGCCGGTGCGACGGGTGATCCAGGCGGCCAGTCCGGCCATGCTCAGGCCGGCACCGAGGCCGCCGATGGTCAGCGCTGGCAAGCTCAAACCGGCGAGCCAGAAACCCAATGCGGCACCGGGCAAGATGCCGTGAGCCACCGCGTCACCAATCAGGCTCATGCGCCGCAGGATCAGAAACACCCCAAGTGGAGCGGTGCTGCACGCCAGAACAAGACCACCGAGCAACGCCCGGCGCATGAACACGAATTCGTGGAAGGGTTGCCAAAGCTGAGCGGCAGCGATCATCAAGCCACCTGCGTCTGGGGTTGTTGGCGAATCAGATCGGTACTGGGGCCGAGGACGCAGCCGCTGCTTTTGATCAGTAGCGCTTGTGGGATGTGTTGGCGCACGGCGGCCAGGTCATGACACACGACTACAAGCGTTCGGCCTTCGGCATGCCAGCCGTGGATGTGTTTCCAGAGCAACGCCTGGCCGAGCTCGTCGAGCGCGGCGTGGGGTTCGTCGAGCAGCAACAAGGGGGCTTCGGCGAGACTCAGCCGGGCGAGCAGGGCACGCTGCAATTCGCCACCGGAGAGGGCCATCAATGGGCGATGTTCCAGGCCTGTCAGACACCAGTCTTCCAGCGCGGACTTGAGGCGCTGGCTGCGAATCTCCGGCACTTGTTTGCAGCCCCAGAAACCGGCAGCCACCAACTCTTGCAGACTGATGGGGAATTGCCGGTCCAGGTGTTGTTGCTGAGGCAGAAACGAAAGGCCGCCTTGGCGTGGCACATCAATGATGACTTTTCCGGTGAGTGGCTTTTGCAGCCCGGCGATGACTTTCAGCAGGCTGCTTTTACCCGAGCCGTTGGCACCGATGACGGCGGTCAGGCTGCCTTTGGGTAATTCGAAATCCACCGGTGGAGTGAGCGGTTGTCCGGGTGCACCCCAGCGCAAGCCTTGGCATCGGATCATACGGCCTCCCAGTTCCAACGGCTTTCGGCGACAGCATCGTGGGCGTGAAGACTTTCGGCGTGGACGACTCGCACGTGAAAGGCGTTGATGCCTGGGGAGCGTTTCAGGGCCAGGTGCAAGCGGCGGGCGGCGTCTTCACAGAACATCAGGTTCTGACCATTGGCGAGGGCGAAAGCTTGTTCGTCGGCGCGTTTCACGGCGGTTTGCACGGCAGTGCCGAGGGCTGCTTCCGCGTCGTTGATCGCGGCGATCAGCGGCAGATCATCCAGATAGTCGTCCAGACGCAGCTGCAATTTCGCATTACTGCGTTGGCTATGCGGCGTGGCAACGATGCCTTTCGTGGAGCCGAGCCAAGCCAGAACGTCGGCGTGTTGCAATGACCGATTGGCGAAGTCATCAACGAATTGTTGCTGAATCAACTGCCGCGAAAGTGCCGCTGAGCACGGGCAGGTTGAGGAATAAGGAACGTCGATTTTTAGTTCCACGTGGAACATCGCGTTTTTCAAACTGGCTTCGATGCTCACCGGATAAGTTTTCCAACCCGCTAGCGGACTGATGAGCGCGGGTCTTTTGAGCAATAGTTCGGTGTGAATTTTCAGGTAAGCGTTGCGGGAAAGTCCTTCATGGCTCTCGAGAAAATTCTGCAAGACTCGCCGCAACAAAGCGGGTGAAAGGTGTTCCTGCTCAAGCATTTCCAGCGCCAGATACAGCCGCGACATATGGATGCCGCGCGCCTCTCCATCGTCAAGGCTAACGCCGGCGTCGGCCTTAGCGCTCAGTCGCTGGCCATCGAATAAAACAGGAAGAGCAATGCCGCACATGCCCACCCAATCGAGTGGCAGGGCTTGGCGTGAGGCCTGCACGGCGATATCCGGCAGAGTCAGCGCATTCATGAGCAGGTCCATCGTGGGAGTTGATTTGGCATGTTATATTATAACAATCAAATCGACGATGCCTTTTTCATGAACGGGCTTTCACATGCACAGACGTCACTTGCTCAACCTGATTCTGGCCAGCGCGGCCTTGGCTTTACCCTTTGGTGCGTCGGCCACGCAAATTCGCAATGCACGGCTGTGGCGTTCCGATGACAAGTTGCGACTGGTGTTCGACCTGAGCGGGCCGGTGCAGTACAAGACGTTTTCCCTGAGTGCTCCAGAGCGGTTGATCATCGATCTGAGTGGCGCCAATCTCAGTGGCGACTTCAGTCAGTTGGCACTCGGCAACACGGTGATTCGCTCAATCCGTTCCGGGCATTTCGGTCAGGGCGATACGCGGATCGTCCTCGACCTCCGCGGCCCGGTGCAGCTCAACAGCTTCCTGCTGCCGCCACAGGATGGACAGGGGCACCGATTGGTGCTCGATCTGAAGACCGCTGCACCGCTACAGATCGCGGCGGCGCCGTCGGAAAAACCTGAACCCGTCACCGACAAGGCTCACCCCAAGCGCGACATCGTGGTGGTGGTCGACCCTGGTCACGGCGGTAAAGATCCGGGCGCGGTCGGCGCCAAAGGTGAGCGGGAAAAAGACGTGGTGCTATCGATCGCCCAATTACTGGCCAAGCGACTGAAGCGCGAGAAGGGCTTCGACGTGAAACTGGTGCGCAACGACGATTTCTTCGTCCCGCTGCGCAAGCGCGTGGAGATTGCCCGCAAGCACAAGGCCGACATGTTCATCTCGGTCCATGCGGACGCGGCGCCGCGTCTTACCGCTTCAGGCGCGTCGGTGTACTGCCTGTCCGAAGGCGGCGCGACCTCGGCCACGGCGCGCTTCATGGCGCAACGGGAGAACGGTGCGGACCTGTTGGGCGCCACCAGCCTGCTCAATCTCAAGGACAAGGACCCGATGCTTGCCGGGGTGATTCTCGACATGTCGATGAACGCCACCATCGCCGCCAGTTTGCAACTGGGCAGCACGGTGCTCGGCAGCCTGGCGGGCATCACCACGCTGCATCAGAAGCGTGTCGAGCAGGCAGGATTCGCCGTGTTGAAGTCGCCGGATGTGCCGTCGATATTGGTCGAAACCGGCTTCATCTCGAACGCCCGCGACAGCCAGCGACTGGTGACCGCCCGCCATCAGCAAGCCGTGGCGGATGGTTTGTTCGAAGGTTTGCAGCGCTATTTTCAGAAGAACCCACCCATGAACAGCTACATCGCCTGGCAGCAGGAACAGAAAAAAGCGCAGGCCTAGCAGCCGGTCATTCGGCTACACGTGAACTTGCCGCTGCTGCCGCCGGAACTGGAAAACCGATTGATGGTTGTCCAGCCAACCCGGCGGTTGTAGCCGACCCAGGCTTCGCCATCGGACGCGATGCCAGTGAAGAACGTCAGCTGCCCGTAGCGGCTGTTGGTTTGCGCCCAATAGCGTTTACCGGTCACTTCGAAGCCGCGCAGATAGATCGTGCTACCGACGGTGTTAACGCCGTAGGCATTGCCGTCGGCATCCACGCAGGCCAGCAGATTGGCGCTGCGAGTGCAGTTGGCCAGGTTCGGGACTTGTCCCCGGGCATCGACCGCGATCAGCAACGAAAGGCTCAGCAGTGAGAGTTTCAGGGCGTTTCCCATGGCATTTCTCAAGGGGGGGCGGACGGGCTAAAGCATCGTGCCCTTTTTCGCAGCGAGCAAGAGGGGAGTGGCTTATCTGTGTTGTTATACTATAACATTAAAATACACCCGCTCTGATGATCCACCACCATGACTGAACAAGAACTCCTCGCTCAACCTGCCGCCGACTACATGAACGACGCCCAGCAAGGCTTCTTTCGCGAGCTGTTGCTGGCTCAGCGCAGCGAGCTGCAGGAGCGTATCAGCGGCGAGTTCGACGCGTTGCGCGAGCAGGAACCCCACAGCGATCCCGCCGATATCGGCAGCGCCGAAGAACAGCGCCAGTGGCAATTGCGCCTGCTGGAACGGGAAAAGAAGCTTCTGGACAAGATCGACGAAGCCCTCGAACACCTGGCCCGCGGCGAGTACGGCTGGTGTCACGAAACCGGTGAGCCGATCGGTCTCAAGCGCCTGCTGCTGCGGCCCACCGCCACTCTGTGTATTGAAGCCAAAGAACGTGAAGAGCTACGCGAACGCCATCAACGGGCGATTTGACCGGCCACATCCTGATGAGGAATACCTGATGCCCAATCGTCTCCCCGTGACCGTCCTGTCGGGCTTTCTCGGCGCCGGAAAAAGTACACTTCTTAATTACGTACTACGTAATCGCGATAATTTGCGGGTCGCGGTGATCGTCAATGACATGAGTGAGATCAACATTGATGGCAGCGAAGTTCAACGCGATGTCAGCCTGAACCGTGCCGAAGAAAAACTCGTGGAAATGAGTAACGGCTGCATTTGCTGCACCTTGCGCGAAGACCTGCTCGAAGAAGTCAGCAAACTCGCCAAGGACGGTCGTTTCGATTATTTGTTGATCGAGTCCACGGGCATTTCCGAGCCGCTACCCGTGGCGGAAACCTTCACATTTCGCGATGAAGAAGGGCAGAGCCTGGCGGACATCGCGCGGCTCGACACCATGGTCACCGTGGTCGACGGCATGAACTTTCTGCTCGACTATCAGGCCGCCGAAAGCCTTGCTTCCCGGGGCGAAACGCTGGGGGAGGAGGACGAACGCTCAATCACCGACCTGTTGATCGAGCAGATCGAATTCGCCGATGTAATTCTGATCAGCAAGATCGATTTGATCAGCAGTCGCGAGCGTCAGGAGTTGATCGCGATCCTCGAACGGCTCAATTCCCAGGCTGAAATCATTCCGATGGTCATGGGCGAAGTACCGCTCATGAAGATCCTCAACACCGGGCGCTTCGACTTCGAAAAGGCCGCTCAGGCGCCGGGATGGTTGCAGGAGTTGCGCGGTGAACACGTGCCGGAAACCGAGGAATACGGTATCGCCTCCACCGCTTATCGGGCGCGGAGACCGTTTCATCCGCAGCGCTTCTTCAGCTTTATCGACCGTCCGTGGGTGAACGGCAAATTGCTGCGTTCCAAGGGGTATTTCTGGTTGGCCAGCAAACACAGGGACGCAGGCAGTTGGTCCCAGGCCGGCGGCTTGATGCGCCATGGTTTTGCCGGGCGCTGGTGGCGTTTCGTGCCGAAAGACCAGTGGCCGCAAGACGAAGAAAGTACCGCCGGGATCATGGAAAACTGGACGACGGCCACCGGTGATTGCCGCCAGGAGCTGGTGTTCATCGGCCAGAACATCGACTTCGCGCAACTCACTGTCGAACTCGATAACTGCCTGCTGACGGATGCTGAAATGGCCTTGGGTGTCGAGGGCTGGCAGTTACTGCCCGATCCGTTTGGTCCTTGGCATGAAGAGGCGACCGCCTGATGATGGCGTCCTTGAAGGTTGAGCCAAGCGCTCAAGGTTTGAGCCAGGTTCCCTGGCTCTGGGCTTCGCAAAACGGCTTCAAATACGCCGCATCGGTGGCCACGCCGTAATAGTGAATATCCTGCCGGTAAGGCATATTGGCGACTTGAGCGTTGCTGCACACCCCGAACGCGCCGGTGGGGCATTGGTCGACGTATTGCACCTCGACTTTCTGCCCGGGCAGATTCGGTTGGCAGAATCCGTCGGCAAACAGTTTTTCCGGGATGTTGCGGTTTTGCTGGCAAACCTTCACGTCGAGCCGCTCAGCCGTACTGTGCACCACGCAGGCCTGGGCCAACGCTTCGCCCGATATGAGCGCCAGAAGCAACGACCATCCCATCAACCGCATCCTTTACCTCCTCAGAAAACCTCGACCATGTTGCAGAACATTCCCACCCACGTCATTGCCGGCCCGCTGGGTGCCGGCAAGACCAGCCTGATCAAGCACCTGCTAGCGCAACGGCCGGCCGGTGAGCGCTGGGCGGTGCTGATCAACGAGTTCGGCCAGATCGGTCTGGACGCCGCACTGTTGACCCAGGACGCCGATGGTATCGCACTGGGGGAAGTGGCCGGGGGCTGTTTGTGTTGCGTCAATGGTGCACCGTTTCAGATCGGCCTCGGGCGGTTGCTGCGCAAGGCAGGACCGGATCGACTGTTCATCGAGCCCTCCGGGCTGGGACATCCGGCGCAGTTGCTGCGGCAATTGAGTGAGGTGCCGTGGCAAGGCGTCCTGGCTGTTCAGCCTTGCGTGCTGGTGCTGGACGCCCAGGCGCTCGCGACTGGCAAACCGCTGCCTGCGGCGCAACAGCAAGCCTTGGACAGTGCCGGGTTGCTGTTGTTGAACAAGGCAGAACACCTCAATGAGGGTGATCGCCAGCGAATCTCCGAGCAGTTGCCGGCGCGTCCTTTGTACTGGACGCAGCAAGCTGTCTTGCCATTGAGCGAGTTACCGGGGCTGGGGGCTCAGGCGGTTGCGGGTGTGGATAACTTTATTGTGCCCAAGGGATTGGCGCAGATGCCGGCCATCTGGACTGACCCTACGCTACCGATTTGTTTGAGCCAGGCGCAGGAGGGGGGCTGGAGTGTTGGTTGGCGTTGGCATCCGAGTCAGACATTCGATGCCGTACTGATCGGAAAGTGGCTTGAGCGCCTTGAATGGCGGCGGGCGAAGTTGGTTATCCACAGCGTCGAGGGTTGGGTGTTGGCGAATGCGCTGGATAACTCGTTACTGGACTGGCAGCCCAGCGAGTGGCGACAGGATTCGCGCATTGAGCTGATTTTCAGTGAGCCGCAGGTTGTTGAAGTGCTGCAAAGAGATCTGGTCGCCTGCCGGTTGGGTTGAAGATCAAAAGATCGCAGCCTGCGGCAGCTCCTACAGGTGCGATCTTTTGATTTATGGACGCCACTTGGTGTGTTCTTGCCGCCACTGGCTCAGTTCAATCACCTCGGCTCTGGGCTTCGCGACATCGACCACCGGCGGTGTGTCGTCGAACGGCATCGGGTAGGGCGCGAGCTCGATCTGTGCGCTATGGGCGCCGAACTGGGTAATGGTGCCGGTGTGGCGGGTTTCGCCGGTCACGGTGAATTCGAAGTTATACACACGGGCCAGGCGCCGACGACCGGTAGCATCTTTAATGAGCGCCATCTTCTTCAAGGCCACGTTGCCGTCCAGCAGTTCGATCTGGAGTTTGGCGCAATGCTGTTTGACCCGCTCCAGGGCGCGTTCGCGCAAGCCGTGGTTGTGCCACAGCCACGCGCCACCGGTGGCGAGCAGCATCAGCACAAAGATATTTCCGAGGGTCAGCATCAACAGGGTGCTCCAACTAGATAGCGTCAGCTTAACTGCGTCTCTGGTCTGTCGTACAGACTGCGTTTCGTCGCATACTGCGCGGCTCGAATTTCAATCGTTTTACGGAAAACCCACCGCATGAAACGTACGCCCCATCTGCTCGCCATTCAGTCCCACGTGGTGTTCGGCCACGCTGGCAACAGCGCCGCGGTTTTCCCGATGCAGCGGGTCGGGGTGAACGTCTGGCCGCTCAATACCGTGCAGTTCTCCAACCACACGCAATATGGCCAGTGGGCCGGGGAAGTGCTGCCCCCGCATCAGATACCAGAATTGGTGGAAGGAATCGCGGCGATTGGCGAGCTGGGCAATTGCGATGCCGTGTTGTCCGGCTACCTCGGCAGCGCGGCGCAGGGCCGGGCGATTCTCGCAGGCGTGGAACGAATCAAATCGATCAACCCTGCAGCTTTATACCTCTGCGACCCGGTGATGGGCCATCCGGAGAAGGGTTGCAGCGTACCGGCGGAGGTTAGCGATTTTCTGCTGGAAGAGGCCGCAGCGGTGGCCGACTTCATGTGCCCGAACCAGTTGGAGCTGAACAGCTTCTCGGGGCGCAGGGCGCTGTCTTTGTTCGATTGCCTGGCGATGGCTCGCGCGCTGTTGGCGCGCGGTCCGAAGGCGGTGCTGGTCAAGCATCTGGACTATCCCGGCAAACCGGCGGACGGCTTCGAAATGTTGCTGGTGACCGCTGAAGGCAGTTGGCACCTGCGCCGGCCGCTACTGGCGTTCCCGCGTCAGCCGGTGGGCGTTGGCGATCTGACATCCGGGCTGTTTCTGGCGCGCGTGTTGCTGGGTGATAGCCTGGTGGCTGCATTGGAGTTCACCGCGGCGGCGGTGCATGAGGTGCTGCTGGAAACCCAGGCCTGCGCCAGCTATGAGCTGGAATTGGTGCGGGCGCAGGACCGGATCGCCCATCCCCGGGTGCGGTTCGAGGCGACAGCGATCAGCCTTTAAAAACTTCGCGGGCAAGCCTCGCTCCTACAGGTTCGGGTTGATCACACCACATGTGTACGATCCGAACCCGTAGGCGCGAGGCTTGCCCGCGAAAGCGATCTAAAGCCCGAACACCTCAGGCGTCGCCCTTGATTTCCTGATAGCGCTTTTCCAGTTCCTGACGAATCTGCCGACGCTGCTGGGCCTGCATATACCGACGCTTGTCTTCACTGTTCTGCGGTTGCAGCGGCGGGACCGAGGCCGGTTTGCGCTGGTCATCTACCGCGACCATGGTGAAGAAGCAGCTGTTGGTGTGACGCACCGAGCGTTCGCGGATGTTCTCGGTCACGACTTTGATGCCCACTTCCATCGAGGTGTTGCCGGTGTAGTTGACCGAGGCCAAAAAGGTGACCAGTTCGCCGACGTGAATCGGCTCGCGGAAAATCACCTGATCCACCGACAGGGTCACCACATAGCGGCCGGCATAGCGGCTGGCGCAAGCGTAGGCCACTTCATCGAGGTATTTGAGCAGGGTGCCGCCGTGAACATTGCCAGAGAAGTTGGCCATGTCGGGGGTCATCAATACCGTCATCGACAGCTGGGCGTTTCCGGGTTCCATAACGTACTCACGGGTTCAAGGCAGGATTTCGGGGTTGCACCTCTGCGGGTGCCTGATCGATTTTTTCAACCAACCGTTATCGGGACGCCGGGCGGGGGGCCTCCGTCACGCCCGAATCGATCTGTTTCCATATATTGCACCGTCTTCCCGTCGGAAGTCGCGATGTTACCCTTCAAAAGCCCACCCGAAGGAGCCACACGCCATGCATGCCATCAGCTTCATTCAGGATCTGGCAGTGATCATGTTGATCGCGGGTGTGGTGACCGTGCTCTTTCATCGTCTCAAACAACCGGTGGTGCTCGGTTACATCGTCGCCGGCTTTATCATCGGCCCGCACACGCCGCCGTTCGGCCTGATCCACGACGAAGCAACCATCAAGACCCTCGCCGAGCTCGGGGTGATTTTCCTGATGTTCTGCCTGGGCCTGGAGTTCAGCCTGCGCAAGCTGTTCAAGGTCGGCGCCACGGCATTCATCGCAGCGTTCCTGGAAATAGTCCTGATGATCTGGATCGGCTACGAAATCGGCCGCCGGTTCGACTGGAATACCATGGACTCGCTGTTCCTCGGCGCGATCCTGGCGATTTCCTCGACCACCATCATCGTCAAGGCGCTCAACGACCTGAAGATGAAAAACGAGCGTTTTGCGCAGCTGATCTTCGGCGTGCTGATCGTCGAAGACATCCTCGGCATCGGCATCATCGCATTGCTGTCGAGCATCGCGGTCAGCGGCACGGTCAGCTCTGGCGAAGTGTTTTCCACGGTCGGCAAGCTCTCGCTGTTCATGATTGTCGCGCTGGTCATCGGCATCCTACTGGTGCCGCGACTGCTTGCCTATGTGGCCAAATTTGAAAGCAACGAGATGTTGCTGATCACTGTGCTGGGCCTGTGTTTCGGCTTCTGCCTGCTGGTGGTCAAGCTTGAATACAGCATGGTACTCGGCGCGTTCCTGATCGGCGCGATCATGGCCGAATCGCGACAACTGCTGAAGATCGAGCAGTTGATCGAGCCGGTTCGCGACTTGTTCAGTGCCATCTTCTTCGTCGCCATCGGCCTGATGCTCGACCCGATGATCCTGTTGCAATACGCCTGGCCAATCGCAGTGATCACCGTGGCCGTGGTGCTGGGCAAGATGCTGTCCTGCGGCCTCGGCGCCTTTATCGCCGGCAATGACGGACGCACCTCACTGCGAGTGGGGATGGGGCTTTCACAGATCGGCGAATTCTCTTTCATCATCGCGGCGCTGGGCATGACGCTGCAGGTCACCAGCCATTTTCTCTATCCGGTGGCGGTGGCCGTCTCGGTGATCACCACGCTGCTGACGCCGTATCTGATCCGCGCGGCCGATCCTTTGTCGATCAAGCTTGCCGCGGTGATGCCGCAGCGTCTGGGCCGTGTATTGGGGATGGATGGCGAATGGCTGCGCAGCATCCAGCCGCAGGGCGAGGGCGCACTGTTGGCGTCGATGATTCGGCGGATTCTGTTGCAGGTAGGGGTCAATCTGGCGTTGGTGATTGCGATCTTTTTCTCAGGCGCGTTCTTCGCCGAGCGTATGTCCGTTTACCTGCAGGACTGGATCAGCGACCCGAGCTGGCAGAAAGCGTTGATCTGGGGCGGGGCGTTGCTGTTGTCACTGCCGTTCCTGATCGCCGCCTATCGCAAGCTCAAGGCGCTGTCGATGCTGCTGGCAGAGATGGGCGTGAAGCCGGAAATGGCCGGCCGGCACACACAGCGAGTACGTCGGGTGATCGCCGAAGTGATCCCGATCCTCTCGTTGTTGGTGATTTTCCTGCTGCTGGCGGCCTTGTCGGCCAGTATTCTGCCGACCAACAAGTTGCTGGGGCTGATCGTCATCGTCGCGGCCGCCGTAGTGGCGCTGCTCTGGCGCTGGTTCATCCGCGTGCATACGCGGATGCAGGTGGCGTTGCTGGAAACGCTGGACAACCATAACGATTCGTCCGGGCATTGACCGCGTGGTGCTTCAGGGCGGATCAGCTTTCCAGCCAGACGTCCCGCGCCCAGTGCCATACCGATTCCCAGGTTTCTTCGGCGAGCAGCTCTTCTTCGGCCAGCCACAGCACCACGGTGCCGTCTTCTTCGACCAGGTAGTAATTGTCACCGTCTTGGCAGATCGGAATCATGCTGCGATCGACGCCAGCATCCCAGGCGTTGGCGGCGACGTCCGGCAGGTAGGTGTGGGACTGCGGATCGGTGACGGTCACCGGCTCCAGGCTGCCGTAGACCACGTCGCTGACGGTCAGCAAAAATTCTCTGAAGACGAACGGGATGTCGATGAACAGTTGCTCTTCGATTTCCACAATCTGATCTTCGTCTGGCAATTCCAAGGGGACCGGTACCGGTTCGTTGGCTTCACGCAGTTGTTCGATGATTTCTTCCACGTCCGGGATCCTCTTGCTTGATGGCGCGGTTTAGTTGGGGCGGTTTATACAGTAGCTCGCTATAGATGCAACCGCGAAATAGAAAACCCCGGCTGAGGCCGGGGTTTTATTACAACAGTTGAAACGCGGGAAGTGATCAGCCGTTCTGGCGGATACCGGCCACCAGCCAAGGCTGGTTTTCGCCCTGTGGACGTTCCATGTTCCAGCTTTCGCTGAACACTTCGCCCTGGTCGAAACGCGAGGTCTTCGACACGCCGCTGAAGGTCAGGGTGGCGATGGTCTTGTCCGCACGGTCATCAACGCCGTCCAGTTGGACCTGGAGGTTATCGATGTAGGTCGACTGGAAGCCGTCGCCCAGATCGGCACGTTCGCGCTTGAGGAACTCCAGCAGCTGCGGGGTCACGAACTCGGCAATCTTGTCCATTTCGTTGGCGTCCCAGTGCTGCTGCAGGGACTGGAAGTGGTTGCGGGCTGCTTCGATGAAGCGCTCTTCGTTGAACCAGGCTGGCGCATTGATCACTGGGCGCGCGGCAGCAGGTGCAGCCGAACCGCCAAAGATCGAACCCATGGCTGGTTTCTGCTCGAACACTTCACGTTGCATCGGCGCGCCAGCCGGAGCCATGTGCTCCTGCTGCTTGCGACGACGAGCGGCGATGAAGCGGAAGATCAGGAAGGCAATGACCGCCATGATCAGGATGTCGAAGATCTGCATGCCCTGGAAGCCGCCGCCCATGAACATGGAGGCCAGCAGGCCACCGGCCGCGATACCGGCCAGAGGGCCGAGCCAGCGCGAAGCACCGCCGGCTTTGGCGGCAGTGCCAGCGGCACCGGCCGCGCCCGCAGTGGCAGCAGCGCCGCCTGCAGTAGAAGAAGGAGCCATTTGGCTGGTCTGGTGAGTCGGCGCAGCGCCGGAGCTCTTGCCGCCACCAAAGCGCTTGGCGTTGGCGTCCAGGCTCATCGTCAGGCCGATGCACAACGCCATGGCGATGCTAAGAAAACGTTTCATAAAGGGAATTCCCATTTGTGGATGGCACGCGCGCCATGTTGCACAGCTGAAGTGTTACTGGCTAGCGGCAGAGTGTTTCGGGCTTTTGCCTGACAGGTTATGTTCAGCTTCAGTCAGCGCAATAAGGCCTGGTAACTTTGGTCTGTAGGACGAGTGGATGAGTTCTGTAGGAGTCAGGGTATCAACCTGTGGGAGCGGGCTTGCTCGCGAAGGCAGCACCTCGGTGTATCAGAGGCACCGCATCATCGTTCTTCGCGAGCAAGCCCGCTCCCACAAAAAACTCTCGGTTGCCTTTAGATCGCTTCCAGCTTGGCGTAACCCAGCATCAACCACTTGCTGCCGTCGCTGAAGTTCACCTGCACCCGCGCCTGAGCGCCGGCGCCTTCGAAATTCAGGATCACTCCATCGCCGAACACCGAGTGCCGCACGGTCTGGCCAAGGCTGAACCCGGTGTCCGGGATCTCGCTGCCGCCGAACAGGCTGCTGGAACTCTGCTGCTGGCCGCCGCCGAACGGACGGCTGACGCTGTTGGACAGCCGCACTTCCTGGATCAGGCCTTTCGGCACTTCACGTACGAAACGCGACACCTTGTTGTAGGTCTCGCTGCCATACAGGCGTCGGGTTTCTGCATAAGTCAGCACCAGATTCTGCATCGCCCGGGTGATACCGACGTAGGCCAGGCGGCGTTCCTCTTCAAGACGACCGGGTTCTTCCAGGCTCATCTTGTGCGGAAACAGGCCTTCTTCCATGCCCACCAGGAACACGTAAGGGAATTCCAGCCCCTTGGCACTGTGCAGCGTCATCAACTGAATGCTGTCTTCGTGCTCGTCGGCCTGGGTATCCCCGGCCTCCAGCGAGGCGTGACCGAGGAACGCCGACAGTGGCGATTGCTCCTCATCCTCTTCCGGGTTTTCGAAGTTGCGCGCGGCGCTGACCAGTTCCTCAAGGTTTTCTACCCGAGCCTGGCCTTTCTCGCCTTTTTCCGCCTGGTGGTAGGCAATCAGCCCCGACTGCTCGATCACGGTTTGGGTCATCAGGTGCAGCGGCATTTCCATGCACTTGGCGGCGAGGTTCTCGATCAGCTCCATAAATGCCCCAAGGGCACCGGCAGCGCGACCGGTCAGGCCCTTGTTGGCCACCAGCTGACGCATGGCTTCCCACATTGATACGTCGCTGTGGCGCGCATGATCGCGGATGGCTTCGACGGTTTTTTCGCCAATGCCGCGGGCCGGAACGTTAATCACCCGCTCCAGAGCCGCATCGTTGCCACGGCCTTCCAGCAAACGCAGGTACGCCATGGCATTCTTGATTTCTGCCCGTTCGAAGAAGCGCTGGCCGCCATAAATGCGGTACGGAATGCGTTCACGAAGCAAGGCTTCTTCCAAAACGCGCGATTGGGCGTTGGAGCGGTACAAAATCGCGATATCGCTGCGAGCCAGGCCGGTTTTCAGCGCGCTTTCGATGGTTTCCACCACGTAGCGTGCTTCGTCGTGTTCGTTGAAGGCAGCGTACAGATTGATCGCTTCGCCTTCACCGCCATCGGTCCACAACTCTTTGCCCATGCGCCCGGTATTGTTGGCGATCAGGGCGTTGGCGGCTTTGAGGATTCCGGCTGTGGAGCGGTAGTTTTGCTCCAGACGAATGATCTCGGCATCCGGGAAATCGTCGGAATACTGATAAATGTTTTCGATTTTCGCGCCACGCCAGCCATAGATCGACTGATCGTCGTCGCCAACCACCATCAAGCTGTCGCCGCCCTTGGCCAGCAGACGCAACCAGGCGTACTGCACGGCGTTGGTGTCCTGGAACTCATCCACCAGAATGTGTCGGAAGCGCTTCTGATAATGGGCGAGCAGACCCGGGTGATCGCGCCACAGGTCGAGGGCGCGCAGCAGCAGTTCGGAGAAGTCGATCACGCCGGCGCGCAGGCACGCAGCCTCGTAGGCTTCATAAATGTTGCGCATGGTCGCCAGGAACAGATCGCCGCTGGCTTGAATGTGTTGCGGCCGCAGACCTTCGTCTTTTTGTCCGTTGATGAACCATTGGGCCTGACGGGCCGGCCAGCGTTGCTCGTCCAGGCCCAGCTCGCGGATCACCCGCTTGACCAGCCGTTGCTGGTCGTCGCTGTCGAGAATCTGGAAGGTCTGGCTCAGGCCGGCTTCCTGCCAGTGCGCCCGCAGCAAGCGGTGCGCCAGGCCGTGGAAGGTGCCGACCCACATGCCGGCCGGGTTGATACCCATCAGCTGCTCGATGCGGTGACGCATCTCGGCAGCGGCCTTGTTGGTGAAGGTCACCGACAAAATGGAGTGGGGCGAGGCGTTCTCGACCTGGATCAACCAGGCGATACGGTGCACCAGCACTCGGGTTTTACCGGAGCCAGCACCGGCCAGGACCAACTGACGACCCACGGAGGCAGCTACGGCCTGGCGTTGGGCATCGTTGAGGGAGTTCAGCAGAAGGGAGAGATCATCGCGCATCGGGGCATTCTAGGGTGCGCCGTCACACCGGGCAAACCGAGCTTTGCATTAGCCGATGAAAGAAGCACCGATGACGACCGGTCGGTCAGTGGCTGCAAGCGTTGGCGGGGCTCGTCTGGCTGCTTTTGTACCGGGGCGGGCGGCTCAAACTTTCGTCTATTTTATGACCTTGGGCTGTTTGGTCCGGGCATTTGCTTGTGTATGCTCCGTCCACGATTCGGGCTCGCATGCTCACTATAAGAACAAGAACATTGCCTATGACCCTCAGCTCCGACCTGTCGGGCCCCTCTGTGGAGCCCCGGGTTATCCGCAAACAATACGCCATGGAAATGGCGGTCGAACGCACGCGCCTGCTGTATCAGGGCTCGCTGTTGCCTACGCTGTTCATGCTGATCAACGGTCTGGTCTGCGCCGGGTTGCTCTGGAGCCCGCAGCGTTACTTCGTGGTCAGCGTCTGGCTGATCTGGTTATTGTCGCTGGTGGCGCTGCGGGTGATTCAGGTCGCGGCCTTCGATTCGGCGATTCCTGACCGTCAGGCCCATCCGGTCTGGCGTCGCATGTTCATGCTTGGCTCGGCCATGACAGGCCTGACCCTGGCCGGTGCTGGCATTGCGCTAGTGCCCGCTGACAATTTCATGCAACAAGCCTGGGTATTCGGCCTGATGGGCGCCGCGGCGCTCTCGGCCAGCGTCGCGTATGCCGTCAGCCTGCCCGCGTTTCTGTCCTTTACCTTGCCTTGTCTGTTGCCGGCCATCGGCTATCTGTTCTGGGGCGGCGATGAACAGGGACAGGGCTGGGGGTGGTTCGGGCTGATTTTGCTGGGTTCGTTGAGCGTGGTTGCCTGGCAGGTCAATCGGCTGATCAACCAGGGATTGCTGCGGCGCTTTCAGAATCAGGCCCTGATCGAGCACTTGCAGCATGCCCAAAGTCGTAGCGACCAGCTCAATCAAGAGTTGGCCAAGGAAATCGACCAGCGCCGACGCGCCGAAGACGAATTACGCGAAACCCAGGTCGACCTCGAAAACCGGGTCGCCCAACGCAGTCTGGAGCTGGACGCCGCCAATCAGGCCTTGAGCAAGAGCGAAGCGCGGCTGGCGCTGGCGTTGAAGGCGAGCGAACTCGGGTTGTGGGACTGGAACCTGCAAACCGATGAAGTCCATCACACCCTGCTTCAGGAATTGTTCGGGCTGGAGCCGGAATTCGTCACGGCGATGCTCAGCCATCTCAAGCCACGTCTGCACCCCGAAGACTTGCCGTCGCTCAGACGTGCGCTGGTCGAGCACTTGAAGGGGCGCAGCGAGGATTACCAGATCGAGTATCGAGTGCGCCATGGCGATGGCCATTGGGTGTGGATCGAGGACCGTGGTCGAGCGGTCGAACGCAGTGAGAACGGCCGGGTGATCCGCATGGTCGGCACCCGCCGCGATATCAGCGCCAGCAAGGACCTGGAAGAGCAGCGACAACTCGCGGCGACGGTGTTCGAGGCGGCCAGCGAAGGCATTGTCATTTTCGACCCTAATTACGCACTGATTGCCGTCAATCAGGCCTTCAGCCGGGTGACTGGCTACGACATCGAAGACATGCTCGGTCGCAACGTGGTCGAGCTGCCCTGTAGTCGCGATGCCCGTCGGCATTACGCAGCCATTCGTCAAGCACTGGAGCAGCACGGCACCTGGCAGGGTGAGTTGGTCGAAACCCGCAAGAATGGCGAGTTGTACCCACAGTGGCTGCAACTGAATGCCGTGCGCGATTCGCGGGGAAACGTAAGTCATATTGTCGGCTTCTTCGCCGATCTGTCCGCTCGACGTGAATCCGAAGAGCGTATGCGTTACCTCACCCATTACGATGAACTCACCGGGCTGGCCAACCGTTCGTTGTTCCGCGAACGGTTGCACGAGGCTCATCAGCGGGTGCGTCAGGGCGGTCGCCGCAGTCTGGCGTTGCTGCACATCAATCTGGATCGCTTCAAGCTGCTCAATGACAGCCTCGGCCACGAAGTCGCCGATCAGCTATTACAGAAAATGGCTCGGCGGCTGGTCAATGCGCTGCCAGAAGCAGACACCATTGCCCGATTGTCCGGCGATGAATTTGCAGTGCTGTTCGATGCCTACGGCAACCTGTCGAGTCTGGCACGGGTGGCGACCCGTTTGTCGACCAAGCTGCGATTGCCAATCACCGTCGAGGGTCATGAATTGGTGGTGAGCGTGTCGATGGGCATCAGCCTGTTGCCGGACACTGCACGGGAGATTTCCGCGCTGGTCAGCCAATCGAACATGGCCATGCAGCATGCCAAACACTTGGGCGGCAATAATTTCCAGTTCTATACCGATAGCTTGCAAGCCAGCACGCTCGAGCGTTTGCAGCTCGAGAACCAGCTGCGCAAAGCCATCGAAGAAAAGCAGCTTAAGGTGTTTTATCAACCCAAACTCTGCCTCGCCACCGGCCGGCTGAATGCCGCCGAGGCGTTGGTACGCTGGAATCACCCGACCCTGGGCCAGGTGCCACCGGGGGATTTCATCGGTCTGGCCGAGGAAACCGGGCTGATCGGCGCCATCGGTGAGTTCGTTTTGCGCCAGGCCTGTTGGCAAGCGTGCGAGTGGCAGCGTCAGGGGCTGGAGCCGATTCGGGTGTCGGTCAACCTGTCGGTGCATCAGCTGCGTCAGGGAAAACTGGTCAGTCTGGTGCGCCAGGTGCTGGAGGAAACAGGTCTGGCGCCGCACTACCTCGAGCTGGAACTCACTGAAAGCCAGTTGCTGGATAGCGTCGAGCACATCATTGCGACCTTCCAGCAGTTGCGTGACCTGGGGGTAAAACTGGCGATCGACGACTTTGGTACCGGTTATTCGTCTCTGAGCTACCTCAAACGCATTCCCGTGGACTACGTGAAGATCGATCAGGCGTTTATCCGTGGTCTGGGGGAGAGCAGTGAAGATGCGGCGATCACTCGGGCGATTATTGCCATGGCCCATGGTTTGTCGCTGAAAGTGGTGGCTGAAGGCGTCGAGCGACCGGAGCAGCTGGAATTTCTGAGGGCCGAGCGTTGCGATGAGGTGCAGGGCTATTGGATCAGCCGCCCGGTTGAGGCTGCTGACCTGGCTGAGCTGTTGCGTGCGGACGCGAAACCCTTGTAGGTGCTACATAGAGTGCATGTCGCGTGAAATGGGGACATCGAGTTACGCATTGAGCAGGCAAAAAGCCGATTCATGTAGTATAACTACAAGCGTGCTACATCCCCGGCGCCTGCCCATAACAAAGAGTCCACCCCTTTGAATCTGCTGCAACACATCGCCCAGTCACGTCACCTGTTACGCAAGTCGGAGCTCAAGGTCGCCGACCACGTGCTGCTTGACCCTGCAGCGGTGATGCACAGCTCCATGGCCGACCTGGCCCACAGTGTGGGCATCAGCGAGCCGACCATCGTGCGGTTTTGCCGCGCCATCGGTTGCTCCGGGTTTCAGGATTTGAAACTGAAACTGGCGCAGAGCCTGGCGGCCGGCGCGAGTTTCGGGCAGTTCGCGATCCATGAAGACGATTCGGTTGCCGATTACAGCCTGAAAATCTTCGACACCACTCTGCATACGCTGATGGAGGTTCGCGAGAAACTCGATCCGGTGGCGTTGCAGAAAGCCGTGACGGCGATGTCCCAGGCCCAGCGTGTCGAGTTCTACGGCTTCGGTGCCTCCGGTGCGGTAGCGGCGGATGCCCAGCACAAGTTCTTCCGTTTGCTGCTGACCGCCGCGGCGTATTCCGACCCGCACATGCAGGCGATGTCGGCGGTCACCCTGAAGCCAACCGACGTGGCGATCTGTATTTCTCAGTCGGGGCGTTCCAAGGATCTGTTGATCACGGCCAACCTGGTGCGCGAAAGCGGTGCCTCGCTGATCACCCTGTGCCCGAGCCAGACACCGTTGGCCGAGCTGTCGACCGTCAACCTGGCAATCGACGTGCACGAAGACACTGAAATCTACACGCCGTTGACGTCTCGCATCGCCCACCTGGTGGTGATCGATGTTCTGGCGATGGGCGTCGCCATGGCCCGCGGTCCGAGCCTGGTCAATCACCTGAAAAGCGTCAAGCGCAGCCTTCGCAGCTTGCGACTGTCGCCCAAGTCAGTAAAAGCCCTCGACGATTGATTCGTCGTTTGGCGTGAAATAGTCGGAAGGTCGTTCCGACCTTTTCGCGGGCAAGCCCGCTCCCACAAGGATCGGCTGTGTTGCACAGAATGAGTGAACACCACCGGCCCCTGTGGGAGCGGGCTTGCCCGCGAAAGCGCCCTCAAAAACACCTCTGTCATCTGCCAATGTTCACACCTCTGTAACCCTCCCGCCGCCAAACCGTCATCCCTCGTGCCTATCTTGAAACTCCCGTACTCGCCTTGGGAGACTCGAAATGGCCCAGCCCTACGAAGAACGCAACAGCGCTGTCAAAACCCGTCGTCAGCAAGAAGACCAGCGCCGCATGGAATTTCGCCGCGCGATCGAAGATCGCTGCGAACGCCGCCAGCTTCTGGCCGAAATCGGCGAATTTCCTGACGGTCTGGAACTCAATTACTGGCAGGCAGCTCCCGCAACTTCCCGTCGAAACGCTCAACCAGGGCGCTGATTTGCATACGCTCGCTGCGGATAAACGCAAGGAATGCGTGCGCCACGGGTGACAGCCGTTTGGCTTTGGCCTGCACCAGGCACCAGCTACGGAACAGCGGCAGCTCTTCAACCGGCAACTCGATCAGTCCGCCCGTTGCCAACTCAAGGTTCAGGGCATGGCGCGTCAACAGCGCCACGCCCAGACCCGCGAGCACACATTCACGCTGGGCTTCGGCCGATGAGACCTCCTGGGTCTGGTTGAAGTGCACGCGCTTTTCTTTGAAATACTCTTCACAGGCCAATCGCGTACCGGAGCCGGATTCGCGCAATAGCAGTGTGTAGGGCTCCAGATCCTGCAAGCGCAGTGGGCCCATGTGGCACAGCGGATGATCCGGCGGTGCTACGGCGACAATCGGGTTGTTGAGAAATGGCAGGAACTCCAGCCCCATGTCCTGCGGCACCATGGACATGATTACCAGATCGTCGCGGTTGTCGGAGAGGCGCCGGATCACTTGCCCACGGTTGACCACCGTCAGTTGCAGATTCACCTCCGGGTGCTGGCGCTTGAAGGCAGCAAACAGGTGCGGTACGAAATACTTGGCGCTGGATTCCACCGCCAGTTTCAGTTGGCCCTGCAATGAGCCTTGCATGTCCGACAGCTGCATATCGAGGTTTTCCAGGCGCCCGAAAATGTCCCGGCTGGCGCGCTGGAGCGCTTCGGCCGCCTCGGTCATGTAGAGTTTTTTGCCGACATAATCGAACAAGGGTTGGCCGATCAGCTCTTCGAGTTGACGAATCTGTAGGCTCACGGCAGGTTGTGTGAGAGACATTTCATCAGCTGCACGGCTGTAGGACCTTAAGTCGCACACCTCATTGAAGATCTGCAATTGACGCAATGTCATACGCATCAATGACTTACGCATTTTCTATGCATCCTGAGCGAAGGCTGATGACTCAACTATAAGTCTTTGCTTATGCATGACCCAATAATTATTCATTTTTGTTAATCCCTTGCGAAGGCTAGTGTGGGGCTGCGACTGAATTGAAACATTTGGTCACGCGTCGACCTGGTTTGACAGGTCGTGGTGCCACCGGCTCAAGGGAACCTCCAAGTGATAAAAAAGATCCTGATCGCCAACCGTGGTGAGATTGCCGTACGAATCGTGCGTGCCTGCGCCGAGATGGGCATTCGCTCGGTCGCGATCTATTCCGACGCCGACCGCCATGCCTTGCATGTGAAGCGTGCGGATGAGGCCCACAGCATCGGTGCCGAGCCACTGGCCGGTTACCTGAACCCGCGCAAGCTGGTGAACCTGGCGGTGGAAACCGGTTGCGATGCGTTGCACCCCGGCTACGGCTTCCTTTCGGAAAATGCCGAGCTGGCAGACATTTGCGCTGAACGCGGTATCAAATTCATTGGTCCATCGGCTGAAGTGATTCGCCGCATGGGCGACAAGACTGAAGCGCGCCGCAGCATGATCAAGGCTGGCGTACCGGTCACCCCAGGCACCGAAGGCAACGTGTCGGGCATCGAAGAAGCCCTGACCGAAGGCGACCGCATCGGTTACCCGGTGATGCTCAAGGCCACGTCCGGTGGCGGCGGCCGCGGCATTCGTCGCTGCAACAGCCGCGAAGAACTCGAACAAGCCTTTCCGCGAGTGATTTCCGAAGCCACCAAGGCTTTCGGTTCGGCTGAAGTGTTCCTGGAAAAATGCATTGTCAATCCGAAACACATCGAAGCGCAGATCCTCGGCGACAGCTTTGGCAACGTGGTGCACCTGTTCGAGCGTGACTGCTCGATCCAGCGTCGCAACCAGAAGCTGATCGAGATCGCTCCGAGCCCGCAACTGACCCCGGAACAGCGTGCCTACATCGGCGACCTGTCAGTGCGCGCGGCCAAGGCCGTGGGCTACGAGAACGCCGGCACCGTGGAGTTCCTGCTCGCCGAGGGCGAGGTGTACTTCATGGAGATGAACACCCGGGTGCAGGTGGAACACACCATCACCGAAGAAATCACCGGCATCGACATCGTTCGCGAGCAGATCCGCATCGCGTCCGGCCTGCCGCTTTCGGTGAAGCAGGAAGACATCCAGCACCGCGGTTTCGCGCTGCAATTCCGGATCAACGCCGAAGACCCGAAAAACAACTTCCTGCCGAGCTTCGGCAAGATCACCCGTTACTACGCACCCGGTGGTCCTGGTGTGCGCACCGATACGGCGATCTATACCGGTTACACCATTCCACCGTTCTACGATTCCATGTGCCTGAAACTGGTGGTCTGGGCGCTGACCTGGGAAGAGGCGATGGACCGTGGCTTGCGAGCTCTGGACGACATGCGTCTGCAAGGGGTCAAGACCACCGCCGCGTACTACCAGGAAATCCTGCGTAACCCGGAATTCCGTAGCGGCCAGTTCAACACCAGCTTCGTTGAAAGCCACCCTGAACTGACCAACTACTCGATCAAGCGCAAACCCGAAGAGCTGGCCCTGGCCATCGCCGCCGCCATCGCCGCCCACGCAGGCCTGTGAGGAATATGACAATGTCCAAGAAGATCCATGTAACTGACACAATCCTGCGCGACGCCCACCAATCGCTGCTCGCCACCCGCATGCGCACCGAAGACATGCTGCCGATTTGCGACAAGCTCGACAAAGTCGGCTACTGGTCGCTGGAAGTCTGGGGCGGCGCAACGTTTGACTCTTGCGTACGTTTCTTGAAAGAAGACCCATGGGAGCGTCTGCGCCAACTGCGCGCGGCCTTGCCTAACACTCGTCTGCAAATGCTCCTGCGTGGCCAGAACCTGTTGGGCTACCGCCACTACAGCGACGACGTGGTCAAAGCCTTCGTCGCCAAGGCAGCGGTCAACGGCATCGACGTGTTCCGCATCTTCGACGCGATGAACGATGTGCGTAACCTGCGCGTCGCCATCGAAGCAGTGAAGGCCGCCGGTAAACACGCCCAAGGCACCATCGCTTACACCACCAGCCCGGTGCACACCATCGAGGCTTTCGTGGCGCAAGCCAAGCAAATGGAAGCCATGGGTTGCGACTCGGTGGCGATCAAGGACATGGCCGGCCTGTTGACCCCGTATGCCACTGGCGAATTGGTCAAGGCGCTGAAAGCCGAGCAATCGCTGCCGGTGTTCATCCACTCGCACGACACCGCTGGCCTGGCTGCGATGTGCCAACTCAAGGCCATCGAAAACGGTGCCGACCACATCGATACCGCGATCTCCAGCTTCGCCTGGGGCACCAGCCACCCGGGCACCGAATCGATGGTCGCCGCCCTTAAAGGCAGCGAGTTCGACACCGGCCTGAACCTGGAACTGCTGCAAGAGATCGGCCTGTACTTCTACGCCGTGCGCAAGAAGTACCACCAGTTCGAAAGTGAATTCACTGCCGTCGACACTCGCGTGCAAGTCAACCAGGTGCCGGGCGGGATGATTTCCAACCTGGCCAACCAGTTGAAAGAGCAGGGCGCTCTGAACCGCATGAGCGAAGTGCTGGCGGAAATCCCGCGCGTTCGCGAAGACCTCGGCTTCCCGCCGCTGGTAACCCCGACCTCGCAAATCGTCGGCACCCAGGCGTTCTTCAACGTGCTGGCCGGCGAGCGCTACAAGACCATCACCAACGAAGTGAAGCTCTACCTGCAAGGCGGCTACGGTAAAGCGCCGGGCACCGTGAACGAAAAATTGCGTCGCCAGGCCATTGGCAGCGAAGAGGTGATCGACGTGCGTCCGGCCGATCTGCTCAAGCCGGAAATGACCAAGTTGCGTGCCGAAATCGGCGCCGTGGCCAAGTCTGAAGAAGACGTGCTGACCTACGCCATGTTCCCGGACATCGGCCGCAAGTTCCTCGAAGAACGCGCAGCCGGCACTCTCACGCCTGAAGTGCTGCTGCCGATTCCGGAAGCGGGCGGCGTGACTTCGGCGGGTGGCGAAGGCGTACCGACCGAGTTCGTCATCGACGTTCACGGCGAAACCTACCGCGTCGATATCACCGGTGTGGGCGTCAAGGCCGAAGGCAAGCGCCACTTCTACCTGTCCATTGACGGCATGCCCGAAGAAGTGGTGTTCGAACCGCTCAACGAATTCGTCAGCGGCGGCAGCAGCAAGCGCAAGCAAGCCACTGCACCGGGCCACGTCAGCACCACCATGCCGGGCAACATCGTCGATGTGCTGGTCAAGGAAGGCGACACCGTGAAAGCCGGCCAGGCCGTGCTGATCACCGAAGCGATGAAGATGGAAACCGAAGTTCAATCGGCCATCGCCGGCAAAGTCACCGCCATCCATGTCGCCAAGGGCGACCGGGTAAACCCGGGCGAGATTCTGATCGAGATCGAAGGCTGAGTTAACAGCCTCGATAGACCGCTTTAAACCTCGGGGGGCATGTGCTCCCCTTTTTTTTTCCGATATTCCACCTGCCAGATGTGGGAGCGAGCCTGCTCGCGATAGCGGAATGTCAGATAACAATGATGTTGAATGTCACACCGCATTCGCGAGCAGGCTCGCTCCCACAGGTTGTGCATCAAGTCAGTGGCTTTATCAGAATGCCATCCGCCACTGCCCCATCACGCCATGACTGCGGCTGTCATTGCCGATCTCGCCGTTGTAACCGACACCCCACGTATGCCGAGTCGAAACCGCCAGTTCCAGCCCTGCATCAAGCATCAGGCTGTCGCGCTCCAGAGCAGCGCCCTCGACGATGTAATTCCTTCCGCCGGTAGCCAGTCGCTGTTGAGTCTTGCTGTCGACATCACCGTAGGTGTGTTTCCAGCCCGCGCTGAATCGCGGCGTCAGTTGCATGCCATTATCCAGCGTATTGAGCTGTGCCAGACGCAGGCCGAAGGTGCTGCTGAAATTGTTCTGCGTTTGCCCATGGACCTGCAGTGTCGCCGCACCGCCTTTTTCTGTATAGCTGTCGCGCTGATACCGCTGGTAGCCAAGATTGGCAAAGGGCTCGGCGCTGATAGTGCCGCTGCCGAGGTTGTAACCAATCTCTGTAAAGGCTTGTTGAGTGCTGGCGTCGTAACTGCCTTTTGGGTGATCGCTGAAACCGTTGAAAGCTACCCGACGTTTGGTGCTGCCATCATGGTTGCTGTAAGTCGCGCCCAGGCGCAATGCCAGCGGACCATTTTGGCGCAGGGCGTAAGCGCCCAGATGCCAACTGTCCAAATCGCCGTCCAGTTGGCTGCCGTCCAGACGCGTCTGCGATTTACCGCCTATAACGCCCACACGCCATTGCTCATCAAGCGTCCAATCCGCGCCCAGCACCAGACCTTTGGTGGAGTGTTGCAAGGTGCTGCTGCCATGACTGCGATCCAGTGTGCCGCCGTGGCCCAGTCCTTGTAACCAGACCCTGCCAGTGGCTTCACCACCCGCCGCCAGACGCGGGGTTCCGCTCTGTCCGTTGAGGTCGCTGCTGTCCAGTTGGCGCATGGCCGACAGCATGCTGCCGCTCACCGGATTGACGCTGCTCAGGGTGGCGTTGGCCAGATTGGCATTGCTGCCGCCGGCCAGTTGTTCAATAGCTTGGGCAGCGGTGGTTTTGTTGGAGCCGAGCAGGGCGGTGACAGCGGCGTTTGTTGTGGTGGAGGGAGGATTCCGGGCGGCGACGGAGGTGTTTACGGCGGGGGATAGACTCGGGCTGACGATGGCAGCGCGTGCGGTGTCAGACGGCGTCTGTGTTGGCACGATGTCTATTGGCTCTTCGATACTTTGAGCGAGCTCACGCCCGTTTTCGCTGGTGGCGACGCTCTCGAGAGTGACATCGTTGCGCGAGTAGGTCAGGCCGACGTTCTGTTCGTTGTACTGCAGGGTAGGGGTCATGAAGGCCAGGTCATTGAGGACTTTGCCGAATCGGCCTTCGACTTTGTTGGCTTCGATGATGGTGTGTTGGCTGCTCAACGGGTATTCACCCGGTACTGCGACAATTTTCAGCGTGGCGTCACCCAGGCTGGCGGTTCCGCCAACTTTGATCGTATCGCTACGGCCATCGGCATTGACCTCATAGGCCAGCTGGGCAGTCTTGGACATTTTCAAATCGCCCACGACTGTCGGCGCGCCCTGCAGGGTGTTGATGGAAACCTCCCCCGACACGTTCAGTTCAGCGACCGTACCCTTGCCACTGAAGACCCCGAGATGTCTGACCTCGACGCTTCCCTCGATGGTCCCATGATTGTTAAGGGTGCCCTTGGAGAGTACGGTTGCCCCGCCACTGATCATGCCGTAGTTGTTCAACGTACCCTGCGTCAAGGCACGGCCGTCGATACGGCCGTTATTGATCAGAGTTGCTCTGGGACGCACCAATGCACCGATGTTGAAATCGCCGGAGCCGGTCTGTGTCCACGTCCCTCGTTTGACCTCCAATCCTTCGAAATTCCGGCTATCGCCTAACGCGCCGTTCGCGGCATCGAGTTGCAGTACATTGGTACCGCCACCCCCGTCCACAATCCCGGTTAAACCGCCGCGGGCAACCACGCTGACCAGATCATTGGCATCGCTGAATTGCAGGGTAGGGCCGTGCTCATCAATGTAAGCCTTGTTGACCCTGGTTTTAGTGGTGTCGGAATGACTGATAAACGCATCGAGAGTGGCTATCAGGTCTTCGGGTGTTTCAGGGGGGGTATCGCTAGACACTTGTTGAGCCATTGCTAAATCAGCACAGCCCAGCGCAAGTGCGATGGCCAATGTCAGGTGTTGTGGTCGGAATTTGTGTTGAGCGAGCATCGAATTCGGCCTCTTTTGAATGGAGGCCAAACTCTAAGAGGGAGGCTATAGGTGCTGATGTCAGCTGCTTCCGCCATGCGTGCGGGGCGTGTCAGATGGTTGAGTAGAAAATGGCCAGCCGCTTGATACCGGGTTGATTTTGTCTGTTCGCGCTGATGCTTTTTCTTACAACGAATCAAGATACGGGGACTATCGCAGCGCCAAAAACGCATCTGTCCCACGTTGAAGATCAAAAGATCGCAGCCTTCGGCAGCTCCTACGGGGTGTGCACCGACCCGAGGCAGGAGCGGGAGGAGGTTGCGATCCCTTTGTTTAAACCTGACTACGGCTCAAATACGCCTTCCCATAATGCCGCTCCATCCGCGCCTGAATCAGTTCCAGCCCGATCGACATCAACCAGTAAATAATCGCCGCGGTCGTGAGCATTTCGATATAGCGATAGCTCGAGCGTCCATACGATTGCGCCAGGAACATCACTTCCCAAACCCCCATCACCGAAATCAGTGACGAGTCCTTGAGCATGGAGATGAACTGGTTGGTGGTGGGCGGGATGATGGTGCGCATGGCCTGGGGCAGGGTGACACGCCAGAAGATCACGGTTTCGCGCATGCCCAGTGCCAATGACGCTTCGCGTTGGCCATGGGGGACACCGAGGATGCCGGCGCGGAAGATTTCGCTCAGGTAGGCGCCGTAGTTCAGCGACAGGGCGATGATGCCGGCTGTAATGGCGCCCGGTACGACGCCAAGTTGTGGCAGGCCGAGGTAGATCAGCAGGATCTGGATCAGCAGCGGTGTGCCACGAAAGAACGAGGCATAGAAGCTCGCGATGCCGAACGCCACGGCACTTTTTGACAGTCGGGCCAGGGCGGTGATGAAGCCCAGTAGCGATGACGCCACGATTGAGCACAGGCACAAGAACAGCGTCAGCGCCGCGCCTTGCAGGAAGCCGTTGGGCGCCAGGTGCAGGCCGATCAGGTTCGGCAGTTTGTCGAGGATGATCGAGAACTTCAGGTCGAAGCTCAGGAAGAAACTCGCGAACAAGCCGAACATCGCCGCCCAGGTCAGGTACAGCCGCGTGCGGAAACCGAAAATCCGTTGCAGCAGCGACTCAGTCACCGGTTGCGGCGGCTGAGGAGGTTTGGGGAAAGAAGTCATTGGCTGATGTCGGCGCCGATCCATTTCTGCGACAGCTTACTCAAAGTGCCGTCCTGTTTCAGTTGGGCAAACACATCACGTACTTTGGCGTCCCACTGGGCGTCGCCTTTTTCGATGGCCACTGAGTTCGGCTCCGCGTACAGCGGTTCGCCGGCGATTTTGAAGCGTTTGTCTTCATTCAGACGTGGTTGCGCGGTCACCAGGTTGGTGAGAATCGCGTCCAGACGCACGCCAGTGCCCAGGCCCAAATCCTGGAACGCGACGTTGTCAGTGTCATACGGGGCGATCTGCACGTTCTCGAACGGGTACTGCAATTGGGTGTCTTCGGCGCCTTCGATCACCAGGTTTTTGTTCAGGTAGCTTTCGTAGCTGGAGGCGCTGGTGAGGCCGACTTTCTTGCCGCTCAGGTCCTTGGCGCTGTGAATGCTATCGTCCTTGGCGTTGACCACGATCACCGCAGGGGAGGCGTAGTACTCGACCGGGAAATCGAAGACTTCGGCGCGTGCCTTGCTCGGGGTCATGGAGCAAATGCAGATGTCGTACCGCCCGCTCCAGCGACCGGCGGCGATCACATCCCAGGACGGCGTTTCGAGGCGCAGCTTGACGCCCAGTTTGTCCGCCACGGCTTTGGCCACGTCGACGTCGAAACCATCGAGCTGGTTTTGATCGTTGAGGAACGAGAAGGGTGGATAGCTTTCCATCAACACGCCCACCAGCTCTTTCTTTTGCTCGATGCGATCCAGGGTGGCGCCCGCAAAGGCTTGAGTGGAGGCAGCCAGAATCGTCAGGCCCAGGGCCAGCAGCGGTTGAAATTTCACAGTTGATCCCTGAAAAAAAAGAGGTTGTTATTAACCGGGTGGTGCGTATTAAATAGTTATAAGAACGACTCTGATAGTGAGTTATTTTCATAAGCTTATGAGTGAAAAGCATATGGGCGCAAGGACGGTAATTCTGGATGGTGGCATGGGTCGTGAGCTGCAGCGCCGAGGGGCTCCGTTCAGGCAGCCCGAGTGGTCGGCGCTGGCCTTGAGCGAAGCGCCGCAGGCGGTGGAGGCGGTGCACGCGGCTTATATTGAAAGCGGCGCCAACGTGATCACCAGCAACAGTTACGCGGTGGTGCCGTTCCATATTGGTGAGGCGCGTTTTGCCGCTGAGGGTCAGGCGCTCGCGGCATTGGCCGGTGAGCTGGCCCGGCGTGCAGTCGATGCGGCGGGCAAACCGGTGCGCGTGGCCGGCTCATTGCCACCGTTGTTCGGCTCCTATCGTCCGGACTTGTTCGATGCCGCGCGGGCGACTGAACTGTTGGCGCCTCTGGTCACTGGCCTGGCGCCTCATGTCGACCTGTGGCTGGCGGAAACCCAGAGCTCGATCGTCGAGGCGCGGGCGATCCATGCCGGTTTGCCAAAGGACGGCAAGCCGTTCTGGCTGTCGTTTACCTTGAAGGATGAAGACACCGACGAAGTGCCGCGTTTGCGTTCCGGTGAGCCCGTGGCCGAGGCCGCTGCGGTGGCGGCTGAATTGGGCGTCGAGACCTTGCTGTTCAACTGCAGCCAGCCAGAAGTGATCGGCGCTGCGATTGATGCCGCGCGGGAAACCTTCGAACGCTTGGGGGTGAAGATTCACATCGGCGCCTACGCCAATGCCTTCCCGCCGCAACCGAAAGAGGCCACGGCCAATGATGGTCTGGACCCGTTGCGCGATGATCTCGACCCGCCGGGTTACCTGCAATGGGCAGCCGATTGGCAGAAGCGTGGGGCCAGCCATTTGGGCGGGTGCTGCGGGATCGGGCCGGAGCATATTGCGGTGCTCGCCCAGAAATTAGCGTGACGCCAATCGCGAGCAGGCTCGCTCCCACATTAGATCTTCAGTGAACACGTATATTGTGTTCGACAACGATCCAATGTGGGAGCGAGCCTGCTCGCGATAGCGTCCTTCCGGGCGCCGAAGATTACTCGCGACACTCCGCCAATGTTTTCACCTGCCCCGATTCCGACTGGTTCTCATCGGACAGCCAGCGCTCGAACCCCGCGCCAATCGCCGGCCATTCCGAATCCAGAATCGAATACCACGCCGTGTCACGGTTCTGGCCCTTGACCACCATGTGCTGACGGAAAACCCCTTCAAAACTGAACCCCAACCGTTCTGCCGCATACTTGGAACGGGCATTGCCGTTGTTGCACTTCCATTCCAGGCGCCGGTAACCCAGGGCAAAGGATTCCCTGGCCAGCAGGTAAACCGCTTCAGTGCTTTTTGGCGAGCGCTGCATTGCTGCGCCGAAGGTCACATGGCCGATCTCGATGCGGCCCTGAGCAGGGACAATCGACATCAGGCTGAGGATTCCCTGCACGTCGCCGCTGGCGCGGTCGATCACCGTGAAGAAATACGGGTCGCTGTTGGCTGCGTGGTTGTTCAGCCAATCATTGAAAGCGCTGCGTTCCGGGAAAGGGCCGTAAGGCAAATAGTCCCAGAGCTTCGGATCTGACCCCGGACCTTCCAGGGCTTTCCACAGCCCGTCGGCGTGACGCGCCGGGTCAAGTTTTTCCAGGCGAATGAAACGCCCTTCGATCAGTTGAACCGAGGGCGGCGGAACGCCTTTCCAGTCCGCGAGTGAAGTCGACATGCTGCTCTCCTTGAACCTTAAAGGGCTTTGCAAAACTGGATGAAACCGGGACGCTCGGCGATGCGCTCATAGAGCTGGATCGCGGTGGCGTTGGTTTCATGGGTCAGCCAATGGACCTCGCAGCACCCGTCGGCCTTGGCTGTGGTGTAGACGAATTCGATCAATTGCCGCCCGACACCGGTGCCACGGGTTTCGGGCGTCACCAGCAAGTCTTGCAGGTAGCAGGCGTTTTCGATGCTCCAGTTGGAGCGGTGATAGATGAAATGCACCATGCCCACCGCTTTGCCATCGGCCCAGGCCAGTGCCGCGTGGGTCGGTTCGCTTGGGTCGAGCAGGCGCTGCCAGGTGCTCCGGGTCACCGCATCGGGCAACTCGGTGTTGTAGAAGCGCAAATAGGCCTGCCACAGCGGCAACCAGGCGGCGTGATCGTCGGCGGTGACCTGGCGGATGTCGATCTGACTCATGTGGGTTCCTTAACGCATCAAGTGAGCGAGGGCCCGGTCATGCGCATCAGGGCTGGCGGCCAGCCCCTCGCGCACACCGGCAATATCTGCAGCATTGCGGTTCTGGCTGAGCTTGCGTTTGCCCTCCAGACGCTGGATCGGCAAGGCAAAACCGACGATGGCCTTGAGCATGCCATCAATGTAGTCGGCTGGAGCGTCGGCGACCTTCCATGGGTTCGCGCGGCCCGACTCATGACGGTCAGTCAGCGCGCTGACCAGAGTACGCAGGCGATCGACGTCGGTGAAAACTTCGGCGGTGCCATAGGCATGCACTGCGACGTAATTCCAGGTCGGCACGACTTTGCCATGCTCGGCTTTGCTTGGATAAAACCCTGGGCTGATATACGCATCGGCACCGGCAAAAATCACCAATGCCTCGGCGCCGTTCTGCAATTCCCGCCATTGCGGATTGGCCCGGGCGAAGTGGCCGTAGAGGGTGCCGTTCGGGCCTTGGTCAACATTGAGCAGCAAAGGCAGATGACTGGCTTGCAGGCCCTGCTCACCGTGGGTGACCAAGACAGCAAGACGAGTACCGAGTATCTGCTGGTGCAGTTCATTCAAATCATCGATGGCGAAATTGCTGGGCGTGTACATGGAAATTTTCCTTGGCGAATGCCTGCATCCTAGGCAGGCTATTGGTCTGTTGTAAGAGCCATTAATGACCAATTTCACAGGTCCATTACCATGTCGAATACACCGCTTCCCTCGTCATTCAACCCGGCGGGTATCGAACTCGACCGCCGTCAGGGCCTGAGTCGTCAGCTCTATCAGGCGTTGCGAATGCGTGTGCTCGACGGCCGATTGGCCAGCGGCACACGGCTACCGGCCAGTCGCGATCTGGCAGCGGCACTCTCGATTTCCCGTAACAGCGTGGTCCGTGCCTACGATCAGCTCTACGCCGAAGGCTTCATCGAGGGGCGTGTGGGTGATGGGACGTATGTCGCCCAATTGCCTCAAGCCGTGTTGCCGGGGAAAAAATTATCCACAAAAGTATCCACAGGGTTTTCAACAGGCTTATCCACAACCTTATCCACAAATTGGCTGGATTTACCTGTGATTCCATCCAGCAAAGTTATCCACAGTGGCGCGTTGGGGCGGGTTGAAAAGAACCATTTAGCCTTACCTCCCAGCGGCCCACCTCGTGCATTCAGGGTTGGCGTTCCGGCCTTTGATCTATTTCCTTTCGAGGTCTGGGCCAAGCTGAATGCGGCTTTCTGGCGCAAGCCGGATTTACAGCAACTGTGTTATGGCGATCCGGCGGGTGATGAACGCTTGCGTGGGTTGATTGCCGCCTACTTGCGCAGCTCAAGAGGTATGCAGTGCACGGCTGAGCAAATTGTGATCACCAGTGGCGCACAACAAGGGATCAGCCTTTGTGCACAGTTGCTGGTGGAGCCGGGTGATGGGGTGGGGATCGAAAATCCGGGGTATCGTGCGGCGGGTCATGCGTTCGCTGTAGCTGGCGCGCGATTGCACGGGATAGCGGTGGACAGTGAGGGCATTGATTGCACCGAATTGGCGGGGCTCAGCGATTGTCGATTGGCTTACGTCACGCCGTCGCATCAGTACCCGACGGGGGTGGTCATGAGTCTGGCGCGACGTCTTGAATTGTTGACCTGGGCCGAACGCACTCAAGGCTGGATTGTCGAGGACGACTACGATGGCGAATACCGTTACAGCGGCGCACCACTCGCGCCGTTGGCTGCGCTCGATCGGCAGGGGCGAGTGCTGTATGTCGGGACTTTCGGCAAGGTCGCATTCCCGGCATTAAGACTGGGTTATCTGGTGTTGCCACCCGGATTGGTTGAGGCGTTCTCCCAGCGTCGTGCGGTGGACGTGCGGCATTCGGAGGTCAGCACGCAAGCGGTCATGGCCGAGTTCATGGCGGCCGGGCACTTCCAGCGACACATCCGGCGTATGCGCCGTGCTGCATTGAGCAGGCGTAACGTCTTGCTCAATGGCTGGCCTGTGGATATCCCGGGCGTCGGTAAGCTGCCCAGTGTGGCGGCCGGTTTGCACCTGACGGTACGTGTCGACAGCGTGGCCCGTGAGCGCGAATTGATCGAACAAGCCACCAGCGTCGGGGTGGAGATCAATGGTTTGAGCCGTTATTGGCTGCCAGACACGACGCTCCCCGAGGACCAGCGATCGGGGCTGGTCCTGGGGTTCGCCGCAGTGCCGGAGGCGGCTATCGAATCGGCACTGGCGAGGCTCAAAGAAATCTGGAGCCCGGTGTGAGCTGCGCCGCCCGGGTCAAGTACCGGACTTGATCTTGGTCCAGGCCCGGGTCCGCGCCCGTTCGGCATCGCGAGGTAACGGTTGCAGGGTGTAGAGCGTGCTCATCGCCGCTTCGGTCGGGTACAGGTTCGGGTTGTTGCGGATCGCCGGGTCGACCATTTCCGTGGCGTCCTTGTTCGGGTTCGGGTAGCCGACGAAATCGCTGACCGGTGCGATCACCTGGGGTTGTAACAGGTAGTTGATGAAGGTGTAGGCGTCTTCCGGATTTTTCGCGCCTTTGGGGATCGCGAGCATGTCGAACCAGATCGGCGCGCCTTCTTTGGGCAGGCGCATGTCAACGATCACGCCATTCTTGGCTTCCTTGGCGCGGTTGGCGGCCTGGGAGAAGCTGCCGGAGTAACCGACCGCCACACAGATGTCACCGTTGGCAATGTCGGCCATGTACTTGGAGGAATGGAAGTAGGTGATGTACGGACGGACCTTCATCAGCAGCGCTTCAGCCTTGGCGTAGTCCGCCGGCTTCTTGCTGTTGGGGTCCAGACCCAGGTGTTGCAGGGCTAGCGGCAGGATCTCCGACGGCGAGTCGAGCAGGGCCACGCCGCACTGTTTGAGCTTGCTGATGTTCTCTTCCTTGAAAATCAGATCCCAGCTGTCCACCGGTGCGTTGTCGCCCAAAGCCGCCTTGACCTTGTCCGGGTTGAAGCCGATCAAAATGGTTCCGTACATATAGGGCACGGCAAATTTGTTGTTTGGGTCGTTGGCTTCGATCAGCTTCATCAGCTTCGGATCGAGGTGGTTCCAGTTCGGCATTTTGCTGCGGTCCAGCGGCTGGAACACCCCGGCTTCGATCTGCTTGGCGAGGAACACGTTGGACGGCACCACCACGTCATAGCCGGAGTTGCCGGTCAGCAGCTTGGCCTCCAGCGCTTCGTTGGTGTCGAAAATGTCGTAGACCAGTTTGGTCTGGGTGTTCTGGGCCTTGAAATCTTCCAGCGCTTTGGGGGTGATGTAGTCGAACCAGTTGTATACCCGCAAGGTGCGTTCTTCTGCGTGCACGGCACCACTGAGCATCATGGCGCACAGGGTTGGAACGATCAGATGCTTGAGTCGATTCATTGTTCTAATTCCTCATCGGGTGCTTTCAAAACCTTCGAGAACGTTCACGGCATTGATGCCGATTTCTTCTACCGCGTAACCACCCTCCATCACGAACAGCGTCGGCTTGCCGAGGCCTGCGATGCGTGCGCCCATCGCCAGGTAATCCGGGCTGTCGAGTTTGAATTGGGAGATGGGATCGTCCTTGAACGTATCGACGCCCAAGGACACGACGATGATGTCGGCGCCGTACTTTTCAATCTCTTTGCAGGCCTGCTCGAGCGCCGCGCTCCAACTGTCCCAGCCTGAACCGGCGGGCAACGGGTAATTGAAGTTGAACCCAACACCCGCGCCTTCACCGTGTTCGTCTTCGTAGCCGAGGAAGAACGGAAATTCAGCTTGCGGATGGCCGTGGATCGAGGTGAACAGCACGTCGCTGCGCTCGTAGAAAATCGATTGGGTGCCGTTACCGTGGTGGTAATCGACGTCGAGGATCGCAACCTTTTTGTGGCCTTGATCGAGGAATGCCTGAGCGGCGATGGCGGCGTTGTTGAGGTAGCAATAACCGCCCATCAAGTCGCTGGCGGCATGGTGTCCGGGTGGGCGGCACAGGGCAAAGGCACTGCGCGCACCGCGCTGGATCACGGCTTGAGCGGTCAACGCCACTTGCGCCGCGCTATACGCCGCTTGCCAGGTGCCGGCGGTAATCGGTGCACCGCCGTCGAAGCTGTAATAGCCGAGCTGGCCGTGCAGGCTGGTGGGCATGATTCGGCGCAAGGTGCGGGCCGGCCAGGTGTAGGGCAGCAAGTCGCCGTCGGTATTGAATTGGGTCCAGCGCGCCCAGGCCCCTTTGAAGAAGTCGAGGTAGTCGCGGCTGTGGATGCGCTCGATTGGCCCGAGACCGAAATCCTGCGGCGCCTCGACCGGGCCCAGGCGGCGGTACTGTACGCGTGCCAGCACATGGTCGGCCCGTGAAGGCATTTCGAAGCAGGGCATCAATTGCCCGTCCATCAATTCACAACGGCCGTGGTGCAGGTGATGATCGTCCGAGTAGATCGTCAGCATTCTTGTTCTCCGCAGGCTGATTCGGTTGCACACAGTCTTGCGGCGGGCAGCGTTTGGGAGAACGGCAGGAAAGGCCAAAAGGGGATCGATATGGCCAAAAGATTTGACCGAAATTCGCCCCTTATTGGCGCGATTAGTGCTCCGGTTCAGGGCGTGAATGCTGAGCCCTGTAGGAGCGAGGCTTGCCCGCGAAGCTTTTGGCGTTCTTGAAGACGCCTTCGCGGGCAAGCCTCGCTCCTACAGGGTTGGGTTGTCAGGGCCGGAACTGGCTGGGCGCCACGCCACTCCAGCGCACAAACGCATGGCGAAAACTCGCGGTTTCGCTGAAGCCCAACGCCTCGGCAATCCGGTAGATCGGCATGTGGTCTTCACAGAGCATTCGTTTGGCCTGCTCGAAGCGCAATTCATCGAGCAGTTCCTGATAGCTGCAGCCCAGGTCCTTCAGATGTCGACGCAGAGTGCGCGCCGAGCAGTTCAGCTGTTCGGCCAGACCATCCAGGCCCGGTGCTGCGCTCAGTTGCGCAGCGAGCAGTTGGCGAATGCGCCCGAGCCAGGCCTGACGCCCGGTGAACTCGGTGTTTTGCTTGCGACAACGCTCGGCCATGGCCTGATGGGTGATGGCATCGGCCAAAGGCAGGGGTTGTTCGAGCCAGCGTTTGTCGAAGGCAAAGGCGTTGGACGCCGCATCGAACTGCAAGGGGCAGTCGAAACGTTCGCTGTAGCGCGCCTGATAATCCGGTGCCGGGTAATCGAAGCGGGCGCCGAGGAGCGGCAGAGGATGGCCGAGCAGGTCTTCGCAGGTGACTTTCATCGAGACCAGGCAAAACTCGACATTGAACGGCGCCAGCGCCGGATTTTCCCGATAGTCGCCCGCGGTGAGCCAGATGCACTCGTCCTCTTCTTCCAGGCTCAACTCGAACAGTGTTCCCAATAGCGCCGGATAGTGCAGCGCCAAGCGCAAGGCGTCACCTAAAGTGGCGCTGGTGAGTAAGGCATACCCGAGCATGCCGTAGGAAGAGACGTGCATCCGCCGGCCCAACTCCAGGCCGATATCGCGGCGTAACGCGACGGCGTTGGCACAAACCAGCATCTCCTGATTGGTGGTAATGCGCGTGTCCGCCCGGCTTAGATCCGCCGCACTGATGCCGCTGCCGGCCAGCAATGCTTCGCTCGACAGGCCTTCGGCCTTGAAGGTGTTGAGCACCAGGGAGACGGCATTGAGGGTAGTGAGGTGGGAGTGAAGCATGGGTGGTTCCAGCGTTGGGCGTGCCGGAAGGGAGCAAGTTATATGCCGGTTATGACCAGCCTGTAGGAGCGAGGCTTGCCCGCGAAGGCGTCCTCAAGTACGCCAAAAGCTTCGCGGGCAAGCCTCGCTCCTACAG
>NZ_JAHBDQ010000054.1 GCF_019956555.1 Pseudomonas sp. A-RE-19 | reverse complement strand
CCCATTGCATCAGGGGAATACGGGAAAAACCGGACGAAAACGGCGATGATTTTTTCAGGCTGGCAGCATGGCTCATCGCTTCCTTTCGTTCGGTGTTCAGATCTTCCCAGCGTCTGCGCGTCGCCTGCATATCTGCCATCATCGACATGGCTTTACTGGTGAGTTTCCATGCTGCGTTACTGTCCGTCGGCAACGCTTCGATGATGTCATGCAGTATGTACGAAGTTGCGTTGTCAGGAAGCTCAATATTCAGAAGGTCAGCCATACGGCGTGCGGGCTCTGTCAGCTCACTGTTCCTGAGTTCGTCGCGGGAAACCTGTATTTCCAGGTTAAGCCTGTTAATCAGGCGATTCTGTTCGCCGCGTTCTGTTTCGATGCCCCACTTTTCCATCGCACAGGCCGACTTTCCGAGGTGAATGCCAGGCGTTTTCTCAACCCCCTGTCGCTCGTATGAACGATGGTCTATCTCTTCCTGATAACCGGCGTTCGCCAGCGCCCTGTTCGCATGGTCTGCCCATGATCCCCGCCATGTTTCGGCGTGAGTCCAGTCATTCCACTCACGGACTTTCTCCCCGAAGCCGTCAGGCGTGATTGCCCTCATGGATAGCATGATGTGCGCGTGTGGGTTTGACCCGCCCAGATTGTGAAAGGCCACGTCGGCGATCATGCCGCGACTGACAAAGTTTTCCCTTACGAAGTTGAGAACTGTTTCCCGTGCGGCATCCTGCGCCAGTTCACGGGGGATGGCGAGTTCGAACTCCCGCGCAAGTTGTGAGTTTTTCCGCCGCTCGGCTTTTTCAACAGCATTCCAGAGTTCGGCGCGGTTCGCACACCATGCTGGGGCGTTTGCTGGCGTCAGAATCACTGCGCTGGCTACACCGTTTTTGCGGGTGTAGTCGTGAATCACTCCGGTGCGCTCATCCAGTATTTTTTCTCCGGCACGATAGGCAGCAGAAGCAACGGCGCTGTAGCCCTTGCTTCTGGAAAGAATCTTCATGCTGAGATGATAAATTGCCATCGTGTCGTTGTTGCCGTTTTCTTTTAGCCCCGCAGGGCGCACACAAACTCGACGAAGGAGAGTTTGTATAAGTGCGCACTTCGTGATTTGCTGTGCATTATGCCAGTTCAGTTTTTAAACTACCAGTGACGCGCTAAAATACGATTTTTCACCGCGCACGGAGTTACGGAATGAGTAGAACACTCGAACAGAAGATTGCCGATGCTGAGGCCAGATTGCAGCGTCTGAAGGCGAAGAGCAGGAGCCTGGACACAGCGCAGAAGGTCATTGTGGGAGCGGCATTGCTGGCAAAGGTCAGGAAGCCTAGGGAAACACAACTACGAGCCTGGTTGCTTCATCTCCTGAAGACAGAGGTAACACGGCAGGCTGATGTGAGCAGGATACAGCCGTTGATTGACGAACTGAACGCGTTACCAAAACCAGTCCCCAAAGAAGTGTCAGAAAACGACCAACAGGCGTGAATGCACCGTCCGCTCGCCGCAGCCCCAGCGACCGAGCGTTAGCGAGCGAGTGGGCGAGGAAGCGGAAGTGAATCCGTCGCCAGATTGAGCACATACGCACGGTTTTTCGACAGGTGATATGCGCTGAACCCGCATGAATACTGGATTTCCACAGGGTTGAGCGGGGTTTTGCTAAAGCTTGCGAACCTGCTTTTTTGTAACCTGTTGTTTTTCATGATTTTTTGTTTTGAACCCCCCAAGTTTTCCACAGGCTCGCCGTTAAGTTTTTAGATCTTGTTTTTAAGATCTTGTTTTTAATACTTGTTTTAGGGCCGAATTTTCTTATGAAATTCAAGAGTTTAGAAGACTATAGGTAATATAATTTAAGGTAAAGGCAATATGATTTAAGGTGGATAGGCAATATGATTTAAGGTAAAGGCAATATGATTTAAGGTAATATTCACAGGAAAAGGGATATTAAAATTAAATCATATTGCCTTTACCTAAAGGAATGTTTATATTTTGCTCATTACCTTAGGTTGAGGGATTTACAATGTCGGATCTGATTGCCTACAAATCCAATGCACTGGTTGAGGCCAGCTATAAATTGACTCTTCAGGAACAGCGATTCTTGTTACTTTGCATTGGTCGATTGAAGTCGGGTTCTGATGCAGAATCCACTGAATTGCAAAAGACCATGACTGTTACCGCCGAAGAGTATTTCGACTCATTCCCTGATATGGGGCGGAAAAATGCCGAGGTTCAGCTACAGGAAGCAATTGATCGTTTGTGGGACAGGTCGATCATCCTTAAGGACGATGAGAAGCGCGAGGAGTTCCGCTGGATCCAGTATCGGGCACAGTACGCTAAAGGTGAGGGCAAAGCCCAAATCACTTTTTCAGATGCGGTCATGCCTTATCTGACACAGTTGAAGGGGCAATTTACTAGAGTTGTAATTAAGAACATCTCCAATTTATCAAGAAGTTACAGCATAAGAATATACGAACTTCTCCAGCAATTCCGCAGCACAGGGGAACGTATTATCGCCCTCGATGATTTTCGCTCAATGCTTGATATAGAGCATAAATATCAAACATATAAGTCTCTGAACCAGCAATTATTAAGACCTTGCGTTGACGAACTGAATCAAAAAAGCGACTTGGCTGTAACGCTTGAGACGATCAAGAAGGGGCGCACGGTTGTAGCCCTGCATTTTCGCTTCAAGGAAGACAAACAGATCAAGATGACGATCTAGAATCGATTTTAAGGCCTCTAAAACGCTCTCTGACGCGTTTTTTTTGTGTTTGGCATGCGAAGGTACTGGTGAAGTAAAAAATTGCGTCATAAACGCTCTGGCACAGTGAAAAAAGAACCCCCAATTTTTCGGGGGCGGGAAAACTATAAAGTTGATTTGTGTTATGTGTGTGCTTCTTGCATTCATCCCTGTCGATGAACATCGACGAACATAACACGATGTTAAACAAAACAAAATATTGGTCACATTCACTGTGACCAACCGCGATCATGTCTCCTCTCGGTGGCGTGTGTTCGGGCATATTCATCACGTTGCCATTCATCCCAGGTGCGCTCAAAGCCCAGCGAGCGGAACAGATGATCCGGCTGTTTTTCTGGCGTGTTGACGATAGCAAAAAGCGGTTCGCTCCAGGTTTTCAGATGAAACTGCATAAGTTCCGGCGCAGGACGTGCCGGACTGTCAGCATCGTGGTTTACCGCTTCACCATAGCCTGCAAAGCGTAAACCTTTGTCGGTCAGTGCATTGATTACCAGCTGGCTGTTGTCGGCTGTGGGGACGGCAAACGCGGGATACAGCGTACCATTAAGCCGGACAACACCGCCCATAGAGTCATCCACACCCATGACCAGCAAAAGCTGAAGCTGGCGGGTTTCACGGTCGACAGAACTCATTACCGGCATCAGAGTCGGTGGCAGACGTCCCTGCGTAAAATCCACCTTCCTTGCCGCCAGTGATGGCATGGCTGGCTGGCGGTCTTCTCCAAGACAGAAAGACTCCGGCCATGTCTTCGGCTGGCGGAGATCGCGGGTATGTTGCGGCCATGTCTGGCAAACCTGCGTCAGCAGTTGCTCAAAGGTCGCAGAGGAATAAACATGTTGCAGTGGTGGACGTTGACCGATTTCGCTTCGCTCACAGATATAACCACTCCTGTCACGCATTAAATCAACACTCTCAAAAATTCTGGCGCGGTATTTCTCCAGTTCGTTCCCCCAGAGCGTATATTCTCCGTTCCGGTTGTGAAGCAGAAGGTAACAGGTCATTTCCCCGTTACCTGGCATGGGGGCCTCGCCATACCCCGTAACGACTGCTTTCAGTACCCCTGAATCCATAACGGCATTGTCATTTCTCCTGAGCTGCTCCGCCCGACGACGTTCTGTTTCCTCCTGCTCCTTCCGGCGCAATTCCTCTTCACGTTTACGCAACTGTTCTCGGAGATCTGCAAGGCCAGATGCACCCCACTGCTGCCACTGTGTTTCAAATGCTTTTTGACTCGCGGGAATGTCCTGTTTCTCAACCTTCCAGTGATGCTGCCGCAATTTTTCCATGCGCTGGCTCAACGACTGGATTTTTTCCTGTTCGCGGCCGTATTCCGGTGCAACCCATTGCATCAGGGGAATACGGGAAAAACCGGACGAAAACGGCGATGATTTTTTCAGGCTGGCAGCATGGCTCATCGCTTCCTTTCGTTCGGTGTTCAGATCTTCCCAGCGTCTGCGCGTCGCCTG
>NZ_JAHBDQ010000053.1 GCF_019956555.1 Pseudomonas sp. A-RE-19 | reverse complement strand
TTTTATGACTAAACATGATGCTATACGCATTTCTCAACTTCATCAAATTTTTTACGATGATGATGGATTAATTGATTCAGAAAAGAACGTGACTATTTTATACAGTATAGGATTTACAGTTGATGAAATAGCTCATTTTAGAAATTCAACACCAAACACAGTTGCGGCTCAGCTATTAAATGCAAGGGTTAAATTAGGTTGCGCCTCGGTTTCATCTTTAAAGCCAATGATCTTATTAAGATTGCTTTTGAACATAAAAGAGATTCGTTTTGGATTCGAAACTGATTGCAAATAATATAGTTCAATAGGTATTTTTGCTCTTGACTAGAATTACAATTGCTGATTGTATCAGCAATTGTAATGTCCATACGAGGAATCAAAGATGAAAAAAATTTGTACGCTCTTAATGTCTATTTTCATTCTTTCCGCATGTGGTGAAGATACAAAATCATCAGATTGGTGGCTTAATCATCCCAAAGAAGCGACGGAGAAATATAAGGAGTGTAAAAAGTCAGGGGAAGATTCTGTTAATTGTCAAAATGTTAAAAAAGTTGCCGGAATTATTGGTAGAACCTATGGCCCTATGCTTGAAATACTTAAGGCTGAGTCAGCTGAATATGATAAGCAACATGGATTGAACAGGTGATAACATGTCTGGTTTCTTTGAAAAGTTTAATAGCGAAGTTGTTAGTAAAATCGAAGAGATGACCAAACCACTTCAAAGTCAATTAGGTCAGGATATGTTATCTCTTCTAAGTGCAGGTATTAGCGTTTATATCCTCTGGGTTGGCTATCAAATATTGGCAGGGAAACGCCAGACCCCATTACAAGATCTCGTCTGGGATCTATCAAAATTTGCCATTATTTTAACATTCGTAAGCAATGCTGATGGCTATCTGACGGCAGCAATGGATGCTATTAAATCTATGAAGGATGGGTTCCTTGGTAAACCTGTATGGGCAACGCTAGATACCATGTGGAGTACAACTCAGCTTTTGGCTGACAAAGTTTATGCTATGGATCAATCCAAATATGTGTCAGTTGAAGGTGGAATCGGGTCAATGTTGGTTTGGGGAGGAAGTATCCTGATTATGTCTGTAGCGGCTGTTATTTACATGCTTGCCGATGTAACAATGCAGTTAGCTATTCTTGTAGCTCCGATATTTATCGGTTGTTATATGTTTGGATTCACTAGAGTAATGTTTAATAACTGGCTTGGTATATTATTTTCTAGTGTATTTACTGTTATTTTTGCTGGAGTTCTCGTCAAAATTGGTACCGAGTTTCAAACTGATATGCTTAGTCAGATATCGAGAGATGCTAACTCAACAAATATTTTAACAATGGGCGCAATGGCATTTGTAATTGGAGTTCTGATTGCTGTCTTTGTCTGGAAATCATCGAGTTTCGCGCAGCAGCTTGCCGGTGCAGGTGTTGAAGGTACTCTTCAGGGAATGGCTCTTTTAGGGATTGGGGTTGCTGGAATGGCCGTAGAGAAAACGAGAAACCAGATGAAACGTGGAACGCGAACAGCCGCCGAATGGGCAGGTGAAAAAGGGGAGCAGAAACGGGCTTCAATAGGCGCATTGGGAATGGAAGCAAGAAGACGAGCATCCCTGGAAAAAGCACGTGCGAGGAATTCAGCATGAACAAAAAACTAATTTTTTCAGTACTTTTGTGCTTATTTTCATTTGGTTCTGTCGCAGGTATTCCGGTTGCTATTGATGCCAGTCCGGAATGGGCTGTTGAAGCCACAAGATGGACAGAACGACTCAAACAATGGTCTGAAACAGCGCGGCATTATCAAAGTCAGATTCAGGCATATAAAGACCAGTTAGCCACGGCAACAGGTATAAGGAATATTGCGGCATTCACAAATGAACTAAGTAACCTACAATCAGAGCTGGCAAACATTTATAAGCAGGGGAACAGTTATATTTCTGATTTTACCAGTAATCCTGAAGGTGCATTAAGTAGTCAGGCGAAAAATCTGTTCAGCAAGTATGGTGCTTTTAATATGTGTTCTACAGGCATTGAAAGTTCTGATAACCTTTGTAAGGCCAGAATAGTTTCAACGGCCGCTAGCATTGAACAGGGAAATGAGATAAATAAGCAGCTATCAAGTGCAATGTCTCAGATTCAGAGTTTAAGTAACCGAATTGAGTCTTCAAAGGATATGAAAGAATCCCAGGATTTGGCTAACGCATTGCAGGCGCAGTCGTTAAAAATACAGGCAATTAAAATGCAGTATGATGTATGGGATAGTAAAAACAGGGCTGATGCGGAAATGTTGAAAGAGCAAAAGTATGCTGAGTATCGCCTGCGTCAGAAAAATGCAAAGATACCGAGTTTCGAATGATATGATAAAGCTAAATAAGCTAAAAGAATGGGTAGATAATCATTGGTCTAGATTGAATAGTACCGGTTCTACACCGCCGCCACTGTTAATCTCGCTACCAATCATAGTTATTGTTTTAAGTGTGGAGCTTACGTTAAAGCTGGTTAATGCTTTAATGTATTATGGTACATTGCAATTTATCACTGATAAAATTGAAAAGAGGTTTGTTCCCAGCGGTGGTATAAAAGAAAGACTCCTTTTTACGTTAAAGCTGTTTTGTATTTTACTTCTGTTATTAATAGTAATGCGATTTTCAATGAAGTAAAAAATAAAGGTCATCGAATAGATGGCCTTTTCTATTCTAAATTCTAAATATAGAGCCTGCGGCAGGCACAGGCAAAAACATCGTTTTTGGACAATCATGGATAAAATGTTAACATTTTGACCATGATTGTCTATCCTGCATTGCTCTTTTGCCGACCTCAAAACCCCTAGCGTGTTTTTGTTTCCCGATCTCTAGAACCACCGAGCCGCCACGGTTCCGGCAGCGCCTTGAGCGCAACCGGAAACCGTCTGGGGAGAACCCCAGACCCCCATCGCTGTAACATCGACGGTCTACGACCACCTACCAACCGTGTGGCTACCTGTTCCGTGCTAATGGGCTTTGCAGGGGGCTGGCGCGGTTCCTGGCGACCTGAAAGCCCCTGGTTAGGGGTATCGGCGCGCCTGACCTCCTGAAACCCTCTGTAAGCATTTTTCGCGCCTTCCATGCCCTGACGGGCATCTAAAGCCCGTTTCGTGCGTCTGAGCGCGTTTTAAGAGCTAAGACGACTAAAACATTACCAACACCTGAAAATCGCGTTCTGGTGCTCTGGATGGCCCACAGAACGCATTTTCGAACAGAACAGCAACGGCATTTCTGACAACATGCGAGAGGTGATCCCGCTCGCCGCAGCCCCAGCGACCGAACGTAGTGAGCGAGTGGGCGAGGAAGCGGAAGAGAATTGATAGCCATAATTGAGCACCTACGCTCCTTAGTTAAGAACTAAGAAGGGAAATTCTCGGAACCCGCATGAATCCTAGAAAGTGGTGATCAGGATCTGTACCTTGTAAGCTCAGATCCGGTACCTTGCAGGCTCAAAAATTGCTTGATTTTGAGCTTATGAGGATTTATTGTGAATCTCCAAAGCCCAAAAAAGGATGCAATAATGAGCTCGCTAAGCTTACAGAGATACGAAACAAACCCGTTTTTAGAGCTTATGACGATCCCGATGAAAGGGAAACGGATACAAGTATCTCGTCTTGGGCGGGATGACAATGTTTTGGTTAATCAAAACACGGGAGAAAAGTTTGGAACACATGTAACCACTTTTAAGCGTGTAGATAGTGAGCAATTTGTTAAGTTGTTTACTGCGAATATTGGGTTAACGTTTGATTTATCATCGGCAGGAATTAAAGCTTTTAATGTTCTTTTATGGGCTGTTCAAAAACAAGCCTTTGCAAAGGATCAGGTTCTTTTGGATTCAAGGGCTCTTGATGACTTTTTAAAAAGCTATGATAGCTTAAAACTTAGTTATGCTACGTTAAAGAGAGGAATTAACGAGTTAGAAAAAGCTCAGATTATAGCAAAGACAATGCGTAAAGGATTTTATTTTATAAACCCCAATTTTGTATTTAATGGAGATCGAATAGCATTTACAACCCTAATTGAGAGGGATTGTTAATCGATAGAACAATACAATGCAGGATAGACAATCCGATGTCAAATGTTAACATTTGAATCAGATTGTCCAAAAACGATGTTTTTGCCTGTGCCTGCCGCAGGCTACTAGAAGTAGTCGCAGGCGAACAAAAGTGGTGTTTTGTTCGCCTGCTAATCACAACAACCTGGCTAGAGGTTTTTATGACTAAACATGATGCTATACGCATTTCTCAACTTCATCAAATTTTTTACGATGATGATGGATTAATTGATTCAGAAAAGAACGTGACTATTTTATACAGTATAGGATTTACAGTTGATGAA
>NZ_JAHBDQ010000052.1 GCF_019956555.1 Pseudomonas sp. A-RE-19 | reverse complement strand
TAAGCCAGTATACACTCCGCTAGCGCTACGTGACTGGTTCAGGGCTGCGCCCCGAAACCCGCTAAAAGCCACTGACGCGCCTGCGGCTTGTCCAACACCGTGCCGCCCGGGAAAAATTTCCCGCCCGTCCCGGTGTTATCAGGAGGTTACTCTGGCAGACAAACGCAACAAGATGCTCACGATGTGGGTGACGGAAGACGAACACCGGCGGCTGCTCGAGCGGTGCGACGGCAGGCAGCTGGCGGCGTGGATGCGTCAGACCTGCCTCGATGAGAAGCCGGCGCGTGCCGGCAGACTGCCATCGATATCCCCGGCGCTGCTGCGCCAGCTTGCAGGTATGGGTAACAACCTGAACCAGATCGCCCGGAAAGTGAATGCCGGTGGTGCCGGTCATGACCGGGTGCAGATTGTGGCCGCCCTGATGGCAATCGACGCGGGACTGGAGCGGCTGCGGCATGCGGTGCTGGAAAAAGGGGGGGGTGATGATCGTTAAATTTCATCCCCGGGGACGCGGTGGTGGTGCCGGTCCGGTGGATTACCTGCTGGGAAAAGACCGGCAGCGCGAGGGGGCGACCGTGCTGCAGGGAAAACCGGAGGAAGTCCGGGAGCTTATCGATGCCTCGCCGTATGCGAAAAAGTACACCTCCGGCGTACTGTCGTTCGCGGAGGCTGAACTGCCGCCCGGGCAGCGGGAGCAGATCATGGCCAGCTTTGAGCGGGTTCTGATGCCCGGGCTCGATAAAGACCAGTACAGCATTCTGTGGGTGGAGCACACCGACAAGGGGCGGCTGGAACTGAATTTCCTGATCCCCAACACTGAACTGCTGACCGGGAAACGCCTGCAGCCGTATTACGATCGAGCCGATCGGCCGCGCATCGATGCCTGGCAGACCGTGGTGAACGGCAGACTGGGGCTGCATGATCCAAACGCCCCGGAGAACCGGCGGCTACTGGTCACGCCGTCCGCACTGCCGAAAACGAAGCTGGAAGCCGCTCAGGCGATTACACGAGGGTTGCTGGCCTTAGCCTCATCCGGGGAGCTCAAAACGCGCGAGGACGTCACAGGGGCGCTCACAGCGGCAGGTTTTGAGGTGGTCCGCACCACAAAAAACAGTATCAGCATTGCCGACCCGGACGGGGGGCGAAACATCCGACTGAAGGGAGCCATTTATGAGCAGTCTTTTAGCGCTGGCGAAGGACTTGGAGCAGCAATCGAAAGCGCAGCAGCAGAGTACCGGCGAGATGCTGAAAGCCGCATTCAGCGAGCACGAGAAGTCTGTAAAAGCGGAACTGAGCGCAAGCGCGAAGAGAATCAGCGACGCCATCAGCGCCCACGAGCAGGGTATGACCGCGGCGATGCAGTCGAACCGCCTGAGCGTGCTGCGTATGGTCGGCCGGACGTGGCTGACCATCACTCTGGTCTCGGTACTGCTGATCGCCACGAGCGGGAGCATTCTGTGGTGGCAGGGGCAGCAGATCACCGGAAATTACCAGACTATCCGGGCGCAGGAGCGGACGCAGGCCATGCTGTCGGAGAAGAACCACGGCGTGCAGCTGTCGCTCTGCGGGGAGAAGAAACTGTCCTGCGTCAAAGTGAACCCGAAAGCGGGAGCTTACGGGGAGGAAGGGAACTGGATGGTACTGGAGAGGAAATAGCTCATGACGGAACTGGAAAAACAGTTGCTGACCGCATTAGAGCAGCTACATCAGGACTACTCGCAAAGGCTGGACGAGTGGGAGAGCGCCTTCGCGGAATGGCAGAAGATGTCTGGTCTTATGCAACGGGAGAACGCGGCGCTGAACGAGCGCGTGACGCGCTTGAGTCAGCAGGTGGCGAACTTGAGCAGGCAATTACAGCGTTTGAGCCAGTAGTGCAGCGGCATGAAATGGCGGTGGCCGCCGAACGGGCATACGAGCAGCGACAGCACGAAAAAGAGCTGGCGGAAGCCCGTTCCCGTCAGCGGAGCTATAACGGTCCGACGCTGGGCTGACAGGCTTCACCAGTGACAAACCCCACGAAGAAGGGCTCATAAATTTCCCGCTAAATACGGTCGTGATGAAAACATCACGGCGTATACAACGGAGGGATTATGAGACTGTTTAACGTGATTGAGACGGTGCTGAACTGCCTGTACATGGCGCTGGAGATCTGGGACTGGCTGGAGAAGCATTTTCCTGTTTTTAAGGCGTTCATCCGGATTCTGGCCTGAAATCAGACCGTATGCATCTGGCTGCATGACCATGCAGCCGGGTAAAATTTATCTGTCACGGACGGGGCGGTGTATCGGGTGGTTTGTTGCCGGTTTTACCTGACTGCCGCCCCGTTTGTGACGAACCTGTCCGGAGCGGTGCGGGCAACGGATGTTATGGTAAATAGGTTCGTCCGGTATGCTCAATGAAGATAAGCCAGTTTTTAACTGATTCTTTTTTCGATCGTTTGAAACAAGAATAGTATTTGGCAATAGCGGTTGTCTTTATCTAGCCAAGCACAATTAGCTAGATCTATGTAACCGTTATTTTGAGACGATCCATATCCGATGACCGTCATCGCTTTTGATTCTGACTTTAAGTAAACTATATCGCCTATATTAAATGGCATTTTTTTATCCTATAAAAAGCCACCTCACAGGTGGCTTTTATTTATGCATGATTCCCTTTCGCTACGCGACGATACATGCCAATATCACTTATCTCACTTATTGTGAACTCGGTTAGATTTTTCTTTGCTGAGCTCCCAGGTCTGATTTCAAGAGTATATAACAAATCAAGAAGTTCTTTTCTGCTATATTTCTGATCGTGGAAATATGAATACAGATCTTCTTTTGACATTTCCATCAGTTCTTCAACTGATTTATGTGTCATTCTCCTTGTTGCTAAAATAATCTCCTCAACGAGATCGGAGCGTTTTAATTTGCTTGGGTTCTTTGGAAGTAAATTACCAAAGGATTCAATTAGCTCGGCATTAGTCATTTCACTTTTATCCAAGCCAGCTTTAGCTCCCTCAACGCCAAGCCAAGATATCAGTTTTTGGATATCTATCATCGACAAGTCCTCATAAACTCAATCGTCAAGTTCTTAAACTGTGACGCTTGTTTGTAAGCGTTACTTATCTGTACATCATACACTGAAACGCGCTCTGCTGCAGCTACTCTTAGCCCATCACCTTCCGTTATGTAGTGCTTGAAGATGTCACCTGCTTGCCGAAGCCTGTTGTATTCATATTGCTCTGTTTGCTTCAGTTCTTCTGCATATTCTCTGGCCATCATTCCCATTGCTCCGGCGAAAACTGTGTCCTTATATGAATCGCCGACTTGCAGTGCCTTTCTTAGCATTTCAATATCTTCATTTACATTATTTATCTCACCTATGACCGTGGCCACACCAATAGATGATTGCCTGTCTAGTTTTACCGGTGATACACAATAATCTGATGCGTAGATTATAGAGCGCATGACATCAGAAACTTCGGGGTGTGAATCAATCAATATGTAGTCATAATTATCTGCAATAGGTGATAATACAGCGCTTATGGTTTTTAAATGCTGTAAAAGAATGGCATTGTTCGATCTTATATTGTTTGTACTAGGTAGCTTATCAGTTGAAACGGTTGATAAGCGAGGGTCGGCTGGAATGACATCGATACCACTATTAAATTTAATTATGTCTATGTCAGTCGTTTGTTGTGCCGCGCTATATAATTGCTGATACTTGTTAAATAACGTTGTTCCTTGCGGTGCTTGATTTCCAAAGTTTTCGATCAGTTTAGGGAAAAATCTTCCAGTTATACCTCCGCGTTGATAATCTGCATCTATAACTAAAACACGTTTTTCATGAAAACGACTAAGTCCTTCGGCAATGTGATAACAGGACGTTGTTTTACCAACCCCACCTTTCTCACTAATAAACCCAACTGTCACAGCCATTTTTATTCCTTACAAATCTCTTTTTTTTGGTAGAGGGAACAGCGTCAACGCTTTCCTTGACGTTCAGTATAACGTCAGCGTACTCTTAGCCATCAAACGAAAAAACCGACTGGGGAGTCGGTTTTTTCGAGGGTTCAGTAAGTTGGGGAACTTCTGAACCGTGGTAACAGGGTGTACAAGACCGCTGAAACCAAATTCTGTTATTCCAGTTTAGCCTCTCTAAGGCTGATACTTCAAGAACTCTCACTCAGTAAATCTTGTACACCCCTTTACTCATGGCTGCTGCCAGTGGCGCTTTGTCGTGTCTTTCCGGGTTGGACTCAAGTCGATAGTTACCGGAACAGGCGCAGCAGTCGGACTGAACGGGGGGTTCGTGCATACAGTCCAGCTTGGAGCGAACTGCCTACCCGGAACTGAGTGTCAGGCGTGGAATGAGATAAACGCGGCCATAACAGCGGAATGACACCGGTAAACCGAAAGGCAGGAACAGGAGAGCGCACGAGGGAGCCACCAGGGGGAAACGCCTGGTATCTTTATAGTCCTGTCGGGTTTCGCCACCACTGATTTGAGCGTCAGATTTCGTGATGCTTGTCAGGGGGGCGGAGCCTATGGAAAAACGGCTTCGCCGCGGCCCTATCGCTTCCCTGTTAAGTATCTTCCTGGCATCTTCCAGGAAATCTCCGCCCCGTTCGTAAGCCATTTCCGCTCGCCGCAGTCGAACGACCGAGCGTAGCGAGTCAGTGAGCGAGGAAGCGGAATATATCCTGTATCACATATTCTGCTGACGCTCCGGTGCCGCCTTTTTTCTCCTGCCACATGAAGCACTTTCCTGATACCCGCACTCATGCCAACATAGTAAGCCAGTATACACTCCGCTAGCGCTACGTGACTGGTTCAGGGCTGCGCCCCGAAACCCGCTAAAAGCCACTGACGCGCCTGCGGCTTGTCCAACACCGTGCCGCCCGGGAAAAATTTCCCGCCCG
>NZ_JAHBDQ010000051.1 GCF_019956555.1 Pseudomonas sp. A-RE-19 | reverse complement strand
TTTGAGCGTGTACTGATGCCCGGTCTCGAAAAAAATCAGTACAGCATCCTGTGGGTGGAGCACCAGGACAAGGGACGGCTTGAGCTGAATTTTGTCATTCCGAACATGGAGCTACAGACCGGAAAACGCCTCCAGCCGTACTACGACCGGGCAGACAGGCCGAGAATTGATGCCTGGCAGACGCTGGTTAATCACCATTACGGGCTGCATGACCCCAACGCCCCGGAGAATCGCCGGACGCTGACACTCCCTGATAACCTGCCGGAAACGAAACAGGCGCTTGCTGAGAGCGTTACACGAGGCCTGGAGGTGCTTTACCATTCCGGAGAGATAAAAGGCCGTCAGGATGTGATTCAGGCGCTCACAGAGGTGGGGCTTGAAGTGGTCAGGGTGACGCGAAGCAGTATCAGCATTGCAGACCCGAACGGCGGGAGGAATATCAGACTGAAAGGAGCGTTTTATGAGCAATCTTTTACGGACGGGCGCGGAGTTCGAGAAAAAGCTGAAAGAGAGAGCCGAATCTACAGAGAAAATGCTGAACGACGAATTCAGCAGGCTCGGCGAATCTGTAAGCGAGGCTGTGACCTCAAACGAGACGAAAATCAAAGACGCTATAGCCCTGTTCACAACGTCGACAGAGGAATCGCTGAAAAAACACCGGGAAGGGGTGAAAGAGGCGATGATGCAGCACCGGAAGGACATGTTAAAGCTGGCAGGGAGTTCGGGCATGAGGTTGCTGGGGATAGTCTTTCTCCTGTTTACCGCGAGTGGCGGGACGCTCTGGTATCTCGGCGGGAGGATACAGACGAACCTGGAAGAAATCAGGGTACAGGAAGAGACATTGCGGAAACTGAACGCGAAGACATGGGGCGTGGAGTTTGTTCAGGACGGGAGAAGGAAATTTCTGGTCCTTCCGTACGGGAAATCAGCAGAGGTGACTCACTATCAGGGGAAGGACTGGATACAACTGACGGAGTGATACGGAATGACAGAGCTGGAAACACATTTGCTGAACGCCTTAAAGCAGCTGCAACAGGACTATATGCAGCGGCTGAACGAATGGGAGAGCGCCTTCGTGGAATTGCAGAAGATGTTTTCGCTTACGCAACGGGACAACGCGATGCTGAACGAGCGGGTCATGCAGTTGAGTCAGCAGGTGCAACACTTGAGCGGGCAGACAGAACGCTTGAGCCAGTTATACAGCGAGAACAGGAGATAAGGGATGAACGGCTGATGCAGGAGCGCGAACATGCATTATCCCTGGAGCGGGAACGCCAGCTGGAAATACAGGAACGCACACTGGATGGTCCTTCGTTGTCGCTGTGATGGCGAAACTATGAAAAATGGCAGGTTCGGTGGATTTTGACGGGCTAATGTGGTCTGCACCATCTGGTTGCATAGGTATTCATACGGTTAAAATTTATCAGGCGCGATCGCGGCAGTTTTTCGGGTGGTTTGTTGCCATTTTTACCTGTCTGCTGCCGTGATCGCGATGAACGCGTTTTAGCGGTGCGTACAATTACAGGGTTATGTTAAATTGATGGTTTGATAAGTGTTGGAAATAATTAATTCCACTCATAAATATACAAGATATGAAAAAAATATTGTTCATATGGTAGAAGAGCTATAGGGATATTTGGTTTCAAAATATTCCTTTTAGGAAATGGATTAACTAAAACAGGTACTAAAATACCTGTTAAAAATAATGAGAGAGATAACTCTCTGTTAGGGCGTGTGTTGGGGATATAGAAATATTTGGTATTGCTTACGAAATCGATTGGTTTTCATGATAATTAACTAATATAGTTATATGGTTTTGTGCGCTACCATTAATTATTCTTTTCTCTATTCTTCTCTTCTACAACTTTTTGAATTGCTGCTCGATACTTATCAGGGAACTCTTTTACCGCCTTTAAAAGACCTTCACCACATGGAGGGCACAGTTCGTCATCGTAAAGTAATCCGCCTTTTGCGTAGTCATTACAGAATATATTTCGGCATTTATAAATAATCTCTCCACAAGTTGTACATTTACATTTATCTCTGCGGATAGTGTTTTTTTCTATAACTTCTGGAGCCATTTCGCTATTGCAAAAAGGGCACTTACCTTTGTGTTTTCTTTCCATGGTATTTTTCTATTTGTTTATCTCTTTGCAATTGGGATTCCTGCTTGGAATCCCAACATGAGAATCAATTTATATTAGCCGTTGTAGCCATGACGACGTGCGTTATCAATACAATCAGATTTATTGACATATCCTTGAGATGATGCTCCAACAATTCGCCCGTTGCTTGCAGTTCTGCGCCAGCGCCACTCTTTTGAATTATCGAGATAAAACTCCCACTTATCGTTCATTTAGGTTTCCTTCTTCCAGTTAGATATTTAGTGATGATTTGTACCAGCAGGTAGGTATCATTTCATTTTTTTTTCTAATAAGCGTGTTACAACTGTACTGACGACGATACTTAAGGCTGTTGTCCCTAATGCGCCGATACTTCTACCTATGTTCGACATGCATGACGGGCATAATTCATCATCATATAAATGACCGCCCTTAGCGTAATTCTCACATCCTGGAGTACGACATACGTAAATTATTGATTTACAATCAGAACACTCACACTTATCTCGCCGTATCTTGTTTTCTTGAATTACACGGGCATTGATTTCCTTTTTACAAAAAGGACACACTCCTTTAGGTTTTAAGTCCATTAGGGTTTACCTAATAGCACTACAACTTATTAATTTTGAACGACATTTAGGGCAATAATCAGGTGTCCCAAATCCAGCTCTACTGGTCCATTCGTGGCGGCAGTTTAAGCATTTAGCCCGATAGATGACGATACCTGCCATAAAAATCCCCTTTTTATCATACACTAATGTTGATTTATTATATTCTGAACATAATAAATGTAAAGTATACTATGTGATAAACGTAATGCATTGATTTTATTGATATTAAAAATATTTATTAGAGTGCTAATAATGGTATTTTTTTTGATTTTTTTATTAAAAACAATATGTTGTATATGTGTTGGTGTCGTTTGATTACGTTCAATAAATGCGTGTATCAATATTAGATATACAAAAATGAAGTTAGAAGGTGGCTGGGAGTTTTAGGAGATTTGCCCTCCTTCAGTAAAAAGATCAAAGGATCCTCTTGAGATCCTTTTTTTCTGCGCGTAATCTGCTGCCTGTAAACGAAAAAACCGCCTGGGGAGGCGGTTTAGTCGAAGGTTAAGTCAGTTGGGGACTGCTTAACCGGGTAACTGGCTTGGTGGAGCACAGATACCAAATACTGTCCTTCTAGTGTAGCCGCAGTTAGGCCACCACTTCAAGAACTCTTAATATCTCAATCCACCTTGTCCAGTTACCAGTGGCTGCTGCCAGTGGCGTTAAGGCGTGTCTTACCGGGTTGGACTCAAGACGATAGTTACCGGATAAGGCGCAGCGGTCGGGCTGAACGGGGGGTTCGTGCACACAGCCCAGCTTGGAGCGAACGACCTACACCGAACTGAGATACCAACAGCGTGAGCTATGAGAAAGCGCCACGCTTCCCGAAGGGAGAAAGGCGGACAGGTATCCGGTAAGCGGCAGGGTCGGAACAGGAGAGCGCACGAGGGAGCTTCCAGGGGGAAACGCCTGGTATCTTTATAGTCCTGTCGGGTTTCGCCACCTCTGACTTGAGCGTCGATTTCTGTGATGCTCGTCAGGGGGGCGGAGCCTATGGAAAAACGCCAGCGGCGTGGCCTTTTCCGGGTTCTTGTTTTTTGCTCACATGTTTCCTTTGGCGTTATCCCCTGATTCTGTGGATAACCGCATTACCGTCTTTGAGTGAGCTGATACCGCTCGCCGCAGCCGAACGACCGAGCGTAGCGAGTCAGTGAGCGAGGAAGCGGAAAAGCGCCTGGACGCGCATTTTCTCCTTACGCATCTGTGCGGCATTTCACACCCGGCATGGGGCACTTTTCATACAATCTGCACTGATGCCACATAGTTAAGCCAGTATACACTCCGCTAGCGCTACGTGACTGGTTCAGGGCTTCGCCCCGAAACCCCCTGACGCGCCCTGACGGGCTTGTCTGCTCCCGGCATCCGCTCACAGACAAGCTGTGACCGTCTCCGGGAGCTGTATGTGTCAGAGGTTTTCACCGTCATCCCCGAAGCGTGCGAGGCAGCTGCGGTAAAGCTCGTCGGCGTGGTCGTGAAGTGATTCACAAATATCGGCCTGTTCATCTGCGTCCAGTTCGTTGAGTTTCTCCAGCAGCGTTAATGTCTGGCTTCTGATAAAGCGGGCCATGTTAAGGGCGGTTTTTTCCTGTTTAGTCACTGATGCCTCCGTGTAAGGGGGATTTCTGTTCATGGGGGTAATGATACCGATGAAACGAGAGAGGATGCTCACGATACGGGTTACTGATGATGAACATGCCCGGTTACTGGAACGCTGTGAGGGTAAACAACTGGCGGTATGGATGCGGCGGGTCTGCCTGGGTGAGCCGGTTGCCCGTTCCGGGAAGCTGCCAACTTTGGCTCCGCCGTTACTGCGTCAGCTGGCCGCCATCGGGAATAACCTGAATCAGACAGCGAGGAAGGTGAACAGCGGGCAGTGGTCTTCCGGCGACCGGGTTCAGGTGGTGGCCGCACTGATGGACATCGAGAGAGAGTTGCGCAGCTTACGGCAGGTCGTCAGGGAACAGGGAGCGCGGGATGATAGTTAAGTTTCATGCCAGGGGAAAAGGTGGTGGCAGTGGTCCGGTTGATTACCTGCTGGGGAGGGAGCGTAATCGCGAAGGCGCAACGGTGCTTCAGGGTAATCCGGAAGAAGTCCGGGAACTCATCGATGCCACGCCATTTGCGAAGAAATACACGTCCGGTGTTCTGTCGTTTGCGGAGAAAGAACTGCCACCGGGAGGACGTGAAAAAGTGATGGCGAGTTTTGAGCGTGTACTGATGCCCGGTCTCGAAAAAAATCAGTACAGCATCCTGTGGGTGGAGCACCAGGACAAGGGACGGCTTGAGCTGAATTTTGTCATTCCGAACATGGAGCTACAGACCGGAAAAC
>NZ_JAHBDQ010000050.1 GCF_019956555.1 Pseudomonas sp. A-RE-19 | reverse complement strand
GCCTCTTCAGGTCAGCAAATTGCTTGGGTGTTATATGGTCAAGCCTCACGGGCAATTAGTATTGGTTAGCTCAACGCCTCACAGCGCTTACACACCCAACCTATCAACGTCGTAGTCTTCGACGGCCCTTCAGGGGACTCAAGGTCCCAGTGAGATCTCATCTTGAGGCTAGTTTCCCGCTTAGATGCTTTCAGCGGTTATCTATTCCGAACATAGCTACCCGGCAATGCCACTGGCGTGACAACCGGAACACCAGAGGTTCGTCCACTCCGGTCCTCTCGTACTAGGAGCAGCCCCTCTCAAATCTCAAACGTCCACGGCAGATAGGGACCGAACTGTCTCACGACGTTCTAAACCCAGCTCGCGTACCACTTTAAATGGCGAACAGCCATACCCTTGGGACCGGCTTCAGCCCCAGGATGTGATGAGCCGACATCGAGGTGCCAAACACCGCCGTCGATATGAACTCTTGGGCGGTATCAGCCTGTTATCCCCGGAGTACCTTTTATCCGTTGAGCGATGGCCCTTCCATACAGAACCACCGGATCACTAAGACCTACTTTCGTACCTGCTCGACGTGTCTGTCTCGCAGTCAAGCGCGCTTTTGCCTTTATACTCTACGACCGATTTCCGACCGGTCTGAGCGCACCTTCGTACTCCTCCGTTACTCTTTAGGAGGAGACCGCCCCAGTCAAACTACCCACCATACACTGTCCTCGATCCGGATAACGGACCTGAGTTAGAACCTCAAAGTTGCCAGGGTGGTATTTCAAGGTTGGCTCCACGCGAACTGGCGTCCACGCTTCAAAGCCTCCCACCTATCCTACACAAGCAAATTCAAAGTCCAGTGCAAAGCTATAGTAAAGGTTCACGGGGTCTTTCCGTCTAGCCGCGGATACACTGCATCTTCACAGCGATTTCAATTTCACTGAGTCTCGGGTGGAGACAGCGCCGCCATCGTTACGCCATTCGTGCAGGTCGGAACTTACCCGACAAGGAATTTCGCTACCTTAGGACCGTTATAGTTACGGCCGCCGTTTACCGGGGCTTCGATCAAGAGCTTCGCGTTAGCTAACCCCATCAATTAACCTTCCGGCACCGGGCAGGCGTCACACCCTATACGTCCACTTTCGTGTTTGCAGAGTGCTGTGTTTTTAATAAACAGTCGCAGCGGCCTGGTATCTTCGACCGGCATGGGCTTACGCAGTAAATGCTTCACCCTCACCGGCGCACCTTCTCCCGAAGTTACGGTGCCATTTTGCCTAGTTCCTTCACCCGAGTTCTCTCAAGCGCCTTGGTATTCTCTACCCAACCACCTGTGTCGGTTTGGGGTACGGTTCCTGGTTACCTGAAGCTTAGAAGCTTTTCTTGGAAGCATGGCATCAACCACTTCGTGTACTAAAAGTACACTCGTCATCAGCTCTCGGCCTTAGAATCCCGGATTTACCTAAGATTCCAGCCTACCACCTTAAACTTGGACAACCAACGCCAAGCTGGCCTAGCCTTCTCCGTCCCTCCATCGCAATAACCAGAAGTACAGGAATATTAACCTGTTTTCCATCGACTACGCTTTTCAGCCTCGCCTTAGGGACCGACTAACCCTGCGTCGATTAACGTTGCGCAGGAAACCTTGGTCTTTCGGCGTGGGTGTTTTTCACACCCATTGTCGTTACTCATGTCAGCATTCGCACTTCTGATACCTCCAGCAAGCTTCTCAACTCACCTTCACAGGCTTACAGAACGCTCCTCTACCGCATCACCTAAGTGATACCCGTAGCTTCGGTGTATGGTTTGAGCCCCGTTACATCTTCCGCGCAGGCCGACTCGACTAGTGAGCTATTACGCTTTCTTTAAAGGGTGGCTGCTTCTAAGCCAACCTCCTAGCTGTCTAAGCCTTCCCACATCGTTTCCCACTTAACCATAACTTTGGGACCTTAGCTGACGGTCTGGGTTGTTTCCCTTTTCACGACGGACGTTAGCACCCGCCGTGTGTCTCCCATGCTCGGCACTTGTAGGTATTCGGAGTTTGCATCGGTTTGGTAAGTCGGGATGACCCCCTAGCCGAAACAGTGCTCTACCCCCTACAGTGATACATGAGGCGCTACCTAAATAGCTTTCGAGGAGAACCAGCTATCTCCGAGCTTGATTAGCCTTTCACTCCGATCCACAGGTCATCCGCTAACTTTTCAACGGTAGTCGGTTCGGTCCTCCAGTTAGTGTTACCCAACCTTCAACCTGCCCATGGATAGATCGCCCGGTTTCGGGTCTATTCCCAGCGACTAGACGCCCTATTAAGACTCGCTTTCGCTACGCCTCCCCTATTCGGTTAAGCTCGCCACTGAAAATAAGTCGCTGACCCATTATACAAAAGGTACGCAGTCACCCAACAAAGTGGGCTCCCACTGCTTGTACGCATACGGTTTCAGGATCTATTTCACTCCCCTCTCCGGGGTTCTTTTCGCCTTTCCCTCACGGTACTAGTTCACTATCGGTCAGTCAGTAGTATTTAGCCTTGGAGGATGGTCCCCCCATATTCAGACAAAGTTTCTCGTGCTCCGTCCTACTCGATTTCATGACCAAGAGATTTTCGCGTACAGGGCTATCACCCACTATGGCCGCACTTTCCAGAGCGTTCCGCTAATCTCAAAGCCACTTAAGGGCTAGTCCCCGTTCGCTCGCCACTACTAAGGGAATCTCGGTTGATTTCTTTTCCTCAGGGTACTTAGATGTTTCAGTTCCCCTGGTTCGCTTCTTAAGCCTATGTATTCAGCTTAAGATACCTAACTTATGTTAGGTGGGTTCCCCCATTCAGACATCTCCGGATCAAAGTCTGTTTGCCGACTCCCCGAAGCTTTTCGCAGGCTACCACGTCTTTCATCGCCTCTGACTGCCAAGGCATCCACCGTATGCGCTTCTTCACTTGACCATATAACCCCAAGCAATCTGGTTATACTGTGAAGACGACATTCGCCGAAAATTCGCGATTAAACTCACAAATTTTACCTTAGCCTGAACAACACCAGTGAAAGTGCCATCCAGTCTATCTTTCTATCACATACCCAAATTTTTAAAGAACGATCTAGTCAAAGACTAGAAATCAACATTCACCATCACCAGGATGGAATGCTCATTTCTAAGCTTTCTACAATCAGAAGCAGTAGTGGTGGAGCCAAACGGGATCGAACCGTTGACCTCCTGCGTGCAAGGCAGGCGCTCTCCCAGCTGAGCTATGGCCCCGTATTTCTACAGGCGTTTCCCACACAAAATTGGTGGGTCTGGGCAGATTCGAACTGCCGACCTCACCCTTATCAGGGGTGCGCTCTAACCAACTGAGCTACAGACCCAATTTCGGGCTGCTTCTTTATCGTCTTCTTCAATGAATCAAGCAATTCGTGTGGGAACTTATGGAGCAGCTGATGTCGTCGATTAAGGAGGTGATCCAGCCGCAGGTTCCCCTACGGCTACCTTGTTACGACTTCACCCCAGTCATGAATCACACCGTGGTAACCGTCCTCCCGAAGGTTAGACTAGCTACTTCTGGTGCAACCCACTCCCATGGTGTGACGGGCGGTGTGTACAAGGCCCGGGAACGTATTCACCGCGACATTCTGATTCGCGATTACTAGCGATTCCGACTTCACGCAGTCGAGTTGCAGACTGCGATCCGGACTACGATCGGTTTTATGGGATTAGCTCCACCTCGCGGCTTGGCAACCCTCTGTACCGACCATTGTAGCACGTGTGTAGCCCAGGCCGTAAGGGCCATGATGACTTGACGTCATCCCCACCTTCCTCCGGTTTGTCACCGGCAGTCTCCTTAGAGTGCCCACCATAACGTGCTGGTAACTAAGGACAAGGGTTGCGCTCGTTACGGGACTTAACCCAACATCTCACGACACGAGCTGACGACAGCCATGCAGCACCTGTCTCAATGTTCCCGAAGGCACCAATCCATCTCTGGAAAGTTCATTGGATGTCAAGGCCTGGTAAGGTTCTTCGCGTTGCTTCGAATTAAACCACATGCTCCACCGCTTGTGCGGGCCCCCGTCAATTCATTTGAGTTTTAACCTTGCGGCCGTACTCCCCAGGCGGTCAACTTAATGCGTTAGCTGCGCCACTAAGAGCTCAAGGCTCCCAACGGCTAGTTGACATCGTTTACGGCGTGGACTACCAGGGTATCTAATCCTGTTTGCTCCCCACGCTTTCGCACCTCAGTGTCAGTATCAGTCCAGGTGGTCGCCTTCGCCACTGGTGTTCCTTCCTATATCTACGCATTTCACCGCTACACAGGAAATTCCACCACCCTCTACCATACTCTAGCTTGTCAGTTTTGAATGCAGTTCCCAGGTTGAGCCCGGGGATTTCACATCCAACTTAACAAACCACCTACGCGCGCTTTACGCCCAGTAATTCCGATTAACGCTTGCACCCTCTGTATTACCGCGGCTGCTGGCACAGAGTTAGCCGGTGCTTATTCTGTCGGTAACGTCAAAACACTAACGTATTAGGTTAATGCCCTTCCTCCCAACTTAAAGTGCTTTACAATCCGAAGACCTTCTTCACACACGCGGCATGGCTGGATCAGGCTTTCGCCCATTGTCCAATATTCCCCACTGCTGCCTCCCGTAGGAGTCTGGACCGTGTCTCAGTTCCAGTGTGACTGATCATCCTCTCAGACCAGTTACGGATCGTCGCCTTGGTGAGCCATTACCTCACCAACTAGCTAATCCGACCTAGGCTCATCTGATAGCGCAAGGCCCGAAGGTCCCCTGCTTTCTCCCGTAGGACGTATGCGGTATTAGCGTCCGTTTCCGAGCGTTATCCCCCACTACCAGGCAGATTCCTAGGCATTACTCACCCGTCCGCCGCTCTCAAGAGAAGCAAGCTTCTCTCTACCGCTCGACTTGCATGTGTTAGGCCTGCCGCCAGCGTTCAATCTGAGCCATGATCAAACTCTTCAGTTCAAACATCTTTGGGTTTTTAAGAAACCCTAAACTTGGCTCAGCAATCGTTGGTTACATCTTTGATTTCTCGCGGAGTAACTTGTGATGCTGATAATCTTGTTGACTATCAGTCTGACTCCACAAGCACCCACACGAATTGCTTGATTCAGTTGTTAAAGAGCGGTTGGTTAAGATCTTTCGTCTCAACCGAGGCGCGCATTCTACAGCAGCCTCTGTTGCTGTCAAGCGGTTATTTTCAGAAGTTTTCAAAGTTTCGCTTGGAAATCTTTAACAACTTCAACCACTTGCGCTTCCGATCTCTCGTTAGCGGGAGGCGAAT
>NZ_JAHBDQ010000049.1 GCF_019956555.1 Pseudomonas sp. A-RE-19 | reverse complement strand
CGGGGTGTCAGGCAATAATAATGTCGACTGACACACCGCCTTCGCGAGCAAGCCCGCTCCCACATTGGATCTTCAGCGCAATTGAAGCCACTCCTCGCGGGTGATTTCCCAGAGATCCTTCGGGAACCGCCCGCTGACGAAGTCGCCCTCTTCGGTGTGTATCAAGCGCATGCCAGTACGTTCCGAGAGTTTGCGCGAGCCGATATTCGGCGCCGCTTTCGGCACGCGCAGCAACGACCGGCCGAGTGTTTCGAACCAGTACTCGGTCACCGCCGCACAGGCTTCACCCATCAACCCTTGACCTTGCCATTGCGGGGCCAGCCAGAAGCCCCGGTTGTTGTCCTGTTCATTCATCAGGCTGACATTGCCGATCAGTTGATCGGGAGCGGACTTCAAGCGGATCGACCAGTGCCATTCTTCGCCACGGGCCATCGCCGGCAGGGCAATATCATGCAGATAAGTCAACGCGCCGTCGGCGGGATAAGGCCACGGCACCAGGACGTTCAGATAACGCACCACGTCCCAGTGGGGGAATTGTTGCTGGATGGCGTCGGCATCGGCCAGTTCCAGCGGGCGCAAAATCAACCGTTCGGTGTAGAGCGTTGGAGCGGTGTGCCTCATGGGTGATCTCCTTGGAGGGCCGGGCGGTTGCGCACCATGCGCAGCGTCGATTGTCGTCTAGTCTCTAGGCGATCACACCCCTGTCAACGGATGGCCCCCCCCATGAGTTTGTTACTCGGCCCGATTCTGCAGTTTCGTGGCATCAACAGTAATGTCTATAACGTGTCGGCGCTGGTGGTTTTACCCTTGGACGGGGCATCACCCAGCGTAAAAGCAGCCAAGGGTGTCACCGCCGGCAAACCATTGGCCATCGCCGATATTCCGCTGCTCAATCCTCAGTCCCGTGTCTGGCGCATCGATTTCAAAGCGCTGCAAGACCCGGCCGTGGCCACCGCTTACACGATCAGCATAGAGGGCGCAGAGGCTAACTTCGTCGTTCCGGCCAAGGGTCAGTCGCCGCGCATGGCGTATGTCTCGTGCAATGGCTTCTCGGACCCCAAAGCCATGGAGAAGGTGGACAGGAACAATGAGCGCTGGGAGGACATGTGGGGGGCTCACCAAAGCAAACCCTATCACCTGCTGTTGATGGGGGGCGATCAGGTTTACAGCGACGAAATGCGCAGCAGTGTGGCGTCCATGAAAGCCTGGTTCGCCAAACCCTTCGCCGACCGTCAGAAGGCCGCCTACAGCAAGGTGATCGAAGCCGATCTGGACACGTTTTTCGCCAGACTCTACCTGGATCACTGGAAGCAGCCTGAGATGGCGAAGGTGTTCAGCGCCATCCCGACAGTGATGATGTGGGATGACCATGACATCGTCGATGGCTGGGGCTCCTACGATGAAATATTGCATTCAAGCCCGGTGTTCCAGGGGCTGTTTGCCACGGCCAAACGCTACTTCAGGATTTTCCAGCAGCAACTGATCCAGACTCATCCTCACCTCAAACCGTCCGCTGATACGCATCCCTGCGCGATTCCCGACACCGCTGACGGCTTTCATCTGGGGTTTACCGGTCTGGGTGAGTTGGCATTGCTGGTTCCCGATTTGCGCAGCGAACGTGCGCCGGATTTGACGACCCCACGGGCTCAACAAACCCGTGTCATTTCGCCCGTCAGTTGGGATGCGATTTATGCCTGGCTGGGCAAGGTCAAGGCGCATAAGCACTTGCTGGTGATGTCGAGTATTCCCGTCGCCTACCTTGATTTGCAGGCGGTCGAAAAGGCGCTGAACCAGATTTCGGGGCAACAGGAACTCGAGGACGACTTGCGCGACCATTGGCGAAGCCAGCCCCATCAGGATGAACGCAAGCGGCTGATCATGCGGCTGCTGGATTTCGCCCAGGCCGAATCATGCAAGGTCACGCTGGTGTCCGGTGATGTTCATGTAGCAGGGGCTTGTGTGATCGAATCGAAGTTGACCCGGCATAACGTCGATGGCGCGGGAACGATCTATCAATTGATTTCGAGCGGGGTCGTGCACCCGTCACCACCTGCGCTGGCGGTGCAGTTTCTGGAGTCCATTGGCGGACACCAGGAACAGATCGACTACGCCATTACCGGAACCATGTTGCGCATCGGTGCAAGGGGACGGTATCTGATTACAGCTCGCAACTGGCTGGCGATAGAGCCGGATGAAAGCAGCAATGGCAAAAATCGGCTGTGGGCCAACTGGCACATAGACGGTCTCAAACATTGCGTGACCCAGGTGATCGATCCGGTTAAACCGCGCGCCGAGCCGTGAGCGTTACCACGTGCCGGTGGTCGGTCCCGGCAGGCTGAGTTTGCCGCGATCGACGAAACGCATCGTGCCGAATACGCCGCCGGCCAGTTTGCCCCGCAGTACATACGGCAGATTATCCAGGGTCTGCGTCTGGCTCAGCCCGAGGGTCTGGCGCAGCACCGAGAAGGCCGAAACGCTCACCGGCACCACGATCACCGCTTCGGAAAAACGCGGGATCGAGCCCGATTGATCGCTGACGCCGGAGGCGAGTGGTCGGCCATTAACCTCCAGATCCAACGCTACGCCGTTGTAGTCTATCGGCGTTTCATTGGGGTTCTGCACGCGCAGTTTTACCGCGAAGCGCACTTCCAGTTCCTGGCTTTGCAGTGGCTCGATACCGACCACGTTGATGTTCAGCGGGTCGCGATGAGGGAACAGAGCGCAGGCGCTCAGGGAGAGCAAAAGAAGGGACAGAACAAGCAATCTGCGCATGGACAGGCTCTCGTAAAGAAAAAGGCCGAACCGCTCGCGGCTCGGCCCTCGAGCATTACGGACGGTTCAACTGTGCGACAGCCACAGTAGACGCGGGTTCATCCTTGGCCGCAACATCCGGGTTTTGCATCACCTGAAGCCCGAGGCTTGCGGATCGAATTGGTTTTCTTCCAGCTCGATGTATAGGCGGCTAAACACAAGGTTGATCGGTAGTTTGATGTGTGGCGTCTGGTATGGCGCCTTCGCGGGCAAGCCTCGCTCCTACAGGCCCACAGCGATTGCCGGGTGATTCTGGCACGACACTAATACCTGTAGGCGCGAGGCTTGCCCGCGAAGCTTTTCAAACCGGCTTATCGCTACTGCCAGTTTCTGACAGCACCCTCTGCTAAGCTCCGACGACTTTTCAGCAAAGAGCCTGCCGACCGTGTCGCGAACCAGCCGTTTACTGACTTTGTTACAAGTGCTGCGGGGCAAAAGTCGTCCGGTGACTGCCGCGACATTGGCCAGCGAACTGGAGATTTCCGAACGCACGCTCTATCGCGACATCGCTGAACTCACTGCACTCGGCGCGCCGATTTTTGGCGAGGCGGGGATTGGCTATGTGTTGCGCAGCGGTCTGTTTCTGCCGCCCTTGATGCTTAATGCCGATGAAACCGAAGCCATCGTGCTCGGCTTGCGCTACGTGGATCAGCGTGGCGATGAGGTCTTGGGCAAAGCCGCGGCCGATGCCCTGGCAAAAATTGCTGCGGTACTCGACCCGGCGGCCCAGGAGGCCTTGCGCAACCCGACGGTGTTGCCGGGCCCGCCGGGTTATGGTTATCCGCAAAATGCCGTGCCCTTGAATGTGTTTCGCCAAGCCATCCGTGATCAGGCCAAGCTGCACATCGATTACGCGGATGCCAATCAGGTGCCGAGTCAGCGGCTGATCTGGCCGCTGGCCCTGGGTTTTCTCAATGAGGTGCGGATCATCGTCGCCTGGTGTGAATTGCGCAGTGCCTATCGCACGTTTCGCACCGACCGGATATCGGCCGCCAGTGAGCAGGGCGAGCGCTACCCGGGACGGCGCAGTGACCTGTTGCGCACCTGGCGCAAGCAGATGCAACTCGACGAAGCAGGGCGTTTCACTCCTGACAAGAACTGACACAGGCTTGTTTTAGCATGGCTCCAGAATCAAACCACAAGGAGCCGTAAACATGTCCAATCCAGCCTCTTCACTGGCACCCGCCATCGCCGCCTACATTGCTGCCGCCAATGCTCGCGACACGTCAAGGGTTGCCAGTTTTTTCGCTGAGGATGCCAACGTGTTCGATGAGGGGCAGCATCAGGTCGGCACGCAAGCCATCGCCCAATGGATGCAAGACACCGCGCAACGTTATCAACCGCGGGTCGAAGTCCTCGACGTTCAACTGCGCACCGGCAAAGTGCTGGTTCATAACTTGATCTCCGGCACGTTTCCCGGCAGCCCATTGGAACTGCGCTATATGTTCCGCCTCAATGAGCAGGGCAAGATTGCCCGGCTGGATATCTCGTTGTAACCCGATGCTGTGTCGCGGCGCGGAACCTGTGGGAGCGAGCCTGCTCGCGATGACGGCGGTACATTCAGCATCAATATTGGCTGACCCGCCGCTATCGCGAGCAGGCTCGCTCCCACAGGGATTGAGCTTCGCTAGCTGCTATATACTGCCGCGCATGAATGTAGACTCTCCCTTAAGCGCGTGGCAACACGCCATCGAACAAAAGGGCTTCGTCCAGGACGAAGCCCAGGAATATGCCGTGTGGGCGTTGCAAAAATGCCACGAAGCCTTGCATGAAGGTCGCACATCCATCACCGGCGTGTACCTCTGGGGTCCGGTCGGCCGGGGCAAGACCTGGTTGATGGATCAGTTCTACCAGAACCTGCGCGTCCCGGCCCGGCGTCAGCACTTTCATCATTTCATGGGCTGGGTGCATCAGCGCTCCTTTCAATTGACCGGCACCGCCGACCCGTTGAAAGCGCTGGCCCGCGAGCTGAGCCAGGAAGTGCGGGTGTTGTGTTTCGATGAACTGTTCGTCAACGACATCGGTGACGCCATCATTCTCGGGCGTTTGTTTCAGGTGATGTTCGAGCAGGGCGTGGTGGTGGTGTGCACCTCCAATCAGCCGCCGGATCAGCTGTACGCAGACGGCTTCAACCGTGACCGGTTCATGCCGGCCATTACCGCGATCAAGCAACACATGCAGGTGATTGCGGTGGATGGCGGGGAAGATCATCGTCTGCACCCTGGCGCCGGTCTGCAGCGTTATTGGGTGAGCGTACCGGGTCAGCCCGGCGCTCTGAGCGAAGTGTTCAAGGCCTTGACCGTGGGCCAGTCGCTGTCCAGCGATCCGGTCAAGATCGGCTACCGTTCGGTCAATGTCATGCAGGCCAGTCAAACCGTACTCTGGTGCCGTTACGCCGATCTCTGCGAGCAGCCGTTTGCCGCCATGGACTTCATGGCCCTGTGCGACACCTTCAGCGCTATTCTGTTGAGTGAGGTGCCCAACCTCAGCGCGCAAAAGCGCGAAGGGCGCATCGCCCGCGGCACTGAAGACGGTGTCGAGCGGGTGGCGGCCGGGGATCGCGAGTTGCCACAGTTGTCGGTGCACGACGACGGCGTGCGCCGGTTCATCGCCCTGGTGGACGAATGCTACGACCGCAAGGTGCCGCTGTACCTCGAAGCACAGGTGCCGATGGAGGCGTTGTACACCGAGGGCTATCTTGCGTTTGCGTTTCGCCGCACCCTCAGTCGTCTGCAGGAAATGCAGCTCAAACGTTTCGCCGAGGCTTGATATCCGGGAGGAGCGAGCATGAATCAGCCCTTGTCTCACCATTTGCTGACCATGGCCTATCAGAACGCCTGGGCCAATCACCGACTGGCCAAGGCCTGGCTTCAGCTAAGCCCGGCCGAACTGGCGGCACCGCGAGTCAGTTTCTTCCCCAGCCTCAGCGCGACCCTCAACCACATCCTGACCTGCGACTGGTTTTATGTGGATGCACTGGAGCGGGAGTTGCGCGGTGACGATCCGCATCCCGATTGCTACGTGTTTTTCAATCAGGACGAACCGTTCACTCATGGCGCTGATCTCAAGCGCGAGCAAGCCCAGGTGGACCGTCGACTGATCGCCTACTGCGAGCAATTGCGCGACGCAGATCTCGGGCGGATCGTGACCATCGCGCGCGACACCCCGCAGCACGACAGCCGTTTGCGCATGCTGTCCCATTTGTTCGAACATCAGATTCATCATCGCGGGCAGGTTCACGCGATGCTCAGTGGCACCACGGTCAAGCCGCCGCAACTGGACGAGTTTTTCTGTGCCGGTGAGGCAGCGTTGAGGGCCGAGGACTTTGCCGAGTTGGGATGGACCGAGGCATTGATCTGGGGCGTTTGAGAAAGAACGATCACAACAGGATCCGGTTGTCGGCACCCTGGCACTCGCGATAAGGTCGCAGGACCTTTCAGTGCGCAAGAGGCGAGCTGGGGCAACGTATGTGATCGAGGGTGGAAATGGAATCCGCAGAAATTCTTGTGCTTCAGGCCAGCTACACCAACCCGGTGCATGCCGAGGCGATTTGTCTTGTGTTGAACCACTACGCCGAAGACCCGATGGGCGTCGGGCATTCGTTACCCGCCAATAGGTTGCAACAACTGCCCGGGGAATTGGCCAAACGTCTCCATGCCTTCAGCGTACTGGCGTTTGTCGGCGGTGAGCCGGCAGGGTTGGTCAACTGCTTTGAAGGTTTCTCGACCTTCGCCTGCCGGCCGTTGGTTAACGTGCATGACGTGGCGGTGGTGTCGAAGTTTCGCGGGCTGGGGCTGAGTCAGAAGATGCTGCACAAGGTCGAGGACATCGCGCGCCAGCGCGGCTGCTGCAAAATCACCCTGGAAGTACTGGAAGGCAATGCGGTGGCTCAGGCGTCCTATGGCAAATTCGGTTTTTCGCCAGGCATGTTCGACCCTGCGCATGGCCGGATGCTGTTCTGGACCAAGGCGCTTTAATTCGCAATCCAAATGAACCGCTTTTTGTAGGAGCCAGGCTTGCCGGCGAAGGCGTCCTTAAGTG
>NZ_JAHBDQ010000048.1 GCF_019956555.1 Pseudomonas sp. A-RE-19 | reverse complement strand
CTGACGTTCATGAGTCACCTCGTTCCAGAGATGAGTTGACCCCCGACAGACTGCCAGAGCAGGCAAGAGACACCAATGCCTTTGCTGTCAGGCATCGGTGTCGTCACTTCCAGTGTAAGTGTTCTCAGATCACCTATTGCTAGGTTCCGGGCTGCAAACTGACGTTAGGATGTCACAAGCATTCGCTTTGCTGAGCACAGCTAGCGAGTCAATGCCCATCTGCGCAAGGCGAGCGATAACGGCCGGCCCTACGCCCTTTAGGGCCAACAAGGCATTATGTTCCGTCAGTGGAAATGGCATCCGTAAACTCCTGTTATCGGCCAATGAAGCAACCGGAGTTTGCCCGACGGGAGAGGGCATCTCAATAGATGGACTCCATCGCCCTCGCCGTAAGCATCAGGAAGGTGGGTTTGGCAGACGCTTACTCCAAAACCACTTATCGCTGTGGACATTTTTCGCGTTGAAAACGGGCAGCTTGTTGAGCATTGGGATGTGATGCAGGAAGAGGTTCTCGCCAAAGACGCCGTTAGTGGTAACTCGATGTTCTGACTTGGCAACCTGATACGCGGCGCAGGGGTGACTGACCGTTACCTACTATCGCGTCGATGTCACCATCCTGACGCCGTCGCCTGAGGCGATGGCGTCCATCTATGCAAGTGGCACCTCAAACCGCTTCAGCGAAAACGCGGATAGATCCAGATCACTTCTGCCATGTATGCACCATTGAGCCAGTGCTTCACCCAAAGCTGCGGAATGTTTGAAACCGTGGCCGGAGCAGGCAGACACCACTAAAGTGTTTTTCAGGGTCGGATGCTCATCAATGATGAAGTTGCTATCCGGAGTCACGGTGTAGGGACATACCGCCGATTTGACCACCCGTGAAGTCACGCCTGTAATTTTTCCCCTGACTTGAGTATTGAACATTTCACGTTCTTCGGCGGCGGAGACAGTTCTATCCAATGTGCTGGGCGTTGATTCTTCAATGTACTGCTCTGTGGCAATTTTTAGGCTGCCTTCGCCAGGTAACGGTGGGAAGCCGTAATTCATGTCGTCTTCAGTTTGCCCATGCCGGAGGATGAAGGTCGGCGAAGCCTCGGCAAACTGTGCGCCTTCTTCCAGCTCGAACCAGAACAACTTCTGTCGACAGACCCGGAGTAATCGGTCGAAGGGCGCCCCCAATAACTCGCGTGACCACATACCGGCACTGACTACTACCTTGTCAGCGAGAATCGTGCGCTGGTCAGTGGTTATGGTCACGCCTTTTTGGTCTGAGGCGAGGCCCATAACGATTTCACCTTTGAGCAGCGTCGCTCCGTGTTGTTCGGCAAGATTGAGCTGTATGGCAATGCACCGCTCAGGCCGAAGGTAGCCACCACTGGGTTCGAAGTAACCGATAGCGTTGTCTAGCACTGTAGAAAATTGCGGGAAGCGTTGACGAATTTGCTCAGCCGACAGTACTTCGTGCTCAATCGCATTAGCTTGCGCTAGCCCTATCGTGCGTTGGGTGAAGTCGTTTTTGCCATCGTGGGCATCGCGGGGGTTGGAGCTGAACACCAGCACGCCACACTGTTCAAACAACGACTCACCGGACAGTGCTTCGAGGTCTCGCCAGAGCGCATGGGAGCGGCGGACGATAGGCAAATATTGGGCACCTTCACCGACCGAAAGTCGGGTAATCCGCGTATCGCCATGGCTTGAGCCTAAGGTGTGGGGTGGGTGATGCCGGTCTATGCCAATCACCTTAACCCCGGCTTTCGCCAATTGATAAACAGTCGCGGCGCCCATCGCACCCAATCCGAGAACTGCTACTTCGCACCGCTCCATCGACTTGTCTTCCTTGAAAATGGGTTAGCTCTTTATGAAAGCATCCTGCCCCAAGAGGCGCTGGATTATAAGCGTCCGGCCGACACACCTTCCAACCCCGAGAACGATGGCGCGCAGGATATGAATACCAACCAATCTAGTGGTTGAGGCAGGTATTATTGGGCGACATAAGACGATCACGAACAGGGAAGTAAATTTCATGGCCGTAAAAATTAGCCGCGCTGACAACCACTGTGTAGAAAAACTCGCCCCCCTTTTTGATGCGTATCGAGGGTTCTACGGGCAACCCTCCAACCTTCTAGAGTCACATGATTTTCTTGCCCAGCGACTAAGCCACAATGAGTCGACGATTTTTTATGCTCACGACGAACTTGGCGGAACGCTAGGGTTTGTGCAGTTGTACCCTACTTTTTCGTCAGTGTCCGCGCGACGAACCTGGCTTCTCAACGACCTCTACGCAACCGATGTTGCGAGAGGGCGAGGGGTCGGTACAGCTTTACTGGATGCCGCCAGGGAATTCGTGATTTCAACGGGAGCCAAAGGAATTTTATTGGAGACCGGTAGGGATAATGAAGGCGCTCAGCGACTTTATGAGGCTCAAGGCTATGTTCGAGATACTGGCTACTACACCTACTACCTCGATTTGGCATAGAGCGTCATAGTTTGCGGTTGGTGTCTGATGGCCAGTTAGCCCAGCACACCTTGCCAGTTAGACGGGCGCCCACTTATGCGGCAGCAACTCCGTAATCTCACTCGCCCGCTGTGTCGGCAGGCGCGTGAGGACGTCCTTCAAATAAGCATACGGATCATGCCCGTTGAGCCACGCCGACTGGATCAAACACATTATCGCTGCGGCACGTTTGCCACTGCGTAGAGCGTTAATAACAGTATTTTAAGATGATTGGTGTATAAGCATAGCCATCTGCCACCATTCAACAGCCCTACCCAACCCGATATCCTTCGCACCCCAGCAATGACAGAGAACATAGGAAATTCAACTTCGCTTTTGGGATTTGTCCTACAGCCAGTGATTGAGCTTCCCGGTAACGTCATTCTGCCCCAGCCTCGGGCTGGATTTCCCAAGGACGAAAGGAAGCTGCATGTCTGGCTATGTACCCAACCCGCCGAAGGGCTACCGCAATAGCGGTGTAGAGCCTGTCGATATCCATGCCCAGCGTTGGGCCGAATACAAAGACCTCCCTACCAAAGAAGAAGCCAAGCCAAACAGTTTGGGTTGCGTGTTCGCTAAGAGCTGCGATCTTCCAGACGGCGTGATCGACCACAAGAAGCCAGCCGGATTTATCCCTGTCGAGAAGGTGGGCAACTACGGCGAGCTCGCCATTCTTGGTGGCAATGAAACGGATGCAGACGGGAACATCCCTCTCAAGAAGATTAGTGGTAACGCGTTACCCACTGCACTGGGAACCCTTCTTTTGGGTGGTGGAGCTGCTGCAACTGCTGGTGCCTCATGTGGTGGCTTGTGCACCGCTGGAGCGGCGGTTGCGGGCGGAAGCGCTGCAACGGGTGCAGGAGCTGCTGGTGCGGGCGCTGGTACTGGGATAGTTACTGCTGGTGTTGTAGCCGGTGCTTTAGCTGGCTTTGTTGCACTGCTATGGCCTTCCAGCTTGGGCGATAGCAGCCTGTACACAGAGGAACAGCTTCAGTCACTCAAGAAAGGCCGTACACGCGTTCGGATTCACGTCGAACAGCAAGCAGATGGCACTCTAAAGGGGTATGGGTACAACACCCAGAACCGCACTGACTGGGAGATGATTCCCGTTGTGCAATTCGTTGAGCAAGGCTCTCAACAGGTGGCGGACTTTGGCGATGGTGTAACCCTGATCTGGACGCCAGCCGTTGACCCGTCCAGCACGTCAGGAATCCCACCGTTAGAGGGTGCGCCTCAAGCGCCTCAGATCTGGATTTATCCGCCAACAGAACAGGCAGACACCATCATCGTCAGCCCGATCTACCCAGACGAATACAAAGACTTCATCCTTGTGTTCCCAGCGGACTCTGGCATTCAGCCGCTGTACATCGTTATCAGCGCTCGCTATTCACCGGGCGTTGTGACAGGCAAAGGACAAGACGTATCGGGCATCTGGCTTGCTGGCGCTGGCACGGGACTCGGTGCGCCCATACCCACTAGAATCGCTGATCAGTTGCGGGGGCAGAAGTTTAAGAGCTTCGATGATTTCAGGGCGGCACTCTGGACTGCCGTAGCCAACGATCCAGAACTTTATGCTCAATTCAAACCCACCAACCAAGGCTGGCTATCCAAGGGCAATTCCCCGTTCGTGCCAAAAGCAGAACGCAACGGCAAGAATGGTCGCTACGAGATTCATCACATAGAACACATCCAACATGGCGGCGCTGTCTACGATGTCGATAACCTCTCCGTAGCCACTCCAAAACGCCACGTTGAAATTCACAGGGAAGACGGGCAAAAACCATGAAAAATACATTTAGTGAATACACTGAAAGCGAATTCACAGCCCTGCTACAGCGCATCATTGACCACGACGGCACAGAGCCGGAAGTAGATGAATTGGTGTTCCACTTTGAAGAGGTGAGCGAGCACCCTGCTGGTTCAGACTTGATTTTCTACCCAGAAGACGGCGCCGACGACTCAGCATCCGGCATCACCAAAACCGTAAAGGAATGGCGCGCTGCTCAAGGCTTGCCGGGATTCAAGGAGGACTGATTCCCAGCTCCTGGGAGAAGGTGTGACGACCGGGCGGGCGATATGTCCCAGAACCTGGCCCCCGCCCTTTTCAGATTTTGCAAAGGGTGGGGTCGGTCTTTGTTCCGATCTGGAAAATAAGAAGTGGCCCGCTCACACCTACGGACTGTCATCCTGAACGCGTAGTTGCTGTATCCAGCCATGAAAGCCGTTTTGGAAAAAAATGGCATCAAGCATGTAGAACTGGAGTTCTTGGTCGACTGGTATCAAAGCGGTGAGCCGCGCCGTCAATCAGACAAGGTGCGTCACGAGCTACTTGAAGCAGCTAAGGCGCTGGGAGTTCGCTCCATCAAGATTACGAATTTTGGCCCAACTTATCAGTGACCAGGCAAAGACCGGTTCTGAATAAAACCCACACAGCAAAAAGGGCCCTCGAGGGCCCTTTTGTACTCAAACCAAAAACACTTGGTCAACCAAGATTCAACCTGGTCTGCACCGTACTTCACTTTCCATTCCTTCAAAGTCTTGTGGTTGCCGCCTTTGGTTTCGACGATTTCGCCTGTGTGAGGTTTTTTGTAAACCTTCACCTGACAAGCTTTGCGTGTGCCGGTTTTTGGCGCGGACACCGTAGCGCGACGACCGGCCTGCTGATTAAGCAGGTTGAGATATATACGTTTAGCGAATGATATCGACACCGCCCATATAAGGTTTAAGCACCTCCGGCACTCGGATGGATCCGTCCGCCTCTTGGTAGTTTTCCAGTACCGCGACCAAGGTGCGTCCTACTGCAAGCCCAGAACCATTGAGGGTGTGCACCAGCTCCGGCTTGCCAGTTTCCGGGTTACGCCAGCGCGCTTGCATGCGACGGGCCTGGAAGTCACCGCAGTTAGAGCAAGAGCTGATCTCACGGTATTTGTCCTGGCTCGGCACCCAGACTTCCAAGTCGAAGGTTTTGACGGCGCTAAAACCCATGTCGCCGGTGCACAGAACCAAAACACGGTATGGCAATTCGAGCGCCTGCAACACACGCTCGGCACAAGCGGTCATGTCTTCCAAAGCCTCCATGGACTTCGTCGGCTCAACCACCTGAACCATCTCGACCTTGTCGAACTGATGCTGTCGGATCATGCCACGAGTGTCACGGCCAGAAGCACCTGCCTCACTGCGAAAGCATGGGCCGTGGGCGACAAATTTGAGGGGCAATCGCTTTGCATCGAGAATCTGCCCAGCCGCCAGATTGGTCAATGGGACTTCAGAGGTCGGTATCAGATAGAAGTCAGCCTCACCCTCGCGGGTGATCTTGAACAGGTCTTCTTCAAATTTCGGCAGTTGGCCGGTGCCCTGAAGAGCAGACGCATGAACCATGTAGGGGATGTAGGTTTCCTCATAGCCATGCTGTGAGGTGTGCAAGTTGATCATGAATTGCGCCAGTGCGCGTTGCAGGCGCGCAATCGGGCCATGCAAGACGGAAAAGCGCGCGCCGGACAGCTTAGCTGCAGCCTCAAAATCAAGACCTCCGCTAATTTCACCCAACGCTACATGGTCTTTGATCTCGAAATCGAACACACGCGGAGTGCCCCAGCGGCGCACCTCTACGTTGTCGTCCTCATCGGAGCCGATTGGTACGCTGGCGTCCGGTAAGTTGGGAACGGCCAGAACGATATCGTCCAATTCTTTCTGAATGCTGTCTAGTTCGTTTTTGCCAGACTCAAGTTCGTTGGCCATGCGCGCAACGGCAGCCATCAAGGGAGCAATGTCTTCGCCGTTAGCCTTTGCCTGTCCAATAGATTTTGAGCGGGCATTACGCTCTGCCTGTAATTGCTCGGTGCGGGTCTGCACCGCTTTTCGGCGATCTTCCAGTGATTCGATGCGCGCGACATCCAGGCTGAAACCACGGGAAGCCAGACGATCCGCCACTTCCTGGGTTTGGCTACGTAATAGTTTGGAATCGAGCATATTGATTTCTCTCAGCGTGAGGTTTTGGAACCCAGCCGTGAATAAGCGAACCCAGCTGACTGGGGGCGGAGTCAATACGTAAGACCAGCAACGATAAAAACACCAAATAAAAAGGGTTCCCCGATTACTCAGGAAACCAAGCGCAGAACACGTGACCGAAGGTGACCAAACCAGAAGACCGGCTCGAACGGAGAGACGGATCTTTTATCACGAGCCCTGACAAAAACTGTCAAAGTCGAAATCCAGTAAGGCAGTCGAATCAGTGAATGATTTGACTCAAGAACAAGCGTGTACGCGAATTCTGCGGATTATCGAAGAAGTCGTTCGGCGCGGCCTGTTCGACGATTTCACCCTTGTCCATGAAGATCACGCGGTTGGCCACGGTACGGGCGAAGCCCATTTCGTGGGTTACGCAGAGCATGGTCATGCCGTCTT
>NZ_JAHBDQ010000047.1 GCF_019956555.1 Pseudomonas sp. A-RE-19 | reverse complement strand
TATAAGAATAATAACCGCTTGATCATATAATCCATTCCCATTATAGGTTGATGTATTTCATCTTTAATATAAGATGAAATACATCTCATATCTATATGTTATGGTCTATTAATGTTTATCCCGCAACTGATCTGCTGTATCCTTGTTTCTCTGATCGCCTCGTTGATGAAGATTTCGATGGCTTTCACGTGCTGCAGACTCCCAATCCCCACGGTTCACAGCAGCATTAAAGTTCGGAAAGTTTCTCGATAGCTTAGGAATTCCTAAGTTAAATCCCATATCCACTAAGGCAGTTTTTCTAGAGTTAGAAAAACCATCATAACCAGAATATAAAGAACGCAAGCCTTTCTCTGTAGTCTGAACATCGGAAATACATAATCCAATAACAGCATCATTTGATAAATGCAAGTTCATTGGTACTTGTCTAGAGTCTTTTTTAAAGTTATTAAAAGCATCGGTTATTTCTTTTTTTGATGCTGCAACTTCTTTTTCCATATCATCACCATGACCATGCCATGTATGAGTTCTTGTAAAAGGGAGAGATGCCGCCATATCTGGCGTAGATAGCAAATGACCAATACCAACAGTAATATTACCTTCGCTATCCTTATACATGGTGTTTTTGAACCCCTCATGGGCTTTTAAATTATTAACACACATGCTCATATAGTAGCCATTATAGTTTCTGGTAGATGGTATACTAATATGTGTCTTATCAGAAATACCTTCATGGCGATTTCCCCCATTACCACCAGAATGAGCACCATAACCGCTATGGCTGTCCCCATCATAACTATGAATTGTTCCATAGGGAGTATTGTGATCATGCCACCCCGGACCTTGATTAGAATTTTCAATACCACTCATCTTAATTTCCTCTTTGACATTTAAAACAACGATCAATACAACTGTATATATAACCACTAGTTTTATATACAGTTTAAAATTACGCCGCTGCGTTTTCCCTGTCAACCCTGTGGATTTTCATTTTTGTGAAAACGGTCAAAAAAACAGCCACTCACACCATGTGCCATCCCCGCCAGATGCCACAAAAACCAGCACAAACATTACCGTTCTCCGGCCTCAGTATGTTTTACTGAGACCATGAGATGAGACACCTATGGGACACTGTCACTTTATGGCATGGCACACACTCCGGGACGCACTGAAAATGACGGGCAGATCGCGTTCACAGTTTTACCGTGATATGCGCGCAGGCCTTGTCAGTTACCGTACAAGCCAGGACGGACGACGGGAGTTTGAAACTAGTGAACTGATCCGGGCATACGGCGAATTAAAGCGGAATGAGACACCAGAAAGGCACACAGCGGGACAGGCAGAAAAACCTCATGATCAGCAGACAGAACGCATTCTCCGGGAGCTGAACGAGCTGAAACAATGCCTGACGCTGATGCTTGAGGATAAACAAGCCCAGGATACGGAGCGCCGGCGCCAGGAAGCAGAACGGGAACAACTACAGAATGAGATAGCCCAGCTCAGGCAGGCGCTGGAGCAGGAAAGGAAACGGGGATTCTGGTCCCGGTTGTTTGGTCGCTGAACGCTGTCAGAGACTGATGATAAGATAGTCTTCTGATAATAACTCACCGAAAATAAATACATTAAGGTAAGGAGACTCGCATGAAACGTTCTGGCGGCACACGCTATATGTATCTTAGCGCCCTGATAACTGTGTCAGCAGCCCTCACAGCCTGTACCCCAAAAACCAGCCTGGAACAACATACCCGGCATTATGTTTATGCTTCAGATGATGGGTTCGATCCTAACTTCTACACCAAGAAAGCTGACACCACACGGATGATGATTCCGTTCTTTCAGCAGTTCAGGGAGATGGGGGTGAAAGACAAAGCAGCCGGAGTATCAGCAGAAACGGCACAGCAACGCATAAAAGAATTCCACTCTGAAGAATTCCTTCAGTCACTGAGAACCACAACCACCTTTGCGGGCAGAAAATACACGAACAGTGATATGCCATCACCGGAAAAAATGAAGCTGCTGGCTGACACGATTTCTGCGATTTATCTCGATGGCTACGAGGGAAGACAGTAAGTGGATTTACCATAATCCCTTAATTGTACGCACCATTAAAACGCGTTGAGCGCGATTCTGACGCAGGCACAGCAAAAAGAAATGTTTACCCCCAGGAAAACCGGAAAAATGCGTCAGGATCGTTTTCAGGGCGTTGCATGACTATGCACGAAACTGAATAGCGATCTGTTTGGGCGCATACGGTGCCCATGAGGCACATTTTCGGACATTTTCAGTTCGTGAATCCCTGGCTCATTGCTACATATCCGGGCAGACACCCCTGGCAGCGCCCCCAGGGGTGTTATGTAAAAAAAGGCGACGCGCCCCTAGGGGCGCCCCTACATTAATTAACTGTTTTTTCTACAGATAGTCAGTACTGACCCTAAGCAGGGTCGTCATAGCGTCGCCATAGGGTCGTCGACGACGTGCTTTTGTATAAATCTGAATAAGAAAATACATTTTTAAAACCATAACAACATGATTTAAAAAGAAAATCAGCAAAAAGTTGGTTTTGCGTGGGGTGTGGACATTTCAGACATGAGAACAGACTCGCGTTTTTCCGGAGTATCAGCGGAATATCTGATTAAAAAACACTCGCCGCAGAGCGCGATTTTATGCAACAGCGGCTGTACTGCACAGGGATTATTTATCAGTTGATATGCTGTGCCATGATATTGCTATTGCCGAAAGGGACGTCGTTTTACGGCGTTTTCCCTATCCTGCATCGCACTGGCCGCGTTCGAATGTTTGCGCCCCTGACTAACCGCTCACTCAGCTTTATCACTCTCGCCTGCGTCACAGTTATCATGCTCCCATGAACAGAAATTCCCTTACACGGAGACATCAGACCAGTGACCAAACAGGAAAAAACCGCCCTTAACATGGCCCGCTTCATCAGAGGCCAGACATTAACGCTGCTGGAGAAGCTCAACGAACTGGACGCGGATGAACAGGCAGACATCTGTGAATCGCTTCACGACCACGCCGATGAGCTTTACCGCAGTTGCCTCGCACGTTTCGGGGATGACGGTGAAACCCTCTGACATATGCAGCTCCCGGAGACGGTCACAGCTTGTCTGTGAGCGGATGCCGGGAGCAGACAAGCCCGCCAGGGCGCGTCAGGCCGTTGACCTTTGGGGTGTCGGGGCGAAGCCCTGACCCAGTCACGTAGCGATAGCGGAGTGTATACTGGCTTACTCCTCTGCAAGCCTCGTCAGCCATGATTTTGCCCGATTTCGCGATCTCCACGTTCAACAGCTCGATCATGTTTTTGCCGTCCGTTCACCGTTAAAACGCCTCAGAAATCGGGACTGGATGTGGGAATGTCGGACCGCGCACGCGCACTCAGACATTCCCCACCTGGTCAGGGCTTCACCCCGACACCCCGCATCCGTGCGTAAGTGCTCAATGTAACTTCCGGTTCTCTTCCGCTTCCTCGTCGATTCGCTCGCTACGCTCGGTCATCGACTTGCGGCGAGCGGGATCACCTCTCGCATGTTGTCGGTGATCCCGTTGTTGTTCTTTCGGGGATGAGTCGTCAGATAGCCCTTCAAACACGCTCAGAAGCTCTCAGACGCACGAAACGGGTTTAAATGCCCGCCAGGGCATGGAAGGCGCGAAAAACGCTTACAGAGGCTCTCAGGAGGTCAGGCGCGCCGATACCCCTAACCAGGGGCTTTCATGTCGCTAGGAACCGCGTCAGCTCCCTGCAAAGCCTATTTGCACGGCACAGGCAGCTATTCGGCTGGTTGGTGGTCGTAGACCGTCGGTGTTACAGCGATGGGGGTCTGGGGTTCTCCCCAGACGGTTTCCGGTTGCGCTCAAGGCGCTGCCGGAACCGTGGCGGCGCGGTCGTTCTGGGGATCGGGGAGCAAAAACACGCAAGGGATTTTGAGGCGGCAAAAGAGCAATGCAGGATAGACAATCATGGTCAAAACGTTAACACGTAGCCCCTGATTGTCCGCCTGCCGCTGGCTCAATTTGAAAACATGGCCATGATTCGGCGCTGAATATCACCGTCTTTGTTGACCAGTGTTTTAGTGACAAACGCTGCATGGTTTTTCGTAGTGTTGTATCCCTTCCAGACTTCATGTGGATCGAGGGCATACGCACAAACCTTACCAGCAACGGGGATTCTAACTAATGCATTTTTTGATTCTAAGTAATTGAGCCACCGAATAATTGTACTTCTGCTAACTCCAAGTTTTTCAGCTAGGAATTGCTGATCCGCAACGACAGCGCCACACGTAGGATCGATATGCTCCGCTAAAAATGAGTACAGCTTCAGTGCTGATATGCCTTGGCTATCCTTCAGCAGCTCTCGAACACGTTCCCAACCTTTTGGGGATACCTGTGTAAACCTTGAATTCTTCTTTGCTTCTTCGAGATCCTCGGTGTTTTTCTTTGCCTCATCTGAAAGTTGTTTCAGTCGTTTTTCTGAATCAATAAACATGATTTTTTCCCTCTGAAAATCCCATGCACTAACGTTGGTTCAAATCTAAGCCATCATGACACATCTGTGCAACACCTTGTTGCGTGTTGTCGCATCCTGGATGCGACAACGTTGTGTCACCCTGGATGCGACAGGTAAACAAAAAACACACTAAAAAAACAACAACTTACAAATCGGCGTAAAAGATCTATTCTAGGCAAGGGTGTTGCGCGCAACGCAACGCCCTTTTGGGGTGTCGGGGCGAAGCCCTGACCCAGTCACGTAGCGATAGCGGAGTGTATACTGGCTTAACCATTCGGCATCAGTGCGGATTGTATGAAAAGTGCGCCATGTCCGGTGTGAAATGCCGCACAGATGCGTAAGGAGAAAATGCCAGTTCAGGCGCTCTTCCGCTTCCTCGCTCACTGACTCGCTACGCTCGGTCGTTCGGCTGCGGCGAGCGGACTCTCCTTTCTCAAAAACGCTAACCCTGTTATCCACAGAACCCGGGGATAAACCAGGAAAGAACATGTGCGCAAAAAACGAAACCCCGGGAAAGGCCGCGCCGGAGGCGCTTTTTCCATAGGCTCCGCCCCCCTGACGGACTTCCCAAAACAGACCCTTTTTCGGTGCATCTGTGGGAGCCTTGCGGCTCAACCATGAAATCCGCCAGCGGTGGCGAAACCCGACGTGGCTTAAAGATCATCACCGTTTCCGGTGAATCGCTCCCTCCTGCGCCCCCACGTTCCCGCCATATCGATTACCGGATACCTTTTCCGCCTTTCTCCCTTACGGGACACGTGGCGCTTTCTCATAGCTCACGTCTTCTGGTATCTCGGGGCGACTTAGGCAGTTCGCTCCGGGCTGGGCTGTATGCAGGAACCCCCCGTTCAGCCCGACTGCTGCGCCTTCTCCGGTAACTGTTCTCTTGGGTCCAACCCGGAAAAGACACCACAAAGCGCCACTGGCAGCAGCCATTGGTAAAAGTCATGTGCGAGATATTTAGAGAGTACTTGAAGTGGCTGCCGGAGTGCGGCTACACTAGAAGAACAATTTTGGTGACTCGTCTCGCATAAGACAGTTACCTGGTTAAGCAGTCTGCAAGCTGACTTAACCTTCGATCAAACCGCCCTGCAAGGCGGTTTTTTCGTTTACAGGCAGCAGATTACGCGCAGAAAAAAAGGATCTCAAGAGGATCCTTTGATCTTTTTGTTACAAACGTCTCTATTTGACTCCCCTGAGAGCGTTTTAGCGCGCCTCTGACCCCCTTGGTTACATTCCGACACCAGAAACGCTCCCGTTTTTTACGTGCATTTGGCACGGTATCGATGGAGGCCGGGGGGCAATCCTGAACAGAATGTTACTCCTCTGAGTATTTTCTGTTAAGAAAATATACACTTAGCACAGTTACAATAAATCCTACCCCCTGTAAGAATGTGAATTGTTCATCCAAAAACAACCATGACAAAAATAATGCAACTAGCGGAATAAAGTACAACATTATCCCTGCCAAATGAACTGGGAGCCAACGCAAGGAGTTCAAGTAAAAACAAAAAGCTAAAAAATATTGTAATATTCCAGATGAAAAAACAATAATCACGGATTCCAACGGAAGATAAATTGATGATTTAGATATAAAAATAAAGAGCGATGACAGTATAAGGGAGAATGTCAACTGTCCGCTCAATAATGTGATAGGCTCAAACGATTTAATAAGGCGAGACGATATAACAACATAAAATGCTGCCGATAACACACCGGCAACAACAAGACAATATCCAACAATATTATTCGATCCATTACTGATGTCTGGCAAGGCTACCAAAATACTGCCAACAATTGCACCTATAAGGAACAATATAAAATATTGCGGGGAATTAATTTTAACTGAGCAAATAAGAACAGACAACACCAATATAAACACTGATTCAAGTGAAAAAATAATTGATGCGCTTCCTGCTGAAATAAAATAAAGTCCGTAGAGTGTAAAAGTATACGCTAAGAATGGTTCAAAAACGCCTGTCGCATAAGCAAGTATCGCTTTTGAGTTTAATGGGAGTTTTTTTCTTTTTATAAAAAGAACTATCCAAGATAGTATTACTGCACTACAAATCTGCCAGAAAAACACCCCTCCGGCATCTAGTTCTTCAACTCCTTTTTTGCTCATTACGATAGCTGCCCCCCATGAGAACGCTGCTAAAAAAGCAAAAAGCATTCCTTTAATCATATTAATCATCCTCTTTCTCATAAAGGGGTTTGTTTTCAAATTTCCTTGGTTGAAAGGAGTTAAAAAACATAGATGCATCATCTACAGGAATACCAATAAACTCTCCATAATAAGGATCATCTATAGGAAACTCTTCTAATGAAACATAAAACAATACATTCCAGTTGAAGATCATTGGATCACTATTTTCTATTTCATGGAGCAATCTTTCATCCTTAGTTAATTCTCCTGGAATTAATACATCAGTATGATAAAAACCGCTGTAATAAGAACTATTACCGGTGTGCACTGGGCATCCAAAACGATCCAAATTAGATTCTGAATGCCATGTTGTAGAAATCCCTTCCGGATGTGAATACCCACCCTTACCAACAGACTGAATAGTCATGTTACGAATATCCGCTAACGCTTGTTCTTGATCTTTATAGAAACCTTTTTCTATCGCCAGCCTCATAAAATGCCCCGGGGCATTTACAGAAATAAGTATTCCCCCTGGTATTCTTCTATCATGATTTCTTGTTCTATGAGCAGAAGAGTAAAAAACATTAACACCAGCCTTATATATTTTTAGCCCATCTTTATCCTGAAATGGTACGCTTTCAGTATAAATAACATCCTCTTTTATTGGATAGCACTCTGGCATATGCAGCGAACAAATATATTTTTGTATGTCCACTAACTCTTCTGATGGACGAGCAAAGGCAAGTTGTGGATGAATAAAATAAATGAGATGCGCACTGACCTCTCCTCTTCTTGCGCGTTCTTTAAAACGAACTCTTTCATTACGCAAAAAATCAAACAAATGACCATCATCATTATATAGTTGGGGGCTATTTACAATAGATAAATGGAAATCAAGCC
>NZ_JAHBDQ010000046.1 GCF_019956555.1 Pseudomonas sp. A-RE-19 | reverse complement strand
AAGACGGCATGACCATGCTCTGCGTAACCCACGAAATGGGCTTCGCCCGTACCGTGGCCAACCGCGTGATCTTCATGGACAAGGGTGAAATCGTCGAACAGGCCGCGCCGAACGACTTCTTCGATAACCCGCAGAACGAGCGCACCAAACTGTTCCTGAGCCAGATCCTGCATTGATGCGGGGATGAGGTTCAAAAAACAAACCCGGCCTGGTGCCGGGTTTGTTTTTTGTGGCTCAGGAAACTGTGAGGGTTTCATGTTCCTTGTGCTCGGTATATTTGAACCCCCCCCTCAAATCTGCCCCTTCGCCCAAGGCTTTCGCATCGGCGAGCAAATGCGGGTAGCGATCCAGCAGGCGCATTAGCAGCATCAACGCCTTTGGCGCAAGCACTTCGCCGCGCTCGTACCGTGAAAACGCGTTGTGCCCGCCGCCTGACAGCAGTTGCACCGTTTCTTTTTGCGTAAGGTGCAATTTGCGGCGGATGCGCTTCATCTCGGCACCGATCATTTGTCTGGCAGCAATGACCAGCGCATCACCTGCTTCCCCATAACGCTCTGCACTATCGGGGTCCCACTCTACTTCCCCGCACTGCCGACATTCCCAGCCAGAAAGATCATCTACACGGCGCTCCATGCCTTTGACACTCAGGGTTTCACCGCGCCCCTCGAAATGCCTCATTCCCTCACGTGCACCGCAGCTGAAACATTGCTGGGTTTTCATGGGTTTTTCTCCTTGAAGGAGATTACCGGTGGGCCGCCGGCAGGGCGGTACGTCACCTTGATGTAAATCTCCAGATCTTGTGAATTGATGTGATACACGTCCTGCCAGACTCGATGATCGTCATGGGTGGTCATCGATTTGTACAACATCTTGTTTTGCAACTCGAAAACGATCTCTTGCATCTCGCTGATGCTAAGGCCGAGATCCATGCCGGTTTTTTCTGCGGTCTTGGTGAATGCTTTTCTTCCAAGTCGCCTGACATCTGCCTTGATCACCGCCAAGTTGTAATGGGGGTGTGTTCTTTTCCATAAGAAACCATGAACCCTATTCCATTAAATTACCCTTAAAGGGTAATTTTGACTAATCGAAAAACCCGCTCTATTTCCCGCCCTATGACCGTAGGTGGTTGTCGTCCTACGCAGCGCTGACTAACATGTCGGAAAATTCATCCTATGATTGGATGAAAGAGCGAGTCCTATGTCAGATATTTCTCCATTAGTTAAACGATCCCTGGTCGATCAGGCCCTGGACCAGTTACGCCTGCGCATCAATCAAGGCATCTGGACAGTCGGCCAGCGTTTGCCTACCGAGCCGGAACTGGCGACCGAACTGGGCATCAGCCGCAACACGGTGCGCGAAGCCATGCGCGTGTTGGCGTTTTCCGGGTTAATCGAGATTCGCCAGGGCGACGGCAGTTACCTGCGGGCGGTGGTCGATCCACTGGACACCCTGAAGGCGTTGTCCCGTTGTTCTCAGGAACAGGCTCGGGAAACCCGGCACATTCTGGAAGTCGAAGCCATTGGCCTGGCGGCGTTACGCCGCACCGATGAAGACCTGCTGGCATTGCGTGAAGCCTTGGGCGTCAGCGGCAGCCATTACCACGGCGATCTCGACACCTACATCGCCTGCGATCTGGTGTTCCACCGTCGTCTGGTGGATGCGGCACACAACCCGACCCTCAGCGAGTTGTATCGCTATTTCTCCAGCATCATCGGCGCGCAATTGCGCCAGACCCTGAACATCTCCCCCCGACGCCAAGCGGTATTCGACCTTCATGTCGAACTGCTCGAGGCCGTCGAACAACGCGACCCGGAACGGGCCAAAGCCTTGTCGAGGCAGTTGATCAATGAACCTTGAAACCGAGAACGCCATGTCCGCCAAGCAGGCCGGCAACAGCAGCATTGCAGAGCTCAAGCGTACGGCGGAGCTCGAAGAGTTGCTGATTGACGCCGAGGCCGACGACGAACAGGTTCAGCAAACTCATCCGGTCCTGCGGCGGCCGTGGTTGTTGTTGCTCGGCCTGATACTGGTGGCGTTGAACCTGCGTCCGGCGCTGTCGAGCATGGCGCCGATGCTCAGCGAGGTCTCGAAGACGCTGGGGCTATCGGCTGCCCAGGCCGGTTTGCTGACGACCTTGCCGGTACTTTGCCTCGGGTTGTTCGCGCCATTGGCGCCGGTGCTGGCGCGACGTTTTGGTGCCGAGCGGGTGGTGCTGGGGATTCTTCTGATGCTGGCCGGCGGGATCATTTTGCGCAGTTCGTTCGGCGAGGTCGGTCTGTTTGCCGGCAGTGTGCTGGCCGGCGCCAGCATCGGGGTGATCGGCGTGCTGTTGCCCGGCATTGTCAAACGCGACTTCCCGAAACAGGCCGGCACCATGACCGGCGTTTACACCATGGCCCTGTGCCTGGGTGCGGCCATGGCGGCTGGCGCGACCGTGCCGTTGAGCGAGCATTTCGACAAAAGCTGGGCCCTGGGCCTCGGCTTCTGGGTGGTCCCAGCGTTGGTCGCGGCGATTTTCTGGCTGCCGCAAGTCGGTCAGCAACACGGCGCGCATCATGTCGCCTATCGGGTTAGAGGGCTGTTACGCGATCCGCTGGCCTGGCAAGTGACCTTGTACATGGGCCTGCAATCGTCTTTGGCCTACATCGTATTTGGCTGGCTACCGTCCATTCTGATCGGTCGCGGTCTGACGCCAACCCAGGCCGGTCTGGTGTTGTCGGGTTCGGTGATTGTCCAGTTGATCAGCTCGCTGGCAGCACCCTGGCTGGCGACGCGCGGCAAGGATCAGCGGCTGGCGATCGTGATTGTCATGGCCATGACCCTCGGCGGTTTGTTCGGCTGCCTGTATGCACCGATCGATGGCCTGTGGGGCTGGGCGATCCTGCTGGGGTTGGGGCAGGGCGCTACGTTCAGCCTGGCGCTGACCCTGATCGTGCTGCGCTCGCGGGATGCTCATGTGGCGGCGAACCTGTCGAGCATGGCCCAGGGCTTCGGTTACACCCTGGCGTCCATGGGGCCGTTCGCGGTCGGTGTGGTGCATGACTGGACCGGCGGCTGGAGCGCCCTGGGCTGGATCTTCGGGGTCATCGGCCTCGGCGCGATCATCGCCGGCCTCGGCGCCGGGCGTTCGTTGTACGTGCAGGTCACAAGCGAAAAGATCTGAAAGCGGTGATTCTAAATGTGGGAGCGAGCCTGCTCGCGATTGCATCCTGACATCCAACGTTGGTGTCGACTGACACTCCGTCATCGCGAGCAGGCTCGCTCCCACGGGATTTGTGTCTGGCTTTGGCTTACTGTCGGTATTCGGAACACGAATGCCGATAGTGTTTCGCCCGTTTGCAGATTATCGTGCTGGCAATCTGTCCATTCCTTGGAGTTTGCACATGAGTGATGCCCACAACGCCTTGATCACCCGGTTCTACCAAGCCTTCCAGCGCCTGGATGCCGAGGCCATGAGCGCTTGCTACACCGATGATGTGGTGTTCAGTGATCCGGCGTTCGGCGAACTGCGCGGGCGCGATGCCGGCGACATGTGGCGCATGCTCACCACCCGGGCCAAGGATTTCTCCCTGACCTTCGATAATGTGCGCAGCGATGAGCGCACGGGCGGTGCCCATTGGGTGGCGACCTATCTGTTCAGCCAGACCGGCAATACCGTGGTCAACGACATCCAGGCGCGTTTCGTGTTTCGCGACGGCAAGATCTGCGAGCATCACGACAGCTTTGATCTGTGGCGCTGGTCGCGTCAGGCGTTGGGTTTCAAAGGGCTTTTGTTGGGCTGGACGCCAGTGGTGAGAAACGCCGTTCGTGCTCAGGCCTTGAAGGGGCTGAAGGCATTCCAGGCCAGTCGCTGATAAGATCGCGGCTTGTTTCCTACAAGCCTTGATCGTCACGTGAGCACCTCGAGCGAATCTTCCGTCATTGCCGCCGAACCGTCGCTGCCCATCAGCAAACCCTGGTTCGTCTACCTTGTTCGCGCGGCCAATGGTTCGCTCTACTGCGGGATCAGCGACGATCCCGTCCGCCGCTTCGCCACCCACCAGAGCGGCAAGGGCGCGCGCTTCTTTCTGTCCAGCCCGGCCGTGGCACTGGTCTACACCGAAATCTGCCGCGATAAAAGCGAAGCGCTGCGCCAGGAACGGTTGATCAAAAAACTCAAGAAAAGCGCCAAGGAATGTCTGGTCGCGAGCGCGGCTGCGGGCTTATCAATCTGACTGATAAGCGCCCATCAGGCAGATGGGTAGGCTGCTTGTGGATTGCGCGTTAAGCTGCGAGCTCCTTATCCGAGCGGCGGAGCCGAGCATGTCCGAGTTGATTCTTCATCACTACCCGACGTCCCCTTTCGCCGAAAAGGCCCGCTTGCTGCTGGGCTTCAAGGGGTTGTCCTGGCGCTCGGTGAACATCTCGCCGGTGATGCCCAAGCCCGATCTAACGGCGCTGACCGGCGGCTACCGCAGGACGCCGGTATTGCAGATGGGTGCTGATGTTTATTGCGACACCGCGTTGATCGCTCGTCGCCTGGAGCAGGAAAAAGCCTTGCCGGCGTTTTTCCCGGAAGGCCAGGAAATGATCACCGCAACCTTCGCGGCGTGGGCCGACTCGGTGGTGTTCCAGCATGCAGTCAGCCTGGTGTTCCAGCCGGCGTCGGTGGCGGTGCGCTTCGGCAAATTGTCGCCGGAAGCGATCAAGGCCTTCCTGGCCGATCGCGCCGGATTATTCAGCGGTGGCAGTGCCACACGGCCGTCTGCCGAACAGGCTCGGCATCAATGGCCAACGATCATGGCGCGATTGGAGCAGCAGCTTCAGCGTGAGCAGGGGGACTTCCTGTTCGGTGAGCCATCGATTGCCGACTTTGCCCTGGCCCACTCGTTGTGGTTCCTCAAAGCGACGCACGTGACGTCACCGCTGGTGGATGCTTATCCGGCGGTTTTGGCGTGGTTTGGCCGTGTGATGGGGTTTGGTCATGGCGCATTCAGTGAGATGACGGCCGAGGAAGCGCTGGAGATTGCCCGTAATGCCACACCGGCCGCGTTGCCGGATGAGCAGTTCGATGAGCCGAACGGGTTCGAAGTTGGCCAGCAGGTGGTCATCGCCGCAACCGATTACGGGGTTGATCCGGTGGCGGGGGAGTTGCTGTTTGCAGGCCGCGAAGAATTGATTTTGCGTCGAGAAGACGAGCGGGCCGGCGTGGTGCATGTGCACTTTCCGCGGTTCGGGTTTCGCATCGAAGCGCAGTGATCTCTGTAGGAGCGAGGCTTGCCCGCGAAGAATGATAACGCGGTATATCTGTTGCACCGCGTTATCGTTCTTCGCGGGCAAGCCTCGCTCCTACGGGTTTTGTGTGAGCCCTATGGATTATTCCAGCGCCGCAAGAACCTTGTCCGGGTCATACCCGCGTATCAACGTCCCGTTCACATCGATCAGCGGAATCCCGCGTCCGCCCAGCGCTTCATAGGCTTTACGCGCCTGGGCATCTTTCTCGATATCGAATTCCTTGTACGGAATGCCTTTCTGGTCAAGAAAACGCCGGGTCAGCTTGCAGTAGCCGCACCAATCAGTGGCGTAGAGCACAACGTTGGCCTTGGCCTGGGTCTGCTCAGACACCACCTGCGAGGGATGGAGATACCGCTCGATCTTGCCCCAGTTCTGGTAAACAACGATCACCAGCAGGATCAGCAGGCATTTCTTCAATACACCGCCGAGCATCAGTTGCGTCGCTTGAGCTGGTCGGTCAATTGGGTCGGCAGGCCTTTGATGATCAGCGTGCCGGCTTCTTCGTCGTATTCGATCTTCGAGCCCAGCAGGTGCGCTTCGAAGCTGATCGACAGACCTTCAGCACGGCCGGTAAAGCGGCGGAACTGGTTCAGGGTGCGTTTATCTGCCGGAATTTCCGGCGACAGGCCGTAGTCCTTGTTGCGGATATGATCGTAAAACGCCTTCGGGCGTTCTTCGTCGATCAGCTCGGACAGTTCTTCCAGGCCCATGGGCTCGCCCATTTTTGCCTGGCTGCTGGCGTAATCCACCAGGGTCTTGGTTTTTTCGCGCGCGGACTCTTCCGGCAGGTCTTCGCTTTCGACGAAGTCACTGAAGGCCTTGAGCAGGGTGCGGGTTTCACCGGGGCCATCGACACCTTCCTGGCAGCCGATGAAGTCGCGGAAATACTCCGAAACCTTTTTGCCGTTCTTGCCTTTGATGAACGAAATGTACTGCTTGGACTGCTTGTTGTTCTGCCACTCGGAGATGTTGATTCGCGCTGCCAGGTGCAACTGGCCAAGGTCCAGGTGTCGCGAAGGGGTCACGTCCAGTTGATCGGTCACTGCAACGCCTTCGCTGTGGTGCAGCAGGGCGATGGCGAGGTAATCGGTCATGCCCTGCTGGTAATGCGCGAACAGCACGTGGCCGCCCACAGAGAGGTTCGACTCTTCCATCAGCTTTTGCAGGTGTTCCACCGCCACCCGGCTGAAGGCTGTGAAATCCTTGCCGCCGTCGAGGTATTCCTTCAGCCAGCCGCTGAACGGATGCGCCCCGGACTCGGCATGGAACAAACCCCAGGCCTTGCCTTGTTTGGCGTTGTAGCTCTCGTTGAGGTCGGCAAGCATGTTCTCGATGGCGCTGGATTCAGCCAGTTCGGAATCGCGGGCATGAAGAACTGCAGGTGTGCCGTCGGGTTTTTTGTCGATCAGGTGAACGATGCAATGACGGATCGGCATGGGCTTCTCGGCTGATTGAAGAGAGGAGGGCGTGCTCCCCCAAAAAGCGCCCAGTGTACCGCAATCTCTGGTTTTGGCGCTGTAACCATGCCATAGCGCGTCCCCCAGCAGGAGCTGCCGAAGGCTGCGATCTTTTGATCTTGTTTTTAAAAATCAAAGTCAAAAGATCGCAGCCTTCGGCAGCTCCTGCAGGGGGAGATGGGGAAAATCCGGGTCATGGGGCGGCCCTTATGCAGTTTTTTCCCGATTTCGAGTAATAAAGCTGACCAAATGGGTAGCTAGAGGCGGATATTTCCCCGTCTCTGTGCTAGTTTTGCCCGGTCTTACGCGAAGTCACTGCGTTAAGCGTGCATTCAGCATTTGTCAGGTCGAACCAAACCCTGATTTCGGTATCTATAACCCCGACTCGTCGTGGTTATGGCCGAGGGTGCCAGATCCAGAAGATCGGGCTCGATGGCTGACACTGCACTCTGCAATCCATATGAATTTGATAGGGAAGGAACATTACATGGCTCTTACTAAAGACCAACTGATCGCCGACATCGCTGAAGCTATCGACGCGCCAAAAACCACCGCGCGTAACGCTCTGGACCAACTGGGCCAAATCGTTGCCGATCAGCTGGAAAACGGCGGCGAAATCACCCTGCCAGGTATCGGCAAGCTGAAAGTGACTGAGCGTCCTGCCCGTACCGGCCGTAACCCTTCGACTGGCGCTGCCATCGAAATCGCTGCCAAGAAAGTTATCAAGCTGGTTGTGGCCAAAGGCCTGACCGACGCTGTTAACAAGTAAGATTTGTTAAAAAAACCGTGCTCCGGAGCAATCCGGGCACGGTTTTTTTGTGTCTGCAATTTAGCGATTGACCTGCAATAACTCTAAACCAATGTGGGAGCGAGCCTGCTCGCGATAGCTGCATGTCAGTTAACGATGATGTCGACTGGTGCACCGCCATCGCGAGCAGGCTCGCTCCCACATTTGATTTTTCGCAGCTCAGGACCAACCGTTACTCAGCTCTTGCGAACCCAGCGTTCGCGCCACACTTGCTGCTCGGACTTGGTCTGGAACGTCCAGGCAACGAAGCGGCTCTGCTTCTGCCCCTGAGACATTTCCACCACCTGGCTTTCCAGTACGCCGGCCTTTTTCAGCGCCGTCTGGATCGCCGGCAGGTTTGAGGCTTTCGAGACCAGGGTGCTGAACCAAAGCACTTTGTGTTGAAAGTGCGCGCTCTCGGCGATCAGTTGCGTCACAAACCGTGCTTCGCCACCTTCGCACCACAGTTCGGCCGATTGACCGCCAAAGTTCAGCACCGGCAGTTTGCGTTTCGGGTCGGCGCGGCCCAGTGCGCGCCATTTACGCTCGCTGCCCTTGGTGGCCTCGTCCATCGAGGCGTGGAACGGCGGGTTGCACATGGTCAGGTCGAAGCGTTCGCCGGGTTCGAGCAGGCCCAGCAGAATGTGCTTGGGATTGCTCTGCTGGCGCAGCTGGATGGCTTTGTTCAGCCCGTTGGACTGCACGATGGCTTTGGCGGCGGCGACTGCTGTCGGGTCGATTTCCGAGCCGAGGAAGTGCCAGCGATAGTCGCTGTAACCGATCAACGGATAGACGCAGTTGGCGCCCATGCCGATATCGAGCACCTTGACCGGCGCACCGCGAGGGATCTCGCCGTCGTTGACGCTGGCCAGCAGGTCGGCCAGGAAGTGCACGTAGTCGGCACGGCCCGGAACCGGTGGGCACAGGTAATCGGCCGGGATGTCCCAATGGGCGATACCGTAGAACGACTTGAGCAGCGCCCGGTTGAACACCCGAACCGCGTCCGGGCTGGCGAAGTCGATGCTTTCCTTGCCATACGGGTTGATGATCACGAACTTCGCCAGTTCCGGCGTGGTTTTGATCAGCGCCGGGAAGTCGTAACGACCCTGATGGCGATTGCGCGGATGCAGGCTGGCCTTCTCGCGGGGCTCCACGGCTTTGGCCGGGGTCGCGGAGTCAGGTTTCTTGCGCGCAGGTCTTGGTGTGCGGGGGGCGTTCATGGGCGTTGTCGATTCGGGTATGGCTAAAAGTGGCGGGTATTGTCCCACATTCATCCCATGATGATGCATATCCCCCTGTAGGAGCTGCCGAAGGCTGCGATCTTTTGACTTTGCTTTTAAAGCAAGATCAAAAGATCGCAGCCTTCGGCAGCTCCTACAGGGGATTTTTGG
>NZ_JAHBDQ010000045.1 GCF_019956555.1 Pseudomonas sp. A-RE-19 | reverse complement strand
CGCTTTAGCTGACGAATATGGCGTTCAGTCGTACGCCTTCGCGAGCAAGCCCGCTCCCACATTAGACCGCGTCCGCCTGGACAACTCGGTCAACTGTGGGAGCGGGCTTGCTCGCGAAGAGGCCCTGTCAGACACCACAAATCAAACCGTGATCAACCGCTCCCGCAATTTGCCGATTTCGTCGCGAAGCTGCGCCGCAGCCTCGAATTCCAGGTCGCGGGCGAGCTGATACATCTTCTCTTCCAGCTGACGAATGCGCTTGCTGATCTCGCTCGGCGAACGCAGCTCCGCTTCGTATTTGGCGCTCTCCTCGGCGGCCTTGGCCATGCCTTTGCGCTTCTTGCTGCGCGAACCCGGCACGACCGCGCCTTCCATGATGTCGGCGACGTCCTTGAACACCCCCTTCGGCGTGATGCCGTTGGCCAGGTTGAAGGCGATCTGCTTGTCGCGACGACGCTCGGTTTCGCCGATCGCCCGCTCCATGGAGCCGGTGATGCGATCCGCATACAGAATCGCCCGCCCATTGAGGTTGCGCGCCGCCCGGCCGATGGTCTGGATCAGCGAACGCTCGGAACGCAGAAAACCTTCCTTGTCGGCGTCGAGAATCGCCACCAGCGAGACTTCCGGCATGTCCAGGCCTTCACGCAGCAGGTTGATCCCCACCAGCACATCGAAGACGCCGAGACGCAAGTCACGGATGATCTCGACCCGCTCCACGGTGTCGATGTCCGAGTGCAGATAACGCACGCGCACGCCGTGGTCGGCCAGGTAATCGGTCAAGTCTTCGGACATGCGCTTGGTCAGCGTGGTGACCAGCACCCGCTCTTCCAGGGCCACGCGCTTGGTGATTTCCGAGAGCAGGTCGTCGACCTGAGTCAACGCCGGACGGATTTCGATTTGCGGGTCCACCAGACCGGTCGGACGCACCAGTTGCTCAACCACTCGGCCGGCGTGCTCCGCCTCGTAATTGCCCGGCGTGGCCGAGACAAAAATCGTTTGGGGGCTGATGCTTTCGAACTCATCGAAACGCATCGGCCGGTTATCCAGGGCCGAGGGCAAGCGGAAACCGTACTCCACCAGCGTTTCTTTGCGGGAACGGTCACCCTTATACATGGCGCCGACTTGCGGCACGCTGACGTGGGATTCGTCGATCACCAGCAAGGCGTCCGCCGGCAGGTAGTCGAACAACGTGGGTGGCGCCTGGCCGGATTCACGGCCCGACAGGTAACGCGAGTAGTTTTCGATGCCATTGCAGTAGCCCAGCTCGAGGATCATCTCCAGGTCGAAACGGGTGCGCTGCTCCAGTCGCTGGGCTTCTACCAGTTTGTTATTGGAGCGCAGGTATTCCAGGCGCTCCTGCAATTCGACCTTGATGCCTTCGGTGGCCTCGAGCAAGGTTTCGCGCGGCGTCACGTAGTGGCTCTTCGGATAGAAGGTGAAACGCGGCAGTTTGCGGATAACCTCACCGGTCAGCGGGTCGAAGGCAGACAGGCTTTCCACTTCGTCATCGAACAGCTCGATGCGGATCGCTTCGAAATCGGATTCCGCCGGATGGATATCAATCACATCGCCGCGCACCCGGAAAGTTGCCCGGGCGAAGTCCATGTCGTTGCGGGTGTATTGCAGGTCGGCCAGGCGACGCAGCAGCGCACGCTGATCGAGCTTGTCGCCGCGATCCACGTGCAACACCATCTTCAGATAGGTTTCGGGGCTGCCCAGACCGTAGATGCACGACACCGTGGTGACAATGATTGCGTCCTTGCGTTCCAGCAGCGCCTTGGTGGCGGACAGGCGCATCTGCTCGATGTGGTCGTTGATCGAGGCATCCTTCTCGATGAAGGTGTCGGACGACGGCACGTAGGCTTCGGGCTGGTAGTAGTCGTAATAGGACACGAAGTATTCAACGGCGTTGTTCGGGAAGAACGCCTTGAACTCGCCATACAACTGCGCGGCCAGGGTCTTGTTAGGTGCCAGCACCAGCGTCGGGCGCTGCACTTGGGCGATAACGTTGGCAATGCTGAAGGTCTTGCCCGAGCCGGTTACACCGAGCAACGTCTGGTGCGCCAGCCCGGCCTCAATGCCCTCGACCATCAGGCGGATGGCTTCCGGCTGATCGCCGGCGGGCTCGAAGCGGGTGACTAGCTGGAATTCAGACATAAATACCTCTGGATTCGCGCCTGTCCGGTCAAACCGGACAGCAACGAAAAAGACCGTAAACGACCGATGTCGCCCTAGGAAAAAACTGGATTGTGCTCAATGTGGAGCCGATTGCCATTGCTTTCAAGGCAAACGTCCTACATCGGGTAAAACCTTTGACGACACCCCTCGGCCAATGATCGAAAAATAATTCGAAAAACTTACCGTAAAAGCCGAATCGCCTGTCGCCATCGCTTACTGATGGCCTCTATACTAGCTCCCCGTTTGTGCACCGCTCTAGTGCATTCGGCTGGAGCGCGACACGTCCCTCCACACTCCATTCAGAGCCGCCGCAATAATGAGCCTGTTCTCCGCTGTCGAAATGGCACCACGCGATCCAATCCTGGGCCTCAACGAAGCATTCAATGCCGATACCCGTACCAACAAGGTCAACCTGGGGGTCGGTGTTTACTGCGACGAGGAGGGGCGAATTCCACTCCTGCGCGCCGTTGTCGAAGCCGAGACGATTCGCGCCGCTCAACACGTTTCCCGTGGCTACCTGCCAATCGACGGCATCGCTGCCTACGACCAGGCCGTGCAGAAACTGCTGTTCGGCAATGATTCGCCACTGATCGCCGCTGGCCGGGTCATCACCACTCAGGCCGTCGGCGGTACCGGCGCACTGAAAATCGGTGCCGACTTCCTCAAGCAACTGTTGCCGAACGCCGTCGTGGCGATCAGCGACCCGAGCTGGGAAAACCACCGCGCGCTGTTCGAAACCGCCGGTTTCCCGGTGCAGAACTATCGCTACTACGACGCCGCGACCCACGACGTTAACCGCGCCGGCCTGCTGGAAGACCTGAACGCCCTGCCGTCCGGCTCCATCGTTGTGCTGCACGCTTGCTGCCACAACCCGACCGGCGTGGACCTGAGCCCGGCCGACTGGAAAAACGTACTGGAAGTGGTCAAGGCCAAAGGTCACGTGCCATTCCTCGACATGGCCTACCAGGGCTTTGGCGACGGTATCGATGAAGACGCCGCTGCCGTGCGCCTGTTCGCCGAATCGGACCTGACTTTCTTCGTTTCCAGCTCCTTCTCCAAATCCTTCTCGCTGTACGGCGAGCGCGTTGGCGCCCTGTCGATCGTCAGCGAATCGAAAGAAGAAAGTGCGCGCGTGCTGTCGCAAGTCAAACGCGTGATCCGTACCAACTACTCCAACCCGCCAACCCACGGTGCAAGCATCGTCGCCGCCGTGCTGAACAGCCCGGTCCTGCGCGCCCAGTGGGAAGAAGAACTGGCAGAAATGCGCCTGCGGATTCGCGGCATGCGCATCCAGATGGTTGACCTGCTGGCGAAAAACGCTCCACAGCGCGATTTCAGCTTCGTCGGTCGTCAGCGCGGCATGTTCTCCTACTCCGGCCTGACGGTTGAGCAGGTAACCCGTCTGCGCAACGAGTTCGGCATCTACGCCCTGGACACCGGCCGCATCTGCGTTGCCGCGCTGAACCAGAGCAACATCGACGCCGTGACCAAGGCCATCGTTCAGGTGATCTGAGTCTTTGTGTGATATGAAAACGGGAAGCCACATGGCTTCCCGTTTTTTATTTGTCTTCGATAATTCCCAGTTCGACGACCGGTCGCTCTAGACTGCACGCAGATCAAAAATGTGGGAGCGGGCTTGCTCGCGAAAGCGGTCTATCTGTCACGTTGATGCTGGATGTGCCGCCGCCTTCGCGAGCAAGCCCGCTCCCACAAGTTATGAGTACGCCCGAGAATTCTTGAGAACCCACATGAAAAACGATGACCTACGCGCCGACCGCGACGAGCTGGACCACTTCGTGCCCCGCTCTTCGGCCAAACGTGGCAATAACCTGGTGCTGCAAGTGGCTGCGGGTGTGTTCCTTGGCGGCCTGGCGTTGTGGCTGGTGCAACTGACCGCCACGATGCTGTACGCCAAGCTGATGCTCGGCACTATTACCTTCGGCGGTTAGGCCAGTTCGCTCGCGCGCTGACTGGCCGCGTCGTCGTAAGCCACATAAAGCGACTCGGCCACCTGGCTTTTGATCGCCTTGGTGCTTTCCAGCCCCAGGACAAAACCTTCGGCCTTACCGCCTGCGCGGTTCAATTCGTCAGCGGTACTGGCCTGAGTGATTGCGTCGAACAGTTTCTCGGCGTGCGGGCCAACACCTTTGGGCAGGCTGATCTGAGCGATGCTCATGCGAACACCCCGCTGTTTTGAGGTGTGAGGGTTGGGTGATTCATGGCGCATACCTTTTCGGCTGAGGGCCGGCAGCGCGTGTCACCACTTCCGGGCGACCATGGTAGACCTCTGCCGCGATTCTGGTAACCGCCAATGGCCGATAACCCCCTCTGATCCGATGAAAACATCAACCTGCCAACGGAGGCTTGACTTCTCTTTTTGAATCAGTAACATAGACGCCATTCCGCGATAGCTCAGTTGGTAGAGCAAGTGACTGTTAATCACTGGGTCCCTGGTTCGAGTCCAGGTCGTGGAGCCAGACAGCAAATCGAAAAGCCCCTGAATTGAAAGGTTCAGGGGCTTTTTTGTGCTTGCCATAAAGTCAAAAGATCGCAGCCTGCGGCAGTTCCTGCACCGGTCGCGTTTTATCCCGACCGTATGTGATCCGTTTCGTACGCGACGAAACGAATCATCCAGGAGCTGCCGCAGGCTGCGATCTTTTGATCTACCGCCTTTTTACCGGGTACCGCCGTCAGACATGCTCACTGCTTTTCACATGCACCGCCTGCGGCCCTGCATGCCCATGCTCTGCTTCCACCACCGGAATCTCATTTCCGTCGCAGTCACGCAGCTTACCCTCGCTGAAGTAATCCCCTTCCCGCAACGCTGCCAGATCCTGATAACGCAAGACCCGCTCGGTACCCGCCGCAAACACCGATTGTTGATCCGAGTTGCCGGCAGTGAGGTGGTTGAAGGTCAGGTTCAGCACGATGGCCATGATCGCCGAGGAGCTGATGCCCGAGTGGAAGATGGTCGCGAACCAGCTGGGGAAGTGGTCGTAGAAGTTCGGTGCGGCGATGGGGATCATGCCGAAACCGATGGAGGTCGCGACGATGATCAGGTTGACGTTGTTGCGGTAGTCGACCTTGGACAGCGTCCGAATACCACTCGCCGCCACGGTGCCGAACAACACAATGCCGGCGCCGCCGAGTACGGAGGTCGGCACGGCGGCGATGACCCGGCCCATGAACGGCAGCAATCCAAGCACCACCAGGAACACACCGCCAGTGGCCACCACGAAACGGCTTTTGATCCCGGTCACCGCCACCAACCCGACGTTCTGGGCGAAGGCGCTCTGGGTGAAGGAGCCGAAGATCGGCGCGATCATGCTCGACAGCATGTCGGCGCGCAAACCGTTGCCCAGGCGCTTGGAGTCGACCTTGGTGCCGATGATTTCACCGACGGCGAGAATATCGGCCGAGGTTTCCACCAGGGTCACCATGATCACAATGCACATCGACAGAATCGCGGCGAAGTGGAAGGTGGGCATGCCGAAATGGAACGGTGCCGGAAAGCCGAACATCGGGCCTTGGGTCACGGACGAGAAATCCGCCATGCCGAGGAACACCGCGATGAACGTGCCGATGACCATGGCCAGGAGGATCGACAAACGGGAGATGGTCGCACTGCCGATCTTGCTCAGTAGCAGCACCAGCACCAGCGTCACCGCCGCCAGGCCGATGTTCGCCATGCTGCCGAAATCCGCAGCGTGACTGTTGCCGCCCATGGCCCAGCGCGCGGCCACCGGCATCAGCGTCAGGCCGATGGTGGTGATCACAATGCCCGTCACCAGCGGCGGAAAGAACTTGGTAATCCGCGAAAACACCGGTGTGATCAGCAAGCCAATCAGCGACGCGGCAATCACCGCCCCGAGAATCGACTGAAAGCCACCCTCCCCGCCGCTGCTGACAATCGCCACCATGGTCGCAACGCCGGAGAACGATACGCCCTGCACCAGCGGCAACTGACAACCGAAAAACGGCAAACCCAGGGTTTGCAGCAAGGTCGCCAGCCCCCCTGCAAACAATGAAGCAGCAATCAACAAACCGATGTCCGCCGGCGAGAGCCCGGCCGCCTGGCCGATGATCAAAGGCACCGCGACGATACCGCCGTACATGGTCAGAACGTGTTGCAGGCCATAAGCCATATTCGCGCCGATCCCGAGATTTTCATCCTCGGGCCGTTGGTGTGAAACATGGGGCGTTTTCATGGTTGGGGAGGTTCCCTGGTTTTTGTTGTGCGCACACTGTATTCAATAGTCAGGACAAATGTCTATAGAGTTGTATACAACCAACCAGTCAGATTATGGACATGTGTCCATGCCGCCCTTTTAACCCGTGGCGCCTGCAGCCTAAAACTCTTGCAATACATCCCTCCTCCCCTTTCCCTCCCCACCGCTAATCTTTTGCTTTCCAAGCGACCGCCGGCACGGCCGCCCCTCGCTATACATATAAAGTATGCATAATTAAGTCATTCGAAATTCAGTATCACAAGGCAAAGAACGCGGCCAACAAACTAAAGCATCAAGGCGTCAGCCTCGCAGAGACAGAACCCGTGTTTTACGACGAACGAGCCCTGACGCTTCAGGACATCCACCATGATGAGCAGCGTTGGATCATCATCGGGCTGGATGCCAAAGGTCGCTTGTTGGTCGTTGCGTACACCTACCGCGATCCGAATTTCATGCGAATCATTTCCGCGCGCATCGCCACCAAAAACGAGCGTCGCCACTCTATGGAGGCTTGACCGATGAAAGATGAATACGACTTCAGCACCGCCAAGCGTGGAGCGATTGCCCCCAGCAAAGGCAAGACCCGAATCACCATCATGCTCGATGATGTCGTCATAGAGGCCGCGCGCGCACTGGCAGAAAGCGAGGGGTATGGCTACCAGACGGTGATCAACAATACTTTGCGCCAGGCCTTGCTCAGCGATAAAGGCAAAACGGCGAAGCCCGATCAGAACACTGCGGTTGCAAATGTCGGGCATTTCAAAAAAGGCATCACTGCCTCCGAACTGAAAAACCTGGAGAAAAAATTGTCAGAGGCCCTCAGCGAAATCCATCACGTGATGGAGCTGGAAGTTCGCTCCTAGACACGAACCCAAAACCCCAGCGCCCGGATCGACCAAAATAAAAAGGGGCGAATTGATCAAATTCGCCCCTTTTCGTGGTGCTCAATTTGCCTGCTACACAGGCTCAATCAATCGCTCAAGCACCGGTCTCAATACCTCCGGTGCCGGCACTCGAATCCCGAATTCACTTTCCAGCAATCCGATCAATTCCTCAGCGTCCGTCACCTGCCTCCGTTCGCTCTCGCTGCCCATGCGGTGAATGGCAAAACTGTCGTTATTCAATGTGCGTCGCCATCCCTCCCCCGTCCGCGCCACCATCAGTTGTTTGACGAAGGACGATTCGGGATGGGTCGAGACGTACCAGTTGCCGAGGGTGTAATCGATATCTTCCTGACGCTGCAGATCGAAGATGTACATCGCCCGCCATTCACCGCCGACGTTGGCGCGCAGGGTATAGCCGTCGGCGTGCGGTTCGATGCGATAGGGTTCGTGGGGAGTGAATTGCTCGGCTTCGGTATCCAGCATCAGCGGTGCGGTGGGCACCATGCCGCCGAAGCCCACGTCCGTGATGTAGCGCACGCCGTCCAGGGTGACCAGGCTCAAGCGGTGAGTGCGGGCGGTCCAGGCGCCTTCGGGCTGGCCCATCACCACTCGACCGGTGATGCCACGCGCATCGAAGCCCAGTGTCTGAAGCAAGGCCAGGAACAGGTTGTTAAGTTCGTAGCAGTAGCCGCCGCGACCGTTGTGCAGGACTTTCTGCTCAATGGACGGCAGGTCGATGAGCACCGGCTCACCCGATAACGTGGTGAGGTTTTCGAACGGGAAGGCACCGGTGTGGCGCAGTTGCAGTTGACGCAGGGTTTCCAGGGTCGGCGCCGGGGGCGCATCGAAGCCCAGGCGCTGCAGGTACAGCGCAAGATTCATCAGTCGTGTCTCGCTCATCGCTCAATCCTTTATGCAGAGGTCCGCGGATCGCTCCGCCGATGGGCGCCATGTATAAGGGAAAACACGGTCGGACTGACAATTGATTTAGCCAATCGCCGCACGCGCCAAGACTATCGCCGCTTGCGCGAACCCAATCGAATCCATGCCGGCGCATGATCGCTGGCATGAGGTTCGTTGCGAACCCAGGCGTCGACGCCGGCCTCTTGCAGGTATGGACTCAGTACCGGGTTGAGCAGCAGATGATCGATGCGCAACCCCGAATTTTTCTGCCAGTGCTGACGGAAATAATCCCAGAAGGTGTAGATCCGCTCCTCTGGATACAGATGGCGCAGGGAATCGGTCCAACCCTGATCCAGCAGTCGCTGATAACACTCGCGACTCTCGGGTTGCAGCAACGCGTCCTTGAGCCAGGAGCGCGGATTGTAGATGTCCAGATCGGTGGGCACCACGTTGTAATCGCCGGCCAGCACCACCGGATGGTCGCTGCTCTGCAGGTCCTTGGCGTGTGAGATCAGCCGCTCGAACCACGCCAATTTGTAATCGAACTTCGGCCCCGGTTGCGGGTTGCCATTGGGCAGGTACAAACAACCCACCACAATCCCGTGCACGGCGGCTTCCAGATAGCGGCTATGGGTGTCGCTATCATCCCCCGGCAAACCGCGCCGGCTCTCCAGCGGCTGCGCATCTCGCGCCAGAATCGCCACTCCGTTCCACGACACCTGGCCGTGCCAGACAGCGCCATAGCCTGCCGCTTCCAGCTCGGCGACGGGGAACGCGCCGTCCACCGACTTGAGTTCCTGCAAGCAGGCGATGTCTGGCCGCTCCCGTTCCAGCCAGGCCAGCAGGTTCGGCAAGCGGGCACGCATGCCGTTGACGTTGAAGGTAGCGATTTTCAGGTTCTTCATGATCCGACGCTCGCAACGGATGGGCGATATCCAGTTGTGACCGGGGTACGTCACGGCAGTTGCCGTGACGCACGAAACAGGCGACTAAAGGTGCGTGCCCTGCGGCGGAAAATCATCCCTTGACGCCTTGAGCAACGGCAGCAGCGCATACTTGTCCACCGGCCGACTGAGGTAGAACCCCTGCACTTCATGGCACTGGTCCGAGATCAGGAAGTCCAGTTGCTCCAGCGTCTCGACGCCTTCGGCGGTCACGGTCAGGCCCATGGCCTTGCCCAGGTTGATGATCGCCTGCACCACGGCGCGGTCATTGCTGCCGCTGCTCATGGACGCAATGAAGCGCTTGTCGATCTTGATCCCGTCGAACGGATACGTGCGCAGATAACCCAGCGAAGAATAACCGGTGCCGAAGTCGTCCATGTTCAACCGCACGCCCAACTCCTTGAGTGCATTCATGGTCGCCAAGGCGCCATCGACGTCGATGAGCATCACATTTTCAGTGATCTCCAGTTCCAGTCGACTGGCGGGCAATCGGCTCTGGATCAACGCCTCCCGGACATCCTCGATCACATCGCTGCGGGCAAACTGCACCGGCGACAAATTGACCGACACCATCATCGCACCCGGCCAGGTCAGGGCCGTCTCACAGGCCTCGCGCAACACCCAGCGCCCCAACGGCACGATCAGATCAGTCTGCTCGGCCAACGGGATAAACGCGTCCGGGGCCAACAGGCCTTGCACCGGATGCTGCCAGCGCAGCAGCGCTTCGACCGAGACGATCTGCTTGCCATCGACGTGATAACGCGGCTGGTAATGCATCACGAATTCATTGTGCTTGATCGCCTGTCGCAGGTCGCTTTCCAGCTGCCGGCGATGCTGGATCTGATCGTTCATGTGCGCGGCAAAGTAGCACCAGGTCTTCTTGCCATTGGACTTGGCCTGATACAACGCAATATCGGCACAGCGAATCAGCTCATCCGGTAGATGCCCCTGGCGCCGACTCAGGGCGATACCGATACTCGCGCCGATGTGCAAGGTGTGGTGATCGTAATGGATCGGTTGATGCAGGCTGTCGAGCAGGTGCTCGCAAAACCGGTCGATTTCCGCGTGGCTGTCCATGCCGTGGAGCGCCAGCACGAACTCGTCGCCACCCAAGCGGGCGACCAGATCGATGTCCCGCGTGCATTCGCGCAAACGGATCGCCACTTCCAGCAATACCGCATCGCCGGCCGGGTGGCCGAGGGAATCGTTGATCGGCTTGAAGTTATCCAGGTCGATCATCAACAACGTCAGCGCCGCCGCTTGCTCTTTCAGCGCCAGCGCGTCTTCGAGGTAGCGCGCCAGTTTGTTGCGGTTCGGCAAACCAGTCAGCGCGTCGTGCATCGACAGATGCTGGATCTGCGCATGGGCGGCGACTTCATCGGTGATGTCGCTGGCCGTCCCGCGAAAACCCAGCACCGTACCCTTGCGCTGGATCGGTCGCGCCGACACTCGGCAGACCCGTTGTTGCCCTGATTGATCGCGGTAGGAACAGCGCAAGTGGCTGACAGCTTGCTCTTCATCGAGTTTGTTCAGCCACAGCGACAAGGGCGTTGTGTCGCAATTGAGCAGTTGCCCGATGTTCTGCCCCAGCCATTGCTGATCGGAGAAACCGGTGACGGTGCTGAAGCGCCCGGACAGATAAGTGATGCAATGCTGGTCGTCGATTTCCCAGATCCAGTCGGACGCGGCCTCGGCCACTGCACGAAAACGTTCTTCACTGGCCTCAAGTGCCTGATTCGACAAGTCGAGGCTGGTGTAACTGGCATCCACATGCCCGGACGTGCGCAGGACATAACGAAAGAAGTAAGCCGTCAACAACGCCAGAATCAACAGCGCCCCGCCCAATGGCGGCAGCAGCGACCAGAGCAACTCATGCCCCGGCCGCTCAAGTCGGGAGATCAGGCTGTAACCGGTGCCGGTCAGGGCGACGGCCGGCTGACCGGAAACAATGGCGTCGTCGGGCGTCAGGCTCAAGTCATGCAAACCGTAATCGGCGCTCAAGACGCTGAGTTTTTCAGGGTTCAGTTGATCAACGTATACCAGCACCGAAGTGCTTTTGGGATCGACCGCCGGGCGCTCGTCATTGGGCACGATCGCGGCCGCCGTCAACAGCGCCGGCTTGCCTTCGAACAAGGTGTAACGGCTGACAGGGTTGATGAGGCTTTCCTGGTTCTGAACGTCCTCTATGAGGCTCGCCATCGACGTCGACAGATAGGCTGTCGCTTCGTCCTGCACCTGAAGACCGCGCACTGTGGCGTATTTGGTTCCCTGACGATCGATCACGAAAACGCCGTCGTAGTGATCAATGGTGAACAGGGTTTTACCCACGTTCTGGTCGACGTAAGCCCACTGTACATCGACCTTGTTGTTCAGGTGATCGTAGGCGGTCGTCCAGTTGGCGTAACTGGCGATGTAGTTTTTCGACGCAGTGATCCGGTTTTCAAGCGCGCGTTGCGTGTAGAAAGTGGTTTTGCTCAGGTCGCGGGCATCGAGCCGTGCGGCAATGCCGAACAGGGCCATCAGCGCAATCAACACCCCAACCACAAACAGCAGGCCGATGACGAACATCAGGTTGCGGGTAATCGGTGTATGACGCGCGGGCGCAGCGGTGGTAACGGCAGTCAAATCCATGCACTTGATCCTGTCAATCGATCGCCTGATCGGGTGAGACCGGCGGGGTCTGGTCTGTCGGGCATGACAGCCTGGCTCTCCGTTGACCATAGCAGTCATGCTCGGTCATAGCTCCTGGATAACGCAAGTCGTTGCCGCAATTGAAGAACCGATCACATCGCCATTGCCAATCGATGGCCGCAAGCTTCAGCGGTCGGAACGCATCAACGCCTCGACGCCCCCTTTCATCGACAACACCGCCGAGCGATTTCGCCCCGAGTTTTTGGCCTGATACAGCGCCGCATCTGCACGTTCGATCAACATTTCGGTGCTGTCATGCCCTGTTGGCACAAACGAATAACAGCCAAGACTGATCGTTACATAGCCCGTGGGCGAACCGCTGTGGATGATGTTTTTGTCGATGACGCTGCGGCGGATCTGCTCGGCGATCGTCAGCGCACCATGGATGTCGGTGTCCGGCAGCAACACCGCGAATTCTTCGCCGCCGTAGCGCACCGCCAGATCGGCCTGGCGATGGCAGCAACGCTTCAATGCCCGCGCCACTTCGGCCAGGCAATGGTCCCCCGCCACATGGCCGTAGGTGTCGTTATAGCGCTTGAAATAATCGATATCGAGCATGATCAGGCTCAGCGGGCTCGACTGCCGGGCACCGCGTCCAAACTCAACCCCCAGCGCCCGCTCGAACAATCGACGGTTGGCCAGCCCGGTCAGGCTGTCGTGGGTGGCGATCAACTCCAGGGTTTTCTGCGCTTTGCGCAAATCCGCCTCGATGCGCTCGCCCGCGCGCACCTGATGAACGAACACCCAACCGAACAAGCCCACGCCGAGGACGACCAGAGCGACGATCACACTGGATTGAATCGCCGTGCTGTACCAGTCCTTGAGAATCGCGTCTTTGGAAGAGGCCGCCGCGACCACCAGCGGATAGGCATCGAGCTGACGGTAGCCATACAACCGGACGATGCCATCCACCACCGAATCAATCATGGCGTTGCCGGAAGTCGCGCGGGGCAGGTGCTTTTGAAAAATCGCACCCTGGGCCAGGGACGTGCCGATCTGCGATTCCACAAACGGCCGTCGCGCCAGCAGTGTTCCGTCGGTCAACGCCAAAAACATCGCACCGTTGTCATCGATGCTGAAGCTTTTGAAGAATTGATCGAAGTACGACATCTTGATTCCGACCAGCAACACCCCCTGGAAATTACCGCTCTGGTCGTTCACCCGCCTGGACACCGGAATGATCCACTCGCCATTCTCCCGACTGCGAATCGCCGGGCCGATGTGTGCCAGGGACGAGATGTTCTGCTGGTGAAACCGGAAATACTCCCGGTCCGCCACACCCGGCCCGCGAGGCAGATTCTCGAACGACGTCACGACCCATTGGCCCCGTTTGTCGAACAGAAATATCCCGTGCAACTGATTCAGCACCTGCACCCGCCGGGCGAAGGTTTTCTGCAGGCGTGGTGTCTGGGCAGCGTCGAAACCTTCAGCCTGAATCCAGTCCACCAGACTGGTCAGCACCAGATCGGCTTTCATGAACGTATCTTCAGCCTGTTGCGCCATGGCCCGGGTCAGGTTCGACGACGACACCTCGGCCAACGCCAGGTCGTGCCGACGCGACTGCTCAAGTTGCAGGTAAAGCAGCCCACAGAGGCACAGGCATACCGCTGCAATAAACGCCACGGCAGCCTTGAGCAGAGGCAGCCGTTTCAAGGCACCGCCAGGCGCGTGGTGCGGATCGTCAAGGGGGATAGGCAAAAGCATGTCCTGAAAGGGTAAGGCATGGGCAAAGGCCCAAAACCCTTATTTTTTGTGAGCGTAGTCTACGGGGTTGGGCGGGATAAACGGAGG
>NZ_JAHBDQ010000055.1 GCF_019956555.1 Pseudomonas sp. A-RE-19 | reverse complement strand
CGGGAATAGGCTGGTCTGGTTTCGTGGTTCACCTTGGATATACGCCACAGCAAAAATGCCCCGTATCTTTCAATACGGGGCATTTTCTTGAATCGTTGCGCAAATGGCTAGGTTTTCACACAGTCTGCTTCGGCAGCTCCTACACAACTCATCCGCGCTGACCTATGCTCAACGTAGTACCGAAAGGTATTCGTTCAGAGGTCAACGCCATGAACATCAAAACAAGAAGATACCTCGCCATTTTCATCACTTGCGCGGCGACGCTGGCGCTATATGGCACAGCGGCCTGGCGTGTCGAGCAGTTGCGACAAGTGCCCCATGAATACGCGAGCTGCAACTTCGAGCGCTGCATTCCCCACAACGCGACCCTCAACGCCCTCCGATAACCCTCCGATAATGAAGGGGGGTTCAGGCCTCGCTATCCTGATCGGCATGGTCCTGATCGGCCTTCAAGCGGTCGCGAAAGGCCTTGGGCGAAATCCCCACGCGACGCCGGAACAGGCGTGTGAAGTTGGTCGGATCGGAAAACCCCAACACGTCGGACATTTCATAAATGGTCATGCTGGTGTAGGTCAGCAAGCGCTTGGCCTCCAGCAATTGACGCTCGTGCATGATCTGCAACGCCGGTTGCCCCGCCAGTTCACGGCACGTGCCGTTGAGGTGGGACACGGAAATCCCCAGCCGATGGGCCAGGTCCTCGACCTTGACGTGCTGGCGATAGGTCTCTTCCACCAGCTGAATAAAACCGTTGAGGTATTCCCGGGCACGCTGTGGGCGCTGACTGGCGGTATGGCGCTGAATCACCTGACGGCTGATCCACACCATGATCACGCTGACCAGCGAATGCATGAGCATTTCCCGAGCCGGTTGATGGCCGGTGTATTCGCTTTGCAGCGCTGAAAACAGGCTGTTGAGGTACTCGCTGTCCTTGCCCGCCGGGTAGCTTTCGGCCTGCGCCAGAGCGTTCACCGAATGACCCAGTTGCGCCTGCAGGTGGGCGATCAACGGCGCGGCCAGCGTGACGACGAACCCTTCGACGTCCTCGGAAAACCGATAACCATGCACCGATAACGGCGGCAGGATCAGGATGGCCGGCTCGGTCAATTGTGAGCGTTTACCTTCGATTTGAAGCTCTGCCTGACCTTTGAAGACGAAGAGCAACTGACACAAATCGGCGTGGCGGTGGGGTTTGATTTCCCATTGATGTTCGCGGCTGCGTTTGGAAATGGTTTCGCAGTGCAACAAGTCAGGGGTCGGCCAGTCCAGGCTTTCACCGTAGAGTTTGAACACCGGAATCGACGGCAGGTCAGGCTTGTTCATCACTTCAATCCAGGCCTCGAGGGTAACGGGGCGATAATCGCACCGATTGGCAGAATGTACAGGTATCGGCTCAGTTTTCACCTTCAATTGACAGACTCGCAAGTGAAAAATGCAAGTACTCGATCCATAAAAATCATTCACCGGCCTTGGCCGCGTGGAGCTTGCGAGTCATAAAAACAATGAAAACGCTAAAAACCCAAGTTGCCATCATCGGCGCCGGCCCCTCTGGTTTGCTACTCGGCCAATTGCTGCATAACGCCGGCATCGACACCCTGATCCTCGAACGCCAGACCCCGGACTATGTGCTGGGTCGCATCCGCGCCGGGGTCCTCGAACAAGGCATGGTAGAGCTGTTGCGTCAGGCCGGGGTGGGTCAGCGCATGGACACCGAAGGGCTGGTTCACGCAGGCTTCGAACTGGCCCTCGACGGACGCCGCGTACACATCGATCTGCAGACGCTGACCGGAGGCAAAACCGTAATGATCTACGGTCAGACTGAGGTCACCCGCGACCTGATGGCCGCCCGTCGGGACGCCGGTGCGCAGACGATTTATGAAGCCGGCAACGTCGTCCCCCACGGCATGAAAACCGCTGAACCCTATCTCACCTTCGACAAGGACGGCGAAACCTGGCGACTCGATTGTGACTACATCGCCGGTTGCGATGGTTTCCATGGCGTGGCGCGGCAGTCGATCCCCGCTGACTGCCTGAAGGTGTTCGAGCGGGTGTATCCGTTCGGCTGGCTGGGAATTCTCGCTGACACGCCGCCCGTTCACGAGGAATTGGTCTACGCGCGGCATGAACGGGGTTTTGCGCTGTGCAGCATGCGTTCGCCGACACGTACCCGTTATTACCTCCAGGTTCCGGCCCAGGATCAAGTCGAGGACTGGTCCGATCAGCGCTTCTGGGATGAGCTCAAATCCCGTCTGCCGACCGCCCTCGCCGACGCGCTGGTGACCGGTCCGTCGATTGAAAAAAGCATCGCGCCACTGCGCAGTTTCGTGGTCGAGCCGATGCAATACGGGCGGATGTTCCTGGTCGGCGACGCCGCGCACATCGTCCCGCCCACCGGCGCCAAGGGCCTGAACCTGGCGGCCAGCGATGTCAGTACGTTGTTCAATATTCTGCTGAAGGTTTACCGCGAAGGCCGTGTGGATTTGCTGGAGAAGTATTCCGAGGTCTGCTTGCGGCGGGTGTGGAAAGCCGAGCGGTTTTCCTGGTGGATGACCTCGATGTTGCATCGCTTCGACGAGCACGACGCGTTCAGCCAGCGCATCAGCGAATCGGAGCTGGCCTATTTCGTGGACTCCGAGGCGGGTCGAAAAACCATCGCGGAAAATTACGTCGGCCTTCCTTATGAGGCTATCGAATAGCTTCCTACCGACTTACACTGGCGAGCATCCCCGCTCGCCTTGCCTCTGGCGGGTCCATCACTGCCCGCAGGTTTTACCCGTGACCAATCTCAACCAGCCTGAAACGCCCAAACCGGCCATTCGCAGCGTGCTGATCGCCCTGATGCTGGCGATCTTTCTGGGCGCGCTGGACCAGACCATTGTCGCCGTATCGATGCCGGCCATTTCCGCGCAATTCAAGGACGTCAGCCTGCTGGCCTGGGTGATTTCCGGGTACATGGTAGCGATGACCGTGGCGGTGCCGATCTACGGCAAACTCGGCGATTTGTATGGCCGCCGCAGGTTGATGCTGTTCGGCATGGGGCTGTTCACCCTGGCTTCGTTGTTCTGCGGTATGGCGCAGAGCATGGAGCAACTGGTGCTGGCGCGGATTCTTCAGGGCATCGGCGCCGGCGGAATGATTTCGGTGAGCCAGGCGATCATCGGCGACATCGTGCCACCCCGCGAACGCGGTCGTTATCAGGGTTACTTCAGCAGCATGTATGCGGTGGCCAGCGTGGCCGGCCCGGTTCTCGGTGGCTACATGACCGAATACCTGTCCTGGCGCTGGGTGTTTCTGATCAATCTTCCACTGGGCCTGGGTGCCTGGCTGGTGGCCCACCGCACACTGGTGGGGCTGCCAGTGCCACAGCGCAAGCCGATCATCGACTACCTCGGTACGTTGCTGATGATCATTGGCCTGACGGCGTTGTTGCTGGGCATCACTCAGGTCGGCCAGGGCCATTCGTGGCGCAGTGCCGAAGTGGCGGGTTTGCTCGGTTGTGCGGTGGTGGTGCTGGCCGTGTTCGTCTGGCATGAACGACGGGCGCGGGAACCGTTACTGCCGATGCATTTGTTCGCCAACCGCAACGCGATCCTCTGCTGGTGCACGATTTTCTTCACCAGTTTCCAGGCGATTTCCTTGATTGTGCTGATGCCGCTGCGTTTTCAGAGCGTCACCGGTGCAGGGGCCGACAGCGCCGCGCTGCACTTGTTGCCGCTGGCCATGGGCTTGCCGATAGGCGCGTACTTCGCCGGGCGCCGGACATCGGTGACCGGTCGTTACAAACCGATGATCCTGACCGGTGCCCTGCTGATGCCGTTCTCGATTCTCGGCATGGCGCTCAGCGCGCCTCAGTCGTTTCTGCTGAGCAGCCTGTTCATGTTGCTCAGCGGCATCGCCAGCGGTATGCAGTTCCCGACTTCATTGGTAGGCACGCAAAACTCGGTGGAACAACGGGACATCGGCGTCGCCACCAGCACCACCAATCTGTTCCGTTCCCTGGGTGGCGCAGTGGGTGTGGCGTTGATGTCGGCACTGCTGCTGGCGTTGTTGCAGGATTCGAGTTTTGCCCACCTGGCCGGCTCGTCGCTGATGGCTGAAGGGCGTTCGGGGAATGTTCTGCTGGACGGTTTGAACGCCGCGCCAGGTGATGCGCAAAACGCCTTGCGCGCTGAGCTGCTGCTGACCTTCCGGCATTTGCTGATGGTCAGCGCAGCGGTGTCATTGCTGGGGTTGGCGGCGGCGATTGCCATGCCGAACAGAGTGTTGCGGGGGCGGGAGGACACGGTTAGATAGTGGGGACCGAGTCGCCTGCAATCGCGAGCAGGCTCGCTCCCACATTGGATCTCGGCCGTATGCAACATCTGTAACCAATGGAGATTTACTGTGGGAGCGAGCCTGCTCGCGATTGCGGTCTTTCAGTCACCTTGAATCAAGGGCTGTAATACCCCGCCGCCACCAGAAAATGCCCGACCTTTTTCAGGTAGGCATGCTTGTCTTCCACTTTGCCGGTCACCGGGTTTTTCCAGCGGTACTCGTATTCTCCGTCATCCTGTTTGGCCATCAGCGCCAGAATCGGCTCGCCCACCGGTTTACCTTCCGGATCCTTGATCTTGCTGAAATCGGTATTGATCAACCGCAGATTGGTGCCGTGGGCGACATAACGCTGGTTATTCAGGTCGACGACGAAGACGTACAGGTCATCCTGCAAGTAACCGCCCTTGAGGGCGTTGATGGCGGTGAGCGTGCCCTTCTCGTCCTTGGCCAGATCGGCCGCTGCTTTGTTCAACAAGGCCATCGCCTGCTCCGCTGACGCCCGTGGCAAGTAGTAACCCACCGCCAGAATCCGCTGGCCAATGCGCTGATAGAACACATGCTTGCGTTCGACCTTGCCGTCGGCCCAGTTCTGCCAACGGTATTCGGCCTGCTGAATGCCGTTACCCTCTGGCACTTTCAAGGCGTCCTTGAAGGCTTTCTGCACATCCGGCCCGAGCACCTCGGACACATCACGGCCGATCAATGCCGAAGACGGCCCGCCGCTGGCGAGCATCACGCCCTTGGTATCGACCACGAAGACATAACGATCCTTGTCGACAAACTCGCCCTGACGGCTGAACGCCGCGAAAGCCTTGTCACCCTGCTCGTGGTAATAGGCCAGGGCTTTTTCCAGCAAGGCTTTGGCGGCCTGGCTGTCATCCTTTTCCGCCGTGGCTGCGTGAACTGGACCCAGGCACAGCAAAAGCAACCCGCCCAGCCAGGCTAGTTTGTGAAGAACCCCCATAGCGCATTCCCCGTTCTTGTTAGTGTTTCAAGAGCGTAGACGGCTTGGGGCTATGTATGAATATTCAGGAAACGGTGGCGCAGAGGCTTGCCCTACTACCAGTCAGTCAAGATGCAAAACCTGTGGGAGCGGCGTTTAACTGACTGGCTCGCCTTCGGGCTATTGAGGCCGGGCGCGCAGCTGCTGTTGCAGATTCTGGATCTGCGCTTGCAGGGTGTTGATGTTGCGGGTGACCTGGCCGCGGAAGGCGTCGAACTCGGCGGTGTTGGTGCCACCTTGTGCGGCGGCCGGACGGTTGTCCTGTTGGCTTTTGAGCACAATCATGTCTTGCTCCAGGCGCTCGACAGCGGCGCTGGGGTTGCCTTGTCTCTTCAGCGCGGCGATGTCGGCGCCCAGGCTTTTGAGTTGGGCGTCGACTTTGCTGGTATCGGCCGGCGCGCTCTTCAACGCGGCCAGTTCGCCGCTCAAGGCTTTGACCTGAGCCTGCAACTGAACATTGGCGGCTTGTTGTTCGGTGGTTTGCGCAGTCATTTGCGCCAGGCGCTTGTCCAGATCGGAGGTCTGGCCGAGCACGCCTTGCTGCTGTTTGCTTTGGTCCTGAAGTTTGCTTTCCAGCTGTTTGCTCTGATCCTGGAGCTTGCCTTCCAGCTGTTTGATTTGCAGCTTCAACGCTTCACTGTCGGTGTTGACGTTGGACTGGCTGGCCACGACCTTGCCGGAAATGTCCTGCAAGCGCCCCGCCGCTTCCTCACTGATGCGCGCAAAACTTTCCTGGGTTGCCACCAGTTGTTGTTCCATCAGCGAGATCTGCTGAAAACTCCACCAGGCAAGGCCGGCGAAGGCAAAGAACAATGCGCCGACCAATGCCCACAGAGGGCCGGTGCTCGGGCCTTTGACCTTGACCACCGGAGTGGTGCGCGAATGCACGGAAGTGCGAGCGGTGGTCGGAAAATCATCGTCATCGAGGCTGTCGGCGCGCAGGCTCGGAACATCGTCGAAGTCGTCGTTGGCATCGTTACGCATGGGCATTAGGGTCAACCTTTGTGGAACGCGGTGATGGCTTGATGCGGCGAAGTATAACCCCCGCTGCCGCACCGGTTGACCCTGAACCCCGAACTCGGTTCAGTAAGGGGCCGCCCTTGTGTGTCAGCGAATGTCTTGAGCCTTCCACCAGCCGCAGAATTCATCGAGGGCGGTCCAGAGGCTGACTTTGGGATCGTAGTCCAGATAATGCCGTGCGCGGCTGATGTCCAGGGTGAAGTTCTTGTTCATGACTTGCATGCCCAGCCGCGACAGGGTTGGCTCGGGACGACCTGGCCACAGCTTGCACACGCCCTCGTTGAGCGCGGCAAGGCTGTAGGCCAGGCCGTAGGAACGGTAACGGGTAACTTGTGGGACATCCATTTTGCGCATCACGTAATTGACCACATCCCACAACGGAACCGGCGCTCCATTGCTGATGTTGTAGGCCTTGCCCAGAGCCGAGCCGCTGGCCAGCAAGCTGCTGAGCAACGCTTCATTGAGGTTTTGCACGCTGGTGAAGTCGACCTTGTTCAGGCCATTGCCAATAATCGCCAACCGTCCTTTGCGCTGCATCTTCAGCAGCCTGGGGAAAATGCTCATGTCGCCGGCACCCGTCACGAAACGCGGGCGCAGGGCCAGGGTTTCGAGGCCGAATTCCTGAGCGCCGAAGACTTTTTGCTCGGCCAGGTATTTGGTCGCGGCGTAGGGATGTTTGAAGCGCTTGGGCACCTGTTCTTCGGTCAATCCCAGATGATCGCGACCATCGAAGTAGATCGACGGCGACGACAAGTGCACCAGGCGCCGAACCCGCTGCTTCAGGCAGGCCTCGACCACGTTCTCGGTGACCTCGACGTTGCCTTGATGAAAGTCCTGATACCGTCCCCACAAACCGACTGCGCCGGCGCAATGGACCACGGCTTCGACGTCTGAACACAGGTCACGCGCCAGTTGCGGGTCGCTCAAGTCGCCCTGAATGAATTCGGCGCCACGGCGCACCAAGTGCTCGACGCTTTCGGCCCGGCGACCGTTGACCCGCACGTCCAGGCCCTGCTCCAGGGCGAAACGCGCAAAACGTCCGCCAATGAAGCCGCTTGCGCCGGTGACCAGAATCTTCATGAATTGCTCCGAATATTTCGTTTTGCGTTTTGCGTTTTGCGCTTTGCGCTTTGCATATTGCATATTGCGTAGGGCGTGAGGTCTTGACGCTGCCCGTCAGTCCAACGGCACCAGCCATTGCTTCGATGAGCGCACCAATTGATCGGTGAGTAACGCCAACAGCTGACCGCCGTTGCGCCAATGATGCCAGTACAGCGGCACATCGATCGGCTTATCTGGCAAAAGCTCCACCAGTTGGCCGCGCTCCAGTTGATCGCGCACCTGCAATTCAGGCACCAGCCCCCAGCCAAGCCCTGCTTCCGTGAGACGAAGAAAGCCTTCGGACGATGGGCATAAATGGTGTTCGAAACCGCCGTCCACACCGACGGATGCGAGGTAGCGATGCTGTAGGAAATCGTCCGGGCCAAACACCAGGGCCGGGGTTTTGGCTAACTGATCGGCGCGCACACCTTCGGGAAAATTCCGGGCAATGAACGCCGGGCTCGCCATCGCACGGTAACGCATCGCCCCCAACAGAACGCTGCGCGCACCGGCCACCGGCCGTTCACTGGCGCAGACACACCCCGCCACTTCGCCTGCGCGCATGCGTTTAAGGCCGACGGTCTGGTCTTCCACCACCAGATCGAGCAATAGATGTTGTTCCGCGCAAAAGTCGCCCACCGCCTCGGCCCACCAGGTTGCCAGGCTGTCAGCGTTCAGCGCGATGCGCAGGCGTTCGGGCAGGCCTTCTTCGTCCAGCGCCGGGACCAACGTTTGTAGATCGCGCTCCAGCAATCGCACCTGTTGCACATGGTTGAGCAATCGTCGGCCAATCTCCGTCGGGGCCGGTGGCGTGACGCGCACCAGCACCGGTTGGCCGACCCGTGCCTCCAGCAGTTTGATCCGCTGGGAGATGGCCGATTGGGACAACCCCAACACCTGCGCGGCACGTTCGAATCCGGCCTGTTCGATCACCGCGGCGAGCGCGGAAAGTAATTTATAGTCGAACATCAGTTTTCCTAATGAGCGATCAGCACTATTGGTTTTTCTTATACAGCTTTCAACCGGAGAATGGCCAGCAAGAACTTTTGAACAAGGATCACCGACATGACTGGCGAAACTTCACTGGCAACCCTGCTACGCAGCATGAGCCCGCATCTCAATGACGGCGAATACGTGTTCTGCACCCTGCGCGACGGCAAGTTGCCTACAGACCTGGAGATCGTCGGCAGCTTTCGCGAACGGGAAGGCCTGACAGTGATTCTGGAACGTTCCCACGCCGAAAAGGCCGGTTTCAGCTTCGACTACGTCGCCGCCTGGATCACCTTGAACGTGCACTCGGCCCTCGAAGCCGTCGGCCTGACCGCCGCGTTCGCCACGGCGTTGGGCCAGGCCGGCATCAGTTGCAACGTGATCGCCGGTTACTACCACGACCATTTGTTCGTCGGCCAGGCCGATGCCGAACGCGCCCTGCAGGTACTGCGGGATCTGGCGGCCAACGCGGAGTAAAAACGTATGTGGCAAAGTTATGTAAACGGCCTGTTGGTGGCCGCGGGGCTGATCATGGCGATCGGCACTCAGAATGCGTTTGTGCTGGCTCAGAGCCTTCGGCGTGAACATCATCTGCCGGTGGCGACGCTCTGCGTCATCTGCGATGCGTTGCTGGTGGCCGCCGGGGTATTCGGCCTGGCGACGGTGCTGGCGCAAAACCCGACCCTGCTGGCCATCGCCCGTTGGGGCGGCGCGGCGTTTTTGCTGTGGTATGGCAGCCTGGCGCTGCGTCGGGCCTGCTCGAAACAAAGCCTGCAACAGGGTGAAAACCAGACGGTACGTTCACTGCGGGCGGTGCTGCTCAGTGCGTTGGCGGTGACGCTGCTCAACCCGCATGTCTATCTGGACACCGTGTTGCTGATCGGCTCCCTCGGCGCACAACAGACAGAGCCCGGTGCTTATGTCGTGGGCGCGGCCAGTGCGTCATTGCTGTGGTTTTTCACGTTGGCGCTGGGTGCGGCATGGCTCGCACCCTGGTTGGCACGGCCGGGCACTTGGCGAATCCTCGATTTGCTGGTCGCTGTCATGATGTTCACCGTGGCCTTTCAATTAATCACTGCCAGCTGATTATTCCAAAAGGCTCTGGAACCTCTATTCCACACAGTTGTTGCGTGGTTATGCCGCACCCCCGGTGCTATGATCCGATCCCTGCGCCGCAAAGAGTACAAACTCTTCGGCGCATGTCTGGCCGCCCGTGATCGGCCTTGCGCTCACCGCAACTGACCTGATTAGGAGAATCATCATGGCTTTCGAATTGCCGCCGCTGCCTTACGCACACGATGCCCTGCAGCCGCACATTTCAGAGGAAACTCTGCAATACCACCACGACAAGCACCACAACACCTATGTCGTGAACCTGAACAACCTGGTGCCAGGCACCGAGTTCGAAGGCAAGACCCTGGAAGAAATCGTCAAATCTTCCTCGGGCGGTATCTTCAACAACGCCGCTCAGGTCTGGAACCACACTTTCTACTGGAACTGCCTGGCACCAAACGCCGGCGGTCAACCAACCGGCGCGCTGGCTGATGCCATCAATGCAGCTTTCGGTTCGTTCGACAAGTTCAAGGAAGAGTTCAGCAAGACGTCCATCGGCACCTTCGGTTCCGGTTGGGGCTGGCTGGTGAAAAAGGCTGACGGTTCCCTGGCCCTGGCCAGCACCATCGGCGCCGGCAACCCGCTGACCAGCGGCGACACCCCGCTGCTGACTTGCGACGTCTGGGAACACGCTTACTACATCGACTACCGCAACCTTCGTCCGAAGTACGTCGAAGCGTTCTGGAACCTGGTCAACTGGAAGTTCGTGGCTGAGCAGTTCGAAGGCAAAACCTTCACCGCTTAAGCTTCGCGCCAGTCAAAAAACCCGGCTTTGGCCGGGTTTTTTTATGGGCCGGGGAAATGGGTACATCCCTATAGCCGCCTTCGCGGGCAAGCCTCGCTCCTACGGGGGCAGCGGTCATATACAAAATCCGTGTACGACCAAATCCTGTGGGAGCGGACATTCCCACAACGCGGGTGGCATTCGCCCCCTTGTCTCCACAGCACAGCGGTCTAACATCAACTACGAGGAAAAATTGTCCCGACCTCCTCAAGTTGAAGGCCCCGACAACCGACACAGTGTTAATAGGGCAAATACTCCAAGCAGCAACATATCGGCCAAGCTACCGGCAAAACGCCCTGGGTTGGATTGTCCCTTTGACTGCCATCACGGGATTGCCAATACTCATCGCAACTTGACGCTACCCGCACGGAACAAGGAATAACCCTTTGAAGCTGGAACTCAAGAACAGCTTGTCGGTGAAGTTGCTCCGGGTCGTGCTCCTGTCGGCATTGATCGTGGGCGTGGTCTTGAGCTGCGCGCAAATCGTTTTCGATGCCTATAAAACACGTCAGGCCGTGGCCAACGATGCCCAGCGCATCCTCGACATGTTCCGCGACCCTTCAACCCAGGCCGTCTACAGCCTGGACCGGGAAATGGGCATGCAGGTAATCGAAGGCCTGTTCCAGGATGATGCCGTGCGCATGGCCTCCATCGGCCATCCCAATGAAGCCATGCTCGCGCAAAAAACCCGCGAGTTGCAGCACTCCAGAAGTCGCTGGCTGACCGACCTGATCCTTGGCAAGGAACGCACCTTCACCACCCAACTGGTGGGGCGCGGCCCCTACAGCGAGTACTACGGCGACTTGAGCATCACGCTCGATACCGCCACCTACGGTCAGGGGTTCATCGTCAGTTCGGTGATCATCTTCATCTCTGGCGTTTTGCGCGCCCTGGCCATGGCCCTTGTGCTGTATCTGGTCTATCACTGGCTGCTGACCAAACCGTTGTCGCGGATCATCGAACACCTGACCGAAATCAACCCGGACCGGCCCAGCGCACACAAGATTCCGCAGCTCAAGGGTCATGAGAAAAACGAACTGGGGATCTGGATCAACACCGCCAACCAGTTGCTCGAATCCATCGAGCGCAACACTCACCTGCGCCACGAAGCGGAAAACAGCCTGCTGCGCATGGCCCAGTACGATTTCCTCACCGGTTTGCCGAACCGTCAGCAATTGCAGCAACAGCTGGACAAGATCCTCGTCGACGCCGGCAAATTGCAGCGTCGGGTCGCAGTGCTGTGTGTCGGGCTCGATGATTTCAAGGGCATCAACGAACAGTTCAGTTATCAGACCGGCGACCAATTGCTGCTGGCCCTGGCCGATCGCCTGCGGGCTCACAGCGGTCGCCTCGGCGCCCTCGCCCGTTTGGGGGGCGACCAGTTCGCCCTGGTCCAGGCCGACATCGAGCAACCCTACGAAGCGGCTGAACTGGCCCAAAGCATTCTCGATGATCTGGAAGCGGCGTTCGCCCTCGATCATCAGGAAATCCGCCTGCGCGCCACCATCGGCATCACCCTGTTCCCCGAAGACGGTGACAGCACCGAGAAGTTGCTGCAAAAAGCCGAGCAGACCATGACCCTGGCCAAGACTCGCTCGCGCAACCGCTATCAGTTCTATATCGCCAGCGTCGATACGGAAATGCGGCGGCGCCGCGAGTTGGAAAAAGACCTGCGCGATGCCTTGATCCGCGACCAGTTCTACCTCGTTTACCAGCCGCAGATCAGCTACCGCGATCATCGCGTGGTGGGTGTCGAAGCGTTGATTCGCTGGCAGCATCCCGAACACGGTCTGGTACCGCCGGACCTGTTCATCCCGCTGGCCGAGCAGAACGGCACCATCATCGCCATTGGCGAATGGGTGCTGGATCAGGCCTGCAAACAATTGCGCGAGTGGCACGATCAGGGTTTCGTCGACCTGCGCATGGCGGTCAACCTGTCCACGGTGCAATTGCACCACGCCGAGTTGCCGCGAGTGGTCAACAACCTGCTGCAGATGTACCGCCTGCCACCGCGCAGCCTGGAGCTGGAAGTCACCGAAACCGGCCTGATGGAAGACATCAGCACCGCCGCCCAGCACTTGCTGAGCCTGCGTCGCTCCGGCGCGCTGATCGCCATTGACGACTTCGGCACCGGTTATTCATCACTGAGTTATCTGAAAAGCCTGCCGCTGGACAAGATCAAGATCGACAAGAGCTTCGTTCAGGACCTGCTCGATGACGACGACGATGCGACCATCGTTCGGGCCATCATCCAGCTGGGCAAGAGCCTCGGTATGCAGGTCATCGCCGAAGGCGTGGAAACCGCCGAACAAGAGGCCTACATCATCTCCGAAGGCTGCCACGAAGGTCAGGGCTATCACTACAGCAAACCGCTGCCGGCACGGGAATTGAGCGCCTACCTCAAGCAAGCGCAACGCAGTAACGCGGCTATTTTGTAGAAGATCAAAAGATCGCAGCCTCGTTTCACTCGACAGCGCCTACACAAGCACCCGGTTCATGCGTTCTCTTGATCTACGGCACATCTCCCGCCTGAATAAGAAATATTTACAAGCGCACCCTTTACACATAATGCGAAAGATTTGCATTATGTTGCAGTTTTGCGCCCCCCCGCGCCTGTCCAATCAACTACCGAAGCAGGATGTTCGCCATGATTCGTATGCCCCTGGCCACCGCCAGTCTGCTGGCCATCGCTATTTCCCTCGCCGGTTGCGGCGAAGGCAAAGACAAGGCTGCCGCGCCACAAGCGCCGACACCGGCTGCCAGCACTGCTGCTCAGGCTGCGCCTGCTGCCACCGGTAAAGTCGACGAAGCCGCCGCCAAGGCTGTGGTCGCGCACTACGCCGACATGGTCTTTGCCGTTTACAGCGACGCCGAATCCACTGCGAAAACCCTGCAAACCGCCGTCGACGCATTCCTCGCCAAGCCGAACGCCGACACCCTCAAAGCCGCCAAGGCTGCCTGGGTCGCGGCCCGCGTGCCTTACCTGCAGAGCGAAGTGTTCCGTTTCGGCAACACCATCATCGACGACTGGGAAGGTCAGGTGAACGCCTGGCCACTGGACGAAGGCCTGATCGACTACGTCGACAAATCCTACGAACACGCACTGGGTAACCCGGGTGCCACTGCCAACATCATCGCCAATACCCAGGTTCAGGTTGGCGAAGACAAGGTCGACGTGAAAGACATCACCCCGGAAAAACTCGCCAGCCTGAACGAGCTGGGCGGTTCCGAGGCCAACGTCGCCACCGGCTACCACGCCATCGAATTCCTGCTCTGGGGCCAGGACCTGAACGGCACCGGCCCTGGCGCCGGTAACCGTCCGGCTTCCGACTACCTGGAAGGCAAAGGCGCTACCGGCGGTCACAACGATCGTCGTCGCGCCTACCTGAAATCCGTGACCCAACTGCTGGTCAACGACCTGCAGGAAATGGTCGGTAACTGGAAGCCGAACGTGGCTGACAACTACCGCGCCACCCTGGAAGCGGAACCGGCTGAAAGCGGTCTGCGCAAAATGCTGTTCGGCATGGGCAGCCTGTCCTTGGGCGAACTGGCGGGCGAGCGCATGAAGGTTTCCCTGGAAGCCAACTCCCCGGAAGACGAACAGGATTGCTTCAGCGACAACACCCACAACTCGCACTTCTACGACGCCAAAGGCGTGCGTAACGTGTACCTGGGCGAATACACCCGCGTCGATGGCACCAAAATGACCGGCGCCAGCCTGTCGTCCCTGGTGGCCAAAGCCGACCCGGCAGCCGACACCGCGCTGAAAGCCGACCTGGCCGCCACCGAAGCCAAAATTCAGGTCATGGTCGATCACGCCAACAAGGGTGAGCACTACGACCAACTGATCGCGGCCGGTAATACCGCTGGCAACCAGATCGTGCGCGACGCCATCGCTTCGCTGGTCAAGCAGACCGGTTCGATCGAAGCGGCCGCCGGCAAACTGGGCATCAGCGACCTGAACCCGGACAACGCTGATCACGAGTTCTGATCAACGCGGGTCAAGTCACTGGAAAAGGCGACTGTCGAGTCGCCTTTTTACATTTCAGGGGCTGGCTTTTTGACCCAGGGTGCCCAATTCGATTGGCGCCTTGATGTAAAACAGGGAAAGGTCTTCGGCGTCCAGGCGCTGGAACAGGCGCGTCAACTCATCTTCAGTGAGGGCCAGGCGGATTTCGATGGGTTGGTCGGCCAATTCGAAAAGATGCGAAGAGTGCAACTGCCCGGAATGCCCGAAACCCTCGATGCCGGTGGTCATTGTCGCGCCGCGCAAACCCAGTTCCTTGGCCAGATCGACCACCCATTCACCGAGCATCCTGCCCTCATGACGGCGACTCTGTTGGGTGAAGAAAATCACCAGAAAACCATTCATGATTGACCTCCGCAAAACGCGCAAAACCTACAGGTTCAGCATAGCCATGCCGACCCTCGCAGGCTGGCCCGACTGCACCCGCACTGACAGCCGGGCAAATCGGGGAGGCTGAAGGTTCAAGGACGCCGATGTCTTGCCTTACATCAAGTAAACGATAATTCCTCTTATTCAAACTCCCCTGCCCTGTTAGACTTTGCGCCCTTGTTTGGCTCGTCTTGCAGGATGTCCGATGCCCTCGCTGCCTCTTCGCTTGTCCGCACTGTTGCTGGCCCTGGGCCTGAGTGCCTGCGATGACGCCCCGCGTTTTACCCACGCCGAACCCGGTGAAGCCCGCTCCGGTGGCAGCGCAACGGTACGCAAGACCGATCAGAACGCATTCTCCCTGCCGTCCGCCAATCTGCCGCCGTCACGGCGCGTCGATTTCAGCGTCGGCAACAGTTTCTTTCGCAGCCCCTGGGTGATCGCACCGTCGACCACCACCGCCCGCGATGGCCTCGGCCCGCTGTTCAATACCAACGCCTGCCAGAACTGCCACATCAAGGACGGGCGCGGTCATCCGCCCACGCCCGATGCGCCGAATGCGGTGTCGATGCTGGTGCGCCTGTCGATTCCCGATGCGCCGGCCTACGCCAAGGTCATCGAACAACTGGGTGTGGTGCCGGAGCCGATCTATGGCGGCCAGCTCCAGGACATGTCTGTGCCCGGCGTCGCCCCGGAAGGCAAGGTGCGCGTCGATTACACGGCGGTCCCGGTGCGCTTCAAGGACGGCAGCGAAATCGAGTTGCGTAAGCCGACCCTGCAGATCACCCAACTCGGCTACGGCCCGATGCACCCCGACACGCGTTTCTCGGCGCGTATCGCACCGCCGATGATTGGCCTGGGCTTGCTTGAGGCGATCCCCGACGAGGCCATCCTGGCGAACGCCGAGGCCCAGTCCCGGGAGAAAAACGGCATCGCCGGACGACCGAACCGGGTCTGGGACGACGCGCAGCAGAAAACCGTCTTGGGGAGATTTGGCTGGAAGGCCGGGCAACCGAACCTCAACCAACAAAACGTTCATGCGTTCTCTGGTGATATGGGCCTCACGACCAGCCTGAGACCCGTTGATGACTGCACCGACACGCAAACCGCTTGCAAACAGGCGCCCAACGGCAATGGCCCGGATGGCGAGCCGGAAGTCAGCGATAACATTCTGCGTCTGGTGCTGTTTTACAGCCGTAACCTCGCGGTGCCGGCCCGTCGCGATGTCGGCGCGCCGCAAGTGCTGGCCGGCAAGAATCTGTTTTTCCAGGCGGGATGCCAGTCCTGCCATACCCCGAAATACACCACCGCCGCCAACGCCGCGGAACCTGAATTGGCCAATCAAGTGATTCGCCCTTACAGCGACCTGCTGCTGCATGACATGGGCGACGGCCTGGCCGACAACCGCACCGAGTTCCAGGCCAGCGGCCGCGACTGGCGTACGCCGCCGTTGTGGGGCATCGGCCTGACGCAGGCGGTCAGCGGCCACACCCAGTTCTTGCATGACGGCCGTGCCCGCAATCTGCTCGAAGCCGTGCTCTGGCATGGCGGCGAGGCGGAGGCGGCGCAGCAACAGGTTTTGTCTTTCAATGCCGAGCAGCGCGCGGCGTTGCTGGCGTTTTTGAATTCCCTTTAATACGTATTCCTTCAGCGGGAGCCCGACATGTTCCGTCCCAAATTGTTGTTCACCAGCCTTGCCGCCCTCGCCCTGGGCGCCTGTTCGCCCCAGGACCCGCAAGCGGTCACGTCGGCGGCGATCGCCAAGCAAGTGATCCTGCCGACTTACAGCCGCTGGGTCGAAGCCGACCGGCAACTGGCGGTCAGCGCCTTGGCGTTCTGCCAAGGCAAGGAAACCCTGGACACCGCCCGCGCCGACTTCCTGCACGCGCAGAAAGCCTGGGCCGAGTTGCAACCGCTGCTGATCGGGCCGCTGGCCGAGGGCAACCGTTCGTGGCAAGTGCAGTTCTGGCCGGACAAGAAAAACCTCGTCGGCCGTCAGGTCGAGCAACTGGTCACCACGCAACCGCAGATCGATGCCGCCGCCCTGGCCAAGTCCAGTGTTGTGGTTCAGGGGCTCTCGGCCTATGAATACATCCTGTTTGACAGCAAGATCGACATGGCCGACAGCGCCCAGAAAGCCAAATACTGCCCGCTGCTGACCGCCATTGGCGAACGTCAGAAGCAATTGGCCGAAGAGATCCTGTCGCGCTGGAACACCAACGACGGCATGCTCGCGCAGATGAGCAAATTCCCGAACCAGCGCTACGCCGATTCCCACGAAGCCATCGCCGATCTGCTGCGCGTGCAGGTCACCGCGCTGGACACCCTGAAGAAAAAACTCGGCACGCCGATGGGCCGTCAGAGCAAGGGCACGCCACAGCCGTTCCAGGCCGATGCCTGGCGCAGCAAGTCGTCGCTGCAAGGCCTGGAAGCGAGCCTGGCCGCAGCACAGACCGTCTGGGTCGGTGTCGACAACAAAGGCCTGCGCAGTCTGTTGCCGAGCGAGCAGAAACCCTTGGCCGACAAGATCGATGCGGCCTACTCAGCGTCCCTGAAACTGTTCGCCAGCACTCAGCGCCCGCTGACCGACATGCTCACCGACGACGCCGGACGCCAGCAACTCAACGATCTCTACGACAGCCTCAACGTTGTCCATCGCCTGCACGAAGGCGAGCTGGCCAAGGCGTTGGGCATTCAACTGGGCTTCAACGCCAACGACGGTGACTGATGAGGGCAAGTGCCATGCTGCGACGCCAGGCTCTGACGTTAGGGAGTTTGCTGCTGGGTGCGGTGACACTGGGCGGCTGGACGCTGTTCAAACAGAAGGACAAAAGCCCGCTGCTGCTCTCGGCGCGGGACGATGGCGACGGCAAGCACTACGCCGTCGGTTATCGGCTGGATGGCACCCGGGTGTTTGCCACCCAGGTCGGCCAGCGCTGCCATGACATCATCAACCACCCGACGTTGCCGATAGCGCTGTTCGTCGCCCGGCGTCCGGGTACCGAGAGTTACCTGATCGATCTGCGCGACGGCACGCTGCTGCAAACCGTGACGTCGCAGTCGAACCGGCACTTCTACGGTCATGCGGTGATTCACCGGAGCGGCGACTGGTTGTACGCCACCGAGAACGATACCTCCGATCCGGGCCGTGGCCTGCTCGGTGTGTATAAGTTCGAAGGTGAGCGACTGGTGCACAGCGGCGAGCTTTCCACCCACGGCGTCGGCCCGCATCAGGTGTCGTGGATGCCCGATGGCGAGACGCTGGTGGTGGCTAACGGCGGCATTCGCACCGAAGCCGAAAGCCGGGTCGAAATGAACCTCAACGCCATGGAGCCGAGCCTGGTACTGATGCAGCGCGATGGCACGCTGTTAAGCAAGGAAACACTGGCTCAGCAGATGAACAGCGTGCGGCACTTAGGCATCGCCAGCGATGGCACCATCGTCGCCGGTCAGCAGTTCATGGGCGATGCTCACGAGTCATCGGAGCTGCTGGCGATCAAGCGCCCCGGCCAACCGTTCGTGGCGTTCCCGGTGCCCGAGCATCAATTGCAGGCCATGGGGCATTACACCGCCAGCGTTGCCGTGCACAGTGAACTGCGTCTGGTTGCCCTGACCGCGCCACGGGGCAACCGCTTTTTTATCTGGGACCTGGACAGCGGTGAAGTACGCCTTGACGCACCGCTTCCCGATTGCGCCGGTGTCGGCGCCGTGGCCGATGGTTTTGTCGTGACCTCCGGTCAAGGCCGCTGCCGGTACTACGATTGCCGCCAGACGACCCTCGTCGCAAAACCTCTGGAATTGCCTGCCGGGCTCTGGGACAACCACCTGCATCTGATCTGACTTCATCCTCCCTGTAGGAGCGAAGCTTGCTCGCGAAAGCGGTGTGTCAGCCAACTAATCTACTGACTGATACACCGCTTTCGCGAGCAAGCTTCGCTCCTACAGGGTTTGCGTCATTCTGTAATAACTGCCAGTTGGAATCCCCCTCATACTCAGAGTAATGTTCCCGACTGTCTCACCTGATTTTCTCCAAGGAACTGGAAATATGCTGCGTCGCCGCATGCTGATCATGTTGGGTGTTGTTCTGCTGATCGTGCTGCTCCTGGCCGGTTACAAAGCCTTCTCTATCTACACCATGATGAAAGGCTTCTCCGCGCCGAAACCGCCGATAAGTGTCGCCGTGGCCACCGCCACCGAACGTCCGTGGCAAAGCCGTTTGCCAACGGTCGGCACCCTCACGGCGCTGCAAGGGGTTGACCTGAGTATGGAGATCGCCGGCACCGTCAAGGAGGTGCAGTTCGAGTCCGGGCAGAAGGTCAAGGCAGGTCAACCGATCCTGCAACTCGACACCTCCGTTGAAACGGCCCTGCTGGCAACCGCTCAAGCCGACCTGGGGCTGGCGCAACTGGATTATGGTCGCGGCAGCCAATTGGTCGGCAGCCAGGCTATTTCCAAAGGCGAGTTCGACCGACTCTCGGCGGTGTTGCAAAAGAGCCGGGCCACGGTCAATCAGCTCAAGGCAGCGCTGGAGAGAAGGCGCATCCTCGCCCCGTTCAGCGGGACCATCGGCATTCGCAAGGTAGACGTCGGCGACTACGTGGCCAGCGGCACGATGATCGCCACCCTGCAAGACCTCAGCAGCCTCTACGTCGACTTCTTTGTGCCCGAACAATCGGTGCCGAAAATCGCCCTCGGCCAACCAGTACAGATCATAGTCCCGGCCTACCCGACAGAGAGTTTCCCCGGCACCATCAGTGCGATCAACCCGAAGGTCGAGAGCAGCACCCGCAACGTACTGGTGCGCGCAACCCTGGCCAACCCCGATGGCAAACTGCTGCCGGGAATGTTCGCCAGCCTGCAAGTGATATTGCCCGACCCGCAACCGCACATCGTCGTGCCGGAAAGCGCGATTACCTACACCCTTTATGGCAACTCGCTGTTCGTCGTCGCGCAGAAAAAGGCCGAAGACGGCAGCCTCGAAAAAGACGACAAGGGCGAGCCGATTCTGATCGCCGAACGACGCTTCGTCGAAACCGGCGAACGCCGCGACGGGATGGTCATGGTCATCAAAGGCGTGCAGAACGGCGAAAAAGTGGTCACGGCCGGCCAGATCAAACTGGACAACGGTGTGCACATTGCGATCAGCGACGACAAGACCCTAGCCGAGAAGAACAGTCAGCCGCGCGCGGACTGATCAAGGAATCCCCATGGCTTTTACCGACCCGTTCATCCGCCGCCCGGTGCTCGCCACCGTCGTCAGCCTGTTGATTGTGCTGCTGGGCTTCCAGGCCTGGAGCAAGTTGCCGCTGCGCCAATATCCGCAAATGGAAAACGCCCTGATCACGGTCACCACCGCTTACCCCGGGGCCAACGCTGAAACCATCCAGGGTTACATCACCCAACCGATGCAACAGAGCCTGGCCAGTGCCGAGGGCATCGACTACATGACCTCGGTCAGTCGCCAGAACTTCTCGGTGATCTCGATCTACGCACGCATCGGCTCCAACAGCGACCGTCTGTTCACCGAGTTGCTGGCCAAGGCCAATGAGGTCAAGAACCGGCTGCCCCAGGACGCCGAAGACCCGGTACTGAGCAAGGAAGCCGCCGATGCCTCGGCGCTGATGTACATCAGCTTCTTCAGCAAGGAGCTGAGCAATCCGCAGATCACCGATTACCTGTCACGGGTCATCCAGCCGAAACTGGCGACCCTGCCGGGCATGGCCGAGGCCGAGATTCTCGGCAACCAGGTGTTCGCCATGCGCCTGTGGCTGGACCCGGTGAAACTCGCCGGTTTCGGCCTGAGCGCCAGCGACGTGACCAACGCCGTGCGCCAGTACAACTTCCTCTCCGCCGCCGGCGAGGTGAAAGGCGAGTACGTGGTCACCAGCATCAACGCCAACACCGAACTCAAATCCGCCGAGGCCTTTGGCGCGATCCCGCTCAAGGTCGAGGGCGACAGTCGCGTGCTGCTACGGGACGTGGCACGGGTCGAGATGGGCGCGGAAAACTACAACTCCATCAGCTCTTTCGGCGGCACGCCCTCGGTGTACATCGGTATCAAGGCCACGCCCGGCGCCAACCCGCTGGACGTGATCAGGGAAGTGCGCAAGATCATGCCGGACCTGGAAGCCCAGTTGCCGCCGAACCTCAAGGGCGAAATTGCCTACGACGCCACATTGTTCATCCAGGCCTCTATCGACGAAGTGCTGAAAACCCTGTTCGAAGCGGTAATGATCGTGATCGTGGTGGTGTTCCTGTTCCTCGGCGCCCTGCGCTCGGTGGTGATCCCGGTGGTCACCATTCCGCTGTCGATGATCGGCGTGATGTTCTTCATGCAAATGATGGGTTACTCGATCAACCTGCTGACCTTGCTGGCGATGGTGCTGGCCATCGGGCTGGTAGTGGACGACGCCATCGTAGTGGTGGAAAACATCCATCGGCACATCGAAGAAGGCAAGACGCCGTTGGAGGCGGCCATCGAAGGTGCCCGGGAAATCGCCATGCCGGTGGTCTCGATGACCATCACCCTGGCGGCGGTCTATGCACCGATCGGTTTTCTGACCGGTCTGACGGGGGCGCTGTTCAAGGAGTTCGCGCTGACCCTCGCCGGGGCGGTGGTGATCTCCGGTGTCGTGGCCCTGACGCTGTCGCCGATGATGTGCGCCCTGCTGCTGCGCCACGATGAAAACCCTACCGGCCTGGCCCATCGCCTGGACGTGATTTTCGAAGGTCTCAAGCGCCGCTACCAGCGGGTGCTTCACGGCACCCTCAATACCCGCCCGGTGGTGCTGGTGTTCGCGGTGATCGTGCTATGCCTGATCCCGGTACTGCTCAAGTTCACCAAATCGGAACTGGCGCCGGATGAGGACCGGGGCGTGATTTTCATGATGGCCAATGCCCCGCAACCGGCCAACCTTGACTACCTGAACACCTACACCGACGAGTTCGTCGCGATTTTCAAGGAATTCCCCGAGTACTATTCCTCGTTCCAGATCAACGGCTTCAACGGCGTGCAATCGGGGATTGGCGGCTTCCTGCTCAAACCCTGGAACGAACGCAGCCGAACCCAAATGCAGATCCTGCCCGTGGTCCAGGGCAAACTGGCAAGCATTGCGGGCTTGCAAATCTTCGGCTTCAACCTGCCTTCCCTGCCGGGCACCGGCGAAGGCTTGCCATTTCAATTCGTGATCAACTCGGCCAACACCTATGAGTCGTTGCTGGAAGTGATGGGCCGGGTGAAAAAAAGGGCGATGGACTCCGGCAAGTTTGCTTTCGTCGACGTCGACCTGGCCTTCGACAAACCTGAAGTCGTGGTGGATATCGATCGCGCGAAGGCTGCACAGATGGGTGTGTCGATGCAGGATCTGGGCGGTACCCTGGCGACGTTGCTGGGTGAAGCGGAGATCAACCGTTTCACCATCGAAGGTCGCAGCTACAAAGTGATTGCTCAGGTGGAACGGCCCTTCCGGGATAACCCCGATTGGCTGAACCATTATTACGTCAAGAACACCAAGGGCGAGCTGCTGCCGCTATCGACCCTGATCACCGTGACCGACCGGGCGCGACCGCGCCAGTTGAACCAGTTTCAGCAACTCAACTCGGCGATACTTTCCGGGGTCCCGCTGGTCAGCATGGGTGAAGCCATTGACACCGTGCGCCAGATCGCTCGGGAGGAAGCGCCAGCAGGTTATGCCGTCGACTTCGCCGGTGCGTCACGGCAATACGTTCAGGAAGGCAGCGCGCTGTGGGTCACCTTTGCCCTGGCGCTGGCGATCATCTTCCTGGTGCTGGCGGCCCAGTTCGAAAGCTTCCGCGATCCGCTGGTGATTCTGGTGACCGTGCCGCTGTCGATCTGCGGCGCGTTGATCCCTTTGTTCCTCGGCTGGTCGAGCATGAACATCTATACCCAAGTGGGGCTGGTGACGTTGATCGGGCTGATCAGCAAGCACGGGATCCTGATCGTCGAGTTCGCCAACCAGTTGCGCAAGGACAAGGGGCTGTCGCCTCGCGAAGCAGTGGAGGAAGCAGCGGCCATTCGCCTGCGTCCGGTATTGATGACCACGGCGGCGATGGTATTCGGCATGGTGCCGCTGATCATCGCCACGGGCGCGGGTGCCGTCAGCCGATTCGACATCGGCACAGTCATCGCGACGGGGATGTCGATCGGGACGCTGTTCACCTTGTTCGTGTTGCCGTGCATCTACACGTTGCTGGCCAAACCCGATAAACCTTAACGTCAAAAAGCAAAAGGCCTCGCATCTGCGAGGCCTTTATTTGGGCTTCAATCTGTTCAACTCTGCGGCCTCAATCCCTGAGAAAGTCCGAACATGAACAATAACAAGTCATGATCGGGTTGAGTGGCCACGGGTGCCTTGGCAACCCGGGGCAATGGGCAATGCGCGTCACTGTTGATGGAGCTGAGGACTTGCGTGCGGGGCTGCTCCCAAGCCGCCACCGCCAATGAAGCGACTGCCAAGGCTCCCGCTAAAAACAAACCTCGTGCAATTTCGAGTTTCATTGTTTTAAGCCTTTGATAGCGCTGCCAAACGCCGTCTCATAAAAGTAGACCAGTTTTTTCCAGTCCGTAGCGCTGAACGACGAATGGCGACGTAGTTGCTTAAAGTCCATCCCGTTACCTCTTGCGTAATACGTAAACCCGCCACATGGCATAGAGCGGTAAAAAATCCAGTTGTTCCTGGATACGGAAACCCACCTGCTCGAACTCCTTTTCAACCGTGGCAGCCGGTAACACAAATCGATTCTGGTAACCCTCCTGCCCACGCTTTTTCTCGGCGCGCTTGCGTTTCCAGGCCTTGAAATTGCCGTCTACCCACAATGAAACAATCACGGTGTCGCGGGTGACGCGCTCGAATTCGCGCAGGATGGCCAGTCGATCCTCGGCTTCACCGATGTGATGGAGCAAACGCATGCAGAAAATGCAGTCGACGGCATTATCGGGCAAGCCAATGTCGAATGCAGAAGTGTGCAAGGGCTGTACCCGTTTCAACACCTCGGCGGGATGCGCCTGCATGGCGGTCTTCAACATGGACTTCGAGTTGTCGGCCCCGATGATGACTCGGTTGCGTTTTTCCGCCAGTAATGGCCAGAAACGTCCCGTGCCACAGGGCAAATCGAGGATCAGCCCAGGCTCACCGGCCAGCGTCAGCGCTTTTCGCGCCAGTTGTTCATCACGCCAGTGGGACAGTCGACGGCCGAGACCAACCTGATGCTTGTGCAGGTATTTCTGGGCGCGTTGATCGTCGTATTTTTCGGAAAAATCGAGTTTGATCGGGCCAGCCATCACTACAGCCTCCTGAACGTCTGATGACGACCACCTTAGGTAGTGCAGTGTCACTGTCAGGTCATGCCATTGTGAAAAAGTTGTCATGTAAAACCCGGAATCATTTCAGGGTTTTACATGACCGAATTCAGGCTGCATCTTTTCGTTTTTCCGGTCTGTTTCGGTCCGATCAGACCCGAGACAGACTCAACTCCACCTGAAAACGACAGCCATTGGGTTCCATGTTCGTCAGGCTGACGCTCCAGCCCTGGTTCTCGCAGATCCGCTGCACCAGCGACAGCCCTAACCCCAGGCCCTCGCCGCGTTTCTCGTTGCCACGCACGAAAGGCTCGAACATCGCCTCGCGTTTTTCCTCGGGAATGCCCACACCGCTGTCCTCGACCACGAACCCCGTGTCCGTCAAGCTGAGGCGGATGTAACCGTGCTCGGTGTAGTGCAGCGCATTACGCAACAGGTTGCCCATCACCGCATGCAAAAGAGTCGCGTTATAGCGAGTGTCCGGCGGATTGCCCGGTTCAACGTTCAGCGTCAGGCCCTTGGCTTCGATCGGCTCGCGCCATTGGCTGAGCAATCCGTCGGCCACCTGGCTCAGGGTCTGCTGAGGGGCCATGCTGGCGTCTTCATGTTGAGCACGAGCCAGCATGAGGAAGGTTTGCACCAGCTCGCGCATCTCGGCACACGCACGGGCGATTCGCTCGACCTGGGCACGCCCGCGCTGATCGATGCCAGGGTTTTCCAGCAACAGCTCACAGGAACTGGCCAACACCATCAACGGCGTGCGCAGCTCATGGCTGACGTCACTGGTGAACAATCGCTCACGGGTCAACGCCTGACGCAAACGCCCGAGGGTGGCGTCGAAGGCCACGGCCAGTTCGCCCACTTCATCGGCGGCATAATCCGGCGCCAGCGGCGGTGCCAGGCCTAACAACTGATCCCGATGACGCACCTGACGGGCCAGGCGCACCACCGGCGCCATCACCTTGCGCGCCAGCACCCAGCCGAGAAACACCGCCAGTGCCAGACTCAGCACGAAGCCGACCAGCACCACGGCGAACAGCACCCGCTCACGCTCTTCGAAATCGCTCTGGTCCTGCAACAGCACGTAACGCCGACCGTCGACGATTTCGACCATCGCGTGATACGACAGATGCTCGCGAAAGACTTCATGAAAACCCGAGTCCAGGTGCCGCAAATCCTTGGGTAAGTCAAAGTCGCCTGGCCCGCCGCTGAAATAGAACAATTGGTCCGGCTCGGGGCGATGGCTCCAGTCCGACACACTGTCCATCAGCAACAGGCGTTGCAAATCGCCGCCTAAACCTGCCGAGATCAGTTTCTCTTCCACCAGGTGCACGGTCGCGATAATGCCGATAGCGAAGGCCCCCGCCACCAGTGCGCTCATCAACGCAAAGGCGATGATGATCCGTTGAGCAAGGCTCTGCTTAAACTCCATCACGGCCCTCGGCCAAGCGATAACCGACACCATGCACCGTATGCAGCAAGGGTTTGGCGAACGGTTTGTCGATCACTTGACGCAGTTGGTGGACGTGGCTGCGCAGGCTGTCGCTGTCCGGGCAGTCGTCACCCCACAGGGCCTCTTCGAGAATTTCCCGGCGCAATACGTGCGGGCTTTTCTGCATCAATACGGCCAGCAATTTCAGGCCCACCGGGTTGAGTTTCAACAGGCGGCCTTCACGCGTCACCTCCAGCGTATCGAGGTCGTAGCTCAGATCGCCGACCTGCAAGGCGCGGCGACCGCCCCCCTGGGTTCGGCGCATGACCGCCTCGATGCGTGCCGCCAGTTCGGACAGGGCAAAGGGTTTGATCAGGTAATCGTCGGCGCCGGACTTGAAGCCTTGCAGGCGATCGTCCAGTTGATCGCGGGCGGTGAGCATGATCACCGGTGTATCACGGCGGGCATCTTCGCGCAGGCGCTTGCACAGGGTATAACCGTCGATGCCGGGCAACATGATGTCGAGCACGATCAAGTCGTAATGCTCGGTGGCCGCCAGGTGCAGGCCCGACAAACCGTCCTGCGCGCAATCCACGGTGTAACCTTTGAGCCCCAGATAATCGGCCAGATTGGCCAGGATATCGCGGTTGTCTTCAACCAATAGAATACGCATAGGCACCTCCTCCGCACACAACGGCTATCTTGGCGCGCAGCTTAAGGCCAAGTGTGGCTCAGGGCTAGGGCGATGAGTCATAGTATCGATTCGACCAGGCAATTGGTCGGGGTGGACAAGTTTTTCACTATCGGTTCACAACCTGACTACAGTAGTCGGGTTAAAATCCCGCGCTTTGATAAGGAATGTAGACACAATGGACTTTTTCAAGACGGCGCCAATGCGCTTTCTGCTGCTCTTGACCAGCGTCTGGCTGGTGATCTTCTTCCTGACTCGAACGGTTCTGCTGCTGACCCACCTGGATGAGGCCGGCAGCGGCTTCCTGCCCGTTTTTGGTGTCGGTCTGTTGTACGACCTGGGTTTCATTGCCTACGCGGCGCTGCCCATGGGCCTCTATCTGCTGCTGTGCCCGCCGGCCTTGTGGCGCCGCCGTGGCCATCGCTGGTTCCTTCAAGGGCTGCTGACCGTCAGCCTGTTCGCCATGCTGTTCACTTCGGTGGCCGAATGGTTGTTCTGGGATGAATTCGGTGTGCGCTTCAACTTCATCGCCGTCGACTACCTGGTGTATTCCGACGAAGTGCTGAATAACCTGCTGGAGTCGTACCCGATCGGCACGCTGCTGAGCATGCTCGCAGTGCTGGCGGTAGCCCTGAGCTTCGTATTGCGCAAACCCTTCAATACCGCGCTGGACGCACCATTGCCCGCAATGCGCGGGCGTCTGCGCAATGCGCTGGGCCTGCTAATTGTTGCAGGTCTGAGCCTGCAACTGCTCAGCCAGGATGCGCCACGCGCTCAGGGCGGTAACGCCTATCAGAACGAACTGGCGAGCAATGGCCCGTACCAATTCTTCGCCGCCTTTCGCAACAACGAACTGGATTACCCGCAGTTCTACAGCAGCCTGCCGACCTCCGTCGTCGCGCAACAGATTCGCACTGAACTGACCGAACCCAATGCCCGTTTTATCGGCAAGGATCCGCAGGACATCCGCCGGACAATCGACAATCCCGGCACCGAGCGAAAACCCAACATCGTGCTGGTGACCATCGAAAGCTTCAGTGCCAAGTACATGGGCAGCAACGGCGACGATCGCAACCTGACACCCAACCTCGATGCCCTGCGCAAACAGAGCCTGTACTTCAATAATTTCTACGCCACCGGCACCCGCACCGATCGCGGCCTGGAGGCCATTACCCTGGCCATCCCGCCAACGCCGGGCCGTTCGATCGTCAAGCGTGTGGGCCGTGAAAGCGGGTTCGCCAGCCTCGGCCAGCAACTCAGCGCCGTGGGTTATGACAGCGTGTTCGTCTATGGCGGGCGCGGTTACTTCGACAATATGAACGCGTTCTTCAGTGGCAACGGTTACCGCGTGGTGGACCAGAGCAGCGTCGATGAATCGGAGATTCACTTCAAGAACGCCTGGGGCATGGCCGACGAAGACCTTTACAACCAGACCCTGAAACTGGCCGACGCCGACTACGCCAAGCAACAGCCGTTTCTGCTGCAACTGATGACCACGTCCAACCATCGCCCTTACACTTACCCGGACAACCGGATCGATATCAAGTCTGGTAATGGTCGCGACGGTGCGGTGAAATACACCGACTACGCCATCGGCCAGTTCCTCGAGCAGGCGCGTAAAAAGCCGTGGTTTGACAACACCATTTTCGTGTTCGTCGCCGACCACACGGCAGGCAGCGCCGGCAAAGAGGACTTGCCGATCAGCAACTATCAGATTCCGCTGTTTATTTATGCGCCCAAGCTGATCGATGCTCGGGAAACCGCACAGCTGGCCAGTCAGATTGACCTTGCGCCAACGTTGCTGGGTCTGCTAAATCTGGATTACCAATCGACGTTCTTCGGGCGCAACCTGTTGCAGGATAATCCTCTGCCACCGCGGGTGGTGGTCGGCAACTATCAGCACCTGGGGCTGTTCGACGGCAAGAACCTGGCAATCCTGAGTCCGCGCCAGGGCCTGCGCCGTCATGACGATGCGCTGACCGAGAGCCGCGAATCGAAGGCCGATGCCAGTGACCCATTGATCACCCGCGCCATCACGTATTACCAAAGCGCCAGTTATGGCTTCAAGCAACAGCTGCTTGGCTGGAGGGGGCCCAAGGAGGGCACCGACCAAGTCAGCGAACGTTAACCGAATGGCCCCGAGCTGATGCCCCGGGGCTTTTTCATTAATCTGGATCTGTCATGTCATCAACCGCTGTACGTCCCGTCTCCCGCCCGCTCAACCTCTGGCTGTGCCTGGGAGTGCCCGTCATTGCGGCGATCACTCTGCTGCTGCTTGAGCTGACGTCCCTGGACATGGACCTGGCCAAACTTTTCTATGACCCGGTCGCCGGCGAATTCATCGGGCGGCACAGTTACTTCCTGGAAGACATCCTGCATGACCGGGCCAAGCAAGTGGTCATCGCCTTTTCGGTGTTCTCCATCCTGGGCCTCATCGCTTCTTTTTTCGTGGACAGGCTCAAACCGTTCAAACGGGAATTGGCTTGCCTGGTGGTGTCCCTGGCGCTGGCGACATCCTTTGTCACCCCGGTCAAAGCGGTGACGGCGGTGCAATGCCCGTGGAGCCTGGAACAATTCGGCGGGCACGAAACCTACAGCGAACTGCTCAGCCCTCGCCCGCACACCAACAAACCTGGCCGCTGCTGGCCTGGCGGTCATGCAGCGACTGGCTTCACGTTGTTTGCGCTGTTCTTCGCCCTGCGCGACCGTCGTCCACGTCTGGCGCGCAAGGCGTTTATCTTCGCCTTTGCGCTGGGCTCGGTGTTTTCCATCAGCCGGATGATGCAGGGCGCGCATTTCTTTTCGCACAACGTATGGACGGCGATTTTCTGCTGGCTGATTTGTCTGGGGGCGTATTACTTCATCCTCTATCGACCGGCTTCCAAGGCTGAACGGGTAGCGGAACCTGTCAGCGCCTGAGCTGACGCCTTCGCGGGCAAGCCTCGCTCCTACAGGTTTAACGCAATCCAGTGTGGGAGCGTGGCTTGCCCGCGATGGGCGCGACCCGGTCTCCAGACCTACCAAAATGAAGGCAATAAAAAACCCCGCCTGCTCAACGCAGGCGGGGTTTTTTATAGGGGTAAGGCTGGCTTACATCATGCCGCCCATGCCGCCCATACCGCCCATGTCTGGCATGCCGCCGCCAGCTGGTGCGTCGTCCTTGATCTCGGCGATCATGGCTTCGGTGGTGATCATCAGGCTGGCAATCGACGAAGCCGCTTGCAGAGCCGAACGAGTCACTTTAGCCGGGTCCAGGATACCCATTTCGATCATGTCGCCGTATTCGCCGGTCGCAGCGTTGTAACCGTAGTTACCCGAACCCTGCTTGACCTTGTCGACCACTACGCTTGGCTCGTCGCCGGAGTTGGCAACGATCTGGCGCAGTGGCGCTTCAACAGCGCGACGCAGCAACTGGATGCCAACGTTCTGGTCATCGTTGTCGCCTTTCAGCTCGGAGATAGCCTGCAGAGCGCGAACCAGTGCCACGCCGCCGCCAGGTACCACGCCTTCTTCAACGGCTGCACGGGTAGCGTGCAGGGCGTCTTCAACGCGGGCTTTCTTCTCTTTCATTTCAACTTCGGAACCCGCGCCAACCTTGATCACTGCAACGCCGCCGGACAGCTTGGCCAGACGCTCTTGCAGTTTTTCACGGTCGTAGTCGGACGAAGTATCAGCCACTTGCTGACGGATCTGCAGAACGCGAGCCTGGATGTCAGCCTCAACGCCGGCACCGTCGATCACGGTGGTGTTTTCTTTGGACAGGATCACGCGCTTGGCATTACCCAGGTGTTCCAGGGTAGTGCTTTCCAGGCTCAGGCCGATCTCTTCGGAGATAACGGTACCGCCAGTCAGAACAGCGATGTCCTGCAGCATGGCCTTGCGACGATCGCCGAAGCCTGGAGCCTTGACGGCTGCGACTTTAACGATGCCACGCATGTTGTTCACAACCAGAGTCGCCAGGGCTTCGCCTTCAACGTCTTCGGCCACGATCAGCAGTGGACGGCCGGCTTTGGCAACGGCTTCCAGTACTGGCAGCATTTCGCGGATGTTGGAGATCTTTTTGTCGACCAGCAGGATCAGCGGACCGTCCAGCTCGGCAGTCATGGTCTCTGGCTTGTTGACGAAGTACGGAGACAGGTAGCCACGGTCGAACTGCATGCCTTCAACAACCGACAGTTCGTTTTCCAGGCCCGAGCCTTCTTCAACGGTGATCACGCCTTCTTTACCGACTTTTTCCATGGCTTCGGCAATGATGTCGCCGATGGAGCTGTCGGAGTTGGCCGAGATGGTGCCGACCTGAGCGATGGCCTTGGTGTCAGCGCAAGGCTTGGACAGGGCTTTGAGCTCTTTGACGATTGCGATGGTCGCTTTGTCGATACCGCGCTTGAGGTCCATCGGGTTCATGCCGGCAGCGACGGCTTTCAGGCCTTCGTTGACGATCGACTGAGCCAGAACGGTAGCGGTGGTGGTGCCGTCGCCTGCGTCATCGTTGGCACGGGAGGCAACGTCTTTGACCAGCTGCGCGCCCATGTTTTCGAAGCGATCTTTCAGCTCGATTTCTTTGGCAACGGAAACGCCGTCCTTGGTGATGGTCGGAGCGCCGAAGCTCTTCTCGATGATCACGTTACGGCCTTTAGGGCCCAGGGTCGCTTTTACTGCGTCAGCCAGGACGTTCACACCGGCGAGCATTTTCTTGCGGGCGGAATCGCCGAATTTAACTTCTTTAGCAGCCATGATCGATATTCCTTAAATACTTTGTAGTAGCGGGAAAATGAGCGGGGAATCAGCCTTCGATTACTGCGAGGATTTCGCTCTCGCCAATAACCAGCAGGTCTTCGCCATCAACTTTCACAGTGTTGCTGCCGGAGTAAGGGCCGAACACAACCTTGTCACCCACTTTCACGGCCAGCGCACGCACTTCACCGTTGTCCAGTGCTTTGCCTGGGCCTACGGCGAGGACTTCACCCTGGTTTGGCTTTTCAGCAGCCGAACCTGGCAGGACGATACCGCCAGCGGTTTTCTTTTCTTCTTCGCTGCGACGGACGACGACGCGGTCATGCAGAGGACGAAGCTTCATTGTCGATCTCTCCTAATTGTGGTTTTCATCGGCCGGTGTAGTCCCGGCGGGTTTAACAAATCCGGCGGCGCCGGGTGCGGTTCGTCAAGCGAACCGCGGAAGTCTGTCTGGCGCAATTGCCAGAAACCTTGCGGTGACCGTTACATAAGGGCGCACAAGCTTATTTCAAGGGCGGGGAGCGAAATTTTTTACGTCAATGCCCTGAAAACGAACACGGCACCCGAAGGTGCCGTGTCGATCGAAGTGTTACTTGGTATCGCGGTGTTCGAACTCGCCTTCGATCACATTGGGCTCGCGGCCCAAAGGCTGCTGCGGAGCGGGACCGCCCCGTGGCTGCAGGTCATCGGCGAACGCACGCTGACGCATCGCTTGTTCCTCGGCGCGCAGACGCATTTTATTGGCCAGCAGGCGACGAGAAATCGGCAGCAACATGATCAGACCGAACACGTCGCTGACGAAGCCCGGCAGAATCAACAGGCCACCCGCCAGGGCCAGCATCAGGCCTTCGAGCATGGTCTGGGCCGGCAGCTCGCCACGGTTCAGGCTTTCACGGGCGCGCAGTGCAGTTGCCAGACCGGCGATACGCAGCACGAACACGCCGAGCATCGAGCCGAGAATGATCAGCAGCAGGGCCGGGAAAAACCCGATCGCCCCGCTAACCTTGACGAATACGAACAGCTCCAACACCGGGAACAGTACAAAAAGCAACAAAAAAGGGCGCATCAAATGGTTCCTCAACGCAAGAGTACCTTGCCAGTTTTCCTTAGATGACGTCGCCGTTTCGTGAATTCAAGCGTCGGCCACTTCATTTTTCGGCCAATGCTCGGCGTGAGCCAGGAAAACCAAGGCTTCCCGGACTTGTGTCGGCGTATTACAAGGTGCTTGAAAGGGTAACCAGTAGAGTCCCTGACCGATGCGTAAATGCATGCCTTCAGAGTCGATGCCGGTTAATTGCGCCGGAGCGGTTTTCGGCAGCCCCGCCAGTTCGACGTAGTGGGCGATGGCTTTGGCGTGATCGGCGTTCATGTGCTCGACCATGCTGACTTCGGCTTTGCCGGCGAACGGATTGGCGAGGGTCAACTGATCGATCCAGTGGATCGCACCGAAGCCGCCAATGTAGCGGTGACGTACCTCGTTGAGCACCCAGAAATCGAAATCATGGGCCTTGTGATAGTTCTGCGAATCGGGGAAATAGCGATAGTAACGCTCGGCGGCCGCTTCGATGGCAGCGGCGTCCTTGAGCTTTTCCGCCTCGGCCAGGTAGGTCAGCCGACCAACGGCTTGTACGTCTTCGGCCTCACGCTCACCCACCAACAGTGAGCATTTTGGATCTTTCTGCAGGTTGTGAGTGTGCTGAGCGATGCGGCTGATAAGGATCAGCGGCCGGCCCTGTTCATCCAGACAGTACGGAACCACGGAGCCAAACGGGAAACCGGGCATCGCCTTGGAGTGCGTCGAGAGCACTCCACGGTATTCCTTGAGAAGCAATTCTCGGGCATGCTTAGCCACTACAACGCTCAATTTATGACTCCTTATATAGAACCCGTCAAAAAAACGGACAGGCGCCTGGGGAAAGTTCCAGAACGCCACAGGGGCAGTTCTCATGTGCAGCCAAGCCATATCAGGCTCAGATCGAGAGGCCCTCTAGGAAGGAAAACCACTCCGATCTGCCATGGGGCTATGCGAATGCAACTCACTGACAAAGTAATCATTATCACCGGCGGTTGCCAGGGTTTAGGCCGCTCCATGGCCGAGTATCTCGCAGGCAAAGGCGCGAAGCTGGCGTTGGTGGACCTGAACCAGGAAAAACTCGACGTCGCCGTCGCCGCTTGTAAAGCCAAGGGTGTCGAGGCTCGTTCCTATCTGTGCAACGTCGCCGATGAAGAGCAAGTGAGCTACATGGTCGCCCAGGTGGCCGACGATTTCGGCGCGATCCATGGCCTGATCAACAACGCCGGCATTCTGCGCGATGGCCTGCTGCTGAAGGTCAAGGACGGCGAAATGACCAAGATGAGCCTGGCCCAATGGCAGGCGGTCATCGACGTCAACCTGACCGGGGTGTTCCTGTGCACCCGTGAAGTCGCGGCGAAAATGGTCGAGCTGAAAAACAGCGGCGCGATCATCAATATCTCGTCGATTTCGCGCGCAGGCAACATTGGCCAGACCAACTACTCCGCCGCCAAGGCCGGTGTCGCCGCGGCGACCGTGACCTGGGCCAAGGAACTGGCGCGCTACGGCATTCGCGTGGCGGGCATTGCGCCGGGTTTCATCGAAACGGAAATGACCCTGAGCATGAAGCCGGAAGCGCTGGAGAAAATGACGTCCGGGATTCCGCTCAAACGCATGGGTAAACCTGAAGAGATTGCCCAGTCGGCAGCCTACATTTTCGAGAACGACTACTACACCGGTCGGATTCTCGAACTGGATGGCGGGTTGCGGATATAAAGCAAGATCAAAAGATCGCAGCCTCGCTTCGCTCGACAGCTCCTACATTGATTGGCTTAAAGCTGTAGGAGCTGTCGAGCGAAGCGAGGCTGCGATCTTTTTTCAACGAATCAATCGTCGCTGACGGTAATGTTCGGCATCGCCGGCGTTGCCGCTTCCTGCAACACAATCCGCGCGCCGACGTGGCGGGCCAGTTCCTGGTAAACCATCGCAATCTGGCTGTCAGGCTCGGCGATCACCGTTGGCTTGCCGCCATCGGCCTGTTCACGGATCAGCATCGACAGCGGCAACGAAGCCAACAGTTCGACACCGTACTGGTTGGCCAGCTTCACACCACCGCCCTCACCGAACAGATGCTCGGCATGCCCGCAGTTGGAGCAGATGTGCACGGCCATGTTCTCGACCACGCCCAGCACCGGGATGTTGACCTTGCGGAACATCTCCACACCCTTGCGCGCGTCCAGCAATGCCAGGTCCTGCGGGGTAGTCACGATCACCGCACCGGCCACCGGGACTTTCTGCGCCAGGGTCAACTGGATATCGCCGGTGCCTGGCGGCATGTCGATGACCAGGTAATCCAGGTCGCCCCAGGCTGTTTGCGTGACCAGTTGCAACAAGGCGCCGGAAACCATCGGCCCGCGCCAGACCATCGGCGTGTTGTCATCAGTCAGAAAGGCCATGGACATCACTTCGACGCCATGGGATTCAATCGGAATGAACCACTTCTGATCCTTGACCTTTGGTCGGGTGCCTTCAGGGATGCCGAACATGATGCCCTGGCTCGGGCCGTAGATGTCCGCATCGAGAATCCCGACCTTGGCGCCTTCACGAGCCAGCGCCAACGCGAGGTTGGCTGCGGTGGTGGACTTGCCCACACCGCCCTTGCCGGACGCCACCGCCACCACGTTCTTGACGTTGGCCAACCCCGGAATCTGTGCCTGAGCCTTGTGCGCGGCGATCACGCTGGTGATCTCGACGCGGGCGGTGACGACACCGTCCAGGCCTTCGATGGCCAGTTGCAGCAATTGCGCCCAGCCGCTCTTGAACAGACCGGCGGCGTAACCCAGCTCCAGCTGGACGCTGACGCGATCGCCCTGAATATCGATGCTGCGCACGCACCCGGCGCTGACCGGGTCCTGGTTCAAGTAAGGGTCGGTGTATTGGCGAAGGACGGCTTCCACCGCTGCACGATTGACGGCGCTCATGGGCAACTCCGATAGCAAGACTGGAAAATCAGGCGGGTATCGTACCTGTTCTGATCGTTCGGCGGGATGCCATCAAAAGATCGCAGCCTTCGGCAGCTCCTACAGGGATTGCGTCGAACTTGTAGGAGCTGCCGAAGGCTGCGATCTTTTGACTGAATCATCCATTACTCATCCAATGAAACAGGCTCACGGGGTGAAAAATATGCGCCGGCGCTTTATAGTGGCCGACCTCCGTTTCATCAAGTAGCCGAGCCCCATGTCCGAGCCACGCAAGATCCTCGTCACCAGCGCCCTGCCCTATGCCAATGGTTCGATCCACCTCGGCCATATGCTGGAATACATCCAGACCGATATGTGGGTGCGCTTCCAGAAGCATCGCGGTAATCAATGCATTTATGTCTGCGCCGACGACGCCCACGGTTCGGCCATCATGCTGCGCGCGGAAAAGGAAGGCATCACCCCGGAACAACTGATCGCCAACGTCCAGGCTGAACACAGCGCCGACTTTGCCGAGTTCCTGGTGGACTTCGACAACTTCCACTCCACTCACGCAGAAGAAAACCGTGAGCTGTCGAGCCAGATCTACCTGAAGCTGCGCGACGCCGGGCACATCGCCACGCGTTCGATCACTCAGTACTTCGACCCGGAAAAGAAAATGTTCCTGGCCGACCGCTTCATCAAGGGCACCTGCCCGAAATGCGGCACTGAAGACCAGTACGGCGACAACTGCGAGAAATGCGGTGCGACCTACGCGCCGACCGATCTGAAGGATCCGAAGTCGGCAATCTCCGGCGCCACGCCGGTGCTCAAGGACTCCCAGCACTTCTTCTTCAAACTGCCGGACTTCCAGGAAATGCTGCAAGCCTGGACCCGCAGCGGCACCTTGCAAGAGGCCGTGGCCAACAAGATCGCCGAATGGCTGGACGCCGGCCTGCAACAGTGGGACATCTCCCGCGATGCGCCGTACTTCGGTTTCGAAATCCCGGACGAGCCCGGCAAATATTTCTACGTGTGGCTGGACGCACCAATCGGCTACATGGCCAGCTTCAAGAACCTCTGCGCCCGCCGTCCGGAACTGGACTTCGACGCGTTCTGGGGCAAGGACTCCACCGCCGAGCTGTACCATTTCATCGGCAAGGACATCGTCAACTTCCACGCCCTGTTCTGGCCCGCCATGCTCGAAGGCGCCGGGTTCCGTAAACCGACCGGCATCAACGTACACGGCTACCTGACCGTCAACGGCCAGAAGATGTCCAAGTCCCGCGGCACGTTCGTCAAGGCGCGGACGTACCTGGATCACCTGTCGCCGGAATACCTGCGTTACTACTACGCCGCCAAGCTGGGCCGTGGCGTCGACGACCTGGACCTGAACCTCGAAGACTTCGTGCAGAAGGTCAACTCGGATCTGGTCGGCAAAGTCGTCAACATCGCCAGCCGTTGCGCCGGTTTCATCCATAAAGGCAACGCAGGCGTACTGGTAGCCGGCAACGCCGCGCCGGAACTGACCGATGCCTTCCTGGCCGCAGCGCCAAGCATTGCCGATGCCTATGAGGCTCGCGACTTCGCCCGGGCCATGCGCGAAATCATGGGCCTGGCCGATCGGGCCAACGCCTGGATCGCCGACAAGGCGCCGTGGTCGCTGAACAAACAGGAAGGCAAGCAGGATGAAGTCCAGGCCATTTGCGCCCTGGGTATCAACCTGTTCCGCCAACTGGTGATTTTCCTCAAACCGGTGCTGCCGCTGCTGGCCGCCGATGCCGAGGCGTTCCTGAACGTCGCCCCGCTGACCTGGAACGATCACGCCACCTTGCTCAGCAACCATCAGCTGAACGAGTTCAAACCGTTGATGACCCGCATCGACCCGGTAAAAGTACAAGCCATGACCGACGCCTCGAAAGAAGACCTGACCGCCAGCGCAACCGACACCGGCGAAGCAGCACCCGCCGGCAACGGCGAACTGGCCAAGGATCCGCTGTCGCCAGAGATCGAGTTCGACACCTTTGCCGCTGTAGACCTGCGCGTTGCGCTGATCGTCAAGGCAGAAGCCGTGGAAGGTGCCGACAAGCTGTTGCGCCTGACCCTGGACATCGGTGACGAGCAACGCAACGTGTTCTCCGGCATCAAGAGCGCCTACCCGGACCCGTCCAAGCTCAATGGTCGCCTGACCATGATGATTGCCAACCTCAAGCCCCGCAAAATGAAATTCGGGATCTCTGAAGGCATGGTGATGGCGGCAGGCCCAGGCGGTGAAGAAATCTACCTGTTGAGCCCCGACAGCGGCGCCAAGCCAGGTCAGCGCATCAAGTAAAGCCCTGCGGTAAATCGATCCCACAGTCGTGCCCGGCGCGACTGTGGGATTTTCATGTCTGGCCCACCCTCCTTCCTTGCCGGATAATGCCTAATCTCTTTTTAGAGAGCCCTGTCCTTGCCGGCACGATCATGACCGAACTGCTTCTTACGCTTATCAGCGCTGCCCTGATCAACAACCTCGTGTTGCACTGGCCGCTGGGCGTCGATCCGGTGTTGGCCAGCGAGCGGTCGCAGGTCCACGCGCTGGGCATCGCAACGACGTGTCTGATGCTGATCGTCGGCACACTCGGCTATGCGCTCTACCACTGGCTATTGGTGCCGCTGGAACTGACATCCCTGCGTCTGTTTGTGTTCCTGCCACTGAGCGTTCTGTTGATCAGCCCGCTGCTGAAGCTGCTGTCACCGTTGTTTGCGAAGCTGTCATTCGATGGCCTCTGGCCCCTGCTGCTGGGGAATGCCGGCGTGCTTGGGCTGACATTGCTCAACGCTCAGAACGACAAGGGAATTTTCCACGCCTTAGCCCTGAGCCTTGGCGCCGGGCTGGGATTCTGGCTGGTGCTGAGTCTGTTCAGCGACTTGCGCCAACGCACACTCGATAACGATATCCCCCTGCCCTTTCGCGGCCTGCCGATCGAATTGATCGGTGCCGGATTGATTGCGGTGATTTTTCTCGGATTCAGCGGGCTGATCAAAACATGAGTCTGATTCAACGCATCGACGCCCTCTTGCCGCAAACCCAATGTGGCAAGTGTGGCCATCCCGGATGCAAACCCTACGCCGAAGGCATCGCCAGCGGCGAGCCGATCAACAAGTGCCCGCCGGGCGGCAGCGAAACCATCGCGGCCCTGGCCGACCTGCTGAAAGTGCCGGTGCTGGAACTGGACGTCAGTCGCGGTTCGGCACCGGCGCAGATCGCTTATATCCGCGAAGCCGAATGCATCGGTTGTACCAAGTGCATTCAAGCCTGCCCGGTCGACGCCATCGTCGGCGCGGCGAAATTCATGCACACGGTCATCGTCGACGAATGCACCGGTTGCGACCTGTGCGTGGCACCCTGCCCGGTGGATTGCATCGAGATGCATCCATTACCGCTGGCCACGGTACTACCGATTGTCGGCGGGCTGGCGTTCAGCCCGGCAGAACAACAGGCCCGGGCCGCCAAACGCAACCGCGCGCGACGCCGCTTCGAACAGCGCAATGCCCGTTTACATCGCGAAGAAGAACAGAAACTCGCCGAGCGCCAGGCCCGAGCCCAACGCGCCGTACAGCCCAGTGAAGTGACACTCGACCCGGTTCAGGCCGCGCTCGAGCGCGTTCGTGTACAGAAGGCCGCCAATGCCGATGCGGCGCTGAAAAAAGCCAAGGTCGATCTGGCGATGAGTCGGGCGCAACTGAACAAATCGCTCAAGGCCTTCGGGCATCCGCCGACCTTCGAACAGCAATCGCAACTGATCGTGCTGCAACAGCAGTTCGAAGCCGCCGAACAGGCGCTGGCACAACTGGAGAGCAGTGCGCCGCAAATCCCTGCTCCGCCTGCACCGACGAAAGATGTCGAGCTGAAACGGGCAAAGATCCAGTTGGCCATGCGCCGCGCCGAACTCAAGAAAGCTCAAACAAGCGAGGCACCGGCCGAACAGATCGAAACGTTGCAACAGGCGCTCAGCGAAGCCGAGCGTCAGGTGGATGCCTATGTCGCCCCTTGAATCGGTGGACGAACGCCTTCAGCAGGCCATGAAACTGGTATTGCTGGCCACCGTGCCGGGGATGTTGACCTTGTTCTGGCTATACGGCTGGGGGGTGTTGATCAACCTGATTCTGGCCGCCGCTACCGCGTTGTCCGTTGAAGCGGTGGTGTTGCAGTTGCGCAAGGAACCGCTCAAACCGACCCTGAGCGACGGCAGTGCGCTGGTCAGCGCGACGCTGTTGGCACTGGCCTTGCCGCCTTATTGTCCGTGGTGGCTGACGGTCAGCGCTGCGGCGTTCGGACTGTTTTTCGGCAAGCAATTGTATGGTGGCGTCGGCAAAAATCCGTTCAATCCGGCGATGCTCGGTTTCGCGCTGGTCCTGGTGACGTTTCCCCAGCAAATGACTCATTGGCCCTCGCCCCATGGCATGAACCTGCTCGGTGGTCTGCAACAGGTGTTCGGTTTCAGCCTCGGCCAGACGCCGGATGCCTGGGCCCAGGCCACGGCGCTGGACAGCCTGCGAATCAACAAAAGCCTGACCATGGACGAACTGTTCGCCGACAACCCGGCATTCGGCCGTTTCGGCGGCCGAGGCGTGGAATGGGTCAACCTGGCGTTCCTGGCGGGTGGTGCGTTTCTGCTACAGCGGCGGGTGTTCAGCTGGCATGCGCCGGTCGGCATGCTCGCCAGCCTGTTCATCATCAGCCTGCTGTGCTGGAACGGTACAGGCTCCGACTCTCACGGCTCGCCATTGTTTCATCTGCTGACCGGTGCGAGCATGCTGGGTGCCTTCTTCATCGTCACGGAACCGATATCCGGCGCGAAAAGCCCCATTGCCCGATTGTTGTTCGGCACCGGCGTGGGGTTACTGACTTACCTGATTCGGACGTGGGGCGGATATCCGGACGGTGTGGCGTTTGCAGTGCTGCTGATGAACCTCTGTGTGCCGGCATTGGAGCGGTTTGCTGCGTCCAGGCAGGAGCCAGTTGCCCCATGAACCGAGCGACGAGCGTTGTGATCCTGATTGTGCTGGCAGGCCTGGGAATGGGCACGACTTACCTCGTGCATCACACCAGCGCGCCGCGCATTGCCGCCGAACAACGCTTGATCGACAGTCGCAATCTGCTGGATCTGCTACCACCTGGCAGCTACGACAATCAGCCACTGGAACAGCCGCTCAGCCTCCCAAGTACTCGTCTGGCCAATAGCACGTTGCTGGGTGGCTACCTGGCGACCAAAGCCGGCCAACCGAGCGCCGTGCTGCTGCGCAGCCAGACACTCGGCTATGCAGGCTCCATCGATGTGCTGATCGCCATCGACGTCAATGGCAAATTGCTGGGGGTCAAAACCCTCAAGCAATCGGAAACCCCGGGATTGGGTGGCAAGCTCGCCGATTGGCCTAATACCTGGCTTCAGGTGTTTACCGGCAAGTCTCTGAGCGAGCCCGGCGACAATGGCTGGGCCTTGAAAAAAGACCAAGGGCAATTCGATCAGATCGCGGGCGCGACCATCACCTCAAGAGCGGTGATCAATACCCTGCATGACGCATTGCGCTACTTCGATGAGCACCGGCAACCGCTGACCGGGAGCAACCCCCCATGAATAAATCATCGACCCTGCAGAACTCGCTGATGCTTGCGCCGCTGATCGGCGCGACTGATTCGTTGGTCACAGCCCTGGGCCTGTGGCTGATGTTCATCGTGGTGGTGGGCGCTTATGGTATGAGTATGGGCGCGTTACGATCCCGACTCATTCCGGCGACATGCTTGCCTGCCAGCGTCCTGCTGGCTGCGACGCTGACCGGTTGCGCGGAACTCGTCATGCAAGCCTGGTCACTTCAATGGCACCAGCATCTGGGGTTCTATGCAGGACTGATCGCGTTGCAATGTGTCGTACTGGAACACAACGGTTTTTTCCAGGCCCCATGGCCCGATCGCCTGCGCCGAGGCGGCCTGTTTGGCGCATTGATGGTCGGCCTGGGCCTGCTGCGCGAGCTCATCGGCAGCGGGACGCTCGGCGGTCATCTGTCCTGGTTGGCGGGTGCCATGCAACCCGACTGGCAAGGCTGGGTGCTGACCGCTGATGGCGGCCTGCGCCTGGCTACACTGGCCCCTGGCGGGTTTATTCTACTGGGCCTGTTGATTGCCGCACATCAAGCCTGGACCCGCCCGACGCCCTCACCGACCTCCCCTGAGGAAACTCATCACCCATGAATGCCGCAAAACGTCTCGAAATTTTCCGCAGGTTTCATGAAGACAACCCGGAGCCGAAGACCGAACTGGCTTATTCCTCGCCGTTCGAATTGCTGATCGCCGTGATTCTCTCGGCTCAGTCGACCGATGTCGGTGTCAACAAGGCCACCGCCAAACTGTACCCGGTGGCCAACACGCCGGCGGCGATTTATGCATTGGGCGTCGAAGGGCTGTCGGAGTACATCAAGACCATCGGCCTGTTCAACAGCAAAGCGAAAAACGTGATCGAAACCTGTCGCTTGCTGATGGAGCGTCATGGAGGCGAAGTGCCGCAAACCCGCGAGGAGCTCGAAGCGCTGCCCGGCGTCGGCCGCAAGACTGCCAATGTGGTGCTCAATACCGCCTTTCGTCAGCTGACCATGGCCGTGGACACTCACATTTTTCGGGTGAGTAACCGCACCGGCATTGCCCCGGGCAAGAACGTGGTCGAGGTGGAGAAGAAGCTGATGAAGGTCGTGCCAAAGGAGTACCTGCTCGACTCTCATCACTGGCTGATTCTCCATGGTCGCTACGTTTGCCTGGCTCGCAAGCCTCGTTGTGGCAGTTGCCGGATCGAGGATTTATGCGAATACAAGCAAAAGACCTCGGACGATTGACGCGCTATTAGTTTTATTGATCGACCGATTGAAAAAATCTTTTTTACCCGCCGAGCGATTGTCGATATAAGGAGCGCCAAAGGCAGTCTTAGCCTGGAGTTAACCTTATGAGCACTGGCAAAGAGCAATTGGACGTAGAAGACGACTTCACCCCCGTTGAGGCCGATGACGCAGAACCGGTGGTGGAAGTGGCAAAGACCAACCTGAGCAAACGCCGCACCATCGACAATTTGCTGGAGGAGCGCCGACTGCAAAAGCAATTGGCCGATTACGATTTTGACCTGTGACACCTAAAAGCCTCCCGAAACGGAGGCTTTTTACTAAGTGCCGATCCCTGACAGGCGCCCGTTCACCGCGCCTCTCGTCAAACGCCGTGTCAAACCAAACCATTGCGTTGAGCCAATTCGATCAGATCGACCAGTGAGCGAGCATTCAGTTTCAGCAACAGGCGAGTCTTGTAAGTACTCACCGTTTTATTGCTGAGGAACATTCCATCCGCTATTTCCTTGTTTGTTTTTCCTCGGGCCAATTGCTGCAGGACCATCATTTCCCTACCGGACAGACGATCCACCATATCCGCTTCACTGGCATTCCCAAGACTGGAGCGCACAGTGTGCAGCGCCTGGTTAGGAAAGTAACTGTAGCCTGACAGTACCGCTTTTATTGCACTGAGCAACTCAGTGAGATCCTGTTGTTTGCAAACATATCCGGCAGCCCCCGACTGCATGCAACGCATGGAAAAGTGCCCTGGCGCCTGGGATGTCAATATCAGTACTTTAAGAGGCATCGCCGTCGATGTCAGGCGCGCGATGACTTCCAGTCCATCCAGTTTCGGTATTCCAATATCCAGAATGACAATATCCGGCATAAGTTCACGGGCAAGTTGTAATGCATCCACGCCATTATCTGTTTCTCCAATGACTTCGTAGCCATGACGCTCCATTAGCATACGTACCGCAAGACGAATGACGGGATGATCATCCACGATCAGCACTTTATTCATGGGCAAGTCCAATTTCGCTGTTCGAATTTTTAGAGCCCGCACCATAGCCTAGTCGTTTCATCCATGGCATGCCGCCCCCCCCGGCCACTCGCACCGAGAGACATCACCTACAAACAACACGGATTAATCCTACAAAAAATCATTGCATATGATGAACCACTAACTTCATTGGCCAAACCCTGTTCAGCACTTCGACAGGTTCTTTGTATCAATTTACAACAAAAAAACTAAAAAAACGGATTCCACCCTGGCGACCGGACATACTTTGACGGTTGAGCTACCCTTAAAAGTAACTGCTATTTTCCAGAGCCCACCCTCACTCAACCCAAATATTTCAAAAAAAACTTACATACAGCAATACTTCACAAACCAAACAAACCCATATAGCTTTAAAACAAATAAACAGCCATACCCGAAACAGAAACAATACAGTTACTATCACCAACTAAGCCACACAGTAAAAAAAAAACACCAAACTCAACAAAGAAACTCTCAAAAACCATACCCCCACAAACCAACAGAGAAACATAATATCTCATGAGTAAAAAACATGATAAAACTCAAAAGAAAAATCACCAACCCCATGACAATCATTGCGATATTTGCAGCATTATCCGAAACATCAGCTGCTGTATCCCTGCCCTTTCTTGAAGACAGCGAGAGAGAACTCTATGTCTGGTTTCTAATCAGCTTTCCCTTTTATTTGCTGTTTCTTTTTTTTGTCACACTAAACTTCAACTATCGATCGCTTTACGCACCCAGCGATTTCGAGAAGGGAAAGCACTTCATAAAAGTCATGGCTAATGCTGATCAATCAGGAAACAGCGCTTCAAGGGACGCACCTGAAAGCTCGGCCCAACATCACGTACGCCTGCCCGTCCCCCTAAAGGATCTGCAGATTATTGATGCACGGTGGATAGACAAGAAAATGGCGTTCAGCGCCTTGATGGACAGTATCCAGCACCCTTCGGATAATCCGGCACAACTGGTCGTATTTCTCACATGCGCCGATTCGGACATAGTGCTGAAGGAAAACGCGCTCAAACATTTGAAACAAATAAAGAAACGCAACAGCGCAACATTCTGTGTTTCTTACAATTTGAGTTCACACGGGGTGACCATTATGACCAGGTCTTGATCTGTCACTGGAAGAGAGGCAGCCTTTGAGCTGAAATCAAAGACAGGAAGCAGAAGGAACCGTTAGCAGAACAAGAAGAAAGCGAGCGTAATGTGCAACAGCTCCCCCCCTTTTTCAAAAGTGTGGCCTTGTCGTCGACAAGGCCACACTTTTATCGATGTCTCAAAGGTCTCAGAAAAGCTTCCGACCTTTGTTCGCCGCGATACGCATGCGCAAGGCGTTGAGCTTGATGAAGCCCGCCGCATCGGCCTGGTTGTAGGCGCCGCCATCTTCCTCGAAGGTTGCGATGTTGGCGTCGAACAACGACTCGTCGGACTTGCGACCGGTGACGATCACGTTGCCCTTGTACAGCTTCAGGCGCACGACACCGTTCACGTGGGCCTGGGACGCATCGATCATCTGTTGCAGCATCAGACGCTCAGGGCTCCACCAGTAACCGGTGTAGATCAGGCTGGCGTATTTAGGCATCAGCTCGTCTTTGAGGTGAGCCACTTCGCGGTCCAGGGTGATCGATTCGATCGCACGGTGAGCGCGCAGCATGATGGTGCCACCCGGGGTTTCGTAGCAGCCGCGGGACTTCATGCCGACGTAACGGTTTTCGACGATGTCCAGACGACCGATACCGTGTTCGCCACCGATACGGTTCAGGGTCGCCAGCACGGTAGCCGGGGTCATTTCGACGCCGTCCAGTGCAACGATGTCGCCGTTACGGTAGGTCAGTTCCAGGTACTGCGCTTTATCAGGAGCCTTCTCCGGGGAGACGGTCCAGCGCCACATGTCTTCTTCGTGCTCGGTCCAGGTGTCTTCCAGCACGCCGCCTTCATAGGAGATGTGCAGCAGGTTGGCATCCATCGAGTACGGAGATTTTTTCTTGCCGTGACGCTCGATCGGGATCGCGTGCTTCTCGGCGTAGTCCATCAGCTTTTCACGGGACAGCAGGTCCCATTCGCGCCACGGAGCGATCACTTTCACGCCTGGCTTCAAGGCGTAGGCGCCCAGTTCGAAACGAACCTGGTCGTTGCCCTTGCCGGTCGCGCCGTGGGAAATGGCGTCAGCGCCGGTTTCATTGGCGATTTCGATCAGGCGTTTGGCGATCAACGGACGAGCGATGGAAGTACCCAGCAGGTACTCGCCTTCGTAAACGGTGTTGGCGCGGAACATCGGGAACACGAAATCGCGCACGAATTCTTCGCGCAGATCGTCGATGTAGATTTCTTTTACGCCCATGGCCTGAGCCTTGGCGCGGGCCGGTTCGACCTCTTCGCCCTGACCCAGGTCAGCGGTGAAGGTCACTACTTCACAGTTATAAGTATCCTGCAGCCACTTGAGGATCACCGAAGTGTCCAGGCCGCCGGAATACGCCAGAACGACCTTGTTTACGTCCGCCATGCCATCACTCCACGGGGTTCTACGGAAAGCCGTCAAGTCTAACGCTCATGCAGGATAATTTACAGAGGCGCGACAGCTTATGACGACGAAGCGACAGATTATGTCGAGTGAGCGACGATTTCGACGGGTTCAGGAGGTCGTCGCGCTGCTCGTGGCGGCAGTGGCTTGAGGCGCCGGCTTCTCGGTGGGCGCAACCCGCTCCAGGCGTACGGCAACCCGGCGGTTCTTCGCCCGATTGGCGGCATTGGTGTTCGGCGCCAGCGGATAGCGCTCACCGTGAAAACGCATCGTGATCTGCGATTCCTGGAAACCATTGGCTTTGAAGAAGTCCATCACGGCCAGCGCTCTGCGCCGTGACAATTCACGGTTGGTCAGGCGGTTGCCGCTATTGTCGGAGTGGCCATCGAGTTCAATGTGGTTGACCGTCGGATCGGCTTTCATGAATTCCAGCATGACCTGCAACTGGGCCTTGGCCCTGGCGTCAAGATCGACGCCCTCCCCCGGAAAACCAACCTCGGACTGCTTCACCTGCTCGAAATTCTGCGGCAACAACTTGGCCACGCAACCCTGATAGTCGCCATAGGCCTTGCTGAACTTGACTGGCAGCAGACGGACTTCAGACACCCGACCGTCACCCGAGGAGTGTCGAACGACCGGGCTGCGGCCATCCATCAACCCGCTGATCAGGCGCCCGGCCTGAACTTGCGAACTATTGAACAGCACGTTGCCACTACCGATTTTCACCGAGCCCAGGTTGATATCACCACGCCCCGGCTGCCACGGCGCAGCGGCCGCCAGCAGGGTTGCCGAACCGCCACCGATCATCGAGTTGTAGGCCTTCAGACGAAATGTCGCCTGCTCGCCGGCGCGACGCACGAACTCACCCGCACCGAAATCAGTGATCGGTTGAGTCAGGCGGCATTCGAACTTGTCACCTTCGACCGTCCACTCGATGCTCTCCAGACGGGTCTGGAAAGTGAGCGCCATCGCAGGAAGGCTGGCAAACACACTGAGCAAGGCTAAATAACGCTGGCGCACGGGAGGCTCCACTGGCTTCTACAACAAAAAGACCGATACACATGTTTACGGCATACCTGTTGGATATCGGAAGCTTGCCGCAAAACTTGATAGCGAGTGCCTGCAAGAGTCTTTTCCGGTAGCATTCCCCTGAGTTTGACCCGCCTGGAATCCCCTCATGTCCGACCGCCTGACCCTGCTGCGTCCCGACGACTGGCATATTCATCTTCGCGATGGTGCTGTGTTGACCAATACCGTCGCGGATGTCGCGCGCACCTTTGGTCGCGCCATCATCATGCCCAACCTGGTACCTCCGGTGCGCAATGCTGCAGAAGCCAATGGCTATCGCCAGCGAATTCTCGCCGCACGCCCGGCCGGCAGCCGTTTCGAACCGCTGATGGTTCTGTACCTGACCGACCGCACCCAGCCCGAAGAAATTCGTGAGGCCAAGGCCAGCGGTTTCATTCACGCCGCCAAGCTGTACCCGGCCGGCGCGACCACCAACTCGGACTCTGGCGTCACCAGCATCGACAAGATTTTCCCCGCACTCGAGGCCATGGCCGAAGTCGGGATGCCCTTGTTGGTTCACGGTGAAGTCACCCGTGGCGATGTCGACGTGTTCGATCGCGAAAAAATCTTCATCGATGAGCATATGCGTCGTGTGGTCGAACGTTTCCCGACCCTCAAAGTGGTGTTCGAACACATCACCACCGCCGACGCCGTGCAGTTCGTCAATGCAGCTTCGGCCAACGTTGGCGCGACCATCACCGCGCATCACCTGCTGTACAACCGCAACCACATGCTGGTGGGCGGGATTCGGCCGCACTTCTACTGCCTGCCGATCCTCAAGCGTAATACCCATCAGGAAGCCCTGCTCGACGCCGCCACCAGCGGCAGCGACAAGTTTTTCCTCGGCACCGACTCGGCCCCCCATGCCCAGCACGCCAAGGAAGCAGCTTGCGGCTGTGCCGGTTGCTACACCGCTTATGCCGCGATCGAGATGTATGCCGAAGCCTTTGAACAGCGCAACGCGCTGGACAAACTCGAAGCCTTCGCCAGCCTCAATGGCCCGCGTTTTTACGGCCTGCCGGCGAACACCGATCGCATCACCCTGGTCCGCGATGAGTGGACCGCCCCAACCAGCCTGCCATTTGGCGAGCTGACCGTAATCCCGCTGCGCGCCGGTGAAAAACTGCGCTGGCGCCTGCTGGAGGAACACGCGTGAGTGATGACCATTTCGACGACGAACAGGACGGTCATGGCGGCGGAGGCGGTTCCCGTCATCCAATGGCTGCCAGGTTCCGTGGTTACCTGCCAGTCGTCGTCGACGTAGAAACCGGTGGCTTCAACTCGGCCACCGATGCCCTGCTGGAAATCGCCGCCACCGTGATTGGCATGGATGAAAAAGGCTTCGTGTTCCCTGAGCACACCTACTTTTTCCGGGTCGAGCCTTTCGAAGGCGCGAACATCGAAGCGGCCGCTCTGGAGTTCACCGGGATCAAACTCGATCACCCGCTGCGCATGGCCGTGAGTGAAGAAGCGGCCCTGACCGATATCTTCCGCGGTGTGCGCAAGGCCCTGAAAGCCAACGGTTGCAAACGGGCGATTCTGGTCGGACACAACAGCAGCTTCGATCTGGGCTTTCTCAACGCCGCTGTCGCGCGCCTGGACATGAAACGTAACCCGTTTCACCCGTTCTCCAGCTTCGACACCGCGACCCTGGCCGGTCTGGCTTACGGTCAAACCGTACTGGCCAAGGCCTGTCAGGCAGCGGATATCGACTTCGACGGTCGCGAGGCCCATTCGGCTCGCTACGACACCGAGAAGACTGCCGACCTGTTCTGCGGCATCGTCAATCGCTGGAAACAAATGGGCGGCTGGGAAGACTACAACGACTGATGCCAGTCGCCGGTTTATTCCGCCCATAAAAAAACCGGCCTCGCAGAGGCCGGTTTTTTATTGCCTGACGCCTGCCTTACAACGCAGCAGCGTTCTCGGTCAGGTAAGCCGCAACACCTTCGGTGGAAGCGGTCATGCCTTTGTCGCCTTTTTTCCAGTTGGCAGGGCAAACTTCGCCGTGCTCTTCGTGGAATTGCAGAGCGTCGACCAGACGGATCAGCTCTTCGATGTTACGGCCCAGCGGCAGGTCGTTGATGATCTGCGAGCGGACAACGCCTTTGTCGTCGATCAGGAACGCGCCACGGAAAGCCACGCCGCCTTCGGACTCAACGTCATAGGCCTTGGCGATTTCGTGCTTCAGGTCGGCCGCCATGGTGTAGCGAACTTCGCCGATGCCACCATTGTTGACCGGGGTGTTGCGCCAGGCGTTGTGGGTGAAGTGCGAGTCGATCGAAACGGCGACCACTTCCACGTTGCGTGCCTTGAAGTCAGACATACGGTTGTCCAGAGCGATCAGCTCGGACGGGCAAACGAAGGTGAAGTCCAGTGGGTAGAAGAACACCAGGCCGTATTTGCCTTTGATGGCCGAGGACAGGGTGAAGCTGTCTACGATTTCGCCATTGCCGAGTACGGCCGGTACGGTGAAGTCAGGGGCTTGTTTGCCTACGAGTACGCTCATTGGATATCTCCTGGTGTAATAACATTGAAGAACAGGGTTCGCACCAGCCTGCCACCCTCAGGCGACAGCCCTGTGACACGATCCCCCTTCGCAAGGACCGACCATCATACACGGCGTTTTTGACCTGTCCTTGCGGTTTTTTTCGAGACCGGTAAAAAGACCGCCGCCCTGTTTCGTCATGAAGGACGTGAAGGGAAACCGTTCGTCAGTCACTTGCCCTTATGACCGAAAGCGTTCAGAAACCACTTTGACAATCATTCTCGTTAACATTAAGATCCATCGCAATTGAGTCACAACCAGCGACGGTTTTCACTTATGTATGTCTGCCTCTGCACTGGCGTCACCGACGGTCAAATCCGCGATGCAATCTATGAAGGTTGCTGCAGCTATCGGGAAGTACGTCAGGCCACCGGCGTTGCCAGCCAATGCGGTAAATGCGCCTGCCTTGCCAAGGAAGTGGTTCGTGATACCTTGGGCAAAGTGCAATCGGCCCAGGCGGCAATTCCCTACCCTGCAGAATTTACCGCCGCCTAACTACCCTATTTGAAAGAACCGGACTTGATGTCCGGTTTTTTTATGTCTGAAAATCAATTGCTTAGGGTGTAGACGCGGAACACAAACATTCTTATTCCGATTAATTTTCATTTAACTTTCAATAACTTAGGTTTGACACTCGTAATTACGCGGCTCAAACTCTGCCCGATAGACAGCTAATAAGGGCAGGACCCCACCATGAAAGGCGACATTACAGTCATCCAGCATCTCAACAAGATCCTTGCCAATGAACTGGTCGCGATCAATCAATACTTCTTGCATGCGCGCATGTATGAAGATTGGGGCCTGGACAAGCTCGGCAAGCACGAGTACCACGAATCCATCGACGAGATGAAGCACGCCGACAAGCTGATCAAGCGCATTCTGTTCCTTGAAGGCCTGCCGAACGTCCAGGACCTGGGCAAGCTGCACATCGGCGAACACACCAAGGAAATGCTTGAGTGTGACCTGAAGATCGAGCGCGACGGCCATGCCGATCTGAAAGTCGCTATCGCTCACTGCGAAACCGTCGGCGACTTCGGTAGCCGTGAACTGCTCGAAGACATTCTTGAATCCGAAGAAGAACATATCGACTGGCTGGAAACCCAACTGGGCCTGATCGATAAAGTCGGTCTTGAGAACTATCTGCAATCGCAGATGGGCGAAGAGTAGGAGCTGTCGAGTGAAACGAGGCTGCGATCTTGGCGATGGCCCGCAATAAAAAGCCCCGCCCCTCGATAGAGGGGCGGGGCTTTTTAGTTGCCGGAGATCAAAAGATCGCCGCCTCGTTTCACTCGACAGCTCCTACAGGGGAGCCAATCGTCTTAAGCTTCGGACTTATTGGCAGCGGCAGCTTCAACAGCAGCCTTGATGGTGGTCTGCAACGAACCATCTGCAGCCATCTCAGTCATGATGTCGCTACCGCCGACCAGTTCACCACCGACCCACAGCTGTGGGAAAGTTGGCCAGTTGGCGTACTTCGGCAGGTTGGCGCGGATTTCCGGGTTCTGCAGGATATCCACGTACGCAAATTTTTCACCACACGCCATGACGGCCTGCGCAGCTTTCGCGGAGAAGCCACACTGTGGGGCATTCGGCGAACCTTTCATGTAAAGCAGAATGGTGTTGTTGGCAATCTGCTCTTTAATCGTTTCGATGATATCCATGGAGCACCTCGGCTGAACTTTCCGACTCAGTGGTCGGCACGGTGGCGCATTGTAACGGAAACCCGAGCGCCATGCTCGGCCTCCCCGACAGACATGTTCACGCCGCCGCCACGGTCACCGGCACGCCGTTCAACGCCGCATTGCCCGACAACTCATCGAGCTGACATTCGTCAGTCAGGTCATTGGCGCTGGAGCCTGGCTGGCCACTGGCAATGCTCATCTGCACACCCGGTCGCGCATGGCCCCAACCGTGAGGAAGGCTGACCACACCTTTCATCATATCCACGCTGGCGACCACTTCAACCTCGATCACCCCGACCCGCGAACTGACGCGCACCCGTTGCCCATCGCTGAGCCCCCGGCTGGCCAGATCGTCCGGATTCATCAGCAGTTGATGGCGCGGTTTGCCCTTCACCAGACGGTGATAGTTGTGCATCCACGAATTGTTGCTGCGCACATGGCGGCGACCGATCATCAACAGCTCATCGGCGACCGGTGCTTGCAGCGCCGCGAAGCGCGTCAGGTCGGCAAGGATCTCGACAGGCGCTGCCTGGACGCGCTGACTGGCCGTTTTCAGGCGTGGCGCCAGGTTGGGCTTGAGCGCGCCGAGATCGATACCGTGAGGATGATCGAACAGGGTTGCCAGCGACAGCTTGTGTTCCGAAGCATCGCCGTACAGCCCCATCCGCAGCCCTCGGTCGATCATCTGCGCGGGCGCGATAGTCGGTTTCAGTTCCTTGCCGGTCTTGGTCGCAAAGGCTTTGGCCAGCCCCACGAAGATTTCCCAGTCATGCAGCGCGCCTTCCGGCTTGGCCAGGATTGCCCGGTTGAAACGAGTGACGTTACGCACCGCGAACATGTTGAACGTGGTGTCGTAATGATCGTTTTCCAGTGCGCAGGTCGACGGCAGGATCAGGTCGGCATAACGCGTGGTTTCATTGATGTACAAGTCGATGCTGACCATGAACTCCAGCCCGTCCAGTGCCTGCTCCAATTGTCGGCCATTGGGCGTCGACAGCACCGGATTACCCGCCACGGTGATTAGCGCACGGACCTGCCCTTCCCCTTCGGTGAGCATCTCTTCGGCCAGTGTCGATACCGGCAATTCTCCAGCGTATTCCGGACGCCCGGACACCCGGCTCTGCCAGCGATTGAAATGCCCGCCCGAGGTCGACGCCACCAGATCAACCGCGGGCTCGGTGCACAACGCACCGCCCTCCCGGTCGAGGTTGCCGGTGACCAGATTGATCAGTTGCACCAGCCAATGGCACAGCGTGCCGAAAGCCTGGGTCGAAACACCCATGCGGCCGTAACAGACCGCTGTCGGCGCTGCCGCGAAGTCGCGCGCCAGCTGGCGGATTTGCTCGGCGGGCACCGCGCACAGCGGGCTCATGGCCTCGGCGGTGAAACCCGCGATCGCCTCACGCACCTCATCCAGACCATCGACGGGCAAATGGCTGTCGCGGGTCAAGCCTTCGGCAAACAAGGTATTGAGCAGCCCGAACAACAGCGCCGCATCGCCACCGGGGCGCACGAACAGATGCTGATCGGCAATCGCCGCCGTTTCGCTGCGACGCGGATCGACCACCACCACTTTACCGCCCCGGGCCTGAATCGCCTTGAGGCGCTTTTCCACGTCTGGCACGGTCATGATGCTGCCGTTGGAGGCCAGTGGATTGCCGCCCAGGATCAGCATGAAATCGGTGTGATCAATGTCCGGGATCGGTAACAGCAAGCCGTGGCCATACATCAAATGACTGGTCAGGTGATGAGGCAACTGATCGACCGACGTCGCGGAAAACCGGTTACGGGTTTTCAACAGGCCGAGGAAGTAATTGCTGTGGGTCATCAACCCGTAATTGTGCACGCTGGGGTTGCCCTGATAGACCGCCACCGCGTTCTGCCCGTGATGCTCTTGAATCGCCGCCAGGCGTTCAGCCACAAGGCTGAACGCATCTTCCCACTCGATAGCCTGCCATTCGCCGCCCACTCGCAGCATTGGCTGACGCAGGCGATCCGGATCGTTCTGAATGTCTTGCAGGGCAACCGCTTTGGGGCAGATATGCCCGCGGCTAAAGGCATCCTGAGGATCACCCTTGATCGAGGTGATCTGCACGGCGCCGCCTTCGACCTCGGTGGTTTCGATGGTCAGGCCGCAGATGGCTTCACACAGGTGGCACGCACGGTGGTGGAGAGTCTTGGTCATGGCCAGTCTCTGTTTTGTTCTGGGCGGGCAATGTCGGCCGCGGGAACAAAACTATGGCGCGCGATTCGCCCCTTTGCCAGCGACGTTCGTCTTGTGAATCGGCGACCATCAGGCCAGCCGATGGCCGCAAGGGGATCAGTTCGACGGCAGACTCGGCGGCGCCTGCAGCTGGATCTCCTCGATGGTTTCGATCTGCTCATGGGCGATGTGCACGCCGGTGAGCTCGCCAATCAATCGCCAATGCTCATCGAGCCCGGCGCTGACAGTGGCCATGCGATCAATCATGCGTCGGCCGGCGGCCTTGGTCACTTCGTCTTCACTGCGCAACAACTCGAAAGACATCGAGGTCATGGAAGCAGTGAGGTGGGTCAGAGAGCGTGCCGTGAGGCCGAGTAATTCCATTAACAGTTGTTCTTTCGATTCCATTCCTAGGGCTTCCTGGGTCGCTCATTTGGGCTTGTCCTCCAGCATTTCCTGGGCCTGAGGCGGGCTTGGTCAATAGTGGACGACAGACCCTAGTTATAACCCAGCACTTTGCATTAGCAAATGTTTCGGACCAGACACATTGCCCCTCGAAAGTTCGAATGACAGGTCAAAAAACCGACCGCCAGCGTGTCGCCCACGCCCCGTTTGATTGCCAAGCCCGGCGGGCCCGGTGTACAAATGGTTAGCTGCTGTCAGGAACAGGCTTCAAAAGCGCTACTGCGGTCACCCCGTAGCCCCTCTGAAATCCCCTAAACACCGTAGCCTATTGGCATAACGCGACATTTAATGTCAATATCGCGCCTCCCCCTATTTCGTCGCCCCGTGCGGCTTACGCCGCAGGTCTCGCCCGTTTTTCAGTTAAACAAGGCTTTGAGTATCTGCGGTCTGTTGCAAAAGGTAGTCAATGATGAGCGCAAGGCACTTTCTCTCCCTGATGGATTGCACGCCCGAAGAGCTGGTCAGCGTGATCCGTCGAGGCGTTGAGCTCAAGGACCTGCGTAACCGCGGCGTACTGTTCGAGCCTTTGAAAAACCGCGTCCTGGGGATGATTTTCGAGAAGTCCTCGACCCGTACCCGCATCTCGTTCGAAGCCGGCATGATCCAGCTCGGCGGCCAGGCAATCTTCCTGTCGCCGCGCGATACCCAACTGGGTCGCGGCGAGCCGATCGGCGACTGCGCCATCGTCATGTCGAGCATGCTCGATGCAGTGATGATCCGTACCTTTGCCCATAGCACCCTGACCGAATTCGCCGCCAACTCCCGCGTGCCCGTGATCAACGGCCTGTCCGATGACCTGCATCCGTGCCAGTTGCTGGCCGACATGCAAACCTTCCTCGAACACCGTGGTTCGATTCAAGGCAAGACCGTGGCCTGGATCGGTGACGGCAACAACATGTGCAACAGCTATATAGAAGCGGCGATCCAGTTCGACTTCCAGTTGCGCATCGCCTGCCCGGAAGGCTACGAACCCAACCCTGAATTTGTGGCCAAAGCCGGCGATCGGGTGAGCATCGTCCGCGATCCGCAGGACGCCGTGCGCGGTGCGCATCTGGTGAGCACCGACGTCTGGACCTCCATGGGCCAGGAAGAGGAAACCGCCAAACGCCTGAAGCTGTTCGCACCGTTCCAGGTCAACCGTGCCCTGCTCGACCTGGCCGCCCCAGACGTGCTGTTCATGCATTGCCTGCCGGCCCACCGTGGCGAGGAAATCAGCCTCGACCTGCTCGACGATCCGCGCTCGGTGGCGTGGGATCAGGCAGAAAACCGTCTGCATGCACAAAAGGCCCTGCTCGAGTTTCTCGTCCCGCCTTCGTACCACCACGCATGAGCCAGCCTTTACTGTTGAACCTGCGCAATCTGGCTTGCGGTTATCAAGACCAGCGGGTTGTGCAAAACCTCAACCTGCATTTGAACGCTGGCGATATCGGTTGCCTGCTGGGATCTTCGGGCTGCGGCAAAACCACCACTCTGCGGGCGATTGCCGGTTTCGAACCGGTGCACGAAGGTGAAATCCAGCTGGGGGGCGAGACCATCTCCAGTGCCGGCTTCACCCTCGCCCCGGAGAAACGCCGGATCGGCATGGTGTTCCAGGATTACGCGCTGTTTCCGCACTTGAGCGTGGCCGAGAACATTGCCTTCGGGATCCGCAAGCACCCGCAAAAGGATCGCGTCACCGAAGAACTGCTGGAACTGGTCAACCTGAAAAACCTCGGCAAGCGCTTCCCCCATGAACTGTCTGGCGGGCAGCAGCAACGTGTCGCCCTGGCCCGTGCCCTGGCACCAGAACCGCAACTGCTGTTGCTCGACGAACCATTCTCCAACCTCGACGGCGAACTTCGACGCAAGCTCAGTCATGAGGTACGCGACATTCTCAAGGCTCGCGGCACCAGTGCGATTCTGGTAACCCACGATCAGGAAGAAGCCTTCGCGGTCAGCGACCACGTGGGCGTTTTCAAGGAAGGTCGCCTCGAGCAGTGGGACACGCCCTACAACCTCTACCACGAACCCCTGACGCCGTTTGTGGCCAGTTTCATTGGCCAGGGGTACTTCATTCGCGGTCAGTTGAGCAGCCCGGAGTCGGTGCAGACCGAGCTGGGTGAACTGCGCGGCAATCGTGCCTACACCTGGCCAATCGGTGGCGCCGTGGACGTGTTGCTGCGTCCGGACGATATCGTCTATGCGCCGGACGGCCCATTGAGGGCGCGGATTATCGGCAAGAGTTTCCAGGGTGCATCAACCTTGTACCGCTTGCAGTTGCCTACGGGCGCGCAGCTGGAGTCGATTTTCCCGAGTCATGCCGATCATCTGGTCGGTGCTGAAGTCGGCATACGGGTAGCGGCGGAACACCTTGTGCTGTTCCAGGCATCCGGCAGCACAGCGGCGCAGATTCCGGTGATCGAATCCGGTGTTCGGCGGTACAGCACCGCCAGCTGACACCAGAATCTGTGTAGGAGCGAGGCTTGCCCGCGAAAGCGTCATGCCAGTCAATGATGATGTCGACTGACACTACGCCTTCGCGGGCAAACCTCGCTCCTACAAGAAATCAGCCGAGCAATATTCTGCCGCTCGCAACCAGCGTCGCCTCCCCAATTCCCACCCTATAGCGCTCAGGCGCGCCCGATATCGGCGAACTTCGCCTGGGTGTGCTCGGCCAGCACTGCGGGCGCCAGTTCAACTTCCAGACCACGCCGTCCAGCGCTGACGAAGATGCTGGAAAAAGGTTGAGCTGAATTATCGATAAAAGTGCGCAAGCGCTTCTTCTGCCCCAGCGGGCTGATACCCCCTAACAGATACCCCGTCGACCGTTGCGCGGCCGCGGGATCAGCCATTTCGACTTTTTTCACGCCAGCGGCATGCGCCAGTGCCTTCAAGTCCAGACTTCCGACGACCGGCACCACCGCCACCAACAATTCCCCCTTCTCACTGGCCGCCAGCAACGTCTTGAACACCTGCGCCGGTGCCAACCCCAGTTTTTCCGCGGCCTCCAGGCCATAGGATGCTGCCTTCGGATCATGTTCGTAACTGTGCACGCGATGTTCGGCACGAACTTTTTTCAACAAATCCAATGCGGGGGTCATGGCAGCTCCAGGCTTGGCGACAGAAGAAAAACACTGCGCAGGATTCTAGGTCATTGATCGATAAAAGGCTCTATTGCGCCGCTATTTCAAGGGATTGGTCAGATCTTCTGCCGTTCGTCTACGTTCTGCCTGCCGCGTGAACGATAGGATCATTCATGTGACTAATAGTTGAAATGTGACCGATAGTTCACTTTCGACCTTTGACAGCAGTCATTCTTGTCTATATTTTTTCGAATCTGAATACTGTACGAATGTTTCACTGCAGCACCCAGCAGTAAGCCGAGCACAGGATGGGGATCCTGCCTCGGTGAAAATCGCGCTTTGACCTTGATGAAAAAGCGCCAGACAACAACAAAAAAGAGGTTTTCAATGACAACTGCTTTACAACAACCGTCGCTCTCAAGCCAATGCATGGCCGAATTTCTGGGTACTGCACTGCTGATCTTTTTTGGTACCGGCTGCGTTGCCGCGCTCAAGGTGGCGGGTGCCAGCTTCGGTTTGTGGGAAATCAGCATCATCTGGGGGGTTGGCGTCAGCATGGCGATCTACCTCACTGCCGGAGTTTCCGGCGCGCACCTCAATCCTGCCGTGAGTATCGCGCTGAGCATTTTCGCTGACTTCGAAAAACGTAAACTGCCCTTTTATATCTTCTCCCAGGTGGCTGGCGCCTTCTGCGGCGCCTTGTTGGTTTACACGCTGTACAGCAACCTATTCTTCGATTTCGAACAAACTCACCATATGGTTCGTGGCACCCAAGCCAGCCTTGAATTGGCTTCGGTGTTCTCCACCTTCCCGAACCCTGCCCTGTCCACGGCCCAGGCGTTTTTGGTTGAAGTGATCATCACCGCCATCCTGATGGGCGTGATCATGTCGCTGACCGACGACAACAACGGCCTGCCCAAGGGACCACTGGCACCGCTGCTGATCGGCCTGCTGATTGCTGTGATTGGCAGCTCGATGGGCCCGCTGACCGGTTTCGCGATGAACCCGGCCCGCGACTTCGGTCCTAAGCTAATGACTTTCTTCGCGGGCTGGGGTGAAATTTCCTTCACTGGCGGGCGCGATATCCCGTACTTCCTGATCCCGATTTTTGCACCGATCGTCGGTGCCTGCCTCGGCGCTGCAGCTTATCGCGGGTTGATCGCCCGCCATCTGCCCGGCGCCATACCTGCTACAAGGGACGCAACACCGGCCATTGACGGCAAACCCAGAACGTCTTGAAACCGTTGGCGCGTGATCCTGCCCAATAAGATCGCGCGCCTGACCTCACTTCCTTATTTCGTCCAAGGCAATCGACATGACCGACATTCAGAATAAGAACTACATCATTGCCCTCGATCAGGGTACGACCAGCTCCCGCGCGATCATCTTCGATCGTGATGCGAACGTGGTCTGCACCGCCCAGCGCGAATTCGCGCAGCATTACCCGCAAGCCGGCTGGGTCGAACATGACCCGATGGAAATCTTCGCCACCCAAAGCGCCGTGATGGTCGAGGCCCTGGCGCAAGCCGGCCTGCATCACGATCAGGTCGCGGCCATCGGCATCACTAACCAGCGCGAAACCACCGTGGTCTGGGACAAGACCACCGGCCGCCCGATCTACAACGCGATCGTCTGGCAGTGCCGCCGCAGCACCGAAATCTGCCAGCAGCTCAAGCGCGATGGCCACGAACAATACATCAGCGACACCACCGGCCTGGTCACCGACCCGTACTTCTCCGGCACCAAACTCAAGTGGATCCTCGACAACGTCGAAGGCAGCCGCGAGCGTGCGCGCAAGGGTGAACTGCTGTTCGGCACCGTCGACAGCTGGCTGATCTGGAAATTTACCGGCGGCAAGGTGCACGTCACCGACTACACCAACGCCTCGCGCACCATGCTCTTCAACATCCACACGCTGGAGTGGGACGCGAAGATGCTGGAAGTTCTCGACATCCCGCGCGAGATGCTGCCAGAAGTTAAGTCTTCGTCCGAAATCTACGGCCACACCAAAAGCGGCATCGCCATTGGCGGTATCGCCGGTGACCAGCAAGCCGCCCTCTTCGGCCAAATGTGCGTCGAGCCAGGCCAGGCGAAAAACACTTACGGCACCGGTTGCTTCCTGCTGATGAACACCGGCGACAAAGCAGTGAAATCCAAGCACGGCATGCTCACTACTATCGCTTGCGGCCCGCGCGGCGAAGTGGCCTACGCCCTGGAAGGCGCGGTGTTCAACGGTGGCTCCACCGTGCAGTGGCTGCGTGACGAGTTGAAAATCATCAACGACGCCCACGACACCGAATACTTCGCCAACAAGGTCAAGGACAGCAACGGCGTGTACCTGGTGCCGGCCTTCACCGGTCTGGGTGCTCCGTACTGGGACCCGTATGCCCGTGGCGCGCTGTTCGGCCTGACTCGCGGCGTACGCGTGGATCACATTATTCGTGCCGCGCTGGAGTCGATTGCCTACCAGACCCGCGACGTTCTGGACGCCATGCAGCAGGATTCCGGCGAACGCCTCAAATCCCTGCGCGTCGACGGCGGTGCAGTCGCGAACAACTTCCTGATGCAGTTCCAGGCCGACATCCTCGGCACTCAGGTCGAGCGTCCGCAAATGCGCGAAACCACCGCGCTGGGCGCAGCGTACCTGGCAGGTTTGGCGTGCGGCTTCTGGGGCAGCCTGGACGAGCTACGCGGCAAAGCGGTAATCGAGCGCGAGTTCGAACCAACGCTGGACGAAACCGCGAAGGAAAGACTCTATGCCGGCTGGAAAAAAGCCGTCAGCCGCACCCGCGATTGGGAACCGCACGAGGGCGCTGAATAAGCCAGGCTGAGAACTCGTATCGGTATGTAACTGGCAGGGAGTGGATTCGTGCGGCATCATGGGCAAATTTTGCACGGCAGCCAAAGGAAGCCCCATGAATCTGCCTCCCCGTCAGCAGCAAATCCTCGAACTGGTCCGCGAACGCGGCTATGTCAGCATCGAGGAAATGGCTCAGCTGTTCGTCGTTACACCGCAAACCATCCGCCGTGATATCAATCAACTGGCGGAAGTCAATCTGCTGCGTCGCTACCACGGCGGCGCGGCCTATGATTCCAGCGTCGAAAACACCGCCTACGCCATGCGCGCCGATCAGATGCGCGATGAAAAGCAGCGTATCGGCGAAGCCATTGCCGCTCAGATTCCCGATCACGCCTCGCTGTTCATCAATATCGGCACCACCACCGAATCCATTGCCCGGGCGTTGCTCAACCACAACCACCTGAAGATCATCACCAACAACCTGCATGTGGCCTCGATGCTCAGCGCCAAGGACGACTTCGACGTGCTGCTGACGGGCGGCAACGTGCGGCGTGACGGCGGCGTAGTGGGTCAGGCCAGCGTCGACTTCATTAACCAGTTCAAGGTCGACTTCGCACTGGTCGGCATCAGCGGCATTGATGAAGACGGTAGCCTGCTCGACTTCGATTACCAGGAAGTACGGGTGTCCCAAGCGATCATCGCCAATGCCCGACAGGTCATCCTCGCGGCGGACTCCAGCAAATTCGGGCGCAACGCCATGATTCGCCTGGGACCGATCAGCCTGATCGATTGCCTGGTCACCGATCAGCAGCCTTCGCCGGCCTTGGCGCAGTTGTTGAGCCAGCACAAGATTCGGCTGGAAGTCGTTTAACCCCCCTCACATCTTAGTTGTCTGTCCGGACGCCATCGCGAGCAGGCTCGCTCCCACAGGTTCAGCGCAACCCTTGTGGGAGCGAGCCTGCTCGCGATAGCAATCCCTGCCGCACCTCTTCTTTCGCGCCCTTACGCGCATCTAAATGTTCGTAAATTTTCCTTTAGCCGCCCTTCGATCAGTATTTTCAATCGAAGTTGACTGGCTGTGGGCGCCTTTATGGGCTAATATTTTCGCAAATGAACATTAATGTTCGAATTCAAATATAGAAATTCAAAAAAACCGAGGCCAGCCGATGCCCACTTCTACCTTGCCTACGCCCCCTCTCGCCGAGGTTTACGATATCGCCGTCATCGGTGGTGGAATCAATGGCGTGGGGATCGCAGCGGATGCCGCCGGTCGCGGCCTTTCGGTGTTCCTTTGCGAAAAGGATGATCTGGCCAGCCACACCTCGTCGGCCAGCAGCAAACTGATCCACGGTGGCCTGCGCTACCTTGAACATTACGAATTTCGCCTGGTGCGCGAAGCCCTTGCCGAGCGCGAAGTGCTGCTGGCCAAGGCGCCGCACATCGTCAAACAGATGCGCTTCGTGCTGCCGCACCGCCCGCACCTGCGTCCGGCCTGGATGATCCGCGCCGGTCTGTTCCTTTATGACCATCTCGGCAAACGGGAAAAACTCGAAGGCTCGAAAAGCCTGAAGTTCGGCCCGGACAGCCCGCTGAAAAGCGAAATCACCAAAGGCTTTGAATACTCCGATTGCTGGGTCGATGACGCGCGCCTGGTCGTGCTCAACGCCATGGCCGCCCGCGAGAACGGTGCCCATGTCCACACCCAGACCCGTTGCGTCAACGCCCGTCGCACCAAAGGCCTGTGGCACCTGCACCTGGAACGCGCCGATGGCAGCCTGTTTTCGATCCGCGCCAAGGCACTGGTCAACGCTGCCGGCCCATGGGTCGCCAAGTTCATTCGTGACGACCTGAAGATGGAATCGCCGTATGGCATCCGCCTGATTCAGGGCAGCCATTTGATCGTGCCGAAACTGTATGAAGGCGAACATGCGCACATTCTGCAAAACGAAGATCAGCGCATCGTCTTCACTATTCCGTATCTGAACCACTTCACCCTGATCGGCACCACCGACCGCGAATACACCGGCGACCCGGCGAAAGTTGCGATCACCGAGGGCGAAACCGATTACCTGCTCAAAGTGGTCAACGCCCACTTCAAGAAGCAAATCAGCCGCGACGACATCCTGCACAGCTATTCCGGTGTTCGTCCGTTGTGCAACGACGAATCCGACAACCCGTCGGCCGTCACCCGCGACTACACCCTGGCGTTGTCGGGCAATGGCGAAGAGGCACCGCTGTTGTCAGTGTTCGGCGGCAAACTGACGACTTACCGCAAACTGGCCGAGTCGGCGCTGGCGCAACTGGCCCCGTACTTCACGCACGTCAAGCCAAGCTGGACTGCCAGCGCCCCCCTGCCCGGCGGCGAAGACATGACCACGCCACAGGCACTGAGCGCGCGGATCCGCGACAAGTTCGACTGGGTACCCACCGAGATCGCCCGTCGTTGGGCCACCACTTACGGCAGCCGCACCTGGCGCATGCTCGAAGGTGTGGAAAGCCTCAGTGACCTGGGCGAACACATCGGTGGCGGCCTCTACACCCGGGAAGTCGATTACCTGTGCAGCGAAGAATGGGCGACCACCGCCCACGACATTCTGTGGCGCCGCAGCAAGCTTGGGTTGTTCACCACCTCGGCGGAACAGGAAAAGCTCAAGGATTACCTGAACAAGGTCGAACAGAACCGCAGCAAGATCGAAGCGGCCTGATCGGGAATCCGGTTAAAACGAAGCCCCTGAATCTCACGATTCAGGGGCTTTTTTCATCCCAGACACCGCATATCCCTTGTGGGAGCGAGCCTGCTCGCGATGAGGCCATTCAATTCAACATCGACGTGGCTGACACACTGCTATCGCGAGCAGGCTCGCTCCCACAAGGGATGAGGTAAACCCAGGATTGCATTCGGTTTTCCGAACGCGACTTGTCGGTCGATTCGGATAACCGGATTACTGATCTTGAAAAAATGCGCCATAAATATTTAATACCTTTATAAATCAATAACTTGACCAACTATGCCTGGCCTGGCACGAGTCATGCTCTAATCTCTTGGACGAATGCCTGTTTGTGCCAACACCTCAGGAGCCATCAGGCATTCGAAGCTGAAAAAGGCCGATGAACTGGCTCCATAAAAAAAACAATGTCGAGGAAAGTTTGATGCGCATCGTTCCCCATATCCTGGGCGCAGCCATTGCTGCCGCTCTGATTAGCACTCCAGTTTTCGCCGCCGAACTCACCGGCACACTGAAGAAGATCAAAGAGTCCGGCACCATCACCCTCGGGCATCGTGACGCTTCCATTCCGTTTTCCTACATCGCGGACGCTTCCGGCAAACCGGTTGGCTACGCCCACGATATCCAGCTGAAAATCGTCGAAGCCATCAAGAAAGACCTGGACATGCCCAACCTCCAGGTCAAATACAACCTGGTGACCTCGCAAACCCGTATCCCGCTGGTGCAGAACGGCACCGTGGACGTCGAATGCGGTTCCACCACCAACAACGTCGAGCGTCAGCAGCAAGTTGACTTCTCCGTCGGCATCTTCGAAATCGGCACCAAGCTGCTGACCAAGAAAGACTCGCCGTACAAAGACTTCCCGGACCTCAAAGGCAAGAACGTCGTGACCACCGCCGGCACCACGTCCGAGCGCATCCTCAAGTCGATGAACGCCGACAAGCAGATGGGCATGAACATCATCTCCGCCAAAGACCACGGCGAGTCATTCCAGATGCTGGAGTCGGGCCGTGCCGTCGCGTTCATGATGGACGACGCCCTGCTGGCCGGCGAAGCAGCCAAGGCCAAGAAGGCGGATGACTGGGTGGTAACCGGTACTCCACAGTCCTACGAAATCTACGGCTGCATGGTCCGCAAGGGCGACGAGCCGTTCAAGAAGGCTGTGGATGACGCCATTGTCGCCACCTACAAGTCGGGCGAGATCAACAAGATCTACGAAAAATGGTTCATGCAGCCGATCCCGCCAAAAGGCCTGAACCTGAACTTCCCGATGAGCAACGAGCTCAAGGCCCTGATCGCCAATCCGACCGATAAAGCGGCTGACGACAAGAAGTCCTGATTTTCTGACTACCCTTATCTCCTGAGAGGGCCCGGCCCTTCCAGGAGTTTGTCACCCCCTGCTGGCATTTTTGGAAACACTCGAACCGGTGGCTGTCGAGCCGTTCGTGTGTGCCTGATCTTCACGATCAGGGCGGGAACGAAGCTTCCCCTGGCGGGTACTTGTACATCGATCGAATCCGAGGGGAGACCCTAATGAATTACAACTGGGACTGGGGCGTGTTCTTCAAGTCCACCGGCGTGGGCAGCGAGACCTATCTCGACTGGTACATCACCGGTTTGGGCTGGACCATTGCCATCGCCATCGTGGCCTGGGTCATCGCCCTGACACTGGGCTCGATTCTGGGCGTCATGCGCACCGTACCGAATCGCCTCGTATCGGGCATCGCGACCTGCTACGTCGAACTCTTCCGTAACGTGCCGCTGCTGGTGCAGCTGTTCATCTGGTACTTCCTGGTGCCTGATCTGCTGCCACAAAACCTGCAGGACTGGTACAAACAGGACCTTAACCCGACCACTTCGGCTTTCCTGAGCGTCGTCGTCTGCCTGGGCCTGTTCACCACCGCTCGGGTTTGCGAACAAGTGCGCACCGGTATCCAGGCGCTGCCTCGCGGCCAGGAATCCGCCGCCCGCGCCATGGGTTTCAAGCTGCCGCAGATCTACTGGAACGTGCTGCTGCCCCAGGCCTACCGGATCATCATTCCGCCGCTCACCTCCGAATTCCTCAACGTGTTCAAGAACACATCCGTGGCCTCGCTGATCGGCTTGATGGAACTGCTCGCGCAAACCAAACAGACCGCCGAGTTCTCCGCCAACCTGTTCGAAGCCTTCACCCTGGCAACGCTGATCTACTTCACCCTGAACATGAGCCTGATGCTGCTGATGCGCCTGGTCGAGAAGAAAGTCGCCGTACCGGGCCTGATCTCCGTAGGGGGTAAATGATGGAATTCGACTTCTCGGGCATCATCCCTTCCCTGCCGGGTATGTGGAACGGCATGGTCATGACCCTCAAGCTGATGGCCATGGGCGTAATCGGCGGGATCATCCTCGGCACCATCCTGGCCCTGATGCGCCTGTCCCACAGCAAACTGCTGTCGAACCTGGCCGGCGCCTACGTCAACTACTTCCGCTCGATCCCGCTGCTGCTGGTGATCACCTGGTTCTACCTGGCGGTACCGTTCGTGCTGCGCTGGATCACCGGCGAAGATACCCCGATTGGTGCGTTCGCCTCGTGCATCGTGGCCTTCATGATGTTTGAAGCGGCGTACTTCTGCGAAATCGTCCGGGCCGGCGTGCAGTCGATTCCCAAGGGGCAGATGGGCGCAGCTCAGGCCCTGGGCATGACGTACGGCCAGATGATGCGTCTGATCATCCTGCCGCAAGCGTTCCGCAAGATGACCCCGCTGCTGCTGCAACAGAGCATCATCCTGTTTCAAGACACCTCGCTGGTTTACGCGGTGGGTCTGGTGGACTTCCTCAATGCCTCGCGCGCCAGTGGCGACATCATCGGCCGCTCCAATGAGTTCCTGATCTTCGCCGGTTTCACATACTTCATCATCAGCTTTGCCGCCTCGCAGCTGGTCAAGCGTCTGCAAAAAAGGTTTGCCGTATGATCTCTATCAAGAATGTCAACAAGTGGTATGGCGACTTCCAGGTACTGACTGACTGCAGCACCGAGGTCAAAAAAGGCGAAGTGATCGTGGTGTGCGGGCCGTCCGGTTCCGGCAAATCCACCCTGATCAAATGCGTCAACGCACTGGAACCGTTCCAGAAAGGCGACGTGATCGTCGATGGCACCTCCATCGCCGACCCGAAGACCAACCTGCCGAAACTGCGTTCGCGCGTGGGCATGGTGTTCCAGCATTTCGAACTGTTCCCGCACCTGACCATTACCGAAAACCTGACCATCGCGCAGATCAAGGTGTTGGGCCGCAGCAAGGAAGAAGCCACCAAGAAAGGCCTGCAACTGCTTGAGCGCGTCGGGCTGTCTGCCCATGCGCATAAGCATCCTGGCCAGCTCTCCGGCGGTCAGCAACAGCGTGTGGCGATTGCCCGTGCGCTGGCGATGGACCCGATCGTCATGCTGTTCGACGAACCGACCTCGGCGCTGGACCCGGAAATGGTCAACGAAGTGCTCGACGTGATGGTGCAACTGGCCCATGAAGGCATGACCATGATGTGCGTGACCCACGAAATGGGCTTCGCCCGCAAAGTGGCGGACCGGGTGATCTTCATGGACGCGGGCAAAATCATCGAAGACTGCAAGAAAGAAGAGTTCTTCGGCGACATCAACGCCCGCTCCGAGCGTGCGCAGCATTTCCTCGAGAAAATTCTGCAGCACTAAGCAGGAAGACACCGCTCCCCAACTAATGTGGGAGCGGACAGCTTTTCGTAGGAGCCAAGCTTGCCGGCGAAGGCGCTCTCAAGGACGCCTTCGCCGGCAAGCCTGGCTCCTACGGATCACCACACAGCAGCTCCCACAGGGGCCCGTGGGTATATGGATATTTGTGTTGTGGTTGACCCAAGGCATCTGTGATGAAATGCGACTCCACTCTCTACCGCGCAGCGCCGCCATCACTCGCCGTGAAACCCCGTCTGATTCGCCATCTGTTCCTGCCGCCGCTGATCATCGCCCTGATGATCGGATTGGGTTACATCGGCTTCTGGGTCAGTGAACACTACGGCATTCGCAGCCTCAGCGAGAACGGCCAGCGTCAGCTGGAGCTGCACGCCCGCGCCGTCGAGAGCGAGATCAGCAAGTACACCTACCTGCCCAGCCTGCTGGAACTGGAATCCAGTGTTTCCAGGCTGTTGGCCGACCCGTCGCCGGAACTCCGGCAGACGGTCAACGAATACCTTGAAGGCCTGAACCGGCGCAGCCGCAGTCGGGCCATTTATGTGATGGACACCACCGGTCGCGTACTGGCCACCAGCAACTGGCGCGATGTCGACAGTTATCTGGGTGAAGACCTGTCCTTCCGCGCCTATTTCCAGAACGCCGTGCGTGGTCAGCCGGGGCGTTTCTACGGCATCGGCAGCACCAGCGGCGAACCCGGCTATTACCTGGCTCATGGCCTGGAAGAGCATGGCAAGATCATCGGCGTCGCGGTGGTCAAGGTTCGCCTCGAAGCCATGGAAGAACGCTGGCAGCGCGCGCGCCTGGAAGCCTTCGTCAGCGACGAGAACGGCATCATCATTCTCTCCAGCGATCCGGCGCGACGGCTCAAGTCGGTGGTGCCGTTGAGCGACGACACCAAGGAACGCCTGGCCCGCAGCCTCCAGTATTACTGGTATCCGCTGAATGAACTGCAACCGCTGGCGCGGGAGAAACTGGCCGAAGGCGAGGAAAAACTGACCTTCCCCGCCAACAGCGAACTGATGTCCGATGAAGAGAACATCAGCTACCTGTCGCAAACCCGACCGCTGAGTGATACCCCATGGAATTTCACCCTGCTCACGCCCCTGCAAGACCTGCGGCGTGAAGCGATCAATCAAGGGATTCTGGTGGCGGTGGCGTTTGCCCTGGTGGCGTTTCTGCTGATTGCCTGGAACGAGCGGCGCAAGGTGATCGCCACCCGCCTCGCGGCGCGGGAAGCCCTGCAGGAAGCCAACAATCAACTGGAGCGTCGGATTACCGAACGCACCACCGACCTGCGCGCCAGCAACGAACGGCTCAAGGGCCAGATCCGTGAACGCCGGCAGGCTGAAGAAACCTTGCGCCGCGCCCAGGATGAACTGGTCCAGGCCGGCAAACTGGCCGCCATCGGCCAGATGTCCACCAGCATCGCCCACGAATTGAACCAGCCGCTGGCCGCCTTGCGGACCTTGTCCGGCAACACCGTGCGTTTTCTGGAACGCGGTCAGCTGGATGTGGCCAGCACCAACCTCAAAACCATCAATGAACTGATCGACCGCATGGGCCGGATCACCGCCAGCCTGCGTTCCTTCGCCCGACGCGGTGACGACAAGGGCCAGGCCAGCCTTGGCAAAGCCGTGGAGGCCGCCCTGCAACTGCTGGGCAGCCGGATGGAAAGCGCGCATCTGCAATTGCACCGCGACTTTGCCGACGTGCAGGTGCAGATCGACCAGACCCGTCTGGAGCAGATTCTGGTGAACCTGATCGGCAATGCGCTCGACGCCATGCAGTCACAACCTCAACCGGCGTTATGGCTTGAAGGCGAGGAATTCGACGGCAAGTATCGCCTGCGGGTGCGCGACAACGGCCACGGCATCGATGCCGAAGCGCGCAAGCATCTGTTCGAACCGTTCTTCACCACCAAACCCGGTGAACAGGGCCTGGGCCTCGGCCTGACTCTTTCAGCGAGCCTGGCTGCCGCCACGGGCGGGCATCTGGGTGTCGAGCACCCCGCCAGCGGTGGTACCACCTTCGTCCTCAGTTTACCGTTGGTAAGCCCCACTCCCGCCGAGCCAATATGAACAACGACCTTAGTGTGCTGATCGTCGAAGACGACCCCCATGTCCTGCTCGGCTGCCAACAGGCGCTGACCCTGGAAGACATTCCCTGCGTGGGCGTCGGCAGCGCCGAAGAAGCGCTGGAGCGGGTCGGCGATAACTTCGCCGGGATCGTCATCAGCGACATCCGCCTGCCGGGCATCGATGGCCTGGAACTGCTGACCCGGCTCAAGGCCCGCGATCGCAGCCTGCCGGTGGTGCTGATTACCGGCCATGGCGACATCTCGATGGCCGTCGGCGCGATGCAGAAAGGCGCCTACGACTTCATGGAGAAACCCTTCTCCCCCGAACGTTTGGTGGATGTTGCCCGCCGCGCGCTGGAGCAACGCAGCCTGGCGCGGGAAGTGTCTTCGTTGCGCCGGCAACTGGCGGAACGCGATTCCCTCGAAGGCCGGATCATCGGGCGCTCGCCGGCCATGCAGAACCTGCGGGAACTGATCGCCAACGTCGCCGACACCTCGGCCAACGTGCTGATCGAAGGCGAGACCGGCACCGGTAAAGAGTTGGTTGCGCGCTGCCTGCACGACTTCAGCCGTCGGCACACCAAACAGTTCGTCGCGCTGAACTGCGGTGGCCTGCCGGAGAACCTGTTCGAAAGCGAAATCTTCGGCCACGAGGCCAACGCCTTCACCGGTGCCGGCAAGCGGCGGATCGGCAAGATCGAACACGCCGATGGCGGCACGCTGTTCCTCGACGAAGTGGAAAGCATGCCGCTGCCATTGCAGATCAAACTGCTGCGGGTGTTGCAGGAACGCACCCTCGAACGCCTCGGCTCGAACCAGAGCGTGGCGGTGGATTGCCGGGTGATTGCCGCGACCAAGTCCGATCTGGATCAATCGAGCAAGGCCGGCGAATTTCGCAGCGACCTGTATTACCGCCTGAACGTGGTAACCCTGGAACTGCCGCCGCTGCGCGAACGCCGCGAAGACATCCTGCAATTGTTCGAACACTTTTTGCAGCAGTCATCCCTGCGCTTCGACCGCGCCGTGCCGGAGCTGGACAATCAGACTGTATCGATCCTGATGAGCCACGACTGGCCGGGCAACGTGCGAGAATTGCGCAACGTCGCCGAACGCTTCGCCCTCGGCCTGCCGGCCTTCAAAAAATCCGGCGCCAGCGGCAGTAACCAGGGCCTGGCCTTCGCCGAAGCGGTGGAAGCCTTCGAACGCAACCTGCTCAGCGATGCCTTGCAACGCAGTGGCGGCAACCTGACCCAAGCCAGTCTGGAACTGGGGATGGCCAAGACCACGTTGTTCGACAAAGTGAAGAAATACGGGCTGAGCCACTGATGGACCTGATTTTCAAAGCAACCCTGGGCGCGGCGGTGGTGGTGATCCTGGCCATGCTGGCCAAGACCAAAAACTATTACATCGCAGGCCTGGTGCCGCTGTTTCCGACCTTTGCGCTGATCGCCCATTACATCGTCGGCAAAGGGCGCTCGCTCGATGATCTGAAAACCACCATCGTGTTTGGCATGTGGTCGATCATTCCGTACTTCGTCTACCTGGCGACCTTGTATGTGATGGTCGACCGGATGCGGCTGGAGGCGTCGCTGGCGGTGGCGGCGGTGGCGTGGTTGATGGCGGCGACGGTGCTCGTAACTGTCTGGGTTCGCCTCCAGGCCTGACCACCAACCGTCGCGAGTACTGTGATGTGTAACAGCATTTTGGGAAGCGTCTGACATCAATTCGTTTAATCCCTTGTTAGCGTGGCATTGAACCCGGCTTCAGGACGTTCAGTTGTGACTGACCATGGAAGGTCTTTTGCACCGGTGCATCAACGTCCCGAAGCCAATGCCACGCATAGGACAAGGAGTCATGGATGTTCGACGCCAACCCACACGCCCGTTTCAGCCTGACTGTCGACGATTTATTGCACGACCTTCAGGTGCTTTCATTCAGCGGCAAGGAATTCATCAGCCAGCCTTACGCCTTTGATCTCGAACTGGTCAGCGAACGACGGGACCTCACCGCGAAAATCCTGCTGCACAAACGCGCCTTTTTGGCCTTCAACGACAGCGGCGCTGGCATTCACGGGCAGGTGTACGATTTTGCCCGAGGCAGCCCGGGTAAACGCCTGACCCGCTACCGCATGACCTTGGTTCCTCAGCTGGCCTATCTGGCGCATCGCACCAACCAGCGGATTTTTCAAAACCTGTCGGTCCCGCAGATCATCCAGCGGCTACTCGCGGAACACGGGATCCTCAAAGACGCCTGCCTGTTCCAGCTCGGCTCGACTTACCCACCACGTGACTTCTGCGTTCAATACCATGAGTCCGATCTGGGTTTCATACAGCGACTGTGCGAGGAAGAGGGGCTGCATTACCACTTTCGCCATCGCCGCGATCAGCATGTGCTGGTGTTCGGTGACGACCAGACCGTGTTTCCCCGACTCGACGGTGCGACGCCTTTCAAGCAGGACAGCGGCATGGTCGCGCAAAAGCCGGTAGTCAATTTCTTTGATGTGTGGGAGCAAACCCGCTCCAACCGAAGCGCTCGCCGCGCCTACGACTTTGAGAAAGCCCGTATCCAGCTCGACTCCGGCTATCACCCCACCCTCGACACTGCCCAGCCGGATCTGGAGATTTACGATTACCCGGGCCGCTTTACCCAGCGTGAGCGGGGTAAGCGCCTGAGTCTGCGTGAGCTGGAACGCCATCGTGCCGATTGCGAGCAAGCGCAGGGGAAAAGCGATCAGGCCTCACTGGCCGCCGGGCACTTTTTGCAACTGTCCGAGCATCCCATTGATGAATGGAACCAGCTGTGGTTGCTGACTGAGGTTCAGCACGAAGGGCGGATGCCGCAAGTCCTCGAAGAGAGTGCGGTGAGTAACGCCGCCGATGTCGAACAGGGTTTTCAAGGCTATCGCAACCAATTCGTCGCCACGCCCTGGGAGGTGTTCTACCGCCCGCCACAGATCCACGACAAACCGAGAATGTCCGGCAATCAAACGGCCGTGGTCACCGGCCCCGAGGGTGAAGAGATCCACTGCGACCAATACGGTCGGGTGAAGGTGCAGTTTTTCTGGGATCGCGAAGGCCGTTACGACGACAAAAGCAGTTTTTGGGTGCGGGTGGCCACCGGTTGGGCCGGCAATGCGTATGGCAGTAGCACACTCCCGCGAGTGGGCATGGAAGTACTGGTCAGCTTTCTCGAAGGTGACCCGGATCAACCAGTGATCAGCGGATGTTTTGTGAACAGCGCGAATCCAGCGCCTTATGAATTGCCCAAGCACAAGACCCGCAGCGTGTTTCGCTCCCGCAGTTCGCCCGACAGCACGGGTTTCAATGAACTGCACCTGGAAGACCGTACCGGCCAGGAGTTGATTTACCTGCGTGCCCAGCGAGATATGGAGCAGAAGGTTGAAAACGACAGCCGCCTGGAAGTGGGCAACGAACGTCGGGAAACCGTTAACGGCGACAGCTTCACCGTACTGAAAGCCAAAGAACATCGAACCATTACCGGGGACCGGCAGGTCCAGCTCCAGGCCAGTGACTACCTGCACGTCGCCGGCAACAGCCACACCCTGGTCGATGGGATGCTGGTGACCAAAGCGGGCCGGGAAATTGTCATCGAGGCTGATTACCTGATTCTGAAAGCGCGCGTGGGTGTCAGTATCAGCACCGGCAGCGAACACTTTGTGATGGGCCCCGGTGGAATTTTCAGCAGCAGCCAAATCCAGATTGGCGGTACGCCCGTGCCGGGCCCGGACGCATCGCTACCGATGCCGGGATCCACTGATGCCTTGTCTGCGCCCCCCGAATTGCCCCCGATCATCGCGCCTTCCCAGAATGAGCTAATGGCGGTCAGTCACGCGCTGGAGGCGGATTTCTGCCCCCTCTGCGAAACCTGCCGGGCTGGCCTCTGCCCGACTGAAGGAGCTGCCGCATGATGGATACACTCCCCCGCCAGTGGATGACCGAACAGCGGCGCTTTGGCCATGAAGTATGTCTGGTGCTGGACTCGGAGAATGAGCGCGAAACGCGCCAGTTATTGCTGAACTCCAGCCAATTTGAACAGTACTTGGGCGTCTACAGCGGCACCCACATCGCTGACCTGGCTGACGCCGGTCCGTTCATTTTCACCTTGGACCAACCCGGCGACCGCCGTATTGACGAACTGCTCGAGCACCCGCAGCGAAACTGGGGCTGGCTGGTCAGCCTGCCAAAAGGCGAACTGCGCAAACTGGTGAGTCACTGGCAGGAGCGCCTGATCATCGGCACGCGTCCCCATCGGGCGCTGTATCGCTTTCACGACAATCGAGTATTGGCTCGCGCACTTGAACATCTGCCTGTCGAGGCTTATCCGGCCTATCTCGGACCGGCGATCAGTGTGTGCTACTGGAACGGTACAGGCTGGAAAACCGCCGTCAGCCCTGCCCCCGGCACGTATCCAGTACCGGATGAACCTCTTTGGTTGCACGCACCGACCCCACATCCGCAGGCTTCAGAGATTCGCCGGCTCAATGCCCACCGCTACTTGTTGGCAGCGCATCTGAAAGCCTACGTCAGACTCGCCGAACTGCATGACCCAGACACCTGGTTACGCGACCGACTGGCCTTGGCGCAGGCATGGGGCTGGCTGGAGCCGGAGCAATTGGCGTTTCTGCTGACCCAGAGTTTGCAGGCGCCCGCGTACACGCTGCCGCCGCACTGGCAGGCGCGTCCTGATGAAACGCCCATTGAGCATTTCGAACGGGTGCATCAGGTAACGGAGTTTTGGCAAGGAGAAGCCCCGCCATGAAACGCGCATTACGAACCGCTAACTTGGGTTGTTGTCTCGCGTTAACCGCAGGCTGTGCCACCAGCCAGCCGAACACATTCACCTTCACCGCCGATTTACCGCCCGACTTCGCCTACCAGGCCATTGCCGCGTATGTGCCCGCCAAAGGCGAAACCTGCACCGTGCCGGGAGGACGAAATACTGAAGTCGGGTACAACATGAAATGGCGTGAAAACTACCAGCCAACCGCTGAAATCGCCCTGCGCCGAACGGTTAGTGGGTGCCCGTTGGTCATTAGCCGCATCAAGCTGGATATCAAATCGGCTTATGGCAAGGACTGGGGAGATCAAAGCGGGGATACAGCTGGGGTCGTCATTCGCGATGAACTGGAGGAGCAGTACAAACGTGCCTTCAACGAGGCAGGTGAAAGTACCTTCTTCGGTGAGTGCCAATGGCTGTTTCGCACCGTCGGGCCAAAACGGCGCATCGTAAAAATCCTTGATTGCAAAAAAACCGATGCGCAGGGCGAACCGGGGCGGGGTCGACCGTTTTCGGCGTACACGCTCGATCAACTGCCGGGGAAAACCGTGAGGATGCGCATCAAGTTGGCTGAAGAGGAAAGGCCAGCCATTGGGGATACATGGGTCAAAGTGCCGAACGGTTGGAAGCGATGCATGGGCGATAACTTCGAAGACCAATACGCGTTTTGCTTTGGCAACTACAAGGACTTCAGCGGCTTTCAGATGCCCGACGGAAAGCAATGCACCATTTACCCAGGCTGCACTGAATAAGGACATCTCCCCCATGACAACGTCGTATCCACTGGTGAAGTCGCTGTTTAAAAGCCCCGTTTTAGGCTGTTGTCTCGCGTTAACCGCAGGCTGTGCCACCAGCCAGCCGAACACGTTCACCTTCACCGCCGATTTACCGCCCGACTTCACCTACCAGGCCATTGCCGTGTATGTGCCCGCCAAAGGCGAAACCTGCACCGTGCCCGGCGGGAGAAATACAGAAGTCGGGTACAACATGAAATGGCGTGAAAACTACCAGCCAAACGCTGAGATTGCCCTGCGCCGAACGGTCAGTGGGTGCCCGCTGGTCATTAGCCGCATCGAGCTGAAAATCTATGGGACTTACGGTAAAGCCCGGGGAGATTTTGGTACGGATATCGCCAGCGTGTTCATTCGCGACGAGGTGGAAGATCGATACAAAGGCATCGTTAACAAGGCGGGTGAAAGCACCTTCGACGGTGAATGCCAATGGCTGTTCCGCACCTCAGGCAAGCCTCGCATCCTTAGAAAACTCCTCAACTGCAAAACGATCAACGCACAGGGCGAGCGCGGACGTGGCCAACCCTTCGCTGCGTACACCCCGGACCAACTGCCGGGAAAAACCGTGAGGATGCGCATCAAGTTGGCTGAAGAGGAAAAGCCAGCCATTGGGGATACATGGGTCAAAGTGCCGAACGGTTGGAAGCGATGCATGGGCGATAACTTCGAAGACCAATACGCGTTTTGCTTTGGCAACTACAAGGACTTCAGCGGCTTTCAGATGCCCGACGGAAAGCAATGCACCATTTACCCAGGCTGTACTGAATAAGGAGATTTCGACATGACGTCATTGGAAAAAGAACTGGAGTCGCCGCTGAGCAGCCGCGTATTGGCGTGCCCCGCACAGGGTCGATGGAGCAGCTTTCAGTTAGTCGACGAGTTCGGCTCTGGCGAACCCTATGCCGGGTTGGCCTACGTCGTAACCGATTCGGAAGGGCAAGAATACGACGGAGTGTTGGATATATCGGGCATGGGAAAAGTGGACAACCACTTTGCCGGCCCTATCTTGCTACTCCTTGACCAAAAATACCAAGGGCATGAAAAGGCCTATGCGTTTTTACAAGGAAGACCTCATTACCCCCTCAAAATCACTGAACTCCAAGTACGCGCCGAGCAAACCCGCTACTTGAACCAAAACTCCACCCGCACCAAAGAAAACCCCGCACAAGCCTGCGCTGATGCTTTTTTTCAAGTGGAAGTGCGCCATCTGGTCAGGCATGCCTCGCATTTACCGCCGCAGGTTTACAGCCATTACCCGATTGAAACGGGGCCGGCGAAGATCATGGGTAAACAGGGTCAAAGCGGTGTTGCTCTCATGCCGCTACAACACACGGTACTGGAAGTGCGCCCGCTACGGGCCTTGCGCCCCATGCTGTCAACCGACGCCGAGTTCTGTGCGCTCAACCTCTATCAACTGGCACTGATGGCCACCTTGAGCTATTGCCCCTTCGGTCAGCAGCCCGATGATCAACCCGTCAGAACCAGGACCGTGAGCTTCCCCCTGCAACCAAGCGTCGGCAACTGGTTCGGGGATGCACTGGCCAAATTCGATGAACTTTGGAAAGTCGATGCGGCGCAAACAAAAGCTTATTACCCACTGTACGAGGATGTGCCGTACTCCAAGCGTTTGGAAATCATGCCATTCGACCCAGATCTCTATCCAGTAAACAAGCCGGAGCTCGAAGGTGACCAGGAACATCCCGCCAAAATTCACTTCTTAGACGACAGGAAACTTGGCTCGGAATCCACCGATACCCAGGCATTCATCACCCATCACGACGAGCTGATCCTGATTTCGGTACGTGGCACCTATGAAATCGTCGCGGATGGCCTGCGCGACGCCGATGCGTTTCAAGTGCCATTTGAAGACACCGACAGCAGGGTACACCGTGGTTTTTACCGGGCAGCGCAGCAAGCCTATAACTTCGTCGTGGAATACCTCGACAGGTTTTATGCTGGTCAAAAACTGCTGATCTGCGGCCACAGCCTCGGTGGCGCAGTGGCCTTGTTACTCTCAGAAATGCTGCGTCGCAGGCCGGAAGCCTACAACATCCAGCTCTACACCTACGGCGCCCCCCGCGCCGGTGATGCCAATTTCGTAAAAGGTGCCAAGGGTCTGGTGCACTACCGCATGGTCGCCCACAACGACCCGGTGCCGAGCGTGCCCGGCACCTGGATGGACACCAAGGTTGACGTTTTCGGGACCGGGGCAGCGCTGACCTTCGTCAACGTGCCCGTTGGCCTCTCGGTATTTGTCGCCGGCATCACTAACTGGAACGGCGAACCCTACGAACACCATGGCACCCTGCATCACGCGATGCCGGTGCAGTTCAGCCGCAAGGAAATGTCCATGATCCTGTGGGAGCCCGGCTGCGACACCATTGCCCAGCATGCCGCCTGCTCGGTGGCCATCCAGCAAAAAAACGGCCTCCCGGATCGACCTTCGCTGCTGACCCAACTGTTTAATGCCGGTAACCACTCGATGGTCGGCAGCTACGTTCCCACCTGCTGGGCATCACTCAAGCGTTCTCAGGAAGCACTGGGGGCAAAACGCTCCCTCGTCACCGACCTGGAGTTTGGATGGGTCGAGCAGGCACTCCAAAGTATTACCGCTCAGTTGCGAGCCAGGCGAGGTCATTTATCGAACCAAACCCTGAAGCACCGACAAACTCACGAAGCGCAAATCAACGCCTTCATGCTTGAGATCGACAAAATACACGTGACGCTCGAACGGCTGAAAACCTTGCGGCGCGAGCGTGTCAGCGAAAAAAAGGTCTATGGATCGCTTTCGACTCAGCCCGAGCGGCTGGCAGAAAACCTGCAACGCTGGCTTGCCCATGCAGAAAATCAAGTCGTTGAGCAGTGGGCCATGGCGCCGAAGAGCGTAAACGAAGACGCGTTATTGACGTCGATCTACGGGCATACCATAGGGGCGCCGCATACCCTCGACATCGATTCGATTACTTGAACAAACACAACCGGGCTTTGCCCGAGCCTCCCGTGTGGCGATGGAGCAAGCTCCCTCGCCACAAAAGCGGCTTGCACGATCAGCTGACAGTACCGCCCTTCGCCTCACTCATGATCTGCCGAATCGCCCCGACAAACGTCTCCACCGGCTGCCCGCCGCTCACCGCGTATTGCCCGTTGAACACCACGGTGGGCACTGAACTCACGCCACGCGACAGCCACAACTGCTCTTCTTCGCGAACCTCTTTGGCGAATTCATCCGATGCCAGAATCGCTTCGGCCCGCTGGCGATTCAGCCCCACGTTTTCGGCGATCTGTGCCAGTTGAGTGTGATCGGAAGGGTTGCCGCCCTCGATGAAATACGCCTGGAACAAGGCGTCTTTCAGATTGAACTGCAACCCTTCCAGCCCCGCCCAAAACAGCAACCGATGAGCATCGAACGTGTTGTAGATGCGGCTGTTGCCGTCGGTGCGAAACGCAAACCCGACCTCGGCGCCGCGCGCGCGGATCATTTCGCGATTCTTCTGCGATTGCTCTGGGGTCGAGCCGTATTTTTCGCTGATGTGTTCGGTGATGTTCTGGCCTTCGGGGGCCATTTTCGGGTTCAGTTCGAACGGCTGAAAACGAATTTCGGCCTGGACTTCATCGCCGAGCAAATCCAGGGCACGGGTCAGGCCGTACAAGCCGACGACGCACCAGGGGCAGGACACGTCGCTGACGAAATCGATTTTCAGGGGGGTACTCATCATTTACCTCACAGGCTTGAATCGCGCCGGAAAGTTCGAACGATACACCCGGAGCTGCCGCAGGCTGCGCTCTTTTGATCCTGACCTTCAGCGGTCTAGAAAAAATCAAGATCAAAAGATCGCAGTCTGCGGCAGCTCGGGTACGGGGTAAGGGGCAGGTTTCTTGGTTACTGCCCGTAAACCTTCTGCAACTGCGCTTGTGTCAACGCATCCTCAAACGGCACCGGCACCGATTTCACTGCCCCGTAGAGGTTGCGATAACGCCAATAGTTTCCGTTGTTGGCCAGTTGATAACCACGCTCGACCACTCGCTGGCCATCAAGGTTATAACGCAAGGTTTCCTGGGCGGCCGCTGGCGGTGTTGGCTGCATCAGGTCAGTGGCCAGAACCCGCATCGATTCATCGATACATTCGTCGAGCACCGCAGTGACCTTCGCCAAATCGAGGTCGCCGTCGTCGATGCACTGCTTGCCACAGCGCCGAATCGGCTGGCTGACGACTTCGATCCGCATGCGATACAGCGCCGAACCGGCAATGTCCTGGACCTGCACCTGATTGATCAGCACGAAACTGCCGCGATCGGGGGTAAGCATCAGTTTGGGTTCAATCACCAAGCGTGCGGTGACCTGCCCTTCTCCTTGCTTGAACCCGGCCACTTGCGAAGCCTGTTGATAGCGCTGTTGCAGACGCTCCTGCAACGGAACGCCTGCAAGCAAATCGGCCATCGGTCGCGCCTCGTTGAGCGCGGTTTTTTCCGCATCGCGCTGCAAGCTGCCGCTGCCCATCTGAGTGTTAATCAGGCTGGCCACCAGCAAGCCGGCAAGCCCGGCACCGTTGCCTGAGCTGGCCACCAGATTATGACTCGACGACGCAGCCTTCAAGGCCGCCTGCGAGTCAATCACGGTGCTGGCACCGACAAAGGATTGCGGCAACTGCACGTCGACCTTAAGCCCGTGTGCCTGGACGTAAGGCAAGGCACTCTGGTCCTTGAAACCGGCCTCGGGGGCCGGTTTTTGCGCACACCCCGTCAGCATCAGCAGGGCCAGCACACCCGCCACTATGGGCAGGCGCGTCATTGCGCGAACGGGGTGATCATTTGCTGACGGCTATTGTCCATAGCCTGATAGAACGCGTTGGACAAGTTGGTATAGGTCGGCTCGTCCCATTCGCCCTGGGCGGCTTGCGTAGCGACAAAGGGTTTGAACCACAGCAGTTTGTTGTCTGCCAGATCGATCACCATGCCCTGCCCGCCCACCTGCGCCATCGGCACGCTGGTCGGCACAACGCTGTAGTAGCTGCGGGTGGCACCGGTGGCGTAGACATTCACCAGCAGCAGACGATCGACGCCGTAGGCGGCCTTGACCGGCGTCATGTCACGGGTCATGTAGCCTTCGCGGAAACTGGTTTCCTTATAAGCCTTCAGGTCGACCGGCTCGTTGATGCGCTTGGCTTTGTAACCCTTGGCCTGCAGCTTGGCGACAAGGACATCCGGCAAGGTGTGAAGGTCGCCCACTTGCCATTTTTCGACGTTGTCACTGAGCTTGCTGTTAACACCCTTGTTGATGGCGTAATCGAGAAGCCCCTGATTGCCGGTCAACGCCAGCACCGGCTCCGGCACCACAGTGATCGCCACGCCAATAGTCGGTTCTTTTGCATCCCAGAACTGCTGGTCCAGCGGTACTGGAGGTTGTACGTGGGCACAGCCAGTGAGGGTCAGGCAGGCGAACAACATCAGTGCTGCCCAGGTGCGTAGAGCGTGAAGATTCATGGATCAAGTCCTTATGATTATTAACGATGCTGCTTATGTCGGCAGCCTCGGCAAAAACCATAGTGGCACATTGATATATTTTTTGACCAGCCGTTCCACTCTCCCTGTGGGAGCCGGGCTTGCCCTAATGCCAGTCAGTTAAGCGAGCAAACCGCTTTTTGTAGGAGCCAGGGTTGCCGGCGAAGGCGTCCTTAAGTGCGCTTTCGCCGGCAAGCCTGGCTCCTACAGGTCCGATTTATCCTTAACTGACTGGCATTAGGGCTTGCCCGCTCCCACAGGTTTTGGGGTGTTTGGGAGGGTGTGTTTAGTTCTGTTTAGCGTTACTTCCTGAAAGCTACAGCGTCTTGCGTCGTCGCCTACAACCACGTCAGAATCCGCCGGCTTGTGCGCCTGGAGGCCCGTCGGTAACTTGGTTCGTGTCACTGATTCCCAGTGATCGGGTTTAGTAGCCCGGCTTTTCCTAACTGGCCGTACAAGTGTCATCTAGTCAGGTATTCGCCTGCACTTGATGGTGGCTGTGCGCATGGTGCCCTCGGGCGCGCCGGTTTGGTCGGTAGCCGGTCTACTAACTTGCGCACAGCTGCCTCCCATTCCGTTTAGTAGCGAGATAGGTTGCGGCTCTACTAAAAGGATTACCGTACCAATGTTCAAAATTACTCCAAACCCGCCGGAAACCGACGACGTTTCCCCATACGAAACCCCAAACTCAAATAAGCTCAACAAAGCCGCCGACCGCGCCCTCGATTACTACCTCAAACCAGTCATTCCCAAAGACACTCCACGCAGACCCAGCACCCTTTACTCCGTCGCCCCCGACGCCGATAACGAAACCCTGCTGGTCAGCGCCTGCGAATCCCTGGCGTCAGCGAGCGTGATGTTGAGCGATTTCGCGGGGCTGCTGAACGGCCCGCAACGCAACACCGTGCTCGGCATCCAGAACTCCGTCATGTTGGGTGAACTGGCGGTGAACCGGATGCTTGATAACTTCGTTCCAACGTAAAACCAGAACCTGTGGGAGCGAGCCTGCTCGCGATAGCGGTCTGTCTGCTACAGCAATGCTGACTGGTCCGCCATCGCGAGCAGGCTCGCTCCCACAATTGGATTGGGGGGGTTATAGAAGATTGTGTTCGACCACTGGATCGATCTGTGCCCAGTGTGAAGTGTCTTCGCGATGGGCCTGCAAGTACGGCAACACCGCCGCCAGCAACGGCGCTTTGAAGGCTTCCTGGAATCGATGCGCCAACCCCGGGATCAGCTTCAACTGACTGCCACGAATGTGCGCCGCCAGGTGCACGCCATGCATCACCGGCAACAGCGGATCGGCAGTGCCGTGCACCACCAGCGTCGGCACGCGCAATTGGTTGAGCAGGTCCACGCGACTGCGCTCGGCAAGGATCGCCATGATCTGGCGCTTGACGCCTTCAGGGTTGAACGCCCGGTCATAAGACAGCGCCGCTTGATGCAGCAACGCCTGCCGATCATCAGTGACCGAAGGACTGCCCAGCGCCGCGAGCAAATCAGCCTGTTGCTCCAGCGCCACTTCGCGATTCGGCGCACCGCGTCGCGCGAGTAACTGCACCAGCGCCGCACTCGGCGCCGGCAAACCTTCGGCGCCCGAGCTGGTCATCAGCAACGTCAGGCTCTCGACCCGCTGCGGTGCCATGGCCGCCATATGCTGGGCGATCATCCCGCCCATGCTGGCGCCCAGTACGTGAAATTGCTGGATGTGCAAGGCATCCATCAGTCCAAAGGCATCGCCCGCCATGTCGGTCAGGGTGTAGGGCGCCGATACCGGCAGGCCGAGTTTGTAGCGCAACACTTCGAACGTCAGGTTGGCGTCGACGGGCTTCTGCCGCCAGGTCGACAGGCCGACATCGCGATTGTCATAGCGAATCACCCGAAAACCCTGCTGACACAACGCGACCACCACCTCGTCCGGCCAGTGAATCAACTGCCCGCCCAGGCCCATCACCAGCAACAACGCCGGGTCCGAGGCACGGCCAATGCTCTGGTACGCCAGGCTCACCTGATCCAGATCGACCCGTTCGGTCGGAACATTGACATCGCAACGAGACGCCGCAAGAGACGGAAAGCCGAATAACACAGCGGCCAGAAAGACCGCTGTGGATAAAAATCGTGCACGCATGAAAAACACCGAAACGCAGAACTCCAGTAGAGCGCGAGTCTGATGAAGTTTGTTCAAGCGCGCTGCCACAGTTACGTGACAGTTTGATGAAGAGTGCTGAACGGTCATTTTCAAGACCGCGTTATCGTTCATCGCGAGCAGGCTCGCTCCCACATTTTTTGATGGATGTCGTACACAAAACCTGCGATCGACCTCAATCCAATGTGGGAGCGAGCCTGCTCGCGATGGCGTCCTTAAGCCAACTGACTCCGCAACTGCCTCGCCGCCGCCACCATATTGACCAACGCCGCCTCAGTCTCCGGCCAGCCGCGAGTCTTCAACCCGCAATCGGGATTGACCCACAACCGCTCCGCCGGAATCCGTTTCACTGCTTTGCTCATCAACTTCACCATCTCGGCCGTGTCCGGCACCCGTGGTGAGTGGATGTCATAAACGCCCGGGCCGATGTCGTTCGGGTAGTCGAACGCTTCGAAGGCCTCCAGCAGCTCCATGTCCGAGCGCGAGGTTTCGATGGTGATCACGTCGGCGTCCATGGCGGCGATGGACTGGATCACGTCATTGAATTCGCTGTAGCACATATGGGTGTGAATCTGGGTTTCGTCATGCACGCCCGATGCACTCAGGCGGAAGGCTTCCACCGCCCAGTCGAGGTATTCCTGCCATTGCGCCCGGCGTAGCGGCAGCCCTTCGCGGAAGGCGGCTTCGTCGATCTGCACGATCTTGATGCCGGCGTTTTCCAGGTCCACCACTTCATCGCGCAGGGCCAACGCCAGTTGCTGCGCCTGGACTTTGCGCGACACGTCTTCGCGCGGGAACGACCACATCAGCATGGTCACGGGACCGGTGAGCATGCCCTTCATGACCTTGTCGGTGAGGCTCTGGGCATAGGTGATCCAGTCGACCGTCATCGGCTTTGGACGGCTCAGGTCGCCGTAAATAATCGCCGGTTTGACGCAGCGCGAACCGTAGCTCTGCACCCAGCCGAAGCGGGTGAACAGGTAACCGTCCAGTTGTTCGGCGAAGTACTCGACCATGTCGTTGCGCTCGGCTTCACCGTGCACCAGCACGTCCAGCCCCAGGCGTTCCTGAATTTGCACCGCGTGGCGGATTTCGCTGTGCATGGCATCGGTGTAATCGTTGGCCGACAGCTTGCCTTGCTTGAAGGCCTGACGCGCCAGACGGATCGAGGCGGTCTGCGGGAACGAACCGATGGTGGTGGTCGGGAACGCCGGCAGTTTCAGCCGTGCCTGTTGTTGTTCGATGCGTTTGGCAAAGGGTGAATGGCGTTGGCTGTCCGCCGCGCCGATGGCGTTGATTCGAGCCTGAATATCCGCCTTGTGGATACGCGGGGATTGGGCGCGACTGGCCGCAATGGCGCGGCTTTCAGCCAGGGCGGTTTGCACCTTGGGTGATTGCGGATCGTTGAGGGCATCACGCAGCACGGCGATTTCACCGCACTTCTGCACGGCAAACGCCAGCCAGCTTTTCAGTTCCGGGTCGAGTTTGTCTTCACGCTCCAGGTCCACCGGGCTGTGCAGCAGCGAGCAGGAACTGCTGACCCACAGGTTGTCGCCAAAGCGTTCCTGAGCCGGTTGCAGTTGTGCCAGCACTTGCTCCAGTTCGCAGCGCCAGACGTTGCGACCGTTGACCAGACCTACCGAGAGAATCTTGTAGGTGGGCAGGCGATCCAGCACTTGGCCCAGTTGATCCGGCGCGCGCACGGCGTCGATGTGCAAGCCTTGCACCGGCAAGCCGACGGCCAGGCCGAGGTTGTCTTCCAGACCACTGAAGTAGGTCGCCACGAGCTTTTTCAGCGGCGAGTATTGAAGGATGTGATAGGCGCGCTCGAAGGCGTTTTTCCAGGCCTGTGGCAGGTCGAGGGTCAGGATCGGTTCGTCGATCTGCACCCACTCCACGCCTTGGCCGGCGAGGCGACCGAGGATTTCGCCATAGATCGGCAGCAGGCGCTCCAGCAGATCCAGCCTATCAAAGTCGTTGCCTTTCGCCTTGCCCAGCCACAGGTAAGTCAGCGGGCCGATAATCACCGGTTTGATGTTGTGGCCCAGGGCTTTGGCTTCTTCGACTTCGTCGAACAGCTGTCCCCAACTCAGTTTGAATTGTTGGTCAACGGTGAATTCCGGGACCAGATAGTGGTAATTCGTGTCGAACCACTTGGTCAGTTCCTGAGCGTATTGCGCCTTGCCATGTTCACCGTCGCAGCAGGCCGCGGTAGCACCACGGGCCATGGCGAACAGGGTGTCGAGTGTCGGCAGGCCGCGGGAATCCTTGGCACTGTCGAAACGTTCGGGGATGACACCGAAGGTCAGAGAATGAGTCAGCACCTGGTCGTACCAGGCGAAGTCGCCCACGGGCAGCAAGTCAATGCCGGCGTCTTTCTGCAATCGCCAATGGGTGGCGCGCAATTGGCGGCCGACGTTTTTCAAGGCGTCCTGATCGAGATCGCCCTTCCAGTAGGATTCAAGGGCTTTTTTCAATTCGCGGTCGGCGCCGATGCGCGGAAAACCAAGTGTGTGAGCCTGAGCCATGGTGAACGTTCTCTCTCTAAAAGATGCTGTAAAACATGGCCCTATTGTCGACACCCAAGCCAACATGAGACAAACTCAACCTTTTCGTGTTGATCACAAGTTTTCCTCATGGAGCCCCCGGTGCTTGAAATCCGTCACCTGAAAACCCTGCATGCCTTGCGCGAAGCCGACAGCCTGGTGGATGCGGCCGACCGCCTGCACCTGACCCAGTCGGCGCTGTCTCACCAGTTCAAGGAGCTTGAGGAACGACTGGGGATGCCGCTGTTCGTGCGCAAGACCAAACCGGTGCGCTTCACCAGCGCCGGCTTGCGCCTGCTGCAACTGGCCGACGCCACCTTGCCGTTGCTGCGCGGCGCCGAGCGTGACATTGCGCGGCTGGCCGGCGGCACTGCGGGGCGTTTGCACATGGCGATCGAGTGCCACAGTTGCTTTCAATGGCTGATGCCGACCATCGATCAGTTCCGCGATGCCTGGCCGGAAGTCGAGCTGGACCTGACCTCGGGTTTCTCCTTCGCCCCGCTGCCGGCTTTGGCCCGGGGCGATCTGGACCTGGTGGTGACCTCCGACCCGCTGGAACTGGTCGGGATCACTTATGTGCCGTTGTTCACCTACGAAGCCATGCTCGCGGTGGCTAACCAGCACCGCCTGGCAAACAAGCCGTACATCGTGCCCGAAGATTTGCTCACGGAAACCTTGATCACCTACCCGGTGGAGCGTGATCGGCTGGACATCTTCACCCGCTTCCTGGAACCGGCCGACATCGAACCGGCCCAGGTCCGCACGTCGGAACTGACGGTGATGATGATGCAACTGGTAGCCAGCGGTCGCGGCGTCTGCGGCATGCCCCATTGGGCGCTGCATGAATACAGCTCACGGGGTTATGTGAAGGCCAAGCGGCTTGGCGAGAAAGGTTTGTTTGCGACGCTCTACGCCGGGATTCGCGCCGACATGCTGGACGCGCCGTACATGCGCGACTTCTTGCTGACGGCCAAGGACACGTCGTTTTCGACGCTGGATGGGGTTAGTGCCGTCCGATAGAACACCACAGCCCCTGTAGGAGCGAGGCTTGCCCGCGAAAGCGGTGTGTCAGCCAACATCAACGCTGGATATGAAGCCGCCTTCGCGGGCAAGCCTCGCTCCTACAGGGGATCGGATCGGGGTGGTTTCAAAGCTCGCGCCACATATGGATCTTGTCGAAGTAGTCTTCGCCCACCCGCACCGCCATGGGCTCGAGGCCGAACTGTACGAAGCCGCAGCGCTGATACAGCTTGAACGCGGCCTCGTTGCCAGCGGTGACGGTCAGCTGGATCAGCCGCAGGCCCTGACGGGTCTGCGCTTCGTCCAACACGGCCTGAACCAGTTGAAAGCCAAGGCCGCGCTGCCGAACCTTGCCTGTCACGTACATGCCAAACAGCGTCGCCTTGTGCCGGGCCTTTTCCCGGGATTCGAAGGCCAGGCCGACGATGCCCGCCAGCTCACCCCCCTCGAACGCCCCGAACACAATGTCCAGCTTGCTGGTCAGGCGCGATTCCCACCAGCTCAGGGGCATCACGGCGCGCTCGCGCACGCTGGAAGTGAACGCCTGGGGATGCAAGTCGTAGGCTTCCAGCATCAGCGCCCGATAATCCAGGGCATGGCTGGCATCAAGTCGCTGAATCCACATGTTCAGGCTACCCGCCGCTGCTCAAGCATCAACCGCACCGCCAGCCCGGACAGCACAAAACCCATGAAGTAACGCTGCACCGCCAACCAGCTCGGGTTGTTGACGAACCAGGACGCGATGCCGGCGGCGAACATTGCGATCAGCAGGTTGACGCTGAAACTCACGCCGATTTGAGTCATGCCCAGGACAATACTTTGGGTGAACACCGAGCCATGCTCAGGCGTAATGAACTGCGGGAACACCGACAGGTAGAACACCGCGATCTTCGGGTTCAGCGCGCTGGTGAGAAAGCCCATGGTAATCAGCTTGCGGGACGAGTCCGCTGGCAGTTGCTGCGCCTCGAACGGCGAGCGCGCACCGGGCTTTACCGCCTGCCAGCCCAGCCACAACAGGTACAGCGCGCCGGCCCATTTCAGCACTTCGTAGGCCATCGGCACCGCCAGGAACACGGCGGTCAAACCCGCAGCCGCGGCGAACAGGTGCACGAAAAAGCCCGCGACCACGCCCAGCAACGACGTCACCCCGGCCTTGCGCCCCTGGCAGATTGAACGAGAGATCAGGTAGATCATGTTCGGCCCGGGCGTGAGCACCATCAGCAACGCCGCGGCGGCAAAAATCAGCAAGTCTTGAAGCGGGATCATGGGCAGTCTCCGTCCTTGGACGATCAGGCGGTTTCGATCAGTGAAGCTCGATAAAACGGCAGGATCTGGTCCCGTGTCAATGGCGCCAGCATGACATCGCCATCGGTGGCCGGATCGATCCAGCACACCTCTTCGATCTCCGCCGCCGGGCAGACTGCTGCATCAATGGTCAGTTGAAAGAGTTCGGCTTGTACGACATGACCTGGCTCATTGGCGGCCGGTGCCGAGAACTGCCCCAGGTAGGCGGCATGCGCCGGATCGATGACCAGCCCCAGTTCCTCTTCCAGCTCCCGAGCGAGGGCGTGGACCGGTTGCTCATGGGCCTCGATCTTGCCCCCCGGCTGCATGAACGCCTGGGTGCCACGCTTGCGGACCAGCAAGGTGCGACCGTCAGGGCCTATCAGCAGGGCCGCGGCAATGCGGATGAGGCGGGGCGAAGCGGCGGATGAAAGCGTCATGGATCGTGATTGGCCTTGGGTAAAAGCCGCAAGGATCACATGAGCGCCGGTTCTTCGTCACGCCGAAAAAACAATTGCCGAGCGCCCCTGTGGGAGCGAGCCTGCTCGCGATGGCGACGGCACATCCTGCATAGATGTGACTGACACACCGCATCGCGAGCAGGCTCGCTCCCACAGTTGATCAGTGCTGAGCCTGAAGACTTAACTGGTTTCGAGAATCGCCTCCACTTCCTCCGGCACTTTCACAAAAATGCTGTACTTGGCCCCCTCCATTGCCTCGAAGGCGATCAGTTTCTCCACCAGCAGCCCATTCAACACCTTGCCGGCATTGAGCAGCAGCATGCCGTTGTCGGCATTGAGGTTGCGCGCCAGGATCATGCCCGCCACCAGATCCCGGGTGGTCAGCACCTTGACCGTCGGATCGGCCAGCGTCACGTCGCTCAAATAAGCTGCGCAGACCTGAATGAAATCCTCCACCAGTTCCGGGTCATAGAGCCGACCGGCGTATTGGCGGATATACACCAGGGCTTCATCGCTGTTCATCTGCCGCTCGAGGATCAACCCACGCTGCAACTCGATGAAATCCACCGCCAGCTTCAGCAACCGCGAACCGAACGGAATCGCTTCGCCCTTGAGCCGATCCGGAAAACCGCTGCCGTCCCAACGCTCCTGGTGATGCAGGATCAGCCGAGCGGCATCCTTCATTGGATCGAGCGTCATCAACAGCGACTCGCTCTGCTTCGGATAACCCCGATAGCGCTCGCGGTCATTGTGATGCAGCAGGTCCGAGGGCGTGCTCATCATGTTGTCGGTCCAGCCCAATTTACCCATGTTGTAGAGCGCCGCCGCCATGGTCAGGTCTCGACTGGTGCCTTCATCCAGGCCATGGAGTTTGCAGTACACCCGCACCAGCTCGATGATCTGCCGGTTGGTCTGCTTGGCAGGTGGCAGACGCAGATTGGCCAGCAACGAAAAGACTTCGGTGCCGGTGACATAACTGCGTTTGAGCTCTTCGTAGGCCAGGTCCAGCATGTCGGCGGTCTGTTGCAGCTCGCTGGTGCGGGCCGCGACATGTTTTTCCAGGGTGGCGTTGAGCAGTTTCAATTTCTCGTTCTGATCCCACGTCTCCTGCACCAGACGCAACCGCTCACGCTCGGAATGCTGATAGGCGAGTGATTGTCGCAACGTCAGCAGCATTTCCTCATCGTGCCAGGGCTTGCTGATGTAACGATGAATCTGCCCTTCATTGATGGCTTTGATGATGGCCGACGGATCGGCGTAACCGGTCAGCATGATCCGGGTGGTATCGGGGTAGAGCTGATGGACGTGAGCCAGCAGCGTGGCGCCGTCCATATTGGGCATGCGCGCATCCGTCATCACCAGATCGACCGGCTGCTGCGCCATGATCTCCAGGGCCTGGGCACCGCTGGTGGCCAGCAGCACCTCGTAGGGCTGGCCGCGCAGCAGGCGGCGCAGGCTGTTGAGAATCGACTCCTCATCGTCGACCAGCAGTAACTTGGGTTTATCGGTCACAGTCGTGGGGAGTTGCTCTTCCATGGCATTACCTCAAGCGAGACGGGGGTCTTTATGTCGCGCGCGGGCGATATCTTCCGGCTTTCCCGCGCCTGACTTACAGGCTAGATGATTTTCCGCCCGACCCCGGAAATGATTCGTTTCAGTCAACCGGGCGAATTGCTGGCCGGGCGACTATGCTCAGACCACTCGGATCCAAAATGTTTCTCGCTCCGTCCAGTGATCAGGGAAGGGATATCCTTTATGAGCTCACCGCACCAAACTGCTGTCGGTCCAGGCGCATGTCAGTGAATACGCTGCTTGCGCGGACTAATCGTCGGGTTCTCATTGTCGACGACACCGCGTCGATCCATGAGGATTTCGCCAAGATTCTCAGCCCTCCATCGATTGAAGACGACAGCTTGATCAGCGCCGAAAATGCTCTGTTCGGGTCTGCGGCGTCGGTATCGTTGCAAAGTTTCGTCCTCGATTCGGCGTTTCAGGGCCGCGAAGCGCTGGACAAGGTCGAAACCGCACTGGCGAACGACTCGCCCTACGCGATGGCCTTCATCGACATGCGCATGCCCCCGGGCTGGGACGGCCTGGAAACCATCGAACGCCTGTGGCAGGTCGATCCCAAGCTGCAAGTGGCGCTCTGCACCGCGTATTCCGACTATTCCTGGGAAGACATCGCCGAGCGGCTGGAGCTGGGTGATCGTCTGCTCATCCTGAAAAAACCCTTCGATGCCATCGAAATCCGTCAGATGGCCAGCGCATTGACCGCCAAGTGGCAAATGACCGAAGACGCGGCCCTGAAAATGTCTTTGCTGGAAAACGCGGTCGAGGAGCGCACCCGGGAGTTGTCCGACGCCAACATCATCGTGCAGAACAGCCCGACCATTCTGTATCGACTGCGGGGCGAACCGTCGTTTCCGTTGATGTACATCTCCCACAACATCACCAAATACGGTCACGTTGCAGCGGCCCTGGTGGCCTCGGCCAATTGGGCTCAGGAACTGATCCATCCCGACGATCAATCGAAAGTCGATACCGCCATGGCCCGGGTGCTGGACCGTCATGCAGCGGGCGCCTCCATCGAGTTCCGGATGCGCACCGGGGACGGTGACTGGCGCTGGGTCGAAAATCGCTATATCCCGGTGCGCGACGATGAAGGCCGCTTGCTCGAAGTCGAAGGCATCATCATCGACATCACCGAACGCAAACTGGCCGAGGAAAAGATCGCCCTGCTGGCCCGCACCGACGGGCTGACCGGGCTGGCCAATCGCGCGACGCTGATCGAGCGGCTGCATCAGGCGTTTGCCGGCGCCCGGCGCGGGGCCGCCCCCTTCGCGATGTTTTACCTGGACCTTGATCACTTCAAACGGATCAATGACACCCTGGGCCATCCGGTGGGTGACCTGCTGTTGCAGGAGGTCGCCAGACGCATAAAAAACTGCGTGCGCGAAAACGACGTGGTCGCCCGACTGGGTGGCGACGAGTTCGCGATACTGCAACTGGACGTCGTCGATCCGACCCAATCGGCGGCCCTGGCCGCCAAGGTCCGCGATGCACTGGTGCTGCCCTACTCTCTGGCCGGCAATGATGTGCGGGTCTCGGTCAGCATCGGCATCAGCAGCTACGCGCCGGTCAGCCTCAGCGCCGACAGCCTGTTGACCCAGGCCGACATGGCGCTGTATCGCTCCAAGGAAAAGGGCCGCAACCAGTATCACTTCCACTCCGAGGAGATCAATCAGGAAGTGGTCGAGCGCATGACCATCGCCAATGACCTGAAAACCGCCATCGAGCACGACGAACTCGAACTGCGCTACTGGCCGGAAGTGGACCTGAGCAGCGGCAAGATCCTCGGCATGGAAGCGCAGGTCAGTTGGAACCACCCCCAGCGCGGTTTGCTGGAAGCTCAGGCGTTTCTACCCGCGGCGGAAAAAACCGGCACCATCATTGCCCTCGGCCACTGGGTGCTGGAGCATGCCTGCCGGCAAATGCGCCAGTGGCGAGACGAGGGTGTGGCACCACCGGTGGTGGCGATAAAACTGTCCCTGGCCCAGCTCAAGAGCGGCCCCGAGCTGATCTATGACGTGTTGCGCACCACCGCGCGCTGGGAGCTGTGCCCCTGGGACCTGCGTTTCGACGTCACCGAAGCGACCCTGGCCCAGACCAAGTGGACGCACAACGATGTGCTGCCCCGCCTGCGTGAGCTGGGGGTGAAGATTGCCATCGACGACTTCGGCACCGAATATTCCTCGTTCGATTACCTCAAGACTTACCAGGTCAATCACCTGAAACTCGCACAGGCATTCATCGACACCGCCGCCCACGACCCGGCCAGTGCGACCACCTTGCGGGCCATCATCAATTTCGCCCGCGAAGTAGGGATCGGCATCATTGCCGAGGGCGTCGAAACCCAGGAGCAGCGCAGTTCGCTGATGGCCACCGGCTCACCGATGAACGCCCAGGGTTACTACTTCAGCAAAGCGGTCAGCAGCCAACAGGCCGCCGAGCTGCTGAAGGCCGGAAGCATCGTGCATATGGGCCACGACACAGGAGCGATAGCCGACGATCCGCGGCGTGCCACGGAGGGCAAGGAATGAAGAGTCTGTTCGTCCAGGCCAACCGGCGCATCCTGATCATCGACGACACTCCCTCGATCCATCAGGACTTTCGCAAGATTCTCGGCCCCGATATCGATGATGAACAGACCCTCGCCGGTACTGAAGCGGCGCTGTTCGGCACCCGACAGGCGGCGCGGCTGACCTTCCAGCTCGACTCCGCTTATCAGGGCGAGGAAGCGCTCGAACTGGTCAAGCTTGCACTGGCAGCCGGTCGCCCTTACGCCATGGCGTTCACCGACATGCGCATGCCCCCGGGCTGGGACGGTCTGGAAACCATTGAACGGCTCTGGAAGGTCGATCCTCACCTGCAAATCGCCTTGTGCACGGCCTTTTCGGATTACACCTGGGAAGCCATGGCCGAACGGCTGGAATTCGGTGATCAGTTACTGGTGCTGAAAAAACCCTTCGACAGTCTGGAAATCCGTCAGATGGCCAGCGCCCTGACCTGGAAGTGGCAGATGGCGCAGGACGCGGCCATAAAAGTGCTGACCCTGGAGCAAACCATCGAAGCCCGGGTTCACGAACTGCTCAAGGTGTCTCATCTGTTGCAGTACGACGTACTGACCGAGTTGCCCAACAGCACGTTACTGGGCGATCGCCTGAACCAGTCTCTTGCCCTGTCCAGACGCCACGACAAACAACTGGCGGTGATGTTTCTGGGGCTCGATCGTTTCAAGCGCATCAACAACGCTTTGGGTCACCCGACCGGTGATGAGATGCTCAAACGAGTGGGGCAAAATCTGGTGGCCTGCGTGCGCGCGTCCGACTCGGTGTTTCGCTACGGCTCCGATGAATTTGTGGTGATCCTGGCGGACATTCACCACCCCCAACAGACCAAGGGCATCGCCGAAAAACTCTTGCACGCCATACGTGCGCCCCAGCATATCGCCGGCCACGATCTGAGCGTGACGGCCAGCCTGGGCATCAGCGTTTATCCCGATGACGGTTTCGATGCCATCGCGCTGATCAAGAAAGCCGAAACCGCCATGCGCAACATCAAGGAAAGCGGCCCGAACGATTTCAGCTTTTTCATCGACGAGATGAACCAGCGCGCCCGGGAACAGCAGAGCATCGAGTCGGGTATTCGCCTGGCGCTCGAACGGAACGAGTTTGTCCTTCACTATCAACCCAAACTCGACCTGGGCAGCGGCAAGGTGGTCGGCGCCGAGGCGTTGATCCGCTGGCAAAAACCGGGGCATGGCTGGGTTTACCCTGCCGACTTTATCGGCGTGGCCGAAGACAGCGGCCTGATCGTGCCATTGAGCAAATGGGTGCTGGCTCAGGCTTGCCAACAAGCCCGTGCCTGGCAGGCGAAGGGGCTGCCCAGGCTCTGCATGTCGGTGAACGTGTCGGCCATTGATTTCCGTCAGCGGGATTTTGTCGAAGGCATCGAACAGATACTCCAACAAACCGGCCTGGAGCCGGCATTGCTGGAACTGGAAATCACCGAAGGTGTATTGATGCAGAACGTCGATGCCACGATGGTCGCGCTGAATCGGCTCAAGGCATTGGGAGTGCGGCTGGCCATCGATGACTTCGGCACCGGCTATTCCAGCCTGAGTTACTTACAACGGTTTCCCATCGATGTGCTGAAAATCGACCAGTCGTTCATTCGTGACCTGAACCGTGACAGCAATGACGCAGCCCTGGTCAGCGCCATCATCAGCCTGGGCAAGAGCCTCAAACTGACCATCATTGCCGAAGGGGTGGAAACCCTCGAACAACTGAATTTTCTCAAGGCCCACCACTGCGAGGAGGGCCAGGGTTACTATTTCAGCAAAGCCGTGGAACCGGATGCCTTCGTGCAATACCTGACGTCGGTGCAGCCCACTCCATCCGCAGCCGAATGAACGATGTGCAACGACACTCAGGCCCTTCGCCAAGGAATCATAAGATGTCGCGCTCCTTCCACTTCCACTTCCACTTCCACTTCCTGTTCCTGGTGCCGCTGCTCGGATGGTGTCTGATCGCCAGCGGCGATCCGCTGGACGAACCGCTCAAACCCTTGCCCGCCATACCCGCGCAGAACCCTTTGCAAGTCGAACTCGGTCAGCGGTTGTTCAACGAGCCGCGCCTGTCGGTCAACAACAGCCTGTCCTGCGCCAGTTGTCATCGACTGGGAAGCGGAGGCGCCGACGACAAGGCGTTGTCTATCGGCTTCAACGGCGCGCCCTTGACGATCAACACCCCCAGCGTGTTCAACGCCAGCCTGAACTTCCGGCAATTCTGGAACGGCCGCGCCGACACCCTGGAAACCCAGGCCCACGAAGTGGTGCAAAGCCCCACCGAAATGGGCAGTAACTGGGAGCATGTGGTTCAGACACTGACCGCCGACGCGGCTTATAAAAGCGCTTTCGTCCAGGCCTACCCGGACGGCGTGACCATGAAGAATGTGCAAAATGCCCTGGCCTCCTACGAACGCACGCTGATCAGCGCCAACTCGCGTTTCGACCAATACCTGCTGGGCAATACCGAGATTCTGACGATCGACGAAAAGTACGGTTACCAACGCTTCAAGGACTACGGCTGCATCGCCTGCCACCAAGGGGTGAACATCGGCGGCAACATGTTCCAGAAGTTCGGGGTCATGGGCGATTACTTCAAGGTCCGGGGCAACCCCACCGAAGCCGATCTGGGGCGCTATCTGATCACCAAGGCTGAAGAGGACCGCAATGTGTTCAAGGTTCCGAGCCTGCGCAACGTGGCCGTGACCGCGCCGTACTTTCACGATGGCTCGGCGAAAACCCTCGAAGACGCGGTAGACGTGATGTTCAAGTTTCAGCTGGGGCGCGTGCCCTCTGACGAAGACAAGACCTTGATCATCAAATTCCTCAAGACCCTGACCGGTGAGTGGGGAGGCAAACCTTTATGAAAACATACCACCGTCGCAACCTGGCATTGCTCAGTGGCCTGGCCTTGCTGCTGGCCTCGACGCTACTGTTCCTGTACCTCAAATCAAGCTCCGACCAGACCGCGACGTATGCCGAGTCCCGGGACCTGATTGGCCAGATCAAGCAGCTCAACGCACAGTGGGAAACCGAGATTCTCAAGGCCAGAATTGCCATCAGCCACAATTACGACCCCCTGGTTACACCGCTGACCGAGATGACCCACCTGTGGGAGCGGTTCGAGACCATGCAGTCCAATCATGGCCGCAATGACTCAACCACTTGGCGTGCCAGCCACGATGCCTACCACGCCGCCATCGAGGAAAAAACCCGGCTGGTGGAGCAGTTCAAATCCCACAATGCGGTGCTGCGTAACTCACTGGCATTTTTGCCCACTGCCGAAGACGACATCCAGCAACCGCTTTCCCAACTGGTCGACGAAGACAAACTGCAACTTCAGAACATTGCCACCGACACCTACGACTTGCTGCTCAGCAGCCTGGAGTTTGCCCAGGTCACCTCCGACGACAGAGCCGCCGACATCCTGGTGGGGCTGAACAAACTGGGGGTGAACAAGCAGCGATTGCCGGAGCAGTTTCATAGCCCGATCGATATTTTGAGTAATCACATCGCACTGATCCTGCGTGAACAACCAGTGGTCAATCGGTTGCTGGAAAACATTGAAGCCATTCCTGTGGCTGAACGGCTGGACGACATCACCAGCCTGCTGAACCAGGATCAGCAATACGCCGATGAAGTCGATCGACGCTATCACTTTTACCTGCTGGTGTTTTCAACGCTGCTGGTACTGGTGCTGGTGTACCTGGCGATTCGCCTGATGCGCAGCTTTGCGGAGACCAACCGGGTCAACAAGGAACTGCAAACCGCTAACGAAGTCCTCGAACAACGGGTCGAAGAGCGCACCCGCGAACTCAAGGATACCCAGAGCGAACTGCTCGACACCGCGCGCCAGGCCGGCATGGCCGAAATCGCCACCAATGTGCTGCACAACGTCGGCAACGTGCTCAACAGCGTGAACATCTCGGCCGACCTGGTCACCCGCAAACTGCGTGGCAGCAAGGCCCAGGGGCTGGGCAAGGCGATGCAGCTGATCAACGAACATCAAGGCGACCTGGGCGTCTTTTTGACTCAGGACGAGAAAGGAAAACTGCTGCCCGGTTACCTGAACCAACTGGTGGACGCCATTGCCCTCGAGCAACAGGGCATGGCCGACGAACTCGCGCAACTGAGCAAAAGCGTCGACCACATCAAGGACATTGTTGCCACCCAGCAGTCTTATGCCGGTGCCAACAGCCTGGTGGAACCGCTGCACATCAGCGAGTTGCTGGAGGATGCCCTGCGCATGAACGCCGGCGCCCTGACCCGACATCACGTCACCGTGGTCAAGGAATACGGCGAGGTGCCGCAGATCATGGGCGACAAACACCGGCTGCTGCTGATCCTGATCAACCTGATCAGCAACGCCAAATACGCCATGTCCGATCTCAGCAACCGCCCTCGGCAAATGACCCTCGGGGTAAAAGTCGTCGAGGACACGATCCTGCAAATCAGTGTCAAGGATGACGGCGAAGGCATCGACCCGCAGAACATGACGCGCATCTTTGCCCACGGTTTTACCACCCGCAAGGAAGGTCACGGTTTCGGCCTGCACAGCTGTGCGCTGGCCGCGATCGAGATGAACGGCCATCTCACCGCCTACAGCGACGGGCCGGGCAAAGGCGCCCTGTTCACCTTGCAGATCCCGCTGAAACCCGTCCTGGAGGAAGCATGAGCGATCTTGCAAACCGACGTATTCTGCTGATCGACGACACGCCTTCCATCCACGAAGATTTTCGCAAGATCCTCACCCCAACGCCGGCGCAACACCTGGAACTGGACGTGATGGAGGCTGCGCTCTTTGGCAGTGAAGTGAAGTCCGCCAGCGCCTTGTTCGAACTGGATTCTGCCTATGGCGGCCAGGAGGGCCTGGGCAAACTCATCCAGGCATTGAAGGAAAACCGTCCTTACGCCCTGGCCTTCGTCGACATGCGCATGCCCGAGGGCTGGGACGGCGCGCAAACGATCGAACACCTGTGGCAGGAAGACCCGCAGCTGCAAGTGGTGGTGTGTACCGCCTACTCCGATTATTCCTGGGACGAACTGCTGGACCGTTTGCAGGCCCACGATCGCCTGCTGATCCTGAAAAAACCGTTCGATAACATTGAAGTCCAGCAGATGGCCAACACCCTGCTCACCAAATGGGACATGACCGAACGGGCCTCCATTCACATGAGCCATCTGGAGCACTTGGTGGACCAGCGCACGGCCCAGTTCAAGCAAGCCAGCGAAGCATTGCAGCGAGAAATCGACGAACGCAAACAACTGGAAAGCCAGTTGGTGCAGTCGGAAAAGCTCGCCTCTCTGGGGCAATTGGCGGCGGGCGTTGCCCATGAAATCAATAACCCCATCGGCTTCATTTCCTCCAACCTCGGCACCCTCGATGGCTACTTCAAGCAACTGCAGGACATGCTCGATGCCTATCGGGAGGCAGAAGCGTCCATTACCTCAAGCGAGGTCATCGACCGTCTCGGCCAGTTACGCGAACGGGTCGAACTGGCGTTTCTGCGCGAGGACATTCCGCTGCTGATCAAGGAGTCCAAGGACGGGATCAGCCGGGTCGGGAAAATCGTCAAAGACCTGAAGGACTTCTCCCGGGTGGACGCCAATCAGGAATGGCAGTGGGCCAATCTGCAACAGGGCATCGAGTCGACCCTGAACATCGTCGCCAATGAACTCAAGTACAAGGCCGATGTGGTGAAGGAGTATCAAGACCTGCCCGACATCGAATGCCTGCCTTCACAAATCAATCAGGTGATCATGAACCTGATCGTCAACGCCTCTCAGGCCATGGGACCGGAACGGGGCACCATTACACTGCGTACCGGGCTTGAGGGTGAAAGGGTATCGATCGAGGTCGCGGACACGGGATCGGGCATCGAACCAGACAACCTGCAGAAAATATTCGACCCGTTCTACACCACCAAACCGGTGGGCCAGGGGACAGGCCTCGGGTTGTCCCTGTCCTATGGCATCGTGAAAAAACACCGGGGTGATATTTCGGTACGTAGCGAAGTCGGGGTGGGCAGCACGTTTCGGGTCGAGTTGCCGGTGCGTCAATCAGCCTGACGACACCCCCTCCCGTAGGAGCTGCCGAAGGCTGCGATCTTTTGATCTTGAGGTCAGCAGGTGCGCCGAAAATCCGAAATTCAAAATCCGAAGATCAAAAGATCGCAGCCTTCGGCGGCGCAGTGTGGCCTATTCGCGGGCAAGCCCGCTCCCACAGATGTATCTGTCGTACGCAAATTCTGTGTTCGCTGAACATCTCTGTGGGAGCGGGCTTGCCCGCGAAGGCGTCAGCCCTGAGAAACACATGTACAGCCAACCAGGGATCAAATCCCAGTCAGAGCTGTTTTCGATTTTTCTCCAGGCGCAGAATGCCTGACGTTTTCTGTTGGAGCGAAGCTTGCTCGCGAAGGGGCCATCAATTTCAACATTGATGTAGGCTGACATACCGCTTTCGCGAGCAAGCTTCGCTCCTACAATCAACCGAGTCCGAACCCAAGGAAACCGTATGAGCCTGTCACTCCTGAGCCGCTACGCCTTCTTTGCCGTCTGTGTGATCTTCACCCTCGCCAGCCTGCCCTTTCTGCAGAACGACTGGCTCTGGCCGATCACCGCGGTCACCGGCGTCCTCAGCCTCGTAGGGCTGTTCGATCTGCTGCAAAGCCCTCACGCGGTGCGTCGTAATTATCCGATCCTCGGCAACATCCGTTATCTGGTGGAGGGCATTCGCCCGGAAATCCGCCAGTACCTGCTCGAATCCGACAGCGACGCCCTGCCCTTCTCCCGGGCCCAGCGCTCGCTGGTGTATTCGCGGGCCAAGAACGAGAGCGCCGACAAACCTTTCGGCACGCTGATCGACGTGTATCAGTCGGGTTTCGAATTCATCGGCCATTCCATGCGCCCGGCGCCGTTGAGCGACCCGAGCGGTTTCCGGGTGATGGTCGGCGGCCCGCAGTGCACCCAGCCGTACTCGGCGTCGGTGTTCAACATCTCGGCCATGAGCTTCGGCTCCCTCAGCGCCAACGCCATTCGCGCACTGAACCAGGGCGCCAAGCTCGGCAACTTCGCCCATGACACCGGTGAAGGCAGCATCAGCGCTTATCACCGGGAGAACGGCGGCGACCTGACCTGGGAACTGGGCAGCGGCTACTTCGGCTGCCGCACCGCCGATGGCCGCTTCGACCCGGAACGTTTCGCCGCCCAGGCACAGACTCCGCAAGTGCGGATGATTGAAATCAAGATGAGCCAAGGCGCCAAACCTGGCCACGGCGGCATTCTGCCCAAGCACAAAGTCACCAAGGAAATCGCCGAAACCCGCGGCATCCTGATGGGCGAAGACTGCATCTCACCGTCGCGCCACAGCGCGTTTTCCACGCCGATCGAACTGATGCACTTCATCGCGCAGCTGCGTGAATTGTCCGGCGGTAAACCGGTGGGCTTCAAGTTTTGCCTGGGCCACCCGTGGGAATTCATGGGCATCGCCAAGGCCATGCTGGAAACCGGCATCCTCCCGGACTTCATCGTGGTCGACGGCAAGGAAGGTGGCACCGGCGCCGCGCCCGTGGAGTTCACCGACCACATCGGCGTGCCGATGCGCGAGGGCCTGCTGTTCGTACACAACACACTGGTGGGTCTGAACCTGCGGGACAAAATCAAACTCGGCGCCAGCGGCAAGATCGTCAGCGCCTTCGACATCGCCAGCGTCCTGGCCATCGGTGCCGACTGGGCCAACTCGGCGCGCGGCTTCATGTTCGCCATCGGCTGCATCCAGTCGCAAAGCTGCCACACCAACAAATGCCCGACCGGTGTCGCCACCCAGGACACCCTGCGCCAACGCGCCCTCGTGGTTCCGGACAAGGCTCAACGCGTGTTCAACTTCCACCGCAATACGCTCAAAGCCCTGGCGGAAATGCTCGCGGCGGCTGGCCTCGATCATCCGTCGCAGTTGTCGGCCAAGCATCTGGTGCGGCGTATGTCGGCGACCGAAATCAAGTTGTTCTCGCAGTTGCATGTGTTTTTGAAACCGGGGGAATTACTGACCGGTGAGGTGAACGGCGAGTTTTATTCGCGGATGTGGCAGATGGCGCGGGCGGACAGTTTTGAGCCTAATGAAGCGGCCGCTGCGTAAGGAGTGATTGCGCGCCAGCTTCAGGGGAGGTTGGCGTTGTATCGAATGTGAACAGACGGGCTTCGACTTCCCCACCATCAAGGGTCACCGTTTGTTTCCATTGTTTTGGAAGCACCGTTGTATTTTCGGTCTGCTCTTTGTCTGTTACCCACCAAATCCTTCCGGCGTTCAGTTTCAATACCCCAACCTCATCGAAAAAGATCCATTTCAAATGTTGGGGTATGAGCGCATATCCGCCCTGATCGTTGCCCCGGACTTCATCCATGGATGACGCGATGTAAAACCTCGGTTGAATGCCTGTTGTGTTGTAGTACCAGAACGGCAAGTAGTACATCAAAGTATCGAACACTATCGTGTCATTCGGTCGGGCCTGCCTGTTGATCTCGGCTGCCAGTGTGTCAACCCTGAAATCTTTGCGTAGAGCCGTTCCATTCAGCCCATCTTCTTGACTGTAAACCGCACGCAGCCCCTGCAATTGTCCCATGACAAAAAACACCACGGCTACGGCAACTAGGAGAGGTCGTTGTCGGCCCCATGTATCCACAGCGACGGCACAAATCATGGGCAGCCCAACTGCTGCGAACACAAGGTATCGCGGAACAAAGACCGGAACGATTAAAGCCACTAGAAAGAGAACAATCAGAGGGATAAAAAAATAGTCGATCAACAACCTACTGAAACGTTGTTCACTTTGATCACTTAAAACAGCCGTTGCGGCACAACCAAGGATCAAGACCAGCGGCACTATGCGCCACCAGGAAGATTCAGCAACCCCATCATTCATCACGGTGAACTGCCAAACGATAGTTGCCACAGACTGCCAGGTCACAGGCGGTATCCACTCGAGTCCATTCATTCCAGTCATCTGATGTATGAAATGGGGTAGCCACGGCAAGTACAACAGGACGATTAAACTATTGACTCCAATCCACCAACGAACAGCGATTACCGTACCACTGGCACTGCGACGGCTGCACCACCAACAGTGCCAATGAACCAAAACACACAAGGCAGCGAAGTAATGCGTGTAGAACGCGGCCGTCATGAGCAGTACATAAATAAGCGGAAAACGTTTTTGCTCAGGTGCCTTGACCCAGCACACCAGCGCCACAGTAGCGCCCATCAGCCAAAAGCTGACCAAGGTGTACATCCGGACTTCCTGGCTGTAGCGAACCGAAATCGGTAGCAAGGCCAATAACAACGCAGCTATCCAAGTCGCCCTTCGCGTCGCCACCAGACTCATCAATTTTACGCAAAGCAACAGCGTGCCGACGTCTGCTAGTGCACTCAGCGACCGCACAGACAAAACGCCATTACCGAATAACAGCATCCAGTAATGCAGAAAGACATAGTAAAGAGGTGGATGCACGTCCCGTGCAGTAATGGTCCAGATCTGCCACGGAGTCTCCTTGGCAAGCAGCAGACTGAAGGCTTCGTCGTACCAGACAGACGGCACGGTGATAGCGTGAAATCGCACGATCAAAGCAAGGGTGATCACAGCGATCAAACCAGCCCCGTCAACAATCAGGTTCGAAGATCGATTCATCATTCAAATAATCCTATTCAAACGAGTCGACTCACCGTGTCGAGTGGCGCACGCCTCAATGCTTTTAATCACATACCTGGGCCGGTGTTTGGATTCCATGTAGATCCGTCCGATGTACTCCCCCAATATTCCGATCCCAATCAACTGCACGCCCCCTAGAAAGAGAATCGCGGTTATCAGGGACGGATAGCCTGGCACTTCATTTCCGTACAAAAGTTTGTCCAGCACCATATAAGCCGCATAGACCAACGCCAGCAGCGAGATGGCGCTGCCGACATAGCTCCACACACGCAACGGCACCGTACTGAATGAGGTAATCCCTTCCAGCGCCAGATTCCACAATTTCCATCCATTGAATTTGCTCTTGCCTGCCGATCGCGATGCACGGTCATACTCGATGACCACCGTTCTAAAACCGACCCAAGCCAGCACGCCTTTCATGAATAGCTGCTGTTCAGGCAGCGTCTTGATCACATCCACCACCTTGCGATCCATCAAACGAAAGTCGCCGACGTTTTCTTCAATCCAAGTAAAAGATATCCAGTTCAGCAGGTGATAAAACATCGCCGCGCAATGGCGTTTTATGTAGCTGTCGGACGAGCGATCCCGACGCTTGGCCAAGACCACTTCAGCGCCTTTTTTCCACTCCGCGATAAGCCGAGGAATGACGTCTATCGGGTCTTGCAAGTCCACATCCATGGGAATAACCACATCCCCACTGGCGTACTCCAGACCCGCGAATAACGCCGGTTCCTTGCCAAAATTACGAGAGAAGTTGATCAGCAATACATTACTGTCGACCAAAGCGATGGCTTGAGCGAGATCCGCCGTTCCATCAGTACTACCGTCGTTGATGAACACGATTTCTACCGGGTACTCGCGCAAGGACGGTTCCTGGCGTACAGCCTGATAGAAACGCCCGATCGCCTGCTCTTCATTGAATACCGGAACAATCAGTGAAATCTTCATGCCTCGCGCTCTCGAAACACAACAAACCGCCAAATAAAGAACCCGAAAAACAGACTCAACGATGAATACGACGCAACGGTCACCAGCCCATGGAACCGCCACACATCAGCAAAACGCCCGATGGCAAAACTCAATACGCCCATGAAGCCGACAAAGAGCAGGTATCCGAATACCGACACTCTTGCATCAAACGTATAAAGCGCATTCACGTAGAAAGAAAATGATGCGGCCACGCAAAACGCCGCAAAGTTACTGGCGGCCTGACTGAGTTCTGCCGCAGTGTTCAGCACGTAAAATATCTGCCAATGAATGAGCGTATTGGCGACGCCGACTACCGCGTAGGGGGTGAATCCTTTCCACAAGGCTTGCATATCAGCGCCTGCCACGTTTCCGTTTTCGTGACCTTTAAACTAAAAGCATGTCCTGCCAGGCGTCTACTGTCAGAAATAACAGGCTGAGCAATGTTCCAGACCAACGGTCATGTTAACGAAGGGGACCCACAATCACCTGACGCTCACCATTCTCCACGCCTGATGATGCGGTTGGGTGCCAATTCAGGCGTTGGTTCCAGGATGAACAAACGGGCTTCGCTGTCCCCTTCCTTTAACGTCAGCACTGGCTTCCACTGTTTGGGAAACAATGCGTCATGTTCAGGACGAGCGTTGCCCGTGACCCACCAGATCCGCTTGGCATTCAGTTTCAGGGTTGAAAAATCATCGAAGAGAATCGAGTCCAGAGGACGGGGAATGAGTGCCCAACCACCGTATTCGGCGGTTCCCCAAAGGGTGCCTGTCGGTGTTTTGAAGGCGTATAACCTCGGCTGAATACCGGTCGAGTTGTAGTACGTGAACGGCAAGTACCAATACAAGTTATCCACGATGATTTCGTCCCCCGGACGGACTTCGCGGCCAAGACCTGCGACCACGGCGTCCAGCCTTGCATCCTTGCGAATGCTTGTCCCGTTCATCTCATCCGTTTGCGCGTAAACTGCCGACAGCCCGTGTGCTTCCGCCAATAAAACAAAAACCATGGCGACAGCGGCAAGGGCGGCGTGGCGTTGGCTCCATGCGTCCAGCGCGAGCGCAACGATAAGCGGCAACGCGGCGGCAGCGAACACCAGGTATCTGGCGTTGAAAACCGGCACGATCAGCGACACCAGAAAAACGCTCAGCACCGGCACAAAGAAATAGCCCACCAGCAAGACACTGAAAGGTCGCTCATGCCGTGCCTTGAGCAGCACCGCAGCGGCGCAAACAACGATCATTACCCAAGGCAACGCACGCCACAAGAATGAATAACTGGCCGAGTCCCCCATCATCACCAGCTGCCAAACGAAGGTCAGCGCGGTTGGCCAGGTGAGCGGCGGTATCCACTCGAGCCCGTCCATCCGCAGCAATTGATCGATGAAATCGGGTAACCATGGCAGGTACAACACGACGATTGCACCGTTAGCCACTATCCACGCACGAACAGGTAATACCGAGCCCCGGACATTGGACACTCGCCAGCAAAAAAGCCAATGAACCAAAACGCACAGCGCGGCGAAGTAATGCGTATAGAAAGCGGCCGTCATCAGCAGCACATAAAGGATTGGATAACGCTTTTGATCCGGTGCCTTTACCCAACACACCAGCGCCACGGTCGCGCCCATCAGCCAGAAGCCGAGCAAGGTGTACATTCGCACTTCCTGGCTGTAGCGCACCGATATTGGAAGCAATGCCAACAGCAATGCCGCTATCCAGGTCGCCTTTCGCGTTGTCACCAGGCTCATCAATTTAATGCACAGCAACAGCGTGCCGACATCGGCCAGTGCACTCAGGGATCGCGCAGCCAACACGCCATTGCCGAACAGCAACATCCAAAAATGCAGCAAGACGTAGTAAAGCGGCGGATGAACATCCCGTGCCGTCGTAGCCCAGATATACGCAGGCGAGCCCTCGGCCAGCAGCAGGCTGTAGGCCTCGTCGTACCAGATGACCGGCACGGTGATGGCGTGAAACCTTGCGAACAACGCGATGGCTACCACCGCCACCAGACCTGCCGTGTCGGCCACCCGGGATGGAACATTTGTGGGAAGGATCATCGATGCGCTCACCGGCAGATCACCCTCGTTGCTCACCACTGAAGTTTGGTGATCGGGGCTGGCTCTTTCATGACGATGAAACCGTAATCGCCCAGCAGATAGATGTGGTAGAACTGGCTCTCCACCAGCGGTAGATAACCCTGGTAACCCATCAGAGTCGCGTTACGCCGTTCCCTCTCCACCTCCACGTTGGTGATGCCCACCTTCGGCAGGTTTTCGGCCAGCATGAAGAAGTTGATGTTCAGCAGATAATGCAAGACCGGCATCTGCTTGAACGAGCCCGCGGCCCCCACCAGCCAGTGATCGGAATAACTCACCGCCAGGTAAATGCGTTTGGCCTCGCGCAATGGCCGCTGAGCCGCAATGTCATGCCCCAGGGAAAATAACGCGCTGGTTGCGAAGGTGTTCTGCACCGTCAGCACGCGACCATAGGCATAAGACAACGACAGCATGGCCAGCAGAGGCACCGCCAACAGCAGCGGCAGCCGCTCATGGATGGGCGCCAGCGCCAGATGGCTCAAATAGAACAACAGCACCAGCAAGACCGCAAACCCCATCAAGGTTCTGGCGCCTTCATTGAAGTCGCGAAAAAACAGCGCAGCCCCCGACACCAGTAAAGTTACAACCGGCACCGTCAGCACGCACGCCAGGCCCATCACGATTTTTCTCAGCCCCGAGTCCTGGCGTTCAATCACGTTGCGGGCCAACCGTGCGCAGCCCACCAGGGCACATAACAGCAGCACGGCGAACACCCAAGTGAATCCACCGTGAAACAGCAGCGCGACTTTTTCCAGCACCCGGCCGATATTGATTTCAACTTGCAGCAAAGGCGCCGCCGCCCAGTTCAGCAACTGGGCGCGATCCAGATTCATGTACGGATAAGCCGTGACGCTGTAGATCAACCCGCCGAGCCCTGCCTGCGCGATTTTCCAGCCGATCAATTCGTACCATTGCGACCAGGCCCACTTGTCATTCGCGCCCCTGAGCAGTTCCAGACAACACAGCCCCAGAAACACATTGAGGCTCACCTGATAGAGCCCCAGCGCCAGTGCAATCAGGAAGGACGGCACCAGCCATTGCAAAATGCGCGAGGGATGACGAAAAGTGATTGCGTAGATCACCGCCACCAGACTCAAGGCATCGGCCGGCCCGTCGTATTGATAAGACAGGTTCTGCAAAAAAAACGGGTTGTACCAGAGTGGCAACAGCACCAGGCAGCGGGACAATGTCGGCTGGGGGTAGTAATGAAACGTCAGACTGGTCAACGCCGAGGCCATGGCCAGCGTGGCAATCAACAGCGGCAACGGAAAGATGTTCGGCGCGGCATGGCTGAAGGTCAGCACGTTGTAGAACAGCTCGGTGAACAACCGCCCCTGCCCCGCCCAGGCAGTACCGGCCGACAAGGAGCGCCAGTTGTCATCGATATAGGAGTAGTCCGCGAGGATCAGTGGAATGACATACACCAGCGTCGCGATCAGGAAAAACCGCCAGACCTGACGGCGCCCGAGTTCTCTGCTTAAAAAGTCGCTCAGTCTGCCCATGCTAAAGCCCGATACGGTCTTTGCCGCCAATGACGTCTTTGACTACATAACGGGGCCGGTGCTTGGCTTCGATATAGATACGGCCGATGTACTCACCGAGGATGCCGATGCCAATCAATTGGACACCGCCAAGAAACAGAATGGCCGTCATCAACGAGGGGTAACCGGGGACGTTGTTGCCGAAGAAAATCTTGTCCAGCACCATGTACACCGCGTACAGCACCGCGAAGATCGAAATGCCGCCACCGATGTAAGTCCACAATCGCAACGGCACGGTGCTGAACGAGGTAATGCCTTCCAGCGCCAGGTTCCACAGTTTCCAGCCATTGAACTTGCTGCTGCCCGCCACTCGCCGAGGCCGTTCGTACTCCACCACCGCCGTGGTGAACCCGGCCCAGGACAGAACACCTTTCATGAACAACTGATGCTCGGGAAGTGCGCGAATCACATTGACCACCTTGCGGTCCATGAGCCGGAAATCCCCGACGTTTTCTTCGATCCGGGTGTAGGAAATCCTGTTCAGCAAATGATAGAAAAGCGATGCGCTGTGTCGTTTCAAATAACTGTCACTGTCGCGATTCCGGCGTTTGGCGAGCACCACATCGGCACCCTTTTGCCACTCGGTAATCAACTGCGGGATGACGCTGATCGGATCCTGCAGGTCCACGTCCATGGGGATCACTGCATCGCCAGTGGCGTATTCCAGCCCGGCAAACAACGCCGGTTCCTTGCCGAAGTTGCGTGAGAAGTTGATCAGCAATACCTGTTCATCGACCTGTGCCAGCGCCTTGGCTTGCTCAGCCGTACGGTCGGTACTGCCGTCGTTGATGAACACGATCTCGACCTCACACGGGTCAAGTTTCAATTCGCGACGCACCGCCTGATAAAACAGACTGATCGCCTGCTCTTCATTGAATACCGGAACAATCAGCGAAACCTTCACATTTCACACTCCTGAGAAAACGAAGTGTAGATGTTCGACAGACGCCCATCAGGGATCGTTCTGGTGGGCGAGTTACCGGGCAGACCGACGGATACACCATTCAATGCGTTCGCTATAGGCATCTGAGACATTCGGTAATATCCGGTCTTTTGCAATTACCTGCGAATCACGCCACCCTGCGCGCCGCACCGCTCGCTCCTACCCAACAACCCCGTTCAAGAGCCCGCCGTCATGACGTTTGAACGCGATCACCGAATCGACTTTTTTCGCGGCCTGGCGCTGATCTTTATCTTCTGGGATCACGTGCCGCAAAACCCGCTCGCGCAGTTCACGGTGCGCAACTTTGGCTTCAGCGATGCGGCGGAGATTTTCGTGTTCCTGGCCGGGTACGCGGCCGTACTGGCCTACGGCAAAATCGCCCGGCGCGACGGGTTCGTGGTCGCCACGGTAAAGATCCTGCGACGCGCCTGGGTGCTTTATGTGGTGCATATCTTTTTGCTGGCGCTGCTGATGGGCATCGTGTTTTTCGCCAACAGCCATGTGCAAACCCGTGATCTGGTGCAGGAAATGGGCTTGCAGTATTTCCTCAGTCATCCGCAGCAGGCGTTGATGGATGAGCTGTTGCTGCGTTTTAAACCAAACCTGATGGACCCGTTGCCGCTGTATATTTTTTTGCTGCTCGGCCTGCCATTGGTGCTGCCGATGCTGCTGCGCAAGGCTGAATACGTGGTGGGGTTGTCGGTGGTCTTGTACCTGCTGGCGCCATGGTTTCAGTGGAACCTGGCGGGCACCGACGGGGGCGTGTGGTTTTTCAATCCGATGGCCTGGCAGCTGCTGTTTATTCTCGGGGGCGCGGCGGCGATTCATGGGCAAAGGCCTCGGGTGCCGCAACCCCGGCCGCTGGCTCGGCAGCCGGTTTTCATCGCCGCGCTGTTCTATTTGCTACTGACCGGGCTAATCGCGCTGTCGTGGAAATGGCCGACCGTGCATGACGCCTTCATGCCCCAACAGCTCGGCGAATGGCTCTATCCAATCAGCAAGACCAACCTCTCGCCGGTGCGTCTGCTGCACTTCCTCGCCCTCGCTTACGTCACCGCCAGGTTGTTGCCGAACACAGGCTGGACGCAACACTGGCTGGCGCAACAAAGCTGTCGCATGGGGCGTTATTCGTTGGAGGTGTTCTGCTTTGGCGTGTTGCTGGCGCCGTTGGCGGACATGCTCAACGCTTTGGGCGGGAACGCGCTGGTGATGCAGATATTCAGCGCATTGCTGGGGGTCGGGTTGATGGCGTTGCTGGGGGGCTGGCTGGATTTCAACAAGCGGTTGAATCGGCCGATATCCGTCGCAACCATTTAACGTCAAAAGATCGCAGCCTTCGGCAGCTCCTACGCCTACCGAGTACACCCGCAATATCGCGGATGTACACAAATCCCGTAGGAGCTGCCGAAGGCTGCGATCTTTTGATCTTGAAAATACAAAAGCCCCGATCATTCAGACCGGGGCTTTTGCATTTCTGGCATTACAACTTACGAAGCCGAACCCACCGCACCGTGCGACACAGTGGTCGGTTGCAACTTGAACACGTAGAACAACACCGTCAGCAGCACCAGGAAAGCCGGCCCGACATACAGCGCCACGCGAGTGTCCGGGAAGTACGCCATCAGGCCGACCACCAGCACCAAAAACGCTAGCGCCAGATACGAGCTGACCGGGTACAGCCACATGCGGTATTTGAGGCCGGCACGTTCGCTGGCGCTCAGGCCTTTGCGGAATTTGAGCTGGGCCAGCAGGATCATCACCCAGGTCCAGATCGCACCGAAGGTGGCAATCGAAGTGACCCAGACGAAGACCTTCTCAGGCACCAGATAGTTAAGCAGCACGCCCAACAGCAAAGCACCGATCGACAGCAACAGCGCGCGACGCGGCACGCCATTCGAGGTCTTGGCGAAAGCGGCCGGGGCCTGGCCGTTCTGCGCCAGGCTGTAGAGCATGCGCCCGGTGCTGAAGATGCCGCCGTTGCAGGACGACAGCGCGGCGGTGATCACCACGAAGTTGATGATGCCGGCGGCGGTCTTGATGCCCAGACGCTCGAAGGTCATCACGAACGGGCTGCCCTGGGTGCCGATTTCGTTCCATGGATAGATCGACAGGATCACGAACAAGGCGCCGACGTAGAACAGCAGAATCCGCCAGAACACCGAGCCGATCGCATTGGGGATGGTCTTCTGCGGGTTCTTCGCTTCACCGGCGGTCAGGCCGATCATCTCGACGCCGAGGTAGGCGAACATCACCATTTGCAGGGACATCAACACGCCTTGCACACCGTTGGGCATAAAGCCGCCGTGGGCCCAGAGATTGGAAATCCCCAGGGCTACACCGTCATTGCCGAAGCCGAACGCGATCACGCCGATGCCGCCGACCACCATCGCAATGATGGTGACGATTTTGATCAGGGCGAACCAGAATTCGAACTCACCGAAGGCTTTCACCGCGATCAGGTTGATCGAGCCCATGCTGACCAATGCGGCGAGTGCCCAGATCCAGCGCGGCACATCGGGGAACCAGACGCCCATGTACACCGCCACCGCGGTGATTTCGGCGACGCAGGTCACCAGCCACAGGAACCAGTAGTTCCAGCCGGTCAGAAAGCCCGCCAATGGGCCGAGGTAGTCTTGTGCATAACGGCTGAACGAACCGGCGACCGGGTTGTGCACCGCCATTTCGCCGAGGGCGCGCATGATCACCAGAATCGCCAGACCGCCGATGATGTAGGAAAGCATGATGGCCGGGCCGGCCATTTCGATGGCCTTGGCCGAACCCAGGAACAGGCCGACGCCGATACAGGCACCAAGCGCCATCAAGCGAATATGCCGTTCACCGAGTTCGCGTTTAAGCGGGCCGCCCTGAGCGGTCTCGCCGTGAGACAAGTGATTGTCGACTGGCATAGGGGTGCAACCTCATCTTGTTATTGGATATGACCGCCGAGCATCGAAGCGCTGACCGATAAACCAGCACTTGCGCGAAACCGGGCCTGCTTCATGGGCAGACGCGTCTTGCAGGACAAAACCTGCAAGATCAGCGGGGCATGCAGTATAAAAAGCTTCCGATAGGGTTTTTCACTCTATAAATCACAACATTCAGCCATAACTCTCGGCAAAAGCCCGGTTTACGGAGTGGCATTACCTGGCTTATGCAGGATTATTCGCAGATAAAACGGCGTTGAGTATTGCACAGCAATGGTGCATCGTCATGCCCAAAACCAGGCAATATTTATCTCTTTAATGCGTCTAGTTCGGCCATTTCAGACGACATCCCCCCTGTGGTGATGGAACTATTGTGGCGAGGGGGCTTGCCCCCGTTCGGCTGCGCAGCAGTCGTTAATCCGTTACACGCGGTATGCCCTGATACAGCACAGGCCTGCTGGTTTTTTAGGACTGCTGCGCAGTCCAACGGAGGCAACTCCCCTCGCCACAGCAAGTCCCTAACCACAGCAAACCCCATAACTACTGCAAGCGCCCTCGCCACAGAGAATGGTGCGTACCCGACATTTGGTTGTTCACAATTTTTTCACCAACGCCAACCACCGTCTAAGCTTCAGACAAGTCCGATCAATCTGCGTGAATGGATCAGTCGACTATGGGCGCTTTATGGCAATCCGATTCGAGTAAAACTGTGGTTCCGACTGAACGTGTGGATGAAGCGCCTTTACCTGAGAAACCCCGTCGTTCCCGACACGGCTGGGGGGCTTTCTGGTTACTGCTGCTGATTATCCTGATTGTCCTGGGCCTCGCCGCAGCCAAGGAAATGCGCACCTCCAGGTTTCAGGCCCGGGAAATCAGTAAATTTGCCGCCTCGCTGAAATACGAGCTCAAACCCGGCCCCAGCGACGCCATTCGTTACCCTGGTGCAGGCCCTTTCGATCAACGTCTGGGTTACAGCGCCCTCGACGAATTTCTGCCGCGCCTGCTCAAGCGCGATTACGTGGTGGTGGCACAAACCCGCTTTTCTCCAGCACTGATGAACTACAGCGACAAGGGCTTTTTCGTGCCCTATGCAGAGAAAATCCAGGCCGGGCTGTCGATCACCGATTGCCGCGCGGCACCGCTGTACCAGTTCAAATATCCACAACAACTCTATTCAAGCTTTGCGGCGATCCCTCCGGTGGTGGTCAACAGTTTGCTGTTCATCGAGAACCGCTTTCTGCTCGATCCCCACCAGCCCCTGGCCAACCCCGCCGTGGACTGGCCACGGTTCGGCATGGCGGCGTGGTCTCAGGTGTCCAAGCTGTTGCGCCTGCCTGGCCAGTCGGCGGGCGGCAGTACGTTGGCGACGCAACTTGAGAAATATCGACACTCACCCGAAGGCTTGACGGTGTCGGGCATGGAAAAGATCCGGCAAATGATTTCCGCCAGCGTGCGGGCCTATCAGGCGGGGCCGGAAACCCTCCAGGCCCGGCAAAATATAGTGCGTGACTACCTCAACAGTGTTCCGCTGTCAGCGGTACCGGGCCACGGTGAAGTGCATGGCATGGCCGAAGGCTTGCGCGTCTGGTACGGCGCCGACTTCAACAAGGCCAACGAACGGCTGGCCAGCCCCGACACGGATCCGAAAAGTCTGGCGGAAAAGGGCCTGGCCCTGCGTGAGATGCTGTCACTGATGATTGCTCAACGCCGCCCCTCCCATTATTTGACCAAGGGCCGTGATGAACTCGCCAGCCTCACCGACAGCCACATTCGCCTGCTGGCACAAAATAGTGTGATCGATGCGCCACTCGCATCGGCGGCATTGGCCAGCCAAGTGACTTACCGAGACTGGGCCACCCAGCCCACCATTCAGCCGATCGAAACCAACAAAGGCATCAGTGTGGCGCGCAGCCGTCTGGGTGGTTTGCTCAACCGTCCGCTGTATGACCTCGACCGCCTCGACCTGTCCGCCACCAGCACCCTGCAAGGCGAACTGCAAAGCCAGGCCACCGCCTACCTCAAGCATCTGGCGGACCCGGCCTATGCAGCGCAAATCGGCCTGATCGGCGAACACCTGCTCACACCCACCAGCACCACGCAAGTGCGCTACAGCTTCACCCTGTTCGAACTGACCCCGGACGGCTCGCGGGTACGGGTGCAGACCGACAGCACCGACCAGCCGTTCGACATCAATGAGGGCAGCAAGCTGGAACTGGGCTCCACGGCAAAAATGCGCGTGCTCACCTCCTACTTGCAAATCATCGCCGAGCTGCACGATAAATACGGGGCAATGACCGTCCCTGAACTGAAAAAAGTCGACATCCCGGACCAGGACCGCCTGAGCAGCTGGGCCGTCGATTACCTGATTCAGAACACCGACCGTGATCTGCCAAAAATGCTCGGTGCCGCTCTGGACCGTAAATACTCCGCCAGCCCCGGCGAAGCTTTTTTTACCGGTGGCGGGCTGCATGTTTTCCATAACTTTCGCAAGGAAGACAACGGCCGCATGCCGACCCTGCGCGATGCCATTCGTGAGTCGATCAACCTGCCATTCATTCGGCTGATGCGCGACCTGGTGCGCTACAGCACCTATTCGGGCCCTAACAGCAGTGCCGAATTGCTCAAGGACGACCAGGACCCACGCCGTCAGGAATACCTGGCTCAGTTCGCCGACCGCGAAGGCACTTCATTCCTGCTGAAGTTCTGGAAGAAATACCGCAACAAGGACACCCAGGCGCGGCTCGAGACCTTTCTCGACGGCATGCGCCCGACACCAATTCGCATGGCCGCGGTGCACCGTTATCTGCTGCCGCAGGCCAGTCAGGAAAGTTTCAACACCTTCGTGCGCTCGCACCTCAAAGGCGCCAAGCTCAATGAAAAACTGACCGACGAACGCCTCGAACGCCTCTACCTGAGCTACGGCCCCGGCGCCTACGACCTGCCGGATCAGGGCTTCATCGCCAAGGTTCACCCGCTGGATCTGTGGCTGATGGGTTACCTGCTGAATAACCCCGACGCCAAGTTCAGCCAGATCGTCAAAGCCAGCGAGTTCGAACGTCAGGAAGTCTACAGCTGGCTGTTCAAAAGCCGCCACAAAGGTGCCCGCGACAGCCGAATCCGCACCATGCTGGAGATCGAAGCGTTCCTGGACATTCACCAGCGCTGGCAGAAAGTCGGCTATCCGTTCGATCACCTGGTGCCCTCACTGGCCACCGCCATCGGCAGTTCCGGCGACCGTCCGGCAGCATTGGCGGAATTGATCGGCACCATCCTCAACGACGGTGTGCGCATGCCGACGCTGCGTATCGACAGCCTGCACTTTGCGGAAAATACACCGTATGAAACCAAGTTGATCAATGATCCGCACGTCGGCAAACGGGTCATGCCGTCCGAAGTCGCCACAGCCATGCGTGAAGCCTTGTCGCAAGTGGTGGATGCCGGCACGGCCAAACGGGTGTCCGGCAGTTTTGTATCGCCGGATGGCAAACCCTTGGCGATGGGCGGCAAAACCGGCACCGGGGACAACCGCATTGAAGCCATTGGTTCGGGCGGGCGAATTCTGAGTTCCAAATCCATCAACCGGACAGCGACGTTCGTGTTCTATATCGGCGATTCACACTTCGGCACTTTGACCGCGTTCGTGCCCGGACGCACGGCCGAAGCCTTCAAGTTCACTTCAGCGTTGCCCGTGCAGGTGCTCAAGGGCATGGCGCCGATTCTCACACCGTACCTGCAACCGGGAAGTGAAACACAGTGCCATCCGGTTCAAACAGCCCAAGTGGTGAACACAAACAGGTAACCCTTATTAAAAGAGGAAGTGCGGTAAGTATTTATTTTATACACCGCGATATTCAATCAATCCTCACAGGAACACTTCGCGGCAACAGCAGATATTTCAACTATTCAAAAAAGCCTTGAACGTTAGACTGAAAACTCTGACCTCACTCAAGACTTTAATGATGACTGAAACAATCGATAACAAAGGACCGCATTACAACTTGATCAAATCGCGCATCGACACTGTCTTCACCGACATGTCATTGGCCCGAAGTGCTGCCTTGAAAAACACTCGACCGCGTCGCGAAGACTGGATGATCAAAGCGACACGTAGTGATCATAGGCGCCTCGCCGCTGCTAACAAGCAGGCCTGGAGTGCGCAAAACGACATCGACAAACAACTGGGCAAGCTCAAGGACATTTATTCGTTCGCCGAGCCGTTGCTCAAGGCCAGGCTTCGCGAACAATACAACGTGGATGTGGATGTCAAAAATACTTATTTAAGATTGTACGCTTCCAAGGAAATGCCTTGGTACACAATTGATCTGCAAAGTGGCTCTACCGCCCGAACCGTTTCATTACTCGACGCCGCATTACACAACTTTGCTTACAATGAAACTTATCAAAGCGATTCAACATTTATTAACAAACTCGATGACCCTCGAGACGTGTACGATGTTTCGCCGATCGAAAAGAAAATCACCGTCAGTCAGTTTCAGGCACTGTGTCGCGACCTGGATATCGGTGCGCAATACAAGGCGCATCTCGAAAGTAACTTGCTGAACAATGAACCGGTGGCCGATGCCTGGCTGAGAATCCAGGTTCAGAAGAGTCAGCAAGCCGCACTTAACGCGGCGGCGCACCTGGCCTTTGTAAAAAAAGACATCAGCCTCGACGCTCTCGCGCTGATCATCGAACTGATTGCCGGCCAACGGGAGCTCAAGCTCAACAACCAGCCCATGCAGGTTTGCGAACTGGGCATCATGGATCTCAAGCTCACCGGCATCCTTCTCATCACCCCGGACGCCAATCGAGCGCAGCGTTCTACCGCCATGATCGCCTACGTTCCCCATGACCCCGAGCACCCGCTCAAGCAATACGGCTCGTCTGTCGAATTCGTGCAAGCGCTGACCCGGCAGCTGCGGGACAACAAGCAGCAGTCCCCCACCGAGCCCAGCTATCGCCAGTTCTTCAGCCAGTTCATCGATCATGAACAACGCGGTCATTTTTTTGCCGGGCTCGAGCAACGTCTCTCCACCGTCAAGTGGTATGCCAAAGAGCCGGGCGATCCGCGTCCCTCGTGGCGCGAGACGGCGATTGACCATCCCAGGCTGCAATTCAGCGCACTGCCGATTACCGCGCCAGTGTGGACGCACGTCTATCAGCTACAGCTGAGCAAAATCCTCAATGACGCCCGGGTTATCGCGGTGTCGACCGCCGACGCGGACAGCAACGCGCGCTGGGCCTGGTGGGAAAACTTCAAAAAGATTGCCTCGGACATTTTCAATGCAGCCTTGTTGGTCCTGACGCCATTCGTTCCGGGGCTTGGCGAACTGATGCTGGTCTACACCGCGTATCAGTTGACTCATGATGTCGTCGAGGGGGTCGTGGATCTGGCCGAAGGCCTGTGGACGGAAGCGGCTGAACACATCGTTGGTATCACTTGCGACGTGGTCCAGTTGATTGCGTTCGGAGCGGGTGCGCAGCTCGCCGGCGAGTTCACGCTCAAAGCCTCGTCATTCATCGATGGCATGAAACCGGTGCAATTGCCCAATGGCGAGCCCCGTTTATGGCACCCGGACATTCAACCTTACGCACATAAGAACCTCGCGTTACCCAAGAACTCCAGCCCTGACGCACTGGGTCTGCATCGCCACGCCGGCCAAGACGTGCTGACACTCGACGAGCGGAAATTCGTGGTGAAGAAGGAGCCCGCCAGCGGACAGCATCGCCTCGAACATCCTACCCGTCCTGATGCCTATGCGCCGAAGCTCAACCACAACGGGCGCGGCGCCTGGACGGTTGAAGGTGAAGAGCCGCGTAGCTGGGATCGCCGGACATTGATGAAGCGCCTCGGCCACGAAACGGATGGCTTCAGTGACGAGCAACTGGAAAATATCCGCCTGATCAGTGGCACCGACGAAGATGCCCTGCGCCGCATGCATGTCGAAAACAGCGAGCCGCCACTGCTGCTCGATGACAGCCTCAAACGCTTTCGGGCATTCGATGACGCGGGCATCGCCGGCCAGCAGGTCCGTGCGGGTCGCCCGATGGACCCGGCGTCCTACTGGTTCGGACAGATGGTCACCGACCTGCCCGGCTGGCCGCACGAGTGCGCCTTGAAGGTGTATCAAAACGCCGACTTCAACGGCATGGCCCGCACCTATGGCAACGCCAACGCCAACGCGAACCAGACGCTGACCATGACGCTGGGGCAGGTCATGGACGGCAAGCTGCCGGACAAGGTCGTCGATTTTCTCGATGAGGCACAACTTGAGCGTCTGGTCGGTTCAAGATTGCCCAAGGAGCAATCTATCCAGGCATTGCGCGATCGCCTGGCTGACGCGGTCGATGGACGCCGGGCCGCGATCAGCGACTACACCTATCGCCTCAGGGAAGCGCGCCGCGATCCACGCATCCTGCAACTGCAACGCCAGTATCCCGAGTTGCCCGGCGCCATTGCCGAGCGCCTGGTGGCCTACGCTTCAAAATCTGAACTCGATACCCTCGATGAGCAACAACGGTTGTCGTCGAGCCTCAGGGACCAGGCTCGAGAATGCGCCTTTGAAACCCGCGCAAACCGGGCCTGCGAAGGCCTTTACCAGCCAGAGCTGCTGACGCCCGACACCGAGCGCCTGGCATTGAACGCGTTGGGTTTGCGCAGCGATCTCTACAACGATCTGCGCATGGAAATACTCAATGGCACGTTCGACGGCCCCTTGCGCTGCAGCGCCGGCCCCGTCAACACCAGCAATGTGCGATTGCTGATACGTGACGAGTTTGGCCGCTACGAGGTTCGCGACAACGACCATCACAAACTCTTCGAAGCCGATAACCTGTACGAGTCGATCCTGCGGGCACTGCCCGAGCGTGCGCGACAGGACCTGGGTTTTCAGCCAGGCCAGGGACGCGATTTCAAGCAATGGCTGATGACCAACACACAAACACCGGCGCAACGCCGCACCTTGTTGCTGGAACCTTCGATCCGCCCGGTACCGGTGCGCGAAACCCAAATCCTTCTGCGCGGCCCCCTGCTGTCCAGGCAACCCAGGACGCTTGAGCGACGCGTGGCGGATCTGTATCCCCATCTGAACGAACATGAAATCGATACGTTTGTCCGTTCCCTGCCGGCCGGGGCCGATCATATGGCGCTGATGAAAGGGCTTGAACAGGAACTGAACGAGCTGCGCAATACCCTGGAGATGTGGAAGGAACGCATGGCCTTGACCCTGCCCGATGAGCCTGCCATTGCGCCAGACGCGGTCAGGCACATCGCCGATCGACTGGTGGAATGCTTTGAGAGAAAGCCCAAGGTATTCGGGGCACGCAGCACTCAACTGGAAGGCGGGTATGCCCTGGACCTGTCCACCGAGTTCTTCGGTCACAAGCTGGAAGCCTGGTGGAAAAAACTGCCTGATATCGGCAAATACCTGGAGCAGATCACCACGCTGAACCTGGACAACATGACCTTCTCGAGTGGCCCCCGAAGCCTGTTGAGAAACTTTACTCAGTTGCGCCAGTTCAGTGCCCGCCGCTGCAACCTGACCCGCCTGCCGGAGGGCGTGGGCAAGATGCCGCTGCTCGAAACCCTGCGTCTGAACGACAACGCCATCACGTTGACGCCCGAGGCGGTGGAACAGTTGCGCAACCTGACGCGCCTGCAAACCATCCGGCTCGATCACAACCCGCTGCGTCTGGCGCCGAACATCGAACGCATGCCCGGCCTCAAAATACTGAGCCTGAACCGCACTGGCATTGACACCTGGCCGCAGGGGCTGACGGCCAAACATCGGCCCCGGGGATTTTTCCTCGACTTGCGGGGTAACCCGATCAAGACCCTCCCGGAGGTCGTCCCGGGTTCGCATAACGCACTGACCCTGGCTCGCACCCGGCTGGACGTCGGCAATCTTGACGATGTAGATCGCGTGACCTATTTCAATCTCCGCCAATCGGTGGGCTTGCCCGAGGGTAATGCCTACAGCCGGCTTGCCGCCGATGCACGGTCCAGCTGGCCGCTCGATCAGGATTCAGCGTTATGGGGCAGTCAGGCTCCGGGTTTGGGCGCCTACCGCGACGAAGCCTGGGATTTCCTCATGCGCGAGCCGAATTCGGCAGGCTTCTTCAGGGTCATCAACAGCCTGACCGAGTCCGCCGACTACCGTACCGGCGGCATGACGCGTGAACTGTTGTCCCGGCGCGTCTGGGACTTGATCGACGCCGCGGATCTGGATGCGACGTTGCGCGAGAATGTGTTCCGGACCGCCGAGGAGCCCACGACCTGCGCGGACGCCGGCAGTGAAGTCTTCAATAACATGGGAATACAGGCGCTCGCCTCCCAGGCGTATTCATATTCCACGTCCGCGCTGGAACTGGAGACCAAACTGGTGACACTGGCCAAAGGCGCCGCACGACTGGACCGGGTCAACGACATTGCCCGAGCCGACTCGTTGTCGCGTCCCAGCAGAGCCGAGGAGGTCGAGATTTACCTGGCGTATCAAACCGCGCTGGCGCAGCGCCTTGATCTGCCCTGGCAGTCCAAAGACCTGTTGCACGGGGACATCGCGGCGGTCAGCGATAGCGCCATCGACCAGGCGTTCGAGACAGTGATGGCCAGAGAAGCAGGCGACGGACTGGTCAATGGCATGCTCGAGCAGCCGTTCTGGGAAAAATACCTGCGTGAGCGCTATCCCTATCAATTCGAGGTCAACGATGAAATCCACAATCAGCAAATGGACCTGCTCGAAGACCAACGCAGCGGTGACGCCGGCATTCCCCTGACCGACGAGGAGTACTCGAAAGCAGTCAGTGACCTGGCCTACAAGCGCCTGGAGCACGGTCGCAATCTGACTCGCGACTTGTTGCAAAAGCACGGGCTGTAAAACCGACACGACTGACGTTGATCAGGCACCGGGCGCCTTGGCGTTGAACAGCAACAGCACGTTGCCGTAGTAATCGCCCGCCCGGTATCCACCGGCGGGCTCCTGCGCTTCGATCTCAAGCAATGCCCGCACACCCACTGCCGCATCGGCTTGCGACACCACGTCCTGGGGAGTGATTTGAGTGCTCAACAGCACCCCGTTGAAGCTGACTCGCAGCACGATCTCCTCGCCCGCCCTGCCGTTCGACAGGTAGGGAGTGGTTTCCAGACGTGCCTGGATCGCGCTGGTGCTGTGCAATACATCAAAATATTTGCGCAAAGAGCCCAGGGATGAGCTGGGGTAATCCCAATGAAGCTCCTGGGTCTGATGAATCCAGCTCGGGTCGGTGGGTACGACGTAAAACGAGCGGGTCGGGACCGTCAGCGACACCTCGAAGGTATGCTGTTCCCGAGCCGCCCACGCCAGCGACCCCGTCAATACGGTGCTCGCCACCAGCGCGATGAGGGTGCATTGTTTGATCATGTTCACTACCCGCTAAGTCAATGGAGCGCGGGCCTATCGGCTCGCGACCGTGAAGGCTTTCTTCTGGTCGCCCTCAACCAGATTGAAACGATATTCACGCCCCTTCTCTTTATCGAAGCCGAACGACTTGCCCGCCAGCACATGGTGCTTGGTGGTCGCGCCGCAGTCGGTCTCCTCGGTCACCGAACAGCTCTTGAACTCATCGACCACGATCACGGTGTTGCCGTTGTTGACGAGCTCATAACGGCTCGCGGTTTCGCTGATGGCGGTGTCGAATCGGGCGTTGGCGGGCCGCACGAAAAAGATCGTGCCGAAGCCGGTCATCACATTGACCCCGGCCGACAAGGTCTTCTTGTAGTCTTCACGCTCTTCACTGCTGACCAGAAACTCATCTTCCTTTTCCGGCACCACGGGCACGAAACGCACACGAAAGTAGCGTTCACGGTCACGCTCGCCCATGAACAACAAACGTGCGCCCTGCATGCCCTGCGCGGGCACGATCAGTCGCGCCGGGCTCGCCATCACGCCATTGCGCGAAGCGCCGTCGGCAGCGGTTTCGACCGGCACCTCCCGCGTTGTGCCGTCAGCGTCGTAGAGGATTTCCAGCACGTTGACCTTGACGAAGGCTGTGGCATCGCCACTGTTGAAAACCCGTTTGAGGTAGGTACTGCTTTTGCCGTCCAGATAGTCATACACAGTGCCAACATTGATTTGCGGCCCCGCCTGCGCCAGGCCGCAGGACAGGCTGAGCAGCCATATTGCAAACACACGATTCATCGTCTTCTATCCTGCAGAAATGTGGAAATGGGCAACCCGGGCGCTCAAACCTCCGAGTCCCAGATGATGGTGATGTTGGTGTAGAGCGAAGCGCCGACTCCGGGCTGGAGCAGCCGATCGATCGCATCGCTGGGGATCTCGAAATGCAACACGCCGACTTGACGATCCACGTACTGACTGGGCTGGAAGGCTTCGGTCCAGACTTCATGGCGTAACGGGAAACGATTCACGGGCGTGCCGTTGTAAGTGATCCCGGCTGGCAAGGTCATGCGGGTCGTCACGTCAGTGACATTGCCCCCGCCAAACATTCGGCAGCGTTCGCCACCGAGCGAGTCCTGACACTGCATCATGACTTTGAAGCGCGACGACGCCGAGATGAAGAACGTCTGATCGCGAAAGATCCTTCGGGGTTTGGGGCCACCGTTGATCCACGTCTGCCAGCCGCCCTCCGGCTCCAGCGCAACCTTGTTGCCGCCCGGTGGCAGATCGACTTTCAGGGTGTGCTGCACGTCCAGCACGAAGTCCAGGGTCAGGGTGCTGTCATCCGGCTTCATATAGGGGCCGAAGTCGAAATCCCCGCTGCTGCCAAGAGCGTACGTCAGCGAACCGGTGTAGAGTCCACTGGACATGCCCAAAGGGTTGGGCGTACGCAGTTCGTAGGCAAAGTCGAAGGTGTCGAAGTACATCCACGGGATCGGGAAAGCGGCCAACTTGAAACAGTAGGCCTCCACCGGAGCCTTCCAGAAAAACCGGTATGTATTCGCCGTGTACATCCCTACCCCGCTGTACTGGCAGGGAGGTGAGGCATTGACCCAACTGCTGGTGGTCCATAGCTTTTGATGACCGGCGAGGTTATCCGTCTCGCCGGTCAGGTTGGCGGCTGAGTCGCTCAGAACGTAGTCGGAGCCAAATCCGGTAATGCGAACCTCGACAATTTCCGTTTCTTGCGTCGCCGGGTTGGTAATCGTCAGTTGTCGCCAATTGGCGGGCACTTTCATCGCAATGCCGTAGTCGATCGGCCCATTTGAGTTGAAACGCACCGGAACCTGAATACTGAACGTCTGGTTATCAGCGCATTGATCCGGATAACTCGCGCAATAGCCGCTGTTGGGCGTTTTATTAATAAATGTATTGTTGTTTGGTTGCGAAGGATCCGGCTGAAATAACGCCCTGATCTCGCGGTTTACCGCCTCTGCCGAGGGCACCGTCAACACGGCCAGCAGCCCTAGCCAACACTTTGATTTGTTCATCATCTCAACCCGCCTTTTGCTCGGTCGACGTGACGTCGGCCAGGGTGTCCGGCGTGCACCGCAGATCGCCGATCATCAACACATTGTTTTCATTGCGATGCCGACTGGCATCGAGACGGAACTGGCACAGCAGCTGGCTGCCCTGACGCACTTCCAGGGTCGGCGACCCGGCGTTCATTTCCATCGAGAAGAAGCCATCGACTTCGGTCACCCCACGACTGGCGTGGTTGATCACGTGGTGGCCCTTGAGCGGCAGACCCTGCGCATTGACCAGTCGGCCAAGCACGGTCAGGGTCTTCATCACCCGGACCTTGCGATACTCCACCCCGCCCTTGTTCAGGTGATAGCGCGTGCGCGCCGGCTCGATCGTGGCGGCAGGCACGCTGTTGCCTTCGAAATCGAAACTCACCGAGCTGTTCTGGTAGGCGGTAATCGGGATGAAATTGCGCCCCGGCCGCAACGCCGCGCTGCCGCCGCTGTAGTCGTCCGCGCGTAACGCGATGTCATCGATGTCCGATTCCACATCGACGATCATCCCCGCGCCACGCATGTCATGCCGGCTGGTCAGCACCATATGCCGACCGCCGACGATCAGGGTGCTGTCCATGTTCAGGCCACCGGTGAGGTTGCCGTTGTAGGACGAGCGCTGGATGAAACCGTCGCCGTTGATCGCATCAGTGCGAAAGTTCGCCAGGCTGGACACGCCCACGCCATAGGTGTCGGTCAGTGCAGTCACCGAGACGTTCTGCAACACATGATCTTTGAGGTCCTTGCGCCAACCGAGGGAGGCGTTGTTGTCGCGGCCGCCATCGCGGGCGGTGCGCGAGCCGATGCTGCCGGTGATCTGCTGGCCCGGCGCACCCAGCGCCACGTTGATGCTCAAATCAACGCCGCGATTGCGCGCCTCGCCGCTGCTGAAACTGCCGGGCCGATCGAACAGCGACAAGCGCCAGTTGGCATCGCTGCCGAACAGCACAGTGCGCTGGTTCCAGCCCAGGTCCAGACCGACGCCTTCGACATTGCCTTCGCTGTGGGCCACACGGGCGTTGATTGAACTCTTGCTGCTGATCCGATGGTTGAGCGCCAGGGACGAGTTGCTGGTCTCGCCGACAAAAACATTCTGCTGACGGACGCGCGTGCCATCCGGCAAGGTGTCGTACAGATTGGTGGTGTCCAGCCAACTGCGGTTGTGGCTGATCACCAGGCTGCCGGCGCCATAGTTATAAAGGCTCTGCAGATCCAGGCCGGTGCCGTGATCCTGCGTCTGGTAAACGTTGGCGTACAGGCTGATGTGATTGGCCAGGGTCCAGTCGATGGACGTGCCTAACTGCATTTTTTCGCGAATCTGCCGCGCCGACGCCCCGACAATCACCCGCGGATGCAGCAGGTAATTGATCGAGGCCCCCGCCGTCGTACTGCCGCTGGCCTGTTGATCCCAGTTACTGAGCAGTTTGCTTTCTTCACCGGCGAACAGGTTGTAGCGCCAGCGCTCGTCAAGATTGCGCCAGTTGTTGGGTTTGTAGACCAGTTCCTGGGTGGTGGACGTGATCTGGCCGTCTTCGATCAGCCGCACCTCCACTTCGTAGATCCCGCCGGGCAGCGGTCGGGTGTCGAGCGTCTGCAAACCGGCGGGTACCGATTGGGTATTGATCAACAGGCCGTCGCGATAGATCTCCACCGAGCCCTGGCGATTGGCCGTGACATAAATCGGATAGACGCTGGGCATGGGACTGTTGATGGCCAGGCTGTCGGAGCTGCCGTACATGACGCCGACGGCCGTGTCGGGGCTGGTGCCGAACGTACGCGGCTGGCGGGTCAGCCCTTCGGAATTGGGGGTGAAATAGCCCAGGCGGACGAAACTGCCTTGCAGTTCGCGCTGGGTGTAAAGCTCGTGTATCGCATGGTAAAGCTTGTCATCCGGACCGCCGAGGCGGGCCAGTTGCATGTTGAACGTCTGGCTCCAGTTACCCAGGCTGCCACTGGCCTCAAGGCCAAAGCGCCCGCCCAGATCCTGATCCTGACCGCCATTGAGATTGAGCTGATTGCGCACCATCAGGCCGCTGCTGCCGTCCAGGGGTTGATCGAAGTACCGCTTGGCTTCGAGGTCGCGCTCAGCGTTTTCGGTGAGGATAGAGACCAACGAATTTTCCAGGTTGTAATGCACCGCCAACACTTGGTCCGGGCAGGAACCGGTGCAGGTGCCCAGCGCCACGCCAGGTTTGAGATAACTGGCCCATTTTTCCCGCTCGGCCGGGCCGTAGCGGTTCTCGCTGGTGTCAGTGAATTCGAGCAGGGTCACGCGATCATCACGGGACAACACCACCATGGCCTCCCCCAGGGGTTGCTGATCCAGTTCGACCCGCACCGCCAGAGGCACATCAAAAAAATGCTCCTCGAAATCGGCCGGCAAACCTTTGGCCTGAGCCAACAAACTTCGTGGTGTCGTACCGACGGAAACAGGAGCCGCCACCGCGCTGGCACAAAACAACAGCGCAAGCGCGGCCGCGATGGGTGTCATCGGGAACATGAACTCGTACTCTGATTACGGACAAGTTGAAGTCCGGCGGACAGCCCTGCTGGGTATCCGCCGGAGAACGCTACTTGAAAAAGTTAGCGCTTAGTGCCTGATCGTTTGATCAAGGGGTGACAGCATCAAAGATCATTGCTACGGCACCGGTGTAATCACCCGGCTGGAAATTGGTACCCACTGCCTTAATGTTCAGCGGTGCACGGAAGTTCACATCAGACTCAGCCTCCCCCACAACCATTTGCGGTGTCAGGGTCAGCACTTTGTTGTTGAACGAGACTTGCAGATCGATCGCTTCGGCGCCGGCGATCAGCTTCGGCAAACTTTCCAGGCTGGCGTGAACCGAGCCGTTGTTGTTGCGCACGTCGAAGAAGCCGTTGACTTCACCCATCTTGCCGGTGGTCGGCTGATAGCTCATGTCCTGGTCCTTGTTGACCAGGTCAGGGTCGGTCGGCACCACGTAGAAACCGTTGGTAGGTACGTGGGCGATGAGGCTGATGGAGTGACGAGCTTCGCCCGCGCCGAAAGCCATGGAAGAACCCAGTGCCAGAACAGCCAATGGAGCAGCAATCGCGAATTTCTTGAACATCGTTCAGTACCTGTATTTATAAAGGATCGAGTCACTGAAAGTTCCAGCAGAACAAAAACCGTCACGAGCAGCCATGTGTTCTTCGGAACTTTCAACGCCGAAGAATGATCAAGCAATCGTTCTGGAAAGTAAGCAGGCAAGTTCCGACAAACATGTAGCCAGAGCACCATTACCTTGGAAAGAAAAAACCTGAAATAACAATAAAATCGCTGACCGACTGTAAGAGACAGACTACAAACAACATAAACTCCGTCATAACCGACAATCCGGATTAAACCAACTTCTGTAAGATCGATACCACACGACCCGTTTATAAAGGAGCAAACCGGATAATTAGAGAGTTAATACTAATTTTGATGTTTCCATCTGAATAAAAATCGTTATTTTTTCGATAGAAATGGATTTTTCATGCGTTATCTCGAAGCCCCCACTGCCGGAATCTTTTTTGACCATTGGTCTGAGGGGCTTGCCTAGCCGTAAAGATATATCTTAAGTTGTATCTAAACACGACGAGAGCAAGCAGAAATGAGAGACCATCATTCCCCCCACCGCGAACACGGTGACGGCCGCGACGGCTTCGAGAAACGCCCGGGACCTGGCCGCGAACGCGGTGGACGCGGGCCACGGGTGTTCGCCCCTGGCGACCTGAAATTACTGCTGCTGGCGCTGATCGCCGAGCAGCCGTGCCATGGCTATGACCTGATCCGCCAGATCGAAAACATGTTCGACGGCGCCTACAGCCCCAGCCCCGGCGTGATCTACCCGACCCTGACCTTCCTTGAAGAAAGCGAAATGATCCTGGGCGATGCCGAGGGCGGGAAAAAACGCTACACAATCACCGACGCCGGACGTCTGTCTTTAAGTGAACAGGCGATTGCCCTGGACGGCGTGCGCACGCGCATCGAAGTCAGCAAGCGCTCATTACGCGGCCATGACCGGCCGGCCGAAATTCACGAAGCGGTGCACAACCTGCGCCATGCCCTGCAAATGCACCATGGCCGCTGGAGCCCGGAAGAAATCCTGCGGGTACGCGACCTGCTCAACAACACGGCCAAAGCCATCGTCGACGGCCCTGTCGTTCAACCCACTTCGGAGAAAGCCGAATGACCGACGTTATCCTGCAATCGCCCTCCATTCATCGTGTCAGCCACGAGATCAAACGTCGTCGTCTGCAAGTGCTGCGGGTGGTCGACCTGACCCCGCGCATGCGCCGGATTACCCTGGGTGGCCCAGAGCTGACTGGCTTTGTCAGCCTCGGAACGGATGACCACGTCAAACTGTTGTTCCCGCAAAACGCAGCAGAGCAAGCGGCACTGGAAACCCTGGTACTCGGGGCAGGCAAAGACAACGGGCCGATGCCGGCGATGCGCGACTACACGCCTCGTCGTTATGACCTGAACACGCTGGAGCTGGACATCGATTTTGTGCTGCACGGCGATGGCCCTGCTTCGACCTGGGCCGAGCAGGCCAAACCCGGCCAGTTTCTGCACATCGGCGGGCCTCGGGGCTCGATGATCGTGCCGGACATCTTCGACAGCTACCTGCTGATCGGCGACGAAACCGCCCTGCCCGCCATCACCCGCCGCCTCGAAGGCCTGGCCGCCAATCGGCGTGCGCTGGTGATCGTGGAAGTGGAAAACGGCGCCGAACAACAACGCCTGGAAAGCGCAGCCCAGGTCGATGTGATCTGGGTGTTGCGTGAAGGAGGCAGGAATAACCTGCTGACCACCGTGCAGCAGATCAAGGTGCCCGCTGGCAATCTGTACGCGTGGGTGGCGACTGAGTCCAAGGTGTCGCGGCAGATTCGTCGGGTATTGCTCGATGAGCACGGCTTGAACGAACAGTTCGTCAAAGCCGTCGGCTATTGGCGGCTGGATGACCGCGACGAGGAATAAGCCTTAAAAGATCGCAGCCTTCGGCAGCTCCTACAGGATTTGTGTTCGCCCGATGATTCACGGGTGTACATGATTCCCGTAGGAGCTGCCGCAGGCTGCGATCTTTTGACCTTCAACAAATATTTATTAATGGCGAAAACGCCGATCCAACCCAATCATCACCAGCGCAATCACCACAAACCCCGCCAACAACCCGCCGGCATTGATGAACACCTGTGGATAACCCAACTTGTCGACATCAATGAACGGATAGGGATAAACCGCCAGCAGATGCCCGCGCCATAACGTATAGCCGAAGTACACCAGCGGATAGATCACCCACACCGCAATGTGCCGCACCCGCAACGTACCTTTGGGCACACAGCACCACCAATAAGCCAGAAACAGCAGCGGCATGACGTCATGCATCAGTTCATCGGCCAGCCATTGCCAGCCTTCGGGATGCCACAAATGGCGTAACAACAGGCTGTACGCCAAACCGACCACGGCGATGCTCACCGCAATTGCACTGCTTACCCACGGCAGCAAAAACCAGCGTCGCGCCGCAGACTCACGGGACGTCAGTTCACAGGTCAGCACCACCGCCACCAGCGTATTGGTCAGCACGGTAAAAAAGCTGAAGAAACTCACCAGCCCACCCAGCAGACTGGCCGCAATACTCCAGCGTGAGTAAAGAATCAGGTACATCTGAATGCTTAAACCGGCCCAGCCCAAAACCGCAGCCACGGCAACACAACGACGCCTCGCGGCAGAACCTGGCGTCGAGGGTATGAGCATGCTCAGACCGGTCGCTTGGTGCGCATCAGCTTCACGTACAAGCGTTCGACCTTCTCCCGCGCCCATGGGGTTTTGCGCAGGAACGTCAGGCTCGACTTGATGCTGGGGTCGCTCTTGAAGCAGCGGATATCGATGCGCTCGGCCAGCCCCGACCATTCGTAGTGTTCAACCAGGGCGTTGAGGATTTGCTCCAGCGTCACGCCGTGCAGGGGGTTGGTGTTCTGTTCGGTCATGCCGGGCCTTCGAGCGATGAAAGGATTGGAAGCCGCGCACCTTAGCCGAGGCCTTCGTGCGGTGGAAGGGCCCCGGAAAAAAGGCATTCGTCAGAGGCTGAATTAACTGTAGGTGAGTTGGCCATCATCTGAGGGACAAACGTCAGGCGATAGCGCCGTCGGCTCAGTAATAACGTCGCGGGTCCGAATCGATCAGGCTGGCCAGCTTGGTCAGGGCAAACCTCAATTCGTCCTGGCTGGTGGGCGACATCAACACCAATCGCACACAGCGGGTATTTCCGCTACGTTCGGCCTGGAACTGGGTGCCACTGAGGACCAACACACCATTGGCACGGGCCAGCATGGCGAATTCGTCGCTGGTCCAAGGCTCGGGCAGCGTCAACCAGACATGGTAGGAGTACGGCTGGGTCTTGAGTTCGACATTGGCGAAGATTTCCTGAGCGATCGCCTGCCGTCCGGCGGCTTCGTTGCGCTGAATGCGGATCAGCTTTTTATCCAACCCCTGCGTGATCACATTGCTGGCCAATTGAGCGGTCAATGGCGACGGCATCCAGACGCTGCTGCGCACCATGGAGGTCAGACGCGACAGCAGTTTCGGCGGGCTATAAAGATAGCCAATCCGCAAGGCCGGCATGATCGACTTCGACAGACTGGTCAGGTACACCGAACGATCCGGGGCAAACGCCGACAGCGGTTTGATCGACGGGTCAGTGGCCAGGAAACCGTAGATGTCATCGTCCAGGATGATGAAGTCGAACTCCTCGGCCAACGCCGCGATTTGCGCCCGACGTTTTTGCGACATGATCGCGGCCGTCGGGTTCTGACAGGTCGCCACGCAGACCAGCATCGCCGGTTTCTCGCGCTGGCACAGTTCGCGCAGCGCTTCGGGAATGATCCCTTCATCGTCCATTGGCACGCCACGCAGACGTCGTTCCAGTCCATGGGCCAGGGAAATGATGCCGGGGTAGCAAAGCGCCTCGCAGAGCACCAGATCACCGGCGTTGGTCAACGCACTCATCGCGACCATCAAACCATGCTGTGCGCCGGCGGTGATCACCACTTGCTGCCATTGTGCATCGGGCAACGAATGGCGCAGCCATTGCGCGCCTGCCTCGCGATGAGCTGGATGTCCGCCATCGGGGGCGTAATCGAGGGCACGGGCAAAATCCGTGCTCTTGGCCATGCCCACCAACGCGTCGCGCAACCAGTACTCCAGCGTTTCGCTGTAAGGCTTGATGATCGAAAGATCCAATAATTCGGACTGCCCCAGATTCAGTGGGGCGGCACTGTTGCTGGCCGGCAGTTCCAGTTGCTGCTGGTTGAGCACATAAGTGCCACGCCCTACTTCCCCCTGCACCAGACGCCGTCGTTGGGCTTCGCTATAGGCCCGGCTGATGGTCCCCGGCGTGACATTCAGCGTGGTGGCCAGCTCGCGCAGGGTCGGCAAACGATCACCTTCGTTCAACACGCCGTTGCTGATATCGCGCGCCAACGCGTCGGCAATCGACAAATACATCGGCTGGCTGAACTCGCTTAGCTGAGGAACCCACATGAATGATCGCTACCCATCGTAGAAATGATGAATACCCGAGAATATCACATGGAGGTTAGGCAACTAATAAATCGACTCAATCCATAAATTGATTCGATTGATGCCGCGATTGATTCGAGCAACACCTCTCACAACAAACTTTCTTCAAAAACATTATTTTATTAACAATCAAATAGTTATGTAAAAAAACCCTGACAAGTAAACACTGATAGCCAAAAAACATACCCTAACAAGTTCCCGGCCTATTGAATCAACTCAATTCATTCAAATACACTCATCACAAATCGAAGCAATCGAAGCAATCTCACTCCTGAACCACCGCGTGCCCGCCACGCCAAGTCGAGACATCATGGACACACTCAGAAAGGATCTATCCCTGTCAGCGATCATCGCAGGCTTCATTGCCGTGATCATTTCCTATGCCGGCCCGCTGATCATTGTGTTTCAGGCGGCCCGGGAGGCACACCTGCCCAATGATCAAGTGTCGTCCTGGATCTGGGCCATTTCCATCGGCAGCGGCGTGACCGGCCTGTTGTTGAGCTGGCGTCTGCGGGTTCCGGTGATTACGGCCTGGTCGACACCGGGCGCGGCGTTGCTGGTGTCGATGCTGCCCACGGTCTCCCTGCCCGAGGCCATCGGCGCCTATGTGGTGGCTTCGGTGATTATCGCGGTGGTCGGCCTGTCCGGTGCGTTCGACAAACTGATGAGTCGCCTGCCCAAAGCCATCGCCGCCGCCATGCTCGCCGGTATTTTGTTTCGTTTCGGCGCCGAACTCTTCACCTCGATCAAGCTGCAGCCGGCGCTGGTGCTGTCGATGATCGCGGCCTACCTGATCTTCAAACGCTTTTCACCGCGCTACGCCATCCTGTCGGTATTGATTGTCGGCGGCGCCGTGGCCGCCTCGTCCGGTGAACTCAACACAGGTTCGATCACCATCGATGTCGCCCACCCGATCTTCATCGCCCCGCAATGGAGCTGGCACGCGATCATCAATATCGGCCTGCCGCTGGCCCTGGTCACCTTGACCGGGCAGTACGTGCCGGGCATGGCGGTGATGCGCACCTCGGGTTACAACACCCCGGCGCGCTCGATCATTTCGGTCACGGCCATCGGTTCAATTTTGATGGCACCATTCGGCTCCCATGGTCTCAATCTCGCGGCCATTACCGCCGCGATCTGCACCGGCCGCGAAGCCCATGAAGATCGCGACAAGCGTTACATCGCCGGGATCGCCTGCGGGGTGTTCTACATTCTGATGGGCACCTTCGGCGCGACCCTGGCTTCGGTGTTTTCTGCCTTGCCCAAAGAGCTGATTGCCTCCCTCGCCGGCCTGGCCCTGTTCGGGGCGATCAGCGCCGGGCTGACCGGCGCCATGGCTGACGAGAAACAACGTGAAGCGGCCCTGATCACCTTCCTGGTCACCGCCTCGGGCATGAGTTTCCTGGGGCTGGCCGCTGCATTCTGGGGGCTGATCTTCGGGCTCGTGGCCCATTTCGTACTGACCTACACCCGGGAAAGCAAAGCCAGTGCCGTCGCCGAGGGCAGCCGACCATGACCGCTCGTTACGACTTCATTGTGGTCGGCGGCGGGATTGCGGGGGTATCCGTTGCCTATGAACTGGCGGCTCTCCGCCGACGGGTGATGCATTTGTGTGAATGCTTCCCGGTCTATCTGTTGAATTAACGGCACTGAAACATAAGCGGGCGGACGCTTAAGTCCGCCTTTTTTTGGCACCACCTGGCACTGCGGCGACCGGTCGCAGCCGACTGTTACCAAATCCGAAATGATCCATGTCAGTAAAAGCCCTTTCTCTATGTGTTACAGAACATTATCCTTACGCCCGTCCAGCTGAAACGCTTCTCCCCTGCTGCATTCCTGCTGCGTTCAGCTCATCCCCTTTAGAAAAAGATCAAGAATTCCTTCTCTATGCCTGATTTTCAAACTCCGCGAGACAGCGCTGTCTTACTCCCTGTGGCCAGTCGAAAAGCCCTGAACCTGATCGGTGGGTTCACCGCATTGAGCCTCGCCACCTGCACCCAGGCTGCGCCGGCCTTCGATAGCGATTCACCGTGGATGCTCGGCGACTGGAACGGCACGCGCACCGAACTTTCGGAAAAGGGCTACGACTTCAAGGTCGATTACACCGGTGAAATGGGCAGCAACCTGCACGGCGGCTACGACCATGACCGCACCGCTCGCTACAGCGACCAGTTCGGCTTTGGCAGCCATCTGGACTTGCAGAAGATTCTCGGCTGGGACGACGCTGAATTTCAGCTGACCATCACCGAACGCAACGGCAACAACATCAGCAACGACCGGATCAACGATCCGCGTGTCGGCGGTTTCACCTCGGCTCAGGAAGTCTGGGGCCGCGGCCAGACCTGGCGCCTGACGCAGATGTGGTATCAGCAGAAATTCTTCGATCAGAAACTCGATATCAAAGTCGGCCGCTTCGGCGAGGGCGAAGACTTCAACAGCTTTCCTTGCGACTTCCAGAACCTGGCGTTCTGCGGTTCCCAGGTCGGCAACTGGGTGGGCGGCATCTGGTACAACTGGCCGGTCAGCCAATGGGCAATGCGCGTCAAATATCACCTGACGCCGGAGCTCTACGCGCAAGTCGGGGCTTACGAGCAAAACCCGTCCAATCTGGATCGCAACAACGGCTTCAAGCTCAGTGGCAGCGGCACTCAGGGCGCGATCCTGCCGGTGGAACTGGTCTGGACCCCGAAGCTCAATGGCCTGCCGGGTGAATACCGTGCCGGTTACTACTACAGCAGCGCCAAAGCCACCGATGTCTACAAGGACAGCAACGGCCAGCCGGCAGCCCTGAGCGGCGAGGCGTACCGCAGCGCATCGAGCAAGCATGGCGTGTGGCTGGGCGTGCAGCAGCAGCTGACCAGCCGTGCCAGTGACAACTCTCGGGGCCTGAGCGTGTTCGCCAACGGCACGATGCACGACAAAAAGACCAACGCTATCGACAACTATGTCCAGGCCGGCGCCGTCTACAAAGGCTTGTTCGATGCTCGCACCAAGGACGACATCGGTTTTGCCCTGGCCCGTGTCCACGTCAACCCGGCCTACCGCAAGAACGCCGAAGCGACCAACCAGGCCCGCGCCGTCCAGGACTTCGACGACCCGTCGTTCCTGCCACCGCAAGACACCGAATACAGCGCCGAGCTCTATTACGGCGTGCACGTCACGAACTGGCTGACCGTGCGCCCGAACCTGCAATACATCCGCCACCCCGGTGGCGTGGACAAGGTCGATGACGCACTGATTGGCGGGATCAAGATCCAGTCGTCCTTTTAAGACTGATGCAAAACCTGTGGGAGCGAGCCTGCTCGCGATGGCGGTATGTCAGTCGACATCAATGCTGAGCCGCCATCGCGAGCAGGCTCGCTCCCACAAGGACCGCATCAACTGAACACTTTTTAACCTGAACCATGCCCACGCCAGATCGTCATCTACAGTGAACTTGCGCGGGACTACTTAAAACGTCACGGAGAACCACACTATGAGCACTGATGGTGCTTTGAGTCGAAGCCGTCTATTGCCGAGCCTGCTCGGTATCGTGCTTCTGCTAATGGGCCTGGCCTTGCTGGCCGGGGGGATCAAGCTGAGCATGCTCGGCGGCTCGCTGTATTACCTGCTGGCCGGTATCGGCCTGGTGCTGACCGGGGGGCTGCTGCTGGCCGACCGTTATGCGGCACTGAGCCTGTACGCGGTGGTGCTGTTCGCCAGTACGGTCTGGGCACTGTGGGAAGTCGGTCTGGACTGGTGGCAACTGGTGCCACGTCTGGCGCTGCTCTTTACCCTCGGCATCGTCATGCTGCTGCCATGGTTTCGTCGCCCATTGCGTACCGGCGAGTTCAACCCGGTCGGCACCGGTGTGCTGAGCGCTGCCGTGGTCATCGCCGGTATCGCCGCGCTGGCCAGCCTGTTCACCACCCCCGGTGAAATCAAAGGCGAACTGGATCGTGACGCCGTGCCTGGCATGACCAACACCGCCCCGGCCATGCCCGACGGTGACTGGAACTCCTACGGCCGCAGCGCCCATGGCGATCGTTACTCGCCACTGGCGCAGATCACGCCGCAGAACGTCAGCAAACTGGTCCCGGCCTGGACCTACCGCACCGGCGACCTGCCAGGCCCGAACGATCCGGGCGAAACCACCGCCGAAAACACCCCGCTCAAAGCCAACGGCATGCTCTATGTCTGCACGCCGCACAGCAAGGTGATCGCCCTGGACCCGGACACCGGCAAGGAACTCTGGCGTTTCGATCCGAAGCTCTCCACGCAGAACGCGGCGAACTTCAAGGGTTGGGCGCACATGACCTGCCGTGGCGTGAGCTATCACGATGACGCCGCCTACGCGTCCGAGCAGAGCCCGACCGGCACGGCCAATGCGCCGGTGACCAGCGTCTGCCCACGCCGGATCTTCCTGCCGACCGCCGACACCCGTCTGATCGCCCTGAACGCCGACACCGGCAAAATGTGCGAAGACTTCGGCAACGGTGGCCAGGTAGACCTGACCGCCAACATCGGCAGCTTCACCGCTGGCGGTTACTACTCCACTTCGCCACCGGCGGTCACCAAAGACCTGGTGGTGATTGGCGGCCACGTTACCGACAACGTCTCCACCGACGAGCCAAGCGGCGTGATCCGCGCGTTCGACGTGCACACCGGCAAACTGGTGTGGAACTGGGACAGCGGCAAACCGGACGACACCACGCCGATTGCCGACGGCAAGGTCTACACCCGCAACTCGCCGAACATGTGGTCCATGTTCAGCGTCGATGAAAAACTCGGCATGCTCTACCTGCCGATGGGCAACCAGACCCCGGATCAGTTCGGTGGCGCGCGTACCCCTGAATCGGAATTGCACGCCGCCGGCCTGACCGCGCTGGACATCGCCACCGGCAAAGTGCGCTGGCACTTCCAGTTCACGCACCATGACCTGTGGGACATGGACGTCGGCGGCCAGCCAACCCTGATGGACCTGAAAACCGCAGACGGTGTGAAACCGGCGGTGCTCGCGTCCACCAAGCAAGGCAGCATCTACGTGCTGGACCGCAGCACCGGCAAAGCGATCGTGCCGATCAACGAAGTGCCAGTGCCACAGGGCGCTGTCGAAGGTGATCACACCTCGCCGACCCAACCGAAATCCGACCTCAACCTGATGCCGCCTCCGTTGAAAGAACGCGACATGTGGGGCGTCACCCCGTTCGACCAACTGATCTGCCGGATCAACTTCAAATCTCTGCGATACGACGGCCCGTTTACCCCGCCATCGCTGCAAGGTTCGATTGTGTACCCAGGCAACTTCGGCGTGTTCGACTGGGGCGGTATCTCGGTTGACCCGGTGCGCCAGATTGCTTTCATGAACCCGGACTACATGGCGTTCAAATCGAAACTGATCCCGGCCGCCGAAATCGCCGCTCAAGGCCCGCGTAAAAGCGAAACCGAAGGCGTGCAGCCGAACAAAGGCGCGCCATACGGCGTCATCCTCGAACCCCTGCTCTCGCCAATGGGCCTGCCGTGCCAGGCACCGGCCTGGGGTTACGTGACAGCGGTCGACCTGACCACCAGCAAAATCATCTGGAAACACAAAAACGGCACCGTACGCGACAGCTCGCCGGTTCCGATCCCTCTGAGCATGGGCGTACCCAGCCTGGGCGGCACCTTCACCACCGCCGGTGGCGTTGCCTTCCTGAGCGGCACCCTCGACCAGTACCTGCGTGCCTACGACGTGAAAAACGGCAAGCAGCTGTGGGAAGGCCGCCTGCCAGCCGGCGCGCAAACCACACCGATGACCTACACCGGCAAAGACGGCAAGCAATACGTGCTCGTTGTTGCGGGTGGTCACGGATCGCTGGGCACCAAGCAAGGTGACTATGTGATTGCGTACAAACTGTCGGAATAAGCGGTAGCGACAGTTAAAGCAAAGGCGACGCCTGTGAGGGGGTCGCCTTTTTTGTGCTCGATTGTTTCAGGTCACCCATCCCCTGTAGGAGCTGCCGAAGGCTGCGATCTTTTGATCTTTTGATCTTTTGATCTTGTGTTCTTGAGGACGCCGGAAGATCAAGAGATCGCAGCCTTCGGCAGCTCCTACGCGCCTGTGGGCGCTGTCAAAACCCTGAACACACACGCTGAAATACCCAGGCCCATTGAAACCACCCCCCACCTGCCCCATCTAAGACCCATACCCTATTGCGCAGGTGCCCCATGACCGACCAGCAAGAATTCCCCGAAGACGCGAGCGAATACACCGAAACAGACAGCGCCGAACACCACGCCACCGGCAAAGGCCTCGCCCTGCCTGGCCAGAACCTGCCGGACAAGGTCTACATCATCCCGATTCACAACCGGCCCTTCTTCCCGGCGCAAGTACTGCCGGTGATCGTCAACGAAGAGCCGTGGGCCGAAACCCTCGAACTGGTCAGCCAATCCGATCACCATTCCCTGGCCCTGTTCTTCATGGACGCCCCCCAGGAAGACCCGCGCCACTTCGACACCAAAGCGTTGCCGGAATACGGCACCCTGGTCAAAGTGCACCACGCCAGTCGCGAAAACGGCAAACTGCAATTTGTCGCCCAAGGCCTGACCCGGGTGCGCATCAAAACCTGGCTCAAACACCATCGCCCGCCGTACCTGGTGGAAGTCGAATACCCGCATCAGCCCACGGAGCCGACCGATGAGGTCAAGGCCTACGGCATGGCGCTGATCAACGCGATCAAGGAACTGCTGCCACTCAACCCCCTGTACAGCGAAGAGCTGAAGAACTACCTCAACCGCTTCAGCCCCAACGACCCGTCGCCGCTGACCGACTTCGCCGCCGCGCTGACCTCGGCCACTGGCAACGAACTGCAAGAAGTGCTCGACTGCGTGCCGATGCTCAAACGCATGGAAAAAGTCCTGCCGATGCTGCGCAAGGAAGTCGAAGTCGCGCGCCTGCAGAAAGAAATCTCTGCCGAAGTTAATCGCAAGATCGGCGAGCATCAGCGCGAGTTCTTCCTCAAGGAGCAGCTCAAGGTCATCCAGCAAGAGCTGGGGCTGACCAAGGACGACCGCAGTGCCGACATCGAGCAGTTCGAGCAGCGCCTGACGGGCAAAGTGTTGCCGCCCCAGGCGCAGAAACGCATCGAAGAGGAAATGAACAAGCTGTCGATCCTCGAGACCGGTTCACCGGAATACGCGGTGACCCGCAATTACCTCGACTGGGCGACCTCGGTGCCGTGGGGCGCGTACGGCGAGGACAAACTCGACCTCAAACATGCGCGCAAGGTGCTGGACAAACACCACGCCGGCCTCGACGACATCAAGGACCGCATCCTCGAATTCCTCGCGGTCGGTGCCTATAAAGGCGAGATCAGCGGCTCCATCGTGTTGCTGGTAGGCCCGCCGGGCGTGGGCAAGACCAGCGTCGGTAAATCCATCGCCGAATCCCTGGGCCGGCCGTTCTATCGCTTCAGCGTCGGCGGCATGCGCGACGAAGCCGAGATCAAGGGCCATCGCCGCACTTACATCGGGGCGCAACCGGGCAAACTCGTCCACGCGTTGAAAGACGTCGAAGTGATGAACCCGGTGATCATGCTCGACGAGATCGACAAGATGGGCCAGAGCTATCAGGGCGACCCCGCCTCGGCGCTGCTGGAAACCCTCGACCCGGAACAGAACGTCGAATTCCTCGACCATTACCTGGATCTGCGCCTGGACCTGTCGAAAGTGCTGTTCATCTGCACCGCCAACACCCTGGACTCGATTCCCGGCCCGTTGCTGGACCGGATGGAAGTGATTCGCCTGTCGGGTTACATCACCGAAGAGAAAGTCGCCATCGCCAAGCGCCACTTGTGGCCGAAACAACTGGAAAAGGCCGGCGTGTCCAAAGGCAGCCTGTCCATCAGCGACACCGCTCTTAAAGCACTGATCGACGGCTATGCCCGTGAAGCCGGGGTGCGACAGCTGGAAAAAAACCTCGGCAAACTGGTGCGCAAGGCCGTGATGAAGCTGCTCGACGAACCGAAAGCCGTGATCAAACTCGGCCCGAAAGACCTGGAAGCCTCACTCGGCCGACCGGTGTTCCGCAATGAGCAAGTGCTGTCCGGCATCGGCGTGATCACCGGGCTGGCCTGGACCAGCATGGGCGGCGCGACCCTGCCGATCGAAGCCACGCGAATTCACACCCTCAACCGTGGCTTCAAGCTCACCGGCCAACTGGGAGAGGTGATGAAAGAGTCGGCGGAAATCGCCTACAGCTACGTCAGCTCCCACCTGAAGCAATTCGGCGGCGACCCGACGTTCTTCGACGAAGCCTTCGTCCACCTCCATGTACCGGAAGGCGCCACCCCGAAAGACGGCCCGAGCGCCGGCGTGACCATGGCCAGCGCCCTGCTCTCGCTCGCCCGCAACCAGCTGCCGAAAAAAGGCGTGGCCATGACCGGTGAACTGACATTGACCGGGCATGTACTGCCGATTGGTGGCGTGCGCGAGAAAGTGATCGCGGCGCGGCGGCAGAAGATTAATGAACTGATTTTGCCGGAGCCCAATCGCGGTAACTTCGAAGAACTGCCGGAGTATCTGAAAGAAGGGATTACCGTGCACTTTGCCAAGCGCTTTGCGGATGTGGCGAAGATTCTCTTCTGAAGATCATGTAGCGCCAAAAAAACCGCCATCGCGAGCAGGCTCGCTCCCACAGGTTTATCGCAATCCTTGTGGGAGCGAGCCTGCTCGCGATGACGTCGGCATTCATAACGCCAAACTCTCGGTTACCGAGGATGTGTCCCGTCACACTTTGTCTCATCTTCAGTTATGCTCGCCGTTCGTCGTGAACGCTGGAGCCGCTGATCTTATGTCCCCCACCCGCCTGTTTGTTCCCCTTGCCCTCATCCTGCTGAGCGCTTGCGCCACGCAATCGAAACAGAACGTGACCGTGGAAAAACAAAGCGAATGCCCGGCGAAACTGCACAATGGGCAAAACCTGATTCTGATCCTGCCAAGCAACCCGACCACGGGTTATCGCTGGGCGATCCAGGATTCGGCCGGTGGCGTGTTGCGTGCGCTCAGCCCCGAGGTCTATAGCAACCCGGAAGATGCCGGGATTGTCGGCAGTGCCGGCATTTCAACCTGGCGCTTCCAGGCCTTTGCCACTGGCACTGGCCGCTTGCGACTGACTTATTCACAACCATGGGCACCGGAAGTTCCGGCCGTGCAAACGTTCGACTGCGCCATCGCGGTTAACTGATCGTGGGCTGGCTGATTCTGGCGCTGATGGGCGCGGTGACCTTTCTGTATGGCCTGAGCGTGCATGCCGCGCTGCTCTGCCTGGTGGTCAAGCCGCTGCCGGTGCTGGCCCTGCTCGGCTGGTTGCACGATGCACCGCCCAGTGACTATCGGCGCTGGATCAGCCTGGGTTTGATTTTGTCCCTGGTCGGCGACGTGTTGCTGGCATGGCCAGGGGATTTGTTCGTGTTTGGCCTTGGGGCGTTTTTGGTCGCGCATTTGGCGTATCTGAAGGCTTATTTGAGTGATTGCCGGCGTCTGGCACTGCTGCCGTTGATCCTCGCGTTGAGCGTGGGCGCGGTGCTGCTGGGGATTCTGATTTCCCATGGGTTGGGCCCATTGCTGATCCCGGTGATCGTCTACGGGCTGGCCATCAGCGCCATGCTCTGGCGCGCCCTGGCCCGACTCGGCACCGACGTGCCCAAACGCTCGGCGTTGCTGGCGGCGGCGGGCGCGGTGGCGTTTGTGTTTTCTGACAGCGTGATTGGCATTAACCGGTTTGTGATGCCATTCCATGCCGCGCCTTACGTGATCATCCTCAGCTACTGGCTGGGGCAATGGGGGATTGCGGCGTCGGCGTTTACCCAGAAACCGCGCTGAATCCATCGCGAGCAGGCTCGCTCCCACAGGTACAGTGCAATCCTTGTGGGAGCGAGCCTGCTCGCGATAGCAATATCACTAACGACGAAGATTCCGGGGCCTGCCTCGGCGCTTTATCAGACAACCCGCGCATCCCCCCGTCAATTTGGCTAAAATGCCGGCCTTTTCCACCTATGCCGCTGGAACCGCCGTGAGCAAAGAATCCGATCGCCTTTTCGCCCAGCCTTTGGCCCAGGTGCCTGACTTCGCCTTTAACGAGGACGTGGTGCGGGTATTCCCGGACATGATCAAACGCTCGGTGCCGGGTTATCCGACCATTGTGGAAAACCTCGGCGTGCTTGCCGCGCAGTTCGCCCAGCCCAACAGCGTGCTTTACGATCTGGGCTCGTCGTTGGGCGCCGTGACCCAGGCCTTGCGTCGTCACGTGCGTACCGATGGCTGCCGCGTCATCGCTGTGGATAACTCCGCCGCCATGGTCGAGCGATGCCGCGAGTACCTCAACGGCCAGGACTCGATGTTCCAGGAGTTGCTGCCGGTGGAAGTGATCGAGGGCGACATCCTCGCCCTGCAATTTCAGCCAGCCTCGGTGGTGGCGCTGAACTTCACCCTGCAATTCATCGCCCCCGACCAGCGCACCGCGCTGCTCGCGCGCATCCGCCAATCGTTGTTGCCCGGTGGCGCGCTGATTCTCTCGGAAAAGCTGCGCTTCAACGACCCCGAAGAACACACGTTGCTCACCGACCTGCACGTGGCCTTCAAACGCGCCAACGGCTACAGCGAACTGGAAATCGCCCAGAAGCGCAGCGCCATCGAAAATGTCATGAAGCCCGATAGCCTCGAAGAACACCGCGAACGCCTGTTGGCCGCCGGGTTCTCGAAAGTCGTGCCGTGGTTCCAGTGTCTTAACTTTGCCTCGTTGATTGCCTTGCCATGATTGATCTGTCCCCCCTCGCCCGCCGCCTGGCCGGCACCCCGCTGGCCGAATGGGCCAACACCCTGCAAGCACAACTCGACAAGAAAATGGAAAAAGGTCACGGCGACCTGGAACGTTGGCAGAGCGCCCTGGATGCGCTGCCAAAGATTCAGCCGAGCGAAGTCGACTTGCTCAACGGTCTGACGCTGGACACCGATTGCGACTTTGAGACCCGTGCCCAGATGCGCACCGCGCTGATGGGTTTGTCGCCCTGGCGCAAAGGCCCGTTCGACCTGTTCGGTGTGCATGTCGATACCGAATGGCGTTCGGACTGGAAGTGGTCCCGGGTAGCTCCGCACCTGGACCTGAAAGGCAAACGCATCCTCGACGTCGGCTGCGGCAACGGCTACTACATGTGGCGCATGCTCGGTGCCGGTGCCGACAGCGTGATCGGCGTCGACCCGAACTGGCTGTTCTTCTGCCAGTTCCAGGCGGTGCAGCGTTACCTGTCCGAACCCAACGCCTGGCACCTGCCATTCCCGTTCGAAGACCTGCCGCCGGAGCTGGAAGGCTTCGACACAGTCTTTTCCATGGGCGTGTTCTATCACCGCCGCTCGCCGATCGAGCATTTGCTGGCGCTGAAGGATTGCCTGGTCAAGGGCGGTGAACTGGTGCTGGAGACGCTGGTGATCGAAGGCGATCAACAGCAGGTGTTGGTGCCGGAAGACCGTTACGCGCAGATGCGTAACGTGTGGTTCCTGCCGTCGGTGCCGGCGCTGGAACTGTGGCTGCGCCGCGCAGGATTCAGCGACGTGCGTTGCGTGGATGTCAGCGTGACCACGGTCGAGGAACAACGCGGAACGGAGTGGATGAAGTATCAGTCGCTGAGCGATTTCCTTGACCCGCAAGATCACAGCAAAACGATTGAAGGGCTGCCGGCGCCGATGCGTGCCGTCATCGTCGCCCGCAAATAAAACACCGATCTCCCAAACAATGGAGATCACTTGTGGGAGCGAGCCTGCTCGCGATGAGGGCCTTTCAGCCAACGAAGATGTTGGATGTTAGTCCGCTATCGTGAGCAGGCTCGCTCCCACAATGGTTCGGTGTTTAGTCTGCTGGCTTGGCTCTACGGGCCTTGAAAAACTCACTCAACACCGCACCGCATTCCTCCGCCAACACCCCCCCCTCATACAACACCCGGTGATTCAAAAAGCCCTGGGTAAAGAACTGCCCCTGGCTCTGCACAATCCCGGCCTTGGGTTCCAGCGCGCCATACACCACCCGCGCAATCCGCGAATGCACGATCAGCCCGGCGCACATGCTGCACGGTTCCAGGGTCACGTAGAGCGTACTGCCCGGCAGGCGATAGTTGCTGGCGGCCTGGGCAGCGGCGCGAATCGCGACCATCTCGGCGTGGGCGCTGGGGTCGTTGCCGCTGATCGGGCAATTGAAACCGCGCCCGATGATTTCACCGTCCTGCACCAGCACCGCACCCACGGGCACTTCACCCAGCGCCGCGCCTTGAGCGGCCAGGGCCAGGGCTTCGCGCATGAAATCACGATCACGGCTGCGGTCGATAATCGCTGCGGGGCGAATCTGACGCATCACGCCACCTCGATGGCGGCCATCAGGCCGGTTTCCATGTGATCGATCACATGGCAATGGAACATCCACACCCCTGGGTTATCCGCCACCAGCGCCACTTGCGCGCGCTCGTTCTTGCCCAACAGGTACGTGTCGGTGAAGTACGGGATGACCTTGTGCCGGTTCGAGGCAATGACCTTGAAGCTCATGCCATGCAGGTGGACCGGGTGCTGATACTGAGTCATGTTCTTCAATTCGAAAATATAGCTTTTGCCCTTTACGAGCTTGGCAATCGGTCGATCGGCGCAGGTCTTGTCGGTGATGTCCCAAGCCTTGCCGTTGATCTGCCACAGACTTGGCGGCTTGCCGTTGTCGACGTTGACCGACACCGAACCCACCCATTCAAAATTGAAGTTGAGTTTCTCGGCATTGGCCAGGTCGGGCTCGGCCACCGGGTTGGCGGGCAGCGCCGGCGGCCACTCGGTCGGCGCATCGGTGTTCGCCACCGAGCGGAAGGTGCCCAGGCGTACCGGGCCGTTGCGCAGGGACAATTCCTCGCCGGCCGGCGGTGCCTTGATCGCCAGACAAATGCGCATACCCGGGCCCAACCAGTATTCCTTGCCCAGTGGGCGCGGTTCAATCGGATTGCCGTCCAACGCGTAGATCTGCGCTTCGACGCCGGGGATATTCAGACGATACGTCAGCGTGTTGTCGAGGTTGAGCAGGCGTACGCGGGTGATCTGCCCGGCGGGCAAGTCGATCACCGCTTGCGAGACGCCGTTGATGGTCGACAGCCCACCCGCCGTGCCGCCACGGGCTGCTTCGCGAGGAATGCTGAACGCGACGAACGCGCCCTCTTCATCGACGTGCCAGCTCTTGAGGCTCAGGGTCTTTTCGTATTTGAAACCGGTGGGCTCGCGCTCTTCGATGATCAACGGACCGACCAATCCGCGACCGAGCTCTTCGCTGCTGTTCACGTGCGGGTGATACCAGTAGCTGCCGGCGTCGGGCACGCGGAATTTGTAGTCGAAGTACTCGCCCGGCAGCACCGGCAATTGCGAGACATACGGCACGCCGTCCATTTCCAGTGGCAGGCGGATGCCGTGCCAGTGAATGGTGGTCGCCACCGGCAGGTGGTTGATGAAGCGCACCCGCAGCCATTCGCCCTGACGCACGCGCAACTCAGTGCCCGGCGCCGATGGGCCGAACGCCCAGGCTTGAGTCTTGTGCCCGGCCACCAGTTCGACGTCCAGCGGGGCGGCGATCAGCTCGTAGTCGTGGCCGGCGTCAGCGTCGGCCATTTTGCCCAGCCAGTAACGCGACGCGCCACCGGCTCCGACACCAACGACAACAAGACCGGCCAGGCCACCGAGGATTTGGCGACGGGTAAAGGACATGAACTCAACTACCTCACGTATCAACCACAGGCGAGGGGCCTGCAAAAGGCGAATACGATACACCTGCGGTTGAGAAACAGTAAGGGCAGCGCGGCGGATGGTCACAGACCTTGGCGAGGCCCTTTGAAAGATCGCAGCCTTCGGCAGCTACTACATTTGATCGGCATACACCCTGTAGGAGCTGCCGAAGGCTGCGATCTTTTCGGGGTCGCGCGGTATGTCTGATGCAATGCGATTGCAGAATGTGTGGCCGCTTCACTGATCGTTACTTAGTCGCCGTCAATCAAGGAATCGCCCTACATCCATTTCCACCTTTCCCGACTTCTTTCCTGATCGATCCCCCGCAAAGTCCCCGCGCCTTATTTTCATGCGTTGTTGGAGCACGTCGCACGCATCGAACAAGAACTCGCTGTTATCTCTGAGACGGATAGATTTTATGACCGCTTCGCGCTCAATCGCGGGCAAGCCACGCTCCCACAGGATTGAAGTTGTTCCCCTATTTGGCGGTCTGCCTCGATTCCGTAGGAGCGAGGCTTGCCCGCGAAGGCGGTCTTACAGTCGGCGAAATTTCTGGGCAATGTCGTCGGAAGTTTCCTTCAAAACGTATCGGTCTCCATGAACTGGTGTGAAGTGAGATCCGTGGATAGTCTTTGGCTGTCACTGCGAATGCAGTGGCAGGGTGTAGGAGCCCTCTCTCATGGTGCAACAGCTTTGTCGTTTGATTGCGGCGCTTAATTCGTGTCCGTAAGATCGTTCGCGGCGGCTGTGCGCGGGACACGCTTCGGCGTGGCCGAGGTCCATGAGTGCTCGGTACTCCTACTCCTGCGCATGGCTGCCACCCAAACCTGTAGGAGGGTGCGTTGGCAGCTCATATTCATACTCATGGAAATTACAAATGACGACGCTAACGCCAGACCCACCCTACGAAAAACCAATTCCCCACCCCGACAACCGCTTCATGGCGCTCACCAGCAACTGCACCGACATGCCCACGCTGTTCGTCGATACCCACGCGCCGATCGATGTTTTGTATGACGCTGCCAGCTATCGAATTCGCGCAGTCACTCAAGTGCTTGAGAACCTGTCCATGCGCGGCTCGGTCGAGTGTGATTCGATGATCCTCAGCGACTTCGCTTTGCTCTGCGCCATTCCGTTGCGGGATGGGTGCGATGTGCTGGATGTAATTGGGCGGCGGTTGCGGGCTCGGCCATTGGAGTAGCGTCGAGCTGTTTCTTGTGGCGAGGGAGCTTGCTCCCTCGCCACAAGAGCAAGATCAAAAGATCGCAGCCTTCGGCAGCTCCTACGGGAGTTTGCGTCGGGAGAGGGGCCGCTTCGCGACCCACAAAGGTCCGGTTATGGCTGAAGGCCGGTGATCAGATGAACAATTCCACCCTCCAGCATCATCACCCCCGGTACCCCCGCCGCCGTCAATGCCTGCCGATCCATCTGCGCCGCATCTCGCAGTTCAACTCGCACCCGGGTCAGCGCCACGTGCTGCTGCGACTTGAGGTTATCCACACCGCCCAGCGCGGCCACGACATTCGCGGCCAAACCGAAAACGGGCTGAGCCACCACTTTCGGCTCATCCACCACCAGATCCGGCGTCAACGCTTTCCAGAACGCCCGCTGCATTTTCTCGAACATGCTCAGTTCTCCAGAACCAGTGAAGTATCGACCGTCGCCTCGTGGTGCAGCCGCAATGCCTCGCGTACCTGCTCGGCACTTTCCAACCCCAGTACTTGCTGGGCGATGGCCTCACAATCCAGCAGGTCCACTTCGCGGACCGCCGCTTTGATCGCCGGAATCAATGGCACGCTCACCGACAGCTCATCCACGCCAAGCCCCAGTAACAGCGGCACCGCCAGTTTTTCCGACGCCAGGGCGCCACACACGCCGACCCATTTGCCATGGGCATGAGCGGCTTTCACCGTGCTGGCGATCAGGCGCAGCACCGACGGGTGAAAACTGTCGGCCTGACTGGCCAACCGTGGGTGATCGCGGTCCATGGCCAGGGTGTATTGGGTCAGGTCGTTGGTGCCGATGGAGAAGAAATCCACCTCGGGCGCAAACAGATCAGCCATCAACGCCGCCGCCGGTACTTCGATCATGATCCCCAGTTTCGGCAGTTCCGTGAGCCCTAATGTCAGCGCCTCTTCTTCAAGCAGCTGACGGGCCAACCGCAACTCGGACAGCTGCGCGACCATCGGCAGCATGATGTGCAGACGAGCCAGTCCGGCGCTGCTCAGAATTGCCTTGAACTGATCGCGCAACAGCTGCGGACGCTCCAGGCACAAACGAATCCCGCGCATCCCCAAAAACGGATTGGTTTCGTGATCCATCGGCACGTAAGCCAACGGTTTGTCACCGCCGACATCCAGGGTGCGCACCACCAGATTGCGCGCCGGGCCCAAGGTGCGGGCGATGGCGCTGTAGGTGGAGGCCTGCTCGTCATGGCTCGGCGCGTGGTTGCGATCCAGATAAAGAAACTCCGAACGCAACAGACCAACGCCCTCGCCGCCCAGCGTCATGGCCTGTTCGGCTTCGACCAGCGACGCGATATTGGCGGTGATTTCAACGTGATGTCCATCACGGGTACAGGCAGCCAGCCCTGCATTGGCCAGCTCGTATTGCTGGCGTTTCTTTTGCTGCTGACGATGGGTTTGCAACTGCTCGATGGCGGCCAACTCGGGATCCAGCTGCAACTCGCCCTTGTCGGCATCGAGCAACACCCGGGTGCCGTTGGCCAGTGCCAACACCTGAACCGGCAAGCCGCAGATCGCCGGCAAGCCGAAAGCCCGTGCAAGAATCGCCACGTGGCTGGTAGCGCCACCGCCGACCGTGGCGAACCCCAGCACCTTGCGCGTGTCCAGGCCAGCCGTTTGGGAGGGCGTCAGTTGCTCGGCAATCAGAATCGCCCCGTCCGGCAACTCCATCACACGATCTTCTACACCGAGAATCAACTTGAGCACCCGTTGACCGACGTCGGCCAAATCCGCCGCTCGTTCGGCCAGCAAGGCATTGCCCAGGCTTTTGAACAAGGCTGCCGTCGACTCGGTGGCCGCTCGCCAGGCGAAACCGGCGCTGTTGCCGGCATCGATCAGTGCCAGGGCCTGATCCAGCAGGCCTGGGTCTTCGAGCAGTTCCTGATGCGCCTTGAAGATGTCTGCCTGGGCGTCACCCGTGGCGTTGTCACGCAACTGCTGCAGGGCCAGAATTGCCGCAGCCAACGCCCGGGACAAGTGCTCGCGCTCTGCCTGAGGACTCACGCCGAACTCACTCACCTCGAGAGTCTGCTGCGCAATCTGCACCACTTGGCCAAACGCCGACCCCGCCGATGCACACACGCCGCGCAGCACCTTCAGCGATGAGGCCTCGACGGCAACCGCCTCAACCTCTGCCACCACCGTCACGGCTTCCCCACAACCGGCGGCCAGCAACTCGGCCAGCGTCTTGATCGCCATTTCGGCATCCGCGCCCGCCGCGCTGACCTGCAGGCTGTCACCATGGGCGGTCTGCAAAGCCATGATCGCCACCAGGGATTTGGCGTTCGCGCTGTCCTGCTGTTTATGCAGGCAAATGCTCGCCGAAAAGCCTTTCGCCGCCTGGGCAAACACTGCCGCAGGGCGCGCGTGCAAGCCGTTGGCATTGGGCAGCGTCACCGGTTTGGAGAACAACGCTTCGCCCTCCTGCGCAATCCGCTCATCGGCCACCACTTCGGATGGATTCAGACTCAGCAGCGGCTGACCACTTTCCACCACACCCGTCTCGGGCGCCAGCCAGGTGAATGGCTCACCACTGACCACCAGCATCAAGGTCAACAAACTGCGGGCGTTCAAGGCAATGTAATCGGCATCGAACTCGATCAGCGCCTGCCCCGTCACCACCCGCTGACCTTCTTCCACCAACCGGGTGAACCCCTTGCCGGCCAGGTTCACGGTGTCGAGGCCAATGTGCATCAACACCTGCACACCGTTGTCGTCAGTGATGCTGACCGCATGCCCACTGGCCTGCACATTGCTGATCACTCCGGCCAGCGGTGCGCACAAAGTTTGCGAGGTCGGATCGATGCACAGACCGTCACCGATCACGCGGCTGGAAAACACCTGATCGGGCACCTGGTCCAGCGGCATCAGTACGCCGGACAAAGGTGCCAGCAGTTGCAATTGTTGGGGTGTGGCCATGACGTCACCTGCTGTTTTGTTCTTTATAAAAGACGCTTGTGATCTCGCGGTACCGGGTAGGCGGTGTTTATTTCCACCAATACTCGACCTGCAATCCGACGTTCGAACCGTGTCGCGCCGTGCCGAAGGTGCCGGTGTCGGACAACGCCGAACCCGCCGCCAGTTCATTGGCCGCCCGTTTGGCCGCCTCGTTCCAGCTGGCATAGGTGTAATACAGACGCACCTCGGGGCGCGCCCAGAATTCCGGGCCCTTGGGCGACCAGGTCGGGGCGAAGGTGAACTTGCTCAACTTGCGCGTCCCGCCCGTGGCTTCGACCTGATCGTGGCCCAGTTCGGTTACCAGTTTGAACTGTTCGGTAATCGCATACGCCGGGCGAATCCCAAGGGAAATCCAGTTCTGGTCGGCTCCGTCCGGGCGAATGTCTTTCTGGTAGACCGCTTCGACCTGCCCGCCGAAACGCGGCGTCACTTGCCAGTCGAAGAACTCCACCACCCGGTAGCTTTTGCTGCTGTCGTCCAACTTCACGTTACCGGTATAGCCCAACCCGGTGCCGGGGCCTTCGCCGTACTGAAAGGCCAGTTTGTTCTTGCCGCCCAGAAAGCCTTTTTGCACATGCTGGGTGGTGATCGCCCAACCACGATGAGCGTCGCGGCTATCGGGCTTGTCGATGTAGCTCAGGCCGAATTCCAGTTCGCCGCCCGGGTTGGTATTGAAGCCGGCGACGTTGAAATCGTGACGGTTGATGTAGTCCTTCTGGTACAGGTTGTCCTTGCGCGAGAAGGCGTAGCTGTACTTCAGATCACCGATCAGCACATCTTCGATACCGCCGCCGGTGGCGCTCTGGTTCCAGTAGTAGAAGTCGGAAATGTGGATATCGTTCCGTTTGTAGTAACGCCGACCGGCCCACAACGAACCGCCGTTGAGGCTGGGCATGTTCGACCATTGCGCGTACATCTGCGGCATGCGCACCGAGCCGTTGTCACCGTTGAACGTCAGGTCCTTGTCGTACTGGTTATACAGCGATGCCATGCCATCGACGCTGAGCACCGAACCATCGTCCAGGGTGTACAGATCCTGGCGCAGTTCAAGTTCGGCGTACTGCTCACATTCGTTACCCAAGCGGTATTTGGTCTGCGCTCCCGGCAATTGGAAACATTGCTGTTTACCGCTGTTAACCGAGGTGCCGACGCCGCTACGCACGTAACCGGCGAACTCCAGCGCCTGGGCCGACAGTGGTAATGCCAGGCACACGCCCGCCGCTACAAGGCTGCGATTTATTGTTGTCTTCAAGTACCACCTCATTATTTTTATTGTGTGATGCAGCAAAAAACGGCGCGCAAAACTCCCCCGCGCAGCGTTCTGCGTGTTTTTTAAAACGGTGCTTTTATTGGTTAAGGGCTAGTGGTGAGTCAGGTGCAGCACGAACGACTCAAACGGCCGTAAAAACACCTGCCGATTGCGCAGCGGACAGTCCGGGTAGTTGCTGATCACCAACCGTTGCCCCATCGCTTCGCTGATCACGTCACCCGGCAGTTCGACTTCGCACGGCGTGCCGTAGAAGTTGTTCAGCACCAGCAAACGCTCGCCATGGCCTTCACGCACGTAGGCCCAGATTTGCGTGTGCTCAGGCAACAACTGCCGATACACACCGTCGGACATCAGCGTTTCACGGCGGCGCAGAGCGATCAGCTGACGGTAGTGATGCAGCACGGAATCCGGGTCGTCGAGTTGGTGCGCGACGTTGATCTGCGCCGCGTTGGCCGGTACCCCGATCCAGGGCTCGACCACACTGAAACCGGCGTTCGGCTCGGCGTTCCAGTGCATGGGCGTGCGACCGTTATCCCGGGACTTCTGCATGATCGCCGCCATGTTGTCGACGTCGCTGCTACCGGCTTCGCGCTTGAGTCGGAAGATGTTCAGGGTTTCGACATCGCGGTACTGATCGATGTGATCGAACCCCGGATTGGTCATGCCCAGTTCTTCACCTTGATACACGAACGGCGTGCCCTGCAGAAAATGCAGCGCCGTGCCGAGCATCTTCGCCGACACCACCCGATGCTCGCCGTCATGACCAAAACGCGAGACCACCCGTGGCTGGTCATGGTTACACCAGAACAGTGCGTTCCAGCCGCCGCCGGCCTGCATGCCGGTTTGCCAGTCGGAGAGAATGCGCTTGAGTGCGAGGAAGTCGAAATCGGCGCGAACCCACTTTTGCAGGTTCGGGTAATCCACCTTCAAGTGATGAAAGTTGAAGGTCATCGACAGTTCTTTCGACTCCGCCCGCGAATAGCGGATGCAGTGTTCCAGACTGGTGGATGACATCTCGCCGACGTTGATCAGGTCATGGCCTTCGAACACTTCACGGTGCATCTGCTGCAAGTATTCGTGGACGTTCGGGCCGTCGGTGTAGAAACGTCGACCGTCGGTATTGTCCTCGGGGAAATCCGCTGGTTTGGAAATCAGGTTGATCACGTCCAGACGGAAACCACCCACGCCTTTGTCGCGCCAGAAACGCATCATCTTGAAGACTTCGGCACGCACCTGGGGGTTGTCCCAGTTCAGGTCGGCCTGCGTGTGATCGAACAAGTGCAGGTAATACTGGCCGGTCTGGGCTTCGTACTCCCAGGCCGAACCGCCGAACTTGGATTCCCAGTTGTTCGGCTGGTCGCGCCAGATGTAGAAATCGCGGTAAGGGTTGTCGAGGCTGCTGCGGGCCTGCTGGAACCAGGTGTGTTCGATCGAGGTGTGATTGACCACGATGTCGAGCATCAATTTGATCCCGCGCTTGCCGGCCTCGGCGATCAGCAACTCGCAGTCGGCCATGGTCCCGTAGCTCGGGTCGATGGCGTAGTAATCGCTGATGTCGTAACCGTTGTCGCGCTGGGGCGAACGCAGGAACGGCGTGATCCACAGGCAATCGACACCCAGCCAGTGCAGGTAATCGAGCTTGGCCACGACGCCGAGCAAATCCCCCGTGGGGTTGCCGGCGTGGCTGTGAAAACTCTTCGGGTAGATCTGGTAGATCACCGAACGTTGCCAGTCTTGCATGGCGGGAATCCTTCGATAAGTTTTGTATTGGGCTTGAGGGCCCCTTCGCGAGCAGGCTCGCTCCCACAGTTGATCGCATTCCAATGTGGGAGCGAGCCTGCTCGCGATAGCGATCTATCAGGCGACCCGATACCCAGGTCGGACAATCCTCATGCTCAACCCGCAGGTCAGAACAAACGGCACGACCATGGCAATCACCATCCCGACCACAAACATCGGGATGAACTGCGGAATGATCGAGATGAAACCGGGCAAACCGCCGACGCCGATCGCCGAGGCCTGGACCTTGTTCAGCGACAGAAAAATGCTGCCCAGTGCCGAGCCGATCAGGGCCGCATAGAACGGAAACTTGTAGCGCAGGTTGACCCCGAACATGGCCGGTTCGGTGATGCCGAAGTAGGCGGATATCGCCGAGGTCGAGGCCATGCTTTTGTCCCGCACACTGCGGGTCATGTAGAACACCGCCAGTGCCGCGCTGCCCTGGGCGAGGTTGGACATGACGATCATCGGCCAGATGAAAGTGCCGCCCTGGGTGGAGATCAATTGCAGGTCGACCGCGAGAAACATGTGGTGCATGCCGGTGATCACCAACGGTGCGTAGAGCAGCCCGAAAATCGCGCCGCCGACCATGGGCGCCAGGTCGAACAGGGTGACCACGCCTTCGGTGATGAGAATCCCCAGATGACGGGTTACCGGGCCAATCACCGCCAGCGCCAGCACACCGGTGACGACGATGGTCGTGATCGGCACCACCAGCAATTGCACCGCGTTAGGCACTCGCGCCCGCAGCCACTTTTCGATGACGCTCATCACGTAGGCCGCCATCAGGATCGGCAGGATTTGCCCCTGATAACCGACCTTCTCGATCTGAAACAGGCCGAGGATGTCGAAGTACGGCAGGCTCTGCCCCTCCAGCCCCGCCACCGCTTTGCCGTAGTTCCAGGCGTTGAGCAGATCCGGGTGCACCAGCATCAGGCCGAGCACGATGCCGAGGATTTCGCTGCCGCCAAAGCGCTTGGCCGCCGACCAGCCCACCAGTGCCGGGAGAAACACGAACGAGGTGTTGGCCATCAGGTTGATCAGGCTCCAGAGCCCGTCAAGTTTCGGGTAGGCGTCCAGCAGGGTCTTGCCCTCGATGAACATGCCCTTGGCACCGATCAGGTTGTTGATGCCCATCAGCAGGCCGGCAATGATCAGCGCCGGGAGGATCGGCATGAACACGTCGGAAAACACCCGCACCAATCGCTGCATCGGGTGGATCTTTTCGACGCTTTTTTGTTTAACGTCGGCGATGGTCGAGGCGGCGAGACCGGTTTGCCGGCGCAACTCGGCGTAAACCTTTTCCACTTCACCGGGGCCAATGACCACCTGGAACAGGCCGCCGGTAAAGAACGAGCCTTTGACCAGATCGATCTGGTTCAGCGTGGCGCTGTTGACCAGACTCGGGTCCTTGAGGGCCAGGCGCAGCCGGGTGACGCAATGCGCGGCCTGCTCGAGGTTGTCGCTGCCACCGAGGCTGTGCAGCAGCTCAGTGACGATATTCGGATAGTCGTGGCTCATGCTTGTTCTTCCACTGTAGTTTTTTGTTATTGGCAGCATGCCGAAGCGAAAAGTACTCGTCTGTACGAGTGATTGCAACAACTCGTACAGACGAGTTTGATTTTGTTTATCCTGAACCCGACAGGCGGCGATATTTCCTACCTCAGAAGTCAAAGAAACCCAAAGCCGCATGGACAAACCCCTACCCTGCCCTTAAGGTTCAAAACCTTGAGCACAGCGCGGCATAGAGCCATCCCCATGAGTAAATACAACCAGATCTACAGCGATCTGCTTGCCAGCATCACGACCGAACGTCTGGAACGCGGCGCCCGATTGCCCTCCGAAACCGAACTGATGGACAGCTATCAAGCCAGTCGCGGCACCGTGCGCAAGGCCATCGAGCAACTACAGGAGCGCGGTTTCGCGCAGAAAGTCCACGGCAAAGGCACCTTCGTGCTGTCGACCAACCCGATCGAATTTCAGCTCGGCGGTATCGTCAGCTTCCAGGAAACCTACCCGCGACTGGGCAACGACGTCAGCACCGAGGTGGTCGAATTCACCCAGATTCCCCTCGAAGGCCCACTGCTCGAACACATCAAGGCAGCAGAAGGCAGCCTGATCACGCGGATCAAGCGCGTGCGGCGAATCGACGGCAAACGGGTGATCCTCGACATCAACCATTTCGTCAGCGACGTGATTCCCGGCCTGTCCCGCGACATCGCCGAACAATCGATCTACGCCTTCATCGAGCAGACCCTGCAACTGCAAATCGCCTACGCCCAGCGCACCATCGAAGCGGTGCCGCGCAGCAAGGACGACCAGCAACACCTGGACCTCGATGGCCAGAGCCATGTGATCGTGGTCAGCAACCAGACTTTCCTACAGGACGGGCGACAATTCGAATACACCGAATCGCGGCATACGCTGGATAAGTTCTACTTTTCGGATGTGGCCCGGCGCTGACACTACAGAACATTGAATCGCGTTGTGCACTACATATGTAGCGCACATTCCTTGAGCGATCGGGTCATCCTCGATGCCCATTTCTCAAGGATAGAGAACGCATGAATCCGATTGAAATCCATTCACTTTCCAACTCCACAGACAAGGCCACTCTCACAACGATCGCCAGCACTGTCGTCAGGTCATGCCCGAGCCTGCAAGACACGGCTCACGAAGTGGCCAGCGATCTCCTCAAAAAATACGGGGTTGTCGGCCTCGATCCGGATCACGTCTATTTCCATCGGTTCAAGGCGGCCCAAAGCAATTCGGCATCGTTCACCGGTTGGGAGCACATCAGCGAAAAACCCTATGAATCGATGACCTTGTCGCAATTGGTCATCCATCGTTTTCGCCCCACCGATCAAGACAATGCAGACCTGTTGGATCTCTACAGTGGCTTCTACGCCGCAGGCCCCGAGGCCGGAGATTTCAATCAGACCAACGAGGTCCGCCTGCATGGCAACGACGTACTCAACTATTTCTGGAGTGTCGATTTCAGCACGCTCTACAACGACAGGCTCAGTGGCTTCTGGAATGACTTCTCCCGTGACTTCAGAACCCTGGCCAAGAGCAACTTCCTCGGCAAAGCCCTTGAAGCTCACGAGCATGGGCAACTGACTGATACAGATTTCCAGAGTGTCATCGCCGCCGTTACTGCAACCCCCGAGGAACCCGTCAGCCTGGCAATGTTGCAGGCTGAATCGCCAGCCAGCGGCGGCCTGCAGGTCCACTCGCTGGCCATCGCCGGCCATGTCGCCACCGATATCCTGCGCATCAGGACACCACAGGGCAGGCAGATCCTTTACGTCCCCGGCGAAGCCGAAGCATTCCACGGGCTGGAAACCGACGTGGATTTGCATTGGTGGGTGATCAATCAGCTGAACACCGAAGCCCCGCGCCACGCCTTCATGAGCCATTTCCCCCTGGCCGATCGCCAAGCCATGAGTGACAACCTCACCGACCTGATGAACAGGCTGGTAAGCGCCTGGGGCAAGTACGATCATCGGCTGATCAATGAAAACAGCGTGAAGATCACGGGCGATGCGTTCAGTTGGCTACGCGACTCGACCAAAGCCGCCATGTTCGAAGAAGCCCGGCTGTCATTGACGTCCAACGGCGACTTACGGAAAAAGTTGTGGATCGGTTATTTGAGCGCCAGTGCAAAAGCCTTCGGCCCTCTGGCCACCATCGGCTGGCCGATAGCCCTGCCCGTCATCGGCGCCAGCCTGGTCAATATGGGGCTTGAGATCGATCAAGCCGTAAATGCCAAGACCTCTGCGGAACGCAAAGCCGGAGTGATCGGCGCGATCACCAGTGGCATCGATACGCTGTTCAATGTCCCATTCCTGATAGGCGCGGGCCGGATACCGGCCGTCGGCGCACAAATCGAGGCAGGTGAAGTGGCCGAGCTGGAGGGACTGAGAGAAAACCTCCCATCTGCGGAACCATTGCCGGAGGTTGCGCAGGGACAAAACGTACTATCGGCAGAGCGGATGGCTCCCTTTGAGGAGGAAACGATTGCCGAAGAAGAAACGCCAATACCAGTGCAATCATTGCTCCCGGACGCGACCAAAGACGCAGGTATCGTGCCGGACCATTACGCCTGCAATGAACTGCTCGAAAGCGTGACCCCAGTCAGCGAGCCCGGAAAATATCAGGGCATCTATCGACTCGACTCGGACCCTTCCACTGCCATCATGATGAATGACATGGCCTATTACGTGCGTTATTTCCCCGATACCGAAGAAAGCGGTCACTGGGCGATCATCGATCCGGCAAGACCCAATCAATTCATCCACTCGCTGCCGGTACGCTTGAATATTCAGGGGGAATGGGAGCTGATGCCACGCCTTGGGCTCAAAGGCAGCGGCAAAAATCTCAGCAAACCCAAGGCAAACCCAATAACGGACTCCACAACGCCACAGGCGGGACCGTCAAGGCTACCCGCTCAGCGCCGACCATTGGTTCCTGCCGTCCCCGAACGTATTGCCACCCGCTACGATGTTAATCCGCAACACAAGCAGCAAATGAAGCCATGGGTCCTGAAAGAGCTGAATAACCGGGGCATGGAGCCTACCCATGAGAGCCTCATCGATTCGTTCACTCACGAGCTTCACCTGACTTCCTTTCGGGGGGCTCTGCTCAGAGACGCACAGGCCTTTGACGCTGATCTGAACTGGACCAGCCTGCCGCCGCGCCCTCCCGTTCCGCTCAACGTCGGCACAAGCGCCGAACTGATAGAACAAACTTTTGCGAAGTTCCAGGGCCTGGTCATCGGTGAAAGCCAGGAACGCATCGCCAGCAGTCAGTTCCTGATCGAGAACATGCCCCTGTTCGCCAGACAAGGCGTCAAGACACTGTATATGCCGCGCTTGCTCAATGACTTCAATCAGGCCGACCTGGATGTGTTTTTCGCAGGCGGGAGCGAGGCCATGCCCCAGGATCTTGAACAATACCTGACAGCACTTGACGCCGATCGACCGGGACCGTTCACCGAGATCGAGGTCGTCAGAAGCGCTCGTCGCAACGGTATCCGTGTCCAGGCCACCGATTGTGCTGCCAGCTTTATCCTCACGTCTCCCGGTTTCTCCGAGGCAGAAAAACAGAGCACCGGTAATTACTTGACGAGCCAGCTCTTTGGCTTTGATCAATCCGTGCGCGGCGCCAGTAAATGGGTCGCCGTAACCGCCCCGGAAAACACCAATACCTTCAGGTCGATCGCGGGCCTGAGTGAACGTAAGCGCGGCCTGGGTTTAAGAATCGAAGAAGTCGGACCGGGACAAGGGCGAGGTATTTCCATCGACTCGGGCATTGAAATCAACAGCACCGAAGTGACTCAAGATCACCTTTTTGTCAGAGCCACCGACACCCTGTACGCCGATCTCAGCCTGCACGTCGATACACCGTTTGCCAACAGAACGCCCGCGCAACTTCGGCGCTTGCTGTACAAACGGGGCATGTATTGCTTCGAACACTCGGCACAGAGCGATACGTTATGGCATCGCAACAGTGCATACCTGCTGACCGAGACACCGATAGAACGCCTGGAAAGCGGTAATTACTACATCAATCGACCTTCATGGCCACGGATTGACCGCAAACCCTTCGCCAGCCTGCATCAACTGTCCCAGGCGCTTCATCACAACGGTATGCGACTTCGAGGTCGTATCCCTGATTAACCCGACGGGTTGAAACCCGCGAAGCAAAAACACAAAACCCCGCCTGAGCGGGGTTTTGTCGGTCATCAATGCCTATTCAGAACAGGCATGCAGGAGGATCACTCCCACTCAATCGTCGCCGGTGGCTTGCTCGACACGTCATAAGTGACGCGGGAGATGCCTTCGATTTCATTGATGATGCGGCCGGAGACAGTTTCCAGCAGTTCGTAAGGCAGGTGTGCCCAACGCGCGGTCATGAAGTCGATGGTTTCCACGGCACGCAGGGCAACGACCCAGGCGTAACGACGGCCATCGCCAACCACGCCAACCGATTTCACTGGCTGGAATACCACGAACGCCTGGCTGACCTTGTGGTACCAGTCGGCCTTGCGCAGTTCTTCGATGAAGATGTGGTCGGCGCGACGCAGCAGGTCGGCGTATTCCTTCTTCACTTCACCGAGGATCCGCACGCCCAGGCCCGGGCCCGGGAACGGGTGACGGTAGACCATGTCGTACGGCAGGCCGAGTTCCAGGCCCAGACGACGGACTTCGTCCTTGAACAGCTCGCGCAGCGGTTCAACCAGCTTGAGGTTCATTTCTTCCGGCAGGCCGCCCACGTTGTGGTGCGACTTGATCACGTGAGCCTTGCCGCTTTTGGCGCCAGCCGACTCGATCACGTCCGGGTAAATGGTGCCTTGGGCGAGGTACTTGATGTTATCCAGTTTGTTGGACTGGGCATCGAACACGTCGATGAAGGTACGGCCGATGATCTTGCGCTTTTTCTCTGGGTCGCTTTCGCCAGCCAGGTTGTTCAGGAACTGGTCCTCGGCGTTGGCGCGAATCACCTTGACGCCCATGTTCTCGGCGAACATGGCCATCACTTGCTCGCCTTCGTGCAGACGCAGCAGGCCGTTGTCGACGAACACGCAGGTCAACTGGTCGCCGATGGCCTTGTGCAGCAGCGCGGCAACCACCGAGGAGTCAACGCCGCCGGACAAGCCGAGCAACACGTTGTCGGTGCCAACCTGGGCGCGAACCTGGGCGATGGCGTCTTCAGCAATCTTCGAAGGTGTCCACAGGGCTTCGCAGCCGCAGATGTCGAGGATGAAGCGCGAGAGGATGCGACCACCCTGCTTGGTGTGGGTCACTTCCGGGTGGAACTGCACGCCGTAGTAGCCGCGAGCATCGTTGAACATGCCGGCAATCGGGCAGCTCGGGGTGCTGGCCAGGATGTGGAAGTCTTCCGGCATCTTGGTGACCTTGTCACCGTGGCTCATCCATACGTCGAGGCCGAACAGGCCATCGGCGTCGATGTGGTCTTCGATACCATCGAGCAGACGGCTCTTGCCGACCACGTCAACGCGGGCATAACCGAACTCACGCAGCTCGGAACCTTCGACCTTGCCACCCAGCTGTTCAGCCATGGTCTGCATGCCGTAGCAGATACCGAAGACCGGTACGCCCAGGTCAAACACCGCTTGCGGGCAGCGCGGGCTGTCGGCTACGTGCACGGACTCGGGGCCGCCGGCGAGGATGATCCCTTTCGGCGCGAATTCGCGAATCGCTTCGTCGTCCATGTCGAACGGATGCAGTTCGCAGTACACGCCGATTTCACGCACGCGGCGGGCGATCAGCTGGGTGTATTGGGAACCGAAATCGAGGATCAGGATGCGGTGAGCGTGAATGTCGAGGGCCATGATTCAGTCTCGTCTAAGTAATTCAGAAACAGTCGTGATTCAGAAACAACTCGGGGCTGAATAGAACAGCCCCGGTTGCTTAACGATTTGCTTGAAGCCTCAACCTACGCGGTAGTTTGGCGCTTCTTTGGTGATTTGTACGTCGTGAACGTGGGACTCGGCCATGCCTGCGCCGGTGATCCGCACGAACTCAGGCTTGGTGCGCATTTCTTCGATGTTGGCGCTACCGGTGTAGCCCATGGAAGAACGCAGGCCGCCCATCAGTTGATGGATGATGGCGCTCAGGGTGCCCTTGTAAGGAACACGCCCTTCGATGCCTTCCGGAACCAGTTTCTCGGCGCCCGCCGAGGAGTCCTGGAAGTAACGGTCGGAGGAACCTTGAGCCTGGGACATCGCGCCCAGCGAACCCATGCCGCGGTAAGCCTTGTACGAACGGCCCTGGAACAGTTCGATCTCGCCTGGCGCTTCTTCAGTACCGGCAAACATCGAGCCCATCATTACGCAGGAGGCACCGGCAACGATGGCCTTGGACAGGTCACCGGAGAAACGGATGCCGCCGTCGGCGATCAACGGAACGCCAGTACCTTCGAGGGCAGCGGCGACGTTGGCGATGGCACTGATTTGCGGGACGCCGACACCGGCGACGATACGGGTGGTGCAGATCGAGCCAGGGCCGATACCGACCTTGACTGCGTCAGCGCCAGCTTCGGCCAGGGCCTTGGCGGCAGCGCCGGTGGCGATGTTGCCGCCGATGACCTGCACTTCAGGGAAGTGCTGTTTGACCCAGCGAACGCGGTCGATCACGCCTTTGGAGTGACCGTGAGCAGTGTCGACCACTACCACGTCAACGCCAGCGTGGACCAGGGCAGCGACGCGATCACCGGTGTCTTTACCGGTACCGACTGCCGCACCAACGCGCAGACGACCTTGATCGTCCTTGCTGGCCAGCGGGTAAGCCTTGGCTTTTTCGATGTCGTTGACGGTCATCATGCCTTTGAGGGCGAATTTGTCGTCGACGATCAGAACGCGCTCGATGCGGTGCTTGTGCAGCAGTTCACGCACATCGTTCTTGTTGGCGCCTTCCTTGACCGTGACCAGACGCTCTTTAGGCGTCATCACTTCACGGACGGAGGCGTCCATGCGGTTCTCGAAACGCACGTCACGGGAAGTGACGATGCCGACCAGGTCGCCATCGTGCAGTACCGGAACGCCGGAGATATTGTGCAGGCGGGTCAGTTCGAACAGTTCACGAACCGTGGCGTCAGCCTCGATGGTGATCGGGTCCTTGACCACGCCGGCCTCGTACCGCTTGACCTTACGCACTTCGGCAGCTTGCTGCTCGATGGTCATGTTCTTGTGGATGATACCGATGCCACCTTCCTGAGCCATGGCAATTGCCAGACGGGCTTCAGTAACGGTGTCCATGGCAGCAGAAACCAGTGGAATATTCAGCTCGATGCCACGGGTAAGGCGGGTCTTGAGACTGACTTCGTTAGGAAGAACCTCGGAATAACCGGGCACTAAAAGAATGTCGTCGAAGGTCAGAGCTTCTTGGCTGATACGCAGCATCGCGGGGGCTCCCGAGCGGGAAAATGGAAGCGCGCCATTATAGTCAGACACCCCCTCGGGTTCAATGTAAAACTCTGTCTATTATTGGCATTACTGACATACGGGAAAACGACGCCCCTGTCGGCGCTGCCGAAGGCTGCGATCTTTTGCTCCTGTTTTTGAAAATCAAGGTCAAAAGATCGCAGCCTTCGGCAGCTCCTACAGGGGCGCCGGCGTTCAGAGTTCGACCTTGACCCAACTCACGGGTTGATCCAGCCAATCGGCAAACTCATCGATAAAGCTCTGCTTGAACCCGGCCTCGAGCCAGTTGTTGAAGATGAAACCCAAGTTGGAAAAACCGCACTCCTGCAAGAACAGAAACCCGTTGATGTCGTCTTCATGCCCGCATTCAGGGCACGTGAAGTTATCGGTGCGCCCTGGCATCCAGTCTTCCAGGCTTTCGAACAGCGCTTCGCCGACTTCCTTGCGGCACTCGGCGCAGCCGGCTTCTTCGAGAAAACCTTTGGCCGGTGTATAGATGCAGCGCTTGGTGATGATCTCCAGGCCATTGACTGGCTCGCCGAACGGCAGCGCGTCAGGGTGCAGGACCACCGCGCGGGCACCGTCGGCGATGGCGTGGGCCATGCGATTGCCGGTGCGGCCACAGGTGGTCAGTTCCTCTTTAATGATGTTCTTGCGCACCAGCCACCGCACGACCGCCCGGGCCCGGGGTTCGTGTACCGGCAGTGTGGAGATTTTCGGGACGATGATGCTTTGCGAGTTCATGGTGCAAGCCTACAAATACTGAATGATCCATCCCTTGTGGGAGCGAGCCTGCTCGCGATGAGGCCATTGCAGCCAACATTGTTGTTGTCTGACCCACCGCCATCGCGAGCAGGCTCGCTCCCACAGGATTAGCGGCCGGCAGCTTAATCCCTGACGAAATCCGGTCAAGTACTCAAATAACGCCCGATCAAGGCAATCCCGCTGGCCAGCACCAGCCAGGTCACCAGCCGCACGAATGCCTCGCGGGACAGTTTCATGGTCAATCGCCGGCCGATCCACAACCCCAGCGCCATCGCCGGCAGCAAACACAGCGCCAATACCAACAAGGGTAGCTCGGCATACACCCCGGCGATGGCAAACAGGCTCAAACGCACCACGGTGCTGCAACTGATCAGCGCACTCTGGGTTGCCCGGGCCGCATCCTTGGGCAACCGACTGTTCAAATAGATCGCATATAAAAAGCCGCCACTGCCAAACAGTGCCCCGAACATCCCGCCCACTGTCCCCATCGGCACCGCCCACCCGGCGGACAATTGTGCCGGACGGGTTTTAATCCACAGGCTGTAAATCGCATAGGCGCTGATAAACAGCCCCATCAACAGCAGCAAAACATCGGATTTCAGGTTCAACAGAAAAACCACCCCCAACGTGCAGCCCACCGCCATGCACGGTAGCAGTCGCAGCAATTCGGGCCTCACCACATCCCGTCGCGAGGGCAGCAGATTGCCGAATGCTGCGACGAAATCCAGCAGCACCAGCAGCGGCACGATTTTCGACAACGGCATGAACAGGATCAGAATCGGCCCGGCCACCAGCGCGGTGCCAAAACCGGCGATGCCGAACACGATATAGGCCAAGCCAACGCCCGAGCCGATCACCAGCCAATCCACCGCACCCCACGGCCATTGGTTTAACAACTCCAGCACATTCATCGACGCCGCTTCCTTTTATTCCTGTGATGACTTTAGCCAGCGCCGAGCGTTGCGACTAATATCTTCAACGTTGACCACTCATCTCGAAAAGGCATATCTGGTGCTTTCAACCCGCCAATTGCGTTACTTCGTGGAAATCGCCGAGAGCGGCAGCTTCAGCGCTGCGGCCGAACGTCTGTTTATTGCTCAATCAGCCCTGAGTCGGCAGATCAAGGACATGGAAAACCGGCTGCAAACGCCGCTGTTCGAACGCACCGCGCGCCAGCCTCGCTTGACGGCGGCCGGTGAAGCCTTTTTGCCTCGGGCCAGAAATCTGCTGAGCGAATTGACCAAGGCCAGCGAAATAGCCACTCAGGTGGGAAACGGTCAGCTCGGCACGTTGCGCCTCAGCCATTCCAGCACCGTCCCCATGAGCGGTCGGCTGCTGCAAGGCATCAGCGTTTATCTGGATCGGCACGTCGGTGTGTCCATGGACATCGCCAAGCTGTCCTCCGAGGCGCAACTGGAAGAATTAGCCGAAGGTCGCCTCGATGTGGGCCTGTTGCGCCTCCCGGTATTGCGTCAGCGCGAAGGGGTGCAGATCGTTCCGCTGTACAGCGAGCGCCTGTTACTGGCGGTGCCACCGAATCATCGGCTGGCTGTGGATAAGTCCGCGCAAGGCATCGATCTGGCGCAGTTGAAAAACGAAGAGTTTATTTCCATCCCTCATCCACAGCGTGGCGGCCTGAGCTATTTGTCTGCCGAGTTGTGCATGCGCCAGGGGTTCTTTCCCCAGGCGGCTCGGGTGGTGTCGCGCAAGACCACGCAACTGCAATTGATTCAGGCCGGGTTCGGCATCGCACTTTTGCCGGAATCGATGCAAGACATCGCACCGCCGGATATCCACTTTCTCCCCTTGGCCGACCCCGATTGCCACAGCACCGTCGCCCTCGCCTATCGGCAGAGCCCCACGGCACTGGTCCAGCAATTCATCCAGCACTTCACCCAATCCCTGCAGGAGCTGCCGAAGGCCGAGATCTTTTGATCTTCAGCCATTCCAGCCTCGCCGGAAATCAACATCAAAAGATCGCAGGCTGCGCCAGCTCCTACGGGGTTTGTGTGCATCCGTTCAATCGCCGGTGTACTCGGTCAATGTAGGAGCTGCCGCAGGCTGCGATCTTTTGATCTTCAGCCACTCCAGCCTCGCCGAAAATCAACATCAAAAGATCGCAGGCTGCGCCAGCTCCTACGGGGTTTGTGTGCATCCGCTCAATCGCCGATGTACTCGGTCAATGTAGGAGCTGCCGCAGCCTGCGATCTTTTGATCTTCAGCCACTCCAGCCTCGCCGGAAATCAACATCAAAAGATCGCAGGCTGCGCCAGCTCCTACGGGTTTGTGTGCATCCGTTCAATCGCCGGTGTACTCGGTCAATGTAGGAGCTGCCGCAGCCTGCGATCTTTTGATCTTCAGCCACTCCAGCCTCGCCGGAAATCAACATCAAAAGATCGCAGGCTGCGCCAGCTCCTACGGGGTTTGTGTGCATCCGTTCAATCGCCGGTGTACTCGGTCAATGTAGGAGCTGCCGCAGCCTGCGATCTTTTGATCTTCAGCCACTCCAGCCTCGCCGAAAATCAACATCAAAAGATCGCAGGCTGCGCCAGCTCCTACGGGGTTTGTGTGCATCCGCTCAATCGCCGATGTACTCGGTCAATGTAGGAGCTGCCGCAGGCTGCGATCTTTTGATCTTCAGCCACTCCAGCCTCGCCGGAAATCAACATCAAAAGATCGCAGGCTGCGCCAGCTCCTACGGGTTTGTGTGCATCCGTTCAATCGCCGGTGTACTCGGTCAATGTAGGAGCTGCCGCAGGCTGCGATCTTTTGATCTTCAGCCACTCCAGCCTCGCCGAAAATCAAGATCAAAAGATCGCAGCCTTCGGCAGCTCCTACAAGGGATCGTGCATTCATCTGGAGATTGCCTTTATCATGCGCCCCATGATTAAAGATCCCTTTGCAAGACTCGGCCTGGACCGTGAAGTCCTGACTGTCAGCCAGCTCAACGGCCGCGCGCGGGTGTTGCTCGAAGACGTGTTCAGCAACATCTGGGTCGAAGGCGAAATCTCCAATCTTGCCCGCCCGGCGTCCGGCCATGTGTATTTCACCCTCAAGGACAGCGGCGCCCAGGTGCGTTGCGCGCTGTTCCGGCAGAATGCCGCGCGGGTTCGCCAAGCGCTGAAGGACGGTTTGGCCGTCAAGGTTCGCGGCAAGGTTTCACTGTTTGAAGGCCGTGGCGATTACCAACTGATTCTCGACACCGTGGAACCGGCCGGTGACGGCGCCCTGCGTCTGGCCTTCGATGCGTTGAAGGAAAAGCTCAGCGCCGAAGGCCTGTTCAGCGCCGAGCGCAAAGTGCCGCTGCCGGCGCATCCGCAACGCATCGGCATTATCAGCTCGCCCACCGGCGCGGTGATCCGCGACATCATCAGCGTGTTCCGCCGCCGTGCTCCGCAGATCCAACTGACGCTGATCCCTACCGCCGTGCAAGGCCGCGAAGCCACCGCGCAGATTGTCCGCGCACTGAAACTGGCGGACGCCCGCGGTTTCGACGCGTTGATCCTGGCCCGTGGTGGTGGTTCGCTGGAAGACCTCTGGTGTTTCAACGAAGAAGCCGTGGCCCGCGCCGTGGATGCCTGCGTGACGCCGATTGTCAGCGCTGTCGGCCATGAAACCGACGTGTCGATCAGTGACTTCGTCGCCGACGTCCGCGCCCCGACCCCTTCCGCTGCCGCCGAACTGCTCGCGCCGGATTCCAGTGATCTGGTGCGTCGGGTCGAAAGCCTGCATCGGCGCCTGGTGATGCGCATCCGCGATCGCTTGATGCGTGACCGACTACGTCTGGAAGGCATGGCCCGGCGCCTGCGTCATCCTGGCGAACGTCTGCGCCAGCAGGCACAACGCCTGGATGATCTGGACATGCGTCTGCGTCGCGCGTTCGAACGTAGCCTCAATACCCGTCGCGAACGTTTGATCCGCCTGGAAACCCGCCTCGCCGGGCAACATCCCGGGAGGCAATTGGCGATGCTTCGCCAGCGCCTCGACAGCCTCGCCGAACGCCTGCCCCGGGCCATGCGCGAAGGGCTAAAATCCCGCCGTCTGCAGCTGCAAAGTCAGATGCAGACGCTGCACGTGGTCAGCCCATTGGCGACCCTCGGGCGTGGCTACAGCATTCTGCTGGACGAGCGTGGCAATGCGATTCGCAGCGCCGCGCAAACCCATACCGGCCAGCGCCTGAAAGCCAGACTGGGCGAAGGCGAGCTGCAAGTGCGGGTCGAAGACAATCACCTGACACCTGTCACCCTTTCTTTACTGGATTGATTCATGCCGCGTTTTTTAGCTCCGCTGCTGTTGCTGTGCCTGACCTTCAACGCCCACGCCGACAGTTACATCACCCGCCTGTTGAACAAACCGGTGCCGGGGGGCGTGGCAGTGGTGAATCTGGGCAGCTCCGCCCAGGCCCCCAAAGCCAGCTATCAAGGCAAACCGGTGCTGGTGGTCAAGGAACAGAACAACTGGCTGGCCATTGTCGGGGTGCCGCTGACCGTCAAACCGGGCAATCAGTCGCTGAGCAGCGGTGGTCGCAACCTGAGCTTCACTGTTGGCAGCAAGCAGTACCCGGAACAGCACATCACCCTGAAGAATACTCAGCAGGTCAATCCGAACCCGCAGAATCTCAAGCGCATCGAGGGTGAGCTGGCGGAGCAGATCCAGGCTTACCGCAGCTTCAGCCCGAACACCCCGAGCAACCTGCTGCTGGACAAACCGGTCGACGGCCCGCTGTCGAGCAAGTTCGGCGTACGTCGCTTTTTCAATGGTGAAGAACGCAATCCCCACGCGGGCCTCGACTTCGCGGTGCCTGCCGGCACGCCGATCAAGACCCCGGCCGCCGGCAAGGTGATCCTGATCGGTAACTACTTCTTCAACGGCAATACGGTGTTCGTCGATCACGGCCAGGGCTTCATCAGCATGTTCTGCCACATGTCGAAAATCGACGTGAAGGTCGGCCAGCAATTGGCCCGTGGCGATGTGGTCGGCAAAGTCGGCTCCACGGGGCGCGCGACCGGGCCGCATATGCACTGGAACGTCAGCCTGAACGATGCTCGGGTGGATCCGGCGATATTTATTGGGGCGTTTCAGCCGTAAATAGTTGTTGAGGCTACCGGCCTCTTCGCGGGCAAGCCCGCTCCCACATTAGATTTTCGGCGTGCACAGAATATGTGTTCACGCCGATCAAATGTGGGAGCGGGCTTGCTCGCGAAGGCGGCCTCATTGGCGCCGCTTATTCCGCCTCAAGGTCCTCGATCCCATGGACCTCCTTGTGCGCCAGACACTCTTTGATCCAGGCCTGGGTTTCCTCCGAGAAACCAGCCAATTCTTCAGGTGTGATCAGCTCATGAGTACACAGCCCCAGCAAATGAGCAGGCGCTTCATTGCGTGAATGACCGAAAACGCCAAACGCCCAATACAGCTCTTTTTGCCCGGCCTTCAGCAGTTCTTCACTGGTTTCAATACGCTCATAAGGCGCCAGGCTTTTATCCAGCACCGTACGCTCGACCTCCTCCATGATCCGGATACACATCCGCTCATGGGCGACCGGGCGCAGTGCGCTATAAAGCTTCCAATCCGATTCGTTCATTGCCAACTCCTGCTTCCCGGTCGTCTGGTTGAGGCTTTAAGAATAGCTGCACCGACCGAACTGCATTCGCCAACCTTCGATTGCGCATCACTCAAACCTCGCGCAAACATCAATACAATCTCCGACTCTCACCGCAATAAAATCTCAATAAAATCGTCTTTTCGAGTATTCCTCTCAATTTTTTTCGACTGCTTGCCATCCTTTTCCCCCGCGGTTAGGGTTGAAGGCATGAAAACCTCTCACACCCTCATTCAGCTCCGCCAGCACCGCAGCCTGTGCCTCGTCAGCGCACGACTGCCAGGCTGAATCGCAGTGCCTCGTCTTACGCTTTTCCCCCAGAACATTTGATCCACCGGCCAGGCCGCCTTTTTTCGGCCCACACAATAAGGATTTCCCGATGAGCATGCTCAAAGACCCGTCTTCGAAATACCGCGCGTTCCCGACCATCGATATCCCGGACCGCACCTGGCCATCGAAGACCATCACCGCAGCGCCGATCTGGTGCAGCTCGGACCTTCGTGACGGCAACCAGTCGCTGATCGAGCCCATGGACGCGGTCAAGAAGCTGCGTTTCTGGAAAACCCTGGTGCAGGTCGGCGTGAAAGAAATCGAAGCCTCGTTCCCGGCCGCTTCGCAAACCGACTTCGACTTCGTGCGTACCCTGATCGAAGGCAACCACATCCCGGACGACACCACCATTCAGGTGCTGACCCAGGGCCGTGAAGATTTGATCGAGCGCACCTTCGAATCCCTGCGCGGTGCCAAGAAAGCCATCGTTCACCTGTACAACGCGACCTCCCCGTCTTTCCGCCGCATTGTCTTCAACCAGGACAAGGAAGGGGTCAAGGCCATCGCCGTGAACGCGGCCAAGCTGTTCGTCAAATATGCCGCCCAACAGCCAAACACCGAGTGGACCTTCGAGTACTCGCCAGAAACCTTCAGCGCCACCGAGCTGGAATTCGCCAAGGAAGTCTGCGACGCGGTGATCGAAGTGTGGAACCCGACGCCTGAGCACAAGATGATCCTCAACCTGCCCGCCACCGTCGAATGCGCCACCCCGAACATCTATGCCGACCAGATCGAATGGTTCGGCCGTCACATCAACCGTCGTGACAGCGTGATCATCAGCCTGCACACCCACAACGACCGTGGCACTGGCGTGGCCGCCACCGAGCTGGGCCTGATGGCCGGTGCCGACCGTGTCGAAGGCTGCCTGTTCGGCAACGGCGAGCGGACCGGTAACGTCGATCTGGTGACCGTGGCATTGAACCTCTACACCCAGGGCGTTGACCCCGAGCTGGACTTCTCCGACATCGACGGCGTGCGCAAAGTCGTCGAAGAGTGCAACCAGATTCCGGTGCACCCACGTCACCCATACGTCGGCGACCTGGTTCACACCGCGTTCTCCGGTTCGCACCAGGATGCAATCCGCAAGGGCTTCGCCCAGCAGCAACCGGACGCCCTGTGGGAAGTGCCATACCTGCCGATCGACCCGGCCGACATCGGCCGCAGCTATGAGGCGGTGATTCGCGTCAACAGCCAGTCGGGCAAGGGCGGTATCGCTTACCTGCTGGAACAGGAATACGGCATCAGCTTGCCGCGCCGCATGCAGATCGAGTTCAGCCAGGTCGTGCAGCGTGAAACCGATCGCCTGGGCCTGGAGATGACGGCTCAGCAGATCCATGCGCTGCTGCACAGCGAGTACTTGCAGGCCAACACCCCGTACGCGCTGGTCAGCCATCGCTTGCAGGAAGAAAACGGTCACAGCGCCGTCGAAGTGGAAGTCTCCAGCAAAGGTCAGGGCGAAACCAACCTGCACTGGCGTGGCAAGGGCAACGGCGCTCTGGAAGCACTGGTGGCCGGTCTGCCGATTCCGGTGGAAATCATGGACTACAACGAACACGCCATCGGCGCAGGCACCAATGCCAAGGCTGCGGCCTACATTGAACTGCGCGTGAACGGTGAGCGTGCGGTGCACGGCGTCGGCATCGATGAGAACATCACCACTGCCAGCTTCAAGGCGCTGTTCAGCGCGCTGAACCGCTCCCTGAGCCAGCCGGAAGCGAAAGCGGCGTAAAGAGCCCTGCGCTGCAACGCAAAAGGCCCCGGGGTGTAAACCTCGGGGCCTTTTTGTTTGTGCTGCTGAAAGATCAAAAGATCGCAGCCTTCGGCAGCTCCTACCTTGGAATGCGATCCCTGTAGGAGCTGCCGAAGGCTGCGATCTTTTCGGGACCACCCGGATTCAGGTGAACTCGAAGGTATCCGCATCCAGATTCGCCGGGAATCGCGTGCGATAAGCCGCCAGATCCGCAGCACTCAGAACGACCTGAAACACGCCATCCGCTTCGCCCGCACTGAGTAGCGTCTCCCCCTGGAAATCCAGGACCTGACTGTCACCGGTATACGCAAAACCTTTGCCATCAGTACCGATGCGATTTACCGCCGCCACATAGCAGAGGTTTTCGATCCCCCGGGCGGGCAGCAAACGGTTCCAGTGCTGACGCCGTGCCCCCGGCCAGTTGGCCGTGTACAACAACAAATCGGTGTCTTGAGGGTCGCGACTCCAGACCGGGAATCGCAGGTCGTAGCAAATCAGCGGGCGCACTCGCCAGCCCTTCAATTCGAACTGCACCCGACACTCGCCCGGGGTGAAATGGTTGTGCTCGCCCGCCATGCGGAACAGATGACGCTTGTCGTAGTGCAACACCTCCCCGTCCGGTCGCACCCACAACAGACGGTTGCGATGGCTGCCGTCAGCCACCTGGACGATGAGGCTGCCGGTAATCACCGCGTCCAATTTCGCCGCCTGAACCCGCAACCATTTACTGGTGGGGCCATTTTCCGGCTCGGCCAGGGTTTCCGATTCCATGGAGAAACCGGTGGTGAACATCTCCGGCAGGATGATCAGGTCCGCGCCACGAGCCTGTTCCAGCAGCGGCTCGAAATGCTGCAAATTGGCCTGACGATCATGCCAGGCCAGGGTGGTCTGGATCAGCGCGACATTCAGATTGGGCAGAGCACTCAGATCACGCATAGTTTTGCCGCTGCTTCTCGCAGGGTCTCCTCGCGTTTGGCAAAGCACAGACGCACCAGGCGCTGGCCTTCGGGTGGCGTCTGGTAGAACACCGAGATCGGGATGCTCGCGACGCCATGTTCGCGGGTCATCCACAGCGCCATCTCGACGTCATTGAGGTCCGGGCGAATCTGCGAATAATCGACAAGTTGGAAGTAAGTACCGGCCACGCGGGTGAAACTGAAGCGCGACGGCGTGAGCAAATCGCAGAACAGATCGCGCTTGGCCTGATAGAAGTCCGGCAACTCTTCGATATGTTCCGGGTGCTCGGCCATGTAATCGGCCAACGCGTATTGCAACGGCGTCACGCCGCAGAAACTGACGTACTGGTGAACCTTGCGCAGCTCCGCCGTGAGGGCTGGCGGTGCGACCACGTAGCCGGTTTTCCAACCGGTGACGTGATAGGTCTTGCCGAACGAACTGACCACAAATGCCCGTTGATAGAGTTCTTCGTGGGCCAATACGCTGACGTGAGGCACGCCGTCGAACACCAGGTGTTCATAGACTTCGTCGCTGATCACATAGATGTCGCGATCGCGGATCAACGCCGCCAACTGATCCAGTTCGGCACGGCTGATCAGTGCGCCGCTTGGGTTGTGCGGGCTATTAAGGATGATCATCCGAGTGCGCGGGCTCAGCGCTTCGGTGAGCTTCTGGAAGTCGATGGCGAAATCTTTCACGCCCAGCTGTACATGAACGCAACGACCACCGGCCAGCTCCACCGAAGGTTCGTAACTGTCGTAGGCCGGATCAAACACAATGACTTCGTCACCGCTGTGGATCACCGCCTGAATGGCGCAGAAGATCGCCTGAGTCGCGCCGGGGGTGACCGTCACTTCGCTATCGGCATCGACATGGGCGCCATAGCTGCGGGCGATCTTTGCCGCAATCTGCTGACGCAACACCGGCAAGCCGGTCATTGGCGAATACTGGTTGTGGCCACTGGCGATATGCCGACCGACCGCATCGCGCAGAGCTTGCGGGCCGTCGAAATCGGGAAATCCCTGGGACAGATTGATCGCCCCGGTTTGCGCCGCGAGTTGAGACATCTGCGTGAAGATAGTGATGCCGACATTCGGCAGCTTACTGGTGATCATCGGTGATTCCCTGGCTCTACACCCGGCTCTACGGCGGCACGGGAGAGCTCGAGAATAGCCCAAACGGCGCCCATAAAAAAAGGGCGCTCTGGCGAGCACCCTCTTTAAAATCCGGTCCTGTAGGAGCTGCCGCAGGCTGCGATCTTTTGATCTTGTCTTTAAAGCAAAATCAAAAGATCGCAGCCTGCGGCAGCTCCTACAAGAGCACGACGCAGAGCGTCTGAATCAGCGCTTGTCGCGGCGCTTCTTGTCGGCCTTTTTGTGGTGCGACATCATGCGGCGTTTCTTGTTGACCTGGCGGTCGGTAAGCGAGTTCTTGTTGCCTTCGTACGGGTTCTCGCCACCCTTGAACTCGATACGGATCGGCGTACCAACCAGCTTCAAGACACGACGGTAGGTGTTTTCCAGGTAACGGACGTAAGACTTCGGCACCTTCTCGATCTGGTTACCGTGAATCACGATGATCGGCGGGTTCGCGCCACCCAAGTGGGCATAACGCAGCTTGATCCGGCGGTTGTTGACCATCGGCGGCGCGTGCTCGCCGACCGCATCTTCCAGAATCTGGGTCAGGCGGTTGGTCGGCCAGCGGGTGACCGCGGACTTGAACGAGTTCTGTACCGACGCGTAGAGGTTACCCACGCCCGTGCCGTGCAGGGCCGAGATGAAGTGGATATCGGCGTAGTCAACGAAGAACAGTCGACGTTGCAGCTCGACCTTCACGAAGTCACGCTCGCTTGGCGTCATGCCATCCCATTTGTTGATCGCGATGACCAGCGCGCGACCCGACTCAATGGCAAAGCCCAACAGGTTGAGGTCGTGGTCCACGACGCCTTCGCGGGCGTCCATCACGAAGATCACCACGTTGGCGTCTTTGATCGCCTGCAGGGTTTTGACCACGGAGAACTTTTCGACTTCTTCGTGGATCTTGCCGCGCTTGCGCACACCGGCGGTGTCGATCAGCGTGTACTTCTCGTCGTTACGCTCGAACGGGATGTAGATGCTGTCGCGGGTGGTGCCTGGCTGGTCATAAACGATGACCCGGTCTTCACCGAGCATGCGGTTGACCAGGGTCGACTTGCCGACGTTCGGACGGCCGATGATGGCGATCTTGATCCCGTCTTTTTCGCTCGGGCCAGGAATGCGCTTGGCTTCCTCACCTTCGGCAACGATCTCTTCTTCGCCGTCTTCCGGCTCTTCTTCGTCTTTCGGGAAGTCGCTCAGGGCGATTTCCAGCATCTGGGTGATGCCACGACCATGAGCACCGGCGATCGGGATCGCGTGGCCCATGCCCAACGGGGCGAATTCGGCGCGGGCCATTTCAGGGTCAATGTTGTCGACCTTGTTGGCAACCACGTAAGAACGCTTGTTACGCTTGCGCAAGTGCTCGGCGATCATCTGGTCGGCGGCGGTGAAACCGGCCTTGGCATCTACCAGGAACAGAACGACATCCGCTTCTTCAATGGCCAGCAGCGACTGCTCGGCCATTTTTTCGTCCATACCGTGCTCGTCACCGGAGATACCGCCGGTGTCGACCAGAATGTAGGAACGCCCTTGCCACTTGGCCTCACCGTATTGGCGATCACGGGTCAGACCGGACAAGTCGCCGACGATGGCGTCGCGAGTCCTGGTCAGGCGGTTGAACAAGGTGGACTTGCCGACGTTCGGTCGGCCCACCAGGGCGATTACGGGAACCATGCGGCTCTCCACTTCGTTATTTCAGAAAATACAAAAGCCGCTGCGAGGCAGCGGCTGGTGCTCGGGGCATCACTGTGTGCGCGTTTGTGGGAGCGAGCCTGCTCGCGATAAACGCAAAGGCACCGCGTTTATTCAGGCCGCAAACGTTATCGTTGACGTCCATCGCGAGCAGGCTCGCTCCTACATTCATACATACAGGTGAAGCCGCTTGGGGGTTAAACCCCAAGCATAGTCAAACCTTTACTTAATGGTCAGGGCTTCCAGTTTGCCGCTGTTGCCATACAGATAAATCGTGTCACCCACCACCAGCGGACGGGCACGCAGGCCGTCGCTGTCGATGCGCTCGCGGCCGACGAAACGACCGTCCACCTGACTCAGCAGATGCAGGTAACCTTCCATATCACCGACTGCAACGTAGCTGGAGAACACTTCCGGAGCCGACAGTTGACGGCGGGCCAGCGAATCGTTGCTCCACAATGCAGTGGTGGAACGTTCGTCGACGCCTTCAACGGTGCCCGAAGACAGACTCACATAGACGCTGCCAAAACCCTGGGCAACGCCGGCATAGCTGGAAGCATCACGCTGCCAGAGCTGACGACCGCTTTCCAGGTCCAGTGCCGCAACGCGACCCTGGTAGCTGGCGACATACAGCGTACCGCCGGACAGCAGCAAGCCACCGTCGATATCGACCACACGCTCCAGCTCCGAACGACCTTGTGGAATCGCTACGCGCTGTTCCCACACCGGCACGCCGTTGGAAATATCCAGAGCGACCACTTTACCGGTCGACAGGCCAGCCACCGCGAGGCGGTTGGTGACGATCGGTGCGCTGGTGCCGCGCAGGGTCAGAACCGCTGGCGTGCTGTCATACAACCAGCGCTGGTTGCCGGTAGCGGCATCCAGACCGATCAGACGGTCATCCTGGGTCTGAACCACAACAACGTCACCGTTGGTGGCCGGCGGCGCGAGCACTTCACTGGTCACGCGAGCGCGCCATTTCTCTTCACCGCTGCTGGCGTCCAGGGCAACGATTTCGCCCTTGAGCGTGCCGATCATGACCAGACCGTAACCCACGCCAACGGCGCCGGAGACAGGCAGTTCGAGCTTCTTCTTCCATTTGACGTCGCCATTGCTGCGATCCATCGCCATCACCACACCGGTGACGTCGGCGGCATAAATGGTATCGCCATCGATCGCCGGAACCAGCATGTTGTAGGTTTCGCCCTGACCGTCACCGATCGAACGACTCCACTGCTTTTGCAGAACCACTTCTTCTTTGAAGTCGGTCAACTCGGCCGGTGGCAATTCTTTTTTGCTGTTGCTGCTGCAACCCGCGGCCAGTATGGCCAGAGCCAGCAATGCTGCATGTTTCCAACGGATCACGTCACGCATCCCCTTTGGCCAGATCGTCCAGCTTGATTTGTAGGCCACCGACCGCCGCTTCATCCGACAGTGCCGCCTTGGCTTTTTGATACGCCGTGTTCGCTTCGTCGGTACGACCCAACTGCACCAGCAGGTCGCCTTTGAGTTCTTCGCGAGTGGCCAGGAAGGCTTTGTCGGCATCGCCTTCGAGCAGTTTCAGGGCTTCATCGGCCTTGTTCTGCGCGGCCAGCACCTGCGCCAGGCGCTGACGGGCGATTTCGCCCAGCGCCGGGTTGGCCGGTTTGGCGACGATGGCTTTCAGCTCGCCGGCTGCGTCATCCAGCTTGCCGCTGTCGACCGCGACTTTCGCCACGAACAGGCTGCCGTATTGTGCGTAAGCGCTCCCGCCGAACTCGCTGTTGAGCTTGCCGGCCAGGTCCGCAACACGGGCGGCGTCTGGCTTGCCGTCAGGTGTCAGCGTGGTTTCGAGCAATTGCTGATAGAGCATCGAGGCGCCTTGCGACTGATTGCTCTGATACTTGTGATAGGCCTGCCAGCCGAACACGATGACCAGCGCCAACAGGCCGCCAGTGACCAGGGGCTTGCCATTGCGTCTCCACCAGTCCTTCAACTCCGCCAGATGTTCGTCTTCGGTACTCGACACCCCAATACTCCTTAATCGCTAAATCGGCTGTTTGACAGCTTCAACCCTGCACGACGCAGGTGGCCAGGTGTGCAGCAAGCGCATCCCAGGCAATGCTTTGTTGTTCGCCCTGGCCACGCAGGGGTTTGAAACCTACCACTTGCTGGGCCATTTCGTCGTCACCGAGGATCAGCGCGTACAGCGCGCCGCTCTTGTCGGCTTTCTTGAACTGGCTTTTGAAGCTGCCGGCGCCGGCATTGACTTGCAGGCGCAGGTTGGGCAATTGATCACGAACACGCTCGCTCAGAGCCAGGCCAGCCAGCTCGGCGGCTTCACCGAAGGCGCAGAGGTAGACATCGACCTGACGGGAGATTTCTTCGGGAATCTGTTCCAGGGTTTCAAGCAGCAGCACCAGACGCTCGATGCCCATGGCGAAGCCAACGCCCGGGGTCGGCTTGCCGCCCATCTGCTCCACCAGACCGTCGTAACGGCCACCGGCACACACGGTGCCCTGGGCGCCCAACTTGTCGGTGACCCATTCGAAAACGGTCTTGCTGTAGTAATCCAGCCCGCGAACCAGCTTCGGGTTGATCGCATAAGGAATGCCGGCGGCGTCCAGACGAGCCTTGAGGCCCTCGAAATGCACGCGGGATTCTTCATCAAGGTAATCGGCCATTTTTGGCGCGTCGACCAATGCCGCTTGAGTGTCGGGATTCTTGGTATCCAGAACCCGCAGCGGGTTGGTCTTCAGACGGCGCTGGCTGTCTTCGTCCAGTTGATCCAGGCGAGCGGACAGGTATTCGACCAGGGCTTCACGATAACGACCACGGGACTCGCTGGTGCCCAGGCTGTTGAGTTCGAGCTTGACCGCATCGCGGATACCCAGCTCGCCCCACAGGCGCCAGGTCAGCACGATCAGCTCGGCGTCGATGTCCGGACCGTCGAGGTTGAAGACTTCGCAACCGATCTGGTGGAACTGGCGATAACGGCCTTTCTGCGGACGCTCGTGACGGAACATCGGGCCGATGTACCAGAGTTTCTGCACCTGGCCGCCGCCGGTGATGCCATGCTCGAGCACCGCGCGCACGCACGCCGCCGTACCTTCCGGGCGCAGGGTCAGGGAATCGCCGTTGCGGTCATCGAAGGTGTACATCTCTTTTTCGACGATGTCGGTCACTTCACCGATGGAGCGCTTGAACAGCTCGGTGAACTCGACGATTGGCATGCGAATCTGCTTGTAACCGTAGTTATCCAGCAGACGCGAAACGGTACCCTCGAAATGACGCCACAGGGGAGTCTGTTCGGGCAGGATGTCGTTCATGCCACGAATGGCTTGCAGAGACTTGCTCACTTTAAATCCTTAAATTCGTTCGGCTCTTCAGTCAGGGTCAGCCGCGAGCGATTACCGCTGCGTCAGCTTCGACCTTTTCGGCCGCTTTCTGGCGGATCAGCTTTTCCAGCTCATCCACCAGATTGTCATTCGTCAGTTTCTGCGACGGCTTGCCGTCGATGTAAATCAGGTTTGGCGTGCCGCCGGTCAAGCCGATATGGGCTTCCTTGGCTTCGCCCGGCCCGTTGACCACGCAACCGATCACCGCGACATCCAGCGGCACCAGCAGGTCTTCGAGACGCCCTTCCAGCTCGTTCATGGTTTTGACCACATCGAAGTTCTGCCGCGAGCAGCTCGGGCAGGCGATGAAGTTGATGCCACGGGAACGCAGGTGCAGGGATTTGAGAATGTCGTAGCCGACTTTCACTTCCTCGACCGGGTCGGCCGCCAACGAGATGCGAATAGTATCGCCAATCCCTTCGGCGAGCAGCATACCGAGGCCCACGGCGGATTTCACCGTGCCTGAACGCAAACCACCGGCTTCGGTAATCCCCAAGTGCAGCGGCTGGACGATTTCCTTGGCCAGCAAACGGTAGGCTTCAACGGCCATGAATACATCGGAGGCTTTTACGCTGACTTTGAAGTCCTGGAAATTCAGGCGTTCGAGGTGTTCGACGTGACGCAAGGCAGACTCGACCAGCGCCGCCGGGGTCGGTTCGCCGTATTTCTTTTGCAGGTCTTTTTCCAGGGAACCGGCGTTCACGCCGATGCGGATCGGGATCCCGCGGTCACGGGCGGCATCGACCACCGCACGCACGCGGTCTTCGCGACCGATGTTGCCCGGGTTGATCCGCAGGCAATCGACGCCCAGTTCGGCGACGCGCAACGCGATCTTGTAATCGAAGTGGATGTCGGCCACCAACGGCACTTTGACCAGTTGCTTGATCTTGCCGAAGGCTTCGGCGGCGTCCATGTCCGGTACGGAAATCCGCACGATATCGACGCCAGCCGCTTCCAGACGGTTGATCTGGGCCACGGTGGCGGCCACGTCATTGGTGTCGCTGTTGGTCATGCTCTGCACAGCGATAGGCGCATCGCCGCCCACAGGCACGTTACCGACCCAGATCTTGCGGGATTCGCGACGTTTGATTGGAGATTCGCCGTGCATGACTTATTGACCCAACTTCAGGCGAGCAGTCTCGCCACTGGTGAACGGAGCGACATCAACCACCTGCCCGTTATAGCTGACCTGCGCGCCACGGGCGAAGCCCAGACGCACGGAAAAAGGCGGCTTGCCGCTGACGGTAACATTTTCGCCTTTACGCTTGAGACCGCTCAACAGCACCTTGCCGGCGCCATCGGTCACTTGCGTCCAGCAATCGGCGGTGAATTGCAGTTGAACCTGACCTTGGCCGGCCACCGGAGCCGCCGCCGTCGGCGCGGGAGTGCTCGGGGCGACCGGAGCTGTGATCACCGGAGCCGGTACGGCAGGAACAGCCGGAGCTGGCGTTGCCGGTGTTGCGACAACCGGAGCGGTGCTGTGGACCGGAGTCGCAGGCGTTGCTGCCGGAGCAGGAACCGGTGCGCTCGCTTCGGCGCTGGCGGGCTCCTCGGCCGATGTCTCGGCCTGAGGCAACGCAAGGGCCGTTTCACCTTCAGCCTGCCCCTGCGCGACGGCCTGGTCTTCCGGCTCGTCCAGCGGATGGATCTGGGTGGTGCCGTCAGCACCTTCGACTTCAACGTGTTCCGGGGCCAGGCTGACCAGGTCCTTGGTACGCAAGGAAGTTTGATCCTGCCACCAGACAAAACCACCGCCAATCACCGCGATCAGCAACAGCAGGCTGACAATTCGCAAAATGGTGTGGGAAACCCGGACCGGCTCTTCGATACGCCCCAGGCTGTGGACATTGCTGCCCTGGGAGTCGGTGCCGGTGGATTGATCGAACTGCTGGACCAGAACGGTCTGGTCCATGCCGAGCAATTTGGCGTACGCGCGAATATAACCACGGGCAAAGGTATGCCCAGGCAGCTTGTCGAAAGCGCCGGCTTCCAGATTGCTCAGGGAATTGACGGTGAGGTTGAGCTTGAGGGCCACTTCGGCCAGCGACCAGCCATTGCTTTCGCGGGCCTGGCGCAAGGTCTCACCGGGATTAACGCGATTCGCTGCTACAACTTCGGGATGCGCCGCTTTCATCATTGCTCCGACAGGTATTGCTGATATTCCGGCGTGCCGGGATAGAGTCGTTTTAGTTGCAGGCCAAAACTGGCGGCCTTGTCGCGATCTTCGAACACTTTCGCCAGCCGAACGCCGAGCAATAGACTACGTGCATTTTGCTCGGTGAGCAGGCTAAAACGGTCGTAATAGTCACGCGCGGGCACATAATGCCTGTCTTCGTAAGACAACTCAGCCATTTCCAGCAATGCACGTGGTTGTTGGCGGTTCAAACGCAGGGCTTTTTCCAGTTGCTGACGGGCCAGGTCACGCTGACCAAGCTTCGAAGCGGTCATGCCCAGGTTCTCGAATACCCGCGAACGTTCGGGATACAGGGTATCGGCGGCGGCCTGCTCAAAGCGCTCGTACGCTTCTTTGTAACGTTTTTCTTCGAAAAGAAAACTGCCGTAGTTATTCAGGATTCGCGCATCGGTGGGACGAGAAGACAGCGCCTTGCGAAAATGCTGGTCAGCCAGTTCCGGCTCCATTTCGGCCTGGAATACCAACCCCAGGGCCGCGTTGGCGTCAGGATCCGAGTCATCCAGCTCCAAAGCCTTTTTCAACGGGACTTTGGCACGCTCGGTCATGCCCTGCTGCAAGTACCCCAAGCCCAGCTGCACATAGGCGGCGCGCGCTTCGTCGCGGCCCTTGCTGGTCTTCATCGGGTTGAAATCGCCCGACAGGACACAACCAGCACAAAGACTGGCCAACAGCACAAGCAGCGCGAAGCGCAGGGACATAGAGATCCTCTCTTAATTATTGTTCGCAGCGCTTTGCGGCATATCGTTCTCGGCGCTCAATTCACGCACGGCGATATAACGTTCGCTGCGACGGGTGCGATCCAGCACCTGCCCTACCAATTGGCCACACGCGGCATCGATGTCTTCACCGCGGGTGGTGCGTACGGTGACGTTGAAGCCTGCATGGTGAAGCTGATCCTGGAAACGGCGAATCGCGTTGTTGCTCGGACGCTCGTAACCGGAATGCGGGAACGGGTTGAACGGGATCAGGTTGATCTTGCACGGGATGTTCTTGAGCAACTCGATCATCTCAACGGCATGTTCAACCTTGTCATTGATGTCCTTGAGCAAGGTGTACTCGATGGTCAGCACACGCTTTTCGCCCAGGGACGACATGTAGCGCTGGCACGACTCGAGCAGCATCTTAAGCGGATATTTCTTGTTGATCGGCACCAATTGGTTACGCAATGCGTCATTCGGTGCGTGCAGCGACAACGCCAGGGAGACGTCGATGTGCTTGGACAGCTCATCGATCATCGGCACCACGCCCGAAGTGGACAGGGTCACGCGGCGCTTGGAGATCCCGTAGCCCAGGTCATCCATCATCAGATGCATGGCGGCCACGACGTTGTCGAAGTTCAGCAGCGGCTCACCCATGCCCATCATCACCACGTTGGTGATGGCACGGTCGGCGGTCGCCGGGATGCTGCCGAACGATTTATTGGCAATCCACACCTGGCCGATGACTTCGGCGGCGGTGAGGTTGCTGTTGAAACCTTGCTTGCCGGTGGAGCAGAAACTGCAATCCAGGGCACAGCCTGCCTGGGACGAAACGCACAGAGTGCCGCGTTTGCCCTGGGGAATGTACACGGTCTCGACGCAGCTGCCGGACGCCACGCGCACCACCCACTTACGGGTGCCATCGGTGGAGATGTCCTCGCTGACCACTTCGGGGCCGCGGACTTCGGCAATGGCCTTGAGCTTGTCGCGCAAGGCCTTGCTGACGTTCGTCATGGCGTCGAAATCATCGACGCCAAGATGGTGAATCCATTTCATTACCTGACCGGCACGGAAACGCTTCTCCCCGATCGAGTCGAAGAATTTTTCCATTTCCTGCTGAGTCAGACCCAGCAGGTTGGTTTTTACAGTCGATGTAGTCATGGATTCACCTTCACTCTTAAGCCAATGCTTAGCGAGTGGTTACTTCAGTAGCTGCGAAGAAGTACGAGATTTCGCGAGCAGCAGCGGCTTCGGAGTCCGAACCGTGTACAGCGTTGGCGTCGATGGAATCAGCGAAGTCAGCGCGGATGGTGCCGGCAGCAGCTTCTTTAGGGTTGGTAGCGCCCATCAGCTCACGGTTCAGAGCGATAGCGTTTTCGCCTTCCAGAACCTGAACGACAACCGGACCGGAGATCATGAAAGCAACCAGGTCGTTGAAGAAACCACGAGCGCTGTGCTCAGCGTAGAAGCCTTCAGCTTCAGCTTTGGACAGTTGCTTCAGTTTCGAAGCTACAACGCGCAGGCCCGCTTTTTCGAAACGAGTGGTGATCTCGCCGATAACGTTTTTTGCAACAGCGTCAGGCTTGATGATGGAGAAAGTACGTTGAACAGCCATGGTGTAACTCCAGAAACGGTAATTTGCGAAAAATTAAACCCGCGAATTATACGCGGGTTCTTGGGTATTGCCTAACCTGCAGCGTGGCTCAGTCGCGTTCTTCGATCCAGTGGGCCTGAATGGCCTCCAGAATCTTTTCGCCACAATGCTCAGGCTTGTCGTCGAATTCGGGCAATTCCATCACCCATTTACGCAGATCGACGAAGTTGACCGACATAGGGTCAACATCAGGCTTGGTTTCAGCCAGCTGGATTGCGATCTCCAGCACATCAGTCCACTTGAGTTTCATGACAATTCCTTGAATCAGTGCGGAGCTTCAGCTGCGTGATTGAGCGAGTATTTCGGAATTTCGACGGTCAGGTCTTCAGTCCCGACGATCGCCTGACAGCCTAGACGCGAATGCGCTTCCAGACCCCAGGCCCGATCAAGAAAGTCCTCTTCCAGCTCATCCGCCTCTTCCAGCGAATCGAAACCTTCGCGGATGATGCAATGGCAAGTAGTGCACGCGCAGACGCCGCCACAGGCGCTTTCCATCTCGATATGGTGTTCATGGGCCAGTTCGAGAATGGAAATACCGGGCTCAGCCTCTACAACCATGCCTTCCGGGCAGAACTTCTCGTGTGGCAGAAAAATGACCTGCGGCATCAGTTATCCTCGATTTCATTCAGGTTGCGCCCCGCCAGAGCGGCTTTCACCGTCGAGTCCAGGCGGCGGGCAGCAAAGGCATCGGTCACTTGCGACAGACGCTTGGTCTGCTGCTCGATGGCGTAACCATCGGTGCCTTTCATCAATTCGGTCAGTTCCTGCATCTGCAATTCGATGACCATGCGCTCTTCGGCGTCGAGCAGGCGTTCACCGTCGATATCCAGAGCGCCCTGCACCGCCTCGATCAGGCGCTGGGCATCGACCTGCTGCTCACGTAATACCCGGGCGACCTTGTCGTCGTTGGCGTGCTGGAACGAATCCTTGAGCATTTTGGCGATTTCGCCGTCGGTCAGGCCGTAGGACGGCTTGACCTGGATGCTGGCTTCGACGCCCGAACCCAACTCGCGGGCCGAGACACTCAGCAGACCGTCAGCATCAACCTGGAAGGTCACGCGAATCTTCGCCGCGCCAGCCACCATCGCTGGAATACCGCGCAATTCGAAGCGTGCCAGAGAGCGGCAGTCGCTGATCAGCTCGCGCTCGCCCTGCAATACGTGGATCGCCATGGCCGACTGGCCATCTTTATACGTGGTGAAGTCCTGAGCCCGGGCGACGGGGATGGTGGTGTTGCGCGGAATCACCTTTTCCATCAGGCCGCCCATGGTTTCCAGCCCCAGGGACAACGGAATCACGTCGAGCAACAGCAGTTCACCGCCGTCACGCTTGTTGCCGGCCAGGGTATCGGCCTGGATCGCGGCACCAATGGCCACCACTTGATCCGGATCGATTTCGGTCAGCGGTTCGCGACCAAAGGCTTGCGCAACAGCTTCGCGAACGCGGGGCACGCGAGTCGAGCCGCCGACCATGACCACAGCGTGCACGTCGTCCAGCTCGATGCCGGAATCACGCACCGCGCGGCGGCAGGCTTTCAGGCTGCGAGCAACCATCGGCTCGATCAGCGCATTGAAGGCTTCACGGGTCAACTCGGCCTTCCAGTCACCATAAGCCACTTCGACGGACGAGGACTGGGTCAGGGCTTCTTTGGCCGCGCACGCGGTTTGCAGCAGATTGCGTTGCGCACCCGGATCGAGGTCGGCCGACAGACCGGCGCTCTCGATGATCCAGCCAGCAATGGCATGGTCAAAGTCATCGCCACCCAGGGCGCTGTCGCCACCGGTAGCCAGCACTTCGAACACACCGCCCGTCAGGCGCAGAATCGAAATATCAAAGGTGCCGCCGCCCAGGTCGTAAATGGCGACCAGGCCTTCCGCCTGCTGATCCAGGCCGTACGCCACCGCAGCAGCGGTCGGCTCATTGAGCAAACGCAGCACATTGAGGCCGGCCAGCTTGGCCGCATCTTTGGTGGCTTGACGCTGAGCATCATCGAAATAGGCCGGAACGGTGATCACCGCGCCGACCAATTCACCACCCAAGGTCGCTTCAGCACGCTGACGCAACACCTTGAGGATATCGGCGGAGACTTCGACCGGGCTTTTCGGGCCTTGCACAGTGTCGATGAACGGCATGTGCGACTCACCGCCGACAAAGCGGTACGGCAGTTGCTCGCCCAGCTGCTTGACGTCAGCCAGACCCCGGCCCATCAAGCGCTTGACCGACAGCACAGTGTTCAAAGGATCGGTAGCGGCAGCCAGTTTGGCCGACTCGCCGACTTCGACGCTATCAGCGTGATAGCGCACGGCAGACGGCAGGATGACCCGCCCTTGCGCGTCGGCCAGAGGCTCGGAAAGACCACTGCGCAACGCAGCGACCAGCGAATTGGTAGTGCCCAAGTCGATCCCCACAGCCAGACGACGCTGGTGCGGTTGAGGACTTTGGCCGGGTTCGGCGATCTGCAGTAGGGCCATCGTGATCAGGACTTATCTGTATATCAGGCGTGCGACCGGAGCGGCACTGGGTTAATCGTCGAGGCGCTCTTCTAACTGGCGCACTTCGTAGGTGAGCTTGTCGAGGAACTGCATGCGCCGCATCAGGCGTTCGGCCTGCTCACGTTGCGCTGCATCATCCCAACAGGCTGCGAAGCTTTCGTTCAGTTCATCCTGCGCGGTTTTCAGGCGGCGCTTGAACGCTGCAATACCGGCCATGTCGGCGCTGTCTTGCAGGTCTTCGAGCTCTTCACGCAGCTCCATCTGCTGCAGAAGGAACGCCGGATCATGCACCGTGACCTCCAGCGGCAGCTCGCGACCACCCATGGCGAGCAAGTAACGCGCGCGCTTGGGGGGACTTTTGAGCGTCTGGTAGGCCTCGTTGAGGCTCGCGGATTGCTCGAGCGCCAGCCGCTGCTCGCGCTCGGAAGCGTCTGCAAAGCGGTCCGGATGAACGCCGCGCGCCAACTCACGGTAGCGCGTGGCCAACTGATCGAGATCCAGACGGAAGCTCGGCTTCAGTTCAAATAAAGCGAAATGACAAGGAGTACCCACAAGCAGCCTCAGATGTTGAAGCTTTCGCCGCAGCCACATTCACCGCGTACGTTGGGATTGTTGAACTTGAAGCCTTCGTTCAACCCTTCCTTGACGAAATCGAGTTCGGTGCCGTCCAGGTAGGCCAGGCTTTTCGGGTCGATGATCACTTTCTCGCCGTGACTTTCGAACACCTGATCCTCTGCCACCACCTCATCGACAAACTCCAGCACGTAGGCAAGGCCGGAACAGCCTGTGGTGCGAACACCCAGACGTATCCCTTCACCTTTGCCGCGCCCGTTGAGGGAGCGTCGCACGTGTTGAGCAGCCGCTTCTGTCATGCTGATAGCCATCGGTGACTCCTTACTCGTCGCCAAATCTTGAAAGTCAGATCAAGCCTTTCTTCTGCTTGTAGTCGCGAACAGCCGCTTTGATAGCGTCTTCAGCAAGTACGGAGCAGTGAATTTTTACTGGCGGCAGGGCCAGTTCTTCGGCCAGCTGAGTGTTCTTGATGGTCTCTGCTTCATCCAGAGTCTTGCCTTTCATCCACTCGGTCGCCAGGGAGCTGGAGGCGATTGCCGAACCGCAACCGTAAGTCTTGAACTTGGCGTCTTCGATGATGCCTTGCTCGTTGACCTTGATCTGCAGGCGCATCACGTCGCCGCACGCTGGAGCGCCGACCATGCCGGTGCCGACATCAGGATCTTCCGCGTCCATCTTGCCGACGTTGCGCGGGTTCTCGTAGTGGTCGATGACCTTTTCGCTGTAAGCCATGATTCTTAATCCTCACTCATCAGGAGTCGCTCTTGAAACCCTGCCAATCGTGGATTCGCAGGGCCCGTTGCGGCGACTTGAATATCAGTGCGCCGCCCACTCGATTTTCGAAATGTCGACGCCGTCTTTGTACATGTCCCACAGCGGCGACAAGGTGCGCAGCTTGGTAACGGCCTCGCAGACTTTCTGCGCGGCATAATCGATTTCTTCTTCGGTGGTGAAACGGCCGAAGGTGAAGCGGATCGAGCTGTGTGCCAGTTCGTCGTTGCGGCCCAGGGCGCGCAGTACGTACGAAGGCTCAAGCGATGCCGAGGTGCAGGCCGAACCCGAAGAAACCGCCAGATCCTTGAGCGCCATGATCAGCGACTCGCCTTCAACGTAGTTGAAGCTCAGGTTCAGGTTGTGCGGTACGCGGGAGGTCATGCTGCCATTGACATACAGCTCTTCCAGGCCTTCGACCTGCTTGAAGAAACGCTCGCTCAGGGCTTTGATACGTACGTTCTCGGCAGCCATGTCTTCCTTGGCTACACGGAAAGCTTCGCCCATGCCAACAATCTGGTGAGTCGCCAGAGTGCCGGAGCGCATGCCGCGCTCGTGACCGCCACCGTGCATGGTCGCTTCGATGCGAACACGCGGTTTGCGGCTGACGTACAACGCGCCGATGCCTTTAGGGCCGTAGGTTTTGTGGGCGGAGAACGACATCAGGTCGACTTTCAGCTTCGACAGGTCGATCTCGACCTTGCCGGTGGACTGAGCGGCGTCGACGTGGAACAGGATCCCCTTGGAGCGGGTCAGTTCGCCGATGGCTGCGATGTCGTTGATGGTGCCGATTTCGTTGTTCACATGCATGATCGACACGAGGATGGTGTCGTCGCGCAGGGCTGCTTCGACCATCTCCGGGGTGACCAGACCGTCTTCGCGAGGATCGAGGTAGGTCACTTCGAAACCTTCACGCTCCAGTTGGCGCATGGTGTCGAGGACAGCCTTGTGCTCAATCTTGGTGGTGATCAGGTGCTTGCCTTTGGTGGAGTAGAAATGCGCCGCACCCTTGATTGCCAGGTTGTCGGACTCGGTGGCACCGGAAGTCCAGACGATTTCACGCGGGTCGGCGTTGACCAGGTCTGCGACCTGGCGACGAGCGTTCTCGACGGACTCTTCAGCTTTCCAGCCGAACACGTGGGAACGGGAAGCCGGGTTACCGAAGTTTCCGTCGACCAGCAGGCATTCACTCATCTTTTGCGCGACACGCGGATCAACCGGGGTGGTCGCAGAGTAATCAAGGTAAATCGGCAATTTCATGGACTATCTCCTAATCAGGCTGGCTGGCGTGCCGCTAGCTCTTTGGCTGTCATTCGACGGCGGACGCTTCAATCTTGTCCAGGCGTGGCGCCTTGCTGTTGCAACGGCGCTGATCCTGACGCTGGGCTACTTCTTGCACCTCACGGCGAGTTACAAGGTCAGCCAAGCTGATACCGCTCAGAAATTCGTGAATCTGCAGGCTCAGATCGCACCACAAGTGGTGAGTCAGACAGGTGTCGCCGGAATGGCAATCACCCTGGCCCTGGCACTTGGTAGCATCGACCGATTCGTTGACCGCATCGATCACCTGGGCCACCTGGATGCCCTGCATGTCGCGCGACAGCTGGTAGCCACCGCCTGGACCGCGAACACTGGAAACCAGATTGCTGCGGCGCAATTTGGCAAAAAGCTGCTCGAGGTAGGACAGGGAGATGCCTTGGCGCTCGGAGATATCGGCCAGGGACACCGGCCCGTGCTGCGCGTGCAACGCCAGGTCAAGCATGGCGGTCACGGCGTATCGGCCTTTTGTAGTCAGTCGCATGGACAATTACCACGGAGTTCGGAATGGGGCGAGTATGCAATTCCCGAGTATTTAAGTCAACTATAAGACCTAGTACTTTAGTCAGGTTTACCCGCAAAAGAGCGCGCGCATCATAGCAAAGGCTGGCCGTGTACAGCCAGCAATTGCGCGTTATCGTTCATCGCGAGCAGGCTCGCTCCCACAGGAAACCGCATTTCAAATGTGGGAGCGAGCCTGCTCGCGATGAGGTTGACTCGGTCTAGCCGGCCTGGCTCTGATCCTTGTCCTTCACACAGGCGAAGTCTTCTTCGCGCAGTTCAGGCAGATCTTTCGCACAGTAATTGCTACCCAGGTCCTTCAGCGCCCCGCACATCCCTTCAAGTCGACCATCGACAGCCTGCAGATGATCGAGCAACTGGTTAATGGCTCGAGCGACCGGGTCCGGCATGTCTTCGCCGACACCATAGGCATCGAAGCCGATTTTCTCGGCCATGGCTTTGCGCTTGGCATCCTGCTCATCATCGGACTTGACGATGATTCGCCCCGGAATCCCTACCACTGTCGCCCCGGGCGGAACCGCCTTGGTGACCACGGCATTGGAACCCACCTTGGCTCCGGCACCGACAGTGAACGGACCGAGCACCTTGGCGCCCGCCCCGACCACGACGCCATCCTCAAGAGTCGGGTGACGCTTGCCCTTGTTCCAGCTGGTGCCGCCAAGAGTCACGCCCTGATACAGGGTGACGTCGTTGCCGATTTCGGCGGTCTCACCGATAACGATGCCCATGCCATGATCGATGAAGAAGCGACGACCGACCTTGGCACCCGGATGAATCTCGATCCCGGTCAACCAGCGACCGAAGTTCGATACCAGACGCGCCAGCCATTTCCAACCCATGCCCCACAACGCGGACGACAGACGATGGATCCAGATGGCGTGCATGCCGGGGTAGCAGGTCAGTACTTCAAAGGCGTTGCGCGCTGCCGGGTCACGATGGAAAACACTCTGGATATCTTCACGCAAACGCTCGAACATTTTTAATCCTTCCGCTTTAGAAGCTCGCCACGGGCCGCTTTCTGGGTTTCCGTGAGGATGCCACGCAATATATTCATTTCCGCCCGGCTGACCGAGCTGCGTCCGTATAACCGGCGCAGGCGCGCCATCAAGTGCCGTGGTTTTTCCGGGTCGAGAAATTCGATGGCCACCAGGGTTTGTTCCAGATGCTCATAGAACCGCTCCAGCTCATCCATGGTCGCCAGTTCACCACTTTTGGTGGACGCCACTTCATCCTTCTCGACCTTGGTCGGCTGACCTTGGGCCGCCAACCAGGACATGCGCACTTCATAGCTCAACACCTGCACCGCCGCCCCGAGGTTCAGCGAACTGAATTCGGGGTCTGATGGAATGTGCACGTGATAATGACATCGCTGCAGCTCTTCATTGGTCAGGCCGGAATCTTCACGACCGAACACCAGAGCGATCTCTGCGCCCTGCCCTGCTTCCTCGACCACCTTCACACCGCATTCGCGGGGATCGAGCAGTGGCCAGGGAATGCGACGATCGCGAGCGCTGGTGCCAAGCACCAGATTGCAGCCGACCAAGGCATCCTCCAAAGTGGCGACGACTTGAGCGTTTTCAAGGATGTCCCCGGCGCCAGACGCCCGCGCATCGGCCTCGTGGTGCGGGAACAACCGTGGCTCGACCAGCACCAGCCGCGACAGGCCCATGTTCTTCATGGCACGCGCAGCACCGCCGATATTGCCGGGGTGGCTGGTATTGACCAGGACGACACGAATGTTTTGCAGCAAGGGAGGCGCTCTCGAACACAATAAGGGGGAGCCGAATCTTACAGTTCCTCAGGGTGTCCCGCCTCAAAAATAACTGCTCACTGTTGACGGCGTTCAATGTCGGCATGCTGCGTTGCCGCTTCTCCTCATAGCGAGCGATAAGTCAGCGCGGCGCCTTGCTTGCCAACATCAACCACTCGTCAAAAAGTGGACGTATTTCTGAGGCGGGACACACCGTTAAGCCATGAAAGCGAACACCGACCTTCACCTGTAGAAACTTTCTGATAGAATGCCCGGCTTTCTTTAACAACCTTAGGTGACACATCCATGCAGCCCATGCTGAATATCGCGCTGCGCGCCGCCCGCAGCGCCAGTGAATTGATTTTCCGCTCCATCGAGCGCCTGGATACCATCAAGGTCGACGAAAAAGACGCCAAGGATTACGTATCCGAGGTGGATCGTGCCGCCGAACAGAAAATCATCGATGCGCTGCGCAAGGCTTACCCTAATCACTCGATCCTGGGTGAAGAAACCGGCATGCACGCCGGTAACGGCATCGAAGGCGAAGAGTACCTGTGGATCATCGATCCGCTGGATGGCACCACCAACTTCCTGCGCGGCATTCCTCACTTCGCTGTCAGCATCGCCTGCAAATACCGTGGCCGCCTGGAACACGCGGTTGTTCTGGACCCGGTTCGCCAGGAAGAATTCACCGCCAGCCGTGGTCGCGGCGCTCAACTGAACGGTCGTCGCCTGCGCGTCAGCGGCCGCACCAGCCTGGACGGCGCCCTGCTGGGTACCGGCTTCCCGTTCCGTGACGACCAAATGGACAACCTCGACAACTACCTGGGCATGTTCCGCGCCCTGGTTGGCCAGACTGCCGGCATCCGTCGCGCCGGCGCTGCGAGCCTGGACCTGGCCTATGTCGCCGCTGGCCGTTTCGATGCTTTCTGGGAGTCGGGCCTGTCCGAGTGGGACATGGCAGCAGGCGCCCTGCTGATTCAGGAAGCAGGCGGCCTGGTGAGCGATTTCACCGGCGGTCACGACTTCCTCGAGAAAGGCCACGTCGTTGCTGGTAACACCAAATGCTTCAAGGCAGTTTTGACGGCGATCCAGCCGCACCTGCCGGCCTCGCTGAAGCGCTAAGCTTCCAGCGACAAAAAAAGCACCCTTCGGGGTGCTTTTTTTTATGCCTGGAATTTCATTCTGCGAATCACAACATAACCCTGTGGGAGCGGGCTTGCCCGCGATAGCGGAGTATCAGCACCATTGATGGCGCAGGTGACACCATCATCGCAGCAAGCCCGTTCCCACAGAGATTGGTGGCAGCACATAAATCCCGGGCACAAAAAAAGCACTCCAATCGAGTGCTTTTTTTGATCTGAACCAGAGCTGATTACTGAGCTGGCTGGCTCTGCCCCAGGATCAGCTTGCCTTCCTTGTCGACCGGAATCTGGTTACCCGGATCGCGATCCATCCGCACCTTGCCTTCCTTGCCATCCCGCGAATACCGAACATCGTAACCAACGACCTTGTCACTGATGTCATTCACCGTATTGCAGCGAGTTTGAGTCGTGGTGTAGGTGTCACGCTCCTGCATGCCCTCCTGCACCTTGTTGCCCGCATAACCGCCACCGACCGCACCGGCCACTGTAGCGATCTTTTTACCTGTACCGCCGCCGATCTGATTACCCAACAGACCACCAGCCAGCGCACCGACCACCGTACCGGCGATCTGATGTTGATCTTTCACCGGCGCTTGCCGGGTTACTGCAACGTCCTTGCATACTTCACGTGGCGTCTTGATTTGTGTCTTGACCGGTTCAACGGCTAGAACTTGCGCATACTCAGGGCCGTTTTTTTTAACCAGGCTGTAGGTGGCAACAGCACCCCCGGCCGTCACACCAACAGCACCCAATACTGCGCCAACCAGCATCGACTTGTTCACATGAACCTCCTGACCATCACATGCGGGACCTGCCCGCGCTTCTCCCAGCCTTGGAGCACAAAAAAAGGCGCGAGTTCAACTCGCGCCTTTTTGGGCCAACAACTGGAAAACGATAACCGTTATGGACGGTCGTCGACTTCCGTCTCGGTCGCCGCTGGAGGAATCAGATCCTCGGTGCTCAGGCTCAGCCAGATCAGCACCACGTTCGCGATGTAAATCGACGAGTAGGTACCCGCCAGAACCCCGATGAACAGGGCAATGGAGAAGCCGAACAGGTTATCGCCACCGAAGAACAACAGGGCCGCGATCGCCAGCAAGGTGGAGATCGACGTCGCCATGGTCCGCAGCAGGGTTTGCGTGGTCGAGATGTTGATGTTCTCGATCAGGCTGGCCTTGCGCAGGACACGGAAGTTCTCACGAACCCGGTCGAACACCACGATGGTGTCGTTGAGCGAGTAACCGATGATCGCCAGCACCGCCGCCAATACCGTCAGGTCGAAGGTGATCTGGAAGAACGACAGGATACCGACGGTCACGATCACGTCGTGGATCAAGGACACGATCGCACCGACCGCAAACTTCCACTGAAAGCGGAAAGCCAGGTAGATCAGAATGCCGCCCAGCGCCATCAGCATGCCGAGGCCGCCCTGGTCGCGCAGCTCTTCACCCACCTGCGGGCCGACGAACTCGACGCGCTTGACCTGGGCCGGGTTGTCGCCGCCGACTTTCAGCAGCGCTTCTGCCACTTGATGACCCAGCTGCGGGTCTTCACCCGGCATACGGACCAGCAAGTCGGTAGTTGCACCGAAGCTTTGCACGATGGCTTCGTGATAACCCGCTGTCACCAGTTGCTCACGCACCTTGGTGACGTCGGCCGGACGCTCGTAGGTCAGCTCAATGAGCGTACCGCCGGTGAAGTCCAGGCCCCAGTTCATGCCCTTGTGGAAGACGCTGAAAATGGCCAGCGCCGTAAGGAACAATGTGACGCCGAACGCAAAGTTGCGAACGCCCATGAAGTTGATTGTACGTAACATGGCAGCCCCTTAAATCCACAACTTCTTGAAGTCACGACCGCCGAAGATCAGGTTGACCATCGCGCGGGTCACCATGATGGCCGTGAACATCGAGGTAAAGATCCCGAGGGACATGGTCACTGCGAAGCCCTTGACCGGGCCGGTGCCCATCGCAAAGAGAATCCCGCCGACCAACAAGGTTGTCAGGTTGGCGTCGAGAATCGCGGTGAATGCCCGGCCGAAGCCTTCGTTGATTGCCCGCTGCACGGTCATGCCGGCCGCGATCTCTTCACGTATCCGCGAGAAGATCAGAACGTTGGCGTCGACCGCCATGCCCATGGTCAACACGATACCGGCGATACCCGGCAGGGTCAGCGTTGCACCCAGCAGCGACATCAAGGCCAGCAGCATCACCATGTTCACCGTCAGCGCGACGGTGGCGATGAGGCCGAAGAAGCGGTAGATGACCATGATGAACAGCGAGACAAACAGCATGCCCCACAGCGATGCATCGATACCTTTGGTGATGTTGTCGGCACCCAGGCTTGGGCCGATGGTGCGCTCTTCAGCGAAGTACATCGGTGCCGCCAGACCACCGGCACGCAGCAGCAGCGCCAGTTCGGACGACTCGCCCTGGCCGTTCAGGCCAGTGATGCGGAACTGGGCACCCAGCGGCGACTGAATGGTCGCCAGGCTGATGATTTTCTTCTCTTCCTTGAACGTCTGGACCGGCACGTCTTTCTCGACGCCGTTAACCACTTGTTTGACGTAAGTGGTGACCGGACGCTGTTCGATGAAGATCACCGCCATGCTGCGACCGACGTTGCTGCGAGTCGCACGACTCATCAGCTCACCACCGTGGCCATCCAGACGGATGTTCACTTCTGGCGTGCCGTGCTCGCCGAAGCCAGCCTTGGCGTCTGTCACCTGGTCACCGGTGATGATCAGGCCACGCTCGATCTGCGCCGGCGGGCGCTTGCCTTCACGGAATTCGAACGTTTCAGAGGTCGCTTTCGAAGCGCCAGGCTCAGCGGCCAGACGGAACTCAAGGTTGGCCGTCTTGCCGAGGATACGCTTGGCTTCTGCAGTGTCTTGCACGCCCGGCAGCTCAACCACGATGCGGTTGGCGCCCTGGCGCTGAACGATAGGTTCGGCAACACCCAGCTCGTTGACGCGGTTACGGACCGTGGTCAAGTTCTGCTTGATGGAGTATTCGCGGATTTCCGCCAGCTTGGCCGGGGTCATCGCCAGACGCAGTACCGGTTGGCCATTGAGGTCGGCCGGAACAATGTCGAAATCGTTGAAGCTCTTGCGGATCAGCACTCGCGCCTGTTCGCGGGCTGCTTCATCAGTGAAGCCCAGCTGAATGGCACCGCCCAGTTGTGGCAGGCTGCGATAGCGCAGTTTCTCTTTACGCAACAGGCTCTTCACATCGCCTTCGTACACTTTCAAGCGAGCGTCGAGGGCTTTGTCCATGTCCACTTCCAGCAGGAAGTGCACACCACCGGACAAGTCCAGACCCAGCTTCATCGGGTGCGCGCCCAGGCTGCGCAGCCATTGCGGCGTGGTTTGTGCCAGGTTCAGTGCAACGACATAGTCATCACCCAATGCCTTGCGCACGACGTCTTTGGCTGGCAGCTGATCTTCAGCCTTGGTCAGACGAATCAGACCGCCCTTGCCGTTGGCGGCCAAAGTGGCAGCCTTGACGTTGATCCCGGATTCCTTGAGCGCAGTGCTCACACGGTCCAGATCAGCCTGATTGACCAACAGTGCGGTACTTGCACCGCTGACCTGAATAGCCGGGTCATCAGGATATAGATTGGGAGCGGAATAAATCAGACCGACCGCCAGCACCGCCAGGATCAGAATGTATTTCCACAGAGGGTATTTGTTCAGCATCACGCCGCCCGCTTATGACGCGGGGCGCCTTGCGCGCCCCGTCGATTGAGTAGAAGTTGAAACTTAGATCGCTTTGAGCGTGCCTTTTGGCAGCGTGGCGGCGATGGCGCCTTTCTGGAATTTCATTTCGACGGTATCGGAGACTTCCAGAACAACGAAGTCGTCGGACACTTTGGTGATCTTGCCGGCGATACCACCGGTGGTCACCACTTCGTCACCTTTTTGCAGGCTGCCCAGCAGGTTCTTCTGCTCTTTGGCGCGCTTGGCCTGTGGACGCCAGATCATCAGGTAGAAGATGACCAGGAAACCGACCAGGAAAATCCACTCAAAGCCGCCGCCCATCGGGCCTGCCGCAGGTGCAGCAGCGTCAGCCATGGCATTAGAGATAAAAAAGCTCATTTAGCACTCCAGTTGCAAATGTTGAATCTTGGGGTCAGAAAACTCAGTCCAAAGGCGGAACAGGTAACCCGCGTTTGGCGTAGAAGGCATCGACAAAGGCGGCCAATGTACCCTGTTGAATAGCCTCGCGCAAACCAGCCATAAGCACCTGGTAATGGCGCAAATTGTGGATGGTATTCAACATGCTACCCAGCATTTCGCCGCACTTGTCCAGATGGTGCAGATAAGCACGGGAGAAGTTCTGGCAGGTATAGCAATCGCAGGTCGGATCCAGCGGCGAATCATCATGGCGATGGAACGCGTTACGGATCTTCAGCACGCCTGTATCAATGAACAGATGCCCATTGCGGGCATTACGGGTTGGCATCACGCAATCGAACATGTCCACACCGCGGCGCACACCCTCAACCAGATCTTCCGGTTTGCCAACGCCCATAAGGTAACGAGGTTTGTCAGCCGGCATCTGGCCCGGCAGGTAATCGAGCACCTTGATCATCTCGTGCTTGGGCTCGCCCACCGACAGACCGCCGATGGCCAGGCCGTCGAAGCCGATCTTGTCGAGGCCTTCCAGGGAGCGCATGCGCAGGTCCTGGTGCATGCCGCCCTGAACGATGCCGAACAGCGCCGCCGTGTTGTCGCCATGGGCTTCTTTCGAACGTTTGGCCCAACGTAACGACAGCTCCATCGAGACGCGAGCGACGTCTTCATCGGCCGGGTACGGGGTGCATTCGTCGAAGATCATCACGATGTCGGAGCCCAGGTCACGCTGGACCTGCATCGACTCTTCCGGGCCCATGAACACTTTGGCTCCGTCGACCGGAGAGGCGAAGGTCACGCCCTCCTCCTTGATCTTGCGCATCGCGCCCAGGCTGAACACCTGAAAACCGCCGGAGTCGGTCAGAATCGGGCCTTTCCACTGCATGAAATCGTGCAGGTCGCCGTGCTTCTTGATCACTTCAGTGCCAGGACGCAGCCACAAGTGGAAGGTGTTGCCCAGAATGATTTCCGCGCCCGTGGCGACGATATCCCGCGGCAGCATGCCCTTGACCGTGCCGTACGTGCCCACCGGCATGAACGCCGGGGTCTCGACGGTACCGCGCGGGAAGGTCAAACGACCGCGGCGAGCCTTGCCGTCTGTGGCAAGGAGCTCAAAAGACATGCGACTGGTGCGACTCATTCTGTTTCCTCTGGGCCACGTGGTGCGGGATTACGGGTGATAAACATCGCATCACCGTAGCTGAAAAAGCGGTATTCGTTGTCGACGGCGGCTTTATAGGCGGCCATGGTCTCGGGATAACCGGCGAACGCCGAAACCAGCATCAACAGCGTGGACTCGGGCAAATGAAAGTTGGTGACCAGGGCATCGACCACATGAAACGGCCGGCCCGGGTAGATAAAGATGTCGGTGTCGCCACTGAACGACTTGAGCACGCCATCGCGCGCGGCGCTTTCCAGTGAACGCACGCTGGTGGTCCCCACCGCCACCACGCGACCACCGCGAGCGCGGCAAGCCGCGACCGCATCCACCACGTCCTGGCCAACTTCCAGCCATTCACTGTGCATGTGGTGATCTTCGATCTTCTCGACCCGCACCGGCTGGAACGTGCCCGCGCCGACGTGCAAGGTCACGAACGCAGTCTCAATACCCTTGGCGGCAATCGCCTCCATCAGCGGCTGATCGAAATGCAGCCCCGCCGTCGGTGCCGCCACCGCGCCCAGGCGCTCGGCGTACACCGTCTGATAACGCTCGCGATCCGAGCCTTCATCAGGGCGATCTATATAAGGAGGCAGCGGCATGTGCCCCACGCGGTCGAGCAGCGGCAACACCTCTTCGGCAAACCCCAGCTCGAACAACGCATCGTGACGCGCCAGCATCTCGGCTTCGCCACCGCCGTCGATCAAAATCTTCGAACCCGGCTTGGGCGACTTGCTGGACCGCACATGGGCCAGCACGCGATGACTGTCGAGCACCCGCTCCACCAGAATTTCCAGCTTGCCGCCGGAAGCCTTCTGACCAAACAGCCGCGCCGGAATCACCCGGGTATTGTTGAACACCATCAAATCGCCCGGGCGCAAATGCTCGAGCAAATCAGTGAATTGACGGTGTGCCAGGGCGCCGCTGACCCCATCAAGGGTCAACAGACGACTGTTGCGACGCTCGGCCAAAGGGTGGCGAGCGATCAGCGAATCAGGGAGTTCGAAAGTAAAGTCAGCAACGCGCATGATGGGGTTCGTCTAGCAGGGCCGGGAAGTCTAGCGGAAATATCAAAAATTCTCCATGTACCTGATTGACCGACGGTTATCTCATCTCTATACTTCGCCGCCATTGAGCCCTGATGGCGGAATTGGTAGACGCGGCGGATTCAAAATCCGTTTTCGAAAGGAGTGGGAGTTCGAGTCTCCCTCGGGGCACCATATAGCAGTATCTGAAAGTCTCTACCAGACTCTCAGACCCAGAAAAACCGGCCACTTGAGCCGGTTTTTTTGTGTCTGGCCATCTACCTCTGTATCCCCTTATCCGTTGTATCCCTGTATCCCTACTTGTATCCTGAGGAAAATACCGAACTTTGGGATACAAGGATGAAGCGCGCAGATATCAAGCGCCGCCCTCTCGCAGACACGACGCTTGCGGGGCTGGAGCCAGAATCAAAGGAATACAGGGAGCTGGACGGAAACGGCCTCTACTTCAGGGTCAAACCTGATGGTGGTAAATCCTGGCAGCTCCGCTACAAACGTCCGGCGGGTAATTGGGCCTGGATGGGGCTCGGGGGTTACCCGGAAGTAAGTGGTGCGTTAGCTCGGGACAAAGCTGCCGAATTACGCAAGGTAGTTAGCAGCGGGGCCGACCCTCTCGAACAGAAACGCTCTGCGAAAGCTGCCATTGATGCTGCCAGGACTCGAACCTTCCGAGCTGCTGCTGAAGCTTGGCTCAAGGCTAAAGAAGAAAAGGGCCTCGCCCCCTCCACTCTTAACAAGATCCGCACTTACCTCGACAAAGACATACTCCCCGCGCTTGGAGATAAGCCCCTCGACGAAATAACCCGTACTGACTGCGCAGAACTCCAGGCATCCCTCGAGGCCCGAAACGCACACAACGTGGCGGAAAAGTGTCGCACTTGGGTCAATCAAATCTTCGGCCGAGCCATCGGCTTAGGGCTCACCGAAAACGATCCGGGCAGTCGCCTCCGTGACATTGCAGCCCAAGCCCCCAAGACTCAGCAGCATCCACACCTGCTGGAACCTGAGCTGGCTGAATTCCTCCACGCACTCAAAAACACACCAAGCAGACTGACAGCCCGCACCGCCGCTTGGCTTTGTGTCTGGACAGCATCGCGCCCTGGCATGGTCCGCTTGGCTGAGTGGAAAGAGTTCGACCTTGAGAAAGCCATTTGGACGACACCTGCTGCCAAGATGAAGATGCGTCGGGATTTTGTATGCCCCCTTCCCCATCAAGCTGTTACCGCTCTGAAGGATCTGCACTGCTTAACAGGACGGAGTCGCTGGCTTTTCCCCGGCGTAGGAGCCAAGAACCCAACTATTAGTGAAAACACAATCAACAAAGTCTTTGCCACCATCGGCTACAAAGGTCGCCTCGTTGGACACGGTACTCGACACACCGCAAGCACGTTGCTTCGAGAACATGGCTGGCCGAAGGAGCATGTTGAAGCGCAGCTGGCCCACAAAGAGGAAGGCATCTCAGGGGTATACAACAAAGCCCAATACCTTGAGCAACGCGTAACGATGATGCAGTGGTATGCCGACCACCTTGAGCAAATGGCAGCGGGTAATGTGGTGCAGGGACAGCTTGGAAAGGCGGTATGAGCGCACGTAATCGCCCCCCCTCAAAAATCGGTGTAACTAGTGTTACAGGTGTAACTACTCAATTTAACTCATTGATAATCATGAATTATTTATCAGTTACACGTTGCTCGCACCTCGAATACCTCAGGTGTAACGACACGAAGTCGTGTAACAGAAATATCCCCGAGTCCTTCCTGTCGGCAGCGGCTTTACCCAATCCACGACGCTGGAACAGCGCGCCTGTCTCGGGGCGAGGGGCGGCTTAAATGGATATCGAGCTAGGCATTGAAGCTGAAGAACTAGAAATCGCAGGTACCGACGTGAAGTGTCTGATTTGGGACATGGATGACGCCGAACTAGCAGTGCGTGAGTTAGCGTCGTATCCCCATTTCCACGAGCATTTCCGAGAAGCTTTCGACCTCATCGGCGTGGCAACTTCGTTCTGGCTTGAGGATGGCTCCTACGCGACCAGTGCAGAATCAGTCACAAGAACCTTGTTTCGACTCCGGGATGCCATCGGTGAACGTGCAAGCTCTGCGGAAGCAGCATCACTGCCTAACGTCATTCGAGGCTTTCTCGGGGTCGATCATCCAGCTACAGATTCACAACTCGCTGCGGCTTTTGCCCTGGTACTCGGCGTACAGGCTGTGGAAATACTTGCAAATTGGCTCTTCGAGCTCGAGGTCGCTACCTACGATATAGACGCGGATCTGATAGAGGGGCTAAGAAAGGACTCCCCCCGCCAATACGCGACCTTAATCGATAAAGAACGAGATCGCCGCGCTGGGCTTGAAATAGAAGCGAGAGAGCAGTTTGCCTCCTTAAAAGGTGAGGCTAACCAGGCATTGTTGATGGCAAACCTCTATCGCCAGGTAGAGAGCATCGACGTATCCCAAAATGGCTTCAACACATCGAGTCTGATGCTCCGACTACTAGACGAAGCTTTTTCAGCGAAGGCATCTAAGCGCGGACAAGAGGCTGGCAAAGGTAATCAAGATGCTAGCTCTAAAACACAAACAGAGACGATGGATCGGCGATCAAAGATAAAGACAGCCGCTGAGACGATTATTGCAGGGCGACGAATTGAGAAGCGAAACCTTACAGATGCAGAGCTAACCAACCTGCTTTTCGACCAGACCGTTCACGGCACCAAGAAAACCATCCGTGATCATTTGACTGCGCTAGGTCTTCGACCGCTCAAATAAAAAAGGGAACGGACACAGTCCGCTCCCCTCCCTATCCGTAGCGTATGGCCTGTCGTCTCAATAAACGCAGGTTTGGATCGCTATGACTACCGCAATAAAACACCTTGCTTCACACGACCCCGCCGCAACTCTCATCCGTATGCCCGAGGTGGTATCAATTGTTGGGCTTGCCCGTCCGACCATCTACAAGCTCATGCGCCAACCTGAGAGTGGATTTCCACTCCCGGTGAAGCTGAGTAACAGCAACGCCCGAAGTGCGCCAGTCGCGTGGGTGCTCGGAGAGATTCAAGCATGGACTCGCGCGCGCATCGCTGCACGTGATCGGGTGGCAGCATGAGAAAAAGACCTATCACTACCGCAGTATTGCAACCCTTCTCAATTCTGCGCCAAGTCGGTTTTTCGCCGCGTTACATGCAACGCCTTGAGCGCTATCGCAGCCGGCAGGAAAAACAAAGTCGCGTCGTTGGTGTGCTCAGCTGGCCTGATGGCACCTGGTGCGCCATTACCTTCCACACCGAAAAATTCAATGCAGTGACTGTCGACGAAGGCCAGCAAGCAGCCGCCTACGAAGATGCTCGCGCCATGATCGATGGTGACTTCCTGCCCCTGCTTTCCCTGCGCTGGGAAGTTCATGCCTGAAATGAAAACGCCCCCGGGAGCGATCCGGAGGCGTTGAGGTAAATCTACATGCCAGAACAATTTATGCTGCACCTGAAAATTTCGCAAGTTATACGCACGGTTGCACTTTCGAAAAACGGACGTTACTCTCTGGCCGTCGCTGCAGAATCAGCGACCGGGTTTGACGGCCCGAGTACATACAGGCGCACAGGCGCCCCCATATCGATTGCAGGCGCTTTTTTTGTGCCCGCATTCCCGTTTTATGGTGGCTGTGCGTGGGAGACCTTCGGGTCTGCCGGGGTCCTGTATGCCCGGTCCGTCAACCTGCGCACAGCTGCCACCCCAATTCGTTTGACGGCGAACCGTGGCAGCTCCTCACATACAGGAGCGTCACCCCATGCATACCCTCAATCCGTCCAAAATTCGCGCCGCTGCACACCGTGCAATGGCTCTCGCCGCTTTACATGCCAATTCCAGCCTCGCTACCCGTCTCTCCCGCTACAACAGCCACATGGCCAAAGCCCGCGCACTCGAAACCGCAGGCGGTGCCCAATGAACAGCGCCCTGAGTTTTGCCCTGCCGGAAGACCTGCTCTGCGTTAATCCGAAAGCAGAAGCTGGGGTTCCTATCGACGCCATCACCTGCGCCATAGATCGCGCAGACTCCGTGCTGACGCTGCTGGAGGATCACTTCGAAAGTGAATCCTCGCGCCTAGCCAATCATGTGATCGCCGCCGTCCTCTGGGACGTGCGCGGCACTCTCGGCCTGATCAAAACCCTCACCTTGCACGGTGACAACACCTCCATTCCGGCCGCGCAGAAAGGCGGTGCGCTATGACCACCTCCACCACCCGTGGTCACGCCACATTTACTCGCGTGAACGCCACCGATTTGAAGCTGTTCCGGGTCAACGCCGGAGTACCGGTCGAGGATGCACTGGAGATGGTTTCCCTGCTGCAGCATCACGCCAACCAACTCAACTTCGACGCCGCCATGAGCGACAGCAGCGAGCGTTTCAGTTGGCCTGCTCTGTACCTTGGAGAGATGGCCAAAGCCCTGATCGATGACATCAACGACGCACTGTTTCTGCCGAGGGCTGACACATGAGCCAGCACCCGAACAGCAACACAAAACGTCCAAGCTTCGCCGACGTGAAAGCCGCCGCTTTGAAAAACATTGATCGTGTCCTGTCGCACTGGCTGCCCAACGGCAAGCGCGTGGATGGGGGCAAGGAATACACCGCACCGAATCCGACCCGCAGCGACAAGCGCGCCGGTTCGCTCAAGATCAATTTGAGCAAGGGTACGTGGGCCGACTTCGCCACCGATGACAAAGGCGGCGACCTGATCGATCTGGTGCGCTATCTGGACGGCGGCACCGACGTCGAAGCCTGCAACAAACTGGCAGACCTGCTCAACGTGCCGCCCGGCGGCGCCCAGACGAAGGCCGCGCCTGCCAAGACGAAAGCGCCCGAGTGGAGAGCAATTCAGCCGATCCCGGCCGAGGCCATGAACAAGTGCCCGGTCAAGCATCGGCAGCACGGCGCGCCCTCCAAGGTGTGGATCTACCGGAATGCTCAGGGCCAGCCGCTAATGGCGCTCTACCGCTTCGACCTCACCCCCGATGACGACGGCAAGCCGAAGAAGGTCTTTGCTCCCCTGACATGGTGTCAGCGCGCCGATGGCCAAACCACACAATGGCGCTGGCAGGGTCTGCCAGATCCGCGTCCACTGTTGCGCCTTGATGAACTGGCCCAACGCGCTGACGCACCGGTTGTTCTCTGCGAAGGCGAGAAAGCCGCCGATGCCGCCGCCGAACTGTTGCCGGGTTACGTGGCCACCTGCTGGCCGAACGGTTCCAACTCCTGGCACAAAGCCGACCTGGCACCGCTCAAAGGTCGCGACGTGTTGCTGTGGCCGGACAATGACGTCAGCGGCAAAGCCTGCATGGAAACCGTCGCCGACAAGCTGCGCGAGATCGGCGCCGCCTCGGTACGGGTCATCGCGCTGGATGTGTTCAAACGCAAGCCTACGCTGAAGAACGAGCGCCCCGCCTTCGCCAAAGGTGGTCAATGGAACGACGGCGACGATGCAGCCGATGCACTCGCCAAAGGCTGGATAGCTGCCCACTTCGCCGAGCTGGAAAGCAACGGTGAGCTGTTCGGTTTGCCTGTGGAAGAGTCGGCGACACAACCGACCGAAGCCAAGCCGGAACCGAAAACCAAAGCACCAGCCAAGCGTCCGGCCAAATCGAAAAATGACCTGGTGCCCAGCGGCTTTCGCCTCACGTCCGAAGGTGTGTTTTATGCGGGCGATGACGGCGAATCGCGCCCAGTATGTTCGCCTCTGGAAATACTCGCCCGTACCCGCGATGACAAAGGTCAGAACTGGGGCCTACTGGTCGAGTTCGACGATCCCGACGGCGCCAAAAAACGCTGGAACATCCCGGCGCGCACCATGACCGGCGACTTCGGCAAAGACGTGCTTGGCCCGTTGGTGGATATGGGGCTGCGTCTCGCCGGTAGTCGCTCCGGACGCAATGCACGCAACGACCTGCAAAGTTATCTCGGCGGCTTCGACAGCGCACAACGGGCACGATTAGTCACCCGTTTGGGTTGGCACGACAGCGCCTTTCTGCTGCCCGAGCAACAGGTCGGCATGCACAGCGAACACCTGCACTTCTATGAGGCCGGTTCTCAGCTTCCGCCAATCAGCGAAGCAGGTTCGCTTGAGCAGTGGCAAGAGCAAATCGGCGCACTGTGCGTCGGCAATCATCGCTTGGCGTTTGTCGTCGGCGTGGCCTTTGCCGGGCCGCTGCTGCACATGCTTGGCCATGAGTCGGGCGGCTTTCACTTGTACGGCGACAGCTCGGGCGGCAAGACCACACATTTGCAGGTCGCCGCCTCGATCTACGGCGGGCCGCGTCTGGTGCGCTCGTGGCGTTCCACCGACAACGCGCTGGAGTCCATCGCCGCCGCACACTCCGACGGCCTTTTGGTACTGGATGAGATCGGCATGTGCGACCCGCGCATCATCGGCGAGACGGTTTACATGCTCGGCAACGGCACCGGCAAGGCACGCGCCAACGATCGAGGCCAAGCTGGCCGACAGGTACAGGAGTGGCGTTTGCTGTTTCTCTCCACCGGCGAGAAGACACTGGCCCAACATATGGCTGAGGCCAACAAGGAGCTGAAAGCGGGCATGGAGGTACGCATGCTCGCGGTCCCGGCTGATGCGAGTAAAGGCCTCGGCATGTTCGATGCGCTCAACGGTTTTGAGGATGCGGCGGCACTGGCCGACGCGCTCAAGGCTCGGGTAGCGAAGTATTACGGCACGCCACTTACCGCCTTCCTGACAGCACTGTGCGAACCCGGCAAACGTCACGGTTGGTCCGCCATCCTGCGTCGCACGCTCGAAGGTTTTATCACCCAATCGCTACCCGCCTCGGCGAGCGGGCAGGCGTACCGTGCAGCTGCTCGTTTCGGCCTCGCGGCCGCAGCGGGCGAGCTGGCCACTGCGATGGGGATTACCGGCTGGCCCGACGGCACAGCTACCACCGCCGCTCGCGTGTGCCTCAACGCGTGGATGAACGAGCGTGGGGGCGCCGGGAACTTCGAAGGCGATGCGATCTTGGCGCGGCTGCGCCAGGTCATTGAGCGCTTCGGCGAAAGCAGGTTCACCCGCTGGGAATCGGCGGCGGCAAAGATCGACGAACACGGCCCGCGCACCATCGACCGTCTCGGCTTTCGCAAGACGCTGGAGCACGGCTTGGGCGACTCCCTACACACCACCAACACCTATTACGTGCTGCCTGAGGCATGGCGCTCGGAGATCTTCCGGGGCATGAACATCAACGCCGTGAATAAGGAGCTGCTGCAGCGCGGTGTATTGGAACCGAGCAGCGACGGCAAGGCGTCGAGTCTGGTCCGGCTGCCCGGCCTCGGTCAGCAACGCTGCTACATCGTGAAGACGATTCCGGGAATGGATGAGAGCGAGGCTCGGGCTGCCTGAGGGCATCTCCGCTGATCGAGGTAGCGCCGGCTCATTCCCGGCCTCGCCAGCCGCTCATTCAACCCAAACCACATTTCAAGGAACAAGACAGATGAATGAATTTCAAGCATCCACAGATCAACGCGAACTACTGGCCAACGAGCTGGAAAGCAAGGCCACTGTCTTTGAACAGCCTATTTCGGGCGCCAGTGAAGCGACCGGGTATGGCGAAAAGAAACAGCTGCTGCTGGACGAAATCGAAAAGCTGAAAGTCCGCCGCGACAAACTCCTGAGTGAAGCCGAGCGACTGTATACAGAGATGGCTCCGCTGGAAGCGTTGTTGGAGGGCGATGAGGTCATGGACGCTGATCGCGCATATGAAATCCGGAAACAGTACAACGAACTGAAAATCCCCTACGACTCTCGAAAGCACCAAGCCAGCATCGTGAGCAATCAGATTGCTCGACGCGAGAAGCTCGCCAATCAAGACACTTTGATGGCGAGTTACACCGAATCGATGGCGAACTGGAAAGCGGATGAGCAAGAACTCAACGAGAAACGAGATAGCCTCAGCACCCGATTGGAACAGATCCAGCAGCAAGCAACCGAAGACATGGCCAAAGCCCGGCAAGCCGAAACCGACGCTGCAACCGCTTATGCCCAAGCCGTAGCCTGGGGAGACACCGAAGGCGAAAAGAACGCCAACACCGATGCGCAGAAGGCGGCGAAAAACCTCGCTACTGCGACCGAGCACAATCGTCGACAACACCTGATCATGAACGCACTGGAGCAGGAGCTGGTTACCGTCGACCAACATATTGCTGAAGCTCAAAGAGAATATATAGCCATCGAAAGAACAGCGCTGCTTCTTGCGCAAATGGTATTGGAGGAGCAGTGGAACGAACAAGCCCGAGCTTTGCTGGACATGGGGGGAAAGCTTTGGGCCGCCTATCGCCTGATTGACCGCGATCAAATCGGCCTCAGTAAATTGACCCTCCCTGAACAGGGTGAAAATTTTCATAACTGGACTAGCAGTGATTTGTCGGAGCGTTCCTATAAGTACACCGTGCGAGAGATTCTCTCGTTGTAACGCGCTGAGCCACCTGAAGCAGCCTGCGCACGTGGGCTGTTTAGAACCCCGACAGGATTAAAGTCATGATCACTCAAGTACAAAGCAGCGCGAGCTGGACCGAAACCTTGAAGGCGCGCAAAAATCATTTGGCCGCATTGCTAAAAATCGTGGATATCAAATCCGGAAACACCACGAAGGTCGAGTCGCTCACGGTCAATTTGATAAAGGCTGAGATGAGCCACGTCGAAAGCCAGTTAAAAGGCCGACAGTAACGCTGAACTTTTATATTAAAACTATTCAGATAAACATCTTCAAAACACATATCAGGAAACGTTTATGTCTAAACTTGTCGAATACCATCAGCTGGAAAAACATTTGACCGAGCAGCTCCGAGCCCTGGAGGCACTGAAGGGGGATGGCGCTCTGAAAACAGAAATCGAGTTCGAGACAAAGTTTCGATGCCTGCTGGACCAATACGGTTTCAGCTTGAAGCACATCATCAATTTGATCCACAGAGCACTAAACGCGGTCCAACTTCGGCTACCTCGACCGGCACTCGTAAGCCTCGCGAGCTGAAGACTTACAAGAACCCGCACACTGGCGAAGTCGTAGAGACACAAGGCGGTAATCAAAAGACGCTAAAGATTGGAAAAACGAGCACGGCTCCGACGTGGTGGAAGGCTGGCGGGCTAAATAAATCAATCCATTATCGCAGAAACGGACCACTGGGCCCATTTCTGCGATGATCCATTTATAACTTACAAAAGCAATGCATGAACATCAATTAAAGCAACCCCGCTCATCGCCATTAAACCCAACTTAGATAAGTTATTCGCCATCATCTTAACCCCCAACAAGCATCTGCAAGTAAAGATTTTGCTTCTAAGTTATTTTGCCAGTAATCCGAAAGACGATCTTTACCTTCTTGCGTAGGCTGACAAACTAGATCACGAATGAGCATTGAGAGCTTTATAGGAACCAACTCCTCATAACCAAACGTTTTCAACTCACCTGTCAATCTAACAATAAACGACTCTTTACCCTCATATCCTCTCCCGCACCAAACCCAGATATCGAAAAGGATTAACCAAGCGATCATATAGATGTCTTCTTCATCTATTTGTCTCAGGGAAATTTTTTTAATCAACGAATCCCACTGCTTCTGACTAAAAAATCTTGTGATAGCTCCAGGCACGGATTGAATTAACGACGTTTGCAAAGCTTCAACCCACAACCCTGTCATCTTGACTTCGGATGCTAGCTCTATAGTCCTACGATAATTCACGGTAAATATTTCAGAAGACCTAAGCATTGACCAAAAATAATCAGGCGCGGACTTTCTTTTCGAAAAAAATGACGTTTGAATTAGGTGAGCGTTCTCATCTATTTCACGACTATTGAACGGCTTCAAGAGTTTGTGGCTGATTCCCTGATCTTTGGCAAATGCCCTCAGATGATCCAACTTTGCCTTCCTGCGCTTTACAACCGACTCCCTTTTATCCGACATCTTCTTAAGATTTTCATCGATACATGCTTCAAGCGCTGAAAAGTCCCTGCCAATTTTGAACTTGTTTTTTGTATCAATGTAAGTCTCCAACGCAACGCTCACAGATTGCGGAAGATATTCAGTACCGGCGGAAGCGATGCTGACAATATTGACACCGTTATCACCATGTGGGCCATGACCTGGCATACCGAGCAGAGTCAACTCTCGAAGAAACATTCTTTTTACCGACTCTCGTCCGTCTAGCAAAATTGATGTACAGAAAGTTAGCACAGCTTCAAGATTGGTTCCTGGGCTATGAAACCCCCAGACTACCGACAGATGGAACAGCTTTTTAGATAGAACTTCAGCCTGACCTGCTTTTGATTCTGCGTAAAGCAATGAGGTGACAAGGCTATATTCTGGGGATGGAGGTGGTGGCAGAAGATGAACTAGATCTTTCTTATCGTCGTGTAGTACTAAGGCAGTGGCCAGTAACAGCATTTTTACGCGCTCTTCTGGTTTTGAGTGCGCATATACATCACCCCATATCTGAATACACGCCTCAACGTTAGATAATTCCTTGACCAGCCAATTGAGCATAGAGTTTATTATAACCCGGACATCATCAACTCCATCGACACCATCTATCTTTAGCAACGTATCAATGGAGTGTTCGATAATTTCTTTTGTTTTGATCTCGGCGGGTTCGATACCGTCCCGCAAAAGCCCAAGCAATAACAGACAAGTATCTCTTCTCTTCTTCTCAACTTGCTCATCAAGCAGCTTGTCTACAAAATAAGCTTGCGCCTGCGTTGATCTTAGGCTAGCAACTAAAAGCCGTACCACCTCACGCCACCGGGGATTTTGCAAATCCCCTCGTAGCTCTTTCCAAATGGAAAGCGTTCCGTCCCTCTCACCAAACGCAGCCAGATGAGTCGCGCACAAATACTCCTGAAAGGTTAAATGAATGAAGCTATAAAGCCCATCCCCTGCCTCAATCAACAGCCCTGCAGAGTTCCTGATAAAATCTACAAAGACCTCGGCCTGATCCTCAGCAAGATCATCCATTGGACGTATGGTTTCATTAGAGGCAATATAATCTGTGAGAAACGATATCAACTCTTCACGAGGAGCTACTGATCTCCCTTTGCCTTTTAAACTTCGGCGATGCATCCAATAGGCAATGGCCTCTACTCTGAGCCTATTTCGACGCTCAATTCGGCCTTTTACAGCGTCTTCATCTTGACGCTTTGCCTTATACCAAGTATTTAAAAGAGTTTCCGTACACTTCTGATATAACACAACACGTTGATCTGGAAGCACCGCGTCAATCCTGTGAACCAACGCGACAATTGTCAAAAGCAACGGGTTTCGCGCGAGCGCTCTAATTGAATCACTATCAGGCAAAGTAATAATCTTAATCAGATCGGCAGCATTTCGGTCTTTTTCAACTGAATCGTCAATCCGAGCCGTATACCAATCCACAATGAATTTTTCAATTTCATTTACTTTGAGTTTTGCTACTCGAAAATGGCCATAAGACTCATCAAATCTAATTTCCGCATCATAACCTACCAATCTGGAGGTAACTATAACCGTATTAGCAGGAAATCCTTGAACGAATGAATCTATCCTTTGACGAATTATCGACTTAAACTCCTTACTTGGCAGCTCATCCAGACCATCAAACAGTATTATCGCCTGACCACTTTCTACATAATAACTAAAGAATGACTGTGAAAGCCCACCCATACTAAAGTCAGCCCTTGCAACTTCCAATATGTAATCAAGCAAAGGTAAATTTTTTCGAGATTTTAGTTCATCTGCATACCGACGCAATGTTACTACAACAGTCAATCGTGAATCTTCAACAGTATCGCATCGAACTTGCAAATCTTTATTAATTCCCGCAAGCGCCAGGAAGCCTAGTAAAGTTGATTTACCTGAGCCAGGATCTCCGAGGATAATATTTTTTGCCCCTGGCTTGAGAAATACCAGCGGGTTCATTCTCGGTGTATCTTCAGTTTCCTCTACTGATCTTTCCGGCACAACGGAAAGTGGTATATAGATTTTCTCTAGAGGAATTCGGCGAGAAGCTTCTTCCTTATACACGGACATGCCGACAAACTCTATACGACCATAACGCTTTCGCATATTATCGTCATATTGCGCCCTGCATTCCTGAATAGATTTCTGTTGATCAACTCCTGAGATTATCAAAGAAGGGTAATAATACAAACAAAGAAATTGTGCCTCTAAAAACAAAGATAAAATTTTAGTGTGACCAAAATGTTCAATCTCAACACTAGAATTTTCTTCACGAAGTTTTTCAAACCAGCTTACATCACCACCATCCCTCCGCGTAGCGGAGTTCTTTAAATCGTCAGGAGTAACAAGTATCCACTTCTTCAGCTTTAGCTGATTCGTTCTCTCAAGTGCGTTCGCTAAAGATTTCTTAATATCGACACGATGGGCATCGCTTAACGGGGACGGATAAAATTTATACTGATAACCCACGGTATCTTTAGATTTATTTTTTCTTGAGTAACCATCTAACCCTTCGAAATCACCGGATGCGTCATCAAACAGGAAAAAACTTGTATTGTTTTTTCTTGCATTATTGAATAAAAGCAAGCCGATTATTCTAGCAAATTCTTTTCCACCTTCCGTTCCAGCGGGAAGAATTTTAGAGAGAGAAAGCACCGCCGGCAGGCGCTTAATATTTGTCAACTGCAATCCCTTATTCATGTTACTAATCCTCAATTACCGCAAAAACATTCGGCCTTTAAGTTTATGAATTTATCACTGCACTTATATTCAGCCCAAAATATTCATTAATAAAGACCCATAGGCACCAGACGAAAATAATTAACTTTAACTGTATAAGTGATAGCATATATTAAGCGTTTCGCAATAATAATTTCAAACGCCATATTGCCACTTTGAGCTAAGTGGAATTCCAGCGCATTGGACCTCTGCACCGGTGTGCACCTATGCAGCATTCATTCAGCGCTGGAGGCAGAAAACAATCAAAGGTGAGTCCTCTCTCGCGTTATGCGACTTGAGATTAGATAAGCCGGAAAGAAAAGCAACTTCAGTTACCGTCTCTAACATTCAGTCAAAACTAAAGCATTTGGGTCGATTCCAGTCGGCAAGGTGACTGAAATCGCGCCCACCTGGTGTAAACCAAGCAAAAAAACAAGAACAATATTTCACTCGCGAGGCAACGCTTCTTCGCCTCTAACGATTGAAACTTCAGCTTCCAGTTCTTTTAATTCTTTCTGGCTTCTAAAAATAGAATCCGCAAGTCTAGTGCCGGTTGATACTAGTTTAGACAAAACTCTTAATTGCTCTTTGCAGGAACGACTAGTCGTTGGCGTCGGATAGTTTATAGAGTGATCAATCTCACCCCATATCTCTTCAAATAGTGTTCTAACCTGTATCTCACAATAAATAGTTGAGTCGCGCTTTGGGCTCACCACATAATGGATACTGGTATAATATGTCTCACGGGTCTCGGCGGTGAGACCAAGTGACTCAAAAAATTTACTCGCTTCTGGATCCCAAGAATATGCAACTGGCGGTTCTCTAAAGAACCAGTCCCCCATATCGACTTGCTTAATTATATGAGCATGGATCTCAGGAAACTGATCCTGATAAAGATGAAGAACTCTTACTCCAGCAAGATCGGTCACCTGTGTAAAAAGATTTTCCGCAGTTATCGGCTTCTCACTCGACCACTTTCTCGAGATTTTTTCTTTTAAATGCTCAGTATTTTTAAGCCGACTTTTAATAGTATAAATTAATGGATTACCATAACGATTAAGGCTGGGCTCCAATCTAAATGAATCCACCACACCATTTAAAAACTTCTCAAAAAAATGTTTCTCATTTTTATACGCTTCAACCGCAGCATTTATATTGGCTTCTCTAGGCATTTTGGCTAATCCAGTAGCTTAATTCGAGATATGAGAGCCTCACCAAAAGCTATGTAGCTAGCTCTAGTATCTATGTAACGTTGAGTTGCACCTCTCAGGGTATTCACATGTTCTGCCTCAATGTTGCCAGCATAGGGCACCTGCCACATTGGCTTATGATAATGCTGAGCCATGGACGGAAAGGTATTATGACTATGCATAACAAGAGTTCCGCCTATCGGTTCGGCTAGCAGCTCTCGTGAAAGATGAGCTCGAAGTTCTTCACCTATACAGCGCTCAATAATTACTGGGATTTGATTAGCATAATTCAGATGCGCATGAGCTAGATCCCACTTATTATTATAACCGCTATATTTTTTTGCATTATATATTGTATACCCAAGAAAAGTTACGAACTTCTCTGGAAAGCTATGTCTTTTTTCAGCGGAAATAAGCTTATAAATTATCTCAAACTCTTCTTTCCATGCGGACAGAGCTTTACCAATGTTTCTAATTCCGTACAGGGAAAATAAATCAGGAGAGGCGGGAACAAAAAAGCCATCAACCGTAGAAATAATAACCTTGTTTAATGAACCTAAACTTGGTGATGTGTCAACAATTACGTAGTCATAACCATGCTCATCAGCATACTGCTCAGCGAGAGATCTGATTTTGGTAATTGTCCTAATTGCTAGTGGTTCTCCACGATACGCATCGGTCCAACGGCTAGCAATTTTCTCTTCATAAAGATGCAGTGTTAATCGACCAGGTACAATATGAAGTGTTTTACTTATCTTATAGGGGGGCGGAAGGTATTCTAACTCGCCCGTACCTTCCTCGGTGGGCTTCAGTAAATAATGGAGACTGCGCGTATTAGCATTTAACACGCCAAATTGGATTGATCCAATTCGTTCCTTCGATGACTCGAATCCTTCATCAATAAAGGAGTCTTCTGCATCCCAAATAGAATGAACAACCTCCTGTTCCAATGAGTAAATTGTCAGATTACACTGAGGATCAGCATCAATCATTAAAACCTTTTTACCGCTTTCTGAGAGAGCATGCGCTAGATGGTAAGTCAATGTAGTCTTACCGACCCCGCCTTTGTTGTTGAATACAGAAATAACTTTCACGCAGCCTCTCCTTGTAGTTTTACAACTTTAATATTTCGCAGGTAAACAAATCACAATCGGCGTCAAAACCTGGCTGAAGGCAACCCGTGAAAAATTGATCATCGAGGCTTCCTGGCGATACCGTTCCGGCCAAACAAAACTGAAGCGACATGCTCCATGCTAACGAAGAGCTGGGCTATCCGCCATTCTTGCGTGATGACAAAGTGATGCCATTCAACAAGGACGAATGCTCAGCAGGCTGCGGGTGTCAAAAAAAGAAGCTCCACCGCCCACCGCAAAGCGATAAAAAACACCTGGAAGCGGCTCCCAAATTGCTGGAAATACCCGCTCTCTTCAATGCGTGTGGCGGTTCATATACAACAGCTCCTCTGTGTAGATGCTGCGCCAGCCGGAATATCTGTTACACCGACGGCGTCTCTACATCTGGGTGTACGCACGGCTCCGAGCTGGTGTAACAGATTAATATTCAACGTATTCAGTTAGTTGGAGGACTCGTTACACGAATTACACGTGTTACACGGTTTTTTGAGGGGCACAAACCATCCCCACTCCCCTTTCTTTGTCATCCCATCAGCGAGCATAACCCGCCCGATCTTGTTAGCGGAAAGACGCCAGCTTAGCGAACAGGTGAACCACAGGTCACCACTGCATTTGCCCCGGGGCGTTGTTGGTCGCCGGGGCCCCTGGGCAATTGCGATTGGTACGGGGTCGGAAACCCGCGGGATCTTGTTAGCGGGAGAACTCCCAGCTTAGTGAACAGGTGAACCCGGTGAACTGCCTGTTCACCTGTGCATTTGCCCTACGAAATGACCGATCAGACCTCACCGTTACCATTCCGGTAACGATCTCCCTTTTTCTTCAAGATCCTTTCAATTTCAACGTTTGTATTTCAGTAAGCTGGGGCACCTTCCGCTATCAAAGCCCCGCGGGTTTCCGACCCCGTGTGGTCAACAATCCCTCAGGGGCCCCGGCAGTTTTGACGCGCCGAATGAGTCGTCGAGGACAAACTTATGAATTGGTTGTCCTCGACTGACTGCAACACAACAGGTATCTCAATGAGCGCGCAGTCTCATATGATCACTCACACTGATCAGGCTCTACGCCAACATTCACCCGGTAGCTCACCGGGGTTTTGGGCATGCGTAATAGCTCATCAGCAGACAGCCTATAGTCCTGGTACGTTTTCTTGCCGATATCCAGGGAGTGGACCCGTACAATCTCAAAGCTCTGCGGGTTAGCTGCTGCAAAATTCACCTCATTCTCAGAGATGAAGAACGCTGTGTTAGCACCTCCCGAGGTGGTTTTGACCTCTAGGTAATACGGGATGACACCTGAACCGGTGTCTCGCACAGAGCGGATGTCATAACCTGCACCATCCCCTTCAGTTACCGGCACATGCATAACCCGGCTAACGTACTCCTCACCATGCTCGATACGCACACGCTGCTTTTCTCTCTCAAATACGAGCAACTCACCTGCGAGGCCGAGGCTCTGATTATTAGCAGCCTCCTGCAGGTAGTCTCTCTTACGCGAATATGTGCCTTTTACCTCAGCTATAGATGGAGGCTTGGCTTTACTCTTTGTGGGCAGTCGCGTGCCCTCATAGGTAAACACCGACGGATCAAAGTCGGTGGTGGATGACGGAGTGAGAATCGGTTGATCAACTGCACCGTAGACAATGTGAGTTGCCAGTTGCGCTTGAACCTTGAAGAGCCCGGCAAGCTTGTCGGCGTTTTTTTTCAGGCGCCCGCCAGTGCCCATTGGGGCATATGTAAAGCCAACATCCTTCATCGCGTTGAGGGACAAGCGATTGCTTGCCAAGTGTGCAATATGAATGCCCAGGTCAAGCTTCTCTTCCGTGCATCCATCAATCATTGCCTGCACTGTTTGTGCAGGAATTTGGTCCACATTCCCCAACCAGAGCACATCGGAAAAGTGCACTAAATTCGGCCACATCATGGGGGATGAGACGTTCAAATTTTGGCTTTCGATCACTTCAGAGAGCCAGCGAGGTTCTGTTTTTTTCGAAATACGCTCAACAATCCCAGCCCCAATAAAGCCAGAAGTCTTCGTTTTTGGACTATGCCCTATGACGAAGTTGTTGTTCGGTGGAATCGACTGAAAGACCAGGACATCCCCCTCTTTCAGCTCGTTCCAAACACTTTCCTTATCAGCATCGAAGCCCCAAAACCCAGTGGCTAAGGTAGTCAGCCAATGCTCAATCGGGCCATTGGCCTTGCGGGCTTCACCCTTTGCAATTTCTTCAAGAATCCGTGAAGTGATGTCCATACCTAATTCATGTCCTTAGAGCTCGTTATATTTTTTGGCATTCCCGCGAGACTTATCAGCCGGGTATTTATCAGCGTTGATTCTCAGCTTCCGGTCAACTGCATCCTGCAGGTCCAAAGAAAGAACGTCAGCAAGACGTAATAGATACAAGGTTACGTCGGCAATTTCCTCCTCAATCCTGCGCATGCGCTCGGCGTCATCCTTGACCGAGCGTGCCTGCTCATCCGTTAACCACTGAAAATTCTCAAGCAGCTCGGCCGCCTCCACTGCCAGAGCAGACGCCAGGTTCTTGGGGGTATGGAACTGCTCCCAATCTCGTTCCTTCGCAAAGTCGCGCAATTGCTGCTGAACCTTCACCACGTCCATCTCATGTTCCTCTGCCTGTCATTTCGAAATAGGCTCCATTACCTATCCGGACAGCTGCGTTGCGCAACAGCAAACCACATCAAGAGGCAAAAAATTTTGTCAGTACCCGCAACCATGTATCCCTACCTGTATCCCCATCTGTACAATTGAGCTACAAGACACGGTCTATATGGAACGCACGAGTCTCCCTCGGGCACCAAAATTAAGAAAGGTCTTGCTTTGCAAGGCCTTTTTTTTCGCCTGTAGAAAAGTGACCTCGCCCCGCCGCCCCGTAGGAGCTGCCGAAGGCTGCGATCTTCTGATCTTGCTTTTCAACGCCACAACCGAAACCGCTCGGCTAACGAATCAAGGATTCACACAATGGAATTGCCACTGGAAACCGTTGCCCTTTTCGCTTTCAAGCTGGCTTATGAGACGGAAGGTGAAAGTCCGATTTTGCGGGATGATCCGATCATGAGTGATTATGAGCGGGAGGTGTTTGGGTTGTTGGTGCGGCGGGGGGATGTTGAGGGGATTCAGTTTAGAGTGGCGCATTGTGTGGGTTCGGCGATGGAAGCTTTAGGCGGTGTTGATACGCCACTGGGGCGGGAGCTGCACAGGTTGGCAGCTGACTTCAGCACTGCGCAGACGATGGATCAGCTTGAAGCGCCGCTCATCGCGCTCAAGGATTATCTGAAAGATATTCAGTAATGATTGGGTTGGAGCCCCTTCACACCTACTGATACTGGCAGGGGTATGGTTGAAGTGAGAATGGACCTGCCACTTATCCATTGCCCCAACTGACAACAACGAAAGATTTTTTCGGCACCACAAGGACGTATCAATGCGGCAAATCGCCCTCAGCAACAAGCCACTCAGAGGCATTCCCCGCCGCCTTCGCGCGCTGGAGCGCTGGGCCTCCAGTTTTCGTCACGAGTTTCACCCGCGCCCCAAGCAAATGGAACGCTACACACACTGGAAGATCCCGGTGCATGCAGCCCTGGTCGAAGGTCCTCAAGCCAGTATCGAAGTTCAAGCCTTCTGCCTTCAACAACTGCTCGAAGCCGCTAGCCACCTGTCCAACGCTGCTGACCACTCTCAGGGTTACTACCGCGTTGCTTGCCTGCTGGTGTGGCCATGGATTCATCAGAGTGAGGTCACCGTCTTCTATGACCGGGACTATTATCTGGGTTTTCTTGGTGAAACCAACGCTCTAATGACAGAGCGGATCAGTCAAGTTCTCGCGTTGCAGCCACCAGCGAATTTCATCGAACATGGGCATGACGTAACTCAACCTGACGATGAAGTCGCAGTACAGTGGTGGTGCATAGGGGAATCTGCTTGACGGCTTTGACGAGCAGGCTCGCTTCCACAGGGATTATGGTGAGCTGACAGGCATTACTTGCCGAGTGCGTGAATGTTCAATCTGTTCCTTTTCCAAAACTCCTTTCATACCTGTGCATAGGCCTTTTCAAAACTTTCAAAAGCTTGCTCGACCTTGTATCGAAGCATCAACGACGCGGAAAGCTTCACCATCGCTTCGAAAAGTATATGCCCTGATGGAATCTCACATTGATCAACGCATCGACCGGAATATTCGTCGGGTTCATACGCATAGACCTTGTAAAAAACACCTCGAGGCTCTCTACACAACCCGACAATGATGTGCGTAACAGAGCTTCCCCTACCAGTTGACTCAGGTGTTGTGGTGGCTGGCTTGAGTTTTTCGCGAGCTCGCTCCTACATTGCAGCGATGAGCTCACGGGGCGGCCCGCATTCTTTCGAGGCTGTCCGTCACTATAGCCAGGCAAAATGTTTAGAAGTCAGTTTTGAGTAAACAGGCAATTCACATTAGCGCTGAATCGCTTTGCATTTCAGTTCGAATCTCATTTAAACAAGCAGCACAAACCTGGCTTCAAGCTTGTGCAGCAACTCAAACGTATTCAAAAAAGGGACGTTAAGCTGCTCGCAAATATTAGGAATGATGAATTTTCGTCTTGCGTCGCGATTCAACCTTTCGTGAGTTACTAACGTCGCACCTGTCGTCAAAGCCTTTGCAATTAGCCAAGGGTCCGCACCCGCTAAGAACTCTTCCATGGCACCTATCTTCATTCTCGGCGCCTGATCTGCCACAAGCCCCGCCACTTGAGCGAATGCTTCTTGCGTAGAGTCATCGGTGGTGTTGTGGAAGAAACCAGCGTTCTCCTTCGCCCAATCAGCGAGTTCGTCATTCCCTTTGGTTAGCTCATCCATTACGGGGGCAATGCTAGATAAAGCCAACGCTTCATTTTTCAGCAATAACCATTGCCAAAAACCAGGACAGATAGTCATGCCGTAGTAGCGATTCTTCGCTTCGATCAGTGTGTTAGCGTCTAGTAAATAATTCATTCCGTGATCTTACTGGCGAGCGTCCTTAACTTGGCAGGTTGCACGCCGAGCAAGTGTCCAGCCTCGCGCAGCAGCATCCGGCCACTCATTGCTTCAGTCAGCACTGCCTTGCTTAGGCGAGGGCTGTTTTTCGCGGTGGCGTTACGGTAATAGTCACCCGCTCCACCTTTTTCATCCTGGAAAGCCTTGAGGGTCTTTAGATAGTAAGCGCTGTAATGAGCTTGGCTTATATATCCAAGATCCAATGCGCGGCGACCGATCGCCAATTTACTGATGTGAAACCGAGTGGCTAGCGGAGCTAAATTGTCCTCCCAGTTAACATCAGGGTTCCACAGGGCACGAAATTGGGCTTCGGGAGCCAGAAACTCACCTGCTACTGCATTGCAGAAGCGCTCCTCATCTCGACCATTGGCGGTATTTCCGTCAGACACTCCACTGCTACCAATCCAGATATGGGCCAGTTCGTGAAGTAAGGTGAACAGCCTGGCGGTGGGAGCATCGGAACTGTTGACGAATACAACGGGGGCGTGGGTATTACTGATGGCAAAACCCCGGAACTCGCTGACTTCAAGTTTTCGATGAGTATTTCCTAGAGCAATGCCACTGCGCATCACCAAAATGCCAGCCGCTTCTGCAGCCTCGATCAAGGCACGACTGTATTTGTCGTAATCCAATCGAGCAGCGTCAGGGTTTACGCCGAGCGTCCGGCGAATATTGTCCACCACCTCTGCGACTCGAGATCGGCTGTTGAAGCGGCCGACAAATGCCAGCGGCTGATGCTCCTGGTGTTGCAGATACTCCAGGTACCAGTCCTGCTTGCGCATGGAATCCCTGACGGTGTCCAACAATTCCAAGCTGGGACGGTGAGGCGCAATCCCACCCACGGTCCGAAGATCAGGTAAAGGCAGTTGTTCGACGGGCGGTTGCTGAAGAAACAGGAAGCCAAAAGGGATGTGAGCGAGACTCGCCCACTTCTGAGCCTGAAGGAATGTTGGTTTGGTCTCGCCAGCCTCCCATTCTTCTACTCGATCAGGTTTCACTGGCAGCTTTTTAGCAACCTGCTCAGTGGAGAGACCTGCACGCTCACGAGACCATGTGAGCAGGCTTGGATTGACTAAGGCAGCTTGGCTCATAGGGTCGCAGGCAGATCAGATGGGTCCAGCAAACGTTCGAGAGCATCCTTGGCAGCCGACTGACGCTGGTTCCAGTTATCTGGCATTGCCTTTCTCCTTGGCTGTTTAAGATCGGGTTGCAGCGACTACAGATTAGTCGAGAAGCAGAGCTACCGACGATAGGAGCGCGCGATTATGGGGTAAATCCGCAACGACCCGAAGCGCAAATATGTAACCTGCAGACAGATGGTATTGACCTGTTTCAATGCGTTTCATGACGCAAGTACCTCTCTCTTCAGCCCGCCGTCTCCTCATCACCCGAGTATCCGCAATGATTGGCCACATAGTCCCCAGCGCTCTCGAAGGTTGCAGGAAAAGGGGCTGCACGATACCCTTCCACCGTCGCTGCCAATTCAGCGACCGGGTGTGGAAACCCGTGTAATTCAAGGCGCAACAGCGCCCCCATCACGTTTGCCGGCGCTTTTTTTGTGCCTGCGGCGTGAGTTATGGCGGCTGTGCGTGGGACGTCTTCGGGCGTGCCGGTTTCCTTGATTCCCGGTTTTCCACCCTGCGCACAGCTGTCACCCATTCGTGTGGAAACGAACGTGGCAGCTCCTCATATCAAGGAGTCTGATAATGCGCAGCATGAATCCGTACAAATTTTGGCTGTTCCCTCAAGGCAGTTCCCAATCGAGTAACGCCTCACCATCCTCCCTCTCCCACCGCCTCTCCGTCATCGGAGGTGGCCAATGACCGAACAATCAGAACTCAAAACCATCGGCCTAACACCCGCCATCTACTGCGCGGATCAAGCCCTGTTCCATGTCACTAGCGGCGTTCCCCTCGGTGACGCGTTAGCCATGGCTTCTGACTTTCTGTTTCTCGCCAAAAAGCTGACCGAAGATGCTGCCTACGCCAAAGACACCGACCGCCACGCCTGGGCCGCGCATTATTTGACGGCGATGAGTAAGGCGGTGGTTGATGATGCGGTAAAGGTGCTTAGGCGGGATGGTTCTGATGCCAGTCGGTAAGGCATAAGGCCTGCGGGAGCCAACTGCTTGCGATGACGGCAGTGCACTCAGCATTGATGTTGGCTGACCTGGCGCTTTCGCGAGCAAGCCCGCTCCCACAGGGATTGCGCTTGACGGAAAGGCCTTGTTAGCCCCGAGATTGTCGGGGCTTTCGATCACTCAGCTCTCAGCAAATGCTGAGAAATCAGCGTCGAAATCTCCACCCTCGAAGTCCTGCCGGTGAATTCAAACTTCACCTTCCCCTACGATGAAAAACAACTCTCCAACTCGGAATCCAACCCACATCAAACAACAATGCCCTTCAGCCCAGAGCCATCATTTTGATATCTTGCCTCCATCGCCTCATCTCATCAAAGAAACCAAAGGCGGTTTCAGGGGCAGTGTTAACAAGGGAAAGGATTGAATGCAGCTAATCGGCATGTTGGTGTTCTTCGCTGCGACAGTGGGAATGTGGATTTGGGTGGTGAGGAACCGTGGCACCCTGAATCTGTGGCTCGCCAACCTGGCAGGTGCTGTGGGTAGTTTTATTGTCGGGATTGCGGTGCTGATTCTGTTCAACAGATGGTTTGTCCCCGGAGGAAACTCGGTACGGGGCGTTGTATTCATTTTCTATACGTTGATGGCGGTTTTAGGGGCCTTTGTCGGAACTTGGCTTTTGGTGATCGCTAGGTTCAATCAGTCTGAATCCCCCATCGTCCGTCATTTGATCGCCGGAGCGTGCAGTGTGTTGGCGGCACTGACCACGGTGGTGTTGTGGGCGATGATCCTTCCCGCCAAGTAATGTTTTGACACCCCGCTCATCGCGATCAAGGATTACCTGAAAAATACTCAGTGAGCGAACGCCCCGGGCTGTGCTCTTCTAGACTTAACAGGTAGTCGTAGACAGAATCGAACACGTCGCTTTGGTGCTGATGAATCAAAGGCAGCATGGCAAGCTGCCGGATATGCCCTGAAGAGGTGCGGCAAAGACCGTACCGGGCCCCACAAGATGCCCGCTCAGGGTGCCTGGCCAACGGCCTGAAAATGCCACGATACCGTGACGTGGTGTGACTGCCGCAGCCGACACTTTCGGACAACCGACAACCGCCTGGTTTGTCCGTGATCGTGAGGAATGCTGAATGCCTGATGAGATGTTGCACCTGCCTATGGTCAACAGCCTGCTGGAGCGCCACAAGCACTCCCCCGGCGCACTGTTGCCCATCCTTCATGAGATTCAGGAGGGCATCGGTTACATTCCCGATGCCGCCATCCCCGAGATTGCCCACGCGCTGAACCTGAGTCAGGCCGAGGTTCGCGGGGTGATCAGCTTCTACCATGACTTCCGCACCGCGCCTCCAGCCCGGCATATTCTGCGTCTGTGCCGCGCTGAGTCCTGCAAGAGTCGCGGCGCCGAGCAGCTTGCCGCGCAGTTGCGTGAACGCCTGCAACTGGATGATCACGGCAGCAGTGCCGACGGCAGCATCAGTCTGCGGCCGGTGTATTGCCTCGGTGCCTGCGCCTGTTCGCCGGCTCTTGAGCTGGATGGCCGGGTGCATGCGCGGCTCAGTGCTGAGCGTCTGGATGCATTGCTCGATGCTTGCCAGGAGGACGCATGATGCCGCGCCTCTATCTGCCCTGTGATTCTCTTGCCCGTGCCGTGGGTGCCGATGAAGTGGCTGTGGCCCTTGCCACTCAAGCTGCGGAACGCAATCTGGACTTGCAACGTACCAGTTCTCGCGGCCTGTACTGGCTGGAACCGCTGCTGGAAGTGGACAGCCCGCAAGGCCGTATCGGCTTCGGTCCGCTGACCGCGGCCGATGTGCCGTCGGTGCTCGATGCGCTGCAAGGCAAGTCGTCCGACCATCCGCTGGCCTTGGGTCTAGTGGAAGAGTTGCCTTATCTCAAGACTCAACAACGCCTGCTGTTCGCCCGTGCTGGCATTACCCAGCCGTTGTCCCTGGAGGATTACCGGGCTCACGGCGGCTTTGAGGGTTTGACCCAGGCCATCGCCCTGGGCGGCGAGCAGACCGCGACCGCAGTGTTCGATTCGGGTCTGCGTGGCCGTGGCGGCGCGGCCTTTCCGGCCGGGATCAAGTGGCGCACGGTGCGCGCTACCCAAGCAGCGCAAAAGTACATTGTGTGCAACGCCGACGAAGGCGACTCCGGCACTTTCGCCGACCGCATGTTGATGGAAGGCGACCCCTTCCTGCTGATCGAAGGCATGGCCATTGCCGGTATCACCGTCGGCGCCAGTTACGGCTACATCTACGTGCGCTCGGAATATCCGGATGCCGTGGCCACGCTGCGTGCAGCGTTGAACATCGCACGAGATGCCGGTTACCTCGGCGCCAATGTCGGCGGCAGCGGCCTGGCCTTCGATATGGAAGTGCGAGTCGGTGCTGGCGCTTATATCTGCGGTGAGGAAACCGCGCTGCTGGACTCTCTGGAAGGCAAGCGCGGGATCGTCCGCGCCAAACCGCCCATCCCTGCCTTGCAAGGGCTGTTCGGCCTGCCGACGCTGGTACACAACGTGCTGACCCTGGCCTCGGTGCCGCTGATTCTGGCCAAGGGCGCGCAGTTCTATCGCGATTACGGCATGGGCCGCTCCCTGGGCACGATGCCTTTCCAATTGGCGGGCAATATCCGTCACGGCGGGCTGGTGGAACGGGCCTTTGGCCTGACGCTGCGGGAACTGGTGGAAGACTACGGCGGCGGCACCGCCAGTGGTCGGCCGCTGAAAGCCGCACAGGTCGGTGGCCCGCTCGGTGCCTGGGTGCCACCGTCGCAATTCGACACGCCGCTGGATTACGAAGCCTTCGCCGCCATCGGCGCGATGCTCGGTCACGGTGGTGTGGTGGTGGCTGACGACAGCCTCGACATGGCCCACATGGCGCGCTTCGCCATGCAGTTCTGCGCCGAGGAATCCTGTGGCAAATGCACCCCATGCCGCATCGGCTCGACCCGGGGCGTGGAGGTGATCGACCGCCTGCTGGCCGCACCTGACCAGAACGGTCGCGATGAGCAGGTGATCATCCTCAAGGACCTGTGCGACACCCTGCAATACGGTTCGCTGTGCGCCTTGGGCGGCATGACTTCCTATCCGGTGGTCAGCGCCCTCAAGTACTTCCCCGCCGACTTCGGTCTGCAGTCCTCGGAGGCCGACCAATGATTACTCTCTTCGACCCGAAAACCGATATCGATTTAGGCACGCCAGCCCGCGAAAGTCAGGTGCAGGTCACCGTGAACATCGACGGCCGCAGCATCAGCGTGCCCGAAGGTACCTCGGTGATGCGCGCCGCCGCGCTGCTGGGCACCACCATTCCCAAATTGTGTGCCACCGACAGCCTGGAAGCCTTCGGCTCCTGCCGCATGTGCCTGGTGGAGATTGATGGCATGCGCGGCTACCCGGCGTCCTGCACCACGCCGGTCAGCGAAGGCATGAGCGTGCACACCCAAACACCGAAGCTCGCCACCCTGCGCCGTAATGTCATGGAGCTGTACATCTCCGATCACCCGCTGGACTGCCTGACCTGCTCGGCCAACGGCAACTGCGAGCTGCAAACCGTCGCTGGCCAGGTCGGCCTGCGGGAGGTGCGTTACGGCTATGAAGGCGACAACCATCTGGCCGACGTGAAGGACACTTCCAACCCCTACTTCGACTATGACCCGAGCAAGTGCATTGTCTGCAACCGCTGCGTGCGCGCCTGCGAAGAAACCCAGGGCACCTTTGCCCTGACCATTACCGGACGCGGTTTTGAATCCCGGGTCGCGGCCGCCGGTGGCGAGAACTTCCTCGACTCCGAATGCGTATCCTGCGGCGCCTGTGTGCAAGCCTGCCCCACCGCGACCCTGATGGAAAAAAGCGTGGTCGAACTGGGTCAGCCCGAACACAGCGTGATCACTACCTGTGCCTATTGCGGCGTGGGCTGCTCGTTCCGCGCCGAGATGAAAGGCGATCAGGTCGTACGCATGGTTCCAGACAAGAACGGCCAAGCCAACCACGGCCACTCTTGCGTCAAAGGGCGCTTTGCCTGGGGCTACGCCACCCACCCGGATCGCATCACCAAACCGATGATCCGCAAGCACATCAATGACCCTTGGCAGGAAGTCAGCTGGGATGAGGCGGTGACCTATGCCGCCAGCGAATTCCGCCGGCTGCAGCAAAAATATGGCCGCGACTCCATTGGTGGCATCACCTCCAGCCGCTGCACCAACGAAGAAACCTACCTGGTGCAAAAACTGATCCGTGCCGCCTTCGGCAACAACAACGTCGACACCTGTGCGCGGGTCTGCCACTCGCCGACCGGCTATGGCCTGAAACAAACCTTGGGCGAGTCCGCCGGCACCCAGAGTTTCGACTCGGTGATGCAGGCCGACGTGATCCTGGTGATGGGCGCCAACCCCAGCGACGCCCACCCGGTGTTCGCCTCCCAGCTCAAACGCCGCCTGCGTGAAGGCGCGCGACTGATCGTCATCGACCCACGACGCATTGATCTGGTGGACTCGGTGCATGCCCGCGCCGAAGTGCACCTGGCCCTGCGCCCGGGCACCAACGTCGCCATGCTCAACGCGCTGGCCCACGTCATCGTCACCGAAGGCCTGCTCAACCAGGCCTTTATCGACGCTCGTTGCGAGGACATTGATTTCGCCCACTGGCGCGAGTTCGTCAGCCGCGCGGAAAACTCGCCGGAAGTCCTTGCCGACGTCTGCGGCGTCAACCCTGCCGACATCCGCGCCGCCGCCCGTCTGTATGCCACCGGCGGCAACGCGGCGATCTACTACGGCCTGGGCGTCACCGAGCACAGCCAGGGCAGCACCGCTGTCATGGGCATCGCCAACCTGGCCATGGCCACTGGCAACATCGGCCGCGAAGGCGTGGGCGTGAACCCGCTGCGTGGGCAGAACAACGTTCAGGGCTCCTGCGACATGGGTTCCTTCCCCCACGAGCTGCCCGGCTACCGTCACATCTCCAACGAGGCGGTACGGGCGCAGTTCGAACGGGCGTGGAACGTCACCCTGCAACCCGACCCGGGCCTGCGCATCCCCAACATGTTCGAAGCAGCCCTGAGCGGCAGCTTTAAGGGCCTGTATTGCCAGGGCGAAGACATCGCCCAGAGCGACCCCAATACCCAACACGTCACCGCGGCCCTGTCGGCCATGGAATGCATCGTGGTGCAGGACATTTTCCTCAACGAAACCGCCAAGTTCGCCCACGTGTTCCTGCCGGGCAGCTCGTTCCTGGAAAAAGACGGCACCTTTACCAACGCCGAGCGGCGCATCTCCCGAGTGCGCAAGGTCATGGAGCCTCTGGGCGGCAAGGCCGACTGGGAAGGCACCGTGGCCCTGGCCAATGCGTTGGGCTACCCGATGAACTACAAACATCCGTCAGAAATCATGGACGAAATCGCCAGCCTGACGCCGACCTTCACCAACGTCAGCTACGCCGAACTGGATCGCCATGGCAGCCTGCAATGGCCGTGCAACGCCGCGGCACCGGACGGCACGCCGACCATGCACATCGAGGAGTTCGTGCGCGGCAAGGGGCGCTTCATGCTCACCGGCTACGTGCCCACGGAGGAAAAGGTCAACAGTCGTTATCCTCTTCTGCTGACCACCGGGCGCATCCTCAGCCAGTACAACGTCGGCGCCCAGACCCGGCGTACCGACAACGTCGCCTGGCACCACGAAGACCGCCTGGAAATCCACCCGACCGACGCCGAAAGCCGTGGTATCAACGAGGGTGATTGGGTCGGCATCGGCAGCCGCGCCGGACAGACCGTATTGCGCGCGCGGATCACCGAACGGGTAGCACCGGGCGTGGTGTACACCACCTTCCACTTCCCTGAATCGGGGGCCAACGTCATCACCACCGACAACTCCGACTGGGCCACCAACTGTCCGGAGTACAAGGTCACCGCCGTGGAAGTCAGCCGCGTCTACCACCCTTCCGAGTGGCAAAAACGCTACCAGGAATTCAGCGACGAACAACAACGACTGCTCGATGAGCGCCGCCAGGCACGCACCGCCGGAACAAAAGCCGAGGTACGCCGATGAGCACTGACAACCTGATCAAAATGGTCAACCAGATCGCCCAGTACTTCGCCAGCGAACCGGACCAGCAACAGGCCGTGCTCGGCGTGCGTAATCACCTGCAGATGTACTGGACGCCCGGCATGCGCAAGGAGTTGCTGGCCTGGCAGACCGAACATCAGGGGGCAGACTTGCACCCACTGGCGCAGGCAGCGGTCAGTGGGGCGGGCTGGGAGGCTTAGGTTTACACGATCCTTGGGGAGGATTGCCCCTTGGCTTGTTGACTGAAAACTGTGGCGAGGGAGCTTGCTCCCGTTGGACTGCGCAGTAGCCCCATTCTTTTTGAAGATAAGGGGGGGCCGCTTCGCGATCCAGCGGGAGCAAGCTCCCTCGCCGCATGTGAGCATGTATTGCGAGTTTTTCAGGACTAATGCACCGGCAACACCACCAACGCTTCCAACCCGCCCATCGACCGATTACGCAGGGTCAGCTCGCCTCCGTGTTCCAGCACAATCGCCCGCGCCGCCGATAACCCCAAGCCAACACCCCCGGTACTTTTATTGCGCGAGCCTTCCATGCGAAAGAACGGCGCGAATACTTGTTCAAGGCTGGCATCTGGAATACCCGGCCCACGGTCCAGTATTTTGATCCGCACCTCTCCAGCACTGGGAATCAGTTCAATCTCCGGCTCGCTACCGTACTTGATGGCGTTATCAAGCAAGTTGGTGATCACCCGTTTAAGCCCTAACGGTCGCCCGAAATACACCAACCGCAGCGGCCCGCTGAAGGCAATCTCGATGCGCTGATCACGATAATCATCGAGCAACGTTTGCAGCAGCTCCGCCAGATCAAACTGGGTCGCCGGTTCAAGCCGGGCATCATCTCGGAAGAACTCCAGCGCCGAGTTGATCATCGCCTGCATTTCATCCACGTCACGAAACAGCCGCTGCTGTTGCTCGGTATCTTCGATGAACTCACCACGCAGGCGCATCCGCGTCAGAGGGGCGCGCAGGTCGTGGGAGATGGCGGCAAGCATTTGCGTGCGGTCGCGGATGAAGTGCTGCAACTGGGCCTGCATGGCATTGAACGCGAGAATCGCCTGACGGATTTCGTGGGGACCGAGCGGTTCGATCGGCGGTGCGCGGAAGTCCACGCCGAAGCGGCGGGCGCCTTCGGTGAAGTGATGCAAAGGTGTGGCGAGGCGCCGGGTGGCGATCAGCGCGACCAGGGCGGTGGAGATCAGCACCAGCAGGATCACGATCAGGTAGCGTGGCGCTTCGTCGAGACCCCAACTGCGCGACGGCGCGGAGAACATCAGCCACGATGCGTCCGACAGCTCGATCAGCAGCGCGTAATGTGCATCCGCCGTGTGCTCCTTCCAGTCGGCCGGTTCATAGGCTTCGATGCGCCGGTCAGGGGCTCTGAGCATCGGCTGCAGGATGCTCGAACCGATGCCGGACTTCGGATCTTCCACGGTCGGCAGATTGAGATCGTGCCTATCAGGGTGCCAAGTGATCGTGAAGCCGCTCTCGTTGGCGGCTTGCGCCAATGAGGGGCGCAGGGGCGCCGGAGCGGCCTCGATGACGCGGGTGATGGCGGCGGCTTTTTCCAGCAAGCCGATTTCGGTCAGCGGCGGACGCGCCCAAACCCCGGCCAGTTGGATAAACAGCCCGTTTAGCGCCAGTGAAATGAGCATGGCCAGAATGATCGTCAATGCGATCCAGCGCGCCACCGTATCTTGCGGCCAGTCTCGGGCGCGAATCCGTTTGAGCCAGCTCATCGCCGCGTCACGCTGGGGGTAAACAGGTAACCGCCATTGCGCACGGTGCGAATCATTGCCGGGCGCTTGGTATCGGATTCGAGTTTGCGTCGCAAGCGGCTGACTTGAACGTCGATGCTGCGATCGAACGCCTCATGGCAATGCCCGCGTGCCAGGTCCAGCAACTGCTCCCGGGTGAGAATACGCTGCGGGTGTTCGACGAAGACCAGCAGCAGGTCAAACTCACCGGCCGAGAGCGGGATCATCACGTTGTCCGGCGAGCGCAGCTCACGGCGAGTGACGTCCAGGTGCCAGTCGGCGAAATCAATCAGCGGCCGTGGCCGTTCCTGCGGCACCGGACGGCGCTCGTCCACGCGCCGCAGCACGGCGCGCACTCGGGCCAGCAGTTCACGGGCGTCGAAGGGTTTGGTCAGATAATCATCGGCGCCCAGCTCCAGGCCGACCACCCGGTCACTGAGTTCGCCCATGGCCGTGAGCATGATCACCGGCATTGCATATCGAATCCGCAGTTGCTGACACAGGATCAGCCCGCTGTCGCCGGGCAACATCACGTCCAGAATGATCAGGTCCGGTGCCTGGCGCTCTATGGCCGCCCACAGCGACGCGCCGTCTGTGGCGACCTCGACACTGTAGCCGTGCTGCACGAAGAATTTTTTCAGTAGATCGAGGACTTCAAGGTCGTCGTCCACAATTAAAAGGCTGTTCACCGAAAGTCACTTAAGGGGGCGAATGGAGCCGCCATCTAAAACCATTCACGGCAGCGCGTCATTTATTTCAATCGTGCAACAAAACGTCATCGCCGCAATAAACCAGACATCTTCGCGCAAGGCACGGGGCTCAGTATCTCGGCGAATTCCTCCCGAGACTCATCCATGTTGCCTTTCAAGTGTGCTCCCTGGCTGGCCCGTAATACTTCGATTGCTGTGCTGACCGCAGGGTTGGCGGGTTGCAGCAGCCAGCCGCCGTCCACCACCAACGTGAGCTGCGCCGACGTCGCCTATGCGGTATACGACCCGGCGGAACCACTCAATCGCGGAGTCTTCGCGTTTAACCGGGTGCTCGACGACTACGCTCTGGCGCCGGTCGCTCGCGGCTATCGTTACATGCCGGATTTTTTCCAGACCGGTGTGCATAACTTTGTGGCGAACTTCGGTGAGCCCAAGGTCTTTATCAATGACCTGCTGCAAGGCAACCCGATGCGCTCGGCTAATACCATGGGGCGTTTCGTGCTCAACACCACGGTCGGGGTGGTGGGCTTGATCGACGTTTCCGGCATGGCCGGTATCCCGCGTCACGATGCGGACTTCGGCCAGACCTTCGGCGTGTGGGGCATCGGCAATGGTCCGATCGTCGAACTGCCGTTGTTCGGCACCTCCAACAGCCGCGACGCTGCCGGCCGCGTGCTCGGCTTTGTGGTCGATCCGTTCGGCAACAGCAGCGATACCGTGGACACGCTGTCCACTATCAGCACTGTCGGTGGCATCGTCGATGGTCGGGCAGAAGCCTTACCGTTGACCGACAGCCTGCAAAAACTGCCGGACTACTACAGCGCTCTGCGTAACGTGGTTGCCGAGCGTCGTGCCGCTTACGTAGCCGATGGCAAACAAGGCTCGCCAGAGCACACCACCCCACAGTGCACAGGAGCAGCGGCCGATGGGTTCTGAAAGCAATAGCCTGACTCTGCAGAAACGGGTAATCCAGCAAGACCCGGCCAATCTGCATTGTCGGGAAATCACCCTGCGCCTGTCAGCGGACTGTCGCCAACTGGTGCTCAGTCGCTACACCGAACACTACGGCCAGGCGGTGGTGCGCTGGATCGAGCGTAGCCATACGGTGTCAGTGGCAGAACTGTTGCGCTGGCTCGTGGCCAATGGCGAGGTGGAGGTCACGCAATCGGGTAGCCAGTCACTGTCTTGATTTCAGGGTGATGACAAGGAGGATGGAAGTCTTCCGATCGTCATCCCGCCCGAAGCCTACAGCGAAACAGAGACAGATCTGTTTCCTCTCGTACAGTTACTGCGGCCCTTACCAGCAATCAGGCTCGCACATAGACCCAGGCGCTGATGCCGGACTTGAGGGTCACACTGACGCGTTTGTAGTCCGCCACCTCGTATTCATCGGCCGCGACCAGCTCTTGGGCCGTGATCTCGAAAACAGTGCCGGCGATCTCGTCCCACAGGTCGCCACTCTCCTGAACGATGGGATGATGGGTTTTCCCACTAGCGGCCAACACTGCCGGATCGGTTATCTCGACCAGGTTCTGCTTGTAACCTGGCAGGCGGTCCAGGCGCCCTTTCAACTCGCGCCCGAAGGTGGACAGCTGGACTGCCTGATCCTGCAAGGTGCCGTAGGAAAACAGCAGAACCGGTTGCTCTGGTTGGCTTGGCATGAAGTTTCCTCGATCAGATAAGCAAGTCTTCGTAGAACGCTCCGAAAGGGCGCTCCGGGTGGGCGATCTGGATTTCCAGAATCCACAGGCCTGTCGTCGGGCATTTGTCTAAATCCCCGAGGTCGCCACCAAGGTGAATTGCATGAGGAAAATCGCTGACTCTGTGGCCTTTGATGTCCAGGTTGAGCTTCCACCCCATGGCTTGCGCCTGGTCGGCCGCATAGCGGTAAAGCTCCATGCCGCAAACCCGCTCACTACACCAAAAGCCTTCGACCCGATTGAAAAGCTCCCGGGCAGCTGCGGCACAGTCGATCATTTCCGGGTCGGACCCCGTGGTGAAAGTCGCCCCTGCATCACCTTCGTGCCCTTGCCAGACTGCGCCTATGTCGATGAAGAAAATGTCTTGGTCACCCAGTACAGGATCGCCATCGGAGCGCTGTTTGAACGTTTTGAGTGTGTTGGCTCCAAAGCGGATCAGCAATGGATGCCAGATTCGATCCATGCCCAGTTCGGACAAGATCTGCTTGCCTCGCAATTGGGCTTCGGACTCGCGCATGCCGGGAGAGATAACCTGGGCGATCTGTTCGATGGCCTTCCAGGCCATCTGCTGGGCATGGCGCATCGTTTCCAGCGTGTAACACTCGCCTACCGCCTCTTTGCCGCTCAAGGCCGTTGTCATCAGTCATTCCCTTTGTAAGAAAGCGCAGGCCATGCGCTATATATTTTTATACATTGCGATATTCAATAATAAAAATATAGCCATGACCCTAGCTTCAATTCATCGCCATGACGCCTGAGCAAGACTGTGACAGCCGGGAGCAGTCCGATGGTGCTGTACGAACTTTCCTGCGGACAAAACAAAACCCCTACCTGCATACGCAGATAGGGGTTTCGGAATTTAATCTTGACGATGACCTACTCTCACATGGGGAAACCCCACACTACCATCGGCGATGCATCGTTTCACTGCTGAGTTCGGGATGGGATCAGGTGGTTCCAATGCTCTATGGTCGTCAAGAAATTCGGGTACCGAACCGTCTTTCGACGCTTCAGCAAATTGGGTATGCGATAGTTTGTGTGTTTTACCCGAACTTTCGGTTCGTTTCGTCTTCACACACCGCAATCTGGTGCCTCTTCAGGTCAGCAAATTGCTTGGGTGTTATATGGTCAAGCCTCACGGGCAATTAGTATTGGTTAGCTCAACGCCTCACAGCGCTTACACACCCAACCTATCAACGTCGTAGTCTTCGACGGCC
>NZ_JAHBDQ010000043.1 GCF_019956555.1 Pseudomonas sp. A-RE-19 | reverse complement strand
AAGAGGTGTATAAGAGACAAGTACGCCTTCGCCGGCAAGCCTGGCTCCTACAGGTCCAATTCTTTCCTTAACTGATCGCAATGAGGGCTTGCCCTCACTAATGATTAATTCTTGGCCTGCAACGCCTCAAGCTTCGCCATCACCCCCGCCGCCGTCTGCTCGCCCATCAACTGCTCCCGCACCTTGCCCTTGTTATCGATGATGTAAGTCACCGGCAGCGCTTCACTGCGGGGCAATTCGAAGATATCCGCCGGGTCCTGGGCCAGCACGGTGAATTTGATCCCCAGTTTCTCGGCGGCGCTTTTCAGCTCTTCGCCCTGCACATTATCGAAGTTGACCCCGAACACACCGATTTTCTTGCCCTTGAGTTGCTCGGCCAGATTGTTCAACTCCGGGATTTCGGTCCGGCACGGGCCGCACCATTCGGCCCAGTAATTGAGCACCAGCCATTGTTTGTCCAAACGCTCGGCGGCGACTTTATGGCCGTTCTGGTCGATGCCATAGTCATTACCGCAGCCCCCCAGCAATAACACCCCGATGATCGCCAATGCCGCCGCCAGTCGCCTTGTCATGTCTCAATCCTTGTCAAAAATGAAATGCACCTGCGACCCATCGCCTCCCAAGGTTCTGGATTACGCGCCGCGCAGTTAGAATAGCCGCCACCTTACGCAAGATGCGACCCGCACATGACCGATCTGACGCTTTATCACAACCCGCGCTGCTCGAAATCCCGCGGTGCGCTCGAACTGCTCCAAGGTCGTGGGCTGACCCCGACCGTGGTCCGCTACCTGGAAACCCCGCTGGACGCCGCGCAAATCCAGAGCCTGCTGACCAAACTCGGCATCAGCGCCCGGCAACTGCTGCGCACCGGTGAGGACGAGTACAAAGCCCTCAACCTGGCCGACAGCAGCCTGACTGAAGAGCAATTGATCGCCGCCATCGCCGCGAACCCGAAACTGATGGAGCGACCGATTCTCGAAGTCGGCGACAAAGCCATCATCGGTCGCCCACCGGAGAATGTGCTGGAGTTGTTGCCGTGAGCGCGCCATACATTCTGGTGCTGTATTACAGCCGCAGCGGCTCGACCAATGAAATGGCCCGGCAGATTGCCCGTGGCGTCGAGCAGGCCGGTATGGAAGCGCGCCTGCGCACCGTGCCCGCGATCTCCACCGAATGCGAAGCCGTGTCGCCGGACATTCCCGATGAAGGTGCGCTGTACGCCAGCCTCGACGACTTGAAGAACTGCGCCGGCCTGGCCCTGGGCAGCCCGACTCGCTTCGGCAACATGGCCGCACCGCTCAAATACTTTCTCGATGGCACCAGCAACCTGTGGCTGACCGGCGCCCTGGTGGGCAAACCGGCCGGGGTCTTCACCTCGACCGCGAGCCTGCACGGCGGTCAGGAAACCACCTTGCTGTCGATGATGTTGCCGTTGCTGCACCACGGCATGTTGATCACCGGCCTGCCTTACAGCGAATCGGCGCTGCTGGAAACCCGCGGCGGCGGTACGCCTTACGGCGCCAGTCATCACGCCGGTGCCGATGGCAAAAGCGGCTTGAATGAACATGAAGTCGCACTGTGCCGGGCCTTGGGCCTGCGGTTGGCGAAGACTGCGCAAAAGTTGGTGAGCTGATATGGCTAAAAAGCCGAAGATTCTGCCTTCCATCGAATGGCTCGAACCGCGAGTACGGGCGATGCGTGTCATCAGCCTGCTGTGCTTTCTCGGTCTGGTGGGGCTGCTCTGCGCCTACTACCTGGTATTCGCCGACCTGCATGGCGCGCGGCCGTGGGTGATTTTGCTGATCGAACTCGTGCCGTTGCTGATACTGGCGCCAGGCATGATAACCGGCAGCACCCGCGGGCATTCGTGGATGTGTTTTGTGGTGAACCTGTATTTCATCAAGGGCGCATTGGCCGCCTATGACCCGAACCGGCAGCTGTTCGGTTTACTGGAGATGGGCGCGAGCCTGGCGGTGTTCTGCTCGGCAATGTTGTATGTGCGGTGGCGGTTTCAGTTGAACCGCAAGTTGGCGGGTGAAGGCGAGACTTCCGCAGCCTGACACACCTCTATCGCGAGCAGGCTCGCTCCCACAGGGGATTTGTGAACGACGCCAATCCAATGTGGGAGCGAGCCTGCTCGCGATGCGGGCGACTCGGTCTCAATGATTCACTGTGTACGCCAGCATCATCGAAATCTGGCTCATCGGCCGCCCACCGCTCTCTTCGTGCCACTGGTTGAATACACCCTGCACCGTGGCCAGATCCCGCAAACTGCTCGGCACCTTGTCGACGATCTTCTGCGCACTCAGCGCCGCGACCACGTCGTAGCTCGGCACGAAAGTGTCCTTGCCGACCATGCGCAAGAAGCGCGGCACCGATAACCCGCCCAACTGATGCCCATGCTTTTTCAGGTAGGTCCACAACCCGACGATATCGGTCACCGGCCAATCGGCGATCAGAGCACCAAAGCTGCCCTTCTCATGGGCCACGTCCAGAATGAACTGCGCATTGCGCGGCACGCTCTTGAGTTTGCCCAGGTGACGGATGATCCGTGCGTCCTGCATCAAGCGCTCCAGATGCTCGGCGCTCATCAGCACGACTTTTTCCGGGTCGAACTTGAAGAACACTTCTTCGAAGGCCGGCCACTTGGCATCCACCAGGCTGTGCTTGAGCCCGGCGCGGAACACGCGCAACGCCATGGTCGAGAGGTAGCGGTCGTCGCTGATCTTGCGCAATTGCGCCGGGGTCTTGGGAACGGGCAGATGGGCTTCCAGTTCAGCCGCCGAACCGAAGCGGTTCAGGCAGTATTCGTGCAGCCACTTGTAATCGCGCATGCCCTCTCCTGAGGATTGAAGCGAAAAATCAACTGTGGGAGCGAACCCGCTCGCGATGGCGCCGTATCAGTCAACACTGATGTGTCTGACAGAACGCTATCACGAGCAGGCTCGCTCCCACACAATTTGTGTCAGAGGTTTACTACGTTGACGAACCGCGAAGCGGCGGTTTCATCGATGCGCAGATTGGTGAAGTCGAACAGGTTGCGGTCCGCCAGTTGCGACGGGATCACGTTTTGCAGGCTGCGGAAAATGCTTTCGGTACGGCCCGGGGTTTTGCGTTCCCAGTCCAGCAGCATCTCTTTGACCACTTGGCGTTGCAGGTTTTCCTGGGAGCCGCAGAGGTTGCACGGGATGATCGGGAATTGCTTGAAGTCCGAGTAGGCCTGAATGTCTTTTTCGTTGCAGTAGGCCAGCGGGCGGATCACCACGTTGCGACCGTCATCGGCGCGCAGCTTCGGCGGCATGGCCTTGAGTGAACCGTTGAAGAACATGTTCAGGAAGAACGTCTCGACGATGTCGTCGCGGTGATGACCGAGGGCCATTTTGGTCGCGCCGATTTCATCGGCAAAGGTATAGAGCGTGCCGCGACGCAGGCGAGAGCACAGCGAGCAGGTGGTCTTGCCTTCCGGGATCAGCTCCTTGACCACCGAATAGGTGTCTTTCTCGACGATGTGGTACTCGATACCGAGTTCTTTGAGATAGGCCGGCAGCACGTGCTCGGGGAAACCTGGCTGCTTCTGGTCCATGTTCACGGCAACGATCTCGAACTTGATCGGAGCGACCTTCTGCAAATGCATCAACACGTCGAGCATGGTGTAGCTGTCCTTGCCACCGGACAGGCAGACCATGACCTTGTCGCCGTCTTCAATCATGTTGAAATCGGCGACAGCCTCACCGGCCTGGCGGCGAAGGCGCTTTTGCAGTTTGTTCTGGTTGACCGTAAGAGTGCCCATGACGCGAAATCCGTGAGGTGTGACGAAAGGCCGGCATTTTACGCAAAAACCCTTCAAGGGCGAAGAGCCCTGACGGATCGCCCCCTGTAGGAGCTGCCGAAGGCTGCGATCTTTTGATCTTGTTGTTAAAAAAGCAAAATCAAAAGATCGCAGCCTGCGGCAGCTCCTGCGAGATCTACATATTCACGATCTTCAGTCAATTCAGCACCGGCAAAGATCAAGTTCCCAATGCATTTGCGCGATTACCGGGGTGCTTTACAGCGCGATTTGCTCTAAAGCCCTCGCACTATTGCCGTTAACTCCTTTCTATACTGCGACATAAGGTCGCACACGTATTCAGACCTGTACTTACCTGGCCACTTTGGCCCGTAAGCGCTCCGCTGGGGGGCGATGGCAACAACAAGAGGAGTGACTGGCATGATCCATCACGTAGTGGGGCTCTTCACCCACCCTGACCAGGAATGGAAAGACATCCGTGGCGACCAGGAGGAAAGCATCAGCCACATGTACCTGACGCACACCCTGATTCTGGCGGCGATCCCCGCCGTGTCGGCATTTATCGGGACCACGCAGGTCGGCTGGGTCATCGGTAGCCGGGCACCGGTGATGCTGACCACGGAAAGCGCACTCTGGATGACCGTCATGTCGTACCTGGCGATGCTGGGGGGGGTCGCGGTAATGGGCGCCTTCATCCACTGGATGGCGCGCACCTATGACGCCAACCCGAGCCTGGCGCGCTGTGTCGCGTTCGCCACGTACACCGCGACACCGTTGTTCATCGGCGGCCTGGCGGCGCTGTACCCGCACATGTGGCTGGGGATGATCGTCGGCACCGCGGCCATCTGCTACACGGTGTACCTGCTGTATGTGGGCCTGCCGACCTTCATGAATATTCCGTCGGACGAGGGATTTCTGTTCTCAAGCTCCGTGCTCGCGGTTGGATTGGTGGTGTTGGTGGCCATCATGGCGTTCACGGTGATTGTCTGGGGACTTGGCGTGGGACCGGTCTATACGAATTAGCAACACACCCACCAAAAACAAGATCTGCCAATACAGGCCGCCGCAAGGCGGCCTTCTACTCTCTAAGAAAGAGCAGGAGCGACGACCATTCGGCGCCTGAACGATTCGCAAGTCCCGAGGGTTGCGGCATACTCGACGTCTCTGGAGATCCATCAAGCATGCCCGAGCAGCTCAATACCCGCGTCGAAGACTGTTTCCAACTAGCCGAATCCTTTTTCAAACGACCTTTCAAACGCCCCGTGGTGAGCCTCAAGCTGCGCGGGCAAAAAGCCGGCGTCGCGCATTTGCACGAGAACCTGCTGCGCTTCAATCCGCAGCTGTACCGGGAAAACACCGAAGATTTCCTCAAGCAGACCGTGGCGCATGAAGTGGCGCACCTGATCGCCCATCAACTGTTCGGCGACCGCATCCAGCCCCATGGTGAAGAGTGGCAATTGATCATGCGCGGCGTCTACGAACTGCCGCCCAATCGCTGCCACACCTATGACGTCAAGCGCCGCAGCGTGACCCGCTACATCTACAAATGCCCGTGCCCCGACAGCGATTTCCCGTTTTCGGCCCAGCGTCATGGTTTGGTGAGACAGGGGCGGCGGTATCTGTGCCGGCGGTGCAGAAGCACGTTGGTGTTCAGTGGGGAAATGCGGGTCGAGTAGCGGGATTTTTGGTGTTTGGGCCGGTGCCATCGCGAGCAGGCTCGCTCCCACAGGGATCTCCTGAGGACACATTAATTGTGAACGCCGCAGATCAAATGTGGGAGCGAGCCTGCTCGCGATGAGGCCCTGAACCCACACTACACAACCACCTTAATACGCCGCAGCTCTTCAATCCGCTCAACACTAAACCCCAACTCCCCCAACACTTGATCGGTATGCTGCCCCAGCACCGCCCCGATATGCCGTGGCTCAGGCAAGCCATCCGAAAACTTCAACGGGCAGGCCATCTGCGCCTGAGTCGAACCATCGCCCCGCGGCACGTTGGTGACCAGCTCCCGGGCCTGTAACTGCGGGTGCAGGAGCGCTTCACCCAGGCTCAACACCGGCTCGACGCATGCATCGAGTTCGGCAAACAACGCGCACAACTCGTCGAAATCGTATTTTTCGAATTCAACTTTCAACGCCTCCTTGAGTGCCTGTTGCCGGGCGGGTATGGGCGACAAGCCCTGGGCCGCCAGTTCCTCCACCCCCAGCGCCGTACACAGCTGTTTCATGAACGCTGGCTCCAGACTGCCCACCGATAACCAGCGCCCGTCGCGCGAACGGTAATAGTCGTAGAAGCTGCCGCCGTTGAGCATCTGGTCTTCCCTGCCCGGCTCCACGCCACAGGCCAGGTACCCGGCGCCGGCCATGGCGTTCAGGCTGAAGGCGCAGTCGGTCATGCTCACATCCAGATGCTGCCCCTGCCCGGTCTGCTGCCGCGCGATCACTGCGGCCAGCAGCCCGATCACCCCATGCAACGAACCGCCCGCGACATCCGCCACCTGCACGCCCAATGGCAATGGGCCGCTGTCGGCACGGCCGGTGTAGCTGGCCAGCCCCGCCAGCGCCAGGTAGTTGATGTCATGGCCGGCGCGATCCCGGTAGGGGCCGGTCTGGCCGTAGCCGGTGATCGACACATAAATCAGCCGCGGATTGATTGCCTTCAAGGCCTCATAACCCAGGCCCAAGCGTTCCATTGCCCCGGGACGGAACTGCTCCAGCACAATGTCGTAGTCCTGCAGCAATTGCTTGATCACCTCCAGCGCCTCGGGCTGCTTGAGGTCCAGGGCCAGGCTGCGTTTGTTGCGATTGAGGTACGCGTGGCTGGCCGACACGCCTTGATCATGGGGTGGCAGGACCCGCAACAGGTCCATGCGGGTCGGCGATTCGATGCGCAGCACCTCGGCGCCCATGTCTGCCAGCAGCAACGAGGCGAACGGCCCCGGCAGCAATGTCGAGAAATCCAGAACCTTGAGTGATGCCAGTGGGCCGAGCATGAGCAATCTCCGTCAACGATGCTTCCAGCCTAGGCAGCCAATGCCATTGCGGCAATCACCTGATGTGTCAGCAGCTGTGACCGTTACGCTCAAATCGCAGAAATGAAAAACCCGCCGAAGCGGGTTTTTCATTACAACAAGGCTTACTTGGCGTTCGTCGGGGTTGCCCCTTCGACGTGGCCCAGAACATCGTCTTTAGGCTCGTCGGCAATACCGCGACCGCCCGAGGCCAGTTCGGCTTGCAGTACGTCGGTATCCAGTTCCTTGACCCACTTGGCCACAACCAGGGTAGCGACGGCGTTGCCGACCAGGTTGGTCAGTGCGCGGGCTTCGGACATGAAGCGGTCGATACCGAGGATCAGCGCCAGGCCGGCAACCGGCAGGTGGCCAACGGCGGACAAGGTAGCGGCCAACACGATGAAGCCACTACCGGTTACGCCAGCAGCGCCTTTGGAGGACAGCAGCAACACCACCAGCAGAGTGATCTGGTGAGTGATGTCCATGTGAGTGTCGGTGGCCTGAGCAATGAACACCGCAGCCATGGTCAGGTAGATCGCCGTACCGTCGAGGTTGAACGAGTAACCGGTCGGGATCACCAGACCCACAACGGACTTCTGCGCGCCCAGACGCTCCATCTTGATCAGCATGCGTGGCAGTACCGATTCCGAAGAAGAGGTGCCCAACACGATCAGCAGTTCTTCACGGATGTAGCGAATCACTTTCAGCACGCTGAAGCCGTGAGCGCGAGCGATACCGCCCAGTACGACCAGTACGAACACGAGGCAAGTGATGTAGAAGCACGCCATCAACTGACCCAGTTGCACCAGCGAACCGACACCGTAGGCACCGATGGTGAACGCCATGGCGCCGAGGGCACCGAGTGGCGCGAGCTTCATGATCATGTTGATGATGTTGAACATCACGTGGGCAAAACGATCGATGAAGTCCAGGATCGGTTTGCCATAGGCACCCAGGCGATGCAGGGCGAAACCGAAGATCACCGAGAACATCAGCACTTGCAGAATATCGCCCGTGGCGAACGCGCCGATGATGGTGGACGGGATGACATTCAGCAGGAAGCCAATGACGCTTTGATCCGCACCAGCAGCAACGTAGGTAGCGATTTTGGAGGCATCCAGCGTGGTGACGTCGATATGCATGCCGCTACCCGGCTGCACGATGTTGACCACGACCAGACCGACCAGCAAGGCGATAGTCGAAACGATTTCGAAATACAGCAGCGCGTAACCGCCGGTCTTGCCGACCGACTTCATGTCCTGCATGCCCGCGATACCGCTGACGACGGTGCAGAAGATGATCGGAGCGATGATCATTTTGATCAGTTTGATGAACCCGTCACCCAGCGGCTTGAGGGCCACGCCGGTCTGCGGGTAGAAGTGACCGACCAGGATGCCGATGGCGATGGCAACGATCACCTGGAAATACAGGGATTTGTACAGTGGCTGACGAGTCGTCATTGCAAAGTTCCTCAAGAGTGCCCGGTGACAACATCCATCTGTTGCCCAAGGCACTTCAATTGCGAACCCTCCTGCACTGGAGGGATTTGTTTTGTCGAGCTGCGCGACGCAGGTCTCTGCGGCTTGTATCGCAAGGCTCGTGCCACCTTCGTCAAAACGCCGGCAAGCCTTTTGACATCAAGGGTTGCAAGTTTCTCCTTGCCACCAAATGATTACGCAAAAGTGGCGGATTTCCGCCAATCGACCAGACCTCGTCCTACAATTTGGCGGATATCCGCCTTGTTCGTCACCGGTCAGCGCGGCTACCATCCGTCGCTCAATGGACGGACATGCCTGCTATGCGCGAACGCACTATCGCCAGTCATTTCGCCCGTGCCGCCCTCGGTGGCGCGCGCCGCCTGGGTTATGACTATTCAAACCTGCTGCAACAACTGGGCATCAGCCCCGAGTTGCTGGATGAGCCGCGCGCGCGCATCGCGCCTGAGCAGTTCACTCGTTTGATCCAGGGTTTGTGGCTGGCACTGGACGACGAATACCTGGGATTCGGGCCGGTTCCGAGTAAAACCGGTTGCTTCGCGATGATGTGCCATGCCGTGATTCACTGCCGCAATCTGGAAAAAGCACTCCATCGCGGCTTATTGTTTTATAGCCTATTCCCCGACGGTCCGCGTCTGACCCTGACCCGCGAAGGCGAAATGGTCCGCCTGAGCCTCGATGATTCGAAGTTCCAGGATCCGGACCATTTCCTCACCGAGAGCCAGCTGATGGTGTGGCATCGGCTCGGCAGTTGGCTGATCGGCCAGCGCATGCGCCTGGAGCAGGCAACGTTCAGCTATCCACGCCCGGAACACGCCGGCGAATACGAATTGATGTTCCCCTGCCCGATGCAGTTTTGCGCGGCGCAGAGCAGCCTGCTGTTCCACAGCCGCTACCTGAACATGCCGCTGTTGCAGGACGAACGCACCCTCAAACATTTCCTCGAACACTCCCCCGCCGACCTGCTCTCGCGCCCGGATGACGGCGACAGCCTGAGCAGCCAGTTGCGGCGCTTGCTCAGCCGCGACAGTGCGCGCTGGCCAGACCTGGAAGCGGTGGCCGCGCACCTACACATCAGCCCACAAACCTTGCGTCGGCATTTGCGCGAGGAAGGCACGAGTTTTCAGGAGTTGAAGGACCAGTTGCGGCGGGACATTGCGATTTATCATTTGGGGCGCGCGGATCTGTCGTTGCAACAGATTGCCGAGCAGCTGGGGTTTTCCGAGCCTTCGGCGTTTCACCGGGCGTTCAAGAAGTGGACGGGGTTGACGCCTGGGGCCTATCGCGCTCAGGAGCTTTAAGATCAAAAGATCGCAGCCTCGTTTCACTCGACAGCGCCTACATGGGTTTTGTATTTCCCTGTAGGAGCTGTCGAGTGAAACGAGGCTGCGATCTTTTGCTTTTTCTGGCTAGCCTCGCGGATCGAAGTTATCCAGCACCCGATTGACTGCCAACTCACCCAGCATGACCACCGATTGAATCCCCAACATCACGTTGCGATGTGGCATGTCCATCAATCCGGCGAACTCACTGAGCATCATGCTGGCCGATGCCAGGGATTCGCAGGCGTTGATCAGCAGGGTTTCGTTATCGACCTCGGCGCCGACATGGTAAATGGTGCTGGGTTTGCGCTGGGTGTCTTTGGGGATGGGCGGTTTGAGGTAGTGATCAAGGGCGCGGTCGGCGGCTTCGTTGAGCTTTTTGGAATCGAGGGATTCGTAGGGGGATGTTGGATCGGTTTCCGGGGGATTGGGTGTTGGTTTGAACATGATGACTCTCCTACAGTAAATGGAGCCACCGAGACCTGTCGCTAAACAAGTATGGGTGGCGGCTGCACGCAGGTTAGCGAACCGGGTGTAGGCGCCCGGCAGACCCGAAGGTCTCCCACGCACAGCCGCCATAACTTCAATCGCAGACATGAACAATCTGAAAGAGAGTTGGGAGCGCTGTTGCGCCTACAAAGGTTCGGGTCGCTAAACCCGATCGCTGATTTGTCAGCGACCCGGAAACGATAGAGCCCGGCCTCAAGGCGCACAAGCCGGCGGATTCTGGCGCAGTCGTAGGCAGCGGCGCAAGGATGTGTAGCCTGGGAGAGTATCTGGAAGTGTCGTTTAAACAGCGCTTGTTTAGCGGTCTGACACCGAGACTTGTGGTGGCTGAACCGGCCTCATCGCGAGCAGGCTCGCTCCCACAGGGGAGTGGCTGTGAATACGGTATTTGTGAATGCCACAGATCCAATGTGGGAGCGAGCCTGCTCGCGATGAGGCCCGCCCAGCCAATCACTAAACCACCGGAAAATGAATCCGGAACGCCGCCCCGCCCATTGGCGAATCCCCCAGTGTCAGCTTGGCGCTATAGCTCTCGATAATGTCCTTGACCACCGCCAACCCGATCCCCTGCCCCGGATGCTGGCGATCCAGCCGCTCGCCCCGCTGCAGAATCCGCGCACGCTGATCCGGTGGCACGCCGGGGCCGTCGTCCTCGACGCAGAGCTCAATCCCGCTGAGGGTTTCACGCACGCTGATGCGCACTTCGCCGAGGCACAGGCGATAGGCGTTTTCCAACAGGTTACCCATCATTTCCAGCAAGGCGCCCTGCTCGATCGGCACGTAGCACTGCTCCGGCAGGTCGAAAGCGACGCGCACGTGTTTGTCACGATAGACCTTGTCCAGCGTGTCGCAGAGGCTTTGCAGCACCGGGCGCAGGCGCACCTGATGGCGCACCAGACCGCTTTTGCGCAGGCTGGCGCGTTGCAGCTGATAGCTGATCTGCTGACTCATGCGTTCGATCTGGGTTTGCAGCACCCAGGCCTGATTGCGCTCTTGCGGCTTTTTCGCCATGTCTTCGCTGACCCCTTGCAAGACCGTCAGCGGAGTTTTCAGGCTGTGGGCCAGATCGTCGAGGGAGTCGCGATAACGGCTGCGCTGTTCACGTTCACTGTGCAACAAGCGGTTGAGCGAGCCGGTCAGGCGCAGCAGTTCGCGCGGGTGTTGTTCGCTGAGGCTTTCTCGAGTGCCGCTTTCGATCTGGTCCAGCTCCTGGCTCAGCCGGCGCAATGCCTGCAAACCCCAGGTCAGGCCGATCCACAGTAAGGAGAGCAACACCAGCAAAGCTGCGCCGAAGCCCAGATAGAGGTTTTCCCGCAGGCCTTCGAGGGTGAGTTCGTATTCGCGCACCGGTTGCAGCGCGACGATGCTGAACGCGGCACTTTTGCCGCCGAGCAGTTTGACCTCGACGTCATAGACGAAGAACTCTTCACCATTGGCTTCGCGAATTCTCGCGAACTCGTTACCGCGCCCGTCGTAACGCGGCTTGTAATTGATGTTCTCTTCCTGGGTAGCCTTCGAGCGCCAGACCAGATGAGCTTCGCGATCATAGATGTAACCGAGCAAACGGCTGTCGGTCAGGTTGAAACGTTCATCAGGCAACTGCGCCGGCATCTGCAAGCGGTTGTTATCCACCCGCGCGGCGGAGATCAGCGTGGTGACGTCCGACGCCAGGCGCTGCTCGATGGAATCCTGCAACGCCAGGCTGAACGCACCCTGCATCGCTGGCAGCAACGCCAGCATGAACAACACCGCCAGGATCGTGGCGGCGAGCATCAAGCGGACACGAAGGGAACGAATCAAGTGCAGCGCTCATTGAACAGGTAGCCCAGGCCACGCACGGTATCGATCGGCTTGAAGCCGGCCGGGCCTTCGAGTTTGCGGCGCAAGCGGCCGACCAATACTTCAATCACATTTGGATCGCGCTCGCCGTCATCCGGGTAGAGCTGCTCCATCAGGCGGTCCTTGGCCACCACTTGCTGGTGATGCCGCATCAGGTACTCGAGGATCCGGTATTCGTAGGCGGTCAACGCAAGCGGTTGTTCATCGAGGGACGCCTGTTTGCGGTTGAGGTCCAGCAGCAAGGGACCGGCGACGATGGTCGACTGGGTGAAACCGCTGGAACGGCGCAGCAGGGCATTGAGCCGGGCGTCCAGCTCTTCGAACTGGAACGGCTTGACCACGTAGTCGTCGGCACCGGCGGCGAGGCCTTCGACCTTGTCTTGCCAGTTGCCGCGCGCGGTGAGGATCAGGATCGGAAAGGTCTTGCCCCGGGAGCGCAGTTGGCGGATCAGATCGAGCCCACCCATGCCCGGCAGACCGAGGTCGATCACCGCCAGGTCATGGTTGAACTGCTCGGCCTGATACAGCGCCTCCTCCGCGTTGGCCACGGACTCGACCACGTGACCGCTATCCGTCAGGCGGGTTTGCAGGTGATGGCGCAACAGCGCTTCATCTTCGACGACCAGCAATTTCATAACGCTCTCCTGGGCAAATCAATATCTCCAAAGGCGCAACACATACAAAGGCATGTGTACCTCGATGGCTAACATGGCGACGCCGGATCAACCTTGGGTTGATCCGGCGTGTGCACTAATGCCAGTAAGTTAAGGACTTGAACACCGCAGTCCTGTGGGAGCGAGCCTGCTCGCGATAGCGGCGGGTCAGCCAATATTAATGCTGAATTTACCGCCGTCATCGCGAGCAGGCTCGCTCCCACAAGTTCGCGCACCTTAACTTACCGGCCTCGACGCATACCCTCGCGAAACGCTTTTTAGAAAGCGTAGTTGGCGGACAGGTAAGTCTGGGCGCTGCTGGTCAAATCCAGCGAACCCTGTTTGCTGCCGCCGCGCTCGCTCATCTCGGTGCTGGCGTTGCTGCGCAGGTAACGGTAACCCAGCTCGACCGAGGTGTTTTGTGAAACTTGCTGCAATACACCCACCTGGCCACCGATGGCGTAACCGATGTCGCTGTCGCGACTGAAGCCTGGCGACTCCTGGGTCAGTTTGGTCAAACCGGCCGTGGCGCCGCCAAACAGTTTGGTGCTGCCCCCCACCGGGTAGAACAGATCGTAGCTGCCCAGCAGGTTTTCCTGGCGCAGTTTAATGCCATTATGCGAGCCCGACACATTGTCGTAAGTGGCGTAGTAGCGGCCCTTGCTGTCTTGCTGGCCCAGACGCACGCCCCAGGTGTTGTCCTTGCCGATCACACCGTCGGCGTTCGGGTGGTTGAGGTTGTCGTTCAGGGCGTTGGATTTTTTAACCTTGTCGCTGGTCTGGCCAAAGGTCAGGCCGGCAAAATTGGTGGTATCGGCGTGGGCCGCAACACTGGCGCCCATCATGGTGAAAGCCAGAAGCAGTTTTTTTAAAGTAGTCATTGGGGAGTTTCCTCATGCGCTATGTGCTTTTTGGGTACGGGGCAAGGTTACGCACCCGGCCCTGAACTCCCCCTGAACGCACTCTGAACCTAAGCTGAATCACATCGACTACGCTGTTTTGACGTTTTTTAATAAGGAGATTGATCATGCGCGTGTTTCTCGCCCTCGTATTACTGGCTCTTAGCGGGCTCAGCCAGGCCGCCATCCAGACCCGGGAAATTCCGTACCAGAGTGCCGACGGTACCCAACTGATCGGCTACTACGCCTACGACGACACCATCAAAGGCCCGCGCCCGGGCGTGGTAGTCGTGCATGAGTGGTGGGGCCTCAACGACTACGCCAAGCGCCGCGCCCGTGATCTGGCGGGTCTGGGTTACAGCGCATTGGCCATCGACATGTATGGCGACGGCAAGAACACCGAACACCCCAAGGACGCCATGGCGTTCATGCAAGCCGCCTCGAAAGACAGCGCAGCGGCCAGTGCGCGGTTTCAGGCCGGCCTCGACTTGCTGAAGAAACAGCCGCAAACCGATCCGGCCAAACTGGCGGCCATCGGTTATTGCTTCGGCGGCGCAGTGGTGCTGAATGCAGCACGTCAGGGCTTGCCGCTGGCGGGCGTGGTGAGTTTCCACGGTGCGCTGGCGACCAACACACCGGCAACCCCGGGCAGTGTGAAAGCGAAAATCCTGGTGGAGCATGGCGCGCTGGACAGCATGGTGACGGCGGATAACGTGGCGGCGTTCAAGGCGGAAATGGACAAGGCCGGTGCCGACTATAAGTTTGTCAGCCTCGAAGGCGCCAAACACGGGTTCAGCAATCCCGATGCGGATCGTCTGAGCCATGGTGACCACGGCGGGCCGGACATTGGTTATAACAAGGCCGCGGATGAGAAGTCCTGGGCGGACATGCAGGCGTTTTTCAAGAAGATTTTTGGTTAAACCGGTAGACCGCGTCGCGGCCATCGCGAGCAGGCTCGCTCCCACAGGGATTTGTGAAGTTGCATATATCCAGTGTGGGAGCGAGCCTGCTCGCGATAGCCGCACCGCAGATATGAACCTTGGGACTACCCAGCCTCAAGGCAACCCGGCAAAATGCCCGTCATGAAT
>NZ_JAHBDQ010000042.1 GCF_019956555.1 Pseudomonas sp. A-RE-19 | reverse complement strand
AGATGTGTATAAGACACAGCCATAAATATCGACTGACACACCGCCTTCGCGAGCAAGCCCGCTCCCACAGTGGTTATGTGGTGGGCTTTAGATCCCGGCCAGGGCCAGGTCCATCGCGAAGTAGGTGAAGATCAAGTCCGCCCCGGCCCGCTTGATCGCCCCCAGACTCTCACGCACCACCCGATCCTCATCGATTGCCCCGGCCTGGGCTGCGAATTTGATCATCGCGTATTCGCCACTGACCTGATACGCCGATAACGGCAGGCGCGAGACTTCGCGAATGTCGCGGATGATGTCCAGGTACGCACCGGCCGGTTTGACCATCAGCGCGTCGGCGCCTTCCTGTTCGTCCAGCAACGATTCACGCACGGCTTCGCGGCGGTTCATCGGGTTCATTTGATAGCTTTTGCGGTCGCCCTTCAGCGCACTGCCACCGGCCTCGCGGAACGGGCCGTAGAGCGCCGAGGCGAATTTGGTCGAATAGGCCATGATCGCGGTCTGGCTGAAACCCGCCTCATCGAGCGCCCGGCGGATGGCCTGGACCTGCCCGTCCATGGCCGCCGACGGTGCGATCACATCGGCGCCGGCCCGGGCGGCCGCCACGGCTTGTTTGCCGAGGTTGATCAGGGTCTGGTCGTTATCGACTTCGTGGTGGTGCAGCACGCCGCAATGGCCGTGGTCGGTGTACTCGCAGAAACAGGTGTCGGACATGACGATCATTTCCGGCACCGCATCCTTGGCGATACGTGACATGCGCGACACCAGGCCGTTGTCGCTCCAAGTGTCGCTGCCGCTGCTGTCCAGATGATGGGACACGCCAAACGTCATCACCGACTTGATCCCGGCACGGGCATAACGCTCGATCTCACCCGCCAGCTTCGACTCGGGAATGCGCATCACCCCGGGCATGCTCTTGATCGGTACGAAATCGTCGATTTCTTCCTCGACGAAAATCGGCAGCACCAGATCATTCAACGAGAACTCGGTTTCCTGGAACAGGCTGCGCAGGCTCGCATTGCGGCGCAGACGGCGTGGACGTGCTTCGGGGAACTGACTGGACATGGGCCTTCCTGGGAAAACGGCGGATGGGACGAAAGTCGTAGGGGGCGAAGCTTATGCCCTGCAAGGCGCAGGACACAAACCTTGCGCAGCAGAAAAACCTTTACCGCTTCGGCAACAATCCCCGCATTCCCTGTGGGAGCGAGCCTGCTCGCGATGGCGGCATACCATTCAACAATCATGTCGACTGATAGTCCGTCATCGCGAGCAGGCTCGCTCCCACAGGTTCGGTGCGATTAAAGCGTCAGCGTGCCGCTGATGCAGGTCACCACCGCACCGCCAACCCAGATCTCATCCCCCACTTGCTCCACCTGAATCCGCCCGGCGCGCCCCATGGTCAGGCCCTGGCTGACGACATAAGACGCCGGAGCCAGCCCTTCGCTGAGCAACCATTGAGCGATCCCGGCGTTCAGGCTGCCGGTGGCCGGGTCTTCCGGCATACCGTCGCCGGAGATGAACGCACGCACTTCGAACTGCGCGTCATCGCCATCGCGCTCGGGGTGCCAAGGCGCGATGACACCGACGGCGAGGCCAAGCATTTGCGAATGATCCGGTTGCAGCGCCAGCACCTGTTGGCGATCCTCGACCATCACCGCCAGCCAGTCGGCGCCGTTGTCGACCCATTGCGCCCGCACGATCGCGCCCGGCGCCAGCCCGAGGCCCCGCCTTACACGCTCGACCAGTTCAGCGTCTACCGGACCGGACCGCAGCAGCGGTGGCGCGAGAAACGCCAGTTCCGCCCCCTGCCGACGCACCCGGACCAGCCCGACACCGCATTCCTGAATGATCTCCTCGCCCTTGGGCACCCCGCCGGCCTCGAGCCAGGCATGGCAGGTGCCCAGCGTCGGATGACCGGCGAACGGCAACTCTTGCAGGGTGGTGAAGATGCGTACCCGATAGTCGGCCCGGGGGTCCCGGGGTTCGAGCACGAACGTGGTTTCGCTGAGGTTGGTCCAGGCCGCGAACGCCGCCATGCGCTCATCGCTGAGCTCGTCGGCACCTAACACCACCGCCAACGGGTTGCCCTTGAGCGCGACGCGGCTGAAGACATCTACTTGTTTGAAATCGAATGAGCTCATTGCCTGCCTTGGTGACGAGGAATTCAAAGGGGTTGCTTGGGGATTTCCAGCCCGCGAATCACCGCCGGCCTTGCCAGAAAACGCTCCAGCACGCGGGTGACGTTGGGGAACGCCTGAATGCCCACCAGATCGCCGGCCTCGTAGAAGCCGATCAGGTTGCGCACCCATGGAAAGGTCGCGATGTCGGCGATGGTGTAACGCTCGCCCATGATCCAGTCGCGCCCCTCAAGACGTCCATCAAGCACTTTGAGCAGACGCTTGCTTTCGTCGACGTAGCGATCACGGGGCCGTTTGTCTTCATAGTCCTTGCCGGCGAATTTGTTGAAAAAACCGAGCTGGCCGAACATCGGCCCAATACCGCCCATCTGAAACATCAGCCACTGAATCGTCTCGTAACGCGCCGCCGATTCCTGGGCCAGCAGTTGCCCGCTCTTGTCGGCGAGGTAGATCAGAATCGCCCCGGACTCGAACAGCGCCAGCGGCTGGTCCCCCGGACCATGGGGGTCGAGGATCGCCGGAATCTTATTGTTGGGGTTCAGCGACAGAAACTCGGGGGACAACTGATCATGGGTCTCGAAGCTCACACGATGCGGCTCGTAGGGCAGTCCGATCTCTTCGAGCATGATCGAAACCTTGACGCCATTGGGCGTTGGCAAGGAATAGAGCTGAATCCACTCCGGGTATTGGGCCGGCCATTTTTGAGTGATGGGGAATGCAGACAAATCGGTCATAAGAGGCATCCACGAGAAAGTCAGAGTGAAGATCAAAAGATCGCTACCGTAACATCCTGTCGATAACCTTTCTCCCAATCCGTTCAAGGTTGCAGCTAAAGTGCCAGGCACCTCGCTCGGATCGAACCAAAGGGCTTCAAAGGACTCTGAACACTGCCCTGTAGGAAACGGACCGGGTCAATGGCATGGAAAACACCCGATGATGCGAGCTCGGGGTGTCAAGGTTGTCAGCCTTAACCGAATGCGCTGAAGATCACTTAATTCGATGATGAATCCTTTGAAATTCACCAAACGCTTCAAGCATCGCGCGTATATCTTCCTGCCCTCCCTGCTGGCGGTCAGCGCGTTGTTCTTGTCGCTGGAGTCCAGCGAAAGCCGCGCCCAGCCGGCGGACGGCACTCAGACGCTGGTCTTTCTGCGCCATGGGGAAAAACCTGCCGGCGGCCTGGGCCAGCTCAATTGTCAGGGGTTCAACCGCGCCATCGACCTGGCCACCTTGCTGCCGGAAAAATTCGGCAAGGCCAATTACGTGTTTGCCGCCAACCCGACGCGCAATGTCGAGGAAGGCGAACTGGATAATTCCTACAGCTACATCCGCCCTCTCATGACTATCAGCCCCAGCGCGATCAAGCTCGGTTTGCCGGTGAACATCAATTTCTCGGCCAACGACACCAGTGACCTGGCGGATGAACTGCTTCTCGACAAGTATCACAACTCGGTCATCTATACCGCGTGGTCCCACGGCTACCTGCCCGAGCTGATCAACAAGGTCGCCGAGGAAGCCGTCGGCGAGAAACAGAACATCGTCGAAGACTGGGAATCCAGCGACTATGACTCGCTGTACGTGCTCACGCTGAGCTGGCGCAACGGCAAGGCCAGCCTGCAGAGTCATCGCTACAAGCAAGGGCTCAATAATGGTCAGGAGAGCTGTCCGACGTAAGCGGTCGGGCGTCTGTCAGGGCCTCATCGCGAGCAGGCTCGCTCCCACATTTGATCTTCAGTGAACACAGACTTTGTGTACCACCGAGATCCAGTGTGGGAGCGAGCCTGCTCGCGATGGGGCCAGCATAACAACATCACCCCCGCTGATTACCCCGCTCCCGCAGGTATTCAAGTACTGCCCCCCGCTCCCCGATAAACTCGATCCGCGCCCCCTTCTTCTCCCGCTGAAACGCATACATCGGGTCGTAATACTCGCGCAACAACCCCTCGATCCAGCCCCGGTGCAAGTCCACCGCACCGCTGCTGGCCTGTTCCGCCAACGCGTCTTCCATCAAGGTCAACATCCGCCGATGACGTTCGCCACCCAGGCGCTTCTGGACATTGTTCAGGCTCGCCAGCAAACGCTCGGAAAACAGCGCGAAGCCTTCATCGCCGTGTACCTCGATGAACTCGGCGCACAGGTCCACCACGTAATCGCGCAGGATTCGCTCGACCCGCCCTTCCAGGCTGTCTTCCAGCCAGACCATCGGAAACTGCTGCATGCCCTGATACAACGACAGCGGCAGAGCGCAACTGCCGATCGCGCGGCTCTCGTCTTCCAGCACGAACTGTTCGATACCACGGGCACGCTTCTTCAGCACATCCACGGCCAGGCGGTTTTCAAAGTCGATGTTGGAGGGTTGGCCGGTGGCGCGTTTGCCGAAACTGGAGCCGCGATGATGGGCGTGACCTTCAAGGTCCAGCCCATTTTTCAATTGCGTGAGCACCTCGGTCTTGCCGGTGCCGGTCATCCCGCCCAGCAAAACGAAATCGCACTGGGCAATGGCCTGGTCGAGCGTGTCGAGCAAAAAGGTGCGCATGGCCTTGTAGCCGCCGCCGACTCGTGGATAGTCGATACCCGCCTCGTCCTTGAGCCACTGCTGAACGATCTGCGAACGCAGCCCGCCGCGAAAACAATACAAATAGCCATCCGGATGCGCCCGGGCAAAATCGGCCCAGGCCTGGATGCGCTCGGCCTTGATTTCGCCGGACACCAATTGATGCCCCAGCGTGATGGCCGCTTGCTGACCTTGCTGTTTGTAGCAAGTGCCGATCCGTTGCCGCTCGAGGTCATTCATCAGCGGCAGGTTGACCACGCCGGGGAATGCGCCCTTGAGGAATTCCACCGGCGCACGGGTATCCATCATTGGCCGGTCGTTGAGGAAGATGTCGCGGTAATCGGTGAAGTCGATGGACATCAAAACACCTCTACCGCGTGAGTCTGTCGCTCAATCAGTTCGCCGATCGGCTCAAGGGCCAGACCGAGCTCGGCGGCCACCGCCAAAAACGGCTCGTTGCCCTCGGGCGTGACCGCAATCAGCAGGCCGCCGCTGGTCTGCGGATCGCAGAGCACGCGTTTGTGCATTTCCTGAAGCCGCCCCAGTTTGCTGGCGTAGCTGTCGAAATTACGTAGCGTGCCGCCGGGCACGCAGCCCTGGTCGAGGTAATACTCGACACCCGGCAGACGCGGTACACGGTCATATTCGATGCGGGCGGTCACGTTGCTGCCGTCGGCCATTTCCACCAAGTGCCCGAGCAGGCCGAAACCGGTGACGTCGGTCATTGCGGTCACGCCGTCGAGTTTGCCGAAACGACTGCCGGGTTTGTTCAGGGTGCACATCCAGTCGCGGGCCAGGCCGATGTCGGCCGTGCGCAACTTGCCCTTCTTCTCGGCCGTGGTGAGGATGCCGATGCCCAGGGGTTTGGTGAGGTACAGCAGGCAACCGGCGGTGGCGGTGTCGTTGCGCTTCATGTGGCGTTTTTCCACCAGCCCGGTCACGGCCAGGCCGAAGATCGGCTCTGGTGCGTCGATGGAATGGCCACCGGCCAACGGAATCCCGGCCTCATCGCAGACCGAACGCCCGCCGCGAATCACTTCCCGGGCAATCTCCGGCGCCAGCACATTGACCGGCCAGCCGAGGATTGCAATCGCCATCAACGGATCGCCGCCCATGGCGTAGATATCGCTGATGGCATTGGTGGCGGCGATGCGACCGAAGTCGAACGGATCGTCGACGATCGGCATGAAAAAGTCGGTGGTCGAGACCACGCCACGTTCTTCGTCGATGGCATACACCGCCGCGTCATCGCGCGAGGCGTTGCCGACCCAGAGTTTCGGGTCCAGGTTCTGCGCGCCGCTGCCGGCCAGAATCACCTCCAGCACCTGGGGCGAAATCTTGCAGCCACAGCCTGCGCCATGGCTGTATTGGGTCAGACGAATCGGCTCGCTCATGGGGTGCACCTTGTGAAGTCAATGGCGAGGATTCTACAGCAACCCCATTTTGTAGGAGCTGCCGAAGGCTGCGATCTTTTGATCTCGATGTTCAGCAGATTCGAAATCGTCCGAAGATCGAGGGATCAAAAGAAAAGATCACAGCCTGCGGCAGCTCCTACAGGACCGCAGGCAAGGCTGTGTAGCGGTTCCCTCGCCACAAAAGCCCTATTGCCACAGATCGGGTTGTTCATCTGACCGTCGACACCACTTTGGTGCACATCCTCATCCAGATCCCTCCCCCCCGAGCTCCACTCATTTTCTCCATTCCCCCGAAATCCTTGACCAACAGGACAATAAAACGACCAATTCCCTCGATTTTTCAGCGTATTGAACAAAACTGGTATGCCTTGTGCAAACGTTTGCGAGTCGCCGATACCGGCCTGTTCGCTACCTAAGCGCACAAGCCCGCACCACCGGCCTTCGATCCGCACGAAAAGGGACTTTTAATGCATTGCACCTCCAACCGCGTGGCTTGCTCGCGCACTTTTGCTGTTTCCTTGCTGCTGGCCAGCGTTACAGGACTACTCAGCAGCCATGTTTTGGCCCAACCGGCCACCGCCGAAGAATCCGCCCAGGGCGAAGCCCTCAGCCCTGAAGCCAACCCGCCGAAAAAAGGCGCGTACCTGTCGGACTGGTTCAATCAGGACCTGACCGTCATCGGCAGCAAAGACATCAGTTTCGGTCCGCAACCGGCCGACGATATCTACCTGGAATATGAGTACTTCGGCCGCAAGGGGCCGTTCGAGTTGTACGGCTACGTCGACATTCCGAAGATCTTCGACATCGGCAACAGCCATGACAAAGGCGTGTGGGACCACGGCTCGCCGGTGTTCATGGAGCACGAACCGCGGATTTCCATCGACTACCTGGCCGGCCGCAGCCTGGCCGTCGGGCCATTCAAGGAATGGTACGTGGCGTTCGACTGGATCTATGACCACGGCAGCAACAGCGCCAATCGCGCCAACACGCTCTACAGCGGCCTCGGCACCGACATCGACACCCATTCGCGGGCCAACCTGTCGGCCAACTTCTATGGCCGCTACCAATGGGAAAACTACGGCGCCAGCAACGAGTACTCATGGGACGGCTACCGCGCCCAACTCAAATACATCGTGCCCATCAGCAGCTTCAGCAACGGCGCTTCGTTGACCTACATCGGTTTCACCAACTTCGACTTCGGCTCCGACCTGCACAAGGACAACCCGGCCCGCACCGCCAACGCCACCGTGGCCACCAACGTGTTGCTCTACGCGTTCACCCATTTGCGTTTCACCCTGGTCGGCCGTTACTTCCACAACGGCGGCAACTGGGAGGATGGCAGTGAGTTGAATTTCGGCGACGGTGACTTCCGCGCCCGTTCCAACGGCTGGGGTTACTACGCCGGTGTCGGTTATCAGTTTTAAGGCTCATTTGAATCAGGAGGTTTTATGAAGGCAATGATGCGTCTTTCCCTTTCCCTGTCACTTACCTGCGGCACCCTGCTCTCTTCTGCTGCCTGGGCTGGCGACGTGCCGATCCAGCCGAAAGTGATGCTGATCACCATGTTCGCCCCCGAGGCGCAGAACTGGATCGATCGCCTGGAGCTCAAGCAGGAGGTGCGCGTACCGGGCCTGTCCGCCGAGTACCCGAATATTCGCTGCAACACCCAACAGGTGTGCTTGATGGTCACCGGCATGGGCCAGACCAATGCGGCGGCCTCGACCCTGGCTCTGGCGCTGTCGCCGAAATTCGACCTGCGCAAAAGTTACTTCCTGATCGCCGGGATTGCCGGCATCAGCCCGCACCACGGCACCCTCGGCACCACCGCGTGGGCTCACTATCTGGTGGAATTCGGCACCCAGTGGGAGCTGGATTCCCGGGACGCGCCGAAAGACTGGCCCACCGGTTACCTGGGCATCAACACCAAAGGCCCGAACGAAAAGCCGCCGCTGGACTACAAGACTGAAGTCTTCGAACTCAACCCGAAGTTGCAGGCCAAGGCATTCGCCCTGAGCCACAAGGTCGAGCTGAGCGAGAGCAAGGAATCGGCAGCATGGCGCTTGAAGTATCCGTCTGCGCCAGCCAATCAGCCGCCAGAGGTGACCCAATGCGACACGCTGGCGGGCAATACCTGGTTTTCCGGGACGCGGTTGAGTGAACGGGCGGAGGTCTGGACCCAACTGCTGACCAACAACGAAGGGGTCTATTGCACGACTCAGCAGGAAGACAATTCCACCTACGAGGCGCTGCTGCGCGCTAGCCGTGAGGGTCTGGTGGATGTCCGGCGCCTGGCCGTGCTACGCGCCGGTTCCGACTTCGACCGTCCGGCGCCGGGTCAGAGCGAGGTGGATAACCTGCTCAAGTACGCCGATCAGGGCGGTTTTGTGCCGGCGCTGGAGAACCTGTACCGCACGGGGAATCCGTTGGTGCAAGAGATTTTGCAGAATTGGTCGGCTTGGGAGAAAGGCGTTCCCGAAGCCTGAGTTCGGCTGAGGACGCCTTCGCGGGCAAGCCTCGCTCCTACGGGTGATGTGTCGATCAAAATATCCGTGGTCGACACATAACCCGTAGGAGCGAGGCTTGCCCGCGAAGCTTTACGGCAACAAAATCACCTTGTCGCCACTGCCCTGATTCACCTGCGCATACCGCTCCAGGCCCTCGGCCAACGGTGACTCAAGCAACCCTTCCGGCAACGGCAACAGGCCCTGATCGAAAAACTTTCCGAACTGATCAAGCATCGCCGCACACGCCTGAACGCCGTACAGCAACGAGTTGACTCCCACCACCGAACCGCCCTTGCGATACAGCGCCAGGGCCGGCAATTGCACGTGTCCATCGGCCGGTGCGGCGATGATCGCGATGCGGCCGAACGCGGCCAGCGCCGGGACCGAGGCCGGCAGCCAGAAACCGGTGGTGTCGAAAATCACGTCGGCGCCGCCGGCATACACGGCGTTCACTTGTGCGCTCAAGCCTTCCGGTTTATCCAGTTGCAGCGTCTGATACCCCTGAGCCTGCAAGTCCTTGACCTGCTCCGGTCGCCGCGCCGCCGCCAGCACCTGGGCACCGCGAACATTGGCCAGCGCCAGTGCCGCACTGCCCACCGCCCCGCCGCCGATCACCAACAGTCGCGTGCCGGCCGTCACCCCGCTGCGTTCCAACGCATCCCACGCCGTGGTGTACGGCACTCCGAGGCTGGCGGCCTGGGCAAAGCTCAGATGCGTCGGCTTCAGGGCCACACCATTGGCCGGCAGTTTGACGAATTGCGCATGGGAGCCGTCGGCAAAAAAGCCCAGCTCACGACCGGTGCCCCAGACTTCCTGGCCAATCAGCGCCTGAGGGCCTTCGACGACGATACCGGCGAAATCACGACCGGGAATCCTCGGCAGCGTGGTGTAGGGAAACCGTCCCAGTACGTTTTTCACATCGCTGGGATTCAGGCCCGCAGCCTTGATCTGGACCAGCACTTCATCGGCGCCGGGAACGGGGGTGGGAACCTCAACGTAGCGCAGGGCCGAGAGGTCGCCGGTTTTGTCGAATTGCAGTGCTTTCATGGGCGTTTCCATCGAGTGGATAAAAGATTTCAGGAGAGCCAGCCCGCCACCAGCTGCCGGCCCAGGGGCCACAACTGTTCACCGGCGAGCATGCCCAGCAGGCCTATCAGAGCAATGGCTGGTGGTGCGGGAGAGCGAAAACCAAGCGCGCCGTAGAGCAAGCCGACGCCCAGACCGATGACCAGCGATATGAAGTAGCTCATCGCAAACTCCGTAAGCAAATTGAGGTATGCCCGGAGTCTAGAGAGAGGCAGCCGTGAGTATCGGCCAAGTGCTTCTGAATATCGGCCAAAGCGTTTGCACGAACTCAGCCTTGAAGCGACCCCGCGCAAAACTGTGAAGGCGCGACGCCCAGTTCCCGACGAAACATGTCGCTAAAGCTGCTCGGCGAATAGCCCAGTTCCCGGGCAATCGCGCTGACGGAAACACCTTGAATCAACTCCGCCACGGCGGTCGCCAGCTGCACCTGCCGTCGCCACTCGGCGAAACCCATGCCCAGACCGGCCTTGAACAGTCGCGCCAGGGTGCGCACGCTGGCCCCGGCGTTTTCGGCGTGCTGCTCGAAGGGGATATCCAGCGACGGCGCGACCATGACCGCCTGACACAGGTTCATCAGCCGCCGGTCGGAGTCGTCCGGCAGCGGGATTTTCAGCTGTGAACGCCTGGCGCGCTTGAGCTCCAGCAATGCCAGGCCGACCAGCGCTGCGTAGTAATCCGGTGCACCGTGGTCCCCCTGTTCCACCAGCCCGACAATCAGTTCGCGCAGCAGCCCGCCGACTTCAATCACCTGAACACCGTCGTCCAGCGTCGCGGCCAATGCGGGCCGCAGATAGATGTTGCGCATCTGCAGGTCCGAAACCACGCGAATCCCGTGAGGTACGCCCGGCGGCAGCCAGACGGCCCGTTGCGGCGGCACCACCAGCGCTTCATGAGGCGTCTCGACCCACATTACGCCGCTCATCGCATACAGCAACTGGCCCCAGACATGCTCGTGAGGCTCGATATACAACCCGCGCGGATAAGTGCGCGCCAGCGGCTGCACGGGCACATCGGTATCGCTCAGATCAGGTGGCGCGGCAAGGGCCATGGGCTAGGATCATTCGGGGTCGGGAGCCTCATGGTAACGAGACACATAAGTCGTTGCCACCCGTCGCCACCGCCTGACAATTGGACTGAATTTTCCGCGCGCCCAACGATCCCTCTATAACGACAGGGAGGAATACAGGCTTTATGAACAATGCAAAACTTTTCGTTATTGAATACACCCTGCATGGCAAGCCCAAGTCTTTCATTATCCGCCTGGACAAAATGGACAATGCAGAGGCTTGGCACTGGGCAAGTTGCGACGCCGGCGTCGGCCGGATCCCGCGCTTTGGCCGTGAGCGGGTGCAAAAGACCAGCAAACCGCTGGCAGAAAAATTCGGCATCGAAAATGTTACCTGGCGACCGGCGAGTTGAGCGTTGAGCGGGAGGGCAAACAGTCAAACTGAAAGTGGAGCCTGGACGGCTCCACATTTTTGGCTGGTTAGTCAGTGCTTGGCACACTTGCAGCCTTTGGTGGAGCATTCTTCGCCGTGTTCATGATGTTTGGCGCAGCCTTCACAGCAATAGTGCTTGCCGTGACGCACGATGGGGTGTTCACCCAGCTTGCAGGAGCATTTCGGGCAGTCGCAGGTACCGTCGTTCATGAGTCTGACTCCATGGTGATGGTCGTCCGGGTGCGACGGATGCGCACCGTAATACCAGTGTAGGAGTTAGTGTCAACTGCGGCCCCGTTCATGGCATTAAATGCGGAACTGCCCGACCAGTTGCCCCAGGCGCCGACCGAGGTCGGCGAGGCTGCGCGAGGTCTGGGCGCCGAGCTGGGTTTCGTCGGCGACACTGTCTACGGCCACCGCGATCTGGTGCACGCTGCGATTGATCTCTTCGGCCACCGCGGTTTGCTCTTCGGCAGCGCTGGCGATCTGGGCGTTCATCGAGTTGATGGTGCCGATCAATTGGGCCATGGCATCCAGAGATGCCCCCGCCTCGTTGGCCTGGGCCGACGTGCCGTCGCCGGCCTCGCTGGAGCGGCGCATGGCCTCGACGGCCGATTGGGTGCCGGCCTGCAAGCGGTCGATCATGCTCTGGATTTCCTGGGTGCTGATTTGCGTGCGGCTGGCCAATGCCCGCACTTCGTCGGCAACCACCGCAAAACCACGCCCGGCCTCACCGGCGCGTGCCGCCTCAATGGCAGCGTTGAGCGCCAGAAGGTTGGTCTGCTCGGCAATCGAACGGATCACCCCGAGTACGCTGACAATCGACGACACGTCTTTCTGCAGGCTGTCCAGAGACACCCCGCTGCTGCGAATGTCGTTCACCAGCGCATGAATCTTCACGATACTGCCGGCCACCACGCGCTTGGCGGCCTGGCCTTCTTCGTCGGTCTGCTGGGCAGCGACCGCCGCGTTTTGCGCGCTCTTGGCCACTTCCTGGGCCGCCGCCGACATTTCGTTGATCGCCGTGGCCACCTGATCGGTTTCGTGGCGCTGGCGCTCCATGGCCTGATCCGAACGCTGGGCCTGATCAGAGACCTGATTCACCAGCCCGGTCAGTTGCGAAGTCATTTCAGTGATTTGCCGCACGAGGCCGTGGATCTTGTCGACGAAACGGTTGAACGAGCCGGCCAGTTCGCCGAGTTCATCCTGGCTGGTGATGGTCAGGCGCCGGGTCAGGTCGCCCTCGCCCGCCGCGATGTCGTCGAGGTTGGCTTTCATCAGGTTCAGCGGACGCAAAATGGTGTTGGCCAGCAACATCCCGGCGGCGGCGATCAACAGCAGCACCACCACCGCAATCCCGACAATGCTCAGCACCACGCCTTGCATGCGTTCCTGGACCTTGACCTCAACCAGCGCCACTTGAGCTTCGATGCCGTCGAGGTTGACCGAGGTGCCGACCGCCATGTCCCACTTGGACAGGTATTCGGTATAGCCGAGTTTAGGCACCAAAACCTGGGAGTTACCGGGCAGCGGCGAGCTGTATTGCAGGTAATGGGTACCGTCCTTGGCGACTTTCACCAGATCGCGGTTGACGTAGACGCCGTTCGGGTCGCGGTTGTCCTTGAAGCTCTGGCCCACGCCTTCGGGGCTGCCGGCCTTGAACAGGCGCACGGTGTTGGAGTCGTAGCCGAAGAAGTAACCGTCCTTGCCGTAGGTGATGCTCGACAGCAACTTGATCACCTGCGCCCGCGCCGCATCATCGCCGGGGGCGGCCGCGTCGTAGAGCGGTTTGATCGTGGTCATGGCCACGGCAACGTAACTTTGCAGGGTCGCCTTGGCATCGCTGAGCAGTCGCTGACGGGTTTCCTCGACTTCCTTGCGGGCCTGCTCTTGCAGAATGAACAGGGTGGTCAGGCTGATGACCAGCGCAAAGAGCAACACCGGGAGGACGGCAAGGGACAGGACTTTAGCCTTCAGGCTCATGCGCATGACGTTCACTCTTTTGGTTTTGTTGGCGTGGTTAAAGGCTTTAACGGCAGGCCAATTCAAAAGTTGAGTGAAGGGCACAGCAATCAAGTGTGGGAGCGGGCTTGCTCACGAAGGCAGCGGCACATCCAGCATTGATGTGTCTGACAGATCGCTTTCGCGAGCAAGCCCGCTCCCACATTTGATCCGGGGTGTTTTACAGAACCATCGCCGCCACCCAGCCAAACGCCAGCAACGGCAGGTTGTAGTGCAGGAAGGTCGGGACCACGGTGTCCCAGATGTGGTGATGCTGGCCGTCGATGTTCAGACCGGAGGTCGGCCCCAGGGTCGAGTCCGAGGCAGGTGAGCCGGCATCACCCAACGCGCCGGCGGTGCCGACGATGCACACGATGGCGATCGGGCTGAAGCCCAGTTGCACGCACAACGGCACGAAAATCGCCGCCAGGATCGGCACCGTGGAAAACGACGAACCGATGCCCATGGTCACCAACAGCCCGACCAGCAGCATCAACAGCGCACCGATACCTTTGCTGTGGTTGATCCACGTGGCTGAGGATTCCACCAGCGTCTGCACATGACCGGTGGCCTTCATCACTTCGGCAAACCCGGATGCGGCGATCATGATGAAACCGATCATCGCCATCATCTTCATGCCTTCGGTGAACAGGTCATCGGTGTCGCGCCATTTGACGATGCCCGACACCGAGAAGATCAGGAAGCCCACCAGCGCCCCGATAATCATCGAGTCCAGCAGTAACTGAACGATGAATGCGACGGCAATGGCCAGGCCGGCGACCATCAGGCTCATTGGGTTGTATTGCACCGCGACCTGTTCGACCTGCTCGATCTTTTCCAGGTCGTAGACGCGCTTCTTGCGGTAGCTGATGAACGCCGCCGCGAGGCCAAAAACCATGCCCAGCGCCGGAATGCCCATGGCATGGGTGACGTTGATGCCGCTGATGTCCACCCCGCTACGGGCGACGTTGGCTAGCAGGATTTCATTGAGGAAGATATTGCCGAAGCCCACGGGCAGAAACATGTACGGCGTGATCAGACCGAACGTGATGACACAGGCAATCAATCGGCGGTCCAGTTGCAGTTTGGTCAGCACATATAACAGTGGCGGCACCAGCAACGGGATAAAGGCGATATGAATCGGCAAAATGTTCTGGGAGGCAATGGCGACCACCCACAGCAGACCGATCAGCAGCCATTTGACATTTCCGCCACCGTTGGCGTGCTGGCGATCGACCATGGCCAGGGCTTTGTCGGCCAGCGCATGGGCCAGACCGGACTTGGCAATGGCCACGGCGAACGCACCGAGCAAGGCGTAAGACATCGCCACCGTCGCCCCGCCACCAAGGCCATTGTTGAAGGCTTTCAGGGTCGCGTCGATGCCCAGGCCACCGGTCAGACCGCCCACCAGCGCGCCCACGATCAGCGCGATGACCACATGCACGCGGGACAGGCTGAGGATCAGCATGATGCCGACCGCGGCAATTACTGCATTCATTATTGCTACCTCAAAAACAGCGCGGTGAGGCAATCACCGCCAAACGGAATGAGTCCGGCCGGCAGTCTGCACAGGCCGCCAGCGGATTAAAGAAAAAGGGTTTTATTAGAGGGCGCGCACTGTGCCGGAGCATTGCCGCCTTGTCAAAGCCAACGCCCCGTAGGAGCTGCCGAAGGCTGCGATCTTTTGATTTTTGCGCCCTTAATGACGCCGAAGATCAAAAGATCGCAGCCTTCGGCAGCTCCTACGGGGTGTGAATCCGTCAGTTCCGGGGCTGATTCAATGCATTCCTGTGGGAGCGTCCTTCGGATGGGCGTCAGCGTTTGGGCAACTCGATCGTCACCTTCAACCCGCCCCACTCGCTTTCCTCCAGCCTCAACACCCCGCTCCATGTGTCGACGATGTCGCGCACGATGCCCAATCCCAAACCATGTCCATCCGTCTGTTCATCGAGCCGGGTACCACGACTGAACACGTGATCACGCTGGTCTTCGGGAATCCCCGGTCCATCGTCTTCCACGCTCAACTCAAACCCTTCTGCCGTTTCGACCACGCTTAACCGCACCTCGGCATCCGCCCACTTGCAGGCGTTGTCCAGCAGGTTGCCGAGCAGCTCCAGCAAGTCTTCGCGATCCCATGGCAGTTGCAAACCGGCCGGTGCCCGGTAGCTCAGGTCGAGGTGTTCGCCGTGAATCATGTGCAATGTGGCCAGCAACCCAGGCAGCTCGGCATCGCAATCGAACAACGCCCCCGGCAGTGCATCACCGGACAACCGGGCGCGGTTGAGTTCACGATTGAGCCGCTGCTGGACCTGTTCCAGTTGCGCCTGCATGACTTTGCGCAGCTGCGGATGAGCGTCGAGTTTTTCGCTGGAGGCCAGGCTCAACAACACCGCCAATGGCGTTTTCAACGCATGGCCAAGATTGCCCAAGGCATTGCGCGAGCGCTTGAGGCTGTCTTCGGTGTGGGCCAACAAATGGTTGATCTGCGCCACTAGCGGCTCCAGCTCCACCGGCACCTCTTCGTCAAGTTGCGAGCGCTGGCCCTGCTGCAACTGGGCGATTTGCTCGCGGGACTTTTCCAGCGGTCGCAAGGCACGGCGCACGGTGATCCGTTGCAGCAGCAGAATCAGCAGCAACCCAACCAGCCCCAACCCCAGACCGACCTGCTGCATGCGGCAGAAACTATCGCGCACCGGGGTGTAATCCTGGGCGACGCTGATGGAAATCGCCTGACCCAGCCGACGATAGTCCGAACGCAACACCAGCAGCTGCTGCCCTTCCGGCCCCAATTGCAGGTTGCTTTGCAGACCTGCGTGTTCGAGCCGCGGCAGCTCCTGATCCCATAACGAGCGGGAACGCCAATGGCTGTCGGCAAAGTCGATGCGAAAGTAATGCCCGGAAAATGGTCGCTGATAGGCCGGCGACAAGTGTCGTTCATCCAGCTGCAACCCTTGCGGGCCACGCACCAGCGCCACCAGAAGGTTTTCGCTGTCGTCGCGCAGCCCGGCTTCGAGGTAGCGCTGCAACCCCATTTCAAACAGCCACAGGCTGGTTTGCGCCAGCACCAGGCCGACGATCACCATCACGCTGATCAGGCCCAGACTCAAGCGGCGCTGGATCGACCTCACTGAGCTTGCCCGCCGAACAGGTAACCCTGACCGCGACGGGTTTCGATCACGCTGCGACCGAGCTTGCGTCGCAAGTGATTGACGTGAACTTCCAGCACGTTGGAATCGCGCTCGGTTTCACCGTCGTAGAGGTGTTCGGCAAGGTGGCTTTTGGACAGAATCTGCTCGGGATGCAGCATGAAATAACGCAACAGGCGGAATTCGGCGGCGGTGAGCTGGATATCGGCGCCGTCGCGGGTCACGCACTGGCGCCCTTCATCCAGGTGCAACCCGGCAGCCTTGAGCGTCGGTTGATTGGCCTGGCCATGGGAGCGGCGCAACAGCGCCTGGACCCGTAAGTGCAGCTCTTCGGGGTGAAACGGTTTGGTCAGGTAATCATCGGCACCGGCCTTGAGGCCTTCGATCCGCTCGGCCCAGGAACCGCGCGCGGTGAGGATCAGCACCGGCGTGGCCAGGCCTGCGGCCCGCCATTGCGCCAGCACGTCGAGCCCCGGCAAACCCGGCAGGCCGAGGTCGAGGATGATCAGGTCATAAGGCTCGCTGCTGCCCTGGTACACCGCATCGCGGCCGTCGGCCAGCCAGTCCACGGCGTAACCCTGCCGGTTGAGGCCGGCCATCAATTCGTCGGCCAGCGGCACGTGGTCTTCCACCAGGAGCAAACGCATCGGTCAATCTTCCTTGTCTTTCAGTAAATGGCCGGTGCTGGCGTCCAGGTCCAGTTCGCGCACCACGCCTTCGGCGGTCAGCAGCTCGACTTCATAAATGTAGACGTCGTGTTTTTCTTCAAGCTCGGCTTCCAGCAATTTGGCTCCGGGATAGTGGCCCAGCGCTTGCTGCAAGAGCTGCTCCAGCGGCAGGATCACACCTCGTTGGCGCAGGCGCAGAGCTTCGTCCTGATCCAGGTCGCGAGCCATGGCCACCGAGCAAAAAGCCAGGAGCGCCAGCGCCATTCGACTGCTGGCGCGTCGATTTAACGAAAACACCTTCATTACGTATCCTGATGATTCTTGAGAACCTGCCCGCTGACTGCGTCCAGTTCCAGGGACCACTCAATGCCCTGCGGGTCGCGCAGTTCCACCTGGTAGATGTACTTGCCGTACTCTTCTTCGAGCTCGGTTTCGCTGATTTTGGCGCCGGGGTGTTTGGCCAATGCCGTGGCGTTGAGCTTCTCGAAGGACACAATGGTACCAGCGTCACGCAGTCTCAGGGCTTCGTCGGGGCCCAGGTCTCGCGCGTGTGCGATGCTGGTGGTCATGGCGATGATGGAGGCAGTGAACAGGGCAGTCAGAATTTTCATGGGTGTCTCCGTATTTTTTTATGTGTTGCCTACGGGCGCTACCTTAGTGATTCGAACTTAACTGAAACTGAATTGCCATCATTGGTAATAGCAACACAACATCATTGATACAAATCCCTGTAGGAGCTGCCGAAGGCTGCGATCTTTTGATTTTGATTTTGGCGTTCATGACGCCGCCAAAGATCAAAAGATCGCAGCCTTCCAGACTGTGTGAAAACCTAGCCATTTGCGCAACGATTCAAGAAAATGCCCCGTATTGAAAGATACGGGGCATTTTTGCTGTGGCGTATATCCAAGGTGAACCACGAAACCAGACCAGCCTATTCCCG
>NZ_JAHBDQ010000041.1 GCF_019956555.1 Pseudomonas sp. A-RE-19 | reverse complement strand
TGCCCGCCCTGTCAACCTTGTCCGCGAGCCGCAAAACGACGGCGTCGACGTGCTGCAACTCAGTGACATGCTGACCAACACCCTGCTCTCGGGGCTGCGTGTCAGAGTCCGCGCCATGGAAAGCCTTTTCGCCCTGCACCAGGGTGCTCAAGCCCAGCGCCCGGCGCACTGGCAACGTTGCCCGGAAAATATCGTGATCGCCAACGCCCAGCGAGGCCCTCAATCACTGCACGCCCAGCTCGTGGTGAATGAAGCGCACCCTTATTTCTTCGATCACCCTCTTGATCACATCCCCGGCATTTTATTGCTTGAGGGCGTGTTGCAACTGATTGAACTCGCCATGCCTCCACTGAGCGGGCGAGTCGCCTATGTCAAAACCCTGACTATCAAGTTCCAGCAATACGTACAAAAGCAGGGTGTGATTGATCTGCATCTGGAACAAGGCGAAGACCCACAGGTATTCAACGCGAAGGTCATGCAGGCCGGAAAGCTGATGTGCACCTGCATCCTCGGGATGGCCTACAGCTCGGCGTTCGAGACATCGCCCGCTGGCGAGTTCACGGCCACTCGCTGCCGCGACAAGGCCTTGCTGCACAAGGCCCGAGAAGAAAACGTCATCGTCAGTGACATGAGCGGCATCGCTCAAGGCTTGAGCGTGGACACACTCAAGCTGCCGGATGAGCACTTCTTCCAGGAGGGCGACCCCGAGCATTATTCGATGGTGTATTTCCTCGAAATTGCCCGTCAGTGCTACATGCAGATTGCCCACAGCCATCTGCGGATTCCACTCAACACCCCAATGAACCTGCTGGCCTTGAGTTTCACCCTGGATCGGCCAATCCCCAGGAACAGTCCCCTGTCATTGGCACCGCAAGCCGGTTTTGACGCACAGAATCAGCCGTTCAAAACCAACCGCATCTATATCGACCTGTTCAACCGGGGCGAAAAAATCGGTCAAGCCAGTATTACGGCTCAAGTGCTGAGCCAATCGGCGCCCGCGGCCTGAGGTATTGAATTGATCTCACTCTCCAGCATGACCGTGCCCCTCACAATCAAGGTGTCGCCGTGAACGATGTCAAAGTGCAAGTCATAGTCAAATCGCCGCCTTCTGAAATATGGAAGATCTGGAGCAATTTTTCAGAAGCGCCGTTATGGGATACGGACGTCAGCCATTGCGAACTCAATGGCCCGTTTCAAGCGGGAACGCGAGGCAAATGCATCCTCAAAAATGGCCTGAACATGCCGTTGAAACTGGAAGCGGTGATGATGCATGAAAGCTATCGCAACACGGCAAAACTGCTGTGGATCGACCTTGAGTTCGATCACCAGATGCGCAGGCTTTCGCCGAATGAAACCCATGTCATCCATAGCGCGAAGATCTCCGGCCCCTTAAGTTTTTTATACCGCGGGCTGCTACGCAAAATGCTGACCGCGGCAATGACCACCGCACTGGACAACCTGTGCGCGTTGGCTGAACAACGAGCGAATGTCATCAATACCCCAAGGCTCGAAAAACCTGGAACGCATTTGCACCACGTATGAAACATCCCGGGAGGGAGCGTGTTGAACGCTCCCTCCCGAACACGCTTCGCTTTCTCATCGATAACGGCACACTTCGGACCGAGCATGAACCTACTAAACAAACCTCAGTATCTCGTGATGGGCGTCATTGGCATGGGCCTTTTTGCCCCAGCGTCCAGTTCCGCCGACACGCTCGGCCCCTACATCAGTGTCATGGGCGGCCTGAACTGGGTGGCTGCGCAGGACCTTAACCAGAACAACCTCGATTTTGTCGAGATGGAATTCAACCAGCCGTTACACTCCGGCTTCGCCACCGGGCTGGCCTTGGGCTGGCGCTTTCCCATCGGGCTCAGACCTGAAGTGGAACTGAGCTACCGCAGAAACACCCTGACCCAGTTCAATCACCGGGTCTACGAAGGTGGTGGGAGCATCGACGGCAAAGGCGAAGAAGAAGCCACCAGCCTGATGGCCAACCTCTGGTATGACGTCTTGAACCTGCCAGCCCCTTTCAGTCGGTTCACCCCCTACATTGGCGGCGGCCTGGGCTACACCACCCTGTCGGTCAGTGGCCTGGAAGCCGGCGGCGTTCATTTCGGCGACACTCATCGCGACACCGTATCGGCCTATCAACTCGGCGCCGGGGTAGGTTATGAGCTCACCGATCAATGGTCCGTGTCCCTGGATTATCGATACCTCAAGACGCGCGATGCGCACTTCGGTGACATTCAAGGTCTGCCCCAAGGCGATGTGCGCACTAACTACAGCGCCCAGTCATTAATGCTCGGTCTGCATTACGGGTTCTAAGCGGCTAAACAGATCGGCGCCTTGCACGGGTAAGGCGCAATGCCAGTCAGTTAAGCAAGCAAACCGCTTTTCGTAGGAGCCAGGCTTGCCGGCGAAGGCGTCCTTAAGTGCGCTTTCGCCGGCAAGCCTGGCTCCTACAGGTCCGATTTGACTGGCATTGGGGCAAGGCGTCGCTCCGACAAGCCGGTGAACCGTTTCGGCGCAGGTCTCACCGGCTTCGATCATGGGGAAATCGGGTCGCTGGCCGGAAAGGTTTCCTCCAGCGCCTCGTCCAGCTGTGAATTACTGATGTTCCTTTCGCCGACCTTGCCAATATGCTCGCAATGGCAGGTTGGCGAAGGGCACGGTTCGGCGTTTGGATGCTGCAGCGCGCAAGCCTCGCTGCAATAGGCCTCGCCGTCATGATTGAAAATGCTGTTCGGATCGACTTCACACTGGCAGCCCGGACAACCACAGCGCAGCGTATTCATCATGGATCCTCCAGTTCGAGATGGCCCTGACTTTTCGATGACCCGATGAATCAGGTGCCGGAAATGGGGTGAATATCCAGCTTCATCCCGTCATATTTGGAAACCACCGAGCGGCCGCCAGTTCCGCCTGTTTTCGTCGCCTGGCACTTGCTGGATGCATCCCCTAATAAAAACCTGCTAAGTTGTACGACGACAGATGAGTCAGTTCAAAACTTTCTGTCGCCTCCATAACAACAAGGAAAACATCCATGAAAAAAATGAAATTGCTGATCGGTTTTTTGTTTCTCTTCAACGGCTATGTGATGGCAGCCCCGTCATCGGGCGAGAAGGATGTCGCCGCAGCGGTAGACCATCTGACCCAAGCCATGCTGAACAAGAACATTCCCCAACTGAATGCGCTCACCGCTGAAAACCTCACCTACGGCCATTCCAGCGGGAAAATCCAGGACAAGAAAGCATTCATCGCCGACATCGAAACAGGCAAAAGTGCTTTCAAGACCCTGGAGATGCAGGGGCAGACCATTACGCTCTCGGGTGATGTGGCCTTGGTCCGGCATCATTTTTCGGCACAAGCCATCAAGGGGGACGAGATCGTTCCCACGGAAATCGAGAACTTCCAGATCTGGCAGAAACAGAAAGGCAAATGGCTACTGGTAGGACGACAAGCGTTCCGCTTCTGATTTTTGTTTGGCAAGGCTGTCAATCAAGCGTTGGCAGCCCCAAAAGATCGCAGCCTTCGGCAGCTCGCCGACCGGGTACACCCGAGGAGTCGAGGTCGTACGAAAATCTAAACAGAAAGTTGTGCTCCAGGTAATGATCGTTCCCACGCTCTGCCTGGTGGCGTCGATGTGCATCGTCGTGCTGATCGTCAAACCGGCTCGCGAAGCGCTTAATCATCCTCATGCAATTTGATCCCGCGTTTATGCAGCAGGTACGGCACCAGCAACACCAACAGCGTCAGCCCCAGGACCGAAGCCGCAATGGGTTGCGTCACAAATACCGACCAGTCGCCCTGACTGATGGACAACGCGTTGCGCAGTTGTTTTTCCGCCATCGGCCCCAGCAGCATGCCGACGATTACCGGGGCGACGGGGAAATCGAAACGCCGCATCAACACCCCGGCCCAGCCGATGCCCAGCATCAGAAACAGGTCGAACGATGAGTGGCGCATGCCGTACACGCCGATGGTGGCGAACACCAGAATGCCGGCGTTCAGGTAAGGTCGCGGAATCTGCAAGAGTTTGACCCACAGGCCCACCAGCGGCAGATTCAACACCAGCAAAATGACGTTGCCGATGTACAGCGAGGCCACCAGCGTCCAGACCAGTTCGCCCGAGGTCTGGAACAGCAGCGGCCCCGGTTGCAGGTTGTAGTTCTGGAACGCGGCCAACAGAATCGCCGCCGTGGCGGAGGTCGGTATGCCCAGGGTCAGCAGCGGAACCAGAGAACCGGTCGCGCTGGCGTTGTTGGCCGCCTCGGGACCGGCGACCCCCTCAATGGCGCCCTCACCCTTGCTGCCCGCGAACTCTTTCGGGTACTTGCTGAGTTTGCGTTCGGTCGAATAGGACAGGAACGTCGGAATTTCCGCGCCACCGGCCGGAATCGAGCCGAATGGAAAACCGATCAAGGTGCCCCGTAGCCACGCGGGGATCGAGCGTTTCCAGTCGGCGCGGGTCATCCACAACGAGGTCAGGCGGTGTCGGTCGCCTATTTCTTCCTTTTGGTAGAGCACGCTGTACAAGGCCTCACCGACGGCAAACAAGCCGACCGCCACCAGCACCACTTCGATGCCATCGACCAGCTCCGGCACCCCCAACGTGTAGCGGGCAATGCCTGAGGTCGAGTCCAGGCCGATCAAGCCGATGGTCAATCCGATGCCCAATGAAGCAAAACCGCGCAACATCGATGCACCCAGCACCGCCGACACCGTGGTGAAGGCCAGTACCAGAATCGCAAAATACTCCGCCGGCCCGAACTTCAGCGCCAATGTGGCCACGAGGGGCGCGAACAGCGTCAGCAAAATCGTCGCAATGGTGCCGGCCACGAATGAACCGATAGCGGCCGTCGCCAATGCAGGGCCTGCGCGCCCGTTGCGGGCCATGAGGTTGCCTTCCAGGGCCGTGACCATGGAAGACGACTCCCCCGGGGTGTTGAGCAGGATCGAAGTGGTCGAGCCACCAAACTGAGCGCCGTAATAGATGCCGGCGAACATGATCAGCGCCCCGGTAGGATCGACTTTGGCGGTAATCGGCAGCAGCAAGGCCACCGTCAGCGCCGGCCCGATGCCCGGTAACACGCCAATCGCGGTGCCCAGAAAGCAGCCAATAAACCCCCACATCAGATTGATCGGTGCCAGCGCGCCACCAAAGCCGCTCGCCAGATTCGAGAGAATGTCCACCTTGTCGACCTCCTTCGGCCCGGATCAGATCCAGGCGTTGATCAGGGGCGGAAGGGAAACCCCTAGCCCGGCGGTGAAAAGCCAGTAAATCGGCAAGGTCAGGGCGATGCCGATGGCCAGGTCCCGCACCGGGCTGCGACTGCCAAAGCCCCGTGCCGAACAGGCAAACAGCAGTGCAGCCGCCAATACGAAGCCGATGTAGGAAATGAGCACGGTGACCCCCACCAGCCCCACCGTGACCCAGGTTGCGCCAAGCTTGCCGCCGGGCTGAGGCTGGGTGGTCTCATGGTCGTCGGGAAGGTTGCGAAAACCGCCGGTGAGCGCCTGATAGCACATCAACAGACCGACGGCGCCCAGAAACACCGCGACGGCATAGGGGTAGACGTAGGCCGCCATGATGACGAACCCCATCTCGGCAGGAAACCGCGAGGCGCCGAACGCCAATACCGCGCTGATGACGACAATACTGACGCCAATCGCCAACTGGGCGGGCATGACGCTCCAGCGCCCGGCCATCTCAAAGCAGCCCGACCTTGACCAGCATCGCGCGCAGGCGTCCGTGCTCTTCCTCGACGAATTTGCCGAAGTCATCCCCGGTCAGAATGCTCGGAGACCACGCATTGATTTTTACGTTTTCTTGCCAAACGGTGCTTTTGGTGGCGGTCAGGACAGCCTCGGTCAATTCCTTGCGCTGTTCAGGCGTGAGGTTCGCCGCGCCGTAAACACCACGCCAGTTGCCGATTGTCACGTCATAGCCACTTTCTTTGAGGGTCGGTGCGTCGATACCATCCACCCGGTTGGGCGCGCCGATGGCGAGTAAGCGGAACTGCTTGGACTGCACGTATTTGGCAAGCTCGGCGTAGCCGCCGGTGATCACCGTGATGTGGCCACCCAGCACCGCGGCGACGACTTCGCCACCACCCGCGAAGGCGACGTAATTCACCTTGTTGACGGGAATGTCCATTTTGCTCGCCAGTTCGGCGATGCCAATGTGATCGATCGACCCCTTGGAGCCACCGCCCCATTTGATACTGGACGGGTTGGCTTTGAAATCTTTGAGCAAGTCGTCGAGGGTTTTGTACGGAGAGTCGTCACGCACGGCAATCACGTTGTATTCGGTAAACAGCCGGGCGATCGGTGTCACGTCGGTCAAGGTGATTTGCGGTTTGTTCTGCTCGATGGCCGTCACCATGATCGCGCCGACCACGATCAAGGCATTGACGTCGCCCTTGGTGCCGTTGGCAAATTGCGCCAACCCCAGGGTGCCGCCAGCGCCGCCCTTGTTCTCGAAGGTGACGGCTTTTGCCGTTTTGGCCTCGACCATGGCTTTGCCCAGGACCCGTGCGGTCTGGTCATAACCACCACCGACCGAGCCCGGGGCCATGAACTTGACGGTGTCCAGGGCAAAAACAGGTGTGGCCAGCGCGGCGGCGGTAATGAAAGCGGCGAGGTTGCTGCTGAATCGACGGGCCAATGCAAACATGAGTCGTCTCCGGATAGCTGTTCTTGTTGTTTTCGATCAGGGCTGAATCTGTTCGTTGAACATATGTCTGGAGATAAGCGTAGGTCATGGTGGTATTTATTGGCGTCCTTTCATGGGCATGCCTGCTTCCTTTATCTCCCCCCATGAAAAAACAGCACATCGACTCAATATCTACGCCCGAATCTACGTAACCATGGCCCTCGCGAATCACCCCTCACTTAATCCGTAAGGACGTTCACCATGGCCATTGCAAAAGCAGCTCCCGGCAAAACCTTGCTGACCCCGACCGACCACACCCTGATCATGATCGATCACCAGTCGCAGATGTCGTTTGCGACCAAGTCCATTGATGCCGTCACCCTGCGCAACAACGCCGCCCTTGTCGCCAAGGCCGCAAGAGGCTTCAAGGTGTCGACCATCCTCACCACCGTCGCCGAGAAGAGTTTTTCCGGCCCGATTTTCGACGAAATCAAATCGGTATTCCCGGAACACAAGGTGATCGATCGCACCAGCATGAACACCTGGGAAGACGAGCGTATTGCCGTCGAAGTCAACGCTGCCGGCAAGCAGAAAATCGTTCTGGCCGGCCTGTGGACTTCCGTGTGCATTGTGGGCCCGGCCCTTTCGGCGATTGACCAGGGTTTCGAGGTCTACGTGATTGCCGATGCCTGTGGCGACGTCACCACCGAGGCGCATGAAATGGCCTTGCAGCGCATGATCCAGATCGGCGCCCGTCCCATGACATCACTGCAGTACTTGCTTGAACTGCAACGCGACTGGGCACGTACCGAGACTTACGACGAGACGGTGAAAACCTCCATCGCCAACGGTGGTGCCTATGGTCTGGGCCTGATCTACGCCAAGACCATGTTCAATTCCTCTGAAGGCCATTGAGAATAAACAGCGACTCTACGGAGTCGCTGTTTCAGGCGGGAGATTAATGGTGTTTTCTTTACAAACCCTCCCGCGCATTTCCGGTCGGAAGGACGTACCCTGGGCGTCCTTCTGGCTCTGCGTGTTTTTTGCCGGAACAGCCCTGGCGGATGAGGCACCGGGAACCGCGCAAGGATTTCTCGAGGGCGCGAAGCTTGAAGTGCTCAGTCGAAATTTCTTCCTCAACAGCGACTACCGTTCACCCTCGCCTTCGGGCAAGAACTACAAACAAGAGTGGGCTCAAGGCTTTATCGGTTCTTTTGAATCCGGATTCACCCCCGGCACGCTAGGTTTCGGCGTCGACAGCCACGCCTTTACGGGGCTGAAGCTCGACGGCGGCAAAGGGCATTCGGGGACGGGGTTACTGCCACTGGACAGTGACGGTCGTAGCGAAAGCGACTATTCCAGTGCCGGCGGCGCGCTGAAGATCAGGGCCTCCCGAACCACCCTGGCCTTCGGTGAAATGACCGTCGAAACCCCGGTGTTCGACACCGCCGACAAACGCCTGCAACCGGAGTACGCCACGGGTTTTCTGTTGAACAGCAACGAAATCGACGACGTGAATTTGGTGGCCGGTCATTTCACGGCGTTCAAGAATCAAGACAACACGTCGAGCAAGGGTAACTTTTACGGCTATGGTGCCAACACCGAGGCCGGTGGCATCACGCTTCTGGGCGCCGACCTGTTCACCCACAGTCCTGTCGGCGGCGCCCTGTATGCCTCCGAACTGAGCGACACCTGGCGCCAGTACTACGGCAATCTGCACCTGAAACAGTCCCGATTGTTCCTCGACGCCAATCTGTATCGCACGCAAGACACCGGCAAGGCGCTGGCTGGCGCCATCGACAACACCGCCTACAGCCTCTCGGGCAAATACACCGTTGATGCTCATGCCTTCACCCTGGCCTGGCAACGAATCAATGGCGACACACCGTTCGACTTCGTCGGTGGTGACTCCATTTACCTGGCCAACTCGATCAAGTACGCCGACTTCAACGGCGCCCACGAACGCTCCTGGCAGGCACGCTACGACCTCGACCTCGGCGCTTATGGAATCCCCGGCCTGAGCTTCATGACGCGTTATGTCAGGGGCAGCGACATCGACGGCACCCATGCGCCCAAGGGTGGGGCCTACAACCCGTTCGACCCGACCGTCGGTGAGTACGTGCCTCAACAAGGTGATGGCGGGCGGCATTGGGAGCGCGACATAGACGTGCGCTACATCGTGCAATCAGGCGCCGCCAAGGGTCTGTCGATGCAACTGTCCCATGTGTCTCACCGAGCCAACAGCGCCCAGGCGGGCGATGACATCGACAGGGTTTACGTTGTCATCCAGTATCCGCTGACCTTCGGGCACCTATGATCAGCGCCACGTTGGAAATGGCGGAAGGCAGCCGGAGTCGAACCTGCCCGGGAACGGATGCCGTCCCCAACCGGGTTTGAAGCCCGGCCGCGCCACCGGGCGCGATTGCCTTCCTTGAACTCAGTTTTCTGTGCGTTGCGCCAGCGCGTTGTCGAGCCGGAGGTGGCGCCGGTCGCCAAAGCGTCGCGTCAGGCCGATGCGGTCGAAGTATTCAAGAATCTGAATGCTGCGCTTGCGCCCCAGGCCCACGGCATCGCGAAATGCGGTGACCTGAATCACCGGGTTATCGCTGGCCAGTTGCACCAGCATAGCCGCCAATCGGCGCAGCAGCGTGTCGGTGTAAAACAGGTCGCGGACCACTTGATGCACCCACCCCAGCCGCGCCATCTTGCGCAGCAGCAGGCGCACGATCGCCTCTTGATGGCCCGTCGCTTTAGCCAGATCACGTACCCACGGTGGATCGAAGCCTGCTTGTTCGAACAGTGGCTGTAGCTGCTGCCACAGGGTTTCGTCGTCTTCGCTCAAACGCACTTGATGATCGGGCAAATGCAGCCAGGGACCGCTGGCGACGATCGCACCGCTGGCCAGTAATTCATCGAGCAGGCTGATAAAGGTCGGCCGGTCCAGCGCGGTGCCAGCGAAGCGACGCAGGCGATCCCTGTCCGGTCCCATTTGATCCGGTTCGAGTTGATGAAAGCGGGCGAGGTGTTCCAACAGCGGACCTTTCAGGGCTTCCCAGCGTACCGCGCTGAACAGCAACGGCCCCTGGCGCGTATCGATCAAACGTACGTCATCGGGCAACAACCACGTCGTGCGCGGACGATTGAACTGGCGCTCCAGGCGCTGCGGGTCGAGCCCGGTGTCGCTGTTGGCCAGCAGCACCGGAAGTGCTTCTTCCAGACTGTTCGTGGTGGCCAGCGCCTGTAGCTGCGCCAATCGTTCGGGGCTGCGGCGGTGTCGCGCCGGGGCGAACGGGTCGAGCACCCGGCCTCCGCCGAGGGTACGTTGGGCGCTTTGGTCGCGCAGGATCAAACGGTCGCCCTTCACCGCCAGCACCGGCGCGTTCACCAGCAGCTGCGCGAACATCTGCTCACCCGGTGCCAGGCTGCTGCCCTCCAGCAAAGCCACTCGCCCGGTCACGTCCTGAGTGCCGAGATGTACGTGCACGGGCTGAAAGTGCTCGAAGCTTCGCGCCTCGCTGGCCAACAAGGTCATCTCGATATCCAGACGCTGGGTCGGCGCACTCAGCCATTCGGCCAACAGCCAGTGACCCCGGTGAATCTGCTCCAGCGCCAGACGGTCGGCACTCAGGTTCAGCGCGACTCGCTGCCCGGCCGTTGCGCTGTCAGCCACTTGATTCTGTGCATGCAGGCCTCGCACCCGCACCGGTTTGCCCAGCGGGCTCAACATCAGCGTATCGCCCACGGCCACCTGGCCGGACAACGCCGTGCCGGTCACCACGATCCCGGCGCCGGCGACGCTGAAGGCACGATCAATCGCCAGGCGAAAACCGCCACGGGGACTGCGTTGAAGGACTTCATGTTGCGCATCCAGCAAGGCCTGACGCAGTGTCTCGATACCCTCGCCGGTCACACTCGACAGCGCAATTTGCGGCGCATCGGCATAAGGGCCGGGGGCGAGCAATGCGTCGATCTGTTCCCGGACGACTTGCACACGAGCAGGATCGACCCGGTCGCATTTGGTGATCGCAATCAGTGCCCGAGGGATGCCCAGCAACTCGACAATCGCCAAATGTTCGCGAGTCTGAGGCATGACACCGTCATCGGCCGCCACCACCAACAACACCAGATCAATGCCCTGAGCCCCGGCCAGCATGTTGTGGGTGAAGCGTTCATGGCCGGGCACGTCGATAAAACCGGTCAGGGCGGCGCCCGGTTCCAGTGCGGCGTAGATGTAGCCCAGGTCGATGGTCATGCCCCGTTCACGTTCTTCCCGACGACGGTCACCGGCCTGGCCGGTCAATGCCTGGAGCAAGGAGGTCTTGCCGTGATCGATGTGCCCCGCGGTGCCGACAATCACCCGTGCGCACCCTCCTCCTGCAGTTGATCGAGTTGCGCCAGCCACGCAGCTTCGTCGTCCAGCTGACGCAGGTCCAGCCAAAGTGCATCGCCGTCGATGCGACCGAGCACGGGAATCGGCAGCTGACGAAACGCCGCCTCCAGCCCCAGCAATCGTCGCCCGCGCAGACGTTTGGAAACGTTGGGCCGCAGGCATAACGCAGCGCTAGGTAAGCGAGCCACCGGTTGGCTGCCGCTGCCGATCATGCCCAGCGCCGGCACCGCGCTGACGCTCCAGCCATCACCCACTGTCTGTGCCAGTGACGGTTGCAGGCGTTGGGCCTGGGCGAGGATGTCGGCTTGGGGTCGGGTCAGCAGGCGCAGACTCGGCAGGCGTTCGGCCAACCGGTCGGGATCGCGGTACAGCGCCAACACGGCTTCGAGGGCGGCCAGGGTCAGTTTGTCGACCCGCAGTGCACGCTTGAGTGGGTTCTTCTTGATCTTCGCGATCAGGTCTTTGCGGCCGACTATCAACCCGGCCTGGGGACCGCCGAGCAGTTTGTCGCCACTGAAAGTAACGATGTCCGCACCATCGAGCAGCGCCTGACGCACCGTCGGTTCGGCGGGCAAGCCCCAGCGAGTCAAATCCAGCAGGCTGCCACTGCCCAGGTCTTCGAGCAGTGGCAGCCCGTAGCGGTGAGCCAGCTCTGCCAATTCAGCCGTCGGCACCCGGGCGGTGAAGCCTTCAATGGAGTAATTGCTCGCGTGTACACGCATCAGCAGACCACTGCGCGGGCCGATGGCCGCCTCGTAATCGCGGGCATGGGTGCGGTTGGTGGTGCCCACTTCGTGCAGCCGCACCCCGGCGCGGGCCATGATATCGGGAATGCGGAAAGCGCCACCTATTTCGATCAGTTCACCACGGGAAATGATGCCTTCCTTGCGCGCGCCCAGGCTGTTGAGGGCGAGCAACACGGCGGCGGCGTTATTGTTGACCACCGTCACGGCTTCGGCACCGGTGAGTTCGCGGATCAGGCCTTCGATCAGGTCGTCCCGGTCGCCGCGCTTGCCGCTGTGCAGGTCGAATTCCAGATTGAGTGGATAGCGAGCGGCCAGTTGCACCGCTTCAATGGCTTCTTCCGGCAACAACGCGCGGCCGAGGTTGGTGTGCAGCACCGTGCCGGTGAGATTGAATACCCGGCGGACCTGGCTGCGATGCCGGATCGCCAAACGCTCGCCTACCCTGCCCGCCAACACGTCGGGGGCGATTTCAACGGCATTGAGTTTCCCCTTGAGCACCGGTTCGCGCAGATCATCGAGCAGTTGCCGCAGGCCGGCCAGCAGCGCGTCCCGCCCGTAACGCTCAGCCAGCGCCTGGCAGGCGGGATGGCGCAGCAAACTGTCGATGGAGGGTAGCCGCAAGGCTTGGCTGGCGGAGGGTGCAGACATCAGAGGCTCCCGGAAGCGATTGACCGTCGCGTCTGAGTGTAGCCGCTGGGCTCACTGCTCAAAGGGATAAGCTCAGTCGTCTCTCCCTCGCTCCGGTCCTGCGCCGTGGGTCTCTCGATGGGGGGTGCACCGTAAAAGCGAGGGGGCCTATCGGCCTGTCCCTGTAGGAGCTGTCGAGCGAAGCGAGGCTGCGATCTTTTGATCTTGCCGTGGCTTTGGCTTTTGATCTGCCTACCCGGTCCCATAGGCCGAACGCAGGCGCCGCGCAGGGGGCTACCTTCGCGCGCAAGCCAGCTCCCACAGCAACGGCAACATCAAAAGATCGCAGCCTCGCTTCGCTCGACAGCTCCTACAGGGTAATGCGTGTGCAGTGAATCTGTGTAACCCCAAAGACATGTAGAAACCTATGCTCCAGGTGCCAACATCAAATTGGGCGATAGGCGCTGGTAGCCCTCCTCCTCCAGGCGCATATCCAACATAAGGCTGGACAGGTCCGCCGAGAGCGCTTCGGCTTCGGCGTCGTTTTCCAGGTAGATCAGTTTCAGGTAGCTGTTGCAGCCGGGGCAGACTTCCGCTCGCAGCGGTGCCTGATTGGCAGCATGACGGTCATCCTCGAAGCTGACGTATTCAAGCCCCTTGCTCTGTTCGCAATACACGCACTTGACCCGCACCACATGCCATTCACAGGCGCACAACGAGCACACCAGATAACGCAAACCGTTGTATTTGCCACGATGACGAATCACCCCGGCCATCGCCGGCGAACCGCAGGCCGGGCATTGGCTGAGGCTGTCGCCGCGCTGGAGTTCAAGGTTGGGTGAGCTCAACAGCCAATGGCTCCAGGCCGCTTGCAGCGCTGCACCGAGAAACGGCACCAGTTCTGCCGGCAGCATTGAATACTGGCCGCTAACCAAAGCAATCGCCCATGCCTTGAGCAGACCTGGGTTGGCACTGCGCAAAGTCGCCAAGGCGTTTTCTACCGCAGCGTGCGGCGGTGGCTGATAGCGTTGCAACAAGGCTTCGAGAAAGGGCAGCCAAACCTTTTCGCGCACCAGGCTATCGGCAGCGAACGGAGGCAAGCCATGTTCCACGCACACCCGAAGACGTTCGGAATCGGGCATGGCGGCCACGGGCGGATCGTCCATCAGGTGCTGTTGAACGTGGCACAGCCCCGCGATCAATCGCAGATAGTCCGCCATGGGATGCCCGCCGGCCAGGCGTTCCAGGCGCAGCGCGCGCAAGGTGAACAGGTTCTTCGGCGGCAGGTACAGAAACGGCGGTGAACTCGCCGCCGCTTCTATCTGCCCAGGCTCGAGGATCGTCGCCACAGGGTCATCCTTTTTTGCTGATCGGTCGCTCAGGTGTCTCGTCACCGGTCACTTCCCGGTACCAGAGCTCATGGTGTTTTCTCGCCCAGGCGCGGCTGACTCTGCCACGCACCATGGCGTGGACCGAGCCGCGAATCCAGATACCCGCATAGATGTGGACGATGATGCTCAGCACCAGAATGAAACCCGCCAGCGCATGCAGCAGCATCGCCCAGCGAATGCTGGTGATGCCGAAGTACGCGCTGAACCAGGCACGCCAGATCACCAACCCGCTGAACAGCAGCACCAGCATGCAAATCAGCAACACCCAGAACAGTAGCTTCTGCCCCGGGTTGTATTTGCCGATTGGCGGCACGCCCTCCTCCTCGTTACGCATGACAGTCCCGACACGCTTGAGCCACAAACGGTCGTTGGCGATGAAGTAATTCGCCCGCCAGAAACTGAACACCAGGCCGAGGAACAGCACAAACATCGTCACGCCCAGGTACGGATGCAGAATGCGCGTCCAGGAACCGCCGCCAAACAGATTGCTGAGCCAGAACAACCCCGGATGGAACAAGGCCAGCCCCGACAGCGCGGCCATGAAAAACACAATCGACACCAACCAGTGGTTGGTGCGCTGGTTGGAGGTGTAGCGCAGGATCGGTTTGTCGTTCATGGCCTGTCCTCCCCGCCGGGTTTCGTCGGATCAAAGGTGTGCACCGATGGATCGAATTCATGCACGGCAGGGTCGATGGTGGTCGGATGCTCGTCCTCCTCGACCAGTTGTGGGCCGACGCGCACGTAATGGAAGAACCCGGCCAGCACCGCCGCGCCCATGGCCAGCAACGCCAGGGGTTTGCTCAGGCCTTTCCACAGGTCCACCAGTGGACTGATCGCCGGGTGATCCGGCAAACCGGCATACAACCTGGGCGTGTCGGCATGGTGCAGCACATACATGACGTGGGTGCCGCCAACGCCTGCGGGGTCATACAAACCGGCGTTTTCGAAACCGCGACTCTTGAGGTCGACGATACGTTCGGCGGCGTGTTCTTTCATGTCTTCCTTGGTGCCGAAAACGATGGCGCCGGTCGGGCAGGTTTTCACGCAGGCCGGTTCCAGCCCCACCGCCACCCGGTCCGAACACAGCGTGCATTTATAGGCCTTGTGGTCCTTTTGCGAGATGCGCGGAATGTTGAACGGGCACCCGGTGATGCAATACCCGCAGCCGATGCAATGGTCCTGATCGAAATCGACGATGCCGTTGGCGTGCTTGATGATCGCGCCAGGGCTCGGGCACGCCGCCAGGCAGCCGGGCTCGGCGCAGTGCATGCAGCCGTCCTTGCGAATCAGCCATTCCAGGTTGCCGGCGTCGGTTTCATGCTCGGTGAAGCGCATCAAGGTCCAGGTGTCCGCGCTCAGGTCATGCGGGTTGTCGTAGGTGCCAAGGTTGTGACCGACATCGTCACGCAGCTCGTTCCATTCCGAGCAGGCGACCTGGCAGGCCTTGCAGCCTATGCACTTGGTGGTGTCGATCAGCTTTGCCACTTCCTCTTGCGTGCGCACCGAGGGCGGCATGGTGGTGGTGGCCGAACGGGCGATGATGTCTTGGCTGGCCATTTAGACTTTCTCCACGTTGACCAGGAATGACTTGGATTCCGGGGTCTGTGTGTTGCCATCGCCGAGGAACGGCACCAGGGTGTTGGTCAGGTAACCGTGACGGGTGGCGCCGGTGAAACCCCAATGCAACGGGATACCGATCTGGTGCACCACTTGGTTATTGACTTGCAGCGGACGAATCCGCTTGGTCACCACCGCCACCGCTTCAATGTGCCCGCGCTTGGAACTGACCCGAACCCGGTCACCGGCAGCTATGCCCTTCTCCTTGGCCAGCACTTCGCCGATCTCGACGAACTGCTCGGGCTGGGTCACGGCATTGATCGGGCAATGCTTGGTCCAGAAGTGGAAGTGCTCGGTCAGCCGGTAGCTGGTCGCCGCATAAGGGAAGTCCTTGGCCTGCCCGAGGGTTTCCCAGACTGAATCGAAGATCCGCCCGGCCGGGTTGCTGGTCGCCTGCTTGTTGTTGGGGTGCATCGGGTTGATGCCGATGGGCGTCTCGAACGGTTCATAGTGTTCCGGGAACGGCCCTTCGTTCATCTTGTCGAGGGCAAAGAAACGCGCCACGCCTTCGGGGTTCATGATGAAAGGGTTGATGCCCGCTTCCGGTGGCGCATCGACCTTGTAGTCGGGCACGTCGGTGCCGGTCCAGGCTTTGCCGTTCCACCACACCAGGCGTTTGTTCGCGTCCCACGGTTTGCCTTGAGGGTCGCTGGAGGCGCGGTTGTAGAGAATCCGCCGGTTCATCGGCCAGGCCCAGGCCCAGCCCAGGTTCTGCTTCATACCGAAAGGATCGCTGTTGTCACGCCGGGCCATGTTGTTGCCCTGCTCGGTCCAGCTGCCGCAGAAAATCCAGCAACCGGACGCCGTGCTGCCGTCGTCCTTGAGTTGGCCGAAACCGGACAGTTGCTGACCGGCCTTGACCACCGCGCCCGAAGCGTCGGTGACATCGGCGATGGCGTAACCGTTGAATTCCCGGGCCAGCTCTTCCGGCGTCGGGTCATCCGGTACCTTGTAGGGCCAGTCGAGCTTGAGGATCGGCTCGGCCCAGGCACCGCCACTGGCCTGGTAACGCTTGCGCAGACGCAGGAACAGCTCGGCCATGATCTTGATGTCTGTGCGCGCCTGTCCCGGGCCATCGGCGCCCTTCCAGTGCCATTGCAGCCAGCGACCGCTGTTGACCAGCGAACCGTTTTCTTCGGCGAAACAGGTGGTGGGCAGACGAATGACTTCGGTCTGGATGTTAGCGGTTTCCACATCGTTGTAAGGCCCGACGTTGCGCCAGAACTCCGAAGTCTCGGTGGCCAGTGGGTCCATCACCACCAGCCACTTGAGTTTGGCCAACGCCTTCATCACACGGTTCTTGTCCGGCAAGGCGGCGATCGGGTTGAAGCCCTGGCACATGTAGCCATTGACCTGGCCCTTGCCCATCATGTCGAACATTTTCAGGATGTCGTAGCCGGGGATGTCCAGCTTGGGCAGCCAGTCGTAGCCCCAATGGTTGTCTGCGGTGGCATTGGCGCCATACCAGGCTTTCATCAGGCTGACGTGGAACTTGCCGTAGTTCTGCCAGTAAGACATCTGCCCGGGACGCAGCGGCTTGAGTGCGCGCTTGGCGATGTAAGCGTTGTAATCCTGCTCGGCATCGGCCGGCAGGGTCAGGTAACCGGGCAACAGGTTGGACAGCAAGCCCAGGTCGGTCAGGCCCTGAATGTTGGAGTGCCCACGCAAGGCGTTGACGCCCCCGCCCGGCATGCCGACGTTGCCCAGCAGCAGTTGCACCATGGCCGCGCTGCGGATCATCTGCGAGCCGGTCGAATGCTGGGTCCAGCCCAGCGCGTAGAGAATCGTCATGGTTTTGCCCGGTTGCGAGCAGGTGGCGATCTCCTCCCAGATTTTCTTCATTGCGTCCACGGGCATGCCGCAGACCTGACTGGCCAGCTCCAGGGTGTAGCGGCTGTAATGCTGCTTCATTAATTGGTAGACGCAGCGTGGGTCTTGCAAGGTCGGGTCGACTTTGGCGAAACCGTCCTCGCCGATTTCGTAGCCCCAGCCGGACTTGTCGGTGTAGCTGCGCTTGTTCGCGTCATACCCGCTGAACAGCCCGTCCTCGAAACCGTAGCTGGCCTTGACGATGAACGACACGTCCGTATAGGCCCGCACGTATTCGTGCTGGATCTTGTCTTCGGTCAGCAGGTAGTTGATCAGCCCGCCCATGAAGGCAATGTCGGTGCCGGTGCGGATCGGCGCGTAATAGTCGGCTACCGAGGCCGTACGGGTGAATCGCGGGTCGACCACAATCAGCCGCGCCTTGTTGTGGGCTTTGGCTTCGGTGACCCATTTGAAGCCGCACGGGTGCGCTTCGGCGGCATTGCCACCCATCACCAGAACCAGATTCGCGTTGGCGATATCGGTCCAGTGGTTGGTCATGGCACCACGGCCATACGTCGGGGCAAGACTTGCCACCGTCGGGCCATGTCAGACACGTGCCTGGTTATCGAACCCCAGCATGCCGAGACTGCGAATCACCTTGTGGGTGATGTACCCCGCTTCGTTGGACGACGCCGACGCCGCGAGGAAACCGGTGGTCAGCCAGCGGTTCACCGTTTGCCCCTGGGCGTTCTTCTCGATGAAGTTGGCGTCGCGGTCGGCCTTCATCAGGTCGGCGATGCGATCCAGCGCTTCATCCCAGGAGATTCGCGTCCACTCCTTGGTGCCGGGCTTGCGCACCTGCGGGTACTGGAGACGGCTGGGGCTGTGAATGAAGTCGAGCAGGCCTGCGCCTTTGGGGCAGAGGGTGCCGCGATTGACCGGGTGGTCGGCATCGCCTTCGATGTGGATGATGCTCTGGGCGACATTCTTCGCGTTGTCGCCCTGGCTGTACATGATCAAGCCGCAACCGACCGAGCAGTACGGGCAGGTGTTGCGGGTTTCATGGGTATGGGCGAGTTTGAAATGACGCACTTGTTCGGCGAAAGCTGGCGTCGGGGCCATGCCCAGCGCGCCGAGGCTTGAGCCCGCAAGGCCGAGTCCTGCGACCTTGAAGAACTGACGACGGTTGAGGTCCATCGTGCACTCCTGATCAGGTGGAAACCCGGTACGTTTGCCAGTCATGTAGGAGCGAGGCTTGCCCGCGAAGGCGGCGTGTCAGACGACATCAATATTGATT